>NZ_JAMBOG010000009.1 GCF_023715525.1 Kocuria rosea | reverse complement strand
CCGAGACCGCCCTGCGGCTGCTCACCGGCCACGGCCACCGCGACGTCACCCACCTGCAGGGCGGGATCCTCGCCTGGATCGACCAGATCGACCCCGACCAGCAACCCTACTGACCCGCCCCCGCCGAGCCGACGCGGGCCATCTCGTCCTGCAGCCACTGCTCCAGCGTCACGTCGTCCCTGCGGACCGATCCCCGCGGCAGGAGCCCGCCGTGCCGCAGGATGGGCAGGGGCTGCGGCAGGGGGACGACCACGGTGCCCGGCGCGAGGGCGGCCGCGACCCGGCGGCAGGCCTCGGCCATGTCCATGGCCTGCGGCCCGGCCAGCTGGACCCGGTCCAGCGGGCCGGCCTCGACGACGTCGCACAGGAACCGCGCCGCGGAGACGGCGGCCACCGGCTGGACGGGCATCCTCGGCACCCCCGCGACCCGGCCGATCCGCAACTGGTCCAGCAGCTGCCGCGTGAGCTCGAACCACTGGGTCGTGGCGGCCAACGTCACGGGCAGGCCCGAGGCCGCGTAGGCGGCGGCCTGCGCGGCCTTGCCCGCGTAGTAGCCCACGGCCCGGGACACCGCGGGGTCGCCCGCGTTGACGATCGACAGGCACACGACGTGGCCCACCTGCGCCTCCCGGGCGGCCGCGGCGACGTTGCGGGCCGAGGCGGTGAAGAAGCCGACCGCCGGGCGCCGGCGCAGGGCCGGGCGGTTGAGGCAGTCGACGACCGTGTCGGCCCCCTCGAGGGCCGCACGCAGCCCCGTGCTGGCACAGGCGTCGACGCCGGTGCTGCGAGCTGCCCCGGTCACCTCGTGGCCGCGGGAGCGCAGCTGCTCCGTCACGCGGCGGCCCATCGTGCCGGTGGCGCCCAGGACGACGACTCGTCGTGCGGCCATGCCCATCTCCTCCTCGTCCGGTCGCGGTGCTCCCACGGGTCCCGCCGGAACCCGGGTGCGGGGCCCCGCGCCCGGGTCAGCATCCGGGTCCGGTCGTCGGGGCGGCGGCCGAGCGCGGCGCCGGGCGGTCCGGCGTCGTCGCCGGCTCCACCCACAGGATCTCCCACAGGTGGCCGTCCGGGTCCCGGAACGAGCGCGAGCGCAGGAACCCGTAGTCCTGGGCGTCGACCTCGGTGGCCCCGGCGGCGAGGGCCTTGTCGACGATGGCGTCGACCTGCTCGGGGCGGTCCACGCCGAGGGCGCTGACCACGGAGGAGCCGGCCCCGCTGCCGGGGCGCTCCGGGCCCACGAGGTGGTGGTGGCGGTCCTCGCTGAGGACCATGACGTGGACGGTGTCGCTGATCAGGACGGCGCCGGCGTCGCTGAACACCGGGTGGAGGGACCAGCCGAGACCGGTGTAGAACCGCTTGGACCGTTCCAGGTCGGAGACGGGAAGCGTGATGAAGGCGGTCGTCGTCATGGCAGGTCCCTCGTGGTGCGGTCGGGCTCGCCCCCAGGATGGTCCGCCCGGCAGTGCTGGTGCAACGATGTGACGCGCCCCACTTGTGCGTGTCGGAGCGGCGGCGGGACGGGGCCGGAATGCGGTGGCCGCCGGCCCGGTTGGAACGGACATGCTGGTCATGGGAGTCGAGGAGTTCGGAGGACCGGAGGTCCTCACCGTCCACGAGGTGCCGGACCCGCACCCGGGTCCGGGGGAGGTGCGGATCCGGGTCAGGGCGGCGGCCGTGAGCCCCACGGACACGATGCTGCGCGCCGGCCGTCAGCCGATGGGCGGGCTGCGGCCGCCGTACGTCCCCGGCATGGACGCCGCCGGCATCGTCGACGAGGCCGGCCAGGGCAGCGTCTGGCACCCCGGCGACGCCGTCATGGCGATCGCCCTGCCCCGCGGGGAGCGCGGCGGGGCCTACGCCGAGTACCTGGTGGCCCCCGACGACTCGATCGCCCGCATCCCCGCCGGCGCGGACTTCGCCGCCGCCGCCACCCTGCCGATGAACGGGCTGACCGCCCTGCAGATCCTCGAGGTCCTGGACCTGCAGCCCGAGCAGGTCCTGGCCGTGACGGGCGCGGCCGGCGTGCTCGGCAACTACGTGGTGGAGCTCGCCAAGCACCAGGGCCTGACCGTCGTGGCCGACGCCGCGGAGGGGGACCTCGAGCTCGTCGACAGCCTCGGGGCCGACCACGTGGTCGCCCGCGGGGACGACGTCGCCGAGCGGATCCGCGAGTTCTTCCCCCACGGGGTGGACGCGGTCGTGGACGCCGCCGTGCTCGACGAGAAGGCGGCCCCGGCCGTGCGGGACGGCGGGGGCTTCGCGACCGTGCGGCACTGGACGGGCGATCCCGGCCGCGGCATCACGGTCCACCGGATCAGCGCGCCCCGGGAGTACCACTCCGGGGACAAGCTCGAGCTGCTGCGCCGGTACGTCGAGGACGGGGTCCTCACCCTGCGGGTGGCCGGCGTGCACCCGGCGGCGGAGGCGGCCGAGGTCCACCGCCGGCTCGAGGCCGGCGGTGTGCGGGGCCGCCTGGTCCTGGAGTTCTAGCTCGTCAGCCCGGCCCGGTGGTCGGCGGCGACCTGGTCCACCCGCCGGTGGAAGCGCATCCCGGCGATGCCGCCGAGCACCGCGCCGAGCAGGGGGATCAACACGGCGGCGACCAGGGCGACGAGGCCCCCGGTGGTCAGCCGCCCCTCGCCGATCGGGATCCGCGGGAAGCTGTTGAGGTCCCGCAGGACGTTGAACCGGTCACCGGCCACCGCGGCCACGAGCGCCAGGACGAGCGCGATGACGATCGCCCACAGCCACACGGCGATGCCCTGCTTCACGCCGTCGAAGCGGGCCATGCGCCCGGCCACGTAGCCCCCGCAGAAGTAGGCCAGGAACAGGACCAGGGCCAGCACGATCCCGCTGACGACCCCCACGGTGGGCGCGTCCTGGGCCACCTGCTCGGCGATCTGCCCGGTGTCGGTGGTCGTGGCCACCCCCAGCCCGGCGCCCACGGCACCCAGCAGGGCCGTGAGCAGCACCGCCATGCCGGTGGCCGTCAGCCAGCCGAAGAACGCCGAGCCGGGCTTCATGCCCCCGAACTGCTGCTTCTCCGCTGCGACGAGCTCGTGGCGCCGCGCCTTGGGGGTGCTCGCGCCGGAGCGGTCCCACGAGCTGTTGTCCGACGGGTGCTGCTGGCTCATGACTGCCTCCTCGACAGCGCGGTGCTCACCAGGATCCTCCCCTTCCGGGCGCGCCGCAATGCTCCGCCGGCGTCACCTCCCGGTCCCCCTGCCCCTGTGCCGCGGACCCTGTGCCTCGGGCCGCGACCGGACGTAGGCTGATGATCCCGGGCCGTGCCCGCCGCCGGGCCGGTCCCTCCGACGACAGGAAGGCGCGACCATGGACTTCACCCCTCGAACGGCCATCGTGACGGGCTCGGACTCCGGCATCGGGCGCGCGACGGCGGTCGCCCTCGCCGCGGCCGGCATGGACGTGGGCATCACGTGGCACCAGGACGAGGCCGGAGCCCAGCAGACGGCGGAGGAGGTGCGCACCTACGACCGCACGGCCGTGGTCGCGCGGCTGGACACCACGGACCTGGAGGGGGCGGGCGCCGTCGTCGACTCCCTCGCCGAGCAGCTCGGCGGGCTCGACGTGTTCGTCGCCAACTCCGGGACGGGGGCGAACGTCCCGTTCCTGGACACCCCCCTGCAGACCTGGCGCAAGGTCCTCGCCACGGACCTCGACGGCGCGTTCGTGTGCCTCCAGGCCGCCGCCCGGCACATGGTGGCCGCGGGCCGGGGCGGGCGGCTCATCGCCGTCACGAGCGTCCACGAGCACCTGCCGCGCGTGGGCTCGAGCGCCTACGACGCCGCCAAGCACGGGCTCGGCGGACTGGTGAAGACGATCGCGCTGGAGCTCGGCGAGCACGGGATCACCGCGAACTCCGTGGCCCCGGGCGAGATCGCCACCCCCATGACGGGGCAGGAGGACGAGAACCCGCGGCGCACACGGCGTCCCGGCGTCCCGCTGGGCCGGCCCGGGGACGCCCGTGAGATCGCCTCGGTCATCGCGTTCCTCGCCTCCCCGGCCTCCGCGTACGTCACCGGTGCGTCCTGGGTGGTCGACGGCGGCATGGTGCAGATGGGCCCGCAGGCCGGCTCCCACCTCACGAGCGACGAGTGGCGGAAGGGCTAGCACCCACCGGCCCGGCAGGGGCCGCGGCGGTCACGGTCTACACCAAGCCGGCGTGCGTGCAGTGCGGGGCGACGGTCAGGGCGCTCGAGCGCAGGGGCATCGCGTTCCGCCTGGTCGACGTGACGGCCGACGACGGCGCCCTCGCCCACGTCCGGGAGCTGGGCCACCAGCAGGTCCCGGTGGTGGAGACCGCCACGGAGCACTGGTCCGGCTACCGTCCCGACCGGATCCTCCGCCTGGCCCACGCCCGCGGACGGTGACGCACGGGCTCCGGTCCCCGTGCCCCGGTCCCGGGGTTCTTCGTCCGGCGTGCCCCGGCTGTTCAGGCCGCGGTCATCTCGGCAGGGCACCCTGAAGGTCGGTGGCGGGGGCGGCGTGCCGGCGTGCGGCGCGGCGGTGATATCGTTCTCTGCGCATGTCGGTAAGACTGCTTAGCAAACGCGTGGGAAAGAGGTTCGGTGCGGACGTTCGGGGTCGAGGAAGAGCTGCTGCTGGTGGACGCGGTGACGCTCGATCCGCTGCCGGCGGGGGAGTGGGCCGTGGACCTGCACGAGCAGGCCGGCGAGTCCCCGGCGGGAGGCCACCGCGTCGCCTCCGAGCTGCAGCAGGAGCAGCTGGAGATCATCGGCCCGCCGCGCACCACCCTCGCCGAGCAGCTCGAGACCATCCGGCAGGGCCGCGCGCTGGCCGACGTCGTCGCCGCCCGGGTCGGCGGCCGCGCCGTCGCCCTGCCGACCGCCCCCTCGACGGCGCCGCCGCACGTGGTGCCCGCGCCGCGCTGCCTGCAGCTCGTCGACCGGTTCGGGCTCACGGCCCGGGAGCAGCTCACCAACGGCTTCCACGTGCACGTGGCCGTGGAGTCCCGGGAGGAGGGCGTCGCCGTCCTCGACCGGATCCGGGTGTGGCTGCCCGCCCTGCTCGCGCTCAGCAGCAACTCGCCCTTCTGGCAGGGCGCCGACTCCGGCTACAGCAGCTACCGCTACCAGGCGTGGAGCCGGTGGCCCTCGGCCGGGCCCAACGACGTCCTCGGCTCGGCCGAGGCCTACGACCGCTACGTGGAGGAGCTGCTGGCCTCGGGCGTGCCGCTGGACGCCGCCCAGCTCTACTTCGACGCCCGGCTCTCCCGCAACCACCCCACCGTGGAGGTGCGGGTCGCCGACGTGTGCCTGCGCGCCGAGCACGCCGCCGTGCTCGCCGCCCTGGTCCGGGCGCTGGTCGAGACGGCCGCGCGCGAGTGGCGTGCCGGGGTGCCGCCGCTGCCCGTGCGGACCACGCTGCTGCGCGCCTGGATGTGGGAGGCCAGCCGCTCGGGCGTCGAGGGGCAGCTGGTCAGCCCGCGCACCGGTACCCCCGTGCCGGCCGGGGACGTCGTCACCGAGCTGCTCGAGCTGGTGCGCCCGGTGCTCGCCGAGTACGGGGAGGAGCCGGCGGTCGAGGCCGTGCTCACCGACGTCCTGCGCGACGGCTCCGGCGCCCGGCGCCAGCGCGAGGCCCACCGGCGCGGCGGCGACCTCCGCGCCGTGCTGGCCGACGCCCTCGAGCAGACCCGCGCCGGCGCGGACCAGGGGGCCGGTGCGGCCTGAGGCGGCCGCCGTCGACGGGGGTCCCACGGGAGCCGGGGACCCGGGCCCGGGCTTAGAGTAGGGACCGACCCCGCCGACCGTCCGAGGAGCCCTGCCATGCGCGCCATCATGACCGTGACCGGTCTCGACCACGTCGGGATCTTCGCCGCCGTCACCACCAAGCTCGCCCAGCTGGGCGTCAACATCCTCGACGTCTCCCAGACGCTCATGGACGAGTACTTCACCGCGATCCTGCTGTGCGACCTCAGCCGCTCCGAGCACAGCATCCAGCAGGTGCGGGAGGCGATGCGGGAGGTCGAGCAGCAGGAACGGCTGAGCATCCAGCTGCAGTCGGAGGAGATCTTCAAGGCCATGCACACCATCTGACCGGACGCCGCCCGCTCGTTCCCGAACCGGAGAGACCCCCGTGGACCGCACCGACAACATTCTCGAGACCCTCCGGATGATCGAGGAGGAGAAGCTCGACATCCGCACCGTCACCATGGGCATCTCCCTGCTCGACTGCGCCGACTCCGATGGCGAACGGGCCCGGCGGAGGATCTACGACAAGATCGTCCGCCACGCCGCCCGGCTCGTGGAGGTCGCCGACGGGATCGAGGCCGAGCTCGGCATCCCCATCATCAACAAGCGCCTGTCGGTGACCCCGATCAGCCTCGTGGCCGGTGCCAGCGCGGACGCGGACCACGTCGCGTTCGCCCGCACCCTCGACGCCGCGGCCGCCGCCGTGGGCGTGAACTTCATCGGCGGCTTCTCCGCCCTCGTCTCGAAGGGGGCGACGCCGGGCGAGCGCACCCTGATCGACTCGATCCCCGAGGCCCTGGCCACCACGGAGACGGTCTGCGCGTCCGTGGACGTCGCCTCGACTCGGGCGGGGATCAACATGGACGCGATCGCGCGGATGGGGGAGGTGGTCCGGGAGACCGCGGACCTCACCGCCGACCGGCACGGCTTCGGCTGCGCCAAGCTCGTGGTGTTCGCCAACGCGGTCTCCGACAACCCGTTCATGGCGGGGGCCTTCCACGGGGTGGCGGAGCCCGACGTGGAGATCCACGTGGGCATCTCCGGGCCCGGGGTGGTCAAGCGCGCCCTCCAGGAGGTGCGGGGCGCCCCCATGGACGTCGTCGCCGAGACCGTGAAGAAGGCGGCGTTCAAGATCACCCGCGCCGGCCAGCTCGTCGGCGCGCTCGCCGCCGAACGGCTCGGGGTGCCGTTCGGCATCGTGGACCTGGCGCTCGCGCCCACCGCCGAGGTGGGCGACTCCGTGGCCCGGATCCTCGAGGAGATGGGCCTGGAGCGCGTGGGCGCGCACGGGACGACGGCGGCGCTCGCGGTGCTCAACGACGCCGTGAAGAAGGGCGGGCTGATGGCCTGCAGCCACGTGGGCGGGCTGTCCGGGTCCTTCATCCCGGTCTCCGAGGACATCGGGATGATCGAGGCCGTGCAGCTCGGCGCGATCTCCCTCGACAAGCTCGAGGCCATGACGGCGATCTGCTCGGTGGGCCTCGACATGGTGGCCGTGCCCGGCGACACCCCGGCGTCGACGCTGTCCGCGATGATCGCGGACGAGGCCGCGATCGGGGTGATGAACTCCAAGACCACCGCGGTGCGGGTGATCCCCGCCGTGGGGCTGGGGGTGGGGGAGACCGTGGAGTTCGGCGGCCTGCTCGGCCGGGCCCCCGTCCTGCCCGTCAACGGCTTCGGCAACGCCGCGTTCGTCGCCCGCGGTGGCCGGATCCCCGCCCCCGTCCACTCCTTCAAGAACTGAGGCCCCGGTGACCGTTCCGTCCACGTCCGCACCGATCCGCGCCGGCCGCCCGGCGCGCGCCGCGGCGCCGGCCGCCCTCGCCTGGCTGCTCCTGGCCGCCGCGGTGGTCCGCTCCCTGTGGCTGGCCCTCGACGGTAGCATCGACCTCGACGTCTACCGGCTCGGCGGCATGGCCGTCGTGGACCGCCACGGCTTCGCCGACGAGCTCTACGGCCCCGGCCTGAGCCTGCACGACGACGGGGGCCTGCCGTTCACCTACCCGCCGTTCGCCGCCCTGCTGTTCGTCCCGCTCGCCTACCTGCCGGAGTGGCTGACCGAGCTCGCGCTGGTGCTCGCCACGATCGGGATCGCCGCCGTCCTGTCCCGGTCCCTGCTGCGCTACGCCGCCCAGCGGGGCCGGCCGCTGCCGCTACAGGCCCTGCTGGGCCCGGCGACCGCCGTCGCGGCGGGCACGGCGGTGCTGCTGTGGTCGGGGCCGTGGATGCGCAACGCCGGGCTCGGGCAGATCAACGCCCTCCTGCTGGCCCTCGTGGCCTACGACCTCCTGCGCACCCGCGACGACACCCTGCTGGGCCGGCTCCCGCGCGGGTTCTGGATCGGGCTGGCGGCCGGGATCAAGCTGACCCCGCTGGCGTTCGGGCTCGTGTTCCTCATGCGCAAGGAGCTCAGGCCGATCCTCACGATGGGCCTCACCTTCGCCGCGACCGTGCTGGTCGGGTTCCTGGCGCTGCCCCGGGACGCGGTCGTGTTCTGGACGGACGCCGTGGTCAGCGACGAGCGGGTCGGCAACACCGCGTACATCGACAACGTCTCGCTGCAGGGCGTGCTCCTGCACCTGGGCGTGCCCGCCGGGGCCGAGCCCGTGCTGCGCTGGGCGCTGATCCTGGCGATGGTCGTGGGCGTGGCGCTGCTGATCCGGGTGCTCGCGGCCCGCGGGATGACCCTGTCGATCGTGGCCGTCAACGCCCTCGTCATGATGTACATGTCCCCGGTGACGTGGTCCCACCACCACGTGTGGTGGCCGGTCGTCCTCACGGCGCTGTGGGTCGAGGCGTGGCCCGCGTTCCTCCGGGGCGGCGCGCGCACGGCCGCCCTCGTGCTCGGCGGGGTCACCGCCGTGGGCCTCTACGTGGGGCCCATCCGCTGGGACGCGTGGCTGGGTCCCGCGGGCGTGCCCGGGCCCGTGCTCGACGTCGTGGCGACCCTGCCCTACCTCGCCCTGTTCCTGCTCCTGGCGCTGTGGACCGTGGCCGGGCTGCGCTCCGGGGCCTCGGGGCCGCGCGCCGCGCGCCGTGGCTGAGCCGGTCCCGCCCGGTGGCTGGGAGGGCTACGAGCGGGGCAGCGCGGGCTACCGCCGCGTCCTGCTGGCGCTGCTGTGCGCCGGGGTGGCCACGTTCGCCCAGCTCTACTCCGTGCAGGGCGTGCTGCCCCTGATGGCGGCGGACCTGGGCCTGGACGCCGCGCAGGCGTCGCTGGGGGTCTCCGCCGCGACGCTCGGGCTGGCCGTGGCCGTCCTGCCGTGGTCGGTGGTCTCCGACCGCTGGGGCCGGCTGCGGACCATGGTCGTGGCCGTCGCCGCCGCCACGGTGCTGGGGCTGGCGATGCCGCTGGCCCCGGGCTTCGAGGCCGTCGTCGTCCTGCGCTTCGTGGAGGGCGCGGCCCTGGGCGGGATCCCCGCCGTCGCGATGGCCTACCTCGCGGAGGAGGTCGACAGCCGGCACTCCGCCGTCGCCGCCGGCACCTACGTGGCGGGCACGAGCCTGGGCGGGCTGGCCGGGCGCATCGTCGCCGCGCCCGTCGGCGACGCCCTCGGCTGGCGGACCGGGACCATCACCGTGAGCGTGCTCGCCGCGCTCGCCGCCGTGGGCTTCGTCCTCCTCGCCCCGCGCCAGCGCGGGTTCGTGCGCCAGAGCGTCCGGCTCACCGGACCGGGCGGGCTGCTCGGGCGGCTGCGCGCGAACCTCGCGGACGCCGGCCTGGTCGTGCTCTACCTGCAGGGGTTCCTGCTCATGGGCGGGTTCGTGGCGATCTACAACTACCTCGGCTTCCACCTCGGCGAGGAGCCGTTCGGGGTGTCCCAGACCGTGGTGAGCCTGCTGTTCCTCGCCTATCTCTCGGGTACCTGGTCCTCGGGGACGGCCGGGCGCGCCGCCGCCGCCCGGGGCCGGCGCGTGGTCCTGGCCGGCAGCGGCACGCTCATGCTCGCGGGCCTGCTCGGTACGCTCGTCCCGTCGATCCCCGTGGTGGTCGCGGGGCTGCTGCTGTTCACCGCCGGGTTCTTCGCGGCGCACGCCGTGGCCTCCGGGTGGGTGCCGGTGCGCTCGCGAACGGGCACGGCGCAGGCGTCCTCGCTCTACACCCTCTTCTACTACGCGGGGTCCTCGGTGCTCGGCTCGGCCGGCGGCGTCTTCTACACCCGCTCGGGCTGGGGCGGTGCGGTCGGGTTCGTGGCGGCGCTCGTCGTGGCCGCCGTCGTCCTGGCCCTGGTGGTCCTGCGGGAGCCGCGGCCCGCCTCCTGACCCGGCCGGGTCAGTCGTCGGTGCCGCCCCACCGCAGGGGCAGGACCTCGAAGGAGCTCGCGAGCTCGACCCCGGCCCGTTCGCCCACGGCGCGGGCGTTGCCCCGCAGGAAGGCGTCCGGGTCGAAGTCGGCCCACCCCAGGCCCTCCAGGTAGGCCTGGTGCGCGCGCAGGGAGGCCACGCCGGCGTCGAACGTGTCCGTGACGTCCACGGCGTGCCGGGAGCCCGGGGAGGCCGCGGCCCACACCGCGACCACCCCGGGCCACGGGGCCAAGCCGTCCACCAGCTGCTCCGGGTAGATCCACCGGTTGCCGGCGTCGCGCGCGGCGTCCAGGGTGGCGCGGCCCACCGCGATGTGGTCGGCCTGGTTCAGGTTCGTGGCGTCGTCCCAGGTGTCGCGGAAGTTGTTGGTGATCACCACATCGGGGCGCTGCCGGCGGACGACCTCGGCGATCCGCCGCCGCAGCGCCACGCCGTACTCCAGGACACCGTCCGGCAGGCGCAGGAACTCCACCCGGTCCACGCCCACGACCCGGCACGACTCCCGCTGCTCCTCCTCCCGCAGCGGGCCGGCGCGTTCCGGGTCCATCCCGTCGATCCCGGCCTCGCCGCTGGTGACGAGGCAGTAGACGACCTCCTTGCCCTGCCCCGTCCAGCGGGCCACGGCCGCGGCGGCGCCGAACTCCATGTCGTCCGGGTGGGCGACGACCACCAGGGCGCGGTTCCAGTTCTCGGGCAGGGGCTTGAGCGGTGTTCCGTCCATGGCCCGTGCTTATCGGGTAGCGGGGACGGTGTCAACGGGAGGGGCCGGTCCGGCGTTCTCGGCGGCGGGCCGTGACGTCCGGCGCGCACGGCCGTCGCGCAGCGCGCCCACCGCCTGCCACAGCGCGTAGCCGGACAGGGCCGCGGCTGCCAGCACGATCCCGCCCCGCTTCTGCTCCTGGTCCAGGAGGGTCGCGGCCCAGCCCGCGTACGGCACGTGGTACTTCACGAGGCCCCGCAGCTGCACGGCGGTGACCTCGCCCTCGTCCGGGTCGGCGTTGGCGTCCCCCTGGGTCGTGAAGGCCGGCTTCCCCTCGCCGTCGTAGGCGACCTGGACGATCCGGTGGGTGACCAGGGTCGCGTCGTCGGGCCGGGGCATGAAGGTCACGACGTCGCCCACGCCCAGCCGGGCGGCGTCGTCCTCGCCGTCCAGGGGTTCGACGACGACCTGGCTGCCGGTCGGGACGGTCGGTTCCATGGAGCCGGAGAGCACGGTCAGCGGCACCCACCCGGCCAGCAGCGGGACGACGACGATCGCGGCCAGCAGCGCGGAGACCGCGGTCAGCAGGGCGACGAGCAGGAGCCGGGCGGTCCGGCGGATCAGGGTGGTCATCGGTGCCCTCACTCGCACTGGACTTTGTTGCTGTTGCCGGGGACCTTGAACCCGCGGACCGGGGCGCTGTCGACGGAGGCGGACGACCCCGCCGGGAAGGCGCGGACCACCACGTCGTAGGACCGCGCGCCGGCAGCCGTCTTCGGGAACCTGTCCACCGTCAGCTGGACGCTGCGCGCGGCGGCCGGCAGGCCGACGACGGCGGGGGTCTCGGTGCCGTCCAGGGGCCGGATCCAGATCTCCCAGCGGTCCACGGCAGCGGTGCCGGTCCAGTCCCACTTCAGGCTCACCGCATCGCCGCTCGCGGTGCACGTGCCCGGGACCACCTTCCCCGTGACCTGCGCCGGCGGGGCGTCCACGACGTAGTCCATCGCCCAGGTGCGGCGATCGGCCCACGACCCGCCGCCGGCGGGAACGGCTTCCACGGTGGTCACCACCTGCAGCCGCTGTCCGTCCAGGGGGCGCAGCGCCTCCTCGGCGGCGGCGTTCGTCGACACCGCGAGGCAGATCCCGGTGGAGCCGCCGCGCCGGAGCGGGGCCGCGGGATCACCGACCGCCACCGGGCCCTGCCCTCCGGAGGTGGTGGCCCACCGTGCGGGGACGCCTGCCGTGGTGCAGCCCGTGCCCGTGCGGTACTCGAACGTCATGCCGCTCGGCGGGCTCATCGGCCTGCCCGAGCGGTCGAGCAGGGAGACCTGGACGGGCCGGTACCCGACGCCGAAGTCCGAGGTGTTCGTCAGCGTCGCCGTGGATCCCGCGGGGGCGACCCCGAGGCCGATCCGTCCCAGCGACATGGCCGGTGCGGCGGCGGCCTGCTGGTCCGCCCACTTGGCCTGCGTGGCGCCGCTGGGGGTCGCGAGCACGACCGCGGCCAGCACGGCGAGGACGCCGAGGACGAAGGCCATCGGCTCGCGGTGGGTGGGGGGCAGCCGCATGAGAACTCCTGGGGTCAGATCTGCGCGAGAGTGACGGTCGGGCGGGGCGTGCCCAGTGTGCCGCCGGCCTGCGGGCCGGGGACGTCGAGCGGAACGCGGTAGGTGACCGTGACGTCGTACGCCCCGCCGTGGGCGGGGGTGACCGACCAGGTGTTGGGCGCGACCGGGGCGCCGAGCTCCGGGGCGGCACGGACGGCCGTGGTGAGGGGGCTGCCGGCAGGAACTCCGGGGTCCACCACGAGGCTCGCCGCCAGGTTGGTGCCCTCGACATCGAGATGCGCGCGGGTCGTGACGGCGACGGTGTCGCCCGGAGCCAGGCCGGGCAGGCTCGGCAGGTGCGTGACGTCCACGGGCACGGTCTGCGTCCGGACCGTGCCGACGGCGTCGGGCGCCAGGTCGGTGTGCTCCAGCACGATCCGGGCCGGGTCGAGCCGCAGGTCGAGGACTCCGGTGGAGATGGCCTGCAGCTCGAGCGGTGCGTCGTCGGACCACCGTGCCGCGGTGCCGATACCGCTGCTGAGGAGGGTCACGGCCAGCACGGCCGCTGCGGCGGCGCGGAGGACCGGGAGCCGGGAGGAGGGACGGGGCGTCATGGGGGCCTCTGGGGGACGAGACGAGGAACGGGTGGGGAGGCCGTGGGGCGGGGCGTGGCACCGTCCCACGGCCTCGACGGGCTGGTCCCAGCCCGGCGCGGCTACTGCTGCGCGAGGACGAGCCTGGTGCCGGCCATCGCCTGGGTGACCCGCTCGCCGGCGCTGCCCGTGGTCTTCTGCGCGTCCCAGGTGAACTGGGCGACGGCCTCTACGGTGGTTCCGTCGTCGGCGTCGGTGATCGGGTACGAATCGTCGGCGGACTTGGTCTTGTCGTTGCGGCTCAGAGTGACGTCGTAGTCGACGTAGCCCGCCTCGTCGAGCTGCTTGATCTCCGCCTCGAGCGCGGCAGGGAGCTTCAGCTCGAGGCTGCCGTTGAGGGTGTCGCCCACCGCGGTGATCGTGGTCGAGGCGTGGAGCTGGATGGTGTCTCCGGGGACGATCCGGTAGGACCTCACGTCGATCGGCTTGCCCTGCCCGTCGGTCCAGGAGACCTTCGGGGCCGTCATGGACAGCTCGCCGGCCCGGACGATGTCGTCGGAGGCGATTGCGTGCTCCTCGGACCACTTGGCGAAGGTGCCCCCGCCGGCGGCGAGCAGTCCGACGGCGACGACGCCGGCCAGGACGGCCTTGCCGGCGCGGCGGTTCTTGCCGGCCTCCGGGCCGGACGGGGACAGGGGGTTCTGCGGTGCAGTGCTCATGGGGGTGCCTTTGCGAGAGAGCGGTGAGGGAGGACTGCGCGGGATCAGTGCGCAGGTCGTGCCGGGCGTTCCGTGCGGTGTCCGCGTGAGCGCCGGGAGCGACGGCCCCTGATCGAGGGGGCCGGCGGTCCCGGTGCGACGACCGCGCTGCAGCGCGCGGAGCCGCGGACCGGCGGTGAGTCGCCGGAGGGAATCGTCCGGCAGCTCTGCCGGCGTCATCCCTTGACACGTCAACACTAGACGAAAGTCTATGAAAATGAACAGTGTTGGACTGTCCCCACTTCACCCGACGTTACTGATGGGTAATTACCGTGTTTCGGCCGTCCTCTGCGCGCGGGCCTAGGATTCCGGGAAGGGTCCGTGCCCCGTGCGGACCCGGACCGGAGGACCACCATGACCCGAGCATCCCAGCGCCGCCGCGTGCACCGGTACACCGCCGACGGCACCGCCGCGGGCCGCGCGGACACCCTGGCGGGGGAGGAGCCCCTCGAGATCCGGCTCAACGGCAGCCCGTTCACGGTCACCATGCGCACGCCCGGCAACGACTTCGACCTCGTGGCCGGGTTCCTCGTCTCCGAGGGCGTGGTGCGCTCCATGGCGGAGATCTCCCAGATGGACTACCGCTCCGGCATCGGCCCGGACGGCCAGCGCACCTACAACGTGGTCGAGGTGCGGCTCGCACCGGGAGTCGCCCTGCCGGACACCTCCATGGAGCGGCACGTCTACACGTCGTCGTCGTGCGGTGTCTGCGGTACGGCCTCGATCGAGGCGGTCACCAAGGTCTCCTCCCACGACCCCGCCGCCGACCCCGCCCGCCTGCCCGTCCCCGCCCTGCTCGCCCTGCCCGACCGGCTGCGCACCGGGCAGAAACTGTTCTCCAGCACCGGCGGCGTCCACGCCGCCGGCCTCTTCCGCTTTCCCGACGACGCCGCCGTGGCCGGTCCTGCCGCGCCCGAGCTGCTGTGCGTGCGCGAGGACGTCGGCCGGCACAACGCCGTGGACAAGGTCGTGGGCTGGGCGCTGCGCGCGGGGCTGCTGCCCCTGCGCTCGACCGTGCTCCAGGTCTCGGGGCGGGCCTCGTTCGAGCTGGTCCAGAAGGCGTACATGGCGGGCGTCCCGGCGCTCGCGGCCGTCTCGGCGCCCTCGGCGCTGGCCGTGGACCTCGCCGACCAGGCGGGCGTCACCCTGCTCGGCTTCAGCCGGGGCAGCTCGTTCAACGCGTACGCGCACCGGGAGCGCATCACCCCCTGATCCCCTGCCGAGCCCCCAGCCCATCCTGCCGGGCCCCCACGGTGCCTGCGATTCCCCACGGTCCATCGTGGGGAATCGCAGGCACCGTGGGGGCCCGGCGCAACTGAGCCCGGCGGTGTGGGGGCTCGGCACCTCGTCAGAGGTGGCAGGGGAGGACCTCGGCGCTGAATAGGATGGACGCCATGAAACCGTTCCTGCTGCTCGCCACCCGTGCCGAGGACGACGTCGCGGACGAGGAGTACGAGACCGTCCTCCGCTTCAGCGGCCTGCGGGAGGGCCGGCTGCACCGGGTCCGGCTGGAGTCCGGGCCCATGCCCCCCGTCGACCTCGAGCGCTACTCCGGCGTCATCATCGGCGGCTCCCCCTTCAACTCCTCGGACCCGCCCGAGCTGAAGTCCGAGGTGCAGCGGCGGGCCGAGGCCGAGATGCGGGAGCTGCTCGACGAGGTCGTCGCCCGCGACTTCCCCTTCCTCGGCGCCTGCTACGGGGTCGGGACGCTCGGCACCCACCAGGGCGGGGTCGTCGACCGTGCCCACGGCGAGGACATCGGCGTCATCGAGGTGACCCTCACCGAGGAGGGGCGGCGGGACCCGCTGCTGCGAGAGCTGCCGCCCGTCTTCCACGGCTTCGTGGGGCACAAGGAGGGCACGCGCACGCTCGCGCCCTCGGCGGTGCTGCTCGCCAGCGGCACCGGCTGCCCCGTGCAGATGTTCCGGGTCAAGCAGAACCTCTACGCCACCCAGTTCCACCCCGAGCTCGACGCCCCGGCGCTGCTGAACCGGATCGAGGCCTACAAGGACCACGGCTACTTCCCGGCGGAGGACGCCGAGCACGTCAAGGACCGGATCCGCTCGGGCCCGCCCGTGACCGAGCCGGAGAAGATCCTCGCCGCGTTCGTCGACCGCTACGCCCGCTGAGCCCGGCACCGGAGACGCACGGGCCCTGCCCGGGCACGGAGCCGGTCCACGGGTCCGATTCCTGCCGGGAAGCCGCCGGGGCGGCTAGCGTGGAGCCATGACCCTGCGCACCGCCCCCTGGGGCCCGGTGTCCGACGACGGCGACCACCGCCGCCGCGACGCCGGCCCCCGACTCCTGCCCTTCCACCGGCTCGGCCACGCCGACCCCGAGCACCGGTGGTGGAAACCGCTCGTGGAGCTCGTCGTCTTCGGTGCCGTCTACCTGCTGGTGACCGTCGTGTTCGGCGTCGTCTGGGCCGTGGGCGTGATGAGCACCCGCGGCCAGGACGCCCTGGACGACCTCTTCGCCGACCCCCTGGCGCTGGACGTCATGGACCCGGCGGTCTTCTTCATGATGTTCTTCTCGATCGTCCTGATGATCCCCGCGATCCTCCTCGCCCGCCTCGTCATGGGCCCCCGTCCGGTGGGCCTGCTGCTGTCGGTGACCGGGCGGCTGCGCTGGGCCTTCCTGGCGCGCACGCTCGCCGTGGCCCTGACCATCTACGTGATCGGCTACGGCGCCGTCAGCCTGTTCGAGCTGCTGGTGCTGGGGGAGCTCTCCGCCCCGCAGCCGGTCGAGGGCTTCGGGTTGATCCTTGCCATGGTCGTGCTCGTGGTCCCGCTGCAGTGCGCGGCGGAGGAGCTGGTCTTCCGCGGCTACCTCCTCCAGACCGTGGGCCGGTGGGTGCGGCGGCCCGTGTTCGCCGTCCTGCTGCCGGTGCCGCTGTTCACGTTCGCGCACTTCTACGACGTCTGGGGGCTGCTCTCCGTGGCCGTCATGGCCGTGGTCGCCGGCTGGCTCAGCTGGCGCACCGGCGGGCTCGAGGCCGCCATCGGCCTGCACGTGGCCAACAACGTCGTCGTCACCCTCCTCGCCGCCGTCGGCTGGGCGGACCCGAACGCCACGGAGTCCTCCTGGGTGGCGGCGGCCCTCACCGTGGTCTTCGACGTCGTCTACGCCGTCCTGGTGGTCCGCCTCGCCCGGAAGCACGGCGTCGCGGTGACCCGGACGGTGCCCGCGCCGCTCCCGCCGCTGACCGGCGGCTGGGGTCCCGTGCCCGCCGCGCCGGTCCCTCCCGGCGCCTGGATGTGCCCCGGCCCGCCCGCGTGCCCCGGGCACTGGGCGGGGCCCGGGCACCCCTCCGCGCCGCAGCCCGCGCCGGAGCGCCTTCCGTAGACTGACCGCATGGATCCCAGCGCCCGCACCCCCGCCCCCGACCCGCTGACCGTCGTGGAGGACCTCGGCCGCTACGTGCTGGACTCGCCGAGCTCCTTCCACGCCGCCCACGCCGCCGCCGCGCGGCTGGACAGCGCCGGGTTCGAGCGGCTCGACGAGGCGGCGGACTGGTCCGGGCCCGGGACCCCGGGCGTGCGCGGACGGCGCTACGTGGTCCGGGACGGGGCGATCATCGCCTGGGCCACGCCCGCGGACCTCCCGCCCGCGGCGGGCTTCCGGATCCTCGGCGCGCACACCGACTCGCCGAGCTTCAAGCTCAAGCCCCGCCCCACCACGACCACCCACACGTGGCACCAGGCCGCGGTCGAGGTCTACGGCGGGCCCCTGCTGAACTCCTGGCTCGACCGGGAGCTGCGGATGGCCGGGCGGCTCGTCCTGCGCGGCGACGACGGCGCGCCGGTCGAGCACCTGACCGCCACCGGCCCCGTGGCCCGGATCCCGCAGCTGGCCGTCCACCTGGACCGGGAGGCCAACAAGGGCCTCGCCCTCGACCGGCAGCAGCACGTCCAGCCGGTCTGGGGCGTCGGGGCGGCCCAGGACGCGGACGTCCTGGCGCTGCTCGCCGAGCACGCCGCCGACGGGCCCGTGGACCCGGCGCGGATCCTCGGCTACGACGTCGTGCTGGCCGACTCGCAGCCTCCCGCGGTCTTCGGCAAGGACGGGGCGCTGTTCGCCTCGGGGCGGCTGGACAACCTGTCCTCCGTCCACGCCGGGCTCGGCGCCCTGGTCCGGGAGGCGGAGGCGGTCGAGGCCGGGCCGCACGTCGCGGTGCTCGCCGCGTTCGACCACGAGGAGATCGGCTCCGGCACCCGCTCCGGGGCGGCCGGGCCGTTCCTCGAGGACGTGCTCGCGCGCGTCGACGCGGCCCTCGGGCGCACGGACGCCGAGCACCGGCGCGCGCTCGCGGCCTCGGTGTGCCTGTCCGCGGACGCCGGTCACCTCGTGCACCCCAACTACCAGGGCCACCACGACCCCGTGAACACGCCCGAGCCCGGAGCGGGCCCGCTGCTGAAGATCAACGCCGACCAGCGCTACGCCACGGATGCGGTGGGCGCCGGGATCTGGGCCGAGGCGTGCGCGCGCGCCGGCGTCCCCTACCAGGAGTTCGTCTCCAACAACCGGGTGCCGTGCGGCTCGACGATCGGGCCCATCACGGCCGCCCGGCTGGGCATCCGCACGGTCGACGTCGGGATCGGGCTGCTGTCGATGCACTCCGCCCGGGAGCTGTGCCACGTGGACGACGTCGCCGCGCTCGGCGCCGTCGCCGGGGCCTTCTTCACCGGCTGACACCGCCCGGCGGCACCGGCGGAGACCTACCGGCGGCACCGGCGGGGACCGCCGCCCGGGGGCTGCCCCGGCCCCGGCCCGGGACACGCCGAGGGGCCGCCTCCCCACGGGAGACGGCCCCTGGGCGCCGGGAGCCCTCAGGCGCCGGTCAGCTGGACAGTGCCCCCGCCGGGACCCGCTCGGCGGGGAACTGCGGCATGGCGATGTCCGCCATCCGGGCGAGCACGCGCACGACCTGGCAGGAGTAGCCGAACTCGTTGTCGTACCAGACGTAGAGCACCAGCGAGCTGCCGCTGACGATCGTGGCCAGGCCGTCCACCACGCCGGCGCGGCGGGAGCCCACGAAGTCGGTGGAGACGACCTCCGGGGAGTCGGTGTAGTCGATCTGCTTGCGCAGGGACGAGTTCAGCGAGACGTCCCGCAGGTACTGGTTCACCGCGTCCTTGGACTCCGGGGCCTGCTCGAGCTGCAGGTTGAGGATGGCCATGGACACGTCCGGGGTGGGCACGCGGATGGCGTTGCCGGTGAGCTTGCCGGCCATCTCCGGCAGCGCCTTGGCCACGGCCTTGGCGGCGCCGGTCTCGGTGATGACCATGTTCAGGGCGGCGGAGCGGCCGCGGCGGTCGCCCTTGTGCCAGTTGTCGATGAGGTTCTGGTCGTTGGTGTAGGAGTGCACCGTCTCGACGTGGCCCTGCTTGATGCCGTACTTGTCGTTGAGCACCTTCACGACCGGGGTGATCGCGTTGGTGGTGCAGGACGCGGCGGAGAGGATGGTGTCCTGCGGGTCGATGACGTGGTCGTTGACGCCGCACACGATGTTCTTCAGGTCGCCCTTGCCCGGGGCCGTGAGCAGGACCTTGGCGGCGCCCTTGGCCTGCAGGTGCTTGGACAGCCCGGCCTCGTCGCGCCACACGCCGGTGTTGTCCACGACGATCGCGTTGTCGATGCCGTAGGCGGTGTAGTCGATCTCCGCGGGGTCGTTCGCGTAGATGAACTGGATCGCCACCCCGTTGGCCGTGATGACGTTGTTCTCCTCGTCCACGGTGATCGTGCCGTCGAACTTCCCGTGCACGGAGTCGCGGCGCAGCAGGGAGGCCCGCTTGACGAGGTCGTTGCCGGGCTTCTTGCGCACGACGACGGCGCGCAGGTTCAGGCCGGTGCCGTCGTTGCGGTTGACCAGGATGCGGGCGAGCAGGCGCCCGATGCGCCCGAAGCCGTACAGCACCACGTCCTGGGTCTCCGGGAAGTTCTGCTCCTTGCGGCCCACGACCGGGGCCAGCTCCTCGCGCAGGAACGCGTCGAGGTCCTGGTCGGAGGCCTGGGCGAGCCGGTTCAGCTTGCCGAGGTCGACGGAGCAGGTGCCGAGGTCCAGCGCCGACAGCGCCTCGAGGAGCCGAGTGGTGTCCTCCAGCGGGAGCTCGGCGCCGTCGATCCGGCGGGCGAAGCGGTGCGCCTTGATGATCTGGGTGACGGACTTGTGGACCAGGGACCGGCCGTAGACGGTGGGGACCACCTTGTTCTCGCGGTGCAGCCGGCCCACCAGGGGAACCACGGCCTCGGCGAGCGCCTCGCGCTCGGACCAGCTCTCGGGAGTGCTCAAGGATGACTCTCTTCCTCGGCCGGGGACGTCGTCGTGCCCGGCCGTGTCGTGCCGCGCCTCGTTGCGCGGTCGGGGACGCATGCGCCGCTGCGGCTCACACAGGTTGCCGTCGTCCATTCTAGGCGTACGGGGGGACCGGTCACGGGCCCCGTTACGCCCCGCCGACACGGTCCGGGCCGGGGGCCGGGTGCTACCGTGAGGGAATGCTGACGGTGATCGGTGAGGCTCTCGTTGACGTGGTCTCCAAGCAGGGCCAGGAACCCCGCGCGCACGCCGGGGGGAGCCCCATGAACGTGGCGGTCGGCCTCGCCCGACTGGGCCACGCGGTGCAGTTCCTCGGCCGCTACGGCGAGGACCCCTACGGCGCCCAGGTCGAGGCCCACCTGCGGGACAACGGCGTGCTCCTGCCCTTCGACCCCGACACCCGTCCCACGTCCGTGGCCGAGGCCGTCATCGGCGACGACGGCGCCGCGACCTACGACTTCCAGCTCGACTGGTCCCTGGACCTCTCCGACGAGCAGCTGGCCGAGCTGCTCGCGGAGACCGAGCTGCTGCACGTCGGGTCGATCGGCGCGATGCTGGAGCCCGGTGCCTCGAGGGTGCGGCACGCCGTCGAGCTCGCCCACCGCACCGCCCTGGTCTCCTACGACCCCAACTGCCGGCCGTCCATCATCCCGGACTCCTCCGCGGCCCGGGCCCGCGCCGAGCAGCTCGTCGCCCTCGCCGACGTCGTGAAGGCCTCCGACGAGGACCTCCTGTGGCTCTACCCCAACCGCAGCATCGAGGAGACGGCCGCCGCGTGGCTGAGGGCCGGCGCCGGCATCGTCCTCGTCACCCGCGGCGCGCTGGGGCCCTGGGCCCGCACCCGGGCCACCGGCCCGCGCGGGGCGGAGGTCCCCGCCGCCCGCGCCGTGGTGGTCGACACCGTGGGCGCCGGCGACTCCTTCATGGCCGCGACGCTCGGCTGGCTCGCCGACCACGGCTACACCGGCGCGCGGGCGAGGGAGCACATCGACGACCTCGACCGGGAGCAGGTCACGGACCTGCTCCGCTACGCCGCCGCCGCGGCCGGCGTCACGGTCTCCCGGGCCGGCGCGGACCTGCCCCGCAGGGACGAGCTGCCCCGCAGGGACGAGCTGCCCTCGTCCTGATCCCGCACCCACGGACCCCCACGGAAGGAGAGCCCCGTGCTCGACCGCGAACCGTACGCCGACCTCCCCGACCTGCCGGGCTTCACCCTCACCTCGGAGGACGTCGTCGACGGCGAACCGCTGGGCCGGGGCCAGTGCTCCGGCATCATGGGTGCCGGCGGCCTGGACGTCTCCCCGCAGCTGAGCTGGTCCGGCGCCCCCGAGGGCACCCGCAGCTACGTGGTCACCATGTTCGACCCGGACGCGCCCACCCCCAGCGGCTTCTGGCACTGGTGCCTGTCCAACATCCCCGCGGACGTGACGTCCCTCGAGCGGGGCGCGGCGTCGAACCCGCCGGCGGGCGCGGTGAAGCACCGCAACGACGCCGGCACCGACGAGTTCGTCGGGGCGGCCCCGCCCCCCGGGCACGGCGCGCACCGCTACATCGTGTGCGTGACGGCCGTGGGCGAGGAGCGGGTGGACGTCGACGAGACCGCCAGCCCCGCCGCCGTGAACTTCCAGCTCTTCAGCCACGGCATCGCCCGCGCCTGCCTGACCGCCACCTACGAGAGGTGACCCTGCGTCCGTGAGCCCGACCCTGGAGGTCCCCGGGGACGGGGCCCCGATCCGGTTGATCGCCAGCGACCTCGACGGCACCGTCCTGGGGCACGACTTCCGCTTCCGCCCCCGCACGGTCGACGCGATCCGCGCCGCCCAGGACAGCGGGATCCACGTGGTGTTCGTGACGGGCCGGCCCATGCGCTGGCTCGACCCGCTGCGCGAGCAGCTCGGCCACGAGGGCGTGGTGATCTGCTCGAACGGTGCAGTCGTCTACGACCTGACGGCCGACCTCGTGGTGGAGTCCAGCCTGTTCCCGGCCCGGGACGCGTTCGCGATCATGGAGGAGGTCGCCGCCCGCCACCCGGGGACGCTGTTCGCCGCCGAGACCCTGGGGGGCGTCTACACCGATCACGGCTGGGCCCGCAGCGACCGGATGGAGATCGGCGCCCCGCGGGTGGGTCCCCTGCGCGAGCGCGTCCCGGCGGAGTCGGGGCTCGTGAAGTTCCTGGCCAAGCTGGACTCCGCCGACCCCCACGAGTACTTCCGGGCGCTGGCGGAGCTCGTGGGCGGGCGGTTGTCCGTGACCCACTCGGTCGCCGCCCCGCTGGTGGAGATGGGCCAGAAGGGGCTGACCAAGGCCCGGACTTTAGCTCAGTACGCCGCCGAGCGCGGCATCGGCCCGCACGAGGTGATGGCCTTCGGCGACATGCCCAACGACCTGGAGATGCTCACCTGGGCCCGCCACGGCTACGCCATGGCGGACGGCCACCCCGCCGTGGTGCAGGCGGTGGGGCGCACCGCCCCGCCGTTCCCCCAGGACGGCGTGGCGCAGGTCATCGAGGCCCTGCTGCGCCGCCGACCCCGGGCGTCACGCGCGGGACAAACCGGTACCACTGGGTAACAATGGCTCCGTGACCACATCCGCGCACCGGCCGGCGTCCCCGGCGGCCCTCGCCCACCGCGGCTTCTCCCGGGAGGGGGCCGAGAACACCCTCGACGCCTTCCGGGCGGCCCGCGACCTCGGCTACGAGTGGATCGAGACGGACGTCAACACCACGAGCGACGGCGTGGTCCTGTGCTTCCACGACGGGACGCTCGACCGGGTCACCGGCACCACGGGCTCGGTCTCCGCCATGACCTGGGAGCGGATCAGCTGCGAACGGGTCGCGGGGGTGTGCGGGATCCCGCGGCTGGGCGACCTGCTCACGCAGTTCCCGGAGCTGAAGTTCAACATCGACGTCAAGGACGAGGCCTCGGTGGCCGCGCTGCCGCGGCTGCTGCACGAGCTGGGCGCCACGGACCGCGTCCGCGTCACCTCCTTCTCCGAGAGCCGCCGCCGGCGCACGCTGCGCCGACTGCGCGAGCTCACGGGGGAGCCGGTGCCCACGTCCTCCGGCAAGGAGGGCATGCGGCTGCTGCTGGCCTGCTCGTGGCTGGGCGGGCCCAGCTGGCGGATCGCCCGGCGGCTCGCCGCCCGGTGGATCGAGCCGTTCGACACCGTCCAGATCCCCCGGCGCCACCGGGTGCGCGGCGGGGCGGAGCTCGAGCTGGTGACCCCGCGCTTCCTGGACTTCGCCCACCGCCACGGCATCGCCGTGCACGTGTGGACGGTCAACGAGACCGCGGAGATGGCGGAGCTGCTGGAGCTCGGCGTCGACGGGATCGTCACCGACCGCGCCGACCTCCTCGCCGGGCTCCTCGAGCAGCGGGGCCAGTGGCCGCCGCCGCGCGTGTGACCCATGACATGCCGCCGGTCCCCGTGGCAGGGTGGGAGCCATGACGGACACCGCCACCTACCCGACCGACACTGACCAGTACGTCCTCGCCGAGGTCCGTGGCGGCACCGGGCACATCGTGCTCAACCGCCCGCGGCAGCTCAACGCGCTGACCGCGCAGATGTACCACGACATGAAGGCCGCCCTGGACGCGTGGAAGGACGACCCCGGCGTCGAGCACGTGCTGGTCACGTCCGCCTCGCCCCGGGCCTGGTGCGCCGGCGGTGACATCCGCCAGGTCCGCGGCGCCGTCCTCGGCGGGCAGGTCGAGGAGGCGGGGCGGATCTTCGCCGTCGAGTACGCCCTCGACTGCCTGATCGCCGACTACCCGAAGCCGTACGTGGCGCTGATGAACGGCATCTGCATGGGCGGCGGCATGGGCATCTCCGTGCACGGGTCCCACCGGGTGGTGGGGCCCTCCACGGTGATGGCGATGCCCGAGACGAAGATCGGCTTCTTCCCCGACATCGGCGCCTCCTGGTTCCTCCCGCGCGTCTCCCGCCCCGGCCGCCGCGGGGAGCCCGGCCTCGCCGTGGGCCGCTACCTCGCCCTCGGCGGTCAGCGCTTCGGCGGCGCCGACGCCGTGGCGCTCGGCCTGGCCGACCACTTCGTGGCGGACGAGGACTTCGGGGCGCTCGCCGACGCCGTGGTCGAGGAGGGACCGGAGGCGGCCCTGGCCCGCTTCGCGCGCGAGCCCGAGCCGTCCCCGCTCGTCGACAGGTGGGAGCTGATCGAGGAGCGCTACGGGGCCGGGACCCTGGAGGAGATCGTCGCGGCGGCCCCCGAGGACGTCGCGGGGATGAGCCCGTCCTCGCTCGTGCGCACCTTCGAGCTGCTCGAGCGCGGCGCCGCCGACGGCAGCGTGCGTTCCTGCCTGGAGCGGGAGCTGCGGCTGGCCGTCGACACCATCGCGCGCCCCGACTTCGCCGAGGGCGTGCGCGCCGTGCTCGTGGACAAGGACGGCGCCCCCGTCTGGGAGCACCCCTCCGTCGCCGACGTCGACGTCGCCGCCGTCCGGGCCGTGCTCGACGAGAAGCTGCCGCTGCCCCTCTGACCCGCCGGGTGCGGCAGGCCGGGCGCCGCCGCGCGGTCGGCGGCCGTCACCTGCTCCCCGGGTCTTCCGCCGCCCCGCGCGCCTGCCTACCCTGGAGATCACCGCAGGCGGGCGCGCGGCCCGGCGCGCCGGAGAGGTGATGGGGCCATGACGATCTACGAGGACCGTGCCGACGCCGGCCGGCAGCTGGCCCGGCGGCTGCTGCCGTGGCGCGGCCAGGACGTGGTGGTGCTGGGGCTGCCGCGCGGCGGGGTGCCCGTGGCCCACGTGGTGGCGGAGGCCCTCGACGCCCCCCTGGACGTCATCGTGGTCCGCAAGCTGGGGGTGCCCGCCCAGCCCGAGCTCGCCATGGGCGCCATCGGCGAGGAGGGCGCCCGGGTGCTCGACGAGCGCACCCTGCAGTACTTCGGGGTGACGGACGCGCAGCTGGAGCGGATCGAGGAGCGCGAGCGGGCGGTGCTCGAGGCCCGCACGGCCAGGTTCCGCGAGGGCCGGGAACGGATCGACCTCACGGGCCGGACCGCCCTGATCGTCGACGACGGGATCGCCACCGGCTCCACGGCACGCGTGGCCTGCCGGATCGCCCGCCAGCTCGGCGCCGCCCGCGTGGTCCTCGCGGTGCCGGTCGCCTCCGAGGACGCCCTGGCCCGGATCGTCGAGGCCGACGAGATCGTCTGCCTCGCGACGCCGCGGTCCTTCACGGCCGTCGGCCACCACTACCGGGACTTCTCCGCGACGCAGGACGAGGACGTGGTGGCGCTGCTCGACTCCGCCCTCCGGCGGCACCAGCCGCAGCTGCCGCCTCCCGGCCATCCGTCCCCGGACCCGGTGGACACCGCGTACCCCGTCGACGCCGACGTGCGCCTCCCCGCCGACGGGACGGAGCTCGAGGCGCACCTGCACCTGCCGGCGCCGGGCGCGGGCGTGGTGGTCTTCGCCCACGGCAGCGGCAGCAGCCGGCACAGCCCCCGCAACCAGCACGTGGCCTCCGTCCTGCAGCGGGCCGGGCTCGGCACCCTGCTGCTGGACCTGCTCACGCCGCAGGAGGAGGGGGACCGCGCCAACGTCTTCGCCGTCGAGCTGCTGGCCCGCCGCCTGGTGGCGGCCACGGAATGGCTGCGCCGGCAGCCCGGCTCGGCGGACTCGCCCGTCGGCTACTTCGGGGCCAGCACCGGCGCCGGCGCGGCCCTGTGGGCCGCGGCCGAGCCCGGGTCACCGGTCGCGGCGGTCGTCTCCCGCGGCGGGCGCCCGGACCTCGCCGGCTCGCGGCTGGGCGCGGTCCGCGCCCCGACGCTGCTGATCGTCGGGGGCGAGGACCACGAGGTGCTCGGGCTCAACCGCCGGGCGCAGGAGGCGATGCGCTGCCCGGCCCGGCTGGAGGTGGTGGCGGGGGCCACGCACCTGTTCGAGGAGCCCGGCACCCTCGACCGGGCCGCGCAGCTGGCGCGCGACTGGTTCACCGAGCACCTCTCGGCGGCCCGCGAGCGCCGCGCGGGAGCGTCCCGGTGAGCCCTCTCGGGCGCTCCGCGGCCCGGGACGCCGCCCGGGCCGCGGAGGTCCTCGCGCAGATCCGCTCCCTCGCCGCTCCCCTCGGGGGCGCGGCGGACCTCGACCGGCTCGTGGAGCACGCGGCCGGGGCGCGGTTCGTGTGCATCGGGGAGGCCTCCCACGGCACCCACGAGTACTACCGGTGGCGGGCGGTGCTCAGCCGCCGCCTGATCGAGGAGCACGGCTTCACCTGGATCGGGGTGGAGGGGGACTGGCCCGACTGCTGGCGGCTCAACCGGTGGGTGCGCGGCCAGGACGACCAGCACCTCGACGCCCGCGGCGTGCTGGCCGGCTTCGAGCGCTGGCCCACCTGGATGTGGGCCAACGAGGAGGTCGCCGAGTTCCTGGACTGGCTGCGGGAGCACAACGCGGAGCGGCCCGAGCCGGAGCGGGTCGGCCTCTACGGCCTGGACGTCTACTCGCTGTGGGACTCCCTGCGCGAGATCATCGGCTGGCTCGAGGCCAACGCCCCGGACGCCCTGCCCGCGGCCCGGCAGGCGTGGCAGTGCTTCACCCCTTACCGCGAGGACCCGCACGAGTACGCCTGGAGCACCCGGATCGTGCCGCAGAGCTGCGAGGCCGACGTCGTGGCCCTGCTCGCCGAGGTGCGCCGGCGCACCCTCGACCGGGCCGGGGAGGACCCGGACGCCTTCGACGCCGCGCTCAACGCCATGGTCGCCGCCGACGCCGAGCGCTACTACCGCACCATGGTGGGCGGGGACCGGCGGTCCTGGAACGTGCGCGACACGCACATGGCCGACGTCGTGGACCTGCTCGCCGCCCACCACGGGCCCGGGTCCAAGGGCTTGGTCTGGGAGCACAACACCCACATCGGCGACGCGAGGGCCACGGACATGGTCGAGGACGGGCTGGTCAACGTCGGCCAGCTGCTGCGGGAGCGGCACGCCGCCGACGGGGTGGTGCTCGTGGGCTTCGCCTCGTACGCCGGCACGGTGATCGCCGCCGGGGCCTGGGGGGACCCGGAGGAGGTCATGGAGGTCCCCGCGGCCCGTCCCGGCTCCCACGAGGACCTGCTGCACCAGGCGCTGGGGGAGCCGGCCGCGCTGGTGTTCGGCCCGGACCGGTCCGGGCCGTGGCTGTCCGGGCGCTACGGGCACCGGGCGATCGGGGTGGTCTACCACCCGTGGCGCGAGGCCGGCAACTACGTCCCCACCCGGATGGGAGGGCGCTACGACGCGCTGCTGTGGTTCCAGGACACCGCCGCGCTGCGGCCCCTGCACCACGAGCAGCCGCCGGAGGAACCGGAGTTCGAGACCGAGCCCACCGGCTTCTAGGACGGCGGCGCGCCACGGGCGGCCGCCGCCAGGTCCCGCCGGTGAGCGCCGGCACGAGCGGAGGAGCACGACCATGAGCACATCACCGGAGCGGATTCTCGTGGGCGTCGACGGGTCCGCGTGGTCCCGCACGGCCCTGCGGGAGGGGGCGCGGATCGCCACCGCCCTGGAGGCTCCCCTCGAGGCGGTGACGTGCTGGGACGTCGCCCCCGTCTATGCCGGGTACGGCACGTACGACAGCGAGTTCTTCCGCGCGCAGGCGCAGCGCGTCCTCGACGGCGCGGTGGCCGACGTCTTCGGCGACGACCCACCGGCAGGGCTGACCCGGACGCTCCTGCGCGGGCACCCCCGGGAGCAGCTGGTCGAGGCCAGCCGGGGCGCCCAGATGCTCGTGGTCGGCCGCCGCGGCACCGGCGGCTTCGGCGCCCTGCTGCTGGGCTCCGTCAGCTCCGCGTGCCTGGTGCACGCGCACTGCCCCGTGCTGGTGGTGCGCGAGGACGTGCCCGTGCGCGTGTGAGCCCCCCGGCGGCTCAGACCTCGGTCGTCTCCCGGCGCGGGGCGTCCGCGGCCGGGGGCCGCGGGGGACCGCCGCGCTTCTGGAAGAAGCGCCGGTAGCCCACCAGGAGCACCACGGCCAGGCCCACCGAGACGGCGGCGAACGTCGTGGCGGTCTCCTGCGACGCGAAGCTGCGCCCGATCGCGTACAGGAGCGTGAACAGGCCGCCGAGCATGATGCCGTTGGTCAGCACCCGGTTGCGCCTCTCGACGAGCAGGCTGAGCACGAGCAGCAGCACGGCACCGGCCAGGGAGGCGATGCTGACGTTGCGGTGGTAGTCGCTCTGCTCGTCCTGCCACTGCTCCATCTGCCGGTTGTACTCCCGCTCCACCTGCTGCTGCTCCTCCGTGAGCCGACCGCCCTCCGCGAGCGGCCCGCCCCCGCCGTACTCCATCTCCACGGGGTACTCCGGCATCTCGGGGCCCGGGTAGAACGTCTGGATGCCGAGGCCCACGAACAGGGCGAGCAGGGCCCCCAGGAAGAAGGTGTAGACGATCTTCATCACCTTGTTGTCATCCACGACCGAGCACCCCGTCCACGACGTCCCCGGCGCCCGGAGCCGGCGGCGACGGCGCCCCGGGGGTGCCTCGATTATCGTCCCGTCGCGACGGCGGATCCAGGACCTGAGCGGGGCCGGGCGGGCCGTGCGCGTCATGTGCCCGCCAGCTGGCCACAGGCCCTGGCACGACCGCGGCGGCGGTCTTACGCTGGATGCGCCCAGGCAGGAAGCAGTGCCGCCCCCGCCGGGCAGGACCGGCCGGCCGGACCCGGCCGCCGCGCCGGGGGAGCGGCGTGAACGGGAAGGAGCCAGGCCATGGCCGGACTGATGCGCAGGGAGGGGTTCGAGATGCTCGAGCCGTTCCGCCGACTCCTCGAGGGGGAGACGGACGTGTCGTGGCCCCGGGTGGAGGAGTACCGGGACGGGAACACGGTGGTGATCCGGGCGGAGCTGCCCGGCATCGACCCCGACAAGGACGTCGAGCTCACGGTCGCCGACGACATGCTCCACCTGCGGGCCGAGCGGCGGGAGCGGACCGAGCACAAGGACAAGGGCAGCTACCGCTCCGAGTTCCGCTACGGGTCCTTCGTCCGCACCCTGGCCCTCCCCGCGGGGTGCAGGGACGAGGACATCAGCGCGGCCTACAACGACGGCGTCCTGGAGGTCCGCGTCCCGGTCGTCGAGCAGACCGAGCCGCCCGCCACCCGCAGGATCCAGGTGACCCGCGGCTGAACCACACCACGGGGCGTTCCGGCCGGAGCGCATCGTGACGACAGGCGGGCCGGGACGCGGCCCGCCCCGAGCAAGGGGGATCAGCATGAGCGAGGTTCCGGCGGAGGGCCGCATCATCGTGGGGGTCGACGGGTCCGAGTCGTCCAAGGAGGCCCTGCGCACGGGCGCCCGCCTCGCCCAGGCCCTGGGCGCGCCCCTCGAGGCGGTCCTGTGCTGGGAGGACCCGATCCTCTACGAGAGCTACCGCGTCGTGGAGCCGGAGGAGTTCCGCGCGAGCAGCGAGCAGCTGCTCGCGCGCACGATCACGGAGGTCTTCGGCGAGGACCGGCCCGCCGGGCTGACCACGCGCCTGCTGCGGGGCCAGGCAGCCGCCCGGCTCATCGAGGAGAGCGAGGGCGCGCAGCTGCTCGTGGTCGGGCGGCGCGGCACGGGCGGGGTGCTCGGGATGATCCTGGGCTCCGTCAGCTCGGCGCTGGTCTCCCACGCGCGGTGCTCGGTGCTCGTCGTGCGCCACTGACCGCGGCCGGACGGGGCCGCGGGCCGAGCTGCCAGCGGCGGGCCTGCCGGCCCGCCGGACGTCGCAACGAGGAGGTTCTGTCATGAGTGCACCGTCGGATCAGCGGATCCTCGTGGGGGTCGACGGCTCGGAGTCCTCGGTCGAGGCCCTCCGGCTGGGCGCGCGCCTCGCACGGGGCCTCGGCGCCCCGCTCGAGGCCCTGGCGTGCGCGGGGGACGCGACTGTGCTGGACGCCGAGCTGCTCGTCGACGACGAGGCGCTGGTCGCCGGCCACGAGCAGATCCTCGCCCGGGCGGTCGCCGCGGCGTTCGGCGACGACGTCCCCGAGGGCCTGACCACCACGGTGACGCGCGGCCGCCCGGCGGGGCGGCTGATCACCGAGAGCGAGCACGCCCAGCTGCTGGTGCTGGGCCGGCACGGCCGCTCGGGCGTGCTGGGGGCGCGGCTGGGCTCGGTGTCCAACGCGTGCGTCGCCTACGCCCACTGCCCCGTGCTCGTCGTGCGGCGCTGAAGCTGCTCCGGGCGGTGCCGGGGCACGCGTCCATGCACCCGGCCTCGGCCCAGCGCTCCCCGCTGGGGACCTCCGGGGCGGCCCGGTGCGCCATGGGCGCGCCGTGGATGCCGGTCGTGAGCCCTCCTCGCTTCGGCGGGACCTGTCCGGGCCCCGGCTCAGCCGGCGAGCCGGTTCCCGGGCAGGGGCCGCAGCGGCACGGCCGGCCGCACGCCGGCACGCCCGCGGGTCCCCGTCCACGCGGCCAGGCGGGTCACCGTGCCGTGCTCCGGCAGCTCGGCGGGCACCACGAACTCCACCGGGGGCGTGCCGCGCACGGCGTCCTCGTGCTCCGTGGAGCGGCGCAGCCGGTCCACGGCGGAGTCCTCCACGTGGTGGGCGGCGGTGACGTCGACGACCACCACCATCCCGGGGACCACGGTCCGGGCGCGGCGGATCAGCGGGCACAGGGCCCGGTGGCTGAGCTCCGTGAGGCACCCGGCGACGGCCAGGCGGACGTGCCTGCCGTCGAGGTCCACGTGGACGAGGACGGAGAGCTTGTGGTGCATGGTTCCCCCTGCAGCGAAAGAGCGGGCCGGCTGCTCGGCCTCCCGCACCCCACGCTAGGACCGGGGCACCGGGGCACCAAGGCGGGCCCGTCCAGGCCCTCCACATGTCGCCGACCGACGGGTAACCCCCCTCGTGGGGTCGGCGGAGGTCCACCGGACGGGGGACCGTCAGCCGAGGGGGGAGGGCAGGCGCGTGGTGTCGGGCTCGAGGGGGTCGCTGCCCACGGTCCCGCGGTGCCGGGCGAGCGAGGCCATCACGTGGTAGACCACGAGCGTGGCGGCCGTGCCGAGGGCGATGCCCGCGAACTGCAGACCGGACGCCTCCCAGGTGTAGTCCGCGATGCCGACGATCATCGCCACGGCAGCAGTGGTGAGGTTGACGGGGTTGGAGAAGTCCACCCGGTTCTGCACCCAGATCCGCACGCCGAGCATGCCGATCATCCCGTACAGCACCGTGGCCGCCCCGCCGAGCACGCCCGCGGGCACCGTGGCCACGGCCGCGCCGAACACGGGGAACACGCTGAGCAGGACGGCGACGACGGCCGCGACCCAGTAGGCCGCCGTCGAGTAGACCCGGGTGGCGGCCATCACGCCGATGTTCTCGGCGTAGGTGGTGGTGCCGGAGCCGCCCCCCGAACCGGCGATCACCGTGGCCAGCCCGTCGGCCATGATGGCCCGTCCCGCATAGGGGTCGAGGTCGTCGCCGGTCATGAGGGCCACGGACTTCACGTGCCCGATGTTCTCGGCCACCAGGACGAGGATCACGGGCACGAACAGGCCCATGAGGGACAGGTGGAACTCCGGGGCCTGGAACTGCGGCAGCCCGAAGAGGCCCTGGTTGCGCCACGCCTCATCGATCCGGGAGAAGTCGACCTCGCCGCGCAGCACCGCGGTGACGTAGCCGATGACCACGCCCAGCAGGATGGACAGCCGCCCCAGCAGCCCCCGGAACAGCACCGAGACGAGGATGATGGAGACCAGCGTGACGATCGCCGTGACGGGGGCGGCCATGAAGTTGGCCTTGGCCGAGGGCGCCAGGTTGAAGCCGATGAGGGCCACGATCGTGCCCGTGACCAGCGGCGGCATGAGCTTCTGCAGCCACGCCGTGCCCGCGAACTGCACCACCAGGCCGATGAGGAACAGCGCCGCGCCGGCCATCACGACCCCGCCGAGCGCGCCCCCCGGGCCGTACTGGTTCGTGGACGCCGAGATGGGGGCGATGAAGGCGAACGAGGACCCGAGGTAGGAGGGCACCCGCCCGGCGGTGATGAGCAGGAACAGGACCGTGCCGATGCCGGAGAAGAACAGCGTCGTGGAGGGCGGGAAGCCGGTGAGCAGCGGCACGAGGAACGTCGCGCCGAACATGGCCACCACGTGCTGGGCGCCGATCGAGACGGTGCGCGGCCAGGACAGCCGCTGCCGGGCGGTGACCACCTGGCCGGGGGCGACGGTGCGGCCGTCGCCGTGCAGGGTCCAGCCCAGTCCGAGGCGGGCGGTGTCGGTGCGTCCGGGCACGGGGGAACTCATGAGGGTCTCCTCGACGGCGGGGTGGGGCGGCCGCGGATCCGGGCCTCCCCAACTGTACTCGGTCGCTGCCCGCCGCCCTCGGCGCGCCCGGTCCTGTCGGCCTCCGGCCATATGATCAGCACGGTGACGGTAAGTAGGATGGGCTCGCCACCGCGTGCCCGGATCGGACAGGAGTCGACATGCGCCAACCACAGCCCCGCGGCCCGTTCAGCGAGGAGCTGCTCGCGGTCCTGCGCGAGGCCCCGGGCTCCGTGGAGGCGGAGCGCCGGTCCGCGGCCCTCCCGGAGGCGGCCCGCGCCGCCGTGTCCCGGGCGGACGCGGTGAGCGCGGACGAGGACGTCCAGCTCGGGCTGTTCGTCCTGCACGCCCTGCACTACCTCGGGGTCGACGGGGTCGACGACCGGTGGGAGGCCCACCCGGAGATCGCCCGGGCGCGCCAGGTCCTGGCCGGCGCCCTCGAGGCGCAGCTGCGCGCGGAGGTGCCCGGGGACGCCGTCCCGCGGACCCCGCAGGCGGTCGCGGACGCGCTGTTCGCCATGGCCGCCGACGACGACGGGCCCAGCCTCGCCCGGTTCCTCTCCGGCCGGGCCGACACCGGGCAGGCCCGGGAGTTCCTGCAGCTGAAGTCCGTCTACCAGCTCATGGAGGCCGACCCCCACACCTGGGCGATCCCGCGGCTGCGCGGGCGGGCGAAGGCCGCGCTCGTGGAGATCCAGGCCGACGAGTACGGGGGCGGCAACCCCCAGCGGGTGCACGCCACCCTGTTCGCGGCGGGGATGCGCGAGGCCGGCCTCGACGACGCCTACGGGGCCGCCGTGGACCGGGTGCCCGCCGAGTGGCTCGCCGGGGTGAACGCGGTCTCGCTCTTCGGGCTGCACCGGCGGCTGCGCGGGGCGATCGTCGGGCACCTGGCGATGTACGAGATCCAGTCCTCGGAGCCCTCCAAGTTCCTGGCCCGCGGCTTCCGCCGGCTTGGGCTGCCCGCGGTCGCCGCGTACTACGACGAGCACGTGGTGGCCGACGCCGCCCACGAGCAGATCGCGGCCCGCGACATGGCCGGCGGGCTCGTGGTGGACGACCCGGACGTGGCGGCGGACGTCTTCTTCGGGGCGCGCTGCGTCCTGCACCTCGACGCGCTCGCCGCGGGCCAGGCGCTCGCGTGCTGGGAGGCGGGGCGCTCGGCGCTGCGCCCCGCCGCGGGGGACCCGGCCCGGGCGGGTGCGGAGGAGCTGGTCTCGTGAGCGCCGAGCCGGCGGCGGAGGAGCCCGCCGAGGCGCCGGAGCCCGTGACGATCACCGTCTGCCCCGACGGGCCCCTGCTGGTGCGCGGCGCCTACGAGCTGCTGGACGGCGACGACCGCCCGCTCGACCCGGGGCGCGCCACCGTGGCGCTGTGCCGGTGCGGGGCCTCGGCCATCAAGCCCTTCTGCGACGGCTCGCACAAGCGCGCGAAGTTCCGGGCCCGCTGAGCCCGCGCCCCGGCCCCTCCCGGTCCGGGGGTGGGTAGCCTGGACGGATGCGCGCGGAGGAGCTCAGCCGGTCCGTCCAGGACTACCTGAAGACGATCTGGCTGGCCCAGGAGTGGTCGCCGGAGGCCGTCACGACCACCACCCTGGCCCAGCGGATGGGGCTGTCCCCGTCCACCGTCTCGGAGGCCGTCAAGAAGCTCACGGCCCAGGGGCTGGTGCGCCGCCCGGGCGCGGGCGAGATCGCCCTCACCGACCGCGGCCGCGAGGCGGCGGTCCAGATGGTGCGCCGGCACCGGATCCTGGAGACCTTCCTCACCGGCCGGCTCGGCTACGCCTGGGACGAGGTGCACGAGGAGGCCGAGGTGCTCGAGCACGCCGTGAGCGAGAAGTTCGTCGCCCGCCTCGACGCCCTGCTCGGGCACCCCGACCGGGACCCCCACGGCGATCCCATCCCGCGGCGGGACGGCTCGGTGGCGTCCGCCGCGGCCGTGCCCCTGGCGGACGTGCCCGCCGGGATCACGGTGACGGTGGCGCGGGTCTCCGACGCCGACCCCGCGCTGCTGCGCTGGCTGGGCGGCGCCGGGATCCGCCCCGGCGCGGAGCTCGTGCTCGGGGAGCACGGGGCCCCGGCCGGGGCGGTGGCGGTGACGATCGGCGGCGTCGTCGTCGAGGTCGGGGTGCTCGCCGCCGAGGCGGTCTGGGTGCTGCCGGCGACCGCCTGAGGCGCGTCAGGCGATGACGGCGTCCACCAGGGCCTTGGCCTCCTGCTGCACCTGCACCAGGTGCTCCTCGCCCAGGAAGGACTCTGCGTAGATCTTGTAGACGTCCTCGGTGCCGGAGGGGCGGGCCGCGAACCACGCGTTCTTCGTGGTGACCTTCAGCCCGCCGATGGCCGCGCCGTTGCCGGGGGCGTTGGTGAGCTTGGCGGTGATCTGCTCGCCCGCCAGGACGTCGGTCTCCACCTGGGCGGGGGAGAGCTTCTTCAGGGCGGCCTTCTGCTCGCGGGTCGCGGGCGCGTCGATGCGCTGGTAGACGGGCGCGCCGAACTCCTGGGTCAGCTCCGCGTAGCGCTGCGACGGGGTCCTGCCGGTGCGGGCGGTGATCTCCGAGGCGAGCAGGGCGAGGATGATCCCGTCCTTGTCGGTGGACCACACGGACCCGTCCATCCGCAGGAAGGACGCCCCGGCGGACTCCTCGCCGCCGAAGCCGATCGAGCCGTCCAGCAGCCCGGGCACGAACCACTTGAAGCCCACGGGCACCTCCACGAGCTGGCGGCCCAGGGACGCCGCGACCCGGTCGATGATCGAGGACGAGACCAGCGTCTTGCCGATGCCCGCGTCGGGGGACCACCCGGTGCGGTGGCGGAAGAGGTAGTCGATGGCCACCGCCAGGTAGTGGTTGGGGTTCATCAGCCCGGCGTCCGGGGTGACGATGCCGTGCCGGTCGGTGTCGGCGTCGTTGCCGGTGGCGATGTCGTACTTGTCGCGGTTGCCGATGAGCGAGGCCATCGCCGAGGGGGAGGAGCAGTCCATGCGGATCTTCTCGTCCCAGTCCAGGGTCATGAACGCCCACTGCGGGTCCACCGCGGGGTTGACCACGGTCATGTTCAGCCCGAAGCGCTGGGCGATCTCGCCCCAGTAGGCCACGGACGCCGAGCCCATGGGGTCCGCGCCGATGTGCAGGCCGGAGGCCCGGACCACGTCGAGGTCGATGATCTCCGGCAGCGTCCGCACGTACTCCTCGAGGTAGTCGTAGCCGCCGGTGGTCTCCGCGGAGCGGGCCTGCTCGAGCGGGACCCGCCGGACGCCGGACAGGCCGTTCTCCAGGTACTCGTTGGCGCGCCCGGCGATCCACTCGGTGGCGTCGGTGTCCGCGGGTCCGCCGTTGGGCGGGTTGTACTTGAACCCGCCGTCGGCGGGCGGGTTGTGGGAGGGGGTGATGACGATGCCGTCGGCCATGGCCTGGGCGCGGCCGGAGTTGTGGGTGAGGATCGCGTGGGACAGGGCCGGGGTGGGCACGAACCCGTCGCGGGAGTCCAGCAGGACGGTCACGCCGTTGGCGGCCAGCACTTCCAGCGCGGTGTCCTGGGCCGGTCCGGACAGGGCGTGGGTGTCCTTGCCCATGAACAGCGGCCCGGTGATCCCCTGGCCGGCGCGGTACTCCACGATGGCCTGGGTGATCGCGGCGATGTGCTGCTCGTTGAACGAGCCCTTCAGGGACGAGCCCCGGTGCCCGGACGTCCCGAACGCCACGCGCTGGCCCGGGTCCGAGGGGTCGGGCACGACGTCCGTGTAGGCGTCGAGGAGAGCGCCGAGGTCGACGAGGTCACTGGGTTGGGCGACGGTGCCCGCACGGTTGGTCATGGCCCACAGTCTTCCAGCCTCCGGCCCGTTTCGGGTAGCACGCGGCCGGACGAGCACCGCGTCCTCCGCCGATCGGGGCCGGCGCAGCCGGCCCCGCGCCCGCCGCCCCGGGAGCGACCGCCCGTGGCCGCACGCCCGGGGTCCTCCTGCGCGCCGGGGTCCTCCTTCGTCCGGGGGTGGAGGATCGGCGGCCGGTGGGCCAGGATGAGACCACCGGGCAGTCAGCACCGGGCAGTCACCGACAGAGCAGTCACCGACACCGCCAGGAGGACGGCATGAGCGAGGCCACCGAGGAGAACGGCGGGGGCAAGGGCCCGGAGGGCACCATCCCCGACAACGACCAGGGCATCGGCCTGACGGCCGACGACAACCCGTCCGGCTTCGAGCCCGAGGAGGACCCCGGGGCCGTCGAGGACACGGACAGCCCCGAGCCGGGCGACGACCCCGAGGGGGGAGACGTGGCCCTGGGCCACTCCTAGCGCCAGGGGCGGTGGACCGGCAGTCCCTGGTCCTCCAACTGGGCGACGACGGCGAGCAGCTGCGCCTCCGCGCTGGGCCGGCCGATGAGCTGCACGCCCATCGGGACGGTCGGCGCGGCGGCGCCGCCCGCCCGCGTCCACAGGGTCGGGAACGTCACCGCGGGCAGGCCGGTCACGTTCACGAGGGACGTCCAGGGCGTGTACTGGCACTGGCGGCGGTAGTCCTGGTCGGCGCCCGCCGGGTCCGCCAGGTCGTGGCCCTCCCAGTACCAGCCCAGCGGGCGCGGGGTCATGGCGAGCGCCGGTGTCAGGACCATGTCCCAGGCGGCATACTGGCGCACCACGTCCTGCTCGATCCGCCGCAGGGCGGCCACCGCCCGCGCGAGCTCCACGGCGGAGCGGTCCAGGGCGCGCTCGCGGAACGCCGTGGCCAGCCCCGTCAGGCGCAGGGCACCGCCCTCCGGCAGGGGCACCGTGCCCATGGACGTGGTCCACACGTCGAAGAACGCCTGCGGGTACTCGGGCGCGTAGGCGACCTCGGCGTCGCCGACCTCGTGGCCGGCCGCGCGCAGCCGCGCGACCCCCGCCTCGAGGGCCGCCCGGGCCTCCGGCGCGACGGCGATGTCGTACGCCGACTCGAACGGTGACGCCGTGGAGACCCCGATCCGCAGGGCCCGCCCGCCCCACGGCAGCTCGCCCCGCCGGACGGCGCGCACCCCGTCGAGGAAGGAGCGCTGCGGGGCGGCGCCCACGGCCCGGTGCACCACGTTGCCGTGGGCCGGTCCCGCGGCCGGGGCGCACAGCACGTCCAGCAGCAGCGCGGCGTCCTCGGCCGTGCGCGCGATCGGGCCGTTGACCACGAGCTGCGCCGCGTCGGACTGGGCGTCCGCGGTGGGCACCCGGCCCCGGTTGGGCTTGAGCCCCACGAGCCCGCAGACGGCGGCCGGGATCCGGATCGAGCCGCCGCCGTCCGAGCCGGGGGCCAGGGGGAGCATGCCCGCCGCGACGGCCGCCGCCTGCCCCCCGGAGGAGCCGCCCGCGCCCGTCGAGGGGTCGTGCGGGTTGCGGGCGGGCGGGGCGACGAGGTTCTCGGAGTAGCAGTTGAGACCGAACTCCGGCACCTGCGTCTTGCCGAGCAGGACGGCGCCGGAGGCGTCGAGCACCCGCACGAGGTCGTCGTCCTCCGCCGCGGCCGGGGCGCCGGCCCCGGTGACGGCGGCCGAGCCGTAGGTCGTGGGCAGCCCGGCGACGTCGTGCAGGTCCTTGACCGCGAGCGGCACGCCGTGGAGCGGACCGCGGGGCGCCCCGGCCGGCAGAGCGTCCAGGGCGCGGGCGTGGTCCAGGGCGGGGCCGGCGGCCACGTGGACGAACGCGCCCAGTGCGGGGTTGCGCTCCTCGATGCGGGCGAGGAAGAACGCGGCGGTCTCGACCGCGCCCAGTCCGCCCCGCGCGAGCTCGTCCCGCAGTTCCACGGCGGTGAGGTCTCCGATCCCGGTCACGGCGGCTCCTGTCCTCGCGGCGGCACCCCGTCGTCCGCCGGGTGCTGGACCCAGGCTAGTAGGGTGAGGCCCACCCGTCCCCGTGCGCCCCAGGAGGCCCCGCCGTGCCGACCACCCGTCCCGCCGCCCGGCGACCGCTGGCGGCCGCCGCCCTGCTCCTGGCGCTCAGCGGCTGCTCCCTGGGCGGGGGCGCCCCGGCGCCCCCGCCGTCGTCGTCCTCGGACGCCTCGTCCGGGTCGGGCTCCGCGTCCCCGGGGACCTCCGAGGCCGCGGAGCGGCGGGCGTGCGCCCGGGTGGTCGAGACCGCCCGCACGGCGCCGCAGCGGCTGGGGGAGGACCCGCTGGGGCTGCTGGAGGAGCTCACCGCCCTCGCCGACACCGCCCCCGCCGAGCTGGCCGGGCAGATCCGCGAGGTCCGGGACGCCGTCGACGGCTTCCGCCAGGGCGAGCGCCGCCTCACCGAGGTTGTCGGGGAGCTGCGGGAACTGCAGCAGCGCTGCTCGGCCTGACCCGCAGTGCGCGCAGGGGCCCGTCCGGCCCGGGCGCGTGCCGGTCGGACGGGCCCCTGCGGAGCGGGCGGAGAGCCTACCGGGCCGCGTTGCGGATGGCCCGGGCGAAGACCTGCAGGCCGTCGCGCAGCAGGTCCTCGCCGATCACGAGCGGCGGGAGCAGGCGCACGATGTTGGCGAACGTGCCGCAGGTCAGGATGACGACGCCCTGCTCCAGGCACTCCGCGGCGATGGCCTTGGCCGCGTCCGCGTTCGGCTCCTTGCCGCCCGGCTGCACGAACTCCAGCGCCATCATGCCGCCGCGGCCGCGGATCTCGCCGATGATGCCGGTCTCCTCCACCAGCGGGGACAGCTCCTCGCGGATGATCTCCTCGATCCGGCGGGCGCGGGCGATCAGGTCCCACTCCTCGATGGTCTCCAGCGCCCCCAGGGCCGCCGCGCAGGCCACGGGGTTGCCGCCGTAGGTGCCGCCGAGGCCGCCCGCGTGGACGGAGTCCATGATCTCGGCGCGGCCGACCACGCCGGACAACGGCATGCCGCCGGCGACACCCTTGGCCACGGTGATCAGGTCGGGCACGACGCCCTCGTGGTCGACGGCGAACCACTCGCCGGTGCGCGCGACGCCCGACTGGACCTCGTCGACGACGAACACGGCGCCGTTGGCGGTGCACCACTCGGACAGCGCCGGCAGGAAGCCCTCGGCCGGGACGATGAAGCCGCCCTCGCCCTGGATGGGCTCGATCACGACGGCGGCCACGTTGTCCGCGCCGACCTGCTTCTCCACCTGCAGCAGCGCGCGGCGGGCGGCCTCCTGGCCCGTCATGCCCTCGGGGTCGCGGAACGGGTAGGACATGGGCACGCGGTAGACCTCGCCGGCGAAGGGGCCGAAGCCCTGCTTGTACGGCAGGACCTTGGCGGTCATGGCGAGGGTCATGTTGGTGCGGCCGTGGTAGGCGTGGTCGAACACGACGATCGCCTGGCGCCCGGTGTGCAGGCGGGAGATCTTGACGGCGTTCTCGACGGCCTCGGAGCCGGAGTTGAACAGCGCGGCCTTCTTGGGGTGGTCGCCGGGGGTGAGCTCGGCGAGCTTCTCGGCGACCGTCACGTAGCCCTCGTAGGGGGTGACCATGAAGCAGGTGTGGGTGAAGTGCTCCACGGCCTCCTTGACCCTCGCGACGACGGCCGGGGCGGAGCCCCCCACGGTGGTCACGGCGATGCCGGAGCCGAGGTCGATCAGCTGGTTGCCGTCGACGTCGCGGATGATCCCGCCGTCGACGTCGGCGGCGTAGGCGGGCACGGAGGAGGCGACGCCGGAGGCGACGGCCGCGGAGCGGCGCTCGGACAGCTCGCGCGACCGGGGCCCGGGCAGGGTGCCCTCGACGCGGCGGACCTGCTCGATCCGGTACTGGACCTCGGACGTGGTCTGGGTCATGACGGTCAGTCCTTTCGGGAACGGGTGCGGCCGCCGCGTCCTGCGGCGACCGCACCGATGTGGAGTGTGTTCGTGCCGGGCCGGTCTCAGGCGGGGGTGCCGGGTGCGGCCGGGGGGAGGGTGCCCCAGGGGTTCTCGACGCCGATGTACTGGGTGGTGGTGTACTCGGCCAGGCCCTCGGCCCCGCCCTCCCTGCCCAGCCCGGACTGCTTGACCCCGCCGAACGGGGCGGCGGCGTTGGAGATCACCCCGACGTTGAGGCCCATCAGCCCGAACTCGATGCGGTCCCCGATCCGCAGGCCCCTCGAGATGTTCTCGGTGAACACGTAGGAGGCCAGCCCGTACTCGGTGGCGTTCGCCAGCGCCACCGCCTCGTCCTCGTCACGGAAGGTGACCACGGGGGCGACGGGGCCGAAGATCTCCTCGCGCACCACCCGCGCGTCGTGGGGCACGTCGGTGAGCAGGGTCGGGGCGAAGAAGTAGCCCGGGCCCTCGATCCGCGCACCCCCCACCACGACCTTCGCCCCGCGCTCGACGGCGTCGGCCACGAAGGCCTCCACGGAGTCGCGGGCCTTGGCCTCCACCAGCGGCCCCACCTGCACGCCCTCGTCCACGCCGTTGCCGACGGTGAGGGCTCCCATCTGCTCGGCGAGCTTGGCCACGAACTGCTCGGCGACGTCCTCGTGGACGAGCAGGCGGTTGGCCGCGGTGCAGGCCTCGCCCATGTTGCGCATCTTCGCCGCCATCGCCCCGGCCACGGCCTTGTCGATGTCGGCGTCCTCGAAGACGATCAGCGGCCCGTTGCCGCCCAGCTCCATGGAGGTGCGCAGCACCTGGTCGGTGGCGGCCTTCATCAGCTGCTTGCCCACCGGGGTGGAGCCGGTGAAGGAGACCTTCCGCAGCCGCGGGTCGGCCATGATCGGCTCGGACACGTCCGCGGCCGAGGCGGAGGAGACGACGTTGAGCACCCCGGCCGGGATCCCGGCCTCGATCATGAGGGCGGCGAAGTACTGGGAGGTCAGCGGGGTCAGCCGGGCGGGCTTGAGCACCATGGTGCACCCGGCGGCCACGGCCGGGGCGACCTTGCGGGTGGCCATCGCCAGCGGGAAGTTCCACGGGGTGATCAGCAGGCACGGGCCCACCGGCTTGCGGGTGACCAGCATCCGCAGGTTCCCCTCGGGGGACTCCACGTAGCGGCCGTAGTCGCGCACGGCCTCTTCGGAGAACCAGCGCAGGAACTCCCCCCCGTACTTCACCTCCCCCAGGGCCTCCGCGAAGGGCTTGCCCATCTCCAGGGTCATCAGCAGCGCCAGGTCCTGCGCCCGCTCCTGAACCAGGTCGAAGGCCGCACGCAGGATCTCCGACCGGGACCGCGCCGAGGTGCGGGCCCACCCCTCCTGGGCGGTCGCGGCGGCGTCCATGGCCGCGGCGGCGTCGGCCCGGGTGGCGGAGGCCAGGGTGGCGATGACCTCACCGGTGGCCGGGTTCTCCACCTCGAAGGTGCCCCCGTCGGAGGCGTCGCGCCAGGCCCCGTTGATCAGCAGCCCCTTCGGGGTCTTGCCCAGGACCTCCTCGATCCTGGCCCGGTCGATGCCGCTCGTGGTGCCGGGAGCCTTGTCCGTGATGCTCATCTGTACAGCCTCTCTTGCTCGACGCTTCGACACCGGGCGCCGGTGCCTCGGGTGCGTCACAGGGATGGTCGGACGGGCGGGCGACAGCACTGGGCCCGCCCGTCCATCTTAAGGCGCCGGAGGAGGTCCTCCGTCCGGCGGATGCCAGGTCGTGGCATCAGGGTAGGGTGCGGGTGTTGCCGGGGTGTTGCCGTCCGCGCCGGTGCTCAGGGATAGAGCCCCCGGGTGAGGTGGGCGTCGGCCACCCGCTCGACCGCGGTGACGGTGGCGGCCTCGCGCAGCGTGAGACCGCGGGCGCCGGCCGTGGCCAGCACGCCGTCCCACGCCTGGAGCATGCGGCGCTCCAGCCGGTCGTCCACCTCCTGCCGCGACCACCAGTACGCCTGGTTGGACTGCACCCACTCGAAGTAGGAGACGATCACCCCGCCGGCGTTGGCGAGGATGTCGGGCACCACCAGCACCCCGGCCTCGTCCAGGATCCGGTCGGCCTCACCGGTGGTGGGGCCGTTGGCGCCCTCCACGACGATCCTCGCCCGCACCCGGGCGGCGTTGCCGCCGTGCAGGACGCCCTCGACGGCGGCGGGCACCAGCAGGTCCACGTCGAGCTCCAGCAGCGCCGGCGGGTCCAGGACCTCGCCGCCACCGAAGCCGACGACGCTGCCGGTGTCCGCCACGTGGGCCTGCAGGGCGGGCACGTCGAGTCCGCCCGCGGCGTGGACGGCGCCGTACTGGTCGCTCACGGCCACGACGGTCACCCCGGCCTCGGCCAGGAACTGTGCTGCCCCGGCGCCGACCTTGCCGAAGCCCTGCACCGCCGCGGTCGCGCCGGCCACCGGGACCCCGCGGTGGGCCAGGGCGGCCAGGGCGACGTGCACGACGCCGGCCGAGGTGGCCGAGGCCCGGCCCAGGGACCCGCCCAGGGACACGGGCTTGCCGGTGACCACTCCGGGCACGGTGTAGCCGGAGGAGACCGAGTAGGTGTCCATCATCCAGGCCATGGTGGCCTCGTCGGTGCCGATGTCCGGGGCGGGGATGTCGCGCTCCGGCCCGATGATCGGCAGGATCTCGGAGGTGTAGCGGCGGGTCACCCGCTCCAGCTCGGCCTGGGAGTAGTTCCGGGGGTCGATGCGGACCCCGCCCTTGGCCCCGCCGTAGGGGACGTCGAGCAGGGCGCACTTCCAGGTCATCCACATCGCCAGGGCGCGCACCTCGTCCAGGTCCACGTTGGGCGCGAAGCGCAGGCCCCCCTTGGCCGGGCCGCGGGAGAAGTTGTGCTGGACGCGGTGGCCGGTGAGGATCTCCACCGACCCGTCGTCGCGGCGCAGCGGCACGGAGACGGTCATCTCCCGGCGCGGGCGGGCGAGCATCTCGTGCAGGCCCGGCTCGTAGCCCAGGGTGGCCACGGCCGCGGCCAACTGTGCCTGGGCGTCCCCGAGCGGTCCGCCGGGGCTCAGGCTCCCGTCCACGACCTCCGGGAAGGGAAGAACGTTCGGCGTCATCGGCTGTCCTTTGCTGGGCGTGCGGGAAGGGAACGGCGTCGACGGCGCGGCGGTGCACCGCGGGGACGGGCGGGCCCCGCAGCGGGGGCCGCCGACCTGTGCCGACACGCTGAGACTAGCGTCACAGCCGTTCAGCATGTGTGACAAAAAGTGCCTGTTAATTGTGCATGGTGGACAGTGGCGGAGGGCGCTCAGGTCCCGGCCAGCTGGAGCGCGATCCACAGCTCGGCTCGCACCTGGGGGTCCTCCAGCGACCGGCCCAGGGCCTGCTCGATCGACTGCAGCCGCTGCAGCAGGGTGTTGCGGTGGATCCCGAGCTCCGCGGCGGTCTGCCGCCGGTTGCCGTTGTGGGTGAGGAACGTGCGCAGGACGGGCAGCAGCCGCTCGCCGCCGTCCTCGCGCTCCCGGACGGGCCGGAGCAGCTCCTGGGCGTAGATCCGGCCCGTCCCGGGCGGGAGGAGCCCCGCGATGCCGCCCGCCACGGCGTCCTCCCACGCGCCGATGCGGTGCCGGGCCGAGGTGCGCTCGAGTGCCTCGAGGGCCTCGCGGGCGCTGGTGCGCGCGTCGTGGACGTCCGCCGCGCCGCCGATGCCGGCGCGCAGGCCCGACAGCTCGACGACGCCGCGCAGCTCGGCCAGCTGGTCGGGCAGGTCCTCCAGGAGCACGGCGGCGCTCTCCTCGCCCGAGGCCTCCGCCGTCGGCGTGCCGACCAGCACCGGGCGGGAGGTCCTGTCGACGTACGACTCGATCCGGCGGATCCCCTCCTGGAGCTGGTCGGTGCCGCCGCGCAGCCGCACGACCCGCACGCGGCGCGCCGTGGCCGACCAGCTCCCGGTCCCGGCGACGGCCAGCAGCGCGTCCGCGGAGCGCACGTCCCCGCTCAGCAGCAGGGAGAGGGCGCCCGCCCGGATCCTGCGCCGGAACAGGGCCTGCTCCACGGCTCTCTCCGCGTGCAGGGAGAGCAGGGCCACCGCGGTGGTGATGACCGCGACCTCGAGCCGTTCGAAGGCGCGGGGCAGGACGACGACCAGGTAGCTCTGCGGGGTGCCCTGGACCCCGAGGGGGTGGATGGCGATGCTCCCGCGCGGCCCGGACTCGCTCAGCGAGCCGCGCAGCCGGGCGGAGCGCAGGCGGCCGACGAGCTCGCCCAGCGTCCGGTCCGAGGGCAGGACGGCAACGGGGGGACCGGACTGGCGCACGACCTCGGCGTCCGCGGTGCACACGGCCACCCAGCAGCCCTCCAGCTGGGAGGCCAGGGAGCGCAGGACCAGTGCCGGGCCGTCGGCGCCCACGGCGGCCCTCGTGAGCGCCCGCTGCATGGACAGCATCGCCTCCAGGTCCGTCCGCTCCTGGGCGGCCCGCATGTCGGCCACCGCCCGGATGATCCCGAGGAACGGCGTGCGCTCGGGCACGCGGAACAGCGTCAGCCCCGCCTCGCGGCAGGCCTGCGCGAGGGGATCGGGCACGCCGGTGTACGACAGGTGCTCCCCTACCCCCATCCCGAGGGCCACCACGCCCCTGCCGGCCAGCCGCCGCGCGTAGTCGGGCCAGGAGCGCCGCCGGACGGCGCTGTCGATGCCCGTGAACAGGACGATCTCCCCGCCCTCGAGGTAGGGCGTGGGATCCGCCAGCTCGCTCGTGGCGACCCAGCTCACCGCGGCGCCGGTGTCCCCCTCGACCACCGCCTCCAGGCCCAGGCCGGGCAGCCCGAGCACGTGCGCGACCGTGATCATGGGGCCTCCTCCCGTCGCGCTCGCGGACCGGGGACAGCTTAGTCCCCGGGCGGGTCCCCGCCGGGGCGCCGGCGGCTCCGCCCGGGTGGGGATCCTGCGCCCGCCCGGGAACTAGGCTGGTGCCCGGACAACCCGTTCCCCACGAGAGGACCCCGACCATGGACAACGTCGACAACCTCCCCAGCGCCTCGGTCGAGGAGATCCCCGAGGGCGCGCGCGTCCTGGACGTGCGCGAGGACTTCGAGTGGGAGGCCGGGCACATCGCCGGCGCCCAGCACATCCCGCTCGGCCTGCTCCCCGAGCGCTACGGCGAGGTCGCCGTGGACGAGGACGTGTACGTGATCTGCCGCTCCGGCGGGCGCTCCCTCAAGGCCACGGCCTACCTGCAGCAGTACGGCTTCGACCCGATCAACGTGCTGGGCGGGATGGGCGCGTGGGCCGACGCCGGCAAGCCGATGGTCTCCGAGACCGGCGAGACGCCGACCGTCCGGTGAGGTACGCCTACCTGGGCCCCGCCGGCACCTTCACCGAGGCCGCGCTGCTGGGCGTGGAGGGCGCGCGCGAGGCCGAGCGCGTCCCCGTGTCCTCCGTGCCCGTCGCGCTGGCCGCCGTCCGGTCGGGGGAGGTGGACGCCGCCATGGTGCCCATCGAGAACTCCGTCGAGGGCGGGGTGACGGTCACCCTCGACGCCGTGGCGACGGGCACGGAGCTGCGCATCGTGCGGGAGGCCCTCGTGCCCGTCCGGTTCGTCCTCGTGGCGCCGCCGGGGACGGCCCTGTCCGACGTGCGGACCGTCTCCACCCACTCCCACGCCTGGGCGCAGGTGCGGGGCTGGATGGAGGCGCACCTGCCCGGCGCCGGCTACGTCCCCGCGTCCTCCACGGCCGCCGCCGCGCTGGCGCTGCTGCCGGGACGGGCCGGGGAGGCGCCGGGCTTCGACGCCGCCGTCTGCTCGCCCGTGGTCGTCCAGCAGCACCCCGAGCTGGAGGTGCTCGCGCAGGACATCGGCGACAACCGCGGCGCCGTGACCCGGTTCGTCCTCGTCGCGCCGCCGGACGCGCCCCTGCCCCCGCGCACGGGGGCCGACCGCACGACGCTCGTCATCCCCCTGTGGGAGGACCGGGCCGGTGCACTGATGGAGATCCTCGAGCAGTTCGCCACGCGCGGGGTCAACCTCTCGCGGATCGAGTCCCGGCCCACGGGCAACTACCTCGGCGAGTACTTCTTCAGCGTGGACGTCGACGGGCACATCCACGACGCCCGGGTGGCCGACGCCTTGGTGGGCCTGCGCCGGGTCTGCCCGAGCACCCGGTTCCTCGGCTCCTACCCGCGCGCGGACCGGAAGCCGGCGGCCGTCGCCGACCACCACTCGGACGGGGCCTTCCGCGACGCCCAGGCGTGGGTGGCGGGGCTGCAGGGCCTCGGCCCCCGGGGCGCGCGGCCCGTGGGGGAGGCCCCGCCGGGCACGGCGTGACGGACGGGCGCGGCCGGCCTCAGTCGGCCTGCGACGGCGGGACCCGCACGGAGAGCACGCCCGGGCGGATCTCCGACTCGAACGCGCGGATCACCCCGGTGCCGTCCCCGTCGACCTGGGACTCGATGGGCTCGTGGAACTCCACGCGCACCTTCCGGCCGGTGAAGAACTCGATCACCGGCAGGTCCCGGCGCTGCCGGAAGACGACCTTCGCGGCCATCAGCGCCCACTCCAGCGTGCTGCGCGGGGACATCACCACGACGTCGAGGACGCCGTCGTTGATCTTCGCCTGGGGGACCAGGATCATGCCCGCGGTGAGGATGCCGCAGTTGGCGGCCATGATGGAGCGGACCCGGCGGCTCTGCCACTCGCCGTCGTCGATCCGGAACCGCGCCCAGCGGGGAGGGGCGAACAGGTGCCGCACGCCCGCCTCCCCGTAGGCGGCCCAGCCGACGAGCTTCTTCAGCTCGTCCTTGGTGTCGGTCATGATCTGGGCGTCGAAGCCCGCCCCGCCCATGACGCAGAAGCCGTGGTCCTGCACCTGCCCGTCCTCGAGCTCCACGCGGAAGCTGGCCATGTCGATCGCCCGCTCGTCGCCGAACAGGGCGATGTCCACGTTGCGGTGCGGGTCGCCGAGATCTGCGCCCAGGTTGCGGGCCAGGAGGTTGCCCGTCCCCAACGGCAGCAGCCCCAGCGGGACGTCGTGGCCCATGAGCACCTCCGCCACGGACCGGACGGTGCCGTCCCCGCCGGCGGCCAGGACGAGGTCGAAGCCCTGCTCGAGGGCCCGCTCCGTCATGGAGAAGCCCGGGTCGTCCTCCGCGGTCTCGAAGAACACGGGGTCCGGGAACCCGCCCTTGCGGCACGCGATGACGATGGCGTCCCGCGCGACGTCGGCGTCGGCCTTGATGGGGTTGATCACGACGGCGACCCGCTGGGGAGCGGGAGGGTGTGCGGTCACGGAGGAGCTCCTCGGGGTCGGGGACGGGTCCGGGCGCGGCGCACGTGCCGCGGCGCCGCGGGCATCCGCAGTGCTCACAGCCTAACCCGGTCCCCGCGCCCGTCTTGGGTACGCTGTTCGGGTGATCGACATCAACCAGCTCCGCGAGAACCCCGACGTCTTCCGCGCCTCCCAGCGCGCCCGGGGGGCCGACGTCTCCCTGATCGACCGGATCCTGGAGGCGGACGTCGAGCGCCGCACCCTGATCACCGAGCACGAGGCTCTGCGCGCCGAGCAGAACGCGTTCGGCAAGAAGGTCGCCCGCGCCCAGGGCGACGAGAAGACGGCCCTGCTCGCCGAGGTCAAGGACCTCGCCGCGCGCGTCAAGGGGGCCCAGGCGGCCGCCGAGGCCGCCCGGGCGCGGCAGGACGAGCTCGTCGCCGTCGTCGAGAACCTCGTCCTGGACGGGGTGCCCGCCGGGGGCGAGGACGACTACACGGTGCTGCGCACGGTGGGCGAGCCCCGCGACTTCGCCGGGGAGGGCTTCGAGCCCCGCGACCACCTCGAGATCGGGGAGCTCGTGGACGGCATCGACATGGAGCGCGGGGCCAAGGTCTCCGGCGCCCGGTTCTACTTCCTCAAGCGGGACGTCGCCCGCCTCGAGACCGCGCTGCTGCTCATGGGCCAGGACCTGGCCCTGGACAACGGCTTTGTCCCCGTGACCACCCCCAGCCTGGTGCGCCCCGAGATCATGAGCGGGACCGGCTTCGACGTCGCCCACTCGGACGAGATCTACCACGTCGGCAAGGACGACCTGTACCTGGTGGGCACCTCGGAGGTGCCCCTGGCCGGCTACCACGCCGACGAGATCCTCGACCTCTCCGCGGGCCCGCTGCGCTACGCCGGGTGGTCCTCGTGCTACCGGCGCGAGGCCGGCTCCGGGGGCAAGGACACCCGCGGCATCATCCGCGTGCACCAGTTCAACAAGCTCGAGATGTTCGTCTACTGCGCGCAGGAGGAGGCCGAGGCCGAGCACGCCCGGATGCTCGCCTGGGAGGAGGAGATGCTCGCCCGGTGCGAGCTGGCCTACCGCGTCATCGACACCGCGGCCGGCGACCTCGGCACCTCGGCCGCCCGCAAGTTCGACTGCGAGGCCTGGGTGCCCACGCAGGGCCGCTACCGCGAGCTGAGCTCGACCTCCAACTGCACCACGTACCAGGCCCGCCGGCTCAACGTCCGCGAGCGCACGGCCGACACCACCGGCCCCGACGGGAAGGTGCGCAAGGGCGGGACCCGGGCCGTGGCCACGCTCAACGGGACCCTCGCGACCACCCGGTGGCTGGTGGCCATCCTCGAGACGCACCAGCGGCCGGACGGTTCCGTGCGCGTGCCCGAGGCGCTGCGGCCGTACCTGCGGGGCCAGGAGACCATCCCGGTGCTGCGCTGAGCCGTCCCCACTTGTGGTGCACTGTTCGACGCGAATTCATCTCTTACCGAAATCATGGTCATCCTGTCGGACTGATGTGGCACCATGACCCGCATGACAAAAGAGAAGATCGCTGGCACCGAGGACCAGCACGAACTCGTCGGCATCAACTCCACCGTCCCGCTGAAGGTCGAGCACTCGGAGGACCTCACGGACACGGCCGGTGGCACCACCGCTCCCGCCCGCCAGCGCTCCGCCGCTGACGTCCGGATCCCGCTGAAGGTCCACCCGCCGCGCTCGAACGGGTGGAAGAAGGAAGCGGGCGTCCAGTACCTCGTGGCCCTCGACGTCGACGGCACCCTCGTGGACCACGACGGTCACATGTCCCCGGCGGTGCGCGAGGCCGCGCAGGCCGTGCTCGCCGCGGGCCACCACGTGGTCATCTCGACCGGGCGCTCCAAGGGCGCCACCCTGCCCGTGATCGAGCTCATCGGCCAGGAGCGCGGCTACGCCATCTGCTCCAACGGCGGGATGACCCTGGAGCTCGACCCCGGCCTGCCCGACTACCACCGCGTGCTGGAGTGCGTGTCCTTCGACCCGAGCCAGGCCCTGGTGGCGCTGGAGGAGCGGCTGCCCACCGCGAAGTTCGCCCTCGAGACCGCGGACGGCTCGTTCTACTCCACCGAGCGCTTCCAGGACCCCTCCTTCGGGATCGAGGCCGTCGGCGTGGACCTCCACCAGCTGGCCGGCATGGACGCCGTGCGCATGGTCGTCTACAGCACGGAGCACACCCCGGAGGAGTTCGCCGAGGCCATCGACGAGGCCGGCCTGCACGGCGTGACCTACTCCGTGGGCTGGAGCGCCTGGCTGGACATCGCGGCCAGCGGCGTCACCAAGGCCAGCGCCCTGGAGCAGGTCCGCCGCCGGCTCGGCGTGGACCCCTCCCACACCGTCGCGGTCGGCGACGGGCGCAACGACATCGAGATGCTCGACTGGGCCGCCCGGGGCGTGGCCATGGGCCAGTCCCCGGACGAGGTCGCGGCCGCCTGCCACGAGGTCACGCACAGCGTGTACGAGGACGGCGTCGCCGCGGTTCTGCGCTCCCTGCTCTGAGCGGCGCCCGGCACCGAGCGCCGGGCCTACGCGCGGACGGGGCCCGTGCCCGGCTCCCCGGGCTCGCACAGGCCCAGCAGCCGCGCCGCCGCGGGGCGGGCGTCCCACTCGTCCTGCCACAGGGAGCGGGCGACCGCCTTGGACACGGCCTGCGGGGTGATACCGAGCTCCGCGGCCACCACCTTCTGCTGCCCCCGTGCCCCGGGGACCAGCAGGTCGACGACGCGCCACTCCGCCTCGCTGCGCTCCAGCACGATCCGCCCGAGCAGCCGCAGGACGGCCTGCGCCTGGGCAGCGGCCGGCGCGTCGGCGGCCGCGACGCACACCGGCACCCGGGCCGTGCCGAGCGCCGCACCGGCCGCCGCCCGCCCGTGCACCGTGCCGGGGCCCTCGGCGCGCAGCCCCGCGCGACCCTCCTCGTCTACGGCCGTCTGCAGGTGGACCGGGCCCACGCCGATCCCCACGCTCCACGCCCCGCCCCGCAGCCCCGCCAGCGCCGCCTCGACGGCCGCCGCGGGGCCGCCGGTGATGCCCTGCACCGTGTGCTCCCGGGCGCGCTGGAACGGCACCACGGCGTCCAGGGACGCGAGCCGGCGCACCAGGGCTGCCGGGTCGCCGCCCCCGCGGCGGCGCTGGTCGAGGGTCACGACGTACACGCTCCCAGTATCGGCCACCGGGGCTCCCGGGGCGGCCGGGACGCGGCTCACTCCCAGAACCGGGGCTCGATGTCCACCCCGCGGGCGATCAGCTCGTCCTCGAGGGGCTCCCGGCACAGCAGGGGCAGGCGCAGGCACCCGATCCGGTCGTCGGGGCCGAAGTAGGCGGCGAGCCGGTCGAAGCCGAGCCGGTAGCGCGCCAGCTCCTTGCCGATCTCGGCGACCTCCAGGACGTCGGCGTCGGAGCCGAGCACCCAGAAGGAGCCCGGGTCGGTGAGCTGGAGCAGCCCCACGGGCGCCCCGGCGTCGTTGTTCTCCGTGCCCGCCCACCCGGGCACGCGCAGCCAGCCCCCGGGCTCGGCGGCGCCCAGGGCCGGTGCCACGGGGTCGTAGTCCCACGCGCGGGCGCGCTGCAGCCACCCCGGCGGGGCGGGCAGGTAGAGGGGTCCGTCGACGTCCACGGGCCACCGCGCGGCGGCGAAGACCCCGGCGTCCACCCGGTCCCAGAACTGCCCGGCGGTGAGGTCCGTGCCCACGCTGTTGAGCGCGGCGCCGGGCTCGTGCGCCCGCATGCCGTGCCAGTACGTCGGCCGGGTGTCGACGCCGCCGGAGCGCAGCAGGGCGTCGAGCTCCTCGAGGTGGGCCGGCTCGCCGAGCACCACCGTCCTGCCCTCGAAGTGCAGGACGTAGGGCACGCGGGCGGAGCTGCCGGCGCTCACGGCGTCCCCGCGGGCTCCCCGCGGCGGCACAGCCGGGTGAAGCGGCCGAGCACCTGCAGCCCCTCGGGCGTGGCGGGCAGGTAGTCGGTGAGGGCGGGGGAGCGCACGAGGACGGCGCACCACTGCCCGCGCGAGACCGCCACGTTGAGCCGGTTCGGCATGAGCAGGAACTCCATGCCGCGCGGTCCCTCGGGCGCGGAGGCGGCCATGGACACGATCACCACGGGCGCCTCCTGCCCCTGGAACCGGTCCACGGTGCCCACGCGGACCCCGCCGCCGTCGGCGTCGCGCAGGCCCGCGGCCACGAGCTCCCGGCCGATGAGCTCGACCTGCGCGTTGTAGGCGGCGACCACGAGCACGTCCCCGGGCCCGAGCGCCACGGGCTCCGCGTCCGGGGCGGGGCGCCACGGCGTGCCCACGAACTCCCGCACGAGGGCGACGACGCGCTCGGCCTCCTCGGGGGAGGCCGTGACGTTGCCGGCGTGGTCGACGTAGCAGGTGCGCAGCCCGGGGGCCACGCCGGTCAGCTCCCGGCCCGCCGCGGCCGGGGCCGAGCGCAGCCGCCCGGCATAGGAGAGCTCCGAGACGGGCTCGCACAGCTGCGGGTGCAGCCGCCACGTGCGGTCGAGGAAGTAGCCGAACCGGGCCGGCAGCGTGGGGGCGCCGTGCGAGAGCCAGCCGAGCGCCGACTCGTCCACGGGCAGCGGGTGGGTGCCCTGGGAGACCTGGGGCAGCTGCTGGGGGTCGCCCAGCAGCAGCAGGCGCCGGGCGGCGCGGGAGACGGCCAGCGTGTTGGCCAGGGAGAACTGCCCGGCCTCGTCGACCACGAGCAGGTCCAGGGCCTCGTCGTCGAGGTGCTTCCCGTTCGAGAAGTCCCAGGCGGTGCCGCCCACGACGGCGCCGCCCTCGTCCAGGAAGCGGGCGAAGTCCTTGCCGGCGACCTTCTGCCACGGCGTCGGCCGGTCCGCGGGCTCGCCCGTGGCCGGCTTCTTGGCGATCCGCTGCGGGTCGACCCCGCCCTTCGCGGCCACCCCGGAGAGCAGGTTCTCGACCACGGCGTGGGACTGCGCCACGACCCCGATCCGCCACCCGGCGTCCACGAGGCGGCCGACCACGTGCGAGCCCAGGAACGTCTTGCCGCTGCCGGGCGGGCCCTGCACCGCCAGGAAGCCGCGGTCGAGGCCGGCCAGCGCGTCCACCACGGCGTCGACGGTCCCGCCCGGGCCGCCGTGCGGGGCGGGCAGCGCCTCGCCGCCGGCCGGGCGCGGCGGGCGGCGCAGCAGCAGGTCCAGCCCCGGGTGCCGGGGCAGCTGCGGCAGGGCGTCGGCGGTGCGCGCGGCGAGCGCCTGCAGGGACTCCTCGAGGGCGGCGGTCGCGAGGGGCGTGGCCGGGGTCAGCGCCATCGGCAGCGCGGCCCACGGCTCGGGCGCGGGAGCGCCCCTCGGCCGGCGCAGCCGCTCCCGCAGCGTGAGCACGACCGTGCCGTCCTCGTGCTCCTCGAGCTCCTCGAGGGCCGCGGTCCACTCCCCGGAGCGCCCGCTCGCGCGCCGCGCGGCGTCCTCGGCCAGGTGCGGGGGCACGGGCGGGGCGTACATCAGGAACAGGTCCTTCGCCCCGGGGCGCAGGACGGTGCCGCGGCCGGGCCGGCCGGTGGCCCGCAGCAGCCGGGTCGGGGCGGCGCGGGGCCGCTCCGGGTCCGGGGCCCAGTCCTGCAGGACCGCGACGCGGTGCAGCACGACGACGTCGCGGGCGTCCTCCCAGTCCTCCACGGGGCCCTCGAGCCGGTCGAAGTGCGACCACCAGTACTGCTTGCGCTCCCGCTGGTGGTACCCGGTGGCCGAGGCGACCATGGCCACGGCGGTGCGCTCCTGCGCGCCCAGCAGCTGCAGGGTGCCGGGCTCGTCGAGGAACGCCCGCAGCCGCTGCTCGCCGTCCGGGACCTGCTCCCCGGGCACGGGCTCCGGCAGCGCGAGCACCTCCTGGACGGGCCGGCCCCGGTGGGCGGCCGGGTCGGGGGAGATCCCGGCGAGCCCGAGCAGCCAGTCGCGCAGCCGCAGGGTGGAGAGGCAGTCGTAGGCGTTGTAGTCGGCGATCCCGGCGAGGATCCGCTCGGCCTCCCCGGCGCGCCCGGCGTCGCGCGCGGCGCAGGAGCCGGCGTAGGCGACCACGGAGGCCCCCGCGTCGACGACGTCCCCGCCGCGCAGCCGCCCGCCCATGTACAGCGGTTCCAGCTTCTTGATGGAGTACGAGCTCTCGGACAGCCGCAGGCTCCCGCGCACGGTGTCGTAGAGGTCCACGAGCACGCCCTCGCGCAGCAGCCCGTCGACGACGTCCTCGCCCACCGCGTGGGCCAGGGAGAGTCGGCGCAGCGCGGCCTTCTCGTAGTTGGCGTAGTGGTAGACGTGCATCCCGGGGTGCGCCCGGCGCCGCGCGGCGACGTAGTCGAGGAAGTCCCGCAGCGCCTCCCGCTCCTGGGCGCGGGAGTGCGCCCAGAACGGCCGGAACACGGGCTCGGCGCCGGGGGAGGGGGGCTGCTCGACGACGCCGAAGAGGTACTCCAGGCCCCAGGACGTCGGGTCCTGCGGGTCCTGCCACAGGGGGTCGCCCTCGAAGTCGAAGAAGACGTCCCCGGGGTCCGGGGCGGGCAGCCGCCTGACCGGCTCCGTGGAGAGCAGCCGGTAGGCCACCCGGCGGGCCGTGCCGCCCTCGACGTAGTCGACCGCCCCGTCCTCCCCGCCGCGCCCGGTCTGCATGGCCGCCTGGTCCCGCAGCCGGCGCAGCGCGGCGGGCAGCCGGTGGCCCGGCCGGTCCCGCAGGACGGCCAGCTCGTCGACGGTCCGCACGCCGTGCTGCTCGCGCAGCGTCCGGCGCGTGCGCACGGACATGCCGGCGGTCAGCAGCAGGTCCCGGTGCTCCGCGACGGAGCGCGCGCAGCGCTCGCAGCGGCCGCAGCGGGCCACGGCGTCGTCCTGCCAGTCCACCGCGGCGGCGCGGGCGCGGTGGGCCGCGGTCGCCGCCACGAACCGCTCGCGGCGCTCGCGGTAGACCGCGAGGTGCTCCGCGACCGGGAACACGGCCTCCCGCCGGTCGCCCAGCACGAGCACGACCTCGGGGGCCACGGGGACCCCTGCGCGCTCGAGCTGGTCGGCGTAGGCGGCGAGCTGCAGCAGGGCGGTGACCTTCGCGTGCCGGGCGAGCTTGGTGTCGTGCACGGCGTAGGACCCGTCCGGGCACCGGACCAGGAAGTCGGCGCGGCCGTGGAAGGCGCCGTCGAAGAAGGATGCCTGGAACACGACGTCGGCGCCGTCGCGCAGGGCGGCGAGCGTCTGCTCGTGCTTGGCGGTGAGCCCGGCCCGGTCCGTGCGGCGGGCGGGCGCGACCTCGTGGACCCCCCGGCCGGTGGCGGGGTCCCACGGGCCGAACGCGCGGAGGTGGTCCGCGAGGACCCGGCGCTCGTGGGCGTCGCCGAGCTCGGCGGTGCGGGCGAGCATGGCGTCCCGCTGCTCCGGGCGCCGGGGCGCCCGCCCCAGCAGCTCGTCGAGCAGGCACAGCCCGGCGTACGGGCACTCGGCGGCGCGCACGAGGTCGCTGGCCGAGAAGACGAGCTCGGCCTCGGGGCCCAGCAGGAACATGCGCTTCCTCTCGACGTGGCCGGGGCCGTCCCCGGTTCCGGCTCCATCGAACCACAGGGACCGGACGTCACAAGCGCCGGGCGAGGAACCGGGAGCAGGACGGGGATCGGCCGGCAGGTCGCAGACCTGCCGGCCGACTCCCCGCGCCCGGGACCCGGGCGCCGGGATGGACCGGGAGAGATCGGTGGTGCGGCGCAGGTGGGGGGACCCCCGCCGCCGCCGGGCACCCTCGGGTGCTCACCGGCAGACCTCGATCCCGGTCGGCCGGCCCGGATGCCATGGGGGGGATGCATCTGGGCCGACGGGCCGGCGGAGCCGGCCACTCCCGAATATAACGGAATTCATGTATTTGCAGTAGTAGATCCCGGAGGTGCGGGAGGGCCGGGGACCGTCACGGTCCCCGGCCCTCCCGAGGTGCGCCCCTGCCGGCGCTCAGTCGGTGGCGTCGGCCTTCGCCTCGGCCTCGGCGGCCGACTCGAAGTGGGACTGCTCGAAGCGCTCGCGGGCCTCCACGACGAGGCGCTCGGCGGTCTCCTTGCCCTCCCAGCCCTCGCCCTTGACCCACTTGTTGGGCTCGAGGTCCTTGTAGCGCTCGAAGAAGTGCTGGATCTCCTTCTGCTTGAACTCGTCGATGTCGTCGAGGCCCTGGATGTGGTCGTAGCGCTTGTCGGTGGACACGCACAGGACCTTCGCGTCCCCGCCGGCCTCGTCGTTCATGTTGAACACGGCGATCGGGCGGGCCTCGACGATGACCCCCGGGACGATCTCGACGTCGAGCAGGACCAGGGCGTCCAGGGGGTCGCCGTCCTCGCCGAGGGTGTCCTCGAAGTAGCCGTAGTGCGCCGGGTACTGCATGGACGTGAACAGGACGCGGTCCAGGCGCAGGCGGCCGGTCTCGTGGTCGATCTCGTACTTGACGCGCGATCCCCGCGGGATCTCGATGGTGACGTCCATCTCCATGGTGCTTCTCCTCGTGCTGGAAGGACTGGGCAGGGCTGACGGCGGCCGGGGAGGGCCGCACCGCCCCGTCGGGGTGGGCAGATCCGTCCCCACGATAGTCGGGGCCCCGCGGGCGGCGGTAACCGCCGGGCGCGGGCGGCCCCGTGCGGCGGGCCGGGGCGGGCCGGGCGGACAGGCCAGAATGGGGCCATGAGCAGCTCCCGGCGCCGCGGCGCCTCCGCCCCCCGCACGGCCGCAGCCCTGCTCGCGGCCGGCTGCGTGGGCGTGGCCGCGTGGCTGCACCCGCACTGGGCTCCGCTGCTGGGCCCGGGCGGGGACGCCGTGTCCGCGGCGCGCTCCGTGCCCGCGGACCCGCCGGCGCCCGCCGGGGCCGTCCGCCCGGACCCGGCGGCGCCCGCGCCCGCCCCGGGGGAGGTGGCGGCGGCGGTGGACGCCGCGCTGGCCGGCGTCCCGGCCGGGCGCCGCTCGGCGCTCGTGGCCGACGCGCTCACGGGGCAGCCGCTGCTGGAGCGGGACGCGGACGCGGCCCTGGTCCCGGCCTCCAACCAGAAGCTCGTCACGCTCCTGTCGCTGCTCGCCCACGCCGATCCCGGCGAGCGCCTGCGCACGCGCGTGCTCGCCGGGGAGGACCCGGCCACGGTCGTGCTCGTCGCCGGCGGGGACACGCTCCTGAGCTCGGGCCGCTCCGACCCCGCGGCGGTCATGGGCCGGGCGGGCATCCGGACCCTCGCCGAGCGGACCGCGCGGGAGCTCGCCGCGCGCGGGATCACGGGCCCGGTCACCGTCCGGTGGGACGCCGGGCTGTTCGCCGGTCCCGCCCTCAACGACGCCTGGGCCGCGGAGGACGTCGCCGCAGGCCGGATCGGGCCCGTTGCCCCCATGGCGTTCTGGTCCCACCGCGTCCCCGACGGGGACGGCCCGGGGGCCGCGCGCCCGCAGGAGCCCGCCCGGGACGTGGCCGCCGTCCTCGCCGCCGAGCTGCGGGAGCTGCGGCCCGCCGGGCCCGGCGGGCCGCCGGCCGTGACGATCGCCCCGGGCCGCGCCCCCGCGGGGGCCGAGGAGCTGGCCGCCGTGGAGTCGGCGACGCTCGCCGAGCAGGCGCGGCTCATGGTCCAGGACTCCGACAACCACCTCGCCGAGGTCCTCTCGCGGCTCGCGGCAGCGGCCGCCGGGCATCCCGGCAGCATCGCCGGCGGGCGCGCCGCCGCGGCCGAGGCCCTCGCAGCGCACGGGGTCCCGGCGGCCGGTGCCGAGCTCTCGGACGCCTCCGGGATGTCCCTGCGCAACCGCCTCTCCGCCCGCACCCTGGAGCACGTAGTGCGGGCGATGGCCACGGACGGCACGGGGGCGCTCGCCCCCGGCGCCCGCGCCCTGCCGGTGGCCGGCGGCGGCGGCACCCTCGCCGACCGGTTCGACGACGCCCCCGAGCACCCCGGCCAGGGGGTCGTCCGGGCGAAGACGGGCACGCTGTACACCGTGGTCTCCCTCAGTGGCCACGTCACCACGGACGGCGGCCGGCTGCTGACGTTCTCCGTGCTGCTCGGCGACGTCTCCGACCCCGCGGCGGCCCGGGACGCCGTCGACCGCGCGGTCGCCGCCCTCGCCCGACTGTGACGGGACGCCCGGGCTCCCTGGCGCCACCACGGCGGCTCCCAGGGGCGTGTGGTTGCATGAGGGCATGAGCGCAGCAGACCGCACCCCGGACGCCGAGGCGCCCGCCCTCGTCCGGTGGGACCTCGCGGCGGAGGCCGCGGCCCGGATCACCCCGGCCGGCCCCCGGATGTCCGCCCGGGACATGGAGGCGGCGGTGACGTCCATGCGCCGCCACGCCGAGGCCTCCGTGGACCACGTCCACCGCATCAGCGGGCTGGAGGCCGCCCGCGACCTGCGGGACTCCACGGTCCTCGTCGTGGACCGCGCCGGGTGGGCCCGGGCCAACGCCCAGGCCTTCGAGGTGCTCATGGAGCCCGCCGTCCAGGCCCTGCGGCGGCGGCGCCCGGAGCAGTTCAGCGCCGCCGCCGCCGCGCTCGGCGGGACCGCCACCGCCATGGAGATGGCCGCGGTGCTGGGCTTCCTCTCCGCGAAGGTCCTCGGCCAGTACGACCCCTACGCGGGGCTCGTCTCCGCCGCGGCCGCGCAGCGGCACCCGGGCGGGCGGCTGATGCTCGTGGCCCCCAACATCCTCACCGTCGAAAGCGAGCTCAACGTCGAGCCCGAGGACTTCCGGCTGTGGGTCTGCCTGCACGAGCAGACCCACCGCGTCCAGTTCGCCGCCGCCCCGTGGCTGCGCGAGCACATGCTCGGGCAGATCCAGGAGCTCACCGACGCCCTCGTGGGCCAGGCCGAGTCCCTGCGGGAGCGGCTCACGGAGGCCGTCCGCTCGCTCACCGGTCGGACGCCGGACGCCGGGCGGCCCGCCGCCTCGCTCGGCGTCGTGGGCCTGCTCATGGGCCCGCGGGAGAAGGAGATCCTCTCCCACCTCACCGCGGTCATGAGCCTGCTCGAGGGCCACGCCAACTTCGTGATGGACGGGGTGGACGCCTCCGTGGTGCCCACGGTGAAGACCATCCGGCGCCGCTTCGAGCGGCGCTCGGAGCTGCAGGGCGCCCTCGACCGGTTCGTGCGCCGGCTGCTGGGCATGGACGCCAAGATGCGCCAGTACAGCGACGGGCAGAAGTTCGTCACCGCCGTGGTCGCGGCCGCGGGCCTCGACGGGTTCAACCGGATCTGGGAGGCCCCGGAGCACCTGCCCACGGAGGCGGAAATCCACGCCCCGGAGCGCTGGATCGCCCGCGTGCTGGACCCCGGGACCCCCTCCCGCTGAGCCCGGCCGCCCCCGGTCCGGGAAAGGTGTGGTAGAGCTCTCCCCACCCCCCGCTGACATGCGAATTCATCAAGGTGTCGACGATCGTCCACGGCGTGTCGAAACCGGTCACAGCACGACACGCGGTAGGTGACATCACATTTCTGTGCCACTATCTTCACGTGAGCACAGAGAACATCGAACAGCAGGTCAGGCTCTACGGCCAGCCGCTCTCGGAGCGCTTCGGGGCCATCGTGCAGGCCTACGGCATCACCCAGCGGCGGCTCGCCGAGGTGCTCGGCCTCTCCGCCCCCATGCTGTCGCAGCTCAACAGCGGCCGCCGGATCAAGATCGGCAACCCGGCGGTCTACGAGCGCCTGGTCATGCTCGAGCAGCGGATCGGCACCCCGGAGGTCGAGGAGACCCTCGCCGAGGTGGAGGCCTCCCAGCCCGTGCTGTCCACGACCCAGATCCAGGCCGGGATCCACAGCGAGACCAACACCGTGGCCGCGCTGGCCACGGTCGTCCCGCTGCGCGAGCTCGAGGTCGCGGTCGACCTGCTGGGGGAGGGCGCGCCCACCCTCACCAAGGTCGTGCGCCTTGCCGTGCGGGAGGCCGAGCAGCGCCAGGCCGCGACCGCCCGCGAGGACGCCCGCGGGTGACCCAGTTCGCCCGCCGCGGCCGACTGTCCCCCGACGTCGCCGCGGGGCGGCGCCGTGTGCTCGACGCGGTCCGCCGCCACCTCCCCCCGCCCCCCGCCGAGCTCCCCCTGCTCCTCGTCGCCTGCAGCGGCGGACCCGACTCCCTGGCGCTGGCCGCCGCCGCCGCCCACTTCGCCCGGCGCGGTGCCCTGCGCGTGGGTGCCGTCGTGGTCGACCACGGCCTGCAGGAGGGCTCCGCCGACGTGGCCGCCCGCACCGCCCGCACCCTCGAGCAGCTCGGTCTCGCCCCCGTCGTCGTCACGGCCGTCACCGTGCACCGGGACGCGGGCGGGCCCGAGATGGCCGCCCGCACCGCGCGCTACGGCGGCATCGCGGTCGTCGTGGCCCGCACCGGCGCCGACGCCGTGCTGCTCGGGCACACCCTGGACGACCAGGCGGAGTCCGTGCTGCTGGGCCTGGCCCGCGGCTCCGGCACCCGTTCGCTCGCCGGCATGCCCCCGGTGCGCGAGCTCGACGGCGTCACGTACCTGCGCCCCTTCCTGGACCTTTCCCGCGAGCAGACCCTGGAGATCTGCGCCGCCGAGCAGCTCGAGCCGTGGCACGACCCCACCAACCACGACACGTCCCTGATGCGCTCCCGGGTCCGCCACCGCGTCCTGCCGCTGCTCGAGGCCGAGCTCGGGCCCGGCCTGGCGCGGGCGCTCGCCCGCTCCGCCGCGATCCTCGGCCCGGACGCGGACTTCCTGGACGGCGCCGCCCACGAGCTGCTGGGGCGTGCCCGGGCCGCCGCCCCCGGGCGCGGGCCCGCCGTGGCGCTCGACCTGCGGGTGCTGCAGCAGGCCCACCCCGCCCTGCGCCGCCGGGCGCTGTCCGCGGCCGTCGTCGCGGCCGGCGGGGAGACCCCGGCCTACGAGCGGCTCGGCGCGCTGGACGCCTTCGCCGAGGGCCGCGGCGCCGCGGGGCCCGTGCAGATGGCGGGTAAGGTGTCGGTGTGGCGCAGGCGCCCGCCGGCCGGCACGCGCGGCCCGGGGCACCTCGAGCTCGTCGGGCCGCGGCCCGCGGGACCCGCCACCGAACCCGATTCCGCACCGCACGAGGAGCGCCGTGAAGCCTGAGGACGTCCCCGGGGACCTCACCGAGGTCCTGTTCACCAAGGAAGACATCGAGGCCAAGATCGCCGAGCTGGCGGCGGCCGTCGACGCCGACTACCAGGGCCGCGACGTCCTGCTCGTGGGGGTGCTCAAGGGGGCGGTGATGGTCATGGCCGACCTGTGCCGCGCCCTCAAGGGCCAGTACCCCATGGACTGGATGGCCGTGTCCTCCTACGGGTCGGGGACCAAGTCCTCCGGCGTGGTGCGGATCCTCAAGGACCTCGACACCGACCTCACCGGTCGTGACGTGCTCATCGTCGAGGACATCATCGACTCCGGTCTCACCCTGTCCTGGCTGCGGGCCAACCTGGTCTCGCGCCGGGCCGCCTCCGTGGAGATCTGCGCGCTGCTGCGCAAGCCGGAGGCCGCCAAGACGGCGATCGACGTCAAGTACGTGGGCTGGGACATCCCCAACGAGTTCGTGGTCGGCTACGGCCTGGACTACGCCGAGAAGTACCGCAACCTCGACTGCATCGCGACCCTCGCCCCGCACGTCTACGAGTGAGCCGGGGGCCCGCGGGGAGGGCTCTCCCGGCGGGCGCCGCGGCGGCTGTCCGCTGACAGGGAACTCCGGGGCCCTTCCCGGTGTCCGCGGGTGCGCGGGCTGTACATTGTAGGTCTGCGTCCCCTGGACCCGGCCCCGGGCGGGCCCGGGCCCGAGGGGGCCCGGACAACCATCCACGGGAGGATCAGCGGCTTGGCCACGGCGAAAAAACCCAACAACTTCTTCAGGGGACCCTGGTTCTGGGTGCTCCTGGCCGTCCTGGTCCTCTTCCCCCTCGTGGGCACGCTCACCACCGGCTCGTCCGGGCGCGTGGACACCAACGTGGGCCTGGGGCTGCTCGCCGACGACAAGGTCGCCGAGGCGAAGATCTACGACGGCCAGCAGAAGGTGGAGCTCCAGCTCAAGGAGGACCTGACCCTCGACGGCCGGGAGCTCGGGCGCAACGTCGAGTTCTACTACGTCACCCCGCGCGGCGACGAGGTCGTGCGGGCCATGAACGCGGCCGACCTCGAAGGGTTCACCGACCAGCCGGTCGAGTCGAACTGGTTCACCAGCCTCATCGGCTTCCTGCTGCCGTTCCTGATCATCCTCGCGATCTTCTGGTTCGTGTTCTCCCGCATGCAGGGCGGCGGCTCGCAGGTCATGCGCTTCGGGCGCTCCCGGGCCAAGATGTTCGACAAGGACAACCCCACGGTGACCTTCGCCGACGTCGCCGGCGCGGACGAGGCCGTCCAGGAGCTCGACGAGATCAAGCAGTTCCTCGTGGAGCGCGACCGGTTCACCGCCCTCGGGGCGAAGGTGCCCAAGGGCGTGCTGCTCTACGGTCCCCCCGGCACCGGCAAGACCCTGCTCGCCCGCGCGGTGGCCGGCGAGGCGGGCGTGCCGTTCTTCTCGATCTCCGGCTCGGACTTCGTCGAGATGTTCGTGGGCGTGGGCGCCTCCCGCGTGCGGGACCTCTTCCAGCAGGCCAAGGAGAACGCCCCCGCGATCATCTTCGTCGACGAGATCGACGCCGTGGGCCGCCAGCGCGGCGCCGGCATGGGCGGCGGCAACGACGAGCGCGAGCAGACCCTCAACCAGCTGCTCGTCGAGATGGACGGGTTCGACGCCACGACCAACGTCATCCTCATCGCCGCCACCAACCGCCCCGACGTGCTCGACCCCGCCCTGCTGCGCCCGGGCCGGTTCGACCGGCAGATCGGCGTGGACGCCCCGGACATGAAGGGCCGCCTGCAGATCCTCCGGGTGCACTCGCAGGGCAAGCCCCTCGCGGACAACGTGGACCTCGCGTCCGTGGCCAAGCGCACGCCCGGCTTCACCGGCGCCGAGCTCGCCAACGTGATGAACGAGGCCGCCCTGCTGACGGCCCGCTCCCACGCGCAGCTGATCGACGACCGCGCCGTGGACGAGGCCATCGACCGCGTCATCGCGGGCCCGCAGAAGCGCAGCCGGATCATGAAGGAGCTCGAGCGCAAGGTCACCGCCTACCACGAGGGCGGCCACGCGCTCGTGGCCGCGGCCCTGCGCAACACGGACCCGGTCACCAAGATCACGATCCTGCCCCGCGGCCGGGCCCTGGGCTACACCATGGTCATGCCCATGGACGACAAGTACTCGACCACTCGCAACGAGCTGCTGGACCAGATGGCCTACGCCATGGGCGGGCGCGCCGCGGAGGAGATCGTCTTCCGGGACCCGTCCACGGGCGCGTCCAACGACATCCAGAAGGCGACCGACACCGCGCGCAAGATGGTCACCCAGTACGGGATGAGCGCGCGCGTGGGCTCCATCAAGCTCGGCGGGGACAGCTCCGAGCCGTTCCTGGGCCGGGACGCCGCCGGCAGCGGCCGGGAGTACTCCGAGCGCACCGCCGCGATCGTCGACGAGGAGGTCCGGGCCCTGCTCGAGCAGGCCCACGACGAGGCCTACGAGATCCTCCTGGACAACCGCCACGTGCTCGACCGGCTGGCCCTCGAGCTGCTGGAGCGCGAGACCCTCAACGAGGCGCAGATCGCCGACATCTTCCACGACGTGCGCAAGCGCGACCTGCGCCCGGTGTGGCTGTCCAAGGACACCCGCCCCGTCCCGGACGTCCCGCCGGTGGTCACCCAGGCCGAGCGCGAGGAGGCCCGGCGGCTCCACGCCCAGGACCCCTCGACCCTCGCCCCGCAGGACCAGGCCGTGGCGGCCAAGCCGGAGCACCCGGTCGAGGTCCCGGAGCGCGGGCACTCCGTGTCCCCCGGGGACGCCTCGGGCTCCACGACCGCCACAGACTGAGCCCGGCCGCGGCGGGGCGGTGGCCTAGGATGGAGCGACAGCCGAGCGGGTCCCCCGACCTGCGCCCGGCGGACCCGGAGATCCCGAAGGAGGGCGCGTTGCCCCACGAGGCCCGCACGAAGCACATGAGCACGCACGACGTGCGCGCGGAGGCGTTCGAGCCGCCGTACCCCGACCCCGACCCGGCCCTGGGGGCCGGCGCGGGCGAGGTCGACCAGCCCCGCGTCGCCGCGGCCGTCCGGGAGCTGCTGCTCGCCATCGGCGAGGACCCGGACCGGGAGGGCCTGCAGGGCACCCCGGGGCGGGTGGCGCGGGCGTACGCGGAGATGTTCGCGGGCCTGCACCAGGACCCGGCGGAGGTGCTGGGCACGACCTTCGACATCGGCCACTCCGAGATGGTCCTCGTCAAGGACATCCCCTTCTACTCGACCTGCGAGCACCACCTCGTGCCGTTCCACGGCCACGCCCACGTCGGCTACATCCCCGGCCACGACGGGATGGTCACGGGCCTGAGCAAGCTCGCCCGGCTGGTGGACCTCTACGCCCGGCGCCCGCAGGTGCAGGAGCGGCTCACCACCCAGATCGTCGAGGCGATCGTGGAGCACCTGCAGCCGGCGGGCGTCATCGTCGTCGTCGAGTGCGAGCACCTGTGCATGTCCATGCGGGGGGTGCGCAAGCCCGGCGCCCAGACCGTGACCTCCGCCGTGCGCGGGCAGCTGCGCGAGCCCGCGACCCGCGCCGAGGCCATGAGCCTCATCCTGGGGCGCTGAGCTGATGACGACGACGTCCCGCCCCGACCGCCCCGCCGCCGGCTGGGGCTCCTTCGAGGACCTGCCCCGGGACCGGACCCTGGTCATGGGCATCCTCAACGTCACCCCCGACTCCTTCAGCGACGGCGGCGAGCACGCCGGGCCCGGGGCGGCGATCGCCCACGGGCTGGCGATGGCGGCCGCCGGCGCCGACGTCGTCGACGTCGGCGGGGAGTCCACCCGCCCGGGCTCCGAGCGGATCCCCCCGGCCGAGGAGCGCCGCCGCATCCTGCCGGTGGTCGAGGCCCTGGCCGCGGCCGGCGTGGTGGTCAGCGTCGACACGCTCCACGTCTCGACCGCCGAGGCGGTCCTGGACGCCGGGGCGCAGATCGTCAACGACGTGTCCGGGCTCAACGTCTCCCCCGACATGGTCGAGCTCGTCGCCGAGCGGCAGGTCCCGTACGTCCTCATGCACGCCCGCGGCACCCCCGACACGATGGACGCGCTCGCCGTCTACGACGACGTCGTGGGGGAGGTGCTCGGGGAGCTCGACGGGCTGCGGGCCCGCTTCCTCTCCGCCGGGCTCGCCCCCGAGAAGCTGGTCCTCGACCCCGGCCTCGGCTTCGCCAAGCGCGGCGCCCAGAACTGGGAGCTGCTGCGCGCCCTGCCGCGGCTCGTCGCCACCGGCCACAAGGTGCTCGTGGGCGCGTCCCGCAAGCGCTTCCTCGGCACCCTGCTGGAGGAGGGCGGACGGGCCCGTCCCGCCGGGGAGCGGGACGCCGCGACCGCCGCCGTCAGCGCCCTGTCCGCCCACGGCGGGGCGTGGGCGGTGCGCGTGCACGACGTGCGCTCCAGCGCCGACGCGGTCGCCGCCGCGCACGCGTGGCGCGGCGTCGAGCCGCCCGTGCTGCGCCCCCGGGCGGACGCCGCCGTGCCGGTGGCCCCGGGGGGTGAGCGTGCGTGAACCGCGTGTCCCGCGATGACGCCGAGCGGCTGCGCGCCGGAGAGCGCGCGGGCCGCCAGCACGTCCCCCTGGCCGCCGTGCGCCCGGCCGAGCGCCGCGACCGGATCAATCTCCTGGGCATCGGGGCCGTGGGCTACCACGGGGTCCTCGACCAGGAGAAGCGCAGCGGGCAGCCCTTCTTCGTGGACCTCGTGATGTACATGGACCTGTCCGCGGCCGGGGCCGCGGACGACGTCACCCTGACCGCCCACTACGGGGAGGTCGCCGAGCAGGTCCGCGACATCGTCACCGGCCCCAGCGTCAACCTCATCGAAACGCTCGCCGAGCAGATCGCCCGGCACCTGCTCGGGCACTTCCCCCTCGAGGCGGTGGAGGTGACCGTGCACAAGCCCAAGGCCCCCATCGAGGTGACCTTCTCCGACGTGTCCGTCACGATCTACCGGGAGCGCTGAGATGGGCACGGCGGTGGTGCTCGCGCTCGGCGCGAACCTCGGCGACCGGGAGGAGACCCTGCGCCGGGCGGCCCTCGACCTGGCCGCCCACCCCCGGATCCGGCTGACCCGCGCCTCTCCCGTCGTGCGCTCCAAGCCGGTGGGCGGGCCGGCGGGACAGGACGACTTCCGCAACGCCGTCGTGGAGGTCGACACCGACCTGAGCCCGTTCGAGCTGCTCGAGGTCTGCCAGGGGATCGAGGCGCGCCACCACCGCACCCGCGCGGAGCGCTGGGGCCCGCGCACGCTCGACATCGACATCATCGTCTACGGGGACCTGCGCCTCGACGAGCCGGAGCTCACCGTCCCGCACCTGCGCGCGCACTGCCGCGCGTTCGTGCTGGTGCCCTGGGCCCTGATGGACCGGGACGCCGTGTTGGCCGGACAGAGCGTGGCCGAGCTCGCCCGGCGGGCCCCCGACCTGGGCGGCGTCGGCCCGGACGCCGTCCCCCTGCTCCCGGCCGGGACCCCCGGCCCCGCCGCGGGCTGAGGGGCCGGGCCGTGCACATGCTCACCGTCCCCGCCCTGCTGATGTGCGCCGCGGCCGCCGGAGCGGTCGGCTGGAGCGCCAACCGGCTGTCCACCGGGGCCGGCGGTCCGCTGCTGATCCTGCCCTGGGCCTCGCTGGCCGCGGTCGCCGCCGTGGCCGTGGGCCTGCTCGTGCTGGGGCTGCGGGTCAAGCGCTACCAGGACGGGCTGCACCCCGAGCGCTTCGACCCGCTCGTGGCGGCCCGCACCGCGGCGGGAGCCCAGGCCGTCGCATGGGCCGGGGCGATGCTGACCGGCTGGCACGGCGCGATCGCCGTCGAGCAGCTCGCCCTCGTGAGCGTGCGCTCGGACCAGGGGCCGCTGTGGGCGAGCCTCGGGCACGCCGCCGCGGGGGTCGTGCTCGTCGTCGTCGGCTGGGTCGTGGAGAGCTTCTGCAAGCTGCCGCCGGACGACCCCGACGCGGAGGAGGGCGCCGAGTACCGTAGGGGGCGGGAGAAGGAGCTGCCCGAGGGAGAAGGTGGTTATGCCCGTGAGATCCCCCGACGACCCCGCGAGCGGCCCGGCGGGCACGGCACCGCGTGACGCGGCGCCCCCCGGCGCGCCGGTCCGGGAGCCGAGGCCCGGCGGCGCACCGGTTCGGGAGCCGGGGCCCGGCGGCGCACCGCCGGGCAACCGCGCGATCGACCCCGAGGGCCTCGCCTGGACCCGGGTCTCGCCCCGGCACGTCTCCGTGGTGGTGCTCGGCACCCTGATCAGCACCGCCTTCTGGGCGGCGGCGCTCGGCTGGCCGGCCGTGCTCGCCGGCCTCGGCGTCTGGCCCGCCGGACTGCTGCCCTGGTTCCTGCTCCCGCCCGGGGCCGTCGTGGCGGCGGGAATGCTCTCCGTCCTGCTGGCGCCCCGCCGGGTCCGGGCGATCGGCTACGCCGAGCGCGGCGAGGACCTGCTCGTGCGCCGGGGCCTGCTCTACCAGCGCGTCACGGTCGTCCCGTACGGGCGGATGCAGTACGTGGACGTGTCGGTCTCCCCGCTGCAGCGGGCGTTCGGCCTCGCCACGGTGCGGCTGCACACCGCCGCCGTGGGCAGCCACGCCGAGATCCCCGGCGTCGAGCACGCCGAGGCCTCACGGCTGCGCGAACGGCTCACCGCGCGCGGCGAGGCGCTCCTGGCGGGCCTGTGAGCGCGCCCCCCCTGCCCCCGGCAGGGCCCGTGCCCGGGGACGGCCCCGGGGCCCCCGCGTGGCGCCGCGTCCACCCCCTGACCCCCGCGGTCCGGGGCTGGCTGGCGATGCTCGTGCTCGCCGGCGCCGTGCTCAACATCGCGGTCGACGACCTGGTGGCCTCCTACCTCGGCCACCCCGTCGGCCCGGGCGCCCCGCCGGGGCAGGACCTCGACCTCACCCGGGCGGGTCCCGTCTTCTGGTGGGCGCTGGCCGGGATCCTCACCCTGCTGCTGGGCGTGTTCACCGCCGCGGTGCTCGTCTCGTGGTGGTTCACCCGCTACCAGGTGAGCGCCGAGCACGTGCGCGTGCGCTCCGGGGTGCTCTTCCGGCAGGAGCGCCAGGCCCGCCTGGACCGGGTCCAGGCGATCGACATCCACCGCCCGTTCCTGCCGCGCGTGCTGGGCCTGGCCGAGCTGAAGTTCGAGGTCGCCGACGCCGGGCAGTCGGCCGTGTCCCTGGCCTACCTCACCCACGCCCAGGCGCGCGCGCTGCGCGCCGAGCTGCTCGGCCGCCTCGGGCTGCCCGCCACCCGGCCGGGGACGGCCGAGGGCCCCGCCGGCCCGGGCCCCGCCGGCGAGCCCGGGCTCCCCGGGCCGCGGCGCGCCCCGTGGGCGCCGGCCGGCGACGAGGAGCACCCGGTCCTCGCGGTCCCGGTGGCCCGTCTGGTCGGGTCCGTGCTCGCCTCGGGCACCGCCGTCGTGCTGGCCCTGCTGCTCGCGGCCGTCCCGGCCGTCCTGCTGCTCGACCCGGCGAGGGGGGCGGGCCTGCTGGCGGCCTGGCTGCCCGGGCTCATCAGCTTCGGCACGGTCGCCTACCGCCGCGTCGAGCAGGGCTGGCGGTTCCGGCTGCTGCGCATCCCCGAGGGCATGCGCGTGCGCCACGGGCTGCTCGGGGTGCGCTCCCAGACCGTGCCCGCGGGCCGGATCCAGGCGGTCGGGGTGGACCAGCCCGTGCTGTGGCGGCCCTTCGGCTGGTACCGGGTCCGGGTCAACGTGGCCGGCTACGGCGCCGCGGCGGGCGAGAGCGACGCGCTGCGCTCCACGCTGCTGCCCGTCGGCACCCTCCCGGAGGTGCGCACCGTCCTGCACCTGGCCCTGCCCGGGGTCCGGGGGGACGAGCTGAGCGCGCTGCTGGGGGAGGGCCTGCACGGGGCCGGGGGCGAGGGGCGGTTCACGACCTCCCCGCGCCGCGCCCGGTGGCTGGACCCCCTGACGCACCGCCGCACCGGTTTCGCGGCGACCGACGACGTCCTGGCCGTCCGCTCCGGGCGCCTCGCCCGCCGCACCGCCGTGGTGCCCCACGAGAAGACGCAGTCCGTGGCCGTGACGCAGGGGCCCCTCGAGCGGGCGCTGGGCCTCGCCGACGTCCACCTGCACTCGACCCCGGGGCCCGTGACCGTGCTCGTGCCCCACCTGGACACCGGCGACGCCCGCGCGCTCGCCGCGGCCCAGGCCGAGCACGCCGCCGGCGCCCGTAGACTGGCCGACGGCCCGCACCGGGCCCACGAGCAGATCCGCGACCAGGCCCACGAGCAGGAGCGAGCATGACCCACCCGTCCGACCGCCCGGGACGCCTCGGGGTCGGCGTCGTCAGCGCCGGGAAGGTGGGCGCCGTCCTGGGGGCGGCGCTGCGCGCCGCCGGCCACGCCGTCGTCGGGGTCAGCGCCGTCTCCGAGGCCAGCCGGGACCGGGCCGAGGCCCTCCTGCCGGGCGTGCCGGTGCTGGACGTCCCCGCCGTGCTCGAGCGCTCCGAGCTCGTCCTGCTGGCCGTGCCCGACGACGAGCTGCCCGGCCTCGTGCAGGGGCTCGCCGACGCCGGGCTGTGGCAGGCGGGCCAGCTCGTGGTGCACACCGCCGGGCGCTGGGGCACCGGCGTGCTGGACCCCGCCCGCCGGGCCGGGGCCATCCCGCTCGCCGTGCACCCCGCCATGACCTTCACCGGGCTCAGCCTGGACCTCGCCCGCCTGAACGACTGCTCGTTCGGCATCACGGCGCCCGCCCCCGTCCTGCCCATCGCCCAGGCGCTCGTCGTCGAGATGGGGGCGGAGCCCGTCGTCGTCGCCGAGGCCGACCGCGCGCTCTACCACGCGGCCCTCGCGCACGGGGCCAACCACCTCATGACCGTCGCGGGCCAGTCGATGCAGGTGCTGCGCGACATCGGGGTGGACCACCCCGACCGCGTGCTCGGGCCCCTGCTGCGCGCGACCCTCGACAACGCCCTGGCCGCGGGGGAGTCGGCCCTGACCGGGCCCGTGGCGCGGGGGGACGCCGGGACCGTCGCCGCCCACCGGGGCGCCCTGGACGAGTACGCGCACGGCCACGGGGACGACGACGTGCTGCTCGCCTACCTCGACCTGGCCCGGGTCACGGCCCGCCGGGCCCTCGACCGGGGGCTGCTGGACCGCGCCCGCTACGACGCCGTGCTCGCGGCCCTCGACCCCGCCGACGGAAAGGACACCCCGTGAGCACTCCCGTGCCTGCCACCACCCCCCTGGTCTGCCGCGGCGTCGCGGAGTTCCGGGCGGCCCTCGCCGCCCGGCTCGGTGCGGTGCCGGGTGAGGCCTCCCTGGGGCTCGTGCCCACGATGGGCGCCCTGCACGAGGGCCACGGCCACCTGGTGCGCCTGGCCCGCCAGGAGAACGCGGTGGTCGCCGTGTCGGTGTTCGTCAACCCCCTGCAGTTCGGCCCGGACGAGGACTTCGAGCGCTACCCCCGCGACCTGGACGCCGACGTCGAGCTGCTCGCCCGGTTCGGGGCCGACCTGGTCCTCGCCCCCTCCGTCGAGCAGATGTACCCCGGCGGGGAGCCGCTCGTGCGCGTGACCTCCGGGCGGCTGGGCGCCGTGCTCGACGGCGCGAGCCGGCCGGGGCACTTCGACGGCGTCCTGACCGTCGTGAACAAGCTGGTCAACATCGCGGCCCCGCCCGTGCCGGCCGCCTACCGGGCGTACTTCGGGGAGAAGGACGCCCAGCAGCTGCTGCTCGTGCGGCGGATGGTCGCCGACTTCGCCCTGCCCGTCACGGTCCGGCCCGTGCCCATCGTGCGCGACGCCGACGGGCTGGCCCTGTCCTCCCGCAACCAGTACCTCGACGCCGGCCAGCGCCGGTCCGCGCTCGTGCTCTCCCGCGCCCTGGGCGCGCTTGCCGCCGGGGAGCTCGGCCTCGACGCCGCCCGCGCACGGATCGACGCCGAGGACCAGGTCCGGCTGGACTACCTCGTCGTCGTCGACCCCGCCACGCTCGCCCCGGCCGAGCCCGGCCCCGGCGCGCTCGCGCTCGTGGCCGCGTACGTGGGCCCCACGCGTCTGATCGACAACCGGGTGCTCTGACCCGGTCCGTCCCGGCGCGGGGCGGGGAGGGACCGGCGGGGATTTGACCCCCCGCGTTATCCTGGACAACTGTGACCAACGCGCAGAACACCTCCACGACCGCCCAGGACCAGGCCCAGGACCGGGCCGCCGAGCAGGCCGAGCTCTCGGACCAGATGCAGTTCCGGCTCGCCAAGCGCGCCCGGCTGCTCGAGTCGGGCCGGGAGGCCTACCCCGTGGGGGTCGAGCGCAGCCACACCCTCCGGGAGGTCCGGGAGGCCTACGGCCACCTGGAGCCCGGGGAGGAGACGGGCCGGTTCGTGGGCGTGGCGGGCCGCGTGGTCTTCGTGCGCAACACCGGCAAGCTGTGCTTCGCGACCCTCCAGGAGGGCGACGGCACCCGCCTGCAGGTCATGCTCTCCCTCGCCCAGGTCGGCGAGGAGGCCCTGGCCGAGTGGAAGTCCCTCGTGGACCTCGGCGACTTCGTGGCCGTCCACGGCGAGGTGATCTGCTCCCGCCGCGGCGAGCTGTCCGTCATGGCCGACACCTGGGCCATGGCGTCGAAGGCCCTGCGGCCCCTGCCGACCCTGCACAACGAGCTCAACGAGGAGACGCGGGTCCGCCAGCGCTACCTCGACCTCATCGTGCGGGAGGAGGCGCGGGACGTGGTGGTCAAGCGCGCCAAGATCATCCAGACGGTGCGCAACACCCTGGTGGACCGGGGCTACGTCGAGATCGAGACCCCCATGCTGCAGCTTGTGCACGGCGGGGCCACGGCCCGCCCGTTCGGGACCCACCTCAACGCCTTCGACCAGGACATGACCCTGCGCATCGCCACGGAGCTCTACCTCAAGCGCGCCGTGGTGGGCGGGATCGAGCGGGTCTTCGAGATCGGGAAGGTCTTCCGCAACGAGGGCGTCGACTCCTCCCACAGCCCCGAGTTCACCACGCTCGAGGCGTACGAGGCCTACGGCGACCAGTTCACGATGGCGGAGCGGATCAAGGAGATCATCCTCGCGTGCGCCGACGCCCTGGGCACGGACACCATCGAGACGGACCGGGGCACGATCGACCTGCGCGGGGAGTGGCGCTGGCTCTCCGTGTACCCGGCCCTCTCCGAGGCCGTGGGCCGGGAGATCACCCCCGGCACCCCCGTCGAGGTCCTCCGGCGGATCGCCGAGGAGCGCGAGGTGCCCGCCGACCCGGCGTGGGACGCGGAGAAGCTCGTGCTGGAGCTGTTCGGCGAGATCGTCGAGCCGACGCTGATCCAGCCCACCTTCGTGTGCGACTACCCGCCCTCGGCGCAGCCGCTGGCCCGCCAGCACCGCTCCGAGCACGGGCTGATCGAGGCGTGGGACCTGATCATCGGCGGCATGGAGCGCGGCACGGCCTTCTCCGAGCTGATCGACCCGGTCGTCCAGCGCGAGCGGCTCACCGAGCAGTCCCGCCGCGCCGCGGCCGGCGACGACGAGGCCATGCAGCTGGACGAGGACTTCCTGCGGGCCCTCGAGCACGGCGCCCCGCCCATGGGCGGGCTCGGCCTCGGCCTGGACCGGCTCATCATGCTCTTCACGGACCTGGGGATCCGGGAGACCATCCTGTTCCCGCTCATGAAGCCCGAGCAGGACTGACCTCCTCCCTCTGCCGTCAGCGTCCGTCCAGATCCCCCGGGGAGAATGCGTCCATGGAATACATCGCGGTCCTGCTGCCGTCCGTCAGCATCGGCATCATCTTCTGGCTGATCCTCCGCTGGATCTTCCGCGGCGACCGCACCGAGCGCTCGGTCCAGGCGCGCTCCGAGGTTGACGCCGAGCGCTGGTACGAGCAGCTGAAGGAGCGCGACGGGGAGGACCTGCCCTTCGGCGACCCCGGACCCCGCCGGCCCGGCCCCGAGCGCTGACCTTCCGCATTTGCCGTCCGCTCCCTGGGCATTTCCCGGAAGAAGTAATCGGCACGGAATTCCCTCCGCCGCCCGGATGACGAATTGCGCCGGGAAATTGTAGGATAAACTCGGCGACACCGGGAACGAGTGTTCGCGTCGCCGGCCGGGATATCCCGCGGTAACGCACCGCGGAACGGACGGCACGGCACGGGGGAATCAGCACGACCTCCGGGTGCCCCCGGGACGGGACGTCCCGGGAACGACGAGCGCCGAGAGGCGGAGGAGAGTTCCAGCCATGGCACAGACTGTGAAGATCGTTCTCGAGGACGACCTCGACGGCGGTCCCGCCGAGGAGACCGTCCGCTTCGCCCTGGACGGCGGGCAGTACGAGATCGATCTCTCCGAGGAGAACGCCGCCAGGCTGCGCGACGCGATGCGCCCGTTCATCGCGAAGGCCCGGCGCGCCCAGGGCAAGCAGCAGGCCCCGAAGCAGCGCTCCGGCGGCGGCCGCCCCGCCGGGAAGGGCAACCCGGACACCGCGGCCATCCGGCAGTGGGCCCGGGAGAACAACTACCCGGTCTCCGACCGCGGCCGGATACACCAGGACGTCCAGAAGGCTTACTACGCGGCCCAGCAGTAAAGCCCGGCAGTAAGAACGGCAGTAAGAACGGGCACGGCGGAAAGCCGAGACCAGGAGGGACCGGACAACCGGTCCCTCCTTTTTGCTGTTTCCCCGCCGGAACTCCCCGGGAATTCCCCGTGGGGCCGTCGGGGGACAAATGCAGACGCATTTTTCCGGTGACCTGCGCTTTTGCCCGGCGGGCGCGAACAAAGGGAAATCCTGTCCCCTGGTGCGGGGACGGCCCGGTGAGCGCTCCCCGTCCGGACCGGCAGCCGTCTCGCCGGTGGCGAACAGGGGTCCGCAAGCCCCTCCGGGTGCGTAGCATCGAGTGCAGACATCGACTGAGGAGTATCCATGTTCGAACGCTTCACCGACCGCGCCCGCCGGGTCGTGGTGCTGGCCCAGGAAGAGGCCAGGATGCTCAACCACAACTACATCGGCACCGAACACCTGCTGCTCGGGCTGATCCACGAGGGCGAGGGGGTCGCCGCCAAGGCGCTCGACTCGATGGGCATCACCCTCACCGGCGCCCGGGAGCAGGTCCAGGACATCATCGGTCCGGGCCAGCAGGCTCCCTCCGGGCACATCCCGTTCACCCCCCGGGCCAAGAAGGTCCTCGAGCTCTCGCTGCGCGAGGCGCTCCAGCTGGGGCACAACTACATCGGCACCGAGCACATCCTCCTGGGCATCATCCGGGCCGGGGAGGGCGTGGCCGCCCAGGTGCTCACCAAGCTCGGCGCGGAGCCCCAGAAGGTGCGCTCCACGGTGCTCGAGCTGATCTCCGGCTACCAGGGCGGGGGAACCCCCGAGAAGGAGGGCGCCGGCGTGCGCTCCGCCGGGCAGGCCGAGGGCGTGCCCGCCGGCTCGGCCGTGCTCGACCAGTTCGGCCGCAACCTCACCGCCGCCGCCCGCGAGGGCAAGCTGGACCCGGTGATCGGGCGCTTCCGCGAGATGGAGCGGGTCATGCAGATCCTCTCCCGGCGCACCAAGAACAACCCGGTGCTGATCGGCGAGCCGGGCGTCGGCAAGACCGCGGTGGTCGAGGGCCTCGCCCAGGCCATCGTGCGCGGCGACGTCCCCGAGACCCTCAAGGACAAGCACCTCTACACCCTCGACCTCGGCTCCCTCGTGGCGGGCTCCCGCTACCGCGGCGACTTCGAGGAGCGGCTCAAGAAGGTGCTCAAGGAGATCCGCACCCGCGGGGACATCATCCTGTTCATCGACGAGATCCACACCCTCGTCGGGGCCGGTGCGGCCGAGGGCGCGATCGACGCCGCGTCGATCCTCAAGCCCATGCTGGCCCGCGGCGAGCTGCAGACCATCGGGGCCACGACCCTCGACGAGTACCGCAAGCACATCGAGAAGGACGCCGCGCTGGAGCGCCGCTTCCAGCCGATCCAGGTGGACGAGCCCTCCGAGGCCCACGCCGTCGAGATCCTCAAGGGCCTGCGGGACAAGTACGAGGCGCACCACCGGGTGTCGATCTCGGACGAGGCCCTCGAGTCGGCCGTGCACCTCGCGGCCCGCTACATCTCCGACCGCTTCCTGCCGGACAAGGCGATCGACCTGATCGACGAGGCCGGTGCCCGCCTGCGGATCAAGCGGATGACGGCCCCGCCGGAGATCAAGGAGCTCGAGGACCGGATCGCGGACGTGAAGCGCCGCAAGGAGGCCGCGATCGACGGCCAGGACTACGAGCTGGCCGCCTCGCTGCGCGACAGCGAGCAGAAGCTGATCGCCGAGCGCGACGACAAGGAGCGCTCGTGGCGCGACGGCGGTGACGAGCTCGCCGAGGTGACCCCCGAGGTCATCTCCGACGTCCTCTCCGCGTCCACCGGCGTGCCCGTGTACAAGCTCACCGAGGAGGAGACCGGCCGCCTGCTGCACATGGAGGACGAGCTCCACAAGCGGATCATCGGCCAGGACGACGCCATCAAGGCGCTGTCGCGGTCGATGCGGCGCACCCGGGCGGGCCTGAAGGACCCCAAGCGCCCCGGCGGGTCGTTCATCTTCGCCGGCCCCACCGGCGTGGGCAAGACCGAGCTCGCGAAGGCGCTGGCCGAGTTCCTGTTCGGGGACGAGGACGCCCTCATCACCCTCGACATGTCCGAGTACCAGGAGAAGCACACGGTCTCCCGGCTCTTCGGTGCGCCTCCCGGCTACGTCGGCTACGAGGAGGGCGGCCAGCTCACCGAGAAGGTGCGCCGTAAGCCGTTCTCCGTGGTGCTGTTCGACGAGGTCGAGAAGGCCCACCAGGACCTGTTCAACTCGCTGCTGCAGATCCTCGAGGACGGCCGCCTGACCGACTCGCAGGGCCGCGTGGTGGACTTCAAGAACACCGTGATCATCATGACCACGAACCTGGGCACCAAGGACATCTCCCGGGCCGTGCCGGTCGGCTTCCAGGCCGGGGTGGACAGCGCGTCCACCTACGACCGGATGCAGCAGAAGGTGCAGGAGGAGCTCAAGGAGCACTTCCGTCCCGAGTTCCTCAACCGCGTGGACGAGATTATCGTCTTCCCGCAGCTGACGGAGAGCGAGATCGTGCAGATCGTCGACCTCTTCGTGGCCCGGCTGCAGGAGCGGCTGCGGGACCAGGGGATGTCCATCGAGCTCAGCGACTCCGCGAAGGTGCTGCTCAGCCGCAAGGGCTACGACCCGTCGATGGGCGCCCGCCCGCTGCGCCGCACGATGCAGCGGGAGATCGAGGACCAGCTCTCCGAGAAGATCCTTTTCGGGGAGATCCGCCCCGGCGAGAAGATCAGCGTTGACACGGAGGGCGAGGGCGACGCGCAGAAGTTCGTCTTCTCCTCCACGCCGATGTTCGACCTGACGGCCGACGAGATGGTCGACCCGATGGGCGGCTTCGAGGAGGCGGAGGCCGTGCGCCGGGACGGCCAGTCCGGTACCGAGGGCTGATCCGCCGCCGTCCGTGAAGGGCCCGCCGCGCGCCGCGCGGCGGGCCCTTCCGCGTGTTCCCGGCCCGCCGCCCCCGGGGAGGTCACGCTGCCGGGGGCGGGCGTGCGCGTACACTTGCCGCGTGACCGACCTGCTCCTGCGCCCCGCCCGCACGTCTGACGTCCCCGCGATCAAGGACCTCGTGGCGCCGCTGGCCCGGGAGGGTGTGCTCATCAGCAAGGACACGGTCGCCTACTACGAGGGCATCCAGGAGTTCCTGGTGGTCGAGGCGCTCGACGACGAGGGCACGCCCCGGCTGGCCGGCTGCGGGGCCCTGCACGTGATGTGGGAGGACCTCGGGGAGGTCCGGACCCTGGCCACCTCCGAGCAGTGGCGTGGCCGCGGCGTGGGCCGCACGCTGCTGGCCGGGCTGCTCGACCGCGCCCGGGCCGTGGGGGTCTCCCGGGTCTTCTGCCTCACGTTCGAGGTCGACTTCTTCGCCCGGCAGGGCTTCGAGGTGATGGCCAACCAGGATCAGATCGCCCCGGACGTCTTCGCCGAGCTGCTGCGCTCCCACGACGAGGGCGTGGCCGAGTACCTCGACCTCGCGCGGGTGAAGCCGAACACGCTGGGCAACACCCGGATGATCCTCCGGCTCAGCCCGGAAGGCTGATCCCCGCTGCCCCGTCCACCGCGAGCCCGTCCTGCAGCAGCCCGTCGAGGGCCCGCCGCCGCTGCTCCTCCGGGGCCGCGAGCCCGTGCAGGGCGTCCAGCGCCCGCAGGGCCCCGGGCGTGAGGCCCTCGACCTCGATCCCCGCGGCCTGGTCCACCGGGCCGGCCAGGTGCCGCGCGGGGACCGGCTCCGCCCCGGCGCGCAGCACGGCCATGATCGCACCGCGCACCTGCCGGTCCGTGCCCGCCCAGCTCTGCCCTCGCGGTGCGTGCTCCGGCTCCGGGCGGCCCGCGGCCACCCACGCACAGGCCTCCCGCACGGGGCACTGCTCGCAGCGGGGGGAGCGGGCGGTGCACACGAGGGCCCCGAGCTCCATGACGGCCTTGTTCCACCGCACCGCCAGGGCGTCGTCGGCGGGCATCAGCTCCTCGGCCAGCCGCACCTCCGCGGCCGTGAGCGACCGGGACGGCAGGGCCCGCCCCGAGACGACCCGGGCGTGCACCCGGCGGATGTTCGTGTCGACCACGGTCTGCCGGTCCCCGAACGCGAACACCGCGATCGCCGCGGCCGTGTAGGCGCCCACCCCCGGCAGCGCCAGGAGCTCGTCGTGCGCGGCGGGCACCTGCCCGCCGTGGCGGCGGACGATCTCGACCGCGGCCGCGTGCAGGCGCAGGGCCCGCCGCGGATAGCCCAGCCGGCCCCACGCGCGCACCGCCTCCCCGGCGGTGTCGGCGGCGAGGTCCGCCGGGCGCGGCCAGCGCTGCAGCCACGCCCGCCACACCGGCAGCACGCGGACCACGGGGGTCTGCTGGAGCATGAACTCGCTGACCATGACTCCCCACGGGGTGCAGTCGGGGTCCCGCCACGGGAGGTCGCGGGCGGCGTCGTCGAACCACCGGACCACGGCCTCGTGGAGGCCTGGCAGGTCCCGGTGCGCGGCGGGGGGCGGGAGGGCGGGAACGGAGCTCACCGGACCCACTGTAGCCTTGGGGCATGGCGCAGAAGGGTTCGGGGAGCACCTTCCGGGGGAGACCGGGGAACGGGTTCGACGGCGACCGGAGCCGGGCGCCCCGCCGCGAGGCCCCCGAGGTCTACCGGCGCCGCCGGATCCTCGTGGCGCTCGCCGCGGCCGTGCTCCTGCTGGTCGTGGCGGTGGGCGTGGTCTCGGCCGTCGCCTCGATGCTCGGCCCCGACGACCCGGGGACCGTCCGGGACCCGGAGACCGCCACCGCGTCCGCCGCCGCGGCCTCCCAGGAGCCCTTCGCCGACTTCACGCCGCGCCCGGACGGGAGCGCCTCGGCCTCCGCGTCGGCGTCCGCCGACGCCACGGAGGAGCCGGCCGAGGAGTGCGGCTCGGAGCTGTTCGTGCGGGCCTCCACCGACCGGGAGAGCTACCCGGCCGACGTCCCGCCCGTGCTGGTGCTGACGCTGGAGAACACCGGCGAGGACCCGTGCCGGGTCAACGCCGGCACCTCCCGGATGGTCTACGAGGTCGCCTCGGGGGCGGACACCGTGTTCGACAGCCGCCACTGCCAGGCGGGCTCCGAGGACCGGGAGATCACCCTCGAGCCCGGGCAGGAGGAGAGCGCCCGGCTGAGCTGGGACCGCCTGCGCACCGCCGAGGGCTGCACGGAGGCCGGCGAGGCGGCCGTGGCCGGGTACTACCGCCTGGTCGTCTCGCTGGGGGAGCGCACCAGCGAGCCGGCCACGTTCGTGCTGGAGTGAGCCCGCGGGCTCACATGAAGCGCTCGAGCAGGCTCGTCTCGGCCATCCGGGACAGCGACTCGCGCACCGTGCGGGCCCGCTGCTCGCCGATGCCCTCGACCGCCTTGAGGTCCTCGAGGTTCGCGGCCATCAGGGACTGCAGGCCGTCGAACTGGCGCACGAGCCGGTTGGCCACGGCGCGGGGCATCGACTTGATCCCCTCCAGCAGCCGGTAGCCGTGCGGGTGCAGGTCCGTCTCGAGGCTGCCCTGCGGCTCGACCAGCCCCACGGACACCGCGATCCGCTGCAGGTCGATGAGCTCCGCGGGGGTGAGCTCGGCCAGCCGCTCCAGCCCCAGCTCGATGCCCTCCGCCGGGGTGTGCTCGGGGAGGTAGTCGCGCAGCACGACGTCGGGGCCGGGGCCGGTGCCGGCGGTGAGCTCCTCGAGCTGCAGCGCGATCAGCCGCCCGTCGACGCCGAGCTCCAGGACGTACCACCCGATCTCCGAGGAGATCCGGCGCACCATCTCCATGCGCTGCAGCGTCAGGGCGACGTCCCGCACGGTCACCGACGCCTCGATCTCCAGGGAGGAGAGGTTGCCGAGCACCTGCTCCATGCGGTTGCTGTAGTGCTCCAGGGTCTGCAGGGCCTGGTTGGCGCGGGCCATGATGGACTGGGAGCCCTCCACCGCGTAGCGGGTCTCGCCCACGTAGATCGTGATGACGCTCATCGACTGGCTCACCGAGATGACGGGCAGCCCGGTCTCCTTGGCGGTGCGCTCGGCCGAGCGGTGGCGGGTGCCGGACTCCGTGGTGTCGATCGAGGGGTCCGGGACGAGCTGGACACCGGCCTTGAGGATGCGCGTGGCGTCCCGGTCGCAGACGATGGCGCCGTCCATCTTGGCCAGCTCGCGCAGCTTCGGCGCGGAGAAGTCGGTGTTGATGTCGAAGCCGCCGGAGCAGATGGCCTCCACGGAGCGGTCGAAGCCGAGGACGACGAGCCCGCCGGTGCGCCCGCGCAGGATCCGCTCGAGCCCGGCGCGCAGCTCCGTGCCGGGAGCAAGGCGGGCCAGCGTCTTGCGCAGTGCGTTCTCAGGGGTCTTCGCCACGGTCCTCATCATACGGCCGCGGCGGTCTCCCTCTTCTGCCGCGGACCGGCGGCGGAGCCGGGGAAGAGCAGCTCCATGGCGTCCGAGATCGTGGTCACCTCGCGCACCGTGAAGCCCGGCGGGACGGGGCCCGGCCCGGTGGGGCTCGCGGGGACGACCGCGTGGGTGAACCCCAGGCGCGCGACCTCCTGGATCCGCCGCCCGATCCCGGGCACGGGCCGCACCTCCCCGGCCAGGCCGACCTCCCCGAAGCACACGAGCCGCTGGGGGAGCGGGCGGTCCTGCGCCGCGGAGGCCAGCGCCATGGCCACCGCCAGGTCGGTGGAGGGCTCCGTGAGCTTCACCCCGCCCACGGTGGAGACGTAGCAGTCCAGGCCCGCGAGGTTCACGCCAGCCCGCCGCTGCAGCACGGCGAGCAGCATGGCCACCCGCGAGGACTCCAGACCGGCGGTGGCCCGCCGCGGCTGGGCGGTGGAGGAGCGGTCCAGCAGGGCCTGGACCTCGGCGAGCAGGGGGCGGCGGCCCTCCAGGGTCACCGTGAGGCACGTGCCGGAGACGGGCAGGGCGGTGCGCGAGACGAACAGTCCCGAGGGGTCCTCGACGCTCGTGATCCCGGTCTCGGTGAGGTCGAAGCACCCGACCTCGTCGGTGGGGCCGTAGCGGTTCTTCACCGCCCGCAGCAGCCGGATCCGGGAGTGCTTCTCTCCCTCGAACTGGCACACGACGTCCACCAGGTGCTCGAGCAGGCGGGGCCCGGCGATGGAGCCGTCCTTCGTCACGTGCCCCACGAGCAGGGTGGTCATGTTCCGGCGCTTGGCCGCGGCGATGAGGGACGCGGCGACCTCCCGGACCTGCGTGACCCCGCCCGCGGAGCCCTCGACCTCTGCGCTCGCGAGGGTCTGCACCGAGTCCACGACGAGCAGCCGCGGCGCGATCTTCTCGATGTGGCCCAGCGCGGTGGCGAGGTCCGTCTCGGCGGTCAGGTACAGCGTGGGGGCCACCGCGCCGATCCGGTCCGCCCGCAGCTTCACCTGCGCGGCCGACTCCTCCCCGGTGACGTAGAGGACGTCGCGGGCGCCGTCCCCGGTGCCCTCGGCGAAGCGGGCGGCGACGTCCAGCAGCAGGGTCGACTTGCCGACCCCCGGCTCGCCCGCCATCAGCACGACCGCCCCGGGCACCAGGCCGCCGCCCAGCACCCGGTTCAGCTCGGGGACCCCGGTGGGCACGGCGGTGGCCACGGTCGCGTCCACCTGGGCGATGGGGCGGGCGGGCTCGGCGATCGAGCGGGCGGCGGTGGTCCGCGCCTTGTGCTCCCCGATCTCCTCGACCGTGCCCCACGCCTGGCACTCCCCGCAGCGGCCCACCCACTTGGCCGTGGCCCAGCCGCACTCGGTGCAGCGGTAGGCGGGGGAGGTGCGTCGGGTGCGGGTGCTCATGGCGTCCAGGCTAGCCGCCGCCCCGGACGCGCTAAGGCCGCGGGCGCGGGCTCAGACCCGGTCCCAGCCCTCGAGCCGGGGCAGCTGGGAGACGGCCTCCTCGTGGGACATCCCCGCCGCCTCGAGCAGGTCCACCACCATGGGGCGCATGTCGAGCACCAGCGTCTCGCCCTCCATGGTGCGCACCCCCATGGTCCTAGGGTGCAGGCGCGCGGCCACGCTCGACAGCTCGTTGCGGGCCTGGCGCAGGTAGCTCTCCCGGGACCCCGCCGAGGCCACGGCCAGCGCGCTGCCCAGGGTCGTGACGGCGTCCGCGAGGTCGTCGAGGGCGTCGGCGAGGGAGGCGACGGCCTCGTCGGAGAGGGTCACGTGGTTGATCACGGAGGCGAGGCGGCGGGCGAGCACCCGGACGTTGCGCACGGCGAGGTCCAGGTAGTGGGCCGAGTCCTTGATCGCCTCCACCTCGTCGCGGCGCCCGCGGTACAGGGGCGAGGCCTGGGCGATCTCCAGGGCGGCGGTGAGCCCGGTGGTGACCGAGTCCACCAGCGGCTGGGTCTGGCGGGCCCGCACGAGCGCGTGCCACGCCTCCGTCGAGTCGTAGTCCTCGACGGCACGGCCCGCCTCGCGCAGGACGCTTGCGAACTCGGCCACCAGGTTCCGGAGGTCCTCGCGCGGCTCCCGGCGGGGGTCCGCCGGCACGAAGTACGCCATGGCGAGCGCGCACGCACCGCCCACGACGGCGTCCGTGGAGCGGGCGAACACCCCGTCCGCGGACGGCGGGAGGAGGACCACGAGCACGGACTGCAGGCCCATCTGCGTGCTGAAGATGGTCCCGTTGTCGAGGAAGCGGGAGAGCAGGATCGAGGTCATGAGCACGACGGCGGCCTGCCACACCCCCGTGCCCAGGACGTGGATCAAGGTGTCGCCCACGGCGATGCCCAGCGTGCAGCCGATCGAGACCTCGAGGACCCGCCGGTAGCGCAGCCCGCCCTTGGCGAAGCCCAGGGACACGAGCGCGGCCGTGGCGGCGAAGATGGGCCCGGTGTGGCCCAGCAGGTGCTCGGCGATCAGGTAGGCGCCCACGCTGGCGACCGTCATCTGGAAGCTCTGCAGCAGCCCGGAGCGGGCCCGGGTCAGTCCCACCCGGATCCGAGCGCCCACGGCGCGGGCCGCGGCACGCGCGCGGTGGGCTGGCTGCATGGGGCCATCCTAGCCGGGGGCCGGTGCCGGACCCGGTGACGGGCACTGCCTCGGCCTCGGGCACGGCCGGCGGCGGGTCAGTGTTCACCCTCCGTTCACCTGGCCGGGCAGATCCGGTCACCTGCGCTCCGTAGCGTCACTCGGCGGAAGAGGACCGCGGGCTTCCCGCTGATCCGCCCTCTCCCTGGCTCCGGCGTTGCCCGGGGCCACGCTCACCTCGGCCCCTCGACGGGCCACGACTGTGATCTAAGGGGCTCATCACGTGAAGGCATCCCACTTCGGCCGTTCCGCCGCCGTCCTGGCCATCGGCTCGCTCGCGCTCACCGCGTGCGGCTCCGACAACGCCACCCAGCAGGGCGGCGGCTCCGAGACCTCGACCGCTGCGGCCTCGGGTGTCACCGGCACGCTGACCGGCATCGGCTCGTCCGCGCAGAACGCCGCCATGACCGCGTGGCAGAACGGCTTCCAGCAGGCCAACGCCGAGGCGACCGTGCAGTACTCGCCGGACGGCTCCGGCGCCGGGCGTGAGGCCTTCGTGGCCGGTGGCGCGGACTTCGCCGGCTCCGACGCCTACCTCGACGAGAAGGAGTACGCGGCGTCCCAGGAAGTCTGCGGCCCCGAGGGCGCCTTCCACGTGCCCGCCTACATCTCCCCGATCGCCGTGGCCTTCAACCTCCCGGGCGTCGAGACCGTGAACATGGACGCCGAGACGATCGCCCAGGTGTTCACGGGCAAGATCCAGAGCTGGAACGACCCGGCGATCGCCGACCAGAACCCGGACGCCGATCTCCCCGACACCCCGATCACCGTGGTGCACCGCAATGACGAGTCCGGCACCACCGAGAACTTCCAGGAGTACCTCGCCGCGGCCGCTCCCGAGGTGTGGACCGAGGAGGCCTCCGGCAACTGGCCGTCCCAGTGGGCCGCCGAGAACAACAAGGGCACGGCCGGCGTGGTCCAGTCGACCACCGCCACCGAGGGCGCCATCACCTACGCCGACGCCTCCGCGGTCGGCGACCTGGGCACCGTCGCCGTGGGCGTCGGCGAGGAGTACGTCCAGTACTCCTCCGATGCCGCCGCCAGGGCCGTCGAGGCCTCCAGCCCGGTCGAGGGCCGCGCCGAGTACGACATGGCCATGGACCTCGAACGCGACACCACCGAGTCGGGGGCCTACCCGATCGTGCTCGTCTCCTACGAGATCTTCTGCCCCCAGTACGATACCCAGGAGACCGCTGACCTGGCGAAGGCCTTCGGCGAGTACGTGATCAGTGAGGAGGGCCAGCAGGCGGCGGCCGACGCCGCCGGGTCCGCCCCGATGTCCGAGACCCTGCGCACCCGCGCGCAGGAGGCCCTCGGCAAGATCACCGTCGCCGGCTGATCCAGTTCCGCTGATCCCGTTCGGTGCGGGAGCGGGCCCCAGGGCCCGCTCCCGCACCGAACGGGACATTTCTGTGTGGGGCACCTCCTGGGTGAGGCGCGTCACCGGACCCAGGCGCCGGAGAGGATCCGACTCCGGCGCGACCCGTGTCATGCAATCGAAGGGGCACCGACATGTCCACCACCGTCACCACCAAGAAGTCCGCCTCAGGCGGCCGGGCGGGCGACTCGATCTTCTCCGGGCTCAGCCTAGGGGCTGGCGTCCTGATCCTGGCGGTCCTGGCCGCCGTGGCGCTGTTCCTGTTTCTGCAGGCGCTGCCCACGTTCCAGGCCCCCGCCGAGGACATCTCGGGTGGCGCGGGCTTCCTGTCCTACATCTGGCCCATGGTGATCGGCACCGTGATCGCGGCTCTCATCGCACTGTTGATCGCCACCCCGATCGGCGTGCTCGTAGCGCTGTACATCTCGCACTACGCGCCGGCGCGGATCGCCAAGCCCGTCGGCTACGTCATCGACCTGCTCGCCGCGATCCCCTCGGTGATCTACGGCGCGTGGGGCACCACGGTCCTGGCCTCCTCGCTCGTGCCGTTCTACGACTGGCTCACGAACAACCTGGGGTTCATCCCGCTCTTTGGCGGGCCGGCCTCCCAGACCGGCAAGACGATGCTCACGGCCGGGATCGTGCTGGCCATCATGATCCTGCCGATCATCACGGCGATGTCCCGTGAGCTCTTCGTCCAGACGCCCCGACTGCACGAGGAGGCGGCACTGGCCCTCGGTGCCACCCGCTGGGAGATGATCCGGATGACGGTCCTGCCCTTCGCCCGTCCGGGTATCATCTCCTCCGTCATGCTCGCCCTGGGGCGGGCACTCGGTGAGACCATGGCAGTCGCCCTGGTGCTCTCGAGCGGGCCGCTCACGGCGTCGCTCGTCCAGTCGGGAAACCAGACCATCGCGGCGGAGATCGCCCTGAACTTCCCGGAGGCCTACGGCCTGCGGCTGTCCGAGCTGATCGCGGCCGGCCTGATCCTATTCCTCATCACCCTGGTCGTGAACATGATCGCCCGCGCGATCATCGCCCGCTACAAGGAATTCTCGGGAGCCAACTGATGTCCACCACCGCCTCCTTCCACAGCCCGACGCCGGTGCGTCCCTCCTCGCCCCGACGCTCGCAGCTGACCCGCAACCAGCGGCCCACGTGGCTGGTGCCCGTGATCGGCGCCGCCGCCGTCGTGGTCGGCGCGGCCCTCTCGGCTCTCGTGGGCTTCTCGCCCGCCCTGTGGGCCGTCTTCGCCGCCGTCGTCTTCTTGGTGGCGGCCCCGATCGCCGTGTCGGTGATCGAGGGCGGGCGCAAGGGCGCCGACTCTCTGGTGACCTACCTGGTCTACACGGCATTCATCCTCGCCGTGGTGCCCCTGATCTCCGTGCTGTGGACCGTGCTGGCCAACGGCCTGCCGGGCCTGACCTCGAACCTGCTGTTCACCTCCATGAACGGCGTGACGGGCGTGCACGACAACGCCGCCGCCGAGGGGCAGGGTCCCGTGCTCGGCGGCGCCTACCACGCGATCGTGGGTACCGTGTCGATCACCTTCTGGGCCACGCTGCTGTCCGTGCCGATCGGCCTGCTCACGGCGATCTACCTCGTGGAGTACTCTCGGGGCGGCTGGCTGGGCCGCGGCATCACATTCTTCGTGGACGTCATGACCGGCATCCCCTCGATCGTCGCCGGCCTGTTCGCTGCGGCCCTGTTCGGGCTGGTCTTCGGGCCGTCCACCCGGTTCGGCTTCGTGGCCGCCGTCGCCCTGACCGTCCTGATGATCCCCACGGTGGTGAAGAACACCGAAGAGATGCTCAAGATCGTGCCGAACGAGCTGCGCGAGGCTTCCTACGCGCTGGGCGTGCGCAAGTGGCGGACCATCCTCAAGGTCGTGATCCCCACGGCGATCTCCGGCATCGCCTCCGGCGTCACCCTGGCGATCGCCCGCGTGATCGGGGAGACGGCCCCGCTGCTGGTGACCGCGGGCTTCGCGACAGCGATCAACTGGAACTCCTTCTCCGGATGGATGACCACGCTGCCGACGTTCATCTACTACCAGATCATGACGCCGACCTCCCCGACGAGCCCCGACCCGTCGCAGCAGCGCGCCTGGGCGGCCGCCCTAATCCTGATCCTGATCGTGATGCTGCTCAACCTCGTCGCCCGCCTCGTCGCGCGGGCCTTCGCCCCCAAGGTCACCGGCCGCTGAGCGGCACGGCGACCCGTCCAGACCCTCCACACGGGCCTCCCGGCAGGCCCTGCGAGAAAGAAGCAAGGAACCCAACATGTCCAAGCGAATCGACGTCGAGCACCTCAACGTCTACTACGGCGACTTCCTGGCGGTCGACGACGTGAGCATGGGAATCGACGCCCGGTCGGTCACCGCGTTCATCGGTCCCTCCGGCTGCGGCAAGTCCACCTTCCTGCGCACGCTGAACCGCATGCACGAGGTGATCCCCGGCGCGCACGCCGAGGGCAAGGTGCTGCTCGACGGCGAGGACCTCTACGGCCCGGGAGTCGACCCGGTCATCGTGCGCTCGATGATCGGCATGGTCTTCCAGCGGCCCAACCCCTTTCCGACCATGTCGATCCGGGACAACGTCCTCGCGGGGGTGAAGCTCAACAGCAAGCGGATCTCCCGCTCGGACGCCGACGACCTCGTGGAGTCCTCCCTGCAGGGCGCGAACCTGTGGAACGAGGTCAAGGACCGCCTGGACAGGCCCGGCTCGAGCCTCTCCGGCGGCCAGCAGCAGCGCCTGTGCATCGCCCGCGCCATCGCGGTGAAGCCGGAGGTGATCCTGATGGACGAGCCCGCCTCCGCGCTGGACCCGATCTCCACCCTGGCGATCGAGGACCTCATCAACGACCTCAAGCAGGACTACACCGTGGTGATCGTGACCCACAACATGCAGCAGGCCGCGCGCATCTCCGACCGCACCGCGTTCTTCAACATCGCGGGCACCGGCAAGCCGGGCAAGCTCATCGAGTACGGTTCCACCTCCGAGATCTTCTCCAACCCCAAGCAGAAGCAGACGGAGGACTACGTCTCCGGCCGCTTCGGCTGAGCCGGCCCCGCCCGCGCGACGACGGCGCCCGCCCCACCTCGGTCCGAGGCGGGGCGGGCGCCGTCGTTCCCGGAGGCGGGCGCGGCCGCGGGAGGGGTTAGAGCAGGGGCGAGAGGGCCAGGAAGAAGGTCCCGGAGACGAGCGCGCAGACCGGGACGGTGAGGGCCCACACGATCAGCACGCGCCGCACGACACGGGTGTTGAAGGTGTGGAAGCGCTGCTGGCGGCCGGCGCCCAGGACGGCCGCCGCCGTAGTCTGGGACGAGGACATGGGCACGGGGATGAGCGTGCCGCCCAGGAACAGCAGGGAGCCGGCGACGCCCTGGGCGACGGCGCCCCGGAAGGGGTCGATGGTGACCATCCGGGAGGACAGGGTGTAGGCGATCCGCCAGCCGCCGAACAGGGTCCCCACGGCGAGACCCCCGGCCACCAGCAGCAGGATCCACGGTTCCGGGTGGCCGGCCGAGACGGGCACGCCGGCGCACAGCAGCAGCGTCGTGAACACCCACGCCGCCCGCCGACCGTGGTTGATGCCGTGGCCGAAGGACACGGCCGCGGCTCCCGTGGCCAGCACCAGCCGGGAGCGGTAGGTGGTGGCGGCGGGCTCGGAGTGGCGCAGCAGGTGCACCAGCGGCACCACCAGCACCCACGCGAGCCCGTAGGCCACCAGGGGCGCGACGATCAGGGGGGTGGCGATCGCCCTGAGGGTCTCCGCCGTGAGCGGGTTCCCGGACCCCAGGCCGACCGCGTGGGCGCCGAGCAGCGCCCCGACCAGCCCGCCCGCTAGGGCGGTCGTCGACGAGGACGGCATCCCCAGCCACCACGTCAGCAGGTTCCACGCCACGGTGGTCGCCAGCGCGCAGACCAGCGTCGCCGAGCCCACGACGCCGTAGGGCACCGGGGCGGCCACGAAGACCCAGTCGGCCAGCAGGTACCCCGCCGTCAGGACCCCCACGACGTTGACGAGGGCGCTCAGGACCAGGCCGACCCGCGGGGTCAGCGCCCGGGCGCGGACGGGCAGGGCCAGGGCGTTGGGGGCGTCGTGGAAGCCGTTGACCCCGGTGGAGACGGCGGCGAGGAGCAGGCCCAGGACGGTGAGGACGAGGAGCACGGCGCGTCAGGACTCGGCCACGACGATGCGGCCCACCTCGGTGGAGACCTGCCCGAGCGCCCGGGCGGCGGCCAGGAAGCGGTCGACGACGCCCTGCCGGCGCATCACCTGGATCGGTTTGTGGTTCTCGAGCAGGTGGGCCATGTGCATCTGATTGATCCGCTCGGCCTGCTTGCCCAGGCGCAGCATCTCGTACCAGTAGTCGTCCAGGCCCTCGAGGCTGCTGAGGTTGCGCATCGCGCGCGTGGTGAGCTCGGACATCCGCACGATCACCCCGAGCTGGTCGGTGGCGAACGAGGGCGGGCGGGAGAGGCCGTTGGCGACGTGGGCCTCCGCGACGGCCAGCAGCTCCTCCGCGGCCTTGTTCAGCCAGTGCCCCAGGACGTAGACGTCCTGCCGGGGCACGGGGATCACGAACGTGGAGCGCACGGTGGTCATCACCGCGAAGTACAGGTCGGTGGAGCGGGTCTCGCACGCACGGAGCCCCTCTAGGGCGCTCAGCGCGGTGTCAGGGCTGCCGAGCAGCTCGGAGAGGAACCGCACGGCCTCCGTCACCTGTCCCGACATGTCCGCCAGGAGGTCCAGCACCTGCTCGTCCTCCGGGAAGATGCGAAGAGCCATCTGCTGACCGTCCTGGGCGTCGTACCGGCGCCGCGGATCGCGGCGGGACCCACTGTACACGGGGCGGCGGAGCCGGCCGGGGCGCCGATCGTGGGGAGAGGCAGAGGAGGAGTAGGCGGTGTCGGACCGGGAACGCCTCTCGGCGGAAGGCCGCTCGCGGCGGCTATGAGTTGGAGCCCGGGGTTACCACGGCCCGACACCTGCGTCCATGGTAGTCGACCTGACCCGCAGGCCAAGGCCTGCCGGTGTGGGATCCCGCACGGGACCCCGCGGGGCAGGGGTCAGTCGAGGTGCCCGTGGCGCCACGCCACGGCCGCCGCCTCGAGCTCCTCGGCGGTGCGCTCGAGGCGCTGGGTGAGGGCCACGGGGCTCGGTCGGCGTGCGGCCGCGGGATCGACGACGGGCACCTGCCCGGTGTCGGCGAGCCGGATCCGGCCCAGGGCGATGACCCGGCAGAATGCGGCGAACCGCTCGAGGGCGACGTCGAACTTCCCGCGGAACGCGCCGGAGAGGATCGCGTCGGCCATCGTGGTGATCTCCTCGGCGCCCGGCGGCTCCGCGACCCCGGCCACGACGTGGGAGACCTGTGCGGTGCCGCGCCCGGCCGCGAAGCAGCGGCCCATCCGCACGGGGTCCGCGCGGACCGCCGCGCGCAGCGCGTAGAGCCGCCACAGCGCACCGGGCAGGGAGACGGCGGGTGCCTCCGCCCACATCTCGGCGATGCCCTCGAGGCCCTGCTCGTCCGTCAGCTCGATCAGCCGGCGGGTGATCTCCGGGTCGTCGGTGGCCCGCCCCCGGGAGACGAGGGCATGGGCCGCGAGGTGCGCGGCCTCGGAGACGCGCGCCGGGTCGGGCCCGCCCTCGTGGGCCTCGAACTTCCCGGGCGAGAACCTCACCGGCTTGTGGTGGCGCGGGGTGTCGCTCATGCGTCCAGCGTACGGCCGGAGGCGTGGCCCGGCCACGGAGCGCTCACCAGTCGGTGGCCGAGGCGTGGACGGCCGCGTCCCGCCACTGCTGGTCGGCGCGCTCGTAGCCGTCCCGGGCCAGCGCCTTCCACAGCCGCAGCGCCAGCACCGGGTCCTCCCGCTCCAGCTCGGCGAGCACCTCCGGGGCGAGCACGCGCGCGGTGACGTCGCCGAGCGCGCTCAGCGTCACGTGTTGCTTGTCCCCGGAGCCCAGCGCCAGCTCGCCGAAGCTCATGCCGGGGCCCAGGATCTGCAGCTCGACGCGCTCCCCCGTGGGGGTGCGCAGGGACATCGACACGTCGCCGCTGACGATCAGGTGGATGCCCGCGAAATTCTGCCCCGCCCGCAGGATGTTCTCCCCGGCCCTCCACGTCCGCTCGACCGTGCGCGCCCGGAGGGCACGCGCGTCGTCGGGCTCCAGGCGGGAGAGCAGCTCGGACTCCACGGGCCCGACCCGGTCGGGGGTGCACCGGGGGCCGCCGTGCTCCTCGAGCAGGGCGTCCTCGACCCACTTGACGGCCGCCGCACGACTGGGGAACACCTGCAGCGGCGGCTCGCCCTCGAAGGTCCCGGCCAGTCCGCGGTCCCCGGAGACCACCACCACGGTGCGGCCGGCCTCCTGCAGCTCGGCCCGGGTGCGGGCCAGGAGGGGCAGGGCGTAGTCGGCGATCACGTCCACCCGCCGCAGGTCCACGACGACGTAGCGGGCCTCGAGGGCCACGTCCCGCACCGTGCGGATCGCCGTCTCGGCGCCCGTGAACAGCAGGTCGCCCTGAAGCTCGACGACGACCGCCTCGCGGCCGTGCTCGGCCAGCACGGACTCGGCCTCGGCGTTGCGGCGCACCAGCGACGGGGACTGGTCTATCGGGTAGCTCGCCCGGACCGTGGAGCGGGCCACGCGCGCGGTGTGGCTGAAGTGCAGGTCGAGGTCCTGGGAGAGCCGTTCGCACGCGAGCACGCCGCGCACGCTGTTGCCGTGCCGGTCCAGGGCCGGGGAGAACGTGGCGACGGCCAGCTGTCCCGGCAGCACCGCCACGATGCCCCCGCCCACCCCCGACTTCGCGGGCAGCCCGACCCGGACCATCCACTCGCCGGCGTCGTCGTACATCCCGCAGGAGCTCATCACCGACAGGGTCCGGGAGACCGTCCGCGGGTCGAAGATTCGCTCCCCGGTGACCGGGTTGGTGCCCCCGTTGGCCAGGGTGGCGCCCATGAGGGCGAGATCGCGGCAGGTGACGAGCACGGAGCACTGGGCGAAGTAGTCCTCGAGGCCCTGCACCGGGTCCCCCTCGATGATCCCCGCGGAGGCCAGGAGGTAGCCGAGGGCCCGGTTGCGGTCCCCGGCGTCGTGCTCCTGGGCATACACCTCGGGGCTGATGGCCAGGTCCCGGCCCGCGCACCGCGAGTAGGTCTCGCGGATCCGGTCGCGCCGCAGGTCGCGGTCGCCGTCGGGCACGAGCCACGTCGAGGCGATCGCGCCGGCGTTGATCATGGGGTTCGCGGGTCGTCCGGTGCCGGGCTGCAGGGAGATCTCGTTGAAGGCGTCCCCGCTGGGCTCCACGTCCATCTTCTCGTGCACGGCCTCGACGCCGAGGTCCTCGAGGGCCAGCGCGTACGTGAACGCCTTCGAGATGGACTGGAGGCTGAACTCGGCGCCGACGTCCCCGGCCTCGTAGACGTGGCCGTCGGCGGTCGCGATGACGATCCCGAAGCGCTCCGGGTCTGCCCCGGCCAAGGCGGGGATCGATTCGCTGGGGGCGCCGCCGCGCTCGCCGCGCAGCTCCTCGACGACCTGGGCAAGGTAGTCGGTGACGGCAGAGGGGCCGAACAGGTCGATGTCGGTGCGCGCTTCGGCCTCGGTGCTCAGCTGGGCCACGGGGGTCCTCCGGTCGGGGTCGGGTGGGGAACGGCGTCGGTCGGGGGTCCCCCCACCCTAGCCGCCGGCCGGGTGCGCCCCGGCCGCCCCGGGGCGGCCGGGGCGCGGGGCTCGGCGGGCCGGGGTCCGCCCGGCCCGTGCGGTAGAGTGGTGCCCGCTCCGGAGGCCACCGAGGGTGGTGCGGCGGAGCGCGGGCCTCTAGCTCAGTTGGTAGAGCAGTGGACTTTTAATCCATGGGTCGTGGGTTCGAGCCCCACGGGGCCCACCGGGGAAACCCCCTCGGCCGCCGAGTTCCCGGCGGCCGAGGGGGTTTCGTCGTTCTCGTGTCCCGTCGGTGCATCCACGGACGGCCCGGCGCCGGTAACAGGGGTGAGGGCCCTGCGCGGGCTGCCTTCCGGCAGGCCACCACCTGCCCGCCCCGTCCACGTTGGAGATGAGTTCCATGGCCCGGATCCGGCTCTGCAGCTGCGGTGCCCCGCCGATCTACGGACCCTGGTGCTGGTCGTGCGCCCACGAGCGGCAGAAGAACCGGGAACCCCTGGGGACCATCGCCTGGGGCGCCGCGGAGATCGAGTGACGGTCAGCGCAGGCTGATGGAGTCGATCGCCGCCTGCGCCTCGATGGTCAGGTTCTCCGGCAGCGGCGCGCTCTTGACGGCGTCCGAAGCGGCCTGCTGGCCCTCCTCGCTCACCACGTAGTGGCCGAAGGCCTTGGCGAGCGCCAGGGTCTCGGGGTCCGCGTAACTGGTGCAATACACGTGGTACGAGACGAGCACCACGGGGTAGGCCCCGCCCGCGTCCGGGTCCCGGTCGAGCTCGAGGGCGATGTCGTGCTCCGCGGTGCCCTCGACCCGGCTGGCCTCACCCACGGCGGTGCCGGCGGCCTCGCCGCTGACGGCCACGTACTCGGAGCCGACCTTGACCTTCGCCTTGCCCATGGACTCGTCCACGAGGGAGTCGTCGGCGTAGGTGACGGCGCCCTGGGTGCGGGCGGCGAGGCTGACCACGCCGGCGTTGCCCTGCGCCCGCTCGGTCGGCAGCCCCTCCGGCCAGCTGCCGTCCTCCTCGTCGGTCCACACCTTCGGGGCCACGGAGTGCAGGTAGTCGGTGAAGTTCTCGGTGGTCCCCGAGTCGTCGGCGCGGGAGATGGGGGTGATCGGCAGGTCCGGCAGGTCGACGCCCTCGTTCTGCGCGGCGATGGCCGGGTCGTCCCAGCGGGTGATCTCGCTGCGGAAGATGCCCGCGATAGTCGCGGCGTCCAGGTCGAGCGTCTGGATCCCCGGCAGGTTGAAGGCGACGCTGATCGGGGAGATGTACACGGGGACGTTGATCGCGCCCTTGGGGCCGCAGTACTCGCGCACCTCGGCCTGCTCCTCCTCGTCCAGGTATGCGTCCGAGCCCGCGAAGTCCGTGCCGCCCCCGACCAGGGCGCTGCGGCCGGCGCCGGAGCCGGCGGAGAGGTACTGCACCCGCGCGCCGGGGTGCAGGGACTCGAACCCGCTGCGCCAGGTAAGCATGGCCGCGTTCTGGGCGGAGGAGCCCACGCCCGTGAGGATTCCCGACAGGTCCGATCCGCCCTGCTGGGCCGCGCGCTCCTGCTCCGCGCCCAGGGGGTAGTCGGACCCGCAGCCGGTCAGCGCCAGCAGGGCCACGGCCGGCACGACGGCGGCGCGCCACGACCAGGCGGGCATGCTCCGCCGGTGCGGTCGCTGGGGGTCGGTCATGGGATGTTTCTCCTCGCAGACGGGGACGCGGACGGCAGGGAGATCCTCCGCCCGCAGGTGAGCTGGTCGGTCGCCCAGCTTACCCGGGCGGCGCGGGCGGCGACGGGCCGGGCCCGGCTCCTACTGCACCGGCGCGTCCGGCGGAGGGATCCGGTGGCGGTGCTGCGGCTCCACCGAGACGACGCCCTCGATCCGGCGCACGGAGGGCAGCCTGTTCTCCGGCACCTCGCCCGTGACCATGCCGAGCTGCTCGAGGACCTGCTCCACCTGCATGCCCTGCGCCCGCAGCCTGTCGCAGAGCTGCGCGAGGCCGGGGCGGTGCTCCTCGTCCACCACGACCGTCACGCGCACCGCACCGGCCCGCCGGGCCTGCCCGCCGGACGCGGCGCTCACTGTTGCGGCGCCAGGGTCAGGCCCGACCCGACGTCCGCGGACGGCGAGAGCAGCCGGTGCGACTCCTGCACGAGCGAGGACCACAGCTCGCGGCCGCGCAGGCCGGTGGCCTCGGCCCACAGGGCGGCGACCCCCGCCACGTGCGGGGTGGCCATGCTGGTGCCGCTGATCACGTCGTAGCGCTGCGGCATGGGCCAGGAGGAGTACACCTGCAGCCCGGGGGCGGCGACGTCCACGTGCCCGCCCCGCACGGGGAGGCTGCGGGCGGAGAAGAACGTGACGTCGAGCTGCTGGTTGAGCGCCCCCACGGCCATGATGTAGGGGCTGTTGGCGGGCGCGCCCACGAAGCCGAAGTTCCCGTTCGCCCGGTCGGCGTTGTTGCCGGCCGCGGCCACGATGAGCGCCCCCTGCTCGAGGGCCCGCAGGCCCACGGCGGTGTAGGTGGGGGAGACCTCCGTGACGTCGGCGCCCAGGGACATCGAAATCACCGCGCACCCGTTCTGCAGGGCCCACTCGATGCCCGCCAGCACCTGGGCGTCGGTGCCCGAGCCCTCGTTGCTGAGCACCTTCCCGGCGAACACCTCGGCGCCGTGGGCGACCCCGTAGCGGCGGCCCTCGCCGGGAGCCAGGGGGCCGCACGCGGTGCCGATGCAGTGGGTGCCGTGCCCGTGGCCGTCCTGGGCGCTCTCGCCGGGGATGAACGACTGCGTCGTCACGTTGCGGCCCGCGAAGTCGGGGTGCCCGAGGTCGAACCCGGTGTCCAGCACCGCCACCCGCACGCCGGCTCCCGAGACGGGCGACGTGGTGGCCTGCACGGCCTTGAGCCCCCAGGTGGACGCGTCGTCGTCCCGGAACCACGGCGGCAGCTGCGGGGTCGGGGACGGCTCCTCCTCGGGGGCCCCGCGGGAGATGAGCCGGTCGCTGAGGTCCACGACGCCGTCGCGGTAGCCCTCCAGGTACTCGGCCCACCCGCCCGGCACCTCCGCGCGGACGCGGTGGACGAGCTCGGGGGCCACGGAGAGCACCCGTGCGGCCCCCTGCCCGGGCGCCTGCAGGCGGGCCAGCCGCTCCTGGTCGCCGGTCACCACCGCGACCTTCAGGACGGGGAAGACGAGGGCGTCGACGTCCGCGGGCAGGCCCTCCGGACCCGCGAGCGCCTGCCCGTCGGTGGCCACGCGCGTCAGCCCGGCCTCGCGGAGCAGGGGCTCGGGGTCCGGCAGGTCGGCGTCGAAGACCACCACCCAGCGCCCCGTGGTCTCGGGCGGCGGGGCCGGCGCCCGTCGCCGCTCGGTCGGTCGGGAACGGCTCGGATCGATCATGTCCTCACGTCCTGTCTCGTCGGTCGTCTCCAGCGCCGGGCAGTTGCCATTGTGCTCCTGCGCGCCGCACGGGGGAACACCCCTCCCACGAGGACGGACATTACGGCCGCGCCGCGTCCCGCGGCCCCGGCGCCCCGTGCACCCGCCGCAGGAGCAGGGCGACGACGACGGCCGTGCCGGCCAGCAGCGCCGCGGCGATCGCGGCGGACACGTGCACGCCGGTCTGGAAGGCCCCCACCGCCGCGGCGAGCAGCTCGCCGGCCGGCGCCGGCCCGAGGGTCCCGGCCACGTCCACGGCGCCGCCAAGGGTCTCCGACGCGGTCGCGGCCTGCTCCGGGGACAGGCCCGGCGGCACGGTGAGCGCCCGGGTGTAGGTGGCGGTGACGGCCGTGCCCAGGACGGCCACGCCGAGGGCGGCGCCCAGCTCGAAGGCGGTCTCGGAGATCGCCGACGCCGCTCCCGCCCGCTCGGGCTCGACCTGGGAGAGCACGAGGTCCCCGGCGAGCGTCTGGGCCGCCCCGGAGCCCAGGCCCACGACCATGAGGGCCACCACCAGCAGGGTCCCGCCGCGCAGGTCCCCGAGGGCCACCAGCAGGAAGCCGGCGGTCATCACGAGCAGGCCTCCGCCCACCACGAGCGCCGGCGGCACGCGGCGGGCCACCCGCACCACGAGCAGGCCCGAGACGACCGTCACCGCGGCGCCCGGCAGCAGGGCGAGGCCGGCCCGCATCGGGGCCATCCCCTCCACCAGCTGGAGGTGCTGCGAGACGAAGAACAGGAAGCCGATGTACACGGTGGACGCCACGAGGTTGTTGAGCAGGCCCCCGGTGAAGGCCCGGCGGCGGAACAGGCGCATGTCCAGCATGGGCACGGGCCGGCGCAGCTGGCGGCGCACGAACAGCGTCCCCGCCGCGGCGGCGGCGAGGGCCGCGGCCGCGGCGACGGCCGAGGGGCCCTCGGAGCCGAGGCTCTTGAGGGTCCACAGCAGCGCCACGACGGCGCCCATGATCAGGGCCGCGCTCGCCAGGTCCACCGGCCCGGGCCGGGGGTCGCGGGACTCGGGCACGAGGACCGGGGCCAGCACGAGCAGCGGCACGAGGACGGGCACGGCGATGAGGAACACCGACCCCCACCAGAAGTGCTCCAGCAGGAACCCGCCCACGATCGGGCCCAGCGCACCGCCCGCGGAGAAGCCGGTGGCCCACACGGCGATGGCGGTGCGCCGCTGCACGGGCTCGGCGAAGATGTTGCGGATCAGGGACAGGGTCGTCGGCATGAGCATCGCCCCGAAGACCCCCAGCAGGGCCCGGGCGGCCACGAGCGCCGCCCCGGAGGGGGCGAACGCGGCGAGGGCGGAGACCACCGCGAACCCAGTGCTGCCGACCAGCAGCAGCCGGCGCCGGCCCACCCGGTCCCCGAACGCGCCCATGGGCACGAGCAGCCCGGCCAGGACCAGAGGATAGGCGTCGACCGTCCACAGCAGCTGACGGCCGGTGGGCCGCAGCTCCCGGGAGATCTGCGGCAGGGCGAAGTTCAGCACCGTGTTGTCCACGGAGATGAGCAGCACCGGAAGCATCAGGACCACCAGAGCGCCCCACTCGCGGGCGCCGGCTCGGACGGGGGCGTCGGGGGCTCGGGACGTCATGGCGGGGCGGGAACTCCTCACGGGACCGGGGTGGGGCTCCATCCTCGCAGAGCCGGGAGCCCCCCGGGGCGCCGGCGGCCGCGGCACTAGACTGCACGGGAGAGCCGGCCGGACGGGTCCGCCCGGAAGCGGAGCAAGCGCAGAACGCGGAGAAAGAGGTCCCCGATGGTCGAGCCGGTCCCCACGAGCGCGGCGTCCGCCGCCGGCGTCCCGCAGCAGGGCGGGTCCGAGGCGGACGTCCCCGAGCAGGACGTCTCCCGGCAGTACGAGGCGGTCCGCGACCGGCTCCTGGAGCTGCGCGAGGACTACGACCGGGCGCGGGAGGAGTTCCGCTGGCCCCGGATGGAGCAGTTCAACTACGCCCTGGACTGGTTCGACCACATCGCCGCGGACCCCGAGCGCGGCGCCCGGGACGCACTGTGGATCGTGGACCAGGACGGCACCGAGCTCCGGCGCACCTTCCGAGAGCTCTCCGCGTCGTCCGCGCGCACGGCCAACTGGCTGCGGGGCATGGGCGTCCGGCGTGGAAACCGCATCCTGCTGATGCTAGGCAACCAGCTGGAGCTGTGGGAGACGCAGCTCGCCGGCATGAAGCTCGGCGCGCCCGTGATCCCCACCGCCGTGATGATGCCCCCCGCGGACCTGGCGGACCGGGTGCAGCGCGGCAAGGTCTCCTGGGTCGTCACCGACGCGCAGAACGCGCCCAAGTTCGCCTCCGTGGACGGGGACTACGGGCTCGTCGTCGTCGGCGCCGAGGAGGAGGCCGCCGCGGTGGGGGAGCGGCTGGACCGTCCCGTGCACGCCTACGCCGACGCGGCCGCCTCGCCCGCGCAGTTCGTCCCGGACGCGCCCACGAGCTCCCACGACCCGCTGCTGCTCTACTTCACCTCCGGGACCACATCCCAGGCGAAGCTCGTGGAGCACACCCACTACTCGTACTCGTTCGGGCACCTGTCCACGATGTACTGGATCGGCCTGCGCCCCGGCGACGTCCACCTCAACATCGCGTCCCCCGGCTGGGGCAAGCACTCGTGGTCGAACTTCTTCGCTCCCTGGATCGCCGAGGCCACCGTCTTCATCCACAACCAGGACCGCTTCGACGCCAGCGGGCTGATGGAGCAGATGGACCGGGCCGGCGTCACCAGCTTCTGCGCCCCGCCCACCGTGTGGCGGATGCTCATCCAGGCGGACCTGCACCGCGTGCAGCATCCCCCCACCTCCGCGGTCTCCGCCGGGGAGCCGCTCAACCCGGAGGTGATCCGCCGGGTGCAGGACGCGTGGGGCGTGACCATCCGTGACGGCTACGGGCAGACCGAGACCACCCTGCAGATCGCCAACACCCCCGGGCAGCCGGTCGTGCCGGGCGCCATGGGCCGGCCGCTGCCGGGCTTCGTCGTCGAGCTCCTCGACCCGCAGACCGGCGAGCCCGCCCAGGAGGGCGAGATCTGCCTCAAGGTCGAGGACGGCCCGCCGGGGATCATGGCCGGCTACATCGACGAGCCGGAGCGCACCGCGGAGGTGGTCAAGGGCGGCTGGTACCACACCCGGGACATCGCCTCCCGCGACGAGCACGGCGTCTACACGTACGTGGGGCGCACGGACGACGTGTTCAAGGCCTCCGACTACCGGATCTCCCCGTTCGAGCTGGAGTCCGTGCTCATCGAGCACCCCGCCGTCGCGGAGGCCGCGGTGGTCCCCGCCCCGGACCCCGTCCGGCACGCCGTGCCCAAGGCGTACCTGGTCCTCGCCGGCGGTGCCGAGCCGACCCAGGAGCTCGCCGGCGAGATCCTGCGCTTCGCGCGGGAGCACCTCGCGCCCTACAAGCGCGTGCGCAAGGTCGAGTTCACCGACCTGCCCAAGACCATCTCCGGCAAGATCCGCCGCGTGGTGCTGCGCGAGCAGGAGCAGACCCGGGACCGCTCCCGGCCGGTGGACGCCGCCGTCCGCGCGGCCGGCGGGCTGGGCGTGGAGTACACGGAGGCCGACTTCCCCGGTCTGCGCGACTGACCCCGCTCCGCGGGCCCGCCGCGCCGTCCGGCGGTGCGCAACCTTGCGTAACGCGTACCGGGGCACCGTACGCGCATCGGGGGACGGGCCGGTCAGGCACTGTCCCCATTTCGTGCCACGTTCACACCTGCAAATAGACTTTTGGCCAGTCGGGACCGTTGTGGAACCCCGGGCTGACGTCTGCAAATGCATGCTTCTGAACTTTTGTCCACCGTTGTGATCGCGAAGCGGGGACCCGTGACAGGCCCCGGAAACCCTGCAAGCATGGTGGCAATGGCCCACCCGGAAGGGACGGGCCGACCGATCCGTCGGGGGGCGGATCGACCGCGGTTCACCGCACGGTGAGCCGCTCGCACCAGGCATCGGGGGATGCCGGTGCGGCTCGGTTCATCGGGGGGTGAACCGGCCGGGAGCACCGCTGGGGGGCGGTACTCCCGACAAGGCGAGTCTCTGCTCGCCACCGGCCGTCAGGCCGGTCGATGCGCCCGCTGCGGGGGCCATCCGTTCGACGGATGGGCAGCGGGCGCATCGCTCTGTCCCGGCCCGTCCGCACCGCACGGCCGGCCCTCCGTCTCCCGGCGTCGGTGGGCCCTGGAAGACTGGGCCCATGACGACCTCCCCCTTCCAGGACACCGCGCCTGCCGCCGCGCCGCAGGACCCCCGGCTGCACGAGGACGCGCTGTCCCTGCTCCGCGCCCTCACCGGGCGGGCGGACGCCGCCTTCCACCCCGGCCAGTTCGAGGCGATCGAGGCGCTGGTGGGGAGCGGCCGGCGGGCCCTGGTGGTCCAGCGGACCGGGTGGGGCAAGTCGGCGGTCTACTTCCTCTCCGCCCTGCTGCTGCGCGCACGGGGCCGGGGGCCCACCCTCATCGTCTCCCCGCTGCTGGCCCTGATGCGGGACCAGGTCTCCGCCGCCGCGCGCGCCGGGGTACGGGCCGCGGCCATCAACTCCGCCAACGCCACCGAGTGGGGCGGGATCGCCGCCCAGCTGGAGGCCGACGAGCTCGACGTCCTGCTGGTCTCCCCGGAGCGGCTCAACAACCCCGTGTTCCGCGAGCAGCAGTTGCCCCAGCTCGTCGCCCGGCTCGGGCTGCTCGTGGTCGACGAGGCGCACTGCATCTCCGACTGGGGCCACGACTTCCGCCCCGACTACCGGCGCATCCGGGACCTCATCGCCCGGCTGCCCGAGCAGGTCCCCGTCCTGGCCACCACGGCCACCGCCAACGAACGGGTGGTCGCCGACATCGAGGAGCAGCTGGGCGTCCGCCCCGGCGGCGCCGGCACGGACGCGGTGTTCACCCTGCGCGGGCCCCTGTCCCGGGCCTCGCTGCGGCTCGGGGTGCTGCGCCTTCCTTCGGCCACCGCCCGTCTCGCCTGGCTCCTGGAGCACCTGGGCGCGCTGCCGGGCAGCGGGATCGTCTACACCCTCACGATCGGCGCCGCCGAGGACACCGCGCAGGCGCTCTCCGACGCGGGGATCCCGGTGCGCGCCTACACCGGCCGCACCGACCAGGCCGAGCGCGAGGAGCTGGAGGCCGCGCTCAAGGAGAACCGGGTCAAGGCCCTCGTGGCCACCTCCGCGCTGGGCATGGGCTTCGACAAGCCCGACCTCGGCTTCGTGGTCCATCTCGGCTCGCCCTCCTCGCCCGTCGCCTACTACCAGCAGGTCGGCCGTGCCGGGCGCGCCACCGACAACGCCGACGTCCTGCTGCTGCCCGGCACCGAGGACCGGCAGATCTGGGAGTACTTCGCCACCGCCTCCATGCCCACCGAGCAGAAGGCCTCCGCCGTCCTCGCGGAGCTGGGCGCGGCGGGCGGGCCGCTGTCGGTCGCCGTGCTGGAGTCCCGCGTGGACGTGCGGCGCACCCCGCTCGAGCTGCTGCTCAAGGTCCTCGCCGTGGAGGGCGCCGTGGAGCGCGTCCAGGGCGGGTGGCAGGCCACGGGCACGCCGTGGCGCTACGACGCCGAGCGCTACGGGCGGATCGGCGCCGCCCGGGTCGCGGAGCAGAACGCGATGCTCGAGTACGAGACCACCGCGCAGTGCCGGATGCAGTTCCTCGCCCGGCAGCTGGACGACCCCACGGCCGAGCCGTGCGGCCGGTGCGACATCTGCGCCGGGGCGTGGTACCCCACCGCGGTCGACGAAGCCGCCACCGACTCCGCCGGAGCGGCCCTGACCCGCGTGGGCGTCGTCGTGGAGCCCCGGGCGCAGTGGCCCACCGGGATGCCGCGGCTCGGGGTGGACGTGAAGGGCCGCATCCCGGAGGAGGAGCGCTGCTCGGAGGGCCGGGCCCTGGCCCGCCTCACCGACCTGGGCTGGGGCAACCGGCTGCGCGAGCTGTTCCGCACCGACGAGGACGGCGCGCCGCTCGACCAGCCTGTGGACCCCGCCCTCGGGCGCGCGTGCGTGCAGGTGCTCGCCGAGTGGACCTGGGCGCAGCGGCCCGCGGCAGTGGTCTCCGTGCCGTCCCGCTCCCGGCCGCAGCTCGTGCGCTCGCTGGCGGAGGGCATGGCCGCGGTGGGCCGGCTGCCCTACCTGGGGGAGCTGGAGGTCCCCGAGGAGTTCCCCGCGGGGGGCCACGGCGGCAACAGCGCCTACCGGCTCGCCGCCGTGTGGGACCGCTTCCGCGTCCCGCCGCAGCTGGCGGAGCAGCTCGAACGGCTCGGCGGCGCCCCCGTGCTGCTCGTCGACGACCTCGTGGACAGCCGCTGGACGCTCGCCGTGGCCGCCCGCACGCTGCGCCGGGCGGGCTCCGGCCCGGTGCTGCCGTTCGTGCTCGCCGCCCAGGGCTGAGCTGCACGGACTTGTAGACTTGGCGGCATGACCGACGCCCCCCGCCCCCTCATCGACGTCATCCTTCCCGTGCACCGGACGGACCGGCCCCTCGACCGCGCCGTCGCCTCCGTGGTCGACGGTGGCTTGCCGGTGACTCCTAACGGCGGGGTCCGGATCCTCGTGGTATGCCACAACCTCGACCCGGAGCTGGTGCCCCCCATGCTCCGGCCGGAGTTCCGGGACATGGTCACCTACCTCGAGCGGCGCGACAACGGCAGGACCCCCGGCGAGCCCCGCAACTTCGCCCTGGGACACGTCGAGGCCGAGTATGTGGCGTTCCTGGACAGCGACGACACGTTCGACCCCGGGGCACTCGCCCGCTGGGCCGGCATCGCCCGGGAGCACGGCTCCGCCGTCGTGGTTCCTCGACTGTCCCGCAGCGGGGGAGGGCACGTCCGGACGCCGGCTACGCGGCCGTGGCGCTCGAAGAACCTCGACGTCCTGGCCGACCGCCTCGCCTACCGGACGAGCATCTTCGGGCTGGTCCGCACCGACGCGATCGAGCGGCTGGGCCTCAGGTTCCCCGAAGGCATGGTGGCGGGGGAGGACCAGTCCTTCTCCCTGCAGTTCTACGCGGAGGCAGGGCGCGTCGACTACGCCCGGGGGCGCCCCGGCTACATGGTCCACGAGGACGTGGAACACCGGGTGACCACGACGTTCAACCCGCTGGCCGACGAGCTGAGGCCCTTCCTGATGTTCGGCGATTCACCCTGGTTGCGGTCCCAGTCACCGGCGCTGCGGCGTAGTTACGCCGTGAAGGTGCTGCGGATCCACCTCTTCGGTCAGGTGACGGACCGCGTCCGCAGCGGTCGGTGGTCCGCCGAGGACGCCCAGGCAGCCCAGGCCGCACTCCTGGGTCTCCTCGAGCAGGCGCCGGGGGCTGAGGAAGCCATGTGCCGGGCCGACCGGGACCTGATGGACCTGCTGGGCCGAGGGGAGACGGACGTCGCGAAGGTTGCCGGGGCGGCCGAGGCGCGGCGTCGATTCGGCGCCCCGGCGACGCTGGTGCCGCGCCGGTTCACGAAGCTGCTCCACCGGGACGGGTCCCTTCGGTTCATGGCGGCCTCGGCGCTGATGTCCTAGCGGGTGTGCAGTGGCCGACCGGGCGGCCACTGCACACCCGCTAGCTGTACCCGGTCACTGGGTTGGTCGCAGGCGGGTGATCGGTGGGTGGCCTCCGAGTGCGCTGTGACGCCTGCCAGTGTTGTAGTGCTCGAGCCACGGGGCAAGGGCCGCGGCGCGTTCGTCGTTGCTGGTGAAGACCTGCCGGTAGGCCCACTCGGTGGCCAGGGTGCGGTTGAACCGCTCCACCTTCCCGTTCTGCCAGGGACAGTGCGGGCGGATGAACACCTGCCTCGCGCCCAGGGTAGTGATGACCTCGCGCACGGCCGTGGAATGGCGGTAGGCCCAGGCGTTGTCGGTCATCACCCGCTCGATCCGGGGGATGCCATGGGCGGCGAAGTAGGCCGCGGCCCGGGCCAGGAACCCTGCACAGGTGGTGCCCTTCTCATCGGCCAGGACCTCGGAGTAGGCCAGACGGGAGTAGTCATCGACCAGTGAGTGGACGTAGTCGAACCCCACCCGGGTGCTGCGGTCCCGCCCGAGGCGGCTGCCGGCTCGCCCGTGAGCCCGCCACCCGCCACCGTCAGGGATCCGGCCGAGCAACTTCGGCGTCCATGTGCACCAGCTCCCCGGGCCGGTCGCGTTCGTAGCGCACCGCGGTGGCCTTCGAGGCCCGGATGACCGCCCCGGTGAGCCGGTCCAGCTCCCGCAGGTACGGGACCCGGTGGCGGCGCAGGACCCGTCCCACGGTCCTGGGGGCCATCCCGAGTTCGGGGCCGAGCCAGTCCTGACCCCGCCGGGTGGTGCGGCGCAGCGCCAGCACCTGCTGCTCGACCTCGGGTCGGGTGCGGGTCGGGGTGGTGTGCGGGCGACAGGACCGGTCGTGGAGGCCGGCCTCGCCCTCGTGCTCGTAGCGGGCGATCCAGGTCGCCACGCACTTGCGGGACACACCCATGGCCGCGGCGATGTGGGCCTTGGGCATCCCGGCCTGGTGGCGCTGCACGATCAGGAGCCTGCCGTGGACGGTGGTGCGGGCATTACCGTGGGACATGGGAGCCTCCGTGGTGGATGTGGGCCTTCGACAAGCCACACCCCACCCGGAGGCTCTCCTCACGTCAACACCCTGCCGCTACCAACCTCCTGCCCGGGTACAGCTAGCGGCCTCGGCGCAGCAGTAGCACCAGATCCCGGCGCCCCATCAGGGCCCACACCGCCAGGAACCCCGCCGTGAGCGCGACCCGTAACCACCACCCGTCATGGCCCTGAGCTGCCAGCAGTGCCAGCGTAACCAACGTGTAGCCGACGGCGAGTCGCACGGCGGTTCCCGCCCAGGGCATGCGGTCGTAGCGCCAGACCACGGCCAGCGGGATCACGGCGGCGAGGGCCGTGCCGACAAGATAGCCGACGGCGGCGGCCAGAACGCCGAGCGTCGGAGCCAGCGCCCAGATGGTGGCCACCCCCACGACGAGGCCCAGAGCGTTGGCGGCGGCCAGGACGCGCACTCCCCATGACACCGTTCCGCTGAGCCGGGCGTTGGCGGCGTTGAAGCTCGTGAGGGACACTGCGGCGAACAGCAGGACGAGCAGCGGTTCCGCTGCGGCGAAGGACGCGCCGTAGACGACAGCCAGCAGCACGTCGGCCCAGAGCATGCCGACGGCAAAGACGGGCAGGAACACCAGGACCATGATGCGCATGATCCGGTCCACCTGGGCGCGCAGACCGTCGACGTCCCCGGCTCCGTACATCCGGGACACGCTCGGGGACAGGGCGGTCAGCATGGACCCCGAGAGCATGCTCGCAGGCGTGGCCAGGCTCACCGCAGCAGAGTAGAGACCGAGGGCTTCCTTGGAGTCGATCGTGCGGCCGATGACCACGGACAGCTGCAGCAGACCGGTCGAGGTCAGCAGGTGCGCCGAGGTCCACGCGGTGAAGACGAGGATGTCCCTTCGCAGGCCGGGGTCCAGTGACGTGCCGGCGCGACGGGGCCAGGCCGAGAAGGCGTAGAGGAGGTATCCCACGATCAGCGGGGCCATCAGCCAGGGCGTCCACCCGCCCAGCAGGACCAACGTCAGGGCGGTGAGGCTGATGAAGGAGCTGATGGCGTCCCACGCGGTGGTGGTCACAAACTGGTTGTTGCCGGTCCGCACACCCCGCACGAAGGTGTAGGAGGCAAGGGCAATCATGAACAGGCCGGTGGAGAGGGCATAGTGCCAGGGCAGGTGCAGGGCGAATGCGGTGAAGACGGTGGCCACCACCGAGAGCCCGGCCATCGCGGTGGCCGCGCTCCGGGCCGTGAACGCACTGACGGCCGCCTGCTCCACCCGGTCCTGGCGGGAGCGTGCCATCGCGATGAACTTGGACGCGGCCGTGCCGCTGCCCTGGGGCCACAGCAACACCAGGAGGGTGGCCACGGAGATGACGGTGGTGACGTCCGCCAGCGCCTCCTTGCCCAGCACCCGGCCCACCAGGATGCTGTAGCCGAAGCGCGTCAGTCCCTGCACGAAGACCGCCACGACGGTCAGCGCGAACGCCGAGCCCAGCGGGTTGTCGGTGTTCTCGTGGTTCGGCGGGGGGAGGAGGATGGCGCGGAGGCGGGACGTCATGCGGCCGCCCGGGGGGCACGGGAGTTCATCGGGGACGAGTCTAGCCGCGCCCGTTAGAGTTGGGCGCAGCCCGCCCGGGCCCCACTCCGTCGGAAGGTCGTTCCCCTATGCGCTCTCTCGTGGTCACCGCCTGGTTCCCGGACCGGGACGTGCCCAGCCGCACCCCGTTCGTCCTGGAACACTGCTGGTCCCTGCAGGAGGCGGGACACGAGGTCGCGGCCGTGCACGTCGTCATCGGGCGGACCCGGCAGGAGAGCGTCCAGGAGGTCTACGAGGGCGTGCCCGTCACCCGGGTGTGGCTCGACGTGGCGGATCCGCGCAGCTACGCCCGCGTCGCCCGCACCATCGCCCGCGGGCTGCGCGGCGCGGACGTCCTGCACACCATGGCGTTCTCCGCGGTCCTGCTCGCCGGCCCGTCCTGGGTCCTGCTCCGGCGCCCCTGGGTGCACACTGAGCACTGGAACGGCGTGGTCAACCCCGCGAGCGTGGGACCCCTGTGGGAGCGGCTCGCCTGGTCCCGCCACGCCCTGCGCCTGCCCCACGCCGTGACCGGCGTGACGCGCGAGCTGGCGGACGAGATGGCCCGCTTCGCCCGGCCCGGGGCCACGCACGTGGTGCCCTGCGTGGTGGACAACCCCTTCCCCGTGGTCCCGTTCCCGGCCGCGCCGCCGCTGCGGCTCGTGGGCGTCGGGGCCTTCATCGAGCGCAAGCGGCCGCTGCTCGCCCTGGAGACCGTGGCCGAGCTCGTCGAGCGCGGCACGGACGTGCACTACACGATGGTGGGCGCCGGGCCGCTCCTGGAGCAGGCTCGGCGGCGGGCCCGGGAGCTGGGCATCGCCGAGCGCGTGGAGTTCACCGGGCCCGTCGCGCCGGCCCGGGTGTTCCAGGAGATGTCCCGTGCGCACGTGTTCTTCCTGCCCAGCGCGCAGGAGAACTTCTTCACGGCCGTCGCCGAGTCCCTCGCCGCGGGCCGGCCGGCGGCCGTGCCGCTCAGCGGCGGTTTCGACGACTACTGCACCGACGAGAACTCGGTGCTCACCGACAGCTGGGACCCGCAGGAGCTCGCCGACGCCGTCCTGCGGGCGTGGGAGCGGTTCCGGGACGTGGACCCGGCCCGGGTTGCCGGCACCGTCCGGGAACGCTTCTCCCGCGGCGCCGTGGGCGCCCGGTTCGGCGAGCTCTACGAGCAGCTCGCCCACCGCTGAGACCGCGGCTTTGACCCCGCACCCGGTCCTCGCTTAAGCTGGCCTGTGTTGTCCGCGCGGCGGACAACGGATGGAGACGTGCCAGAGCGGCCGAATGGACTTCACTGCTAATGAAGGGTCGGGGTTAAACTCGACCGGGGGTTCAAATCCCCCCGTCTCCGCGCTTCCACGACGCCCCGGGCCCCGGCCCGGGGCGTCGTGCTTTCCGGTCCGCGCCCCGACCTCCGTGCTGCCCGGGCGTAATGCTCCCCCGATCCGTGACCCGGCCCCGTGCGCTTCCTAGACTGGCGGAACCGCGCTCCGTCCGCACCGAGGGGGATCCCATGACCGACGACGCCCGTCCCGACACCTCCCGCACCACTCCCGAGGGCACCCCCGCGGCGACCTCCGACTGGCGGGCCGGGGTGCCCGACCGGTCGGTGCTCGAGCGGGCCCTCGATGCCGTGACGGTGCGCCGCGTCTTCGGGGAGGCCTACGAGCTGGGCGGCGCCACGGTGATCCCCGTGGCCCGCGTCCGCGGCGGTGGAGGCGGCGGCGGCGGCGCGGGCGAGCAGAGCGCCTCCGGCAGCCAGCCCCGCAACTCCGGCGGCGGGTCGGGCCTGGGCTTCGGCGTCCACGCCGAGCCCGCCGGCGTCTACGTGGTCGCAGGGACCACGGTGAGCTGGCAACCCGCGGTGGACGTCGGGCGCCTCGCCCTGACCTTGGGGCTGGCGTTTTTCGCCACGGCCGCCGCCGTGGGCTGGGCGGTCACCGGCCGGCGCCCCTGACCCGCCGCACCGGGCCCGCTCAGCCCCGGTGCAGCATCCGCCAGAGGAACTCGTGGGAGAGCGCGTGCAGCCGGGCCGCCTGCTTGTTGTCCCCGGCGCCCGCGTGCCCGCCCTCGAGCGCCTCGTAGAACCACACGTCCTCGTGGCCGAGATCGAGCATGCGGGCCGCGGTCTTGCGCGCCTGCACGGGTCCCACCCGGTCGTCGCTCGTGGCGGTCCAGAACAGCACGGGCGGGTAGTCCTCGCCCTCGCGCAGCAGGTGGTACGGGGAAAACGTGCGGATGAACTCCCACTGCTCGGGGTCGTCCGGGTCGCCGTACTCCGCGATCCAGGAGTAGCCCGCGGAGAGCCGCGTGTAGCGGCGCATGTCCAGCAGGGGCACCCCGCAGGAGACCGCCCCGAACAGGTGCGGCCACCGGGTGAGCATGTTGCCCACGAGCAGCCCGCCGTTGGACCCGCCCGAGCAGGCCAGCGTCTCCCGGGAGCACACGCCGCGGGCCTGGAGGTCCGCGGCGACCGCCGCGAAGTCCTCGTAGGCGCGGTGCCGGTTCTCCCGCAGCGCGGCCCGGTGCCAGTCGGGCCCGTACTCGCCGCCGCCGCGGATGTTGGCCAGCACGTAGACCCCGGACCGGCCGGCCTCGTCGGTGCGGGTCAGCCAGGACCGCCCGAGGGCCCCGGAGTAGGCGGGGGTCCGCGAGACCTCGAAGCCGCCGTAGCCGGAGAGCAGCGTGGGGTTGGCGCCGTCCAGCACGAGCCCGGCGGGGCCCACCTGGAAGTACGGGACCCGGGTCCCGTCCTCGGAGACCGCGAAGTGCTGCTCGACGTGCAGCCCCGAGGCGTCGAAGAACGCGGGCGCCGTCCGGGCCACCGCGGGTGCTGCCCCGGGCCGGCCCCCGGCGGGCAGGGTCCCGCGGGAGACGGTGGTCGGGGTGAGGAAGCCGGTGGCCACGAGCCAGTGGTCGTTGCCGGCCTCCGGGTCCTCGTCGTCGACGGCGTAGGCGTCCACGCTGTGCAGCGCGGGCGCCCCCGGCAGCTCGGAGGTCGTCCACGGGCCCGGCTCGGCGACCCGGACCACCGAGGAGACGTCGCGCAGCAGGTTGAGCACCAGCCGCTCCGCCGTCCACGACCAGGACTGCAGGGACGTGCGCCCGTCCGGGACGAAGACGGCCGTCACGGACCGGTTCCCGGCCAGGAAGGCCTCGAGGTCGGCGGCCAGCAGGGACCCGGCGGGGTGGACCGCGCCGGCCAGCTCCAGCTCCTCCTGGGGGCGCAGCAGCACCCACTGCCGGTGCAGGTCCACGGTCACGGAGTCGGGGACGTCGATGTGCACGAGCCGGCCGCCCCGCACCAGGTGGGTGCGGGAGGAGAAGAAGTCGACGACGTCCACGGCCACGTCCCGCACGAAGCCCGGGGTGTGGTCGCGCACCAGCACGGCCTGGATGTGGTCCTCGGCCACCTCGAACACCTGCTCCGCCTCGGCGAGCTCCTGTCCCCGGCGCAGCACGCGCACGGTGCGGGGGTAGGACGAGGTCGTCATCGAGCCCGGCCCGAAGTCGGTGCCCACGTGCAGCGTGTCGGCGTCCGCCCACGTGACGGAGGACTTGGCGGTGGGAACGTCGAAGCCGCCCGGCACGAAGCGCTTCTCGGCGAGGTCGAACTCCCGGACCCGCTTCGCGTCGCCGCCGTCGGGGGAGAGGCTGACCAGCATCCGCCGGTGCACCCCGCCGGTGTACTGGGGACGCAGCAGGCGGGCCCCGCCCCAGACCCACTCGACCCCCTCCTCGGCGGCGAGCGCGTCGACGTCGAGCAGCAGCTCCCACTGCGGGTCCTCGCTGATCCAGGACTCCCACGTGGTGCGGCGGAAGACGCCGCGCGGGTGCTCGGCGTCGCGCCAGAAGTTGTAGTAGTGCGGCCCGTGCTTGGCGACCATGGGGATGCGCTCCGCCGAGTCCATCACCTCCAGCACGTCCGCCTCCAGGCGGCGCAGCTGCGGGCCCTCGAGCATCGCGAGCGTGCGCGCGTTCTGCTGCGCCACCCAGTCCAGCGGGGCGGAGCCGGTGATGTCCTCGAGCCACAGGTGCTCGTCGTGCGGCTGCTCGGCGGTCGGTCGGTCGGCGGTCCCCGTGGTCTCGGTCATGTCCGCCATCGTAGGCGGCTCCGCGCGGCCGCGGGCCCCGGCGGGGGTGGATACCCTGGTCGGCATGAGTGCATCGGGCAGGTCAGGGGCGGAGCGGCGGGTCGTGGTGGTGGGCGCGGGCCCGCGCGGGCTGTCGGCGGTGGAGCGGCTCGCCGCGCGGTCGGCGGCGACGGGCACCCGGGTGCGGATCGACGTGGTCGACCCGTTCCCGCCCGGCCCGGGGCACGTGTGGCGGACCAACCAGTCCCCGCTGTACCTGATGAACACCCCGTCCGTGTTCCCCACGGTCCTCGCCGACGACGGCGTGCTGGGCGTGGACCCGCTCGCCCCGCTGCGGAGCATGAGCTTCGAGCGGTGGCGGCTCGCGGCCGTCGCCGGTGAGATCACGGTGGACCCCGACGACGCCGCGCACCTGACCCGCATGACCCCGCAGTCGTATCCCTCCCGGCGCATGTACGGGGTGTACCTCGACTGGGTGTTCCGCACCCTGCAGGAGGCGCTGCCCGCGTCGGTCCAGCTGGACGTGCACCGCGCCGAGGCCGTCGGCGTGCACGTGCGGGCCCAGTCCCGGCACCGCTACGACGTCGAGCTCAGCGGAGGACAGAACCTCCCCGCGGACGCCGTGGTGCTCGCGCTGGGCCACCTCGACGCCGACCTGCGCCCGGACCAGAAGGAGCTCGTGGACGGAGCCGCCGAGTTCGGGCTCAGCTACTGGCCGCCGGCCGTGCCCGCCGACGTGCACTGGGACGAGCTCCCCGCCGGGGAGACGGTCCTCGTGCGCGGCCTCGGGCTGAACTTTTGCGACGTCCTCGCCCAGGTGACCGAGGGCCGCGGCGGGATCTTCACGCAGGAGGGGGAGCGGTACCGCTACCACCCCTCCGGGCGGGAGCCGATCATCGTGGCCGGCTCCCGCCGCGGCCTCCCGTACCGGGCGAGGGGCCAGTTCGAGGGCTACTACGCGTCCGGCGTCGAGACCCGGTTCTTCACCCTGGCGGCGGTGCGGGCGCTCGCGGCGCGCACGCAGGACCGGCTGTCCTTCGACGCCGACCTCTGGCCGCTGATCCGCAAGGACGCGCTGCACAACTACTACGCGGTGCTGGCGCGCACGTCCCCCGACGCCTTCGAGACCGACCCGCAGGACTTCCTCGAGCGCCTCGACGCGGTCCTGGACTCCGGGGACGACCACCCCGAGGGCCCGTGGGCCACGCGCGCCGAACGGCTCGTCGCCGCCTCCGTGGTGCCCGGCCGGCACATCAACGCCGCCCGTCTCGCCCGCCCCTTCGAGGGCGTGAGCTTCGACTCCCACGACGCGTACGCCGCCGCGGTGGTGCACCACCTCGACCGGGACGTGCACGGGGCCCTCGCCGGCGAGGACGACCCCCTGCGGATGGCCGTCGCCTCCCTCAACGCCTCCCGCACCGTGCTCAAGGCGGTGCTCGCGGACCTCGGCATCGACGACGCCTCCTGGACCGACGAGCTGCGCCGTAGCTTCGAGCCCTTCGTCGAGGGTCTCGCGTCCGGGCCGCCCGTGCTGCGGATCCAGCAGCTCGCGGCGCTGGCCCGCGCGGGGATCGTCCGGTTCCTGGGCCCGGACCCGCAGTTCGTCGTGGACGAGGAGCTCGGCTGCTTCGTCGGGACCTCGCCCTGGGTCCAGGACGCGCCTGTGCACGCCGACCACCTGGTCGAGGCCATGTCCCCGCCCAACGACGTCCGCCGCAACATCTCCCCGCTGCTGACCTCGATGCACCGGGAGGGGCTGGTCCGGGTCCGGGCCATGGCCACGGTCGACGGGGTCGCCACCGTGCCCTCCACCGGCCTCGACGTCAGCGCGCCCCCGTACCGGGCCGTGCGGGTCGACGGCGGCGTCGAGCCCGGCGTCTTTGTGCTCGGCCTGCAGCTGTCGGCCGTGCAGTGGGGCGTGGCGATCGCCGCCGAGGCCGGCTCGTCGGCGGAGCTGGGGGCCCGCACGCTCGCGGACGCCGACCGGGTCGCCGCCGCCGTCCTCGCGCCCGGCCCCGCCGCCGGCTGACCGCACCCGCCGGACGCCCTGCGGCCCGCCGGGGAACCGCGTTCGTGCATGGTTCCCCGGCGGGCCGCGCGCCGGTCCTGGACGGGAGGGCTCAGCCGAAGAGGCGCTCCAGCACCTCGCGGGCGCGCTCGCTGCCGTGCTCCCGCACGCCCCGGCCGGTCTCACCCCGAACGGGGTACTCCCGGCCCAGCTGCAGGCCCACGACCTCCGGGTTGTGGTCGGAGGCCCGGTACGGGTCGGCCGCGTAGAGCTCGACCGCGTTGTGGTTGTGCCGGCTGTACTCGAAGCCCACGGACTCGTGCGCGTTGATCTCCCACACGTTGGAGCCGGTCACGGTCTCGAGGGCCGCGGGGGAGGCCAGCACGTGGTCGAGCGAGCCGACCATGCCCCCGAAGGCGTAGGGGTACTGGTCCTCGGGTGCGAGCCCGGTGTAGCCGGCCTCGTGCAGCACCCGGATCGGGTCCTCCTGGTCGTAGGAGTTGAAGTCGCCGGCGAGGAGGACCTTGTCCGTGCGCCGGGAGGTCTTCAGCTCCTCCGCGAAGGCCACGAGCGCCCGCGCCTGCGCGGTGCGGTCGGCGTTCCAGCCGCCGGCACCGTCCCCGGCGTCGGCGTTGGGCCCGGAGGCGGGGGCGGAGCCCTTGGACTTGAAGTGGTTGACGATCACCGTGAAGTCGTCGGCCGGGGTCCCCCGCACGGGCCGGAAGGTCTGGGCCAGCGGCTCGCGGGCGTTGTCGAAGTTCTCCTCGTCCTGCAGGACCACGGACTCGCCCACGAGCTCGAGCGCGGCCGGCTTGTAGATGAACGCGGTCCGGATCACGTCCTCGTCCTGGAGGGCCGGGCGCTCGGCCGGGGAGGGGGCGTAGGCCCACACCTCGGCGCCTGCGGCGGCGTTGAGGGCGTCCACCAGGTCGGACAGCGCCTGGTCCCGGTCCCGGCCGAACCTGGCGGAGTTCTCGATCTCCTCGAGGGAGACCACCTCGGCGCCGAGGGCGTTGATCGCGGCGACGATCTTCGCCTGCTGGCGCTCCAGGTCCTCCTGCTCGGCCGCGCCGCGGGCGTCGCAGCCCCCGCGCACGGAGACCGGGTCGCCGGCACGGTCCCCGTAATAGGTGCAGCCGGCCAGCTCGTCGCCCGTGGTGGTGAAGTAGTTGAGCACGTTAAACGTGGCGATCTGGACGTCCCCGCCGACGTCCTCGGGGGAGGCGGTGCGGGTGTTCTCGGCCACGACCGGGACGTCCTCGGCGTCGGCCCCCGTGAGGTGGGTGGTCGGCTGGAGACGCCACTCGCCGAAGGACCAGCCGAGCACCACCGGACGGACGAAGTCCACGGCCGCGCCGACGCGCATCGGGGTCTCGCGGGAGAGGTGCGGCAGCGGGACCAAGGCGTTGGCGAAGTTGCCGTAGTCGGTGGTGGCGCCGTCGTCGAGCAGGACGCCGCGGGCCTCGTTGTCGGCGGCCTGGCCGAGGGCCTCCGCGGAGCCGGGCGCGCCCACCGCGGTGGGATGCACCAGCGGGGTCGTGCCGGCGGCCAGGCCCAGCTCGCCGTAGCGGTGGGCGTCGTGGTTGTCGGTGATAACGAAGTCGCCGGCGGGGTCGAGGAGCATGCCCTCGAGGTCCTCGCGCTCGGCCTCGTCCGCGGGCCACCCGACGGCGGCGGGCCCGACGGCCTCGACGGTCTCGTCCAGGGTCCGCAGGCCCTCGGGGCGCACGCTGATCTGGGTCTGGCCGTAGTGCTCGGAGACGGTGCCCGTGACCTCCACGTACTGGCCGGGCCGCACGCCGGACACGGCGCCCGGCGCGTGCACGAACACCCCGTCGGAGCCGTCGTGGACGGCGGGGTCCAGGGCTCCGCCGGTGCCGGGGGTCTGGAGGTACCAGCCGTTGAGCCCGCCCGTGGCGTAGACCGCGGTGACGACGCCGCGGGTGGTCACGGTCCGCCCGGCCACGGGGGAGGCCTCCCCGGTGCCCTGGATCTGCCGGATCGGCAGGCTCTGCGCCGGGGCGGCGGACCCGTCCGGGGCGGCGTGGACGGGCACGGTCAGCGGGGCGGCCAGCAGCGCGGCCGCGGCGCCCCCGCTCAGGGGAAGGGAGAAGATCTTCTTCACGGCAGAAGGTGTCCTTCGCATGTCTTGGGGAGGAGGCGGATCTCGGGGAGGAGGATCAGCGGCCGGGAGGGGTCAGCCGAAGAGGCGCCGCAGGACCTCGTGGGCACGAGCGGAGCCGTGCTGCCACACGCCGCGGCCGGGCTCGCCCTGGCGGGGGTGCTCGCCGGCGCCCTTGCCGGGCTCCTGCGGCCCGGCGGGCTGCCCGGTCGGCTCGGTCGGGGTCGACGTGGGGGGCGCGGCGCAGCCGTCCGCGAGCGCGAGCACCGGCTCCGGGACGCGGACCTGCGTGCCGGAGGGGGCGGCCACGAGCCACACGGCGTCGTCCTCGGCCGGCCCGGTGGTGTCGACCGAGACGGACGCCGCGCCGTCCACCACGGCGGCGGTGCCGAGCTCGGGGCCCTGCGGGGAGCCGGCGCGCACGGACAGCACGGTGTTGTCCGGGGCGCCCAGGGAGGTCATGTCGAGCGCCGAGACGGCGAAGCTCACGGTGCAGCCGTCCGCGGCCGCGCCCGCGATCGACACGGAGCGGCGGTCGAACCCCGGCGCCAGCGGGGCGTGCGCGGAGAGGTACTCCATCCAGGCGTCGCGGTCGATCCGGCCGGTGTCGGTGAAGCCGGTGCCCTCGGTGAACGCGGTGAAGTTGTCGCCGCCCGCCACGAGGAAGGACACGGAGCCGACCACGTAGGACCCGGCGGGGTCGTAGGGCTGCCCGTCGATCGTGATGGAGGTGATCCGGTCCCCGGCGGGCCGCGACGCGTCGAAGGTGTAGCCCACGTTCTCGGACAGCCCCAGCTGCAGGTAGGGCCGCGAGGCGCCGGCGGGCTGCCACTGCTGCTCCAGCACCTGCTCGAACTGCTCGCCGGTCAGCGTGATGGTGTTGAGGTTGTTGGCAAAGGGCAGCACCTGGTTGGCCTCGGACTCCGTGACCACGCCGTCCCGGTCGCCGTCGATGACCTGGGTGGGATCGTCGGCGTAGAGCAGGTCGGCGCGCAGGCCGCCGGGGTTGATCACGCCGATCTGCACCCCGTCGGACTCGTCCAGGGTGTCGCGGATGGACTCGGCGACCAGGTTGCCCAGGCTGGACTCCGCGCTGCGGTCGTCGCGGGACGCCACCCCGTCGCGCATCCCGTACGCGGTGGTGATGTCCCCGGTGATCTCGCCGACCGGGGTCTTCCCCCGCTCCACGGCGAACGCCTCGGCCTGCTCCACGATCGAGGCGGCCTCCGCGACGCGGGGGTACCGGGCGATCAGCTCCTCCTCGGTCGCGGTGACGGTCTCGTCGACGGCGAGCACCTCGGCGGTCAGGTCGACGTCGTCGGCGGCCTCGTCGTAGCTGAACGAGACCCGCCCGAGGTGACCCCCGTAGGAGCCGGCCTGCAGCACGGCGCGGTCGAGGTCGCCGTCACCGTCCGTGTCGACGGCCTCGTCGTAGACCTGGTGGGTGTGGGCGTTGAGCACCACGTCGACGGTCGCGGAGGTGTCGGTGGCCAGCCGGTCGCCCAGGGCCCCGGCGGCGCTGGCGGCGCCCTCGTGGTAGAGGGCCACGACGACGTCGGCGCCGTCCGCCGCGAGCCGCTGCGCCTCGGCGTTGACCGCCTCGACGGGGTCGCCGAAGGTGATGCCCTCGATCATGCCGGGGGAGACGAGGGTGGCGGTCTGCTGGGTGACGGCCCCGACCACGCCGATGCTCACGCCGTCGACCTCGAACGTCGCGGAGGCCTCGGTGACCAGCTCGCCGTCGGCCCCGAAGACGTTGGCCGCGAGGTACGGGAAGCCGGCGCGCTCCTCGATCCGGCCGGTGAGGTCGGCGACGCCCTGGTCGAACTCGTGGTTGCCGACGGCCGAGGCGTCCAGCGCGAGCGCGTCGAGCACGTCCAGGGTGGGGTTGTCGTCCTGCACCGCCGAGACGTACTCGGAGGCGCCCACGTTGTCGCCGCCCGACAGCAGCAGCGTGCCGTCCGGGTCCTCGGCCCGCAGCTGCTCGACCGCGCCCGCGAAGAGCACGGGGTCGGAGGCCAGCCGGCCGTGGTAGTCGTTGAAGTAGAGCAGGTCCACGTCCTGGTCCGGGGCGTCCCCGGCGGGCGAGGGCTCCGGGTCGGCGGCCGGCTCCGGGGCGGTCCCGGCGACGGGGACGGTGGCCCGGGGAACGGCGGCCCCGTCGGCGTGTGCCACCGGGAGGACCAGGACGGACGAGGCGAGGACACCGGCGGCGAGGGCCGCGCGCAGGGCAGGACCGTGCTTCGTGGGGATCATGACGGGGTCCTCCGGGGGCGGGATGACGAGTCGATGTCCCCATTTGAGCACGCAGATGTGATCAGTGGGCCACCGCACACCGACATTTCTCTCCACCGGGTGACCGGACGGTGCGCCGGTCCCGTGCCGCCCCGCGCGACGGCCCCCGGCAGGGGTCGCCGGGGGCCGTCGTGAGGCGGAAGGTAAGGGATTTGAACCCTTGGCACGGGATCACCGCACACCGGTTTTCAAGACCGGCTCCTTAGGCCGCTCGGACAACCTTCCTCGCGCCGGCGCCGGGCCTGCGGGGCCCGGCCGAGCGCGTCGCCCATTCTTCCACGGACGCTGGAGGCCCGCCAAAGCCCCGGGCTAGGGTGGGCGCGTGAGCGCACCGGAGAGCCCCGACCGCGGGACGACGACGATCGTGTGGTTCCGGGACGACCTGCGCGTCACCGACCACCCCGCGCTCCAGGCCGCCTGCCGGCGGGGCGCGGTGGTCGCCCTCTACGTCCTGGACGAGGTGTCGGAGGGCGTGCGGCCGCTGGGCGCGGCGGCGAGGTGGTGGCTGCACGGGTCCCTGACGGCGCTGGGGACCTCCCTGGCCGAGCTCGGCATCCCCCTGGTGCTGCGCCGGGGCCCCGCCAGGCCCGTGCTGGGTGAGGTCCTGGAGCGCACGGGGGCGGGCGGCGTCACCTGGAACCGGCGCTACGGCGGGCCCGAGCGCGCGGTGGACGCCGCCGTGAAGCAGGACTGCGCGCGGCGCGGGGTGGCGGCGCACTCCTTCCACGCGAACCTGCTGCACGAGCCGTGGACGCTGCGCACGGGAACGGGCGGGCCGTACAAGGTCTACACCCCGTTCTGGAAGGCCCTCCGGACCCTCGAGATCCGCCAGCCGCTGCCCGCCCCGACCCCCGGGCACGGCGCGGGCCCCGTCCCCGCGGCGGCCGCCGGCGGGGAGGACCTCCACGACTGGGACCTGCTCCCGGACCCGGAGCACGCCGAGGGCCTGGCCGCGGCGTGGACGCCCGGCGAGGCCGCCGCGTGGCAGCGGCTGGACGACTTCCTCGACGGCGTGGCGGGCTACGCCGAGGGCCACGACCGCCCCGACCGGGACGGCACCAGCAGGCTCTCCCCGCACCTGCGGTGGGGGGAGATCAGCCCCTTCGCGGTGTGGGACGCCGCCGTCCGCCACCGGGCGCAGCACGGGAGCACCCCGGGGCTGGAGAAGTTCCTCGCCGAGCTGGGCTGGCGGGAGTTCGACTGGCACCTGCTGCACGCGCACCCCGACCTGCACGAGCGCCACCTGCGCCCCCGCTTCGACGCGTTCCCGTGGCGCGGCCCGCAGGAGGCGGCCGGCGACCTCCGGGCGTGGCAGGACGGGCGCACCGGGCTGCCCCTGGTTGACGCCGGGATGCGGCAGATGGCGAGCACCGGGTGGATGCACAACCGGGTGCGCATGGTCACCGCCTCCCTGCTCGTGAAGAACCTGCTGGTGGACTGGCGGGCGGGGGAGCAGTGGTTCTGGGACCGGCTCGTGGACGCCGACCCCGCCAGCGGCCCCGCCAACTGGCAGTGGGTCGCCGGCTCGGGCGCCGACGCGAGCCCCTTCTTCCGGATCTTCAACCCGCTCACGCAGGGGCGCCGGTTCGACCCCGAGGCCCGCTACGTCCGCCGCTGGGTCCCCGAGCTGGCCGGGGAGCACGGCGTGGACCCGCACGAGCCCGGCCTGCTGGGCCCATCCGTGGGCTACCCGGAGCCGATCGTGGACCTGCGGGCCAGCCGGCAGCGGGCCCTGGACGCCTACGCCGCCACGGCGTGAGGCCGTCCTCCCGGCGGGGCGGGAGCACAAGCGGGGCGGGAGCACAATAGGAGGCGAACCGCCCCCGACCGGAAGGCCCACCATGCGCGCAGTGCTCGAGACGACCCCGGGCGGACCCGAGGTCCTCGCCGTCACCGACGTCCCCGCCCCCGACCTCAGGCCCGACGGCGTGCGGATCCGCGTGCGCGCCGCCGGGATCAACCGGGCCGACGCCATGCAGCGCGAGGGGCGCTACCCGGTGCCGCCGGGCGCCTCCAGGATCTTCGGCCTCGAGGTCTCCGGCACCGTCCTGGAGCTCGGCCCCGAGGTCCCCGGCGACGCCGGGCTCGCGGTGGGCGACGACGTCGTGGCCCTGCTGGACTCCGGGGGCTACGCCGAGGAGGTCGTCGCACCGGCCGCCCAGGTCCTGCCCGTCCCCGCCGGGGTGGACGTCGTCGCCGCGGCCGGGCTGCCCGAGGTGTGCGCCACCGTGTTCTCCAACGTCTTCATGACCGCCGCGGCCCGGGAGGGGGAGACCGTCCTCGTGCACGGCGGCACCGGGGGGATCGGCACCAACGCCATCCAGATGTGCCGGGCGCTCGGGCTGCGCGTGCTCACCACCGTCGGCAGCCCGGAGAAGGCCGCGGCCGCCCGGGAGCTCGGCGCGCAGGCCATCGACTACCGCAAGGAGGACTTCGTCGAGCGGGTGAAGGAGCTGACGGACGGCCACGGCACCGACATCGTCCTCGACGTCGTGGGCGCCGCGTACCTCGGGCGCAACCTCGACGCGCTCGCCCTCAACGGCCGGATCGTCGTCATCGGCGCGCAGAGCGGGCGCCGGGGCGAGCTGGACCTCGGCACGCTCATGGCCAAGCGCGCCGCCGTCATCGGCACCACCCTGCGCTCCCGGCCCGCCGGGGAGAAGGCGGGGATCATGGCCGGCGTGCGGGAGCACGTGTGGCCGCAGGTCGAGGCCGGGCGGATCGTGCCGGTCGTCAACCGCACCTTCCCGCTCGACGAGGTCGCCCGGGCCCACGAGTACTTCGACTCCGGCACGCACATCGGCAAGGTCCTGCTCGTCCCCTGACCGCCCGGGGCGCCGGGGGACCGACATGAGGGCGGACATCCTGTGGCGCGGCTCACGGGGCGTCTAGACTCGGAGCGGATTTCTCGCAGAATCCACAGCTTCCCCCGACCACGTCTGGAGATCTCGGATGAGCACTTCCTACGGACCACCGTCCCCGGGCGGGGCCGGCGAACCCACCCCCGCCGGCCCTTTCACCGGCACCACGACGGCCACGGCGGGCGACCGCCCGCCCGCCGCCCTCGACCCCGAGGTCCTCGAGCGCGAGGACCGCCGGTGGACCCCCGGGAAGATCGCCCTGTGGGTCGCCATCGCCCTGGTCGGCGCCCTGGGCTGGTTCATGCTCGCGATCGCCCGCGGCGAGGCCGTCAACGCCATCTGGTTCGTCTTCGCCGCCGTGGCCACCTACCTGATCGCCTACCGCTTCTACTCGAAGTTCATCGAGAACAGGCTGGTCCGCCCGGACGACACCCGGGCGACCCCCGCCGAGTACAAGGCCAACGGCAAGGACTTCATGCCCACCGACCGCCGGGTGCTCTACGGGCACCACTTCGCGGCGATCGCCGGCGCCGGGCCCCTCGTGGGCCCCGTGCTGGCCGCGCAGATGGGCTACCTCCCCGGCACGATCTGGATCATCGTGGGCGTCATCCTCGCCGGCGCCGTCCAGGACTACCTCGTCCTGTTCTTCTCCATGCGCCGCGGCGGGCGCTCGCTGGGCCAGATGGCCCGCGAGGACCTAGGCGTGGTCGGCGGCACGGCCGCGATCGTCGCGACCCTCGCCATCATGATCATCATCACCGCGATCTTGGCCCTCGTGGTCGTCAACGCCCTCGGGGAGTCCCCGTGGGGCGTGTTCTCCGTGGCCATGACCATCCCGATCGCGCTGTTCATGGGCGTCTACCTGCGCTACCTGCGCCCGGGCAAGGTCATGGAGGTCTCCGTGATCGGGTTCGCGCTGCTGATGCTCGCGATCATCGCCGGCGGCTGGGTCGCCGAGAACGCGGCGTGGGCCGAGGTCTTCACCCTGGAGCGCACCACCATCGCGTGGGGCATCATCATCTACGGCTTCGTCGCCGCGATCCTGCCGGTGTGGCTGCTGCTGGCCCCCCGCGACTACCTCTCCACCTTCATGAAGATCGGCGTGATCGGGCTGCTGGCGATCGCCATCGTCGTCGTCCGCCCCGAGGTCACCGCCCCCGCCGTGGACGTCTTCGCGTCCCGCTCGGACGGCCCCGTCTTCCCGGGCTCGCTGTTCCCGTTCCTGTTCGTCACCATCGCGTGCGGGGCCCTGTCCGGGTTCCACGCGCTGATCTCCTCCGGCACCACCCCGAAGCTGCTCGAGAAGGAGCGGCAGGCCCGCTTCATCGGTTACGGCGGCATGCTCATGGAGTCCTTCGTGGCGATCATGGCGCTCGTGGCCGCGGTGACCATCGACCGCGGGCTCTACTTCGCCATGAACTCCTCCGCGGCCGTCACCCAGGGCACCGTCGAGGGCGCGGCCGCCTTCGTGAACTCCCTCGGGCTCACCGGGGTGAACGCCGACCCGGCCATGCTGCAGGCCACGGCCGAGGCGGTGGGCGAGGAGTCGGTGGTCTCCCGCACGGGCGGCGCGCCGACGCTGGCCGTGGGCCTCGCCAACATCCTGGCCCAGCTCTTCGGCGGGGGCGGGATGATGAGCTTCTGGTACCACTTCGCGATCATGTTCGAGGCGCTGTTCATCCTCACCGCCGTGGACGCCGGCACCCGCGTGGCCCGGTTCATGCTCTCCGACTCCCTCGGCAACGTGTTCCCGAAGTTCAAGGACACCTCGTGGCGGGTGGGCGCCTGGCTCACCACCGCGATCATGGTGGCCGGCTGGGGAGCCATCCTCTACATGGGCGTGACGGACCCCCTGGGCGGGATCAACACCCTGTTCCCGCTGTTCGGCATCGCCAACCAGCTCCTCGCGGCGATCGCGCTGGCGGTGTGCCTCACCATCGCCGCCAAGCGCGGGTCCTTCCAGTACCTCTGGATCATCGCGCTGCCGCTCGCGTTCGTCACCGTGATCACCGTCTACGGGTCGATCCTGAAGATCTTCTCGCCCGTACCCGCGGTGGGCTACTGGGCGCAGAACAGCGCGTTCCGCGCCGCGAAGGCCTCCGGCGCGGAGACCTTCGGGACCGCCAGGACCCCCGAGGCGATCGACGCGGTCATCCGCAACACCTTCATCCAGGGCTCGCTGTCCATCCTGTTCGTGGTGCTCGCGGTGATCGTCATCGTCACCGCGCTGCTGCGCACCGCCCAGGCCTTCGCCCACCGCGGCGACCCGGAGCACCCCTCCCGGCACGACACCGAGGACCCGTACCGCCCGGCGGAGATGTACGCCCCCGCGGGGCTGGTGGCCTCGCCCCCGGAGAAGGAGCTCCAGCGGCAGTGGGCGGAGTACCACCGGGCGCACCCGCGGCCGCGCAGGCACAGCCATGGGTGACGCCACCCTGCTGCGGCAGGAACTGCGGCACCTCCTGCGGCGGGTCACTGACGCGCTCGGCCGGGCCGGCCGGAGCGTGCTCACCGCCGACAAGTACGAGCACTACCTGAAGTACCACGCCTCGACCGGGTGCGAGCACCCGCCGATGACCGAGGCCGAGTTCTGGCGCGACTACCACGCGTGGCAGGACGACAACCCGCAGGGCCGCTGCTGCTGACGCGGCGGCCTCCGCCGACGGCGGCCCCGGACCTCCCGGTCCGGGGCCGCCGTCCGTCCGGCAGGGGAGGGCGCCGCCGCCGCATAGGATGAGATGTCTGCTCATGAAAGGATCACCCGTGGGATTCCTGCGCGACTACCGCGCCGCTCGCCGCGACGAGGCCGAGCTCGGTCTGGGCGTGTGGCGCCGCGCCCACGACCGGTTCCGCCGGGGACTGGACCGCTTCCACCAGATCCTCGAGACCCTGCCCGACAAGGCGCTCGCCCAGGCGGTCGTGCCCACCGCCAACGCGCTGGCCGACCTGCTGCCGGAGGTCCGCGACGTGTGCGTCGCCGCCCACCGCACCGCCCCGAGCAGCGGCACGGACATCCCCGCCTCCACCGGCGGCTACCTCAACGACGTCCACCGCGAGCTCTCCCGGGCGGGCAACGCCATGGCCCAGGCCGCGGAGGCCCTCACCATGGCGCGGTTCGTGCGCGACGACGGCGACCACCGCCTCGACGCCGTGGTCCGGCGTGCCGAGGCGGTGCGCGAGCACGTGGAGCGGGCTCGGGAGCTGCTGCAGGACGGCGCGGCCTCAGGGCTGGACCCGACAGCGTACTGATGATTGGATGGGCGGCATGAGGACAACCGGATTCGACTACCGTGCCGCCGACGACGAGTTCGACGCCCGCTGGTCCCGCGCCCGGCTCGGCCGACCGGGTGCGGGGGGCCCGTACCCGGGGGCTCCCGGCTACGACCTGCCCGGCTACCACCGCGGCGGATACGGGCGCGGAGGATACGGGCGCTGGGCGGGCGGACCCCGCCCGGGCTTCCGCATGCTCCCGTTCCCGTCCTACTCCACCCGCACCCGCCGCGGGACCAACGTCTCGGTGGGCGGGTGCTGCCTGCCCATCCCCATCGGCTGCCTGACCACCACGGTCCTGGCCGCGGCGACCGCCGTGGTCGTCGGGCGCTCCGGCCGCTCCTGAGCGCCCGGCCGGCTCAGCGGCCGGCGACCGCCACCGCGTGCTGCGGCACCCGGGCGTTCTCCCGTTCGTCAGCGGCCTCCTGCGCGCCGGCGACCTCCCGCACCGCAGCGGCCTCCGCCGCCGGGACGGTCTCGGCCCCCACGGGGCTCGAGAGCCGCCAGCCGACCGTCTCGAGGTCGAGGGCGAGGCGCACCTGCCCCGTCACGGGGCCCTCGTCGTAGTAGCGGCCGAACGCGCGGTGGACGTCTTCCAGCGCCTGCCACCGGACCAGGGCGGCGGAGCCGGTCCCGGCGCCGCGCCGGGCGGCGACGGCGCCCACGTTGCGGTCGCCGAGCGCCGCGACGGCCTGCTCCAGGAACCCGGACGGCAGCTCCGCCTGCGCGTCGAGCACCAGGACGAGATCCGCCGGTCCCAGTCGCACCGTCCCCAGGGCCTGGTTCAGCGCCCCGGCCTTCCGGTGGGCGTTGTCGACGGTGAGCAGCACCTCGGCGCCGGACCGCAGCGCCGAGTCCACGGTCGAGTCCGTGGACTCGTCCGAGATCACGAGGACGCGCTCCGGCGGCCGGCTCTGGCCGCGCAGGGCCGCGACGGCCCGCTCCACGCCCGCCCCCTCGTTGTGCGCGGCAATGATCGCGGTGATCATGATGAACTCCTCCGGACTCTTCGGCCCGTGCTCCGTCCCGGCGGTGCCGGACGTCCGGAGCCGGTCTCCCCCCGGCCGGACGTCCTCGTCAGGAGCTTCCCCCACTGGACTTCCTGCACCCCACTCTAGGCGCCGCCTCCGACTGTTCACAGAGGCAAATGCGGGGACAGCGCCTCCGCCGCGCCTGTCCCCCAGGCGCCGGTGCCATGCATCTGCATTCTCTCCTCAGTGGCTTCTGACGCATCCCGTCGGCCGGCAGACCGGTCCCGGTCCTCGTCCCCGGCGCCCCCGTGGCGCCGGGAGCTCGTGCCGAGCCCGTCGGCCCTGCTCGTGCTCGCCCCCCCCGGTCCTGACCGCGGCTAGGCCGGGTCCGGACCGCACTCCCGGCACAGCTCCCACACGTTCGTGTCCCCGTGGCGCTCGAAGACCACCCGGCTCACGAGGGCCTGGATGAGGGCGAGGCCCCGCCCGGACTCGTCGTCCGCCGCCGGCATGGCCCCGCCCAGGTCGACCTGCGCCGGGGCGGCGCCGATCTCGTAGATGGTCGCCTCCAGCCGGTGCGGGCCCGCGGCGAGGTCCACCTCGAGCTCGATCGGGGCCTCCGCCGCCGGCACGGCGTGGACCACGACGTTGCCGGCGGCCTCCACGACCGCGAGGGCGAAGGCCATCCGGTCGGTCTCCGGGACGTGGCCCGCGGCGTCCCAGAGGGCCTCGAGATCGCCGTGCAGGGCGTCGACGGTCTGGGCCGTGGCGGGCCCGCGGCGGGAGCGGCGGGCCGAGGGCTCAGTCACCGGCGAACGCCTCGTCGGCGCTGGCGTAGGGGGTGAGCACCCGGTGCATGCTGGTCAGCTCCAGCACCATCCGCACCTGCGGGCTGACGTTGGCGATGCGCAGGTCGCCCCCGGCCTGGCGGGCCAGCTTCAGGCAGCCGATGAGGGCGCCGAGGCCGGACGAGTCCATGAACTCGGTCCCGCCCAGGTCGACCACCACGTGGGTCGACCCGTCGGCGACGACGTCGGCCACCACCTCGCGCAGGCGCGGGGCGCCCACCATGTTCAGCCGGCCGGTGCCCGTGATGTGGGCGAACGTCGGTTTCTGCTCAACCGTGAACTGCATCGGCATTCCTCTCCTCGGGGACGGACCCCTTGTACTTGGCGGCGGTGATCAGCACGCTCAGGACCACGAGGTCGACTGCGACCCAGGCGGTGCTGACGAGCGTGCCGAGAAGGTCGTTGAAGCCCAGCGCGGCGCGCACGACGCCGACGACCAGGGCGACGCCCAACAGCCCCATGGCGATCAGCTGCGGACGGATCAGGCGCCAGGGCGGCCCGCCGTCCTGGCGGGCCTCCGGGGTCACGGCCCGGCCCAGGGGCCGGCCGAACCACACGCTGCGCGCGGCCGTGGTGCAGGCCTTGATCCAGGTCGGGAACAGCGCCAGGCTGTACTGCCGACCGCGCCAGGTGGGGATGCCGCGGGCCACCACGACGAGCAGCAGCTGGCTGGCGACCATGAAGGGGACGAACCGGACGAAGAAGTCCGTACTGAGGCTCGTGACCGGCAGGACCCCCAGCACGAGGTAGAGGATGGGCGCGGCGATGTAGACCACGGCCGCGAAGCCGGCCAGGCAGCTCCACATCGTGGCGAAGTACATGAGCCGCTGTCCCCAGGTCATCCTCCGCTGCACGAGGGGGTTCTCCCGCAGCAGCACCTGCATCGTGCCCTGGGCCCAGAGCAGGCGCTGGGTGAGCATGGTCCTGAGGTCCTCCGGGGCCAGCCCGTGGGCGAGGACCTCGTGGTGGTACACGCTGCGCCAGCCGAGGCCGTGCAGGCGCATGGAGGTGGCCATGTCCTCGGTGACCGAGATGGTCGCCAGCGGCGCCACCGGCTGGACCTCGCCGGGCCGGTCCACGGACACCGCCTCGAGCACCTCCCGGACGGGCTCGACGGAGGCCAGGGGGGAGAGGTCGCGGCGGGACATCCGGTCCACGGCGGCCTCGAGCTCCTCGGGCCAGACCATCCCGCTCTCCGGGGGGAGTTCGAGCGCCGCGATCTCGGCGAGGTCCGCCTGGATGGCCGTGAAGTCCTGGGTGACCGTCCGTCGCGCGGCGGCGTCCACGTCCCGCTGCAGCCGATAGGTGATCTCGGTCAGCGGGGTGCCGGCACGCAGCCCGGACCGGGCCCGGGACGTGGCGGCCTCGATGTCGTCGAGCATGCCAACGACGACCGGATCGGCGGCCTCCGGCGACCGGCGGGCCTTCCGGAGGGCGGCGCGGGCGCGGGCGAGGGACTCCCTGACGTCCCGCTCGACCTCCCGGACGTAGCCCGTGTGGCCCAGCTGCATCAGCGCCTCCCGGCGCAGGATCGCGTTGGAGCCGCAGAAGAAGGCCGCGTTCCAGCCGTCCTTGCCCTGCTGGAGCGGGCCGTAGAACAGCGGGGCCTGGCTGCCCAGCGGGTCGCTCTCGGGCACGTTGACGAACCACTGCGGGGTCTGGACCAGGGCGACCTTGCGGTTGTTGAAGTAGCCCAGGGTCCGGTCGAGGATCTCGGGCTTGGGGACCTGGTCGGCGTCGAGGATGAGCAGGAACTCGCCCTGGGTCATCATCAGGGCGTTGTTGAGGTTGCCGGCCTTGGCGTGGCGGGGCCGGTCCGCCCAGTCGGCGCTGCGGGTCAGGTAGCCCAGCCCGTGCTCGGCCGCGAGCGCCTCGAGCTCGGGGCGGGCGCCGTCGTCGAGGATCCACGTATTGTGCGGGTACCGGATCGCCTGCGCGGCCAGGGCGGTGCGCAGCACGAGTTCCGGCGGCTCGTCGTAGGCCGTGACGAACACGTCCACCGTGGCGCCCGCGGGCGGCGGGCCCGCCGGGCCGCGGCGCTCGGGCCGCCAGACCGTCAGGCCGAAGAGCGTCACACCGATGAGGCTGTAGGTCTCGGCCAGCACCAGCGGCACGGCGATCCACCACGCGGACCAGTTCAGCGACTCCAGCCACCGCCACGCCACGTAGTTGACGCCCAGCAGGACGGTCAGGAGGACGACCAGCCGGACGAGGACCCGGTTCACGGACCGGCGCCGGGGCGGCGGCGCAGCACGACGGCGGTGACGTCGTCGCTCGCGCCCTGCCCCGGGACCATGCCGAGGAGCGCCTCGCAGGCGACGCGGGCGTCCGCGTGGGCGGTGACGGAGGCGGCGACGGCGCGCGCGGCCTGCTCGACGTCGTCGAAGACGTCGAGCATTCCGTCGCTGACGACAACGAGCGCGTCCCCGGGGCCCAGCGACACGCGCCCGGGCACCCACCCGCTGCCGGGCACGGCCCCGACCGGAGGACCGCTCGGCGGGAGCCGATCCACCCCGCCCGCGTGGACGTGCAGGCCCAGCCCGTGGCCGGCGTCGACGTAGTCGACGACCCCGCTCTCCGCGTCGAGCCGGGCCGAGAAGACGGTGACGAAGGACCCGGACTGCTGCAGGTCCTGCTCGAGGTGGCGGCCGGCGTCGGCGAAGGCCTCGGCCAGGTCCGGCAGCGGCGCCGTGGAGCGCATCACCGCGCGCACGGTGGCGGCGATGAGAGCGGCGCCCATGCCCTTGCCCATGGCGTCCGCGACCGTCAGCTGCACCCCGTCCCCGGCGGCGTGCCAGTCGAAGAAGTCCCCGCCCACGCTGCGGGAGGGCCGGCAGGCCCCGGCGAGCTCGTAGCCGGAGACCGCGGGGGTGCCGAGCGGCAGGAGGCTGCGCTGGACCTCGGCGGCCCGGCGCAACTCCTCGGCGTCGGCCTGCTCGGCCCGCCCCCGCGGGCGGCGGAACATCGCCTCGATCCGCGCCTGCAGCTCGCGCGGGCTGAACGGCTTGCTGATGTAGTCGTCGGCGCCCAGCTCCAGCCCGCTGAGCCGGTCGGCCTCGCCGGGCCGCGCGGTGACCATGAGCAGGTAGGCGTCGGAGAACTCGCGGACCCTGCGGCAGACCTCCAGGCCGTCGAGATCGGGCAGGTTGAGGTCCAGGGTGATGAGGTCGGCGCCCCCGCGGCGGACCGCCTCCAGCCCTTCCTGGGCCGTGGCGGCGGTCGCCACCGTGAAGCCGCGCATGCGGATGGTCTGGGCGAGCAGGTTGCGGATGTCGTCGTGATCCTCGATCACCACGGCACGGCGACCCTGGGGGGAGGGGGTCATGGCTCAATTAAGCCGCTAATCTTTGCGAATGTCACCCCGACCCCCGCGAGGTGGCCAAAACTTCGTCGGAGGACCCGCCGTGGACCGCATCCTCAACGCCTTCGTCCTCAACAAGGTAAGCTTCCACACCCTCTCCCTGCGCGGCCGGGTGGTGCTCACCCAGCTGCCGCTGTCCGCGACCATGCTCTTCCTGCTGCTGGGCGTGTGCGTCTTCCACCGCCCGGTGCTGGCCGAGCCGCTCTTCCAGCTGTCCATGCTCCTGAACGCCGTCCTGCTGCTGCTGTGCTTCGCCGTTCCGTGGGACCGGCTGCCGTACCCCAGCTTCCTCGTCGTGCCGGTGCTGGACTTCGTGCCCATCGGCCTGCTCCGCGAAGGGGTGGGGACCAGCCTGACGGGGGCGGGCCTGCTGGCCACCTTCCCCGTGATCTGGCTGGCCGCCTCCGGGCAGCTGCCCCGCCTGGCCGTTCCGCTCGGCACCCTGCTGACCCTGGTGATGGTGTGGCTGCCGCTCTTCGTGCGGGATGTGCCGCTGACCGCGGACACCCTGTCCAACCCGCTGCTCGTCCCGTTCATGATGCTGGCCATCGGGCTCACCGTGCAGGTGCTGGACCGGAGCATGGAGCAGCAGAAGGCGGAGCTCGAGGCGAAGGACGAGCGGCTCGAGGGCCTGCTCGCGCAGAGCGCGCACCGGGAGCGGCTGCTCCACGCGATCGTGGAGGCCGTGGACGTGGGGGTGCTCGCCGTCGACGCCGACGGCCACGACATCCTCATGAACCGCCGGCAGCGGTGGATCCACGAGCTGGCGCTGCCCGACGGGGTCCACGACGGCGCGGAGGCCGACCTACTGGTCTACGCGGACGGCGAGGGGACGCCCCTGCCGGCGGAGGACCGTGCGGCGGCGCGGGCCGTGCGCGGGGAGTCCTTCTCGGACTACCTGGTGTGGACCGGGCGGCCTCCCGCCCAGCGCGTGCTCTCCGTCTCGGCCCGGCCGATGCACGACGAGCACGGCCGCCCGGAGGGCTCCGTCCTCGCGTTCAACGACGTCACCGACCTCGTCGACGCGCTCCAGGCCAAGGACGACTTCCTGGCCGGGGTCTCGCACGAGCTGCGCACCCCGCTGACCTCCATCCGGGGCTACACCGAGCTCCTGGCCATGGACGACCAGCTGCCCGGGCACGTCCGCTCCGGTCTGGAGGTGGTCGAGCGCAACGCGGACCAGCTGCTCGTCCTCGTGGAGGACCTGCTCGGCACGGCGACCCGCGTGCTGGAGCTGCAGCCGGTGCGCACCGACCTCGTGCAGGTCGTCCAGCAGTCCGCCGCGGCGGCGGAGCTGCGGGCGGCCGAGGCGGGCGTCGACCTGCGCGCCGAGGTCCCGCCGCGCCTGGAGCTCGTCTGCGACCCCGTGCGCATCGGCCAGGTCCTGGACAACCTGCTGTCCAACGCGATCAAGTACTCCCCGGGCGGCGGACCCGTGACGGTGCGGGTGTCCCCGGCCGGCGGCGCCGTGCAGGTGCAGGTCGCCGACCGGGGCATGGGCATGCGCCCCGAGGACGCCGAGCACGTCTTCGGCCGGTTCGTGCGCAGCCACAACGCCCGGATGAGCGCCATCCCGGGACTGGGCCTCGGGCTGGCCGTGGCCCGGGAGATCGTCGAGCACCACGGCGGGACCATCCGGTGCGAGAGCGCCCTGGGGAAGGGAACGGTCTTCACCGTCACGCTGCCGCTCGACGGCCCCGCCGCGGCGCCCGCCGGTGAGCGGGAGCCCGTCCGCGGCACCGCGTGAGGCCGGGCCTGCCGCCGGAGCGACGAAGGCTCCGGTCCCTGGCGGGACCGGAGCCTTCGTGCTGCGCGAGCCTCCTGTCGGAATCGAACCGACGACCTTTTCATTACGAGTGAAACGCTCTACCGACTGAGCTAAGGAGGCCTGCACGTCGCCGTCCGGGACGGGATCAGTGCACGTGAAACTGTAGCAGAGGACGCCACGCCGCCGTAATCGGCGCCCGGCGCGCCGCCGGGGGAGTTCGTTGCCTGTTCACCCGGGCTTCGACCGGGGCGCCTTACCGCGGCGCCGGCCGGGTCCGCACCATGGGGGCACACGAGGAGGAGGGTGCGGCGGTGCACCGCCCCGCCGCACCCACGACGGGAGGACCCCAGTGAGCATTCCGGCCGAGACCGCGCGAGGGCTGCGCCTGGCCTTCATCGACATGTCCGGGACCGTGTTCCACGACAACGGGCTCACGGAGCGGGCCTTCGCGCGGACCGTGGCCGGGCTCGGCGTCGACCCCGGCTCGGAGCGGTTCCGGCAGATGCTGGGCCACGTCCGCGGCACCCTCGGCCGGTCCCGGGCCGAGGTCCTCGAGCAGCTCTTCGCGGACGAGCCCCGGTGCGCGCAGCGGGCCGTGCGGGACCTCGGGCGCCACCTCGGCGAGCTGCTCGCCGCCGAGGGCGTCCGGCCCGTGGCCGGCGCCGAGCGGGCGGTTGTCAAGCTGCGGGAGGCCGGTCTCCGGGTGTGCCTGGCCACCGGCTACGACCGGCACACCCAGAACACGATCCTCGAGCAGCTCGGCTGGATGGGGCTGGCCGACCTCAGCCTGTGCCCCTCGGACGCGGGCCGGGGCCGGCCCTGGCCGGACATGGTGCTCACCGCCGTGCTGGCCCTGGACCTCGGCGACGTCCGCGAGGTCATGGTGGTGGGCGACACCGCCGCCGACGTGCAGGCGGGCCTGCGGGCCGGGTCGGCCGCCGTCGTCGGGGTCCGGACGGGGGCCCACGACGACGCCTCCCTGCGCGCGGCCGGCGCCCACGCGGTCGTCGACTCGATCCGGGACGTCCCCGCCCTCCTGGCCGACGCCCGCCGGGGCGCCCGGCTCAGGTCGGCGTGACGGGACCGGCGACCGGGTCCAGCGACACGACCGCCACGAAGCCCCGGCCCGTCAGCTCCGGGCCCTCCGGCTCGGTCCCGCGCACGGCGTCGTAGACGGCCAGCTCCGTGCGCCGCCCGCCGGCGGCCACGGCGGCGCGGCCGGTGAGCAGGACGGCGAGCTGGTCCGCGAACACGGGGTGCGGCCGCTGCTTCGACAGCTCGAGCACGACCACGTGCGCGCGCACGGCGTCCCGGTGCGCCAGGACGTCGAGGACGCGGACGGGGCCCGTGGGCAGGGCCGCGGGGAGCGGGACGTCCCCGGCCGTCCGTCCCGGGCGGTGGCGCTCCAGGGCCAGCTCCCCGCCGCCGGCGGACACGACCAGCAGCTCGCCGTCGACCACCGTCAGGACGCGCTCCGCCCCGGCGGCAGCCGGCAGCGCGCCGGGCCGTTCGACGTCGCGCAGGGACAGCGACCAGCCGTCGCCGGACGCGAGCTCGCGCGTGGCCCATCCTCCGGGCCGGGTGACGGGCAGGTCGGCGGCGCGCAGCACCGTCGTCCCGGGGTCGTGGTGCGCAGCGGTCACAGGGGCCTCCGAGGAGCGGGAGCGGACGGGATCAGGAACAGGTGGTGCCCTCGTCGGGCAGCGCGCCCTCGAGCAGGTAGCCGTCCACGGCCTCCCGCACGCACGGGCTGCCCGAGGTGTAGGCGGTGTGGCCCCAGCCGTCGTAGGTCAGCAGCCGCGCGGCGCCGAGCTGCTCCACGAGCGCCTCGGACCACGGGTAGGGGGTCGCGGGGTCGTGGGTGGTGCCGACCACCAGGATCGGGTCGGCGCCCTCGGCGTCGAGCGGGGCCGGGGCGTCGGCCGCGTCCACGGGCCAGCCCTGGCACGCGGCCTCCCCGTAGCCGAGATAGGGGCCGAAGGTCGGCGCCAGCTCCTCCAGGCGCTCCTGCTCCTGGGCCATCTGCTCGTCGGTGAGCGTCTCGTCCGGCTGGTCGAGGCAGTTGACCGCGGTGAACGCGAGGGTCGTGTTCGCGGTGTACACGCCCTGCTCGTTGCGCCCGTGGTTGTAGTCGGACATCGCCATCAGCTGGGAGAGGTCCCCGTCGAAGGCGGCGCGCAGGGCGTCGTTGAGCTGGGAGTAGTTCGCGGGGGAGTACAGCGGGACGAGGATGCCCTCGACCACGTTCGTGGCGGTGACCCGGCGGCCGTCGGGGACGGTCACGGTCTGCTCCTCGACGGAGGCGATGAGCTGCTGGATCCGTCTCGTCGCCTCCTCCTCCGACCCTGCGACCGCGCAGTCCCGGATCTCGGCCTGGCAGTACTGCACCCAGTGCCGCAGGTTCTCCTCAAAGCCCGCGGCCTGGTCCGCCACGGCCTGCGCGTTGCTCAGGGCCGGGTCCACCCCGCCGTCCAGGACCAGCCGGCCCACGCGCTCCGGGAACAGGTCGGCGTACCTCGCCCCCAGATGGGTGCCGTAGGAGAAGCCCAGGTAGGTGGTGCGCTCGTCGCCCAGCACGGCGCGCAGCACGTCCATGTCCCGGGCGGCGCTCTCGGTGTCCATCTCGGCGACGACGTCGCCGGAGTTCGCCACGCACTCGGCGCCGATCCGTTCGTACTGGTCGCGGATCTCCTGCGCGGGCTGGGTGCCGGGGTCGAACATCGGCTCGGCCCGCCACGCGTCCATCTCCGCGTCCTCGAGGCACCGGATCCCGGCGGAGCGGCTCACGCCCCGGGGGTCGAACCCGACCACGTCGTAGGCCTTCCGCACGTCGTCGGTGACCATGTGCTCGGCGTTGAGCATGGCGTCCACCCCGGAGACCCCGGGCCCGCCCGGGTTCAGCAGCAGGCTCCCGCGGGCCTGCCCGGCCGCGGGCAGCCGGGACATCACCACGGTGGTCGTCTCCCCGTCGGGGTCCTCCCAGTCCAGCGGCACCTCGACGTCGGCGCACTGCAGGTCCTCGTCCGCCCCGCGCGTGTCCACCTCGAACACGCAGTCCTCCCAGGACACGGTCTGCGTGTAGAAGGTGCGCAGCTCCTCCGGGACGCCCTCGACGACGGCGCCGCTCGCGCCCCCCGACGTCGGCTCGCCCGTCCCGGGCCCGGACGCGGCGCAGCCGCTCAGGAGCAGGGCGGCGGCGGTGAGCGCCGCGACGGAGGGACGGGCGCGGCGGAGGAGGGCGGGGCGTCGGCTCACGGGGGCTCCTTGGGGGTGGGAGACGGGCGGGGTCAGAGCAGGGAGACGGCCATCGCCTCGAAGGCCAGCTGCGCGCTGACGTTGGTGCGGATCCGGTCCCGGGTCCGGCTGATCGCGTCGATGCGGTGCAGCGTCTGCTCGGGGGAGGAGTTGGACGCGTGGTCCCGCAGCTGCTCGGCGAGGTGCTCGTTGACGAGGGCCGAGCCCGTGCGCAGCTGCAGGGTCAGGACGTCACGGTAGAACGTGGTGAGATCGATGAGGAAGCGGTCGAGCGTGTCGGTCTGGATCCGCCGGGACCGGCGCTTCTGGTCGGCCTCGAGCCGGTTGAGCGCCCCGCGGATCGCGGGGGGCACCCGCCCGGACTCCGGGGCGCCCAGGGCGACGAGCAGCTGCTTCTTCTCCGACTCGTTGCGCGCCTCGGCGTCGGCCTGGGACTCCTCCACGGCGATCTTGTGCAGCCGGTCCGCGGCGCGCACGGCGTCGGGCACCCCGGCGAGCTTCAGCGGCATGGACACGACCTCCTGCCGGCGCGTGCGGGCGTCGTCGTAGAGGGCCAGGCGCTTGGCGATCCCCACGTGGGACTGGGCCAGCCGGGCGCTCTCCTCCGCGCGCCGGCGCGGGACCCCGTGGCGGCGGATCAGCAGCTCCGCGACGTCCTCGACCGCGGGGACCTTCAGGGTGGCCGGGCGGCAACGGGAGCGGATGGTCACGAGCACGTCCATGGGGCTGGGGGCGCACAGCAGCCAGATCGTGCTGGGCGGCGGCTCCTCGATGGCCTTGAGCATCACGTTGGAGGTGCGCTCCACCATGCGGTCGGCGTCCTCGACCACCATGACGCGCCAGCGCCCGACCGAGGGCTTGTCCTGGGCGCGCACCACGAGCTCGCGCGCCTCCTCGATGGTGATCTGCGGGTTCTCGGTCACGAAGTGGGTGAGGTCCGCGTGGGAGCTCGCGAGCACCGTGCGGCACGCGTGGCACACGCCGCACCCGCGCTCGTCCGGGTCCGCCTGCTCGCACAGCAGGGCCGCCGCGAACGCGAGCGCCGCGTTGGAGCGCCCGGAGCCGGGCGGCCCGGTGAACAGCCACGCGTGCGTGGGCCGGTCCTCCCGGGCGGCGCGGCGCAGCTGCGCCACCACGGCGTCCTGGCCCAGCAGCTGGTCCCACACGCTCACGCGCCCACCTCCGCGGCCGGCCGCGGGTGCCCGGCGAGGCGGGCGTGCACGGCCGCGGCGACCTCCGCGGCGAGCTCCTCGGGGGGCCGGACGGCGTCGAGCACGAGGTAGCGGCCCGGGTCGCGGGCGGCCAGCGCGAGGAACGCCTGCCGGTTCGCGTCGTGGAAGGCGTCCGGCTCGGTCTCCAGCCGGTCGCCGTCGCGGCCGTCGCGCCGCTCGCGGCGGGCGCGCCCGGTCCCGGCGGGGACGTCGAGCAGGACGGTGAGGTCGGGCACGAGCCCGGCGGTGGCCCAGTCGTTGAGCGCGGCGACGCGGTCGACGCCCAGGCCCCGCCCGGCGCCCTGGTAGGCGGCGGAGGAGTCGGCGAAGCGGTCGGAGACGACGGTCCGCCCGGCGGCCAGGGCCGGGCGGATGAGCTGCTCGACGTGGGCGGCGCGGGCGGCGGCGAACAGCAGGGCCTCGGTGCGCGCGTCCACGGGCGCGTGCGCCGGGTCCAGCACGAGGCCCCGCAGCGTCTCGCCCAGGGGCGTGCCGCCGGGCTCCCGGGTGCGCACGACGTCGTGGCCCCCGGCGCGCAGGGTCTCCACCAGGCGCCGCACCTGCGTGGACTTCCCGGCGCCGTCCCCGCCCTCGAACACGACGAAGACCCCGCGCCCGGAGCGGGCGGGGGAGGGGGCGGCGGGGGCCGGTGCGGGGTCCGCTGGGGAGATCACCCTCCAAGAGTATCGACCCGGGCGGACGGCGGCGTGCCGCCACCCGCAGGACGTGGAGCGGGCGGGTCCGGACGGGTCCGGCGGGCCGATACCCTGGGGCCATGACTGCGCGCCCCGAGGACATCCCCGCCCACGACGCCGACCTGCGCCCGGACACCGTCGTGGTGGCCGGCGGGCGGCCCGCCCCCGAGCACGACGCCCCGGTCGGGCCCTCGATCGTGCTGACCTCCACCTACCGGGGCTCCGGCGAGCTGCGCGACGCCGACCGCGCCTACGGCCGGTTCAGCAACCCCACGTGGGAGGACGTCGAGGACGTGCTGGCGCGGCTGGAGCGGGCGGAGCTGCCCGGGCTGCTCTACGCCTCGGGCCTGGCGGCCATCGCCTCGGTGCTCTCCCTCGTCCCGGCCGGCGGTCGGCTCGTGCTGCCCCGGCACAGCTACCAGGGCTCCCTCGCACTGGCCTCCGACCTCGAGGCGCGCGGGCTCCTGAGCGTCACCACCGTCGACGTCGCCGACACCGAGCAGACCGTGGCGGCCCTCGAGGGCGCGGACGCACTGTGGCTGGAGAGCCCCACGAACCCCATGCTCGAGGTCGCGGACGTGCCCGCGCTGCTCGCGGCGGCCCGGGAGCGCGGGGTGCTCTCGTGCGTGGACAACACGTTCGCCACGCCGCTGGTGCAGCGACCGCTGGAGCACGGCGCGGACGTCGTGGTGCACTCGGTCACCAAGTACCTCGCGGGCCACTCCGACGTCGTGCTCGGCGCGGCCGTCACCTCCGACCCGGAGCTGCGCGGGCGGCTGAAGAAGCACCGCTCCCTGCACGGGGCGATCCCCGGGCCCTTCGAGGCGTGGCTGGCGCTGCGGGGGATGCGCACCCTGGCCCTGCGGGTCGAGCGCTCGACGACCACGGCCGGCGAGCTCGCCCGCCGCCTCGCGGAGCACCCCGCGGTGCGCGAGGTCCGCTACCCGGGACTGCCCGAGGACCCCGGCCACGCGCGGGCCGCCGCGCAGATGGACGGCTTCGGCTCCGTCGTCGCGATCGTCCCCGCCGGGGACGTCGGGGCCGTGGAGGCGGCCGTGGACGCCCTGCGCCTGTGGACGCCGGCGACCTCCCTCGGCGGGGTCGAGTCGCTCGTGGAGCGCCGCCGCCGCCACCACGAGGAGCCGCACAGCGTGCCCGAGACGCTGCTGCGCCTGTCCGTCGGGATCGAGAACGTCGAGGACCTGTGGGCGGACCTGGACCGCGCCCTGTCCGGGATCGACCGGTAGGCTGACCCCGTGGACATTCCCGGCATCATGGCCATCCCCTGGGTCTTCTATCTCGTGCGCTGGATCGACATCGCCCTGGCACTGGTCGTCGCGGGCCTCGCCGCCTGGGCCTTCGTGGACTGCGTGACGAAGGCGCCCATCCAGTTCCAGCGGGCGTTCAAGCGCACCAAGGGGTTCTGGCTGGCCCTCACGGGCGGCTCCCTCGCGTTCACGGCCTTCACGCTGCTGGTGCAGCGGCCCAGCCTGTTCATCCTGCTCATCGCGGGCACGGCCGTGGGCGTGTACCTCGCCGACGTCCGCCCGGCCGTGGGCCTGGAGTCCAAGGGTCCCAGCAACTGGTGAGCCCGCCCCGGGCCCGTCCGGCCCGGGCGCTCAGGGGGCGACGGCGGCCCAGCGCACGGTGACCTCCCCGAGCCGCCAGCGGGCGGGTCCGTCCAGCACGGGCCAGCCCTGCTCCCGCACCGTGCGGCACGCCGCGATCCACCGCTGCCGGTGGCCGAAGGCGGCCAGGGGGGCGGCCGCGAGCCACGCGGCGTCGAGCGCGGCCAGCCACGCGTGCACGCGCTCGCCGAGGACGTTGCGGTGGATGAGGGCCTTGGGCAGCCGCTCGGCGACGTCGGAGGGCCGCTCGACCGCGCCGAAGCGGCACGAGAGCGTCAGCGTGCGCGGGCCCTCCGGGCCCACGCAGATCCACGCGGCGCGCCGGCCGATCTCGTCGCACGTGCCGTCCACGAGCACCCCGTCCGGGGCCAGCCGGTCCCGGACCATGTCCCAGACCCCCGGGACCTCGCCGACCGGGTACTGGCGCAGCACGTTGAACGCGCGCACGAGCGCAGGAGCCCGCCCGTCGGTCGGCAGCTCGAACCCGCCCACCCGGAAGTCCAGCCCGGGGCCCGCCAGCGGCAGGGCCGCGGCGACCCGCGCGGGGTCGATCTCGATGCCCAGCACCTGCGCGTCGGCGCGCACGGGGCGCAGCCGGTCGCGCAGCTCCACCGCGGTCGTGGGGGAGGCGCCGAAGCCGAGGTCCACGACGAGCGGGTCGGCGGCCCCGCGCAGCACCGGGGCGAGGGGGCCGGTGAGGTAGCGGTCCACGCGGCGCAGCCGGTTGGGGCCGGTGGTGCCGCGGGTGGCGACGCCCACGGGGCGGGCGGGGCGGGACAGGAGCAGGCTGGGCACGGGGGACCACTGTAGCGGCCCCGGCGCCGCGGCACGGGCAGCGCCTCCGTCGGCGCGCGCTTTCAGTGCAGCGCCGCCCCGGTGGAAGAATGAGGGCATGGCTACTGAATCAGCACCGTACAAGCTCGTCCTGCTGCGCCACGGGCAGTCCGACTGGAACGACAAGAACCTGTTCACCGGCTGGGTGGACGTGGACCTGACCGAGAAGGGCCGCGCGGAGGCGGTGCGCGGCGGCGAGCTGCTCGTCGAGAAGGGCATCGCCCCGGACGTGCTGCACACCTCCCTGCTGCGCCGGGCGATCACCACCGCGCACCTGGCCCTGGACCGGGCGGACCGGCACTGGATCCCCGTCAAGCGCTCGTGGCGGCTCAACGAACGCCACTACGGGGCCCTGCAGGGCAAGGACAAGACCCAGATCCGCGAGGAGTACGGGGAGGAGCAGTTCATGGTCTGGCGCCGCTCCTACGACGTCCCGCCGCCCGAGCTGGAGGACTCCTCCGAGTTCTCCCAGGCCGGGGACCCCCGCTACGCCGACGTCCCGAACCTGCCGCGCACCGAGTGCCTCCAGGACGTGCTCGAGCGCTTCATGCCGTACTGGGAGGACGAGATCCTCCCCGACCTGCGCGCCGGGCGCACCGTGCTGGTCGCCGCGCACGGCAACTCGCTGCGCGCGCTGGTGAAGCACCTCGACGGGATCTCGGACGAGGACATCGCGGGGCTGAACATCCCCACGGGCATCCCGCTCTACTACGAGCTGGACCACAACTTCCGCCCGGTGGTCGCCGGCGGCACCTACCTCGACCCCGAGGCCGCCGCGAGCTCGATCCAGGCCGTGGCCAACCAGGGCAAGAAGTAGCCCGCACCCACGACGTAGGCGGCCCGGCACCACGAGCAGTGGTGCCGGGCCGCCGCCGTCGTGCGCCCCCGGGGTCGCGGGCTCAGCGGGCGGGTGCGCTCACGCGTCGCTGCCGAGGTGGCCGTGGCCGGTGGGGCGGTCGGCGGTGGGCGCCACCCAGTCGCCGGTCACGAGGTAGGAGACCTTGCGGGTCACCGACACGCCGTGGTCGCCGATGCGCTCCAGGTAGCGCGAGCACAGGGTGACGTCCACGGCCGTGGGCACGGACGAGCTCCAGTTCGGGTCGGCGAGGGCCTCGAAGACCGACTGGTGCAAGGTGTTGATCTCGTGCTTGAGGGCGTAGATGTCGTCGGCGAGAGTCAGGTCGCGGGTGCTGAGGACCTGGATGACGCGGTCGACGATCTGCAGGTCGAGGTCGATCATCCGGGTGAAGGTCCCCACGAGGGACTCGGGGATGACCGGCGCGGGGTAGCGCAGCCGGACCAGCTGGGCCAGGTGGCGGGCGAGGTCGCCCATGCGCTCGAGGGACGCGCTCATCCGCAGGGCGCCCACGATCATCCGCAGGTCCGAGGCGACCGGGCTCTGCAGGGCCAGGATGTCGATGGAGCGCTCGTCGAGGTCGTTCTGCAGGAAGTCGATCCGGGCGTCGTTGGAGATGACCTCCTCGGCGAGCTGGATGTCGGCGTTGAACAGGGCGTCCTTGGAGCGCTCGAGGGCCTCGCGCACGAGGGTCGCGATCTGGATGAGCTCCTCACCGACCTGGTGGAGTTCTGCCTGGAAAACCTTGCGCACGGATGCGTCCTTTCGAGATGCGGCGACGCCCTCCGGCCCCGCGCCCGGGCGGCGCGCGACGGGGGGCGGGATGACGGCGGGGCGGGTGCGGGCACACCCGACGCCACGGTCACAGCCAGGGATGAACTTTCGCCCATCCTAGGGTGAACGTCCGTTGAACCTGTAGCCCGTGACGTCCCCCGCGGTCCCGGGGCGCAACGGTGCCCCTAAGCTGGATCCGTGAATCCCACTGCCATCGCCGTCCTCGCGGGTCTGATTGGTTTCGCCCTAGGGGTGAGCGGGCTGGTCGCCCTCCAGATGAGCGCCCGCGGGCGCCGGGCCCGCGCCGACGTCCAGGAGCCCGTCCTGCCGGACGGCGCCGCCGACGTGCTCTCCGTGATCGGGCGCGCCTACGTGGTGGTCGACGGCGTCGACGGCGTCGTGCGCGCCTCGCCGGCCGCCTACGCGTTCGGGCTGGTGCGGGGCCACACCGTGGTGCACGAGCAGATGCTGGAGATGATCCGCCGGGCCCGCCGCAGCGGCGTCATCGAGGAGCGGCGCGTCGAGCTGGGCCGGGGGCCCTTCCAGACGGGCACCGTGGTGCTCGACGTCCGGGTCGCGCCCATCGCGGAGGAGTACATCCTGCTGCTGGCCGACGACCAGACGGAGATCGTGCGGGCGCAGTCGATCCGCAACGACTTCGTCGCCAACGTCTCCCACGAGCTCAAGACCCCCGTGGGCGCGATCGGCCTGCTCGCCGAGGCCATCGAGGGCGCCGCCGAGGACGAGGAGGCGGTGCGCCGCTTCGCGCGGCGCCTGCACAAGGAGTCCGCGCGCCTGACCGCCCTCGTCCAGGACATCATCGAGCTCTCCCGGCTGCAGGGCGCCGACGTGGTCACCGAGGGCCGCCCGGTGGACCTCCAGCGGGTGGTCGCCGACGCCGTGGACCGCAACCGCTTCCCCGCGGAGAGCCGGCGGATCGACATCGTGGTGGGCGGGCGCGTCACCCGCCCCGTCTATGGCGACCCCGACCTGCTGGTCACGGCCCTGCGCAACCTCATCGACAACGCGGTGCGCTACTCCCCGGAGGGCACCCGCGTGGGCGTCGGCGTGCGGGAGCGGGACGGCATGGCCCAGATCTCCGTCACCGACCAGGGCCCGGGGATCCCGGAGGACGAGCAGGACCGCATCTTCGAGCGCTTCTACCGGGTGGACACGGCCCGCTCCCGCCAGACCGGCGGCACCGGCCTCGGCCTGAGCATCGTCAAGCACGTCATGTCCCAGCACGGCGGGGAGGTCACCGTCTGGTCCCAGGCCGGGCGCGGCTCCACCTTCACGCTGAGCATCCCGCAGATCGAGGACGCGGACGACGCCGAGCACCCGGCCCCCGGCGCGGCCTCCGCGGCGACGGCCGCGCCCCGCACCCCCCAGGCAACGACCCCACGGCCGCCCGCCACCGCGGCACCGGCCGGGAACACGGAGGACCGACAGTGACACGCATCCTGATCGTCGAGGACGAGGAGTCCCTCAGCGACCCCCTGGCCTACCTGCTCGGGAAGGAGGGGTTCGAGGTGCAGGTCGTGGACAACGGGCTCGACGCCGTGACGGAGTTCGACCGCACCGGGGCGGACCTGATGCTGCTGGACCTCATGCTCCCCGGCCAGTCGGGCACCGAGGTGTGCCGGCAGGTGCGGCAGCGCTCCTCCGTGCCGATCATCATGCTCACCGCCAAGGACACCGAGATCGACAAGGTCGTGGGCCTCGAGCTCGGCGCCGACGACTACGTCACCAAGCCCTACTCCTCCCGCGAGCTCGTGGCCCGCATCCGCGCGGTCCTGCGCCGGCAGGCCGAGCCGGAGGAGCTCGTCGCGGCGACCGTCCACGCCGGGCCCGTGCGGATGGACATCGAGCGGCACGTGGTCAGCGTCGACGGCGAGCCGGTCGCCATGCCGCTCAAGGAGTTCGAGCTGCTGGAGATGCTGCTGCGCAACGCCGGGCGCGTGCTGACCCGCGGCCAGCTCATCGACCGGGTGTGGGGCTCCGACTACGTGGGGGACACCAAGACCCTCGACGTGCACGTCAAGCGCCTGCGCGCCAAGATCGAGCCGGACCCCTCGTCCCCGCGCCACCTCGTGACCGTGCGGGGGCTGGGCTACAAGTTCGAGCCCTGAGCCGCCCGCGCCCCGGACGGGCGAGGGGCCCGGGGACCGATCGGTCCCCGGGCCCCTCGCCCGTGCGCTCCGGCGGGCGTCAGTGCCCGCCCGCGGCCTCGTTGCCCTGACCGGCCTCGCCGTTGTCCTGGCTCTCCGGGGCCTCCTCGCCGCCGCCCTCGCCGACCTGGCCCTCGACGAGCGCCGGGGTGTTGGACGGGTTGGCCGGAGTGGTGGGCGCGCCGCCCGGGATGAACTCGGCGTAGCGCTCGAAGGTGTGGTCCAGCACCGGCACGGACTCGGTCCCGGACTCGCCGGAGGCGCTGAACTCGGTCTTGACCATGCGCCCGGGGTCGGCGCCGGCCGGGTCGAGGATCACGGGCGTCTCGTTCTCGAGCAGGTACGTCTCACCGGCGGGGACCTCGACCTGCGCGGTGGCGCCGCCGGCGTTCACCGACACGGTCACGGGGTCTCCCGAGATGTTGCTGATGCTGCCGAGCAGGCGGCCCGGGGACTCGGCGTCCTTGGCCACGATCAGCATGTCCGTCAGCTGCACCGTGCTCATCTCGAGGACGATGCCGTCCGCGGGCGCGTACCCGACGTCGGCCGTGGCGACCGGGTTGATGGCGCTGCACCCGGTGGCGGACAACAGGGCGGCCACGGCGGCGGCACTCAGGCCAGCGCGCTTCAGCTTCTTGCGGGCGGCGATCTTCACGGCGCGTACTCCTCGGGAGCTCAGGACGGTGTCCTGTCCAGCCTATCCGTCTGCCGACGGATCGTCTGCATCGCCGGGGTCCGGGCAGGCCCCTCCCGGCCGGATCGGCGAACCCTACACCATGTTAGAATGGGAGTTCTGAAAGGGGTATTTCCATATGGTTTTTGAGGTTGGCGAGACGGTTGTCTACCCGCACCACGGTGCGGCGACCATCGAGGAGATCAAGACCCGCACCATCAAGGGCGAAGAGAAGATGTATCTCAAGCTCAAGGTGACCCAGGGCGATCTGGTGATCGAGGTTCCCGCGGAGAACGTGGATCTGGTGGGCGTGCGCGACGTCGTCGACGAGGACGGCCTGAAGAAGGTCATCTCCGTCCTCCAGGCGAAGGACACGGAGGAGGCCAGCAACTGGTCCCGCCGCTACAAGGCCAACCTCGAGAAGCTTGCCTCCGGGGACGTCCTCAAGGTGGCCGAGGTCGTGCGCGACCTGTGGCGCCGCGACCGCGACCGCGGCCTGTCGGCCGGGGAGAAGCGGATGCTCACGAAGGCCCGCCAGATCCTCACCTCCGAGCTGGCGCTGGCCAAGAAGATCGACGAGGAAGAGGCCGAGAAGCGCCTCGACGACATCCTCGCCTCCTGATCCCCGCGTGACCGGCGACGCAGTGCGCTCCACGACGACGGCGGACCCGCCCACCCCGGGCGGGTCCGCCGTTTCTCGTGGACCCGCGGCGCTCGTGGGGCGTGCCGCTCCCCGGGGGCGTGCGGGTGCGGTCGTGCTAGGGTTCTCGTCGTCCTGGCCAGGAGCCTCCCCGGCCCGCCGCCAGGCCCCCACGCACGTCCTGCCATTGCGGTGCGACACCTGCAGTGCGCCGAGCAGAAACGAGGTCCCGGTCTGAGCGGAACCCTGGCGGTCGTCCCGTGCTCCTCGGCCTTCACCCGCCTGCGCCCGGGAGCGTGCCCCTTCACCACCTCCGCCCTCAGGGGACGGAGCGTCTTCGCGCACGCCCTCGCCACCCTGGCCGAATGCCCCTCCGTCACCGACGTCGTGGTCCTCACGGACGACCGGAGCCGTCCGGAGATCGACGAGTGCCTCACCGGTCCGCTGAGCGGGACGCGCGTGCACCTGCTGCCGCCCGCCCGCCCCGGGGCGGAGGTCGCAGCGCTGCTGGCCCACTGCTCCCGGCTGGCCGCGGAGCACGGCTACCGCAACGTGGTGGTCCACCGGCTCTCCCACGCCCTGGCGAGCCCCCGGCTGATCGGGTCGGTGGTGGAGGCCCTGGAGTCGGGCCACGACGTCGTGGTCCCCGCCATCCCGGTGGTGGACAGCATCAAGGTGGTCCGTGACGACGGGTCGGGGCTGATCTCCGACGCCGTGGACCGCGACCAGGTGAGAGTCCTGCAGAGCCCCTGGGGCTTCTCCGCCGAGGCGCTGGGGCATGTCGAGGGCCTGCCGCCCGTCCGCACCGAGGACCCGAAGAGCGGGGAGACGTCGGTGCGCAAGGCGTTCGTCACGCTGGCCCACGGGATCGCGGACCGCATGGGCGGCGAGGTGACGGTGCTCCCCGGGGAGATGCAGGCGATTCCCATGATCGCCCTGGTGGACGTGATCCGCGCGGAGATCTTCCACGAGGGCAGCGCCGCCTTCCGGAAGCTCTGAGCGCTACACCTGCAGCAGGCCCTCGCCGAGCTCGGCGTCCACCACGAGGACGTCGATCAGGCCGCCGCGCAGGGCGCCGTGCACCGCCCGGACCTTCTGGGCGCCTTCGGCCAGGGCGACGACCGTGGGGATGGACCTCAGGGTGTCCAGGTCGATGCCGATGACCCGGCTGTCCGCCGGGGAGCTCACCAGGCGGCCCTCGGCGTCGAAGAACCGGGTGCAGGCGTCCCCCACGACGGGGGAGCTCTCGAAGCTCTCGGCCTCCGCGGCGGTGAACTCCATGGCCTCGACGATGGCGGCGGTGGAGCCGTGGTGGACGCTGCCGATGCCGATGATGGCGATGTCGGCCTTGCCGGCGTCGTCTAGCACCTGGCTGATCGACGGTTCGCCGAGCAGCGCGTCCCGCACCTGCGCCGACCGCACCACGGCCGGGGCCAGGAGGGGGCGGTAGTGCGCGCCCAGCTTCGTGGCCAGGCCGCGGGCCACGGCGTTGGGGTTCTGGCTCGCGTCCACGGTGGAGAACCCGCCCACCAGGGGGAGGACCTCCAGGTCGGGGTGCGGTGACCCGTCCTGGAGGTTCGTTACCAGCGACTGCACGGTCCGTCCCCAGGACAGCGCGACCCGGCGGGCATCTGCGAGGTTGTCCTGCAGCCAGGCGGCCCCGACCGAGCCCACGGCGTCCAGGGGCGTCCGGTGCACGCCGTCCACCGCCACCAGGCAGGCCCTCAGGCCGAACTCGGCCTGGAGCGCGTCCTCCAGCTCGTGACCCCGCACCGCCGGCTCGTGGATCCGGATCTCCACGATCCCGGCCTCCCGCGCGGCGGTGAGGATGCGGGAGACGTTGGACCGGCTGACGCCCAGCGCCCGGGCGATGTCGCTCTGGGGCCGGTTCTCCAGGTAGTACATGCGTGCGGCACGAGCGAGCATGGCTGATTCACGGGGTGCCGGCATGCACTGCTCCACTGGGAAGTCGGCGGGATCGCATCGGCACGTCCGGGAGCGCGGCGGCCGCACGGACCGGTTCGGCGAGGCGCCACCGCGGGGAGCCGATGCCCCGGGGGAGTGGCCGGTCGTGTCCTGTTCCCCTCAACGCCCCGGCCTCCATGCGTGAAGTGTACAACGGCCGCATTCCGGGGCCCCCGCGGCGGCGGGGGCTGCGGCGGGGGCTCAGGCGAGCGGTGCGCCGGCGGGCTCGGCCGGGGCGTGGGTGCCGATGCTACTGGGGGGTGCGCCCATCCAGGTGCGGCACGTCCAGGGGCGTGCGCCCTGGGGGGTGGCCTGGAGGGCCGCCACGCCGGTGTTCTCCAGCGGGCGCCGTTCCAGGGTGGCGGCGTCGAGGTTGTCCGCCCGCCGGGCGCTCCAGCAGCGGATGGCCGTGCCGTGGCCGACCACCGCCACGGTGTCCTGCCCGGCCGCCCAGGCGGGCGAGGGCTCTTGCCCCGTGGCGGGAGCACGACGACACTGGCAGGCGTCACGGCGCACGCGGAGTCCGCTCACCGGCCAGCCGCCTGCGACCGGCCTCCTGACCGGGTGCGCCGACGGCCCCAGCAGTGTTCTCCCTCGTGACCCCACTCGACGAGGAGCCGGCATGGTCCCCAGCGATCCGCCCGCCGCGGAGGGGCGGGTCGCGCGCCTGCTGCGGCTTCAGGGCATCTCCCGGCCGATCGCCTGGGGATTCGTGGCGCTGGCCGTCTTCATGGTCGGCGACGGCATCGAGACCGGCTTCCTGTCCCCGTACCTGGACGCCGTGGGCTTCTCGAGGGGCGATGTCGCGACGCTGCGGGCCGCCTACGGCGTCGTCGTCGCCACGGCGGCCTGGCTCAGCGGCGCCCTGGCCGAGGCCTGGGGACCCAGGCGCGTCGTGCTGGTCGGGTTCGGGATCTGGTGCGCCTCCGAGACCGTCTTCCTGGGGGCAGGCCTGGTGCAGCGGAACTTCACCGTCATGCTCATCGCCTTCGCCGTCCGCGGGCTGGGGCATGCGATGTTCGCCTACGGATTCCTGGTGTGGGTGACCATGGGCACCCCGGCCGCGATGATGGGCCGGGCCGTGGGGTGGTACTGGTTCTTCTCCACCCTGGGCCACGGCGTCATCGGCTCCTACCTCGCCGGGGCCGCCATCCCCCTCATCGGCGAGCTGGCCACCCTGTGGCTGTCGCTGGCCTTCGTGGGCGTGGGCGGGCTGATGATCCTCTTCCTGCTGCGCGACCCCCAGGCCGCCCCCGTCACCGTCGGTGGCAGCCTCCGAGGCCTGGTCAGCGGCGTCGCCGTCGTCGGTTCCCACCCCCGGGTCGGCCTCGGCGGGATCGTGCGCCTGATCAACACGCTGTCCTTCTACGCCTTCGTGGTGTTCCTGACGACCTACATGGTCCGCGACGTCGGCTTCGGGACCGCCCAGTGGCAGGTCGTCTGGGGCACGATGTCCGCCGCCAACGTCGCCGCGAACCTGCTCTCCGGATATCTCGCCGACTGGCTCGGGCGCGTCCGGGTCGTGGCCTGGGCCGGGGGGGTCGGCTGCTTCGCCACCGTGCTGGGCCTGTACTACGTGCCCACCCTGCTGGGCCCCCGCCTCGGCCCCACCGTGGCGGTGGCCGTGCTCTACGGCCTGGCCCTGGGGATGTTCGTCCCGCTCTCGGCGATCGTCCCGCTCCTGGCTCCCGGCCACAGGGCGGCCGCGGTGGCCGTGCTCAACCTGGGGGCCGGCCTGAGCCGGTTCCTCGGGCCCGTCGTCGCCGGCCTCGTCACCCCGATCGGCATCGAGGCCACCGTGTGGATCATCGCAGCCCTCTACCTGGTCGGTTTCGGACTCACGTTCGCCCTCAGGACGACGGGAACCGGCTCCCGGGACCCGGAGGCCTGAGGCCTGCCGGCCGGGAACGGGGATCCCGGCCGCAGTGGAAGGCGCCAGGACGGGGCGCGTGGGGATCTGCTGCCGTCCGGGGCCGCGGTAACAACTCGCCCCTCTCTTGTCACCGTTCGGGGGATCGTGTTAGATGGATCACATGCACATATGGGATGATAGTTAATCACATATGTGCATGTGAGGACTCTCTGAGCGCCGAGCACGCTCCCATCCAACCGGCCGGAAGGCCACGAGCAGAGGAGTCGCCGTGATCACACAGCTCCTGGCTACAACGCAACCCATCGCTCCACCGCCCGGTCAGGACAACCCCGTGCTCGGGGCCCTGGACTGGGCGGCCACGAACTTCATCGGGCTCTTCAACGAGGCCGGCGAGACCTTCATGAGCCTCGTCACCGGGATCCTCCCGACCCTGCTGGTGCTGCTGACGACGATGTACGCCATCACCACCTGGGTGGGGGAGGAGCGCATGGACCGAGCGATCCAGCGCTCCGGCAAGTACGCCATCACGCGGTACACGGTCATGCCGATCCTCGCCGTGATCATCCTGACCAACCCGATGTGCTACTCCTTCGCGAAGTTCCTGCCCGAGCGGCAGAAGCCCGCCTTCTACGACTCGGCCGTCTCCTTCGTGCACCCGGTCACGTCCTTCTTCCCGCACGCCAACGCGGGGGAGCTCTTCGTCTGGACCGGTGTGGCCTCGGGCGTCCTGCAGGCCAGCGAGGCCTCCTACGCCCGCCTGGCGCTGCTCTACTTCCTGGTCGGCATCGTCGTGATCTTCATCCGCGGCATGGTCACCGAGTGGATCACCCGCCTGATGATCCGGCGCACCGGCAGGTCGGAACTGTTCGACGAGTTCGACCGCCACTTCGCCGCCAGCAAGCCCGGCGTCACTGCGGCCGTGAAGGAGGCCTAGGCATGAGCGAGAACAGCAACGCTGCCCAGCGCAGCGACGAGAGCACCCAGTACCGGTCCGTGACCGTCAACCGCGGCGGCGCCGGCTGGGGCAAGGGCCTGCACCTGACGCCCACCCCGGAGAAGAACATCGTGCTGTCCGTGACCGGCGGGGGCATCCACCCGGTCGCCGCGCGGATCGCGGAGCTGACCGGGGCCGAGGCCGTGGACGGCTTCACGACCACCGTCCCGGACGAGTCGGTGCTCGCGGCCGTGATCAACTGCGGCGGCACCGCGAGGATCGGTGTCTATCCGCGCAAGAAGATCGCCACGGTCGACGTCTATCCGGGCGAGCCCTCCGGGCCCCTGGCGCAGTTCATCACCGAGGACCTGTTCGTGTCGGCCGTCGGTGTGGACCAGGTCCAGCCCGCGGACGGCGAGCAGCCGGCCACCGCCGTTCCTCCGGTCGACGCGGGACAGCCCACGGCGGCGTCGACCCCCTTCGCCCGTCCTCCGGCCAAGGAGCGCCTGGCGCAGACCGCTGAGGCCATGGGCGGGAGCAAGGGCGGGGGCGCGTTCTCACGCTTCGTCGTCAGCTTCGGCTCCGCCATCGGCTACTTCATCAACACGCTGCTCTCGGCGGGCCGCCAGGCGGTGACGCTGACCATCCAGACCATCCTCCCGTTCATGGTCTACGTCAGCCTCCTGATCGGCATCGTCACCTACACGGGTGTGTCCGAGTGGATCGCCCGGGGCGTGCAGCCCCTGGCCAGCAACCCGCTGGGCCTCATCCTGCTGGGGTTCATCACGGCGATCCCGATCCTCTCGCCGATCCTGGGGCCCGGGGCGGCCATCGCCCAGGTGGTGGGCGTGCTCATGGGCACCCAGATCGCCCAGGGCGCCCTGCCCGTGCAGTACGCCCTGCCGACCCTGTTCGCCATCAACGGCCAGGTCGGGTGCGACTTCGTCCCCGTGGGGCTGTCGCTGGGCGAGGCCAAGCCCGAGACCGTGGCGGTGGGCACGCCGGCGGTGCTGTTCTCCCGCATGATCACCTCCCCGCTGGCCGTGCTCATCGCCTGGGCCGCCAGCTTCCTGCTGGTCTGAGAGGGACGACACCGATGGATCCGATCCGAACCACGAACGACGCAAGGAGCAACGAGATGACCGCGCAGACCGAGGCCGTGATCTACGACAGCGAAGTCAGCAGCGTGGGCGAGGAGGCCGCGTCGATGGTGGAGGGCGGCGTGCTGATCTTCTTCGCCGATCCCTGCCCCGCCGCGCTGGCGGAGGTGAGCGTGGTGCACAGGCCCACGGTGCCCGCCACCCGCGCGCCCCAGCCCGGGGACGTCGTGCAGCTCGGCGACAGCAGCGTCCGCATCACCAGGGTGGGCGACCTGGCTGCCTCCAACCTGCAGGAGCTGGGGCACGTGGTGGTCTACCTGGACCCCGCGGAGAACGTCAAGCTGCTCCCCGGGGCCATCCACGCCCACGGCACTCTGGACCTGCCGGCCCCGGGCGCGCGCTTCGCCATCCGCGCCGGATCCGCCGAGTAGCGGGGGGCACGTCATGAACACCGAGTTCGCCCTGCTGTTCGGCGCGGCCCTGGTCCTCGGGGCCGGGGGAACGCTGCTGCAGCACCGCGCCTACGCCCGCGCGGTCAACCAGCTGGCGGCCGCCTACCGCGGCCGGGCCGCGAAGCTCGTGTCCGGCCGGCACAAGGGGAAGCTGCGCGGGGCCGTCGTCCTGCTCGTCGTCGACGAGGCGACGCGTGAGGTGCTGGCCGCCGAGAGGATGACCGGCATGTCGGTCCTCGCCCGCTTCCGGCCCGCCCCGGAGCTGCTCGGCCCCGTCGGCGACGCCGACCAGCGCGCCACCAAGCCGCAGCTGGCCCTGGCCGTGCAGGACGCGCGGCAGCAGTTCGCCGCCCTGATGCGGCAGCAGAAGAAGGTCCCCGCCGCGCCGCAGGGGCCAGCCCGGAAGACCGCCCACCAGACCTCCGTCCCGCAACGGTAGAACACCCCAGTTAAGGAGCCCTCCCATGGGATACAGCAAGAAACTCGTCGCCCGCCAAGCCGCCACCGGCCGCCCCGTGCGCGTCGGCCTCGTCGGGGCAGGACAGATGGGATCCGGGTTCATCGCCCAGATCGCCCGCCAACCCGGCATGGACATCACGGCCGTGGCCGACATCGCTACCGACCGCGCCGTCACCGCGCTGGCCAACGCCGGCGTCACCGACGTGCAGCAGAGCGAGGACATCGCCGAGCTCGTCGCCGCCGTCGAGGCCGGCGGCCACGTGGTCGTCAGCGACGCCGTGGCCCTCACCCGGCTCCCCGTCGACATCGTGATCGAGTGCTCCGGCGTGCCGGAGGTCGCCGCGAAGGTGGCCCTGGCGGCGATCCTCGCCGGCAAGGACGTAGCCCTGATGACCGTCGAGGCCGACGTGACGGTCGGTCTCCTGCTCGCCCGCCTGGCCCAGCGCAGCGGCGTCGTGTACACCGTGTGCCGCGGTGACGAGCCGGTCGAGTGCCTGAAGCTGATGGAGTTCGTGGAGGACATCGGCCTGGACGTCGTGTGCGTCGGCAAGGGCAAGAACAACCCGCTGCGCCCCACCGACACCCCGGAGGACCTGACCGCCGAGGCGGAGGCGAAGGGCATGAACCCCCGGATGCTCTGCTCCTTCGTGGACGGCACCAAGACCATGATCGAGATGGCCGACCTCGCCAACGCCGCGAACCTGGAGCTCACCCAGCGCGGCATGATCGGCCCGGAGAGCACCGTCGCCGGCCTGCCGGACGTCTTCAAGCCCCAGGCCGACGGCGGCATCCTCGACCGCTCCGGTGTCATCGACTACGCGACCGGGCCGGTGGCCCCCGGGGTGTTCGTCATCGGCAAGTCGACGGACCCCGTCGTGAGCGAGGAGCTGCGCTACCTGAAGCTCGGCGAGGGCCCGTACTTCTCGTTCTACCGCCCCTACCACCTGGCCAGCATCGAGGCCGTGCTCTCCATCGGGGAAGCCGTCCTCGAGCGCCAGCCCTCCCTGGCGCCGGTCGCCTGGAACGCCGAGGTGACCGCGGTCGCCAAGCGGGACCTCAAGGCCGGCGAGAAGATCGACGGCATCGGCGGCTTCACGGTCCACGGCGTGGCCGTGTCCGCCCAGGAGGCCGCCGCCGGGCGCGAGCTGCCGATCGGGCTGGCCTCCGCGGCCACCCTGGTCCGCGACGTCCCCGCCGGGACGCCGGTCACCTACGACGACGTGGAGCTGGACGAGACCCGCACCATCGTCATCCTGCGCAAGCTCCAGGACCTCCTGCTCAAGGACGGGAACCTGTCCACGATCGACTCCCTTTTCCAGGACGCAGTCCAGAAGGAGAACGTGCTCCAGTGAACAACCTCGCCGCAGACAAGGACAAGGCAGTCGAGATCCTCACCACCATGTGGCGCATCCGGCGCTTCGAGGAAGCGGTCGACGACCTCTTCGGGCGCGGGCTGATGCACGGCACGATGCACCTGTCGATCGGCCAGGAGGCCGTCCCCACAGGCGCCTGCCTGGCCCTGACGCGGGAGGACTACATCACCTCCACCCACCGCGGCCACGGCCACTGCATCGCCAAGGGCGCCAGCATCGAGCGGATGATGGCCGAGCTGCTGGCCAAGGAGACCGGCTACTGCAAGGGCCGGGGCGGGTCCATGCACATCGCCGACCCCGAGACCGGCAACCTCGGGGCCAACGGCATCGTGGCCGGGGGCATCCCCATCGCCACCGGCGCAGGCCTGGCCGCCCAGATGAAGGGCACCGACCAGGTCGCCGTGTGCTTCCACGGGGACGGGGCGATGGGCGAGGGCGCCTGGCACGAAGGCGTGGTCCTGGCCAACATGTGGCAGCTGCCCGTGGTGTTCATCTGCGAGAACAACAAGTACGGCATGTCCATGAGCTCCGAGCAGGCCTTCCGGCTGGAGAAGCTCTCCGACCGGGCCCTGGGCTACGGGATCCCCGGGGTGACCGTGGACGGCAACGACGTCCAGGCGGTCCACGACGCGGTGGCCACGGCCGTGGCCCGGGCCCGGGCCGGCGAGGGGCCGACGTTCATCGAGGCCCTCACCTACCGCTGGAAGGGCCACTCCAAAAGCGACAAGAACCTCTACCGCACCCGCGAGGAGATCGAGCAGTGGCAGGGCCGGGACCCCATCCTCGCCTTCGAGAAGGAGGTCGTCGCCCACGGCACCCTCGACGAGAAGCAGCTGGAGGAGATCCGCACCATGGTGCGCGACGAGCTGCGCGCGGCCGTGCGCACCGCCAACGCCGCCCCGGAACCCTCCGCCGACGACCTCCTGTCCGCCGTCTACGCGAAGTGAGCGAGAACCATGACTGACACCCTGACCGACGTGCAGACGCGCACGATGACGTACTCCGAAGCCATCCGCGAAGCCCTGCTCCTGGCCATGGAGGCCGACGACCGGGTCTTCATGATGGGGGAGGACGTCGGCACCTACGGCGGAGCCTTCGGGGTCACCGGGGACCTGGTCCACAAGGTGGGACCGCAGCGGATGCGCGACACCACGATCAGCGAGCTCGGGATCGTCGGCGCCGGGGTTGGCGCCGCGCTGGCCGGCATGAAGCCGATCGTGGAGATCCAGTTCTCCGACTTCACCGCCCAGGCGATGGACCAGATCGTCAACCAGGCCGCCAAGATCCACTTCATGCTCGGCGGATCCGTCAACGTCCCCCTGGTCATCCGCGCCCCGGGCGGCTCCGGCACCGGTGCTGCGGCCCAGCACTCCCAGAGCCTGGAGGCGTGGTTCGCCCACGTCCCGGGGCTCAAGGTCGTCATGCCGTCCAACGCCCGCGACGCGAAGGGCCTGCTGCTGGCCGCGCTCGAGGACCCGAACCCGGTGATGATCCTCGAGCACAAGCTGCTCTACAAGACCTCCGGGCCGGTCCCCGAGGGGGCCTACCGCACGCCCCTGGGCGTGGCCGAGGTCGTGCGGGAGGGCAAGGACCTGACCATCGTCGCCACCGGTGTGGAGGTCAGCCGCTCCCTGGAGGCCGCCGGACTCCTGGCCGAGCAGGGCATCGAGGCGACCGTGGTGGACCCCAGGACGCTGACCCCCCTGGACACGGACACCATCTTCGCCGCCGTCAAGCGCACCGGGCGCGTGCTGCTGGTGCAGGAAGCCGTCAAAACCGGCGGGTTCATCAGCGAGATCTCGGCCCTGATCGCCGAGTCCGACACCTTCGGCCACCTCCGGGCGCCGATCAGGCGCCTCGCCGGGCTGGACGTCCCCATCCCCTACGCCCCGAAGCTCGAGAAGGCCGCCGTGCCCCAAGTCGACGACATCGTGGCAGCCGCCACCCAACTGGTCCAGGAGTGGTGAGATGGCCCGCAAACCGGTCACGATGCCCAAGATGTCCATGACCATGGAGGAGGGCACCATGGCGCAGTGGTTCAAGCAGCCCGGGGACACCATCACGGCCGGGGAGCCGATCTGCGAGGTGGAGACCGACAAGGTCGAGATGGAGGTGGAAGCCCCGTTCAGCGGGGTGCTGGAGGAGATCGTGGCCCAGCCCGAGGACGTGGTCCCGGTGGGCGAACCCCTGTGCTACATGAGCACCGAGGCCGAGGACCTGCTGGGGGACCTCTTCGACGCCCCGGCCGCACCGGAGGCGGCCGAGCCGGTGGGCGGGCCGCCGGTGCCCTCGGCGGCCGAGGCCCGGGGTGGGGTCTCGGTGCCGGTGGCGGTTGAGTTCCCGGGCGCGGTCCCGGACCTGGCACCAGCCGCCCCGCAGGCGGCCGGGAGGAGCGGATGGAAGGGCGCCTGGCCGGTCGCGGTCCCGGCGGCCCGCCGGCTCGCGGCCGAGTCCCGGGTGGACCTGGCCTCCGTGCGGCCCACGGGGCCGTGGAACACCGTGCGCGTGCAGGACGTGGAGGCCGTCGCCGGCGCCCGGTCGCGAGCCGCGGCCCCGGTCGCGACGCCGACCCGGCAGCCCGTCGCCACGACCGTGCCGCCCACGACGGCGGCGCCCGCCCCGGCGCCCGCGCCGTCCCCGAGGGCGGGAGCACCGCGGACGGAGGAGGTGTCCAAGGCGGAGATCCGCCGCCGCCGACTGCGCAAGCAGACGGCGAAGGTGATGACGGCCTCCGCCCAGGTCCCGCAGTTCACCGTCTACGCGGACCTGGACCTCACCGACCTCGAGAAGGTCCGCAGGACCGTGCTCAAGGGCGCGGGATGGACCGCGATCCTGCTCAAGGCCCAGGCCGTCGCGCTGCGCACCCACCACTCCCTCAACGCCTACTGGACGGAGGAGGGGCTGGCACCGAACGCGGACGTGGGGATCGCCCTGGCGGTGGACACGGACAACGGCCTCCTGGCGCCCGTGCTCAAGAACCCGGACATCGTCCCCCTGCTGGAGCTCGACCGGCAGATCCGTGCTGCGGCCGCCGACGCCCGGAGGGGCTCCCTCAAGCTAGAGCAGCTGAGCGGAGGAACCGCCGTGCTGTCCAACCTGGGGGGCTTCGGGATCAGCTCCTTCAACGCGCTGCTCACGCCTCCGCAGGCCACGGCCCTGTCCCTGGGCTCGATCGAGCGCAGGATCGTCGTGGGCGAGGACGGCACGTTCGGGGCGCGCCTGCTGTGCACCGTCGGGCTGACCGCCGACCACCGCAGCGCCGACGGGGCGGACGCGGCCCGGTTCATCGCCACGCTGCGCACCGTCCTCGCCGACCCCGCCCGGCTGGGCGCCGTCGAGTAGGCCGCCGGCCAGCAGGTCCCCGGCCGGCTGGGCGCCGTCGAGCAGGTCTCCAGCCGGCCGGTGATCGGGTGGTTGCCGGGATGGCGCCGCGACTAGGATCGAGGCATGAAGCCCCCAGCAGGCCAGGACTCCGCCACTCGACCCACGGCAGCCGGGATCGTGCTGGCAGCCGGTTCGGGCACCCGCTTCGGCGGGTCCGTGAACAAGGCGTACCTGCCCCTCGCGGGGCAGAGCCTGATCTCCTGGTCGCTCAACGTCATGGCCGCCATCAGTGACATCTCACCGCTGGTGCTGGTCATCAGGCCGGAGGACCACCGGCGTGCCGAGGCGGTTCTCGACAAGGAGGTGACGGCCGACGTCGAGATCGTCTACGGGGACTCGACCCGACAGGGATCGGAGCTGCGTGCCTTCCGCCACCTGGTGCCGCGCATCGACGCGGGACTGGTGGACTCCATCCTCATCCACGACTCCGCCCGCCCCCTGCTCTCCGTGGAGCTGTGCGCCGCGGTGCTGCACGCGACCCGCGAGTACGGGGCCGCGATCCCGGCCCTGTACGGTCCCGACCTGTCCGTGACCGGCGAGGAAGGCGCCACGTCCGTGGAGCTGCACGGCGACCACCTGGTCCGCGCGCAGACCCCTCAGGGCTTCGCCGCCCAGCCCCTGGTGGACGCCTACGAGGCGGCGGCCCGGGACGGCCTGGACGCCACGGACACGGCGGGCTGCGTCGCCCGCTACACGGACCTGTCCATCCGGTGGATCTCGGGCGAGGACCAGAACTTCAAGATCACCTACGCCCACGACCTCGTCGTGGCCCAGCAACTGCTCGCCGCTCTGGACCACGAGGTCCACTGACCTGGGGCCGCGCCGTCCCCGAGAATCGAAGGTAGCGATGGAACGGATCCAGCACGCATCGTTTGTCTGTGCCTCGTGCCTCCAGGAGTGTGACCACGAGGTCGCCTACGCCGGCCGGCTCGTGGCGGCCTTCAAGTGCAGCAACTGCGGAACCCGGGTGGACATCCAGGTGGCCGACGACTACCTGCCCGACGTCGGACGGCGCCTCGCCAGCAAGCCGCGGCGCATGATGCGCCGGTTCCGCAAGCACCCGCTGGGCTACACGCTGAGCCTGCCCCGGGCCGTGGCTACCAAGCCGCTGGAGGTGCTGGCCGAGGTGCGGCTGGCCATCGCCTCGAGGACGAAGACGCAGCAGGACCCGCCGGCACCCGCGCCGCCGGACCGCAGCCTGGAGGGCTCCGGCTGCGAGCAGTAGCGCCCCGGACTCCCCGGCGCCCCCGGGCCGCCGCCCCGGGCAGCGGGCCGGGAGGTGGCACACTGGTGCGGTGACGAAGAACCTGCCCCGCACCGGCATCGCCGTGGACGTCCACGCCTTCGGGCCCGAGGGCACCCCCCTGTGGCTAGCCGGGCTCGAGTGGCCCGGGGAGACCGGCCTGGCCGGGCACTCCGACGGCGACGTCGTCGCCCACGCCGCCGCCGACGCCCTGTTCTCCGCGTCCGGCACGGGCGACCTCGGCTCCAACTTCGGCGTGGACCGCCCCGAACTCAAGGGCGCGCCGGGCGTGCGGATCCTCGCGGAGGCGGCACGGATCGTGCGGGAGGCCGGCTTCGAGATCGGCAACGTCGCGGTGCAGCTGGTCGGCGACCGGCCGCGCTTCGCGCCCCGCCGCGCCGAGGCGGAGGAGGTGCTCTCGGCCGCGGCGGGCGCCCCCGTGACGGTCAGCGCCACGACCTCCGACCACCTCGGCTTCCCCGGCCGCGGCGAGGGCCTCGCGGCCGTGGCCTCCGCCCTCGTGGTGGTCCGCGCCTGAGCCCCGCGCTCCGGGCCGGGGGCGGGCCCGCCACTATGATAGGGCGTGTGACTCTGCGCTTCTACGACACCGCGACCGCCTCCGTGCGCGACTTCGAGCCCGTCCACCCGGGCGAGGCCCGGCTGTACTACTGCGGTGCCACCGTGCAGGGGATGCCCCACATCGGGCACGTGCGCTCCGCGCTGGTCTTCGACCAGCTCGCCCGCTGGCTGGCCTTCCGCGGCCACCGGGTGACCACCGTGCGCAACGTCACCGACATCGACGACAAGATCCTCGCCAACTCCGCGGCCTCCTTCGCTCCCGACTACGACGGCGAGCACCCCTGCGAGCCGTGGTGGGCGCTGGCCTACCGGTTCGAGCAGGTCTTCAACGCCGCGTACGACGCGATCGGCATCGCCCGCCCCACCTACGAGCCCCGCGCCACGGGCCACGTCCCCGAGATGCACGCCCTGATCGGCCGGCTGGTCGACGCCGGCCACGCCTACCCGGCGCCGGACGGCTCCGGCGACGTCTACTTCGACGTCCGCTCGTGGGAGCGCTACGGCGAGCTCACCCACCAGTCCGTCGAGGACATGCAGGACGCCCCCGACGCCGACCCGCGCGGCAAGCGCGACCCCCGCGACTTCGCCCTGTGGAAGGGCCACAAGGCGGGGGAGCCGGAGACCGCGCGCTGGGACTCCCCCTGGGGTGCCGGCCGGCCCGGTTGGCACCTCGAGTGCTCGGCGATGGCCGGGAAGTACCTCGGCGAGCACTTCGACATCCACGGCGGCGGCCTCGACCTGCGCTTCCCCCACCACGAGAACGAGCTCGCCCAGTCCGCGGCGGCCGGGCAGCGCTTCGCCGGCTTCTGGCTGCACAACGGGCTGGTCACCTACGCGGGGGAGAAGATGTCCAAGTCCGTGGGCAACACGGTCTCCCCGTCCCAGATGCTCACCGAGGCCCGCCCCCTGGCCGTGCGCTACTACCTGGGCCAAGCCCACTACCGCTCGGTGCTCGACTACCGACCCACGTCCCTGACCGAGGCGGCGGCCGCCGTCGAGCGGGTCGAGTCCTTCCTACGCACCGCCCGGGAGACGGGCGCCGAGCCGTCCTGGACGGAGGCCGACATGCCCGAGGCCTTCGCCGCCGCGATGGACGACGACCTCAACGTCCCCCAGGCGCTGGCCGTGCTGCACGAGACCGTCCGCGCCGGCAACTCCGCGCTCGCGGCCGGCGAGGACGCCGCGGCCCTCGCCCGCAGCGTGCGGGCCATGACCGACGTGCTCGGGCTGACCGGGCTCATGGACCTGGGCGGGTCGGCCAGCAACGCCGCCGAGCACGCCGCCCTGGACGTGCTCGTGCGCTCCCTCCTGGACCAGCGCGAGCAGGCGCGCGCCGCGAAGGACTGGGCCCGGGCCGACGCGATCCGCGACGAGCTCGCCGCGGCCGGCGTCGTCGTCCGGGACGGCGCCGAGGGCTCCGCCTGGTCCGTGGCCTGACCGGCCCCTCCACCGTTTCCACCCCCGACCGAACAGAGGTTCCCATGGCAGCCCCCAAGCGTCCCGGCGCGATCCGCAAGAACAAGAAGGGCCCCCTCGTCGGCACCGGCGGGCACGGCCGCAAGGCCCTCGAGGGCAAGGGCCCCACGCCGAAGGCCGAGGACCGCCCGTACCACAAGGCGCACAAGATGAAGAAGGCCGCCGAGCGCCGCCAGCAGTCCCAGGGCGGGCGCACCCGCAACTCCCGGGGCAAGGTGCACGAGGACCTGGTGACCGGGCGCAACTCGGTCGTCGAGGCGCTGCGCGCGGAGATCCCCGCCAAGGCCCTCTACGCGGCCAGCCGGATCGACGTCGACGACCGCGTGCGGGAGATCCTCCAGATCTGCGCCGAGCGGGGGATCCCCGTGCTCGAGGCCTCCAAGGCCGAGCTGGACCGGCTCACCCTCGACGCCGTCCACCAGGGCGTGGCCCTGCAGGTGCCGGCCTACGAGTACCGGGACGCCGTCGAGACCGCCCGCAAGCTCATGACCCAGTGGGAGAAGCGGCACATCTCCCGGCCCCCGCTGCTCGTGGCCCTCGACGGCATCACCGACCCCCGCAACCTCGGGGCCATCATCCGCAGCGTCTCCGCGTTCTCCGGCAGCGCCGTGATCGTCCCGGAGCGCCGCTCCGTGGGCGTCACCGCCTCCGCCTGGAAGACCAGTGCCGGCGCGGCCGCCCGCGTGCCGGTGACGAAGGCGGCCAACCTCAACCGCACGCTCGAGGAGCTCAAGGGCATGGGCTACTTCGTGGTGGGCCTCGACGGCGACGGCGACGTCAGCCTGCCGGGCCTCGAGCTCGCCACGGAGCCGCTGGTCGTCGTCGTCGGCTCGGAGGGCAAGGGCCTGTCGCGGCTGGTCACCGAGAACTGCGACCAGGTCGTGTCCATCCCCATCGACTCGGCCATGGAGTCCCTCAACGCTTCCATGGCCGTGGGCATCACGCTCTACGAGGTGTCACGGCGACGTGCTGGTTCCTGACCCGCTCCGGAAGGACACCGGCCGCCCCTACGTCTCCCACCCCTACCCGCTCGGCGTCCACCCGTCGTCCGAGCGGGACGGCAGCGCCAACGTGGCGGTCTACGCCCCCGGCGTCCAGGACCTCGACATCGTCTACCGGCTGCCCGGGGGGCGCTGGCAGCGCCGCCGGCTCACGGCCCGCACAGGCGGCGTGCACCACGGGACCATCCCGCCGGCCGAGCAGCAGCGGCTCTCGGAGACGGGCTACCGCTACCTGCTCCACCGGGACGAGGCGCCCGCCCTGCCCGCGGGCACCGAGTACGGCTTCGTCCCCGCGGACTCACCCGTGGCCGCGGGCCGCCGCGCCCCGGACCCGTCCGACCGCCAGATCCTCCTCGACCCCTACGGCAAGGGGATGCGCCGCGTCGCCGCGCCGCTCGACGTCGACGAGCCCGGTCCCGACGCCTACGGCGGGCGCTACGTCTCGGTGGTCGTCCAGCAGGACTTCGACTGGGACGAGGACCGGCCCCCGGCGGTGCCGTGGCGGGACACCGTCGTCTACGAGGCCCACGTCAAAGGCCTGACGATCCAGCACCCCGGGATCCCCGAGGAGCTGCGGGGCACCTACGCCGGTCTCGCGCACCCGGTGATGACCGAGTACCTGACATCGCTGGGCGTCACCGCCGTGGAGCTGCTGCCCGTGCACGCCCACCTCGACGAGCCCCACCTCACGGGCCTGGGGCTGAGCAACTACTGGGGCTACAACACCCTGGGCTTCTTCGCCCCGCACGCCGGGTACGCCACCGAGGCCGCCCGCGCCCGGGGTCCGCAGGCCGTGCTGGACGAGTTCAAGGCCATGGTCCGGGACCTGCACCGCGCGGGGCTGGAGGTCTACCTCGACGTGGTCTACAACCACACGGCCGAGGCCGGCCAGGACGAGCCCGCCTACTGCTGGCGCGGGCTCGGCGACGAGGCGTACTACCGCCACGGCGAGGACGGGCGCTACGTCGACGTCACCGGGTGCGGCAACTCCGTGAACTTCGGCAACCCCCGCGTGGTGCAGATGGCCCTCGACTCCCTGCGCTACTGGGTCGAGCGCTGCCACGTCGACGGGTTCCGCTTCGACCTCGCGCCCGAGCTGGCCCGCGACGAGCGCCACCGCTTCACCCGCAACCACCCCTTCCTCGTGGCCGTCGGCGCGGACCGCGCCCTGTTCGGCGTGAAGCTCATCGCCGAGCCGTGGGACGTCGGCATGGGCGGGTGGCAGACCGGGCACTTCCCCGAGGGGTGGGCGGACTGGAACGACCGCTTCCGGGACACGGTGCGGGACTTCTGGCTCACCGGACCGCGCGCCATGAGCGTGGGCGGGGACGGAGGCAACGCCTCCCGGCTGGCGGGCGCGCTCGCCGGCTCCGTCGAGATGTTCGCGTCCTCCGGGCGCAACGCCCTGGCCTCCCTGAACTTCGTGACCGCCCACGACGGGTTCACCCTCGCCGACCTCGTCTCCTACGACAACAAGCGCAACCAGGCGAACCTCGAGAAGAACCGGGACGGCACGAACGACAACCACTCCTGGAACCACGGCGTCGAGGGCCCGGCGCGCGACGCACGGATCCGTGCCGCCCGCGCGCAGACGTCACGCAACCTCATGGCCACCCTGCTCTTCTCCCAGGGCGTGCCCATGATCACGGCGGGCGACGAGTTCGGGCGCAGCCAGCAGGGCAACAACAACGCCTACTGCCAGGACAACGCGCTCTCCTGGGTGGACTGGCGGCTCACCCCGGCCGCGCGCGCCATGCTGGCCGCCACCCGGGCCCTGATCGCCGTGCGCCGGGAGTTCCTGGCCGGGCAGCCCTCCCACTTCCCGACCCGGCCCGACGAGGTGCTGATGCACTGGTTCCGCCCCGACGGCGCCCCCATGTCGGCCGTCGACTGGCAGACCCCCGGGGCCCGGACCATCCAGGTGCTCATCGGGTCCCGCGGGGGGCGGGTGACGGGGCTGATGGTCGTCAACGGGGCGAGCGCCGACATGGCGATCACCTTCCCCGCCCTCACGGGCCTCGTCCCAGCCGAGGAGGACGGGCCCGCCGACGAGCCGGCCGGCGGGGTCTACTCCCTCGTGCACAGCACCGCGTCGGTGCTCTACGGGCGCTACGGCACCCGGTTCCGCACCGGACAGGCGCAGGGCGTCCCGGCGAGCTCGGTGAGCCTGTTCCGGGTGCTCTGACGCCTCCCGCACCTGCTGGAACGGCGGCGGGCCCGTCCTCCTCGGCTGGGACGAGGC
>NZ_JAMBOG010000008.1 GCF_023715525.1 Kocuria rosea | reverse complement strand
CCGGGCCCCCCGCCGGACGGGCCCCGCACGCGCGGTGCGGGGCCCGGGACGGGTCAGGCGCGCGGCTTCTCGCGCATCTCCCACGTCTCGATGAGGTCGCCCTCGTGGATGTCGTTGAAGGAGCCGAGCCCGATACCGCACTCGTAGCCCTCGCGGACTTCCGTCGCGTCGTCCTTGAACCGGCGCAGCGAGTCGATCGAGAGGTTGTCCGCGACCACGCTGCCGTCCCGGACCAGCCGGGCCTTGGCGTTGCGGCGGATGACGCCCTTGGTGATGTAGGCACCCGCGATGTTGCCCCACTTCGAGGAGCGGTACACCTCGCGGATCTCGGCGGTGCCGAGCGCCACCTCCTCGTACTCCGGCTTGAGCATGCCCTTGAGCGCGCTCTCGACCTCGTCGATGGCGTTGTAGATCACCGAGTAGAACTTCATCTCGACGCCCTCGCGGTCGGCCAGCTCCGCCACGCGCTCGGCGGGGCGGACGTTGAAGCCGATGATGACCGCGTTGTCCACGGTCGCCAGGTTGACGTCGTTCTGGGTGATCGCACCGACACCGCGGTGGATGACGCGCAGCTGGACCTCGTCGCCCACGTCGATCTTGAGCAGCGAGTCCTCGAGCGCCTCGACGGCACCGGACACGTCGCCCTTGATGATGAGGTTGAGCGTGTCGATCTTGCCCGCGGCCACCGCCTCGTCGAAGGACTCGAGGGTGATCCGCTTGCGGCGCTTCGCGAGCTGGGCGTTGCGGTCCGCGGCCTGGCGCTTCTCGGCGATCTGGCGCGCGGTGCGCTCCTCCTCGGTGGCGAGGAAGGTGTCGCCCGCCCGGGGCACCGAGTTGAGCCCGAGCACCTGCACGGGGCGCGAGGGACCGGCCGACTCCACGGGCTTGCCGTTCTCGTCGAACATGGCCCGCACGCGGCCGTACGCGCCGCCGGCGACGATCGCGTCGCCGACCTCCAGCGTGCCCGACTGCACGAGCACGGTCGAGACCGCGCCGCGGCCCTTGTCGAGGTTGGCCTCGATGGCCACGCCGCGGGCGTCCTTGTTCGGGTTCGCCAGCAGCTCGAGGGCGCCGTCCGCGGTCAGGATCACCGCGTCGAGCAGGTCGTCGATATGCAGGTTCTGGCGCGCGGAGACGTCGACGAACATGGTGTCGCCGCCGTACTCCTCGGGGACCAGGCCGTACTCGGTGAGCTGGCCGCGGATCTTCTCCGGGTTCGCCTCGGGCTTGTCGATCTTGTTCACCGCGACGACGATCGGCACGCCGGCCGCCTGCGCGTGGTTGAGCGCCTCGACCGTCTGCGGCATGACGCCGTCGTCGGCGGCGACCACGAGCACGGCGATGTCGGTCACCTGGGCACCACGGGCACGCATGGCGGTGAACGCCTCGTGGCCCGGGGTGTCGATGAACGTGATCTGCCGCTCCTCGCCGTCCACCTCGGTGCTGATCTGGTAGGCGCCGATGTGCTGAGTGATGCCACCGGCCTCCCCCTCGATCACCTTGGTGTTGCGGATGGCGTCGAGCAGGCGGGTCTTGCCGTGGTCGACGTGACCCATCACGGTCACGACCGGCGGGCGGGCCTCGAGGACGTCCTCGCCCTCGGCCGCGGCCTCGGCGTCCAGGTCGATGTCGAAGGACTCGAAGAGCTCGCGCTCCTCGTCCTCCGGGGAGACGACCTGGATCTGGTAGCCGAGCTCGGCGCCCAGCAGCTGGAACGTCTCCTCGTCCAGCGACTGCGTCTGGGTCGCCATCTCACCGAGGTGGATGAGCACGGTCACCAGCGAGGCCGGGTTCGCGTTGATCTTCTCCGCGAAGTCCGTCAGCGACGCGCCGCGGCGCAGCCGCACGACCGTGGTGCCGTCGCCGTGGGGAACGGAGACGCCACCGACGGTCGGGGCCTTCATCTGCTCGAGCTCCTGGCGCTTCGCCCGCTTCGACTTGCGCTGCTTGCCGCGCGCACCGCCGCGCCCGAAGGCGCCCTGGGTGCCGCCGCGGCCGCCGCGGCCGGGGCCGCCGCCGGGACGGGAGAACCCGCCGCCCGCAGCACCACCGCCGGGACCGCCGCGACGGGGACCGCCCGCGCCGCCGGCGGGGCGCGAACCGATCGGGGCGACGCCGGAGGTGTGGCCGGGCATCATGTTGGGGCTGGGGCGCGGCCCGCCGGGGCGGGGACCGCCCTGGGGACGGGGACCGCCCTGGCCCTGCGGACGGGGGCCGCCCTGGCCCTGGGGACGGGGACCGCCCTGGCGCTCCGGCCGCCCGGAGCGCATGCCCTGCTGGGCCGCGAACGGGTTGTTGCCCGGACGGGGACCGGCCGGACGGGGAGCACCGGGACGCGGGGCCGCCGAGCCCGGACGGGGCGCGGCAGCACCCGGGCGCGGGGCGGCGGCACCGGGCCGCGGGGCGTCGGCACCCGGACGGGGCGCGGCAGCACCGGGCCGCGGGGCGGCGGCACCGGGACGGGGCGCACCCTGCCCGCGGGACATGCCCTGCTGGCTGGAGAACGGGTTGTTGCCGGGCCGCGGGGCGGACCCCGGGGCCTTGGCGCCCGGGGAGGCCGGGCGCTCGGCGGCGGGACGCGCAGCCGCGGACGGCTGCTGGGCGCGCGGGGCCGGCCGCTCGGCCGGCGCCGCGGCCGGGGCGGGCGCGGCGGTGCTGGGCTTGGCCGGGGCGCCGGGGCGGGTGCCGGGCTTGGGGCCCGTGCCCGGGCGGGGCGCGGCGGACGCACGGCTCTCGGCCGGGCGCGCCGGGGCGGCGCCCTTGTCCGCCTTACCGGCGAACGCGGAGCGCAGCTTCTTGGCGACGGGGGGCTCGACGGTCGAGGACGCACCTCGGACGAACTCACCCAGGGACTGAAGCGTGGTGATCGCTTCTTTGGACGTTATTCCGAGCTCTTTCGCGAGCTCGTGAACGCGGGGCTTGGCCACTTCTCTCCTGTCTCGGTTCGCACCGAAACAGGCACGAACCACTTATTTTCCGTTGAGGCTCCCGGAGTCCTCCCGGCCGTCGAGGACGGCGCGGGGACGCGGGAGGCCGCTGGCAGAGCACAACGAAGCACTCATCGCTGGGCACTCATCGGTTTTCCATGGGTTCTCTGACTCGCTTTCCAGTTCCGACCCGCGAGGGGACGTGGTCTCCGGTCCGGTCGGACCGCGCGGGCTGCCGTCCGGGGACGGCCGTGGTCGGCACTCGTGCGCCCGGGCGCCGGGCCGTCCGCGAGGACAGCAGGGCGCCCAGTGCGGGGGCGATCCCCTCGGCGTCCACGGGTCCCCGGAACGCGCGCTGGAAGGCGCGCCGGCGCAGGGCCGTGTCCAGGCACTCGAGGGAGGGGTGGAGCCAGGCTCCACGACCGCCGAGGCGGCCGGTCCGGTCGAGGACGGCCCTGGGGCCGTTCCCGGACGTCTCGGTCGCCACACGTACGAGCTGGTCAGGGTGTTCGGTGGTCCGGCATCCGACGCACGTGCGGCGGGAGTCTGCACTCACTCGCGTCGTACTCCTCGTCTCGCGCCGGGACGCCGGAAACGCCCCGCGGCGCGCTCACCCGGCGCCGGACAGGGACCACCAACGGTCTGACCGCTGTCCAGTCTATCGCGGCGCGGCCCGGGGACCGAATCCGGGCACGCGGGGGCGCCCCGGCGCGGGCGGCGGCCGGGGAGCGGGGCGGAACGGGCGTCAGTCGCGGGCGGCGGCCTTGGACTCGGAAACGATGTCGATCCGCCACCCGGTGAGCTTGGCGGCGAGGCGGGCGTTCTGGCCCTCCTTGCCGATGGCCAGGGACAACTGGGTGTCGGGCACGACGGCGCGGGAGGACCGGGCGCGCTCGTCGAGCACCTGCACCCGGGTGACCTTCGACGGGGACAGGGCGCTGGCGATGAACCGGGCGGGGTCCTCGGACCAGTCCACGATGTCGATCTTCTCGTCGTGCAGCTCGTTCATCACCGCGCGCACGCGGGAGCCCATCTCGCCGATGCACGCGCCCTTCGCGTTGATCCCCTGCTTGGTGGCGCGCACCGCGATCTTGGTGCGGTGCCCGGCCTCGCGGGCGATCGCCATGATCTCGACCGAGCCGTCGGCGATCTCGGGGACCTCCATCTCGAACAGCCGGCGCACCAGGTCCGGGTGCGAGCGGGAGAGCGTGATGGAGGGGCCCTTCATCCCGCGCTTGACCTCGACGACGAACGCGCGGATGCGGGCGCCGTGGGGGTACTTCTCGCCGGGGGCCTGCTCGTGCGGGGGCAGCACGCCCTCCACCGTCCCGAGGTCGACCTGCACCATGTGCGGGTTGTGGCCCTGCTGGATCTGCCCGGAGACGATCTCGCCCTCCCGGCCCTTGAAGTGCCCGAGCACGGCGTCGTCCTCGACGTCGCGCAGCCGCTGCAGGATGACCTGCCGGGCCGTGGACGCGGCGATCCGCCCGAAGCCGGCCGGGGTGTCGTCGAACTCCCCCACCGCGGTGCCGTCCTCGTCGAGCTCGGGCGCCCAGATGGTGACGTGGCCGGTCTTGCGCTCGATCTGCGCCCGGGCGCCCGGCAGCGCGCCGGGGGTCTTCTGGTAGGCCAGCAGCAGGGCCTGCTCGATGGTGGGGATGAGCAGGTCCACGGGGATGTCGCGCTCACGCTCCAGCAGTCGGAGGGTGCTCATATCGATGTCCATGTCCGGCCTTCCTCACTGTCGACCCCGGGGACGAAACAGCGCACCGTCACGGGGACGGAGCGCTGCCACGGGTCATGTTCGCACTGTTGTCGTTGCACTCGGTTGTCGTCGCACTGCCCACCGCGGCGCCGGGGGCGCGGCGGTGTCAACGGCACATCTTACACTCGCACCCGCGGCGGGTGGCCGCTCAGTCCGTGAACTCGACCTCGACCTTGGCGCGCCGCACGGCCTCGAACGCCCAGCGCTCGGGGTCCAGCAGGCGCGGCGGCATCCCCTTCTTGGCCTGGTGGCTGCGCTGCAGGACGACGCCGTCCTCGCCCACCTCCAGCAGCCGGGCCGTGAACTTCTCGCCCTCCACGGGCGTGACCCGCACGAGCCGGCCGACGGAGCGCCGCCAGTGCCGGGGCGCCACGAGCTCCCGGGTGGCGCCCGGCGAGGAGACCTCCAGCTCGTAGGCGGAGCCGGGCACGGGGTCGTCCCGGTCCAGGGCGTCGGACAGGGCGCGGGCGACCTCGGCGACCCGGTCCAGGTCCACGCTGTCGGTGCGGTCCTCGGGCAGGTCGACCAGCACCTGCAGGACCAGTCCCGTGCTGTTGGTCTTCAGGGCCACGTCCTCCAGGACGAGCCCCGCCTCCTCCACCACGGGGCCGAGCAGCTCGGCCAGTCGCTGACGGTCGTCGGGTCCGGTGGTGCTGTGCTCGCTCACGGGGGCTCCTGCGGGGTCGGGACGGGCGGGGAACGGTCCTGGAAATCCTATGATGGACCCGGACCGCCGATTCCCCCATCCCGATCACCGCCCCCAGGAGCCGCCCGGTGACGCAGCGCCCCACGCCCGCCCGGTGGGCCCTGCCGGCCGTGCTGGCGCTCCTGCTCGGCAGCGGCGCCGCGGGCGGCTGGTGGCTCGAGGCCGGGCGCCCGGTGCCCGCGGACGAGCTCGCCCGGGCCGACGCCTGGCGGCGCACCGAGGCCCTGCTCGGCGGCCCGTCCCTGGCGGCGCTGGACGCGGAGCAGCAGGCCGCGGTGCGCGAGGACCTGCGGCGCCAGCTCGGGGCCCTCGCCCCGGCCCCCGGCGACCGCGCGGCGGCCGCGGCGCGGGAGCAGCGCCCGGGCGCACCGGCCGGCCCGGCGCCCGAGGTCCTTGCGGCCTCGGCCCGGACGCTGGCCGACGACGCCCTCGCGGTGGCCGATCCCGCCCTGGCCCGGGTGCTCGCCGCGGCCGCGGCCTCCCGCGCCACGACGGCCCGGCAGCTCGCGGGGCGGCCCGCCGCTCCCCCGCCCTCCGGCGCGCTGTGCGCCCCGGACGAGAGCACTGCGGACGAGAAGAGCACTGCGGACGAGAAGAGCACTGCGGACGAGGACGCGACGGACGGGGGCGCGACGGACCGCGGGGGGCCGGCGGCGGGCACCGTGCTGTGGTCGGCGCTGGACCGGGCCGGCTACGCCTTCGAGGCGCTGTCCGCGCGCGCCGAGCTCGCCCCGGCGGGATCCCCCTCGGCCGCGGCCCTGGACGACGCCGCCGCGCGGACCCGGCGGCTGCTCGCGGGCCCCGTCGCCCGCGGCGTGCTGGCGGCCGAGCCGGGCCTGCCGGCGGGCGCGTACGTGCTCCCGGACGGGGCCGCCGAGCACCCCGGTGCGGCCGCGGCGACGGCGGCGGCCGACGTGCAGGCCGCGGCCGCGCACGTGCTCGGCCACGCCGGGGCCGGGACCCGGTGCTGGGCGCTCGCCGCGCTCGAGCAGGCCGGCGGCGTGCGGGCGGGGCTCACGGGCGAGGTCGACGCCCTGCCGGGGATCGCCGGGGACGGCGCCGGGCCGTGACGGGTCAGGCCCCGCGCGCCACGTCGGCGCCGAGCTTGAGGATCAGCGCCGTGACGACCACGAGGAAGACCACCCGGATGAACCGGCTGCCCCGGGCGACCGCGGTGCGCGCCCCGAGGTAGCCGCCCACCATGTTGGACAGGCCCAGGGCCAGCCCCAGGCCCCACAGCACCGAGCCGTGGCCGACGAAGAACACCAGCGCGCCCACGTTGGTGGCGAGGTTGACAATCTTCGCCTTCGCGCTCGCCGCGAGGAAGCTGTAGCCGAGCAGGGTGATCATGGCGATGACGAGGAAGGAGCCCGTGCCCGGGCCCATCACCCCGTCGTAGACGCCGATCACCGTCCCGATCACCATCGCGGTGCCGTAGTGGCGGGCCCCGCTGTGGCGCAGCTCGGTGAGCTGGCCGACGGTGGGCTGGGCCACCGTGAACAGCAGCACGGCGGCCAGGGCCGCCAGGATGATCGGGCGGAACACCTCCTCCGGCAGGGAGGCCGCGAGCGCCGCCCCGCCGAAGCTTCCGGCCAGCGCGACCCCGGCCATGGGCAGGGCGGTGCGCAGGTCCGGGGAGGTGCGCCGGTAGTAGGTCAGCGCGCTCGTGGCGGTGCCGAAGACGGAGCCCATCTTGTTGGTGGCCAGCGCCTGGACCGGGCTGATCCCGGGCACCATGAGCACCACGGGCAGCTGCAGCAGCCCGCCGCCGCCCACGACGGCGTCGACGAACCCGGCGGCGAGGCCGGCCACGACGAGCAGCGCCACGACGCCGGGGTCGACCTGCTCCAGGCCCGAGGTCCCCGGCCAGGCCCCGAGCAGCTCCACGGGGCTCAGCCGCGCACGGCGGCGGCCACGGTCGCCGCCACGCCCTCGCGGGGGACGTCCTGGGCGACGCCGCCGGCGCGGTCCTTGAGCTCGAGGACGCCGTCCTTGAGCCCGCGGCCCACCACCAGGACGGTGGGCACGCCGAGCAGCTCGGCGTCGCCGAACTTCACGCCCGGGGAGACCTTGGGGCGGTCGTCGAAGAGGACCTCGAGGCCCTCGGCCTCGAGCTCGGCCACGATCCGCTCGGCCTCCTCGAGCACCTCGGCGCCCTTGCCGGTGGCGACCACGTGGACGTCGGCCGGGGCGACCTGGCGGGGCCAGATCAGGCCCCTGTCGTCGTGGTAGGCCTCGGCCAGGGCGGCGACGGCGCGGGTGACGCCGATGCCGTAGGAGCCCATCGTCACCGTGACGAGCTTGCCGTTGCGGTCCAGGACCTTCAGCCCGAGCGCCTCGGCGTACTTGCGGCCGAGCTGGAAGATGTGGCCCATCTCGATGCCGCGGGCGGCCTCGAGGGGCCCGGAGCCGTCGGGGGCGGGGTCGCCCGCGCGGACCTCGGCGCACTCCACGACGCCGTCCCAGGTGAAGTCGCGCCCGGCCGTGAGGTCGTAGACGTGCTTGCCGGCCACGTTGGCGCCGGTGACCCAGCGGGTGCCGCGGACCACGCGCGGGTCCACGAAGTAGCTGATGCCGGTGGCGGACTCCTCGCCGAGCAGGGCCTGGTCCGGGCTCAGCCCGGGACCGATGTAGCCCTTGACGAGCTGCGGGACGGCCGCGAGGTCGGCCTCCCCGGCGGCCTCGACCACGAGCTCGCCGGCGATGCCGAGCAGGGCGCCGATCCCGGCCTCGACCCGCTTGAGGTCGACGGCGCGGTCGCCGGGCAGGCCGACGGCCACGAGACGGCGTTCGCCCTCGGGCAGCACGACGACGAGGACGACGTTCTTCAGGGTGTCGGCGGCGGTCCAGTGGCCCTCGGGGCGGGGGTGCAGCTCGTTGGAGCGCTCGACGAGGGTGTCGATGGTGGTGCTGTCGGGGGTCTCCAGGACGCGGGCCTCGGGCGCGGCGGCGACGTCGAGCTCCTCGGGCACCACGGTGGTGACCGCCTCGACGTTGGCCGCGTAGCCACCGGCCGAGCGCACGAACGTGTCCTCGCCGATCTCGGTGGGGTGCAGGAACTCCTCGGAGCGGGACCCGCCCATGGCCCCGGACTGCGCCGAGACGGCCACAACAGGCAGGCCGAGGCGCTCGAAGATCCGCAGGTAGGCCCCGCGGTGGGCGGCGTAGGACTCGTCGAGCCCGGCGTCGTCGACGTCGAAGGAGTAGGAGTCCTTCATGATGAACTCGCGGCCGCGCAGCAGCCCGGCCCGGGGGCGGGCCTCGTCCCGGTACTTGTTCTGGATCTGGTAGAGGGTGACCGGCAGGTCCTTGTAGGAGGAGTACAGGTCCTTGACGAGCAGGGTGAACATCTCCTCGTGCGTGGGCGCGAGGAGGTAGTCGGCGTCCTTGCGGTCCTTGAGCCGGAAGAGGTTCTCGCCGTACTCGGTCCACCGGTTGGTGACCTCGTAGGGCTCGCGCGGCAGCAGGGCCGGGAAGTGGACCTCCTGGGCGCCGATCGCGTCCATCTCCTCCCGCACGATCCGCTCGACCTTCCCCAGCACCCGCAGCCCCATCGGCAGCCAGGTGTAGACCCCGGGGGCGGCCCGGCGGATGTAGCCGGCGCGCACGAGCAGCTTGTGGCTGTCCACCTCGGCGTCGACGGGGTCTTCGCGGAGGGTCCGCAGGAACAGGGAGGAGAGGCGCAGCGCCACGAGGGCTCCGTTTCTCCCGGGGAGCGCGGCGAGGTGCTGCCGGGCCCGGGGCGTCGTGGGGTGGGGCGCCGGGGGCGCCGGGAACTGCGCTCAAATCTACACCCCCGGCACCGGCCCCCGTGCCGCGTCCCGGGACGGGCCGGGCGGTCCGGGCGGGCCTCAGAGCAGGACCGTGGCGAACGTCCCGACCCGCTCGAAGCCCACGCGCCGGTAGGTGGCGAGGGCCGGGGTGTTGTAGTCGTTGACGTAGAGGCTCACCACGGGGGTGTGCCGGCGGGCCAGCCGCACGGCCGCGGCCATGCAGGGCACGGCGAGGCCCTCCCCCCGGCGCGCGGGATCGACCCACACGCCCTGCACCTGCGCGACCCCGCGGGCCACGGAGCCCAGGTCGGCCTTGAACACGACGCGGCCGGACCCGTCGGTGAGCACCAGGCACCGCCCGGACTCGACGAGCCCGCGGACGCGTTCGCGGTAGCTGCGGTCCCCGCCCGTGTACGGGGAGTAGCCGACCTCCTCCTCGAACATGGCGGCGCTCGCGGGCAGGACGGCGGGCAGGTCCGCGGCCGTCGCCTCCCGCACCCCCGGGTGCGGCTCCGGGGCGGGGTCGTGGTCGATGGCCAGCAGCGGCTGGACGGGCCGGACGTCGAAGGGCCGCGGCCAGGAGCCCTGGAGCCGGGACCACAGGCCCAGGACCAGCTCGGCGGGGCCGAAGACGGACGCGTGCCGGGACCCGCCCCGGCGCAGGTGCCCGGCGACGAGGTCGAGGCCGGCCTCGTCGAGGGCCACGGGCACGACGTTGGTGCCGACCCAGCAGGCGCCGGTCAGCTCGCCGCCGGGGCCCGCGGTCCCCACGACCGGCGGCACCCGCGAGCCCGTGCCGGTCCGGTACGCCGCGACGTGCGCGGCCACGAAGGCGTGGGCGACCGGGTCGGCGTCGAGCAGCCGGTCGAGCCCGGCGGGGTCGACCTCGCCCGCCGGCACGAGCCGCGGCGCCGTCCTCCCGTGCGTCCTCACGCCCGCGTCACCGGCCAGTCAGCCGACGGACACGACGGGGCTGCCCGCTGCGGGCTCCCCGTCCTCGTCGGCGGCCATCTCGGCGGCGATGCGGTTGGCCTCCTCGATGAGGGTCTCCACGATCCGGTCCTCCGGCACGGTCTTGACGACCTCGCCCTTGACGAAGATCTGGCCCTTGCCGTTGCCGGAGGCCACGCCGAGGTCGGCCTCGCGGGCCTCGCCCGGGCCGTTGACGACGCAGCCCATGACGGCCACGCGCAGCGGGACCGTGAGCCCCTCGAGGCCCTCGGTCACCTGCTCGGCGAGGGTGTAGACGTCCACCTGGGCGCGTCCGCACGAGGGGCAGGAGACGATCTCGAGCTTGCGGGGGCGCAGACCGAGGGACTGCAGGATCTGGTTGCCGACCTTGACCTCCTCGACGGGCGGGGCCGAGAGGGACACGCGGATGGTGTCGCCGATGCCCTGCGAGAGCAGCGCGCCGAAGGCGGTGGCGGACTTGATGGTGCCCTGGAACGCGGGCCCGGCCTCGGTCACGCCCAGGTGCAGCGGCCAGTCCCCGCGCTCGGCGAGCAGCTGGTAGGCGCGCACCATGGTGACGGGGTCGTTGTGCTTGACGGAGATCTTGAAGTCGTGGAAGTCGTGCTCCTCGAACAGGGACGCCTCCCACACGGCGGACTCCACGAGGGCCTCCGGGGTGGCCCGGCCGTACTTGTCCATGATCCGCTTGTCGAGCGAGCCCGCGTTGACGCCGATCCGGATGGAGACCCCCGCGTCCTTGGCCTCCCGGGCGATCTGCTTGACCTGGTCGTCGAACCTGCGGATGTTGCCCGGGTTCACGCGCACGCCCGCGCACCCGGCCTCGATGGCCGCGTACACGTACTTGGGCTGGAAGTGGATGTCCGCGATCACCGGGATCGGGGACTTCATCGCGATGATCGGCAGGGCGTCGGCGTCGTCCTGGGAGGGGCAGGCCACCCGGACGATGTCGCACCCGGAGGCGGTAAGCTCGGCGATCTGCTGCAGGGTCGCGTTGATGTCGGTCGTGGGGGTGGTCGTCATGGACTGCACGCTCACCGGCGAGTCGGAGCCGACGCCCACGGACCCGACCCGGATCTGCCGGGTCCTCCGGCGCGGGGACAGGACGGGCTGGGGCGCGGCGGGCATGCCGAGGCTGACCGGGGTCAAGGGGTTCCTCCGAGGAATCGAGGGCAGGAGCGGTGGGGTCGGGACCCGCGCGGCGGGCCCGTCGTCGTCTCCCATTGTGCCCCATGCCCCCGCGGCCCACCCGGGCGGCGGGGCGTGATTCCTCCCTCGCCGAACGCCGCGGCCCGCTCGGGCCCCGGGGCTCAGAAGAGCTGCACGGGCTTGACGATGTCCGCGTAGACGAGCAGCACGGACATCCCGACCATCAGCGCGGCCACGGCGTACGTCAGGGGCAGCAGCCGGGCGGGGTCGAAGGGTCCGGGGTCGGCGCGCCCGAGCAGGCGGGCGCCCCCGCGGCGCAGCGCCTCCCACAGCGCCCCCGCCACGTGCCCGCCGTCCAGCGGCAGCAGGGGCAGGAGGTTGAACACGAACAGGGCCAGGTTCACCGAGCCCACGAGCCCCACGAGGGAGGCGGCCTTGTCCCGCACCGCGATCTCCTCGTGCGCGGCGATCTCCCCGGAGATCCGGCCGATGCCGACCACGGAGATCGGCCCGTCGGGGTCCCGGGGCGCGTCGGAGAACGCCGCCTCGGCCACCTCGTAGACGCGCTGGGGCAGGTGCAGGACCACGCCGGCGATCTGCTCGAGCCCGTCGAGCACCGCGCCGGGGACCGCGCTCGCCGGCTGGCGGACCATCTCGGTGGTGGGGCTGATCCCGACGAACCCGACGTCCTCGTAGAGCGGTTCGCCGTCGTCGCCGGTGGCGGGGGCTCCGGTGTCGTCGAGGGCGGGCCGCGACGAGAGGATCGGGGTGATCGTGGTGCGCACCGTCGCGCCGTCGCGCTCGACGACGACGGGGACCGGCTCCCCGGCCCGATCCCGGATCCGCCGGGTGAGCTCGTCCCACGAGGCGACCGGGGCGCCGTCGAGGGCCGTGACGACGTCCCCGGGGCGCAGCCCGGCGGCGTTCGCGGGGGCCTGCGGGTCCCCGGCCCCGCACTCGGTCTGCCCCGTGGCCTGGCGCTCGGCGGCCACGACGCACTCCGAGACCCAGGCGACGGTCGTGGTGGGCGTCGCGACGCCGAAGCCCATCAGCAGCACCGCGAGGCAGACCGCGCCGAGGAGCAGGTTCATCACGGGCCCGCCGAGCATGATCACGATCCGCTTCGCGACCGGCAGGCGGTAGAAGACCCGCTGCTCGTCGCCGGGCAGCAGCTGGTCGGCGGCGGCGCCGCGGGCCTCGGCGGCGAGCTGCTGGAACGCCCCGGTGCGCGAGGCGCGGGCCGTGGCGCCCTGCCGCGCGGGCGGGTACATGCCGACCATCGAGATGTAGCCGCCCAGCGGCACCGCCTTGAGCCCGTACTCGGTCTCGCCGCGGCGGCGGGAGAAGACGGTGCGCCCGAAGCCGATCATGTACTGGGTGACGCGCACGCCGAAGAGCTTGGCCGGCACGAGGTGGCCGAGCTCGTGCAGGGCGATGGACACCGCGATGGCGAGGGCGGCCAGCAGCACGCCCACGAGGAACAGCACGACGCCCATCCGTCGGACCTCCGGGTTTCGTCGGTGGTCCCCGGCGGGCGCCGGGGACGGTCGGGGGCCGTGCGCGGCACGGCGTGCACCAGTGTGCCCCACGATCCTGGACGGCGCGTGGCAGCCCGGCCCGGCGCGCGCCGCGGGGCCCGGGACGACGACGGCCGGCCGCCTCCCGCAGGAGGCGACCGGCCGTCGTGGCGCGCCGGGGGCCGGAGGGTCAGCGGCGCAGGATGCGGCGGGCCAGCCGGTTGCCCAGGACCTGCACGAGCTGGACCAGGACGACGATCACGGCGACCGCGGCCCAGGTGACCTCGTCGTTGAACCGCTGGTAGCCCAGGCGCAGGGCGAAGTCGCCCAGGCCGCCGGCGCCGATGGCCCCGGCCATCGCGGACATGTCCGTGATGCCGATGACGAGGAACGTGTAGCCGAGCACCAGGGGCCCCAGGGCCTCCGGCAGGATCACGGTGGTGATGATCCGCCCGCGGGAGACCCCCATGGAGCGCGCCGCCTCGACGACGCCGGGGTCCACGCTCATCAAGTTCTGCTCGACGATGCGGGCGACCGCGAACATCGCCCCGATGGTCATGGCGAAGATCGCCGCGTTGGGGCCCAGGCGGGTCCCCACGACGTCCTCGGTGACCGGGCCGAGGGCGGCCAGCAGGATGATGAACGGGATCGGGCGCACGAAGTTCACCACGAGGTTGAGCGCCTCGTGGACCGCACGGTTCTCCAGGATGTTGCCCCGGCGGGTCACGTAGAGCCCCACGCCGGCGAGCAGGCCGAGCACGCCGGCGAGGATCAGGGTGACGGACACCATGTAGAGGGTCTCCCCGAGCGCGGCGAGCAGCTCGGGTCCCAGGACGGACCAGTCGTTCACGCGGCCACCTCTCTCAGGGTCGTGATGCGGGACAGCTCCTCGACCACGTCCTGCACGGCCGCGTCCGCGCCCGTCAGCTCGAAGGTCAGCGACCCGAAGGACTGCTCCTGGAGCACACTGATCCCGCCGTAGGCGATGGTGAAGCGCACGCCGCGGGAGGCGCCGTCGGAGAGCACCCCGCCGATGTCCACGCCGTCGCCGACGTCGACGATCACCAGGCGCCCGCGGTGGGTGCGGCGCAGCCGCTCGACCTCGCGGGCGTCGGGCACCGAGTGCAGCACGGAGGAGACGAAGCGCCGCGCGGTCTCGGTGCGGGGGCGGGCGAAGATGTCCACGGTGGACCCGTGCTCCACGACCTTGCCGTCCTGCATGACGGCCACCCGGTCGGCGATCGCCCGCACGACGTCCATCTCGTGGGTGATGAGCACGATGGTGATGCCGAGCTCCTGGTTGACCCGCTGCAGCACCTGCAGCACCTCCTGGGTCGTCTCGGGGTCGAGGGCCGAGGTGGACTCGTCGGCCAGCAGCAGCTTGGGGTTGGTCGCCAGGGCCCGGGCGATGCCCACGCGCTGCTTCTGCCCGCCCGAGAGCTGCTCCGGGTAGTTGCCCGCGCGCGCGGAGAGCCCCACGAACTCGAGCAGCTCCGCCACCCGCGCCCGGCGCTTCTCCTTGGGCCAGCCGGCCCGCTTGAGCGGGTACTCGACGTTGCCGGCCACGGTCCGGGAGGTGAAGAGGTTGAACTGCTGGAAGATCATGCCGATCTCCCGCCGCACGGGCGCCAGCTCGGTCTCGCTGCGCCCGGCCACCTCGAAGCCCTGCACGGTCAGGGAGCCCGAGGTCACGGGCTCGAGGCCGTTGATCAGGCGCACGAGGGTGGACTTGCCGGCGCCGGAGTAGCCGATCACCCCGAAGATCTCGCCGCGGCGGATCTCCAGGGAGACGCTGTCCACCGCGGTCACCTCGCGCCGGGCGCGGGCGGGCCCCGTCACGAAGGTCTTGGTCACGTCCTGGAAGCGGACGACGACGTCGCCGTCCCCGGACGGGACCGGGCCCGGTCCGACCGGCGCGGTCACTTCTGGAGGTCCTCGGCGTACCGGTCGACGACCTCGATCAGCTGCTCCTGCGGGACGTCCTGGGACACGGCGGTGTTCTTGGTCTCCGCCTGCTCGGCCGCCAGCACGGAGTCCGTGTGGAACAGGTCCGCGACCTGGTGCAGGGTCTCGTCGTCCTTGTTGGCGCCGGTGGCGGCGAAGAAGTTCACGTAGGGCAGGGCGTTGTCGGTGTCCTCGCCGTCGGAGTACAGCGCCGAGTTGGGGTCGATGTCGGCGCGGGACAGGAAGGTGTTGTTGACCACGGCGCCCGCGGTGGAGCTCAGCGACAGCACGGTCTGCTCCGCCGACACCGGGGTGACCTTGACCTTCGAGGCCTCGGTGTCGACGTCCAGCTCGGACGGCGCGGTGGTCTCGGAGGTGAACTCGACGAGCCCGGCGGACTCGAGCAGCAGGAGGGCGCGGGCGAGGTTGATCGCGTCGTTGGGGACCGCGATCTCGTCGCCCTGCTGGATCTGCTCCAGGGAGTCGTAGCGCTCGGAGTACAGGCCCAGCGGGTAGATGGAGGTGGACCCGATCGGGACGATGTCCTCGCCCGAGTTGTTCCGGTAGTCGGCGAGGAACGCCCCGTGCTGGAACCAGTTCATGTCCAGGTCGCCGCTGGTGAGGGCCGCGTTGGGCTGGTTGTAGTCGGTGAACTCCACGAGCTCGACCTCCACGCCCGCGGCCTCGGCCTCCTTGAGGAAGGCCTCGTGCACCTGGGTGCGGCCGTCGGTGCCGATCTTGATGACGCCGTCGTCGTAGGGCGCGGCGGCCTGCTCGGCCCCGCCGCAGGCGGTGAGGGTCAGGCCGAGGGTCGTGGCCAGGGCGATGAGGGGGAGGCGCTGCGATCGCATGTCGTGCCTTTCCGTGGATCCGGGTCTCGAGGTGTCGGCGCCAGGGCTCGGGGCGGCGCTGCGGTCCCGGGCGGGCACGCGCAGGGACCTGCGGGCCGGGTGGGCCGTACTTGCCGCCGTCTGCTTCGTCGAGCCGTGGCCGGATGGTTCCATCTGGGGCACCCCGCTACGGGAGAGGGTTGCCGCCCAGCAAGCCAGAGCTTCGCGCTGGGACTCGTCATCCGCCCGACAGACTAGCACGGGGCGCCCGGCCGCCGCCGCGTGCGCTCAGCGCGCGAGCAGCTCCTGGGCGCGGCGGCGCGCCCACCGCTCGGCCTCCAGCACGGCCTCCAGATCGGGCCGCGCGACCCCCTCGTGCTCCCCGAGCACGGCCTCCACGGTGCCGACGATGGCGGGGAAGCGGATGCGCCCGTCGTGGAAGGCGTGCACCGCCTCCTCGTTCGCGGCGTTGAACACGGCGGGGTGGGTCCCGCCGCGCTCCCCCGCGGCCTTGACGAGGTCCACGGCCGGGAACGCCTCCCGGTCCAGCGGCTCGAACGTCCACTGCGCGGCGCGCGTCCAGTCGCACGGCACCGCCGCCCCGGGCACGCGGTGCGGCCACGCCAGGCCCAGGGCGATGGGCAGGCGCATGTCGGGGGGCGAGGCCTGGGCGATCGTGGAGCCGTCCACGAACTGGACCATCGAGTGCACCACCGACTGGGGGTGGACGACCACGTCGATGCGCTCCAGCGGGACGTCGAAGAGCAGGTGGGCCTCGAGCACCTCGAGGGCCTTGTTGACCATGGACGCGGAGTTGGTGGTGACCATCAGCCCCATGTCCCACGTCGGGTGGCGCAGTGCCTCCTGCGGGGTCACGGCCTCGAGCTGGGCGCGGGTGCGGCCCCGGAACGGTCCGCCCGACGCCGTGAGCACGAGCCGGTCGACCTCGGCGCCCGTGCCGCTGCGCAGGGCCTGGGCCAGCGCCGAGTGCTCGGAGTCGACGGGGATCAGCGCGTCGGGGTCGCCGGTCGCGGCGGCGGCCTCCTTCACCAGCGGACCGCCGGCGATCAGGGACTCCTTGTTGGCCAGCGCGAGCTTGTGCCCCGCGCCCAGCGCCGCGAGCGTGGGGGCGAGGCCGATGGAGCCGGTGATCCCGTTGAGCACGAGGTCGGCGTCCGGGTGGGCGGCCACGGCCGCGGCGGCGCCGGGCCCGTGCAGCACCTCGGGACGGTAGCTGCCCTCCCCCGCGGCGGCGGCCCGCTCGCCGATCAGCCGGGCCAGCCGGGCGGCGTCGTCGCCGCCGCCGCTGGTGGCGACCACGGCGGCGCGGGTCTCGACGGCCTGCTCGGCCAGGAGCTCGAGGCTGCGGCGCCCCGCGGCGAGGGCGACGACCGTGAACGGCCCGTCCCCGCCGAGCCCGCGGGCGGCACGGACGACGTCGAGGGCCTGGGTGCCGATGGAGCCCGTCGAGCCGAGCACCACCACGCGGCGGGGGCCCGCGGCGGCGAGGGCGCGCAGCTCGGGGGTCGGACGGGTGCGGGGCGGGGCGGCGGGGGACGTCATGGTCCCAGTATCCCCCAGGCCCCGTCGCCGGCCCGGGACGACGGAGGGGCCCCGCCCACCGGTGCCGGTGGGCGGGGCCCCGCGCGAAGGGGTCGGGCGTCAGTGGCGCCGGCGGCCGCTGACGGCCCCCCAGATGAAGAGCACGATGAGCGCGCCCACGACGGCAGTGATGATGGTGCCGATGTCGAACGCGGACTCCAGGTCGCCGATGCCGATGAGCGAGCCCAGGAAGCCGCCGACCAGGGCGCCGACGATGCCGAGGACGATCGTGACGATGATTCCGCCGCCCTGGTTGCCCGGCATGATGAGCTTCGCGAGAGCACCCGCGATGAGGCCGAGGATGATCCAGCTGATGATTCCCATGACTACTCCTATTCCATCCCGGAGGGACTGTCATTGTAGGCAACCGGAGAGTTTCCCAGGAATACCCTGGGTCCGGCTTCTCCTTCACCCTACCTGATGCTCAGCCTCCTGTCTTTTTCCGATCGCAATACTACCGCTCCCCGGCTGGGAACGCAGCCGGCCCGCCGGAAGCAGGGCTTCGGGCGGGCCGGGCGTCTTCCCTGGTGGGAGCGGGGTCCGGGGTCAGTGGCTGATCGCCTTCTCGGCCCCGACGCCGGTGAGCGAGCGGACCTCCATCTCGGACTGCTTGACCGGATCCTCCAGGCGCCGCTCCGTCATGGAACCGATGAAACCGAGGAGGAAGGACGCGGGGATCGAGACGATGCCCGGGTTCTGCAGCGGGAACCACGCGAAGTCCGCGGTGGGGATCATCGAGGTCTCCGCCCCGGACATCACCGGGGAGAAGATGATCAGGCCCACCGAGATGAACAGCCCGCCGTACATCGACCACACGGCGCCGCGGGTGGTGAAGCGCTTCCAGTACAGGGAGTACAGGATCGTCGGCAGGTTCGCCGAGGCCGCCACCGCGAAGGCGAGGGCCACGAGGAACGCCACGTTCTGGCCCTGGGCGCCGATGCCGCCGGCGATGGAGACGAGGCCGATGACCACCACGGTGGTCTTGGCGACCTTGAGCTCCTTGCGCGGGTCCGCGTCGCCCTTCTTGATCACGCTGGTGTAGATGTCGTGGGCGAAGGAGGCCGAGGCCGTGATGGCCAGGCCGGCGACCACGGCCAGGATCGTGGCGAAGGCCACGGCCGCGATGATGCCCATCAGCAGGGACCCGCCCAGCTCGAAGGCCAGCAGCGGTGCTGCGGAGTTCACCCCGCCGGGGGCGGCGGCGATGCGCTCGGCGCCGATCAGGGCGGCGGCGCCGAAGCCCAGGATGAGGGTGAAGAGGTAGAACAGGCCGATCAGGGCGATCGCCCAGACCACGGACTTGCGGGCCTCCTTGGCGGTGGGGACCGTGTAGAAGCGCATCAGCACGTGGGGCAGGCCCGCGGCGCCGAAAACCAGGGCGAGGCCCAGGGAGATGAAGTCGAGCTTGCTGGTCTCGCTCACGCCGTACCGCAGGCCGGGCTCGAGGATGGCGGGGTTGCCGGAGACGGCCACGGCGTCGCCCAGCAGGGAGGAGAGGTTGAACCCGTACAGCGCGAGGATCCACACGGTCATCACCGCCACACCGGTGACGAGCAGGCAGGCCTTGATGATCTGCACCCAGGTGGTGCCCTTCATCCCGCCCACGAGCACGTAGAGGATCATCAGCACGCCCACGATGACGATGACGAGCGACTGGCCCACCCGGGAGCTGATCCCGAGCAGCAGCGACACCAGCGCGCCGGCGCCGGCCATCTGGGCCAGGAGGTAGAAGGCGGAGACCGCGAGCGTCGAGATGGACGCGGCCACGCGCACGGGCCGCTGGCGCAGGCGGAAGGACAGCACGTCCGCCATGGTGAACTTGCCGGTGTTGCGCAGCAGCTCGGCGATGAGCAGCAGCGCCACCAGCCAGGCGACCAGGAAGCCGATGGAGTACAGGAACCCGTCGTAGCCCTGGATGGCGATCGCGCCCACGATCCCGAGGAAGGACGCCGCCGAGAGGTAGTCGCCGGCGATGGCCAGGCCGTTCTGGGTGCCGCTGAAGCCGCGGCCGCCGGCGTAGTAGTCCGCGGCGGTCTGCGTCGACTTGGAGGCGCGGAAGACCACGATCATCGTGACCAGGACGAACGCCCCGAAGATGGAGATGTTGATCCACGGCGTGCCGACCGTCTCGGTCGGCGCCGTCGCCATGGGCGCGAGCGCGGTGAGCTGGTGGTGCATCGGTCAGTTCTCCTGTCCGTGGACGCCGCGGGCGGGCCGGGCGCGGGACTCGAGGTCCTCGCGGATGGCGGTGGCCTTGGGGTCGAGCTTGCGGTTGGCGAAGGACACGTACGCGCCCGTGATCGCGAAGGTCGTCACGAACTGGAGCAGGCCCAGGATGACGCCGAGGTTGACGTTGCCGAAGACCCGGATGGCGAACAGGTCCGGGGCGTACATGGCGAGCACCACGTACAGCAGGTACCAGACCAGGAACGCGACGGCGAGCGGGAAGACGAAGCCGCGGTGGGTCCTCCGCAGCTCCTGGAACTCGGGAGACCGCTGAGCGGCCTGGAAATCGACACCGGCGGCGGGATCCGCAGCACCGACGTGTGGCTGGTGGGACATGGGCTTCCTCCTCATGTGATGCACACCACAGTAGGCTGTTGTATGCACAGCGGCAAGATGAAATGCCGAGAATTGCCGCTCCGAGGCCTGAATGTGACTGCGGTGCCCACTTCTGGACGTTCCCGGCTCCAGCCTGTATACACAGACGGCGCGGTGGGCGGGTTCAGCGCAGGGCGAGGAAGAGTTCGACCGCCCGGTCGAGGAAGGCGTCCACCTGCTGCTCCTCGTAGCCGCGCTCGCCGTGGGCGGAGGGGAAGACGGCCCGGCGCAGCGCCGAGGGCTCCAGGGTCTCGCCGCCCCCGAGGTGCTCGGCGAGGCGTTCGCACAGGACGTCCACGTGGGCGGCGGAGTAGCCGCGCGCCCGGGCGCGGGAGGGGCGGCGGAAGCGGCGGGTCCGGGGGCGCTCGAGCCGTCCCCGCAGGAGCGCGGCGAGCCCGTCGAGGTACTGGTGCCAGGCCTCGGCGCCGTGCGCGCCCAGGAAGAGGTCGCGTTCGAGGGCGGCGAGGGCGTCCTCGGCCGCGTCCAGGGCCTCGTCGACGGCCCCGGGGCGGTAGCCGCCGCGGGCGCGGTCGAAGACGGCGGTCCGCACGTGCCTGCTGCCGGCCTCCGCGGGGTCCCGCACCGGGGTGGCGGCCGGTCCCCCGGCGGGGGGAGGGCCCGCCAGGCGGGCGTGCACGGCGGCGAGGAGCGCGTCGACCTGGTCGGCGGCGTAGCCCCACTGCGCCGCCCCGCAGCGGGGGAACCGGCCGGGGGGCGGGACCTCGGCGGAGGGTTCGGGGGTCATGGTCTCGGGTGCTCGCGGGCGGGGTCAGGCACGCGCCGCGAACAGCTCGAAGAGCAGGTACCCGGCGGGCACGGCGAAGAGGATCGAGTCGATCCGGTCCATCACGCCCCCGTGGCCGGGCAGCAGGGTGCCCATGTCCTTGATGCCCAGCTCGCGCTTGACCATGGACTCGGCGAAGTCCCCCAGCGTCGCGGCGAGCACGAGCACGACCGCGAGGAGGGCGCCCTCCCACCACGCGTGGTCGAGCAGCAGCACCGCGCACAGCACGCCGATCACCACCGACCCGCCGAGGGAGCCGGCGAAGCCCTCCCAGGACTTCTTCGGGCTGATCCGCGGCGCCATGGGGTGGCGGCCCCAGATCACTCCCACGGCGTAGCCGCAGGTGTCGGAGCCGACGGCCAGCAGGATGACGGTCAGCACCTTCAGGGGCCCGGCGTCCGTGTGGTAGAGCAGCAGCGCGATGCTGAGCAGGAACCCCACCCAGAGGAGGGCGAAGACCGAGCCCATGATGGACAGGATCATCCCGTCCCGGCGGCCTAGGGCGCGCCACACGATCACGAGCGTCAGGCCCACGACCACGGCGATCATGAGCGCCTCGCCCTCGCCGTAGAAGGCCGCGAGGGGCATGAGCACCCCGGCGGTCACCGCGGGCACGCGCGGGATGGCGATGTCCCGGAAGCGCAGCGAGCGGCCGACCTCCCAGACCCCGATCCCCGCGGCCGCTCCGGCGAGCAGGGCCAGGACCACGGGCTGGGCGAACAGGCCGAGGAGCAGCGTGCCGATGAGCACCACGGCCACGCCGATGGCGGCCGGCAGGTTGCGGCCGGCCCGCGAGGGGGCCGTGTGCCGGCGCTCCCGGCGCCCGCGGCGCGGCGCGGGCGCCGGGACGGCGGAGAGGTCGGCACGTGGGGAGAAGGCCTCCCCGGCGGGTTCCGGGGAAGCCTTCGTCTCCTGGTGCGGTCGCGACGGGTCGGACATCAGACCTGCAGCAGCTCCGCTTCCTTGTTCTTGAGCAGCTCGTCGATCTGCTCGATGTGCTTCTTCGTCACGGCGTCGAGGTCCTTCTCGGCGCGCTTGCCCTCGTCCTCGCCGATCTCCCCGTCCTTGACGGACTTCTCGATCAGGTCCTTGGCGTGACGGCGGATGTTGCGCACGGACACGCGGCCCTCCTCGGCCTTGTGCCCGACGATCTTCACGTACTCCTTGCGGCGCTCCTGCGTGAGCTCCGGCATGACGACGCGGATGACGTTGCCGTCGTTGGCCGGGTTCGCCCCGATGTCCGAGTTGCGCAGGGCCTTCTCGATGTCGTTGAGGGCCGATCGGTCGTACGGGGTGATGAGCAGGGTGCGGGCCTCGGGGTTCTGGAAGGACGCGAGCTGCTGCAGCGGGGTGGGGGTGCCGTAGTACTCGACCAGCACGCTGGAGAACAGCGAGGGGTTGGCGCGCCCTGTGCGGATGGCGGCGAAGTCGTCCTTGGCGGCGTCGACGGCCTTGGCCATCTTGGTCTTCGCTTCGGACAGGATCTCTGAGATCACGCAAGGCTCCTTCGTGGTGTCGCACGGAGTCCTCCGCGCGGGGTCGTTTCGGCCGGGCGCGGCGCTGGGGCCGCACGGCCCGGGCGTGCTGTGGCCAGTCTATCGCCGGGCCCGCGGGCGCCGGGTCAGGCCGTGACGGCTCAGGTGGTGACGAGGGTGCCGATCCGCTCCCCCAGGATGGCGCGGGTCACGTTGCCCTGGCCCTCCATGCCGAACACGCGCATCGTCACGTCGTTGTCCCGGCACAGGCTGAAGGCGGTCTGGTCCATGACCCGGATGTCGCGGGCGAGGGCCTCGTCGTAGGTGAGCTCCGACAGCCGCACCGCGTCCGGGTCGGTGCGGGGGTCGGCGGTGTAGACGCCGTCCACCCCGTTCTTGGCCATGAGCACCTCGGTCGCGTGCACCTCGAGCGCCCGCTGGGCGGCCACGGTGTCGGTGGAGAAGTAGGGCAGGCCCGCCCCGGCGCCGAAGATCACGACGCGGTCCTTCTCCATGTGGCGGATGGCCCGGCGGGGGATGTAGACCTCGGCGACCTGCTCCATCTTGATCGCGGACTGCACGCGCGTGTCCACGCCGCACTGCTCCAGGAAGTCCTGCAGGGCGAGGCAGTTCATCACCGTGCCGAGCATGCCCATGTAGTCCGCGCGCGAGCGGTCCATGCCCGCCTGCGAGAGCTCCGCGCCGCGGAAGAAGTTGCCGCCGCCGACCACGATGGCGGTCTCGACCTCGCCCACGGTGGCGGCGATCTGCTCGGCGATGTCCCGCACGACACGGGTGTCCACGCCGATGGAGCCGCCGCCGAAGACCTCCCCGGAGAGCTTCAGCAGCACGCGGCGCCGGGTGGGCGTGGCCCGCGGGTCCCGGCTCATGCGGAGGGCCTCGTCCTTGATCTCGGACGCAGAAGTGGTGGGCATGGTTCCTCCCGGCGACGACGGTGCAGCGTGGACCGGCACGGCCCCGCGAGGGTGCTCACGCTCGGGACCGGGCCTCCCTCAGCATACAGAACGCCCGCGCCCGCCCTTCCCGCCGGGTCCGCGCGGATCCCGTCGGGACGCCGTCGCCCCAGGTGGGAGGCGACCGGGCGGGAACGCCGAAGGAGGCGCCCCCTGCGGTGCAGGGGGCGCCTCCTTCGGCGCGGCGCTCGTGCGCGCCGAGCGGATCAGGCGCCGACGCGGAAGCGCGCGAAGGCGGTGGCGGTGGCACCGGCCTCCTGCAGCACCTGGCCGACGGTCTTCTTCGAGTCCTTGGCGAAGTCCTGGTCGAGCAGCACGACGTCCTTGAAGTAGCCCTTCAGGCGGCCGGCGATGATGTTCGGGAGGATCTTCTCCGGCTTGCCCTCGGCCCGGGCGGTCTCCTCTGCGACGCGCTTCTCCGACTCGACGGTCGCGGCGGGCACGTCCTCCTGCGAGAGGAAGGTCGGGGACATCGCGGCGACGTGCACGGCGACGTCGTGGGCGACCTGCGCGGAGTCGGCGCCGGTCACGGCCAGGAGCACGCCGACCTGGGCGGGGAGGTCCTTGGAGGTCTTGTGCAGGTAGACGTCCACGTTCTCGCCCTCGACGCGGGCGATGCGGCGGACGACGACCTTCTCGCCCAGGAGGGCGCCGGTCTCGGTGACGAGCTCGGAGACGGCCTTGCCGTCGGCCTGGGCGGCCATGAGCTCCTCGAGGGAGGAGGCGTCCGCGGCCACGGCGGCCTCGAGCACCTTGTTGCCGAACTCGACGAACGGGGCGGACTTGGCCACGAAGTCGGTCTCGGAGTTGACCTCGACCATGTAGCCGACGGTGCCCTCGACGCGGGCGGCCACGAGGCCCTCCGCCGTCGCGCGGCCCTCGCGCTTGGTGACGCCCTTGAGTCCCTTGACGCGGATGATCTCCTGGGCCTTCTGCAGGTCGCCGTCGGCCTCGTCCAGGGCCTTCTTGACGTCGAGCATGCCGGCGCCGGTGCGCTCACGCAGGGCCTTGATGTCAGCGGCGGTGTAGTTCGCCATGTGAACTCCTCACGTAGTCGGTGGTGCCGGCCGGGGCGGGCGCGTGCCCGCCCCGGCCGGCGTCCGGTGGGCACGGTGGCCCACCCGGGAGAATGGAAGGTGAACGGAGACTACTCGGCGGCCGTCTCGGTCGCGGCGGGCGCCTCGGCCGGGGCCTCGGCCTCCGGGGCGGCGTTCTGCTCGGCGGCGTGCTGCTCGAGCAGCTCGCGCTCCCACTCGGCCATCGGCTCCTCGGCCTGGTCGGCGCTGCCGGACTTCTTGTTGTGGCGCTCGATGAGGCCCTCGGCGACGGCGTCGGCGATCACGCGGGTCAGCAGGTTGACGGAGCGGATCGCGTCGTCGTTGCCCGGGATCGGGAAGTTGACCTCGTCGGGGTCGCAGTTGGTGTCGAGGATCGCGACGACGGGGATGCCCAGCTTCTGGGCCTCGTCCACCGCGAGGTGCTCCTTCTTGGTGTCCACGATCCAGACCAGGGACGGGGCCTTGGTGAGGTTGCGGATGCCGCCGAGAGTGCGCTCCAGCTTCTCCTTCTCGCGGCGCAGGAGCAGCAGCTCCTTCTTGGTGTACTGCGAGCCGGCGACGTCGTCGAAGTCGATCTCCTCGAGCTCCTTCATGCGCTCGATGCGCTTGGAGACGGTCGCGAAGTTGGTGAGCATGCCGCCGAGCCAGCGGTGGTTCACGTAGGGCATGCCCACGCGGGTGGCCTGCTCGGCGATGGCCTCCTGGGCCTGCTTCTTCGTGCCGACGAACAGGATGGTGCCGCCGTGGGCGACGGTGGTGCGCACGGCCTCGTAGGCGCGGTCGATGAAGGACAGCGACTGCTGGAGGTCGATGATGTAGATGCCGTTGCGCTCGGTGAAGATGAAGCGCTTCATCTTCGGGTTCCAGCGGCGGGTCTGGTGGCCGAAGTGCACGCCGCTGTCGAGGAGCTGGCGCATGGTAACGACGGACATGTCGTCTCCTTGTTCTCGTGCGGGAGGGCGTGCGAGGACGCCCGGCCCGCGGGTACGGTTCTCGGCTGCGTCCGGCGGACGAGCCCCTGGCACAGCGGCGAGCGGAACCGTGCGGTCCGCTGCCGGGCCGTCGACCGCACCCCGCCGGGACGGGGACGCGGACCGGGACGGCCGGGCCGGGAAAGGAGATCCCGGCGGCGCTGTGCGCGAAGTCAGCTGCTCGCCGCCGCACCGGCGGCTCCGGCTGGAGAGCCGGAACCGGGAGTCACGAGGGCGTCCCACTGGGCGCAGAGAGCAGACTGCGGGCTCAAGTGTACTACAGCGGGTGATTGCCCCTGCACACCGCGGCGGCGTCGGGCGGGGGCGCCGCGGCCGTCCACACCGGCCCGCGGCAGGCGGTCCGTGTGCCCCGCGGCCGCGCAGGGTGGGGCCATGGACGCCCTGCCCCCGTCTCCCCCGCACCCCCGCCGCACCCGACGGCCCCCGGGCGCACCGGCACCCGGGGCCTGCGTGCTCGTCGCGCTCGCGCTGGTCGTGCCCGGCGCGCTCGTGCTCGGCCTGGTGCTGGGCCCTCCCGGGAGCGCCGCCGGGGGGAGCTGGGCGTGGCCGCTGTCCCCCCGCCCGGCCGTGGTGGGCGACTGGTCCCCGCCGGCGCAGCGGTGGCACCGCGGTCACCGGGGCGTGGACCTGGCGGCGGGCACCGGGGCGGTGGTGCGCGCCCGCGGACGGGACGGTGAGCTTCGCGGGCCGCGTGGTGGACCGTCCCGTGCTGACGCTCGACCACGGCGGGGGGCTGCGCTCGAGCTTCGAGCCCGTCGAGTCGACCCTGCGCCGCGGGGAGCGGGTGCGCCGCGGCCAGGCCGTGGGCACGCTGCGCGGCCGCGACCACTGCGTGCCCGGCGACTGCCTGCACTGGGGCGTGCGCCGGGGCGAGGACTACGTCAACCCGCTGGGGTTCGTCGGGGTCCTCGGGCCCTCGGTCCTGCTGCCCGTCCCCGGCGCGCTGCGGGCGGCACCTCAGCCGCCGTCCTGACCCGAGCCCTCCTCGTCGCCGTTTCGGACGTCCTCGACGCCCTCCTCGACGTTCTGCCGGACGTCCTCGGCGCCCTCCTCGACGTTTTGCCGGGCGTCCTCGGCGCCCTCCTCGACCTGCTGCTGGGCGTCCTCGGCGCCCTGCTGCACCTGGTCGACGCCTTCCTCGACCTCCTGGTCGGGGTTGTCGCACCCGGTCAGCGCGGCGAGCGCCAGACCGGCCACGGACAGGGTCCTCCACAGCGTGCGGTGGCTCATGACGGCATCCTCTCGGTGGGTGGGACACCAGTGCACCACATCGGGCCGTGCCGCGCACGGCACGCACGAGGCCCCGGACCGGGTGGTCCGGGGCCTCGTGGCTCCCGTGGGACGGGTAGGGCCGGTGGGGCTTGAACCCACGACCGAAGGATTATGAGTCCTCTGCTCTGACCGGCTGAGCTACGGCCCCGCGCCGGGCCGGGCCCGGCGGCGCACGTCCACGTTACCGCACGAGGGAGGCCAGCCGCCCCCGGATCCCGCGGGGGCGGCCCACCGGGTGGGCGGCGGGCTCGGGCAGGTCGCCGCCGTACAGGCGCAGGAACGTCTCCAGCGTGCGGGGGAAGCTGTGCAGGGCGACCTTGCGGTGGCTCTCCCGGCCCATCCGGGCCCGTTCCTCCGCCGGGGCGTCGAGGACGAGGGCCAGCCTGCGGGCCAGGTCCCGGGCGTCGCCGGGGACGAAGAGGTAGCCGTTGACGCCGTCCTCGGCCAGGTGCGGGAGGGCCTGGGCGTCCGCCAGGACGACCGGGCGGGACGCGGACATCGCCTCGAGGGTGACGAGCGACTGCAGCTCGGCCGTGCCCGGCTGGCAGAAGACGTCCGCCCGCAGGTAGGCGTCGCGCAGCTGCTCGTCGGAGACGTAGCCCAGGAAGTGCACCCGGTCGGCCACGCCCAGGGTCCGCGCCAGCCGCTCGAGGACGGGGCGCTGCTCGCCGTCGCCGGCCAGCTCCAGGTGGGCGGCTGCCCCGGCGCCGGAGCGGAGCAGGGACAGCGCCTCGATGAGCACGTCCACGTTCTTCTCGACCGCGAGCCGGCCGACGAAGAGCACGGTGGGGTGCTCCGTCCGTTCCGCCCGCTCCCCCGCCCGGGGTTCGTAGTCGGCGATCCGGATGCCGTTGGAGACGGCCAGGACCGTGTCGGGGAAGCCGTTGCGGCGCATGGTGTCCACGGCGAGCGGGGTCGGCGCGGTGACGACGTCGCAGCGGCCGAAGACCCGCACCATGTCCCGCCAGGACACGCCGCGGTACCAGTCCAAAACCCACCGCGGGAACGGCAGGAACGGCTCGAGGTTCTCGGGCACGAAGTGGTTGGTGCCGACCGTGCGGATCCCCCGGCGCCGGGCCTCCCGCACGAGCAGGCGCCCCAGGATGTAGTGGCACTGCAGGTGCACCACGTCGGGGCGCACCTCGTCGAACAGCCGGCGGATGTCCGCCGCGACCTCCCAGGGCAGGCACACGCGGAAGTACGGGTGCGTGAACGCCCGGTGGGAGCGCATCCGGTGCTCGGCCACGCCGTCGTCGTCGCGCCGGTACGAGGGTCCCGGGTCGGGGCGCGCGCACACGACGTGCACCCGGTGGCCCTGCTCGTGCAGGCCGCGGGCCAGCCGGTGCGCGAACTGCGCGGCACCGTTGACGTCGGGCGGGTAGGTCTCGGCGCCCAGCAGGACGGTGAGGGAACGATCGATGGAGGTGGTGTCGGCGCTCAAGCGTGGCTTCCCGGTCGGTCGTGTGCTGCTCGGTCAGGTGCTGCTGGGGACGGTGCCGGCGTGCCCGGGTCGAGCACCGCCCGGCCCTTCCGCGCGAGATCGGCGCGGCGTTCGAGGACCTCCGGGTGGTGCTGGGAGAGCACGGCGACCCCGACTATAGCAACGGCACCGGCCACGGCCATGAGGACGCCGGTGAGCACCGTGAACCCCGTGCCCGCCTCGCCGAGCACCAGCAGGCCCAGCAGCACCCCCACCATGGGGTCGATCACCGTGAGGCCGGCGATGACGAGGTCCGGCGGCCCCGCGGCGAACGCGCTCTGCACAAACCACCCGCCGAGGACCGAGGCCACGACCGCGGCGCCCACCGCGAGCCAGTTGACGTCGTCCAGCGGGCCGCCCGGGCTGCCCTGGACCCGGGTGAGGGTCAGGCGCACGAGCACGGCCACGAACCCGTAGAGGATCCCCGCGCCGACCACGTAGAAGGTGCTGTCGAGACGGCGGCGGAACAGGGCCGCGGCCACCCCGAGCACGCACACGAGGACCACGAGCATCACCACCACGGTGTGCTCGGCCCAGCGCGAGATGCCGCGGGCGGGGTCGGTCGCGCCCACGGCGCAGGTGACGAAGGCCGCCCCGCCCGCGGTGCACAGCACGATGGCGGCCCAGGTGCGCCGGTTGACCTTCAGGCGGCGGTGCCGGGCGTGGAGGAGGGTGGTGACCACGAGGGCGACAACACCCATCGGCTGGACCACGGTCACCGTGGCCAGCCCGAGGGCGGCGACGTTGAGCCCGGTGCCGAGGCCGAGGAGGACCAGGCCGAGCAGCCAGCGGCGGCTGCGCAGCAGGGCCGGCAGCGCGCCGGCCCGGAGGCGGCCGGAGGACCGGTCGGCCACGGCGCTGCCCTGCTGCTGCGTGCCGACCGCCAGGCACAGCGCCGAGAGCAGGGCCAGGAGGACGGCGAGCCACTGGCTCACGACACGCACCGACCTCTGCTCACGCACCGGATTCTACCGAGCCCTGCCGGGGCTCCGCTCGGCGGGAGGTGGACACCGGGTGAACCGACGGCGAAGGCCCGGAAGCCGAGGGCTTCCGGGCCTTCACGCGGCGGGCGTGTCCACGGGGCTGCCCGTGGACGCCGCCGTCACCGGAAGAGCTTGCGCAGGAAGACGAGGAACGCGCTCCCGGCCACGGCCAGGACCGTCAGCGGCTGCCAGCGCTCGGTGAGGCCGGAGCGGCCCGCCCCCGTCCCGCGGTGCTGGCCGCCCTGGGCGAGCAGGCCCTTGATGTCCTTGGGCGTGGTCTTCACGGTGCGGCTGGTGCGGTCCACGAACCCCTTGGTGGTGGACTGGATGGTCTGGGCGCGGCCCTGGACGTCGTCGCGCAGCGTCTTGAGGTGCTCGCGGCGCAGCTTGAGCCGGTGCCGCAGCTGCTCCTCGGTGGGCGCCGGGGGCTTCTGGCGGGCGGGGTCCTGGGCGGCCTCCCGCTTCTCCTGCTCCTTGCGCTCCCGGGCCAGCTGCTCCTCGCGCTGGACGCGGGACTCCGTGTAGGCGGAGCCCTCCTTGACGACGCCGAGGTCGTACTTGACGCCGAAGAGCGCCTTGCGCGGCACGAGCGGCAACGCCTTCTTGATGGTCGCGAGGCCGAGCAGCGCGGCGACCCCGAGCACGACGAGGAACAGCACGGCCAGCAGCAGGGCCGCCAGCCACGCCGGCATCACCTGTGAGAGCGCCGCGATGACCGCCCCGACGAGCGCGATGGTGGCCAGCAGCAGGAAGACCAGGCCGACGGCCACGAACGCGGCCCCCTTGCCGAGGGTCTTCGCCTTCTCCGTGAGCTCGAGCTTGGCCAGCTGCGCCTCGTCCTTGAGCTGCTTGGGCAGCAGCCGCCCGAAGACCTTGACGACGTCGAGGATGGACGCCGCGCCGGGGCTGGACTGCCCCGCTCCGGCCCCCGAGGTGCCGCCCGTGCTGGGGCCTACCGAATGACTCATGCCCGCCTCCGTGAATGTTCGTGAAAAGTACGTGGACTGAGCACAAAGCTATCATCGGGCTCCCCCTCGACGGGCGCTCGGTCCCGGGCGCGCACGGTCGCGGCCCCGGACCGTGCACGCGGGAGGGGCCCGCCCGGTGTCCCGGACGGGCCCCTCGCGCGAGGTCACCCCGGGGCCTGCTCGCCGCTGCGACCCCTGGTCCTTCCTCCTGGTCACCCTCGCCGGCGCAGACGTGCATCCACGTCGTGTTCCTGTGGTCCGTGCGGCACGCCTTCTTCTCCGGCTTCCGGCGACCTCCTTGCCGCCGTGCTGCTCGTGCTCGACCGACACGACGAGGACCTTCCCGTCGGTGGTGCCCTCCTGGTCCTTGCCGTCCCCACCGGCGAACGCGGGTGCCCCGGGTGACCCTCGGACCAGTAGTGCTGCGAGCGTCGCGGCGGCCGGCTCGGCACGAAGATCCTCCGCGGTCTCCCCCTGGTCAAGCAGGTGCAGTCAGGAGGATCCGCTGCTGACCGGGGGCTCGACGGCAGTTCGTGACAGAGGCAACTCCGTGCGGTCACGACGTGGCACGCCCCTGCCGCACCGGCCGCGGCGCCGTGCGACGGGTGCCCCGAGGAGCGGAACGCCGGCCCGCCCATGGCCCTCGGCCCCGACCCCGGCATCCGGAGCCACGGTCAGCACAATGGCACGTCGCCGGGCAGCGACGCCGCGTAAGTCACGGGTGGCGGCGCCGGTGGGGCTGGTGGCCGAGCCCTGGTTCGCCGCTGCGGCCTGGCCGACGGCGTCAGCCTCGGCTGAGCGCCGACGAGGACACCGGGGACGCCGACCGCGCACGAGGAAGGCCCCCACCGGCGTTTCAGCTGGTGGGGGCCTTCTGCGCTGCTCCCCCGACTGGACTCGAACCAGTAACCCTTCGATTAACAGTCGAATGCTCTGCCAATTGAGCTACGGAGGACCGTGCACGCACGCGTGCAACGAGCAATCACTCTACCGCCCCGGCACGGGCAACGCCAAATCCCCTCTCAGTCCTGGCGGAGGCTGCGGCGCTGCATCTCCAGCTCGAGCAGCTCGCGCTGGAGCTCCTGGTAGCGCTCCCGCTGCCCCGCGGGGTCGGTGCGCTGCAGCTCGGCCAGCCGGTCGGACTTGCGCCGGTTGATCTGCAGCTCGAACAGCCGGTTGAGGATGTCCGCGGTGTAGCGCTCGAGCTGCTGCTCCGTGGTGGCCGGCAGCGGGGTGACGGCGAGCTCGGCGAGGTAGCCGTGCAGGGGCTCCGGCAGGTGCCCGCGCACGGCGTCCACCCACACCTGCCCGCTCGGCACGTGCCCGCCCAGGCCCGCGCGGGCGCCCAGCACGGCGTCGTGCACCGCCCCGTGGACGGGGTAGCGGAAGCGGCTGAGCGAGAACTCCTCCCAGTGCCGGTCCTGGAGCAGCTGGGGGCACTGGATCACGGCCTCGAGCGCCTCCCGCTCCATCCGCGCCACGGGCTCGCGCGGGTCGGGCAGCTGTGCGGCCGGGGCGGCGGGCGCCGGCTCCTCCGCCGGCCGGGAGGCGGCCTGGTCCTCGCGGGGCGCGCGGCCGGCGGCGTCGACCGCGCGCTGGACCTCCGCGGGGTCCAGCCCGAGCCAGCCGGCGAGCTGGCGGGCGTAGGCGGGGCGCAGGGAGCGGTCCCGGATCCGGGAGACGATGGGCGCGCACGCGCGCATCGCCCGGATCCTGCCCTCGATGGTGTCAAGGTCGAAGTTCCGCAGGGTCGCGCGGATCGCGAACTCGAACAGGGGCCGGCGGGTGTCGACGAGCTCCGCGACGGCCGCGTCCCCGCGGGCCAGGCGCAGGTCGCAGGGGTCCATCCCGTGCGGCTCGACGGCCACGTACGTCTGGGCGACGAACTTCTGGTCCTCCTCGAAGGCGCGCAGGGCGGCCTTCTGGCCGGCGGCGTCGCCGTCGAAGGTGAAGACGACCTCTCCCCCGCCGCCGTCGTCGGAGAGGAAGCGGCGGACGATCTTGATGTGCTCGGGGCCGAACGCGGTGCCGCAGGTCGCCACGGCGGTGGTCACGCCCGCGAGGTGGCACGCCATGACGTCGGTGTAGCCCTCGACGACGACGACGCGGCGCTGCCTGGCGATCTCCCGCTTGGCGAGGTCGATCCCGTAGAGCACCTGCGACTTCTTGTAGAGCGGGGTCTCCGGGGTGTTGAGGTACTTGGGGCCCTGGTCGTCGTCGAAGAGCTTGCGCGCCCCGAAGCCGATCACCTCGCCGGCGACCGCGCGGATGGGCCACACCAGCCGGCCGCGGAACCGGTCGTAGAGCCCCCGGTTGCCCTCGGAGAACATCCCGGTGAGCTTGAGCTCCTGGTCGGTGAAGCCGCGGTCGCGCAGGTGCTTGAGCAGGTGGTCCCAGCCGCGGGGGGCGTAGCCGACGCCGTAGCGGCGGGCGGCCTCGCCGTCGAAGCCGCGCTCCCCCAGGAATTGCTGGGCGGGGGCGGCCTGGCGGGTGTAGAGGTTGCGCTGGAAGAACTCGGCGGCGACCTTGTGCGCGTCGAGCAGGCGCTGGCGGCGGCCGACCTCCTCCTTCTTCGGCCCGGAGCCCTGCTCGTAGTGCAGCTCGTAGCCGATCCGCGCCGCGAGCTTCTCGACGGTCTCCGAGAAGGTGGTGTGGTCGATGTTCATCAGGAACGCGATGACGTCCCCGGACTCGTCGCAGCCGAAGCAGTGGTAGGTGCCCATCTGCGGGCGGACGTGGAAGGACGGGGTGCGCTCGTCGTGGAACGGGCACAGGCCCTTCCAGGAGCCGATGCCGGCGCTCTTGAGCGTCACGTAGCCGTCGACGATCTCCTTGATGTCCGTGCGCGACCGGACCTCGTCGATGTCCTCGCGTCTGATCAGTCCTGCCACACCGACCAGTCTAGGCGCGCCCGGGGACGCCGGGACGCCGGCGCTCCCCCGGCGGGAGGGGTCGGCGACGGGCGGGCGGACGGGACAGCGGGCGGGTCAGCGGCCGGTCTCCCGCAGCTCCGGCCGCGTCCTCGTGCCGGTGAGGGCGAGCCCGCCGAGGGCGCCCACGGCCGCGAAGGCGAAGAAGCCCCACGGGTAGGCCAGCCCCGCCCCGAGCAGGGTGCCGCCGATGATGGGCCCGGAGATCGCCCCGAGCCGGCCCACCCCGGCGGACATGCCCAGCGCCGTGGCGCGCACCCGCGGCGGGTGGTTGGCCGCGGTGAACGCGTAGACGAGCACCTGGGAGGAGAACACGAAGCAGCCGGTGACGAAGACCATGGCGTAGATCCCCAGCAGCGGCAGCCTGATCGCGAGCGCGGCGAGCAGCGCGGCGGAGCCCAGGAACCAGATGATGCCCGCGGCGCGGGGGGTGATCCGGTCGGCCACCCGGCCGGCGACCGTCAGGCCGGCGATGGCGCCCACGTTGAGGACGAGCAGGAACCCGAGGGAGTTGCCGAGGTCGTACTGGGCGGCGCGCATGATCTGCGGCAGCCAGGTGTTCAGGCCGTAGACGAGCAGCAGCCCCATGAAGGACGCGACCCAGATCGCGATGGAGTTGCGGCGCCAGCCGGGGGACAGCAGCATCGCTGCACCCACCGTCTCGGCCTTCTCCTCGGCCGCGCTGCGGTGGTCGATGCTCACGCCGTAGTGCTCGGCCACGGTGCGCGCCTCGGCCGTGCTGCCCTTGGACGCCAGCCAGGACGGGGACTCGGGCAGGAAGAAGAGCATCAGGGGCACCAGCACGAGAGCCGGGAGCGCGCCCAGGACGAACATCTCCTGCCAGCCGAACTGACGGACCACGGCGATGGCGATCGCCGCGGTGAGCACGGCGCCCACGTGGTAGCCGGTCATCACCAGGGTGGTGGCGTTGGAGCCGCGGCCGCGGCGGGCGAACTCGGTGACCATGGCGATGGCGGTGGGCAGGCAGCCGCCGAGGCCCAGGCCGGCGAGGAAGCGCAGGAGGCCGAAGACCAGCACGTTCGGGGAGAACGCGGCGGCGAAGGTGAGCAGCGAGAACAGGACCACGGCGCCGATGAGCATCTTGCGCCGGCCCAGCCGGTCGGTGAGGTAGCCCATGGCGAGCGCCCCGATCATCATGCCCACGAGGCCGGCGGTGGCCACGGCGGTGCCCTGGGCGGTCGTCATCCCGAGCTCGCCGTTCTCGAGCATGGACGGGAGGACGGCGCCCAGGACCACGGCGTCGAAGCCGTCGAGGAGCACCGCGATCCAGCACAGCGGCGCGACCCACGCCCGGGACCGCAGGACCGGCGTGGCGCCGGAGGCCGAGGAGTCCGCCGGGGACGGGGCGGAGCCGGAGGAGGGAGCCATGGGGCATCAGGCCTTCGTGAGGAGGAGCACGGTCCCGACGAGTCTAGGAACGGCCGCGGAGGAGTCCCAGCTCACATCCGTTGAACGGGAAGGGGCGGCGCCCCGTGACGGGGGTCTCACCACAGCGGCTTGTCCCCCACGCGCCAGTGGGTTCCCCGGATGCGGTCGTGCAGGGCGACGGCCGAGAGGTCGGTGAGGGAGGCGACCTGGTCCACGACGAGGCGCAGCCGCGCGGCCTCGGCGCCGGGCCCGTCCCCCAGCTCCCGCCAGTCGGCGGCGAAGGCGGGCGAGAGGTGGTGGCCGTCGGTGTCCATGAGGGCGCCCACGAGGATGGAGAGCACCTCCTGCTGGTTCTCGTAGATGGGCTGCGCGTCCCGCACGGTGATGACGTAGGTGGTGGCGATGCCCTTGAGCACGGCGATCTCCACCGCCGTCTCCTCGGGGACCACCAGCCGGGCGGCGTAGCGGGTCAGCCGCTCGTCGCCGTAGATGTCCCGGGTGGCGGCCACCGCGGACATCGCGAAGCGGCCGATGAGCTGGCTCGTCATGTTCTTCAGCTCGGCGAGGCCCTGGCGGGAGCCGTCCATCTCGCGCACCCACAGGGAGGAGTCCTCCAGGCGGGTGAGGGCCGCGTCGAGGGCCTCGGGCGCGGCCTCGGGCAGGTACCACCGGCGGGTGAGGTCCAGGACCTTCTCCCGCTGGGTCGTGTCGGCGAGCCAGCCGAGCTGCACGAGCCCGGAGGCGATCGCGTCCTCGACGTCGTGCACGGAGTAGGAGATGTCGTCGGCGAGGTCCATGACCTGGGCCTCGAGGCACTTGGTGCGGGGCGGGGCCCCGTCGCGCAGCCACTCGAACACGGGCAGGTCGTCGGCGTAGACCCCGAACTTCGGGGAGCGGGTCCCGTCCGGGCGCAGCGGCGCCTCGTGGGCCTGCCACGGGTACTTGCACGTGGCGTCGAGCACGGCACGGGTGAGGTTCAGCCCGGCGGGCCGCCCCTCGTCGTCCGTCACCTTGGGCTCGAGCCGGATGAGCAGGCGCAGGGTCTGGGCGTTGCCCTCGAAGCCGCCGATGTGGCTGGTCAGCCGGTTCAGGGCCGACTCCCCGTTGTGCCCGAACGGCGGGTGGCCGAGGTCGTGGGACAGGCACGCGGCGTCGACGACGTCGGGGTCGCAGCCGAGCATCCCGCCCAGCTCCCGGCCGATCTGGGCGACCTCCAGCGAGTGGGTGAGCCGGTTGCGCACGAAGTCGTCGGTGTCCGGGGAGACGACCTGCGTCTTGGACGCCAGCCGGCGCAGCGCGGAGGAGTGCAGGATCCGGGCGCGGTCCCGCTCGAAGTCGGACCGGTACTTGTTGTGGTGGTCCTCCGCCACCCAGCGCTCGACGTCGCGGGCGGCGTAGCCGGTCACCGGCCTGGCGGTGCGGTCGACCTCGATGGACGAGTGGTGCATGCCCGGTCCTCTCATTCGGTGGCCACCGGCGCTCAGCCGCCGGAGACGTCGAGCTCGGCGGCGGACAGGCCCAGCCGCTCGGCGTCGCCGAGCTCGCGGGAGGCGAGCCAGCCGTCCGGCAGGTGCGGGCGCTTCGGGGAGCCCGCGCGGCCGCGGGGTCCCTCGACCGCGTCGCCCGGGTAGCCCAGGTCCAGGTCCAGCTCGGCCAGCAGCTCCCGGAGGGTGGCCAGGTCCGGGACCTGCGCCATGCGCGCGCGCAGCTCCCCGCCCACGGGGTAGCCCTTGAAGTACCAGGCCACGTGCTTGCGGATGTCGCGCAGGCCCTTGCCCTCGTCGCCGAACATCTCGACGAGCAGCTCCGCGTGCCGGTAGATCGTGCGGGCGACGTCGGCCACGCCGGGGCGGAACCGGTCGGGGCGGCCCTCGAAGGCGGCCTGCAGGTCCCCGAACAGCCAGGGCCGGCCCTGGCAGCCGCGGCCGATCACGACGCCGTCCACCCCGGTCTGCTCGACCATGCGCACGGCGTCCTCGGCGCTCCAGATGTCGCCGTTGCCGAGCACGGGCACGTCGGGCAGGGCCTCGCGCAGCCGGGCGATCGCGTCCCAGTCCGCGGTCCCGGAGTAGTGCTGCTCCAGGGTCCGTCCGTGCAGGGCGACCGCGGCCACGCCGTGGTCGCGGGCGATCCGCCCGGCCTCCAGGAAGGTGAGGTGGTCGTCGTCGATGCCCTTGCGCATCTTCACGGTCACGGGAACGCCGCCGCGGGAGGCCTCCTCGACCGCGGTGCGCACGATGGCGGTGAACAGGTCGGTCTTCCAGGGCAGGGCGGAGCCGCCGCCGCGCTTGGTGACCTTGGGCACGGGGCAGCCGAAGTTGAGATCGACGTGGTCGGCGCGGTCCTCCTCGACGACCATGCGCACGGCCCTGCCGACGTTGACCGCGTCCACCCCGTAGATCTGGATGGAGCGCGGGACCTCGTCCGGGTCGTGGTCGATGATCCGCATGGACTCGGGGCGGCGCTCCACGAGGGCGCGGGCGGTGACCATCTCGGTGACGTAGAGCCCGCCGCCGTACTCCCGGCACAGCCGGCGGAACGCCTTGTTGGTCACCCCGGCCATGGGCGCGAGCACGACCGGGACGTCGATCGTCAGCTTCCCCAGGTGCAGGGGCGGAAGGTCGAGCTTCGCGGGCGGGTTCTCGGTACGGGTGTCCATCACCGGGGCATTCTCTCACGGACGGGCACACCGCAAGTCCCCGGCCCCGCCCCGCAGGCGGCGGGGCGGGGCCCGGGGGGGCGGCTCAGGAGCCGGCGGGCTCCGCGAGGACCACGGTGGTTTCGACGACCGACGCGACGCCGGCGGCCAGGAGGTTGTCGGCGACGGCGGTCAGCGGCTCCATCGACCCGTCCACCTGGAACTGCACCGGGTGGTCGTGGACCAGCAGCGCGAGCAGCTGCTCGACGGCCGGTCCGGCCGCGGAATCACCCGGCGCCCAGCCGAGGAGCACGTTCGCCGGGGCGTCGGCGGGGGCCTCGGCGGGCCCGGCCCCGGGCGCGGCGTCGAGCTCGAGCGGGCGGTAGCTCACGGCGAAGGCGGAGATCCGCCCGCGCTCCCCCGGCGCCACGCCGTTGCGCAGCACCACGGCCCCGAACGCGTGGGCCGCGTCGGAGAGGAAGAGCTGGTTCACCCGTCCGACCGGCAGGTCGGCCGGGTCGTCCCAGCCGTGGACCGCGCGGTAGAACTCCCACAGCACCCGGGTGAGCTCCACGGAGCCGGTCGCGAGGTCCTGCACCGCCTGGGCGGGGGTCCCGTCGGCGTGCTCCCGCAGCGGGCGCAGCGGCAGCGCCCCGGGCTCGACGCGCACCACGCGGGAGAGCTGCACGGGCCCCAGCCCGGCGGCGCGCGCGAACCGCTCGCCCGCCGAGCCGGGGGCCACCTTGGTGCGCAGGGCCCGCACGCCCGACGGCGCGGCGGCCGCCTCCGCGCGCAGGCGCTCCAGCAGGGCCCGGCCGAGGCCCTCGCCGCGGCGGTCGGGGGCCACCTCGACCCACGCCCACAGCCGCAGCGGGTGCAGCGCCGACTCGCGGACCGTGCCGGCGGCGATCGGCACGCCGGAGTCCTCCGCCACGAGCGTGCGGGACCACGGGGCGTCGCCGTCGGGGCCGAGCGTGGCCCGGAACTGCGCGGCGGTGGCGGTCTCCGGGTCCGGCCACACCTCGAGCAGGCGCAGGTCGTCGCCGTCCCGCCAGGGACGGATCACGAGGTTGCCCGGCCCGCCCATCAGCGCGCGAGCTTCCCGGCGAGGTAGGACTTGACCTGGTCCAGGGCCACGCGCTCCTGCGTCATGGCGTCCCGCTCCCGGATGGTGACGGCCTGGTCCTCGAGGGTGTCGAAGTCCACCGTGATGCAGAACGGGGTGCCGATCTCGTCCTGGCGGCGGTAGCGGCGGCCGATCGCCCCGGAGTCGTCGAAGTCGATGTTCCAGTTCCGGCGCAGCTCCGCGCCGAGGTCGCGCGCCTTGGGCGAGAGGTCCTCGTTGCGGGACAGCGGCAGCACCGCGGCCTTGACGGGGGCCAGGCGCGGGTCCAGCTTGAGGACGGTGCGCTTGTCCACCCCGCCCTTGGCGTTGGGGGCCTCGTCCTCGGTGTAGGCGTCCACGAGGAAGGCCATCATCGAGCGGGTCAGGCCGAACGACGGCTCGATCACGTGGGGCACGTAGCGCTCGTTGGTCTGCTGGTCGAAGTAGCTCAGGTCCGCGTTGGAGTGCTCGTTGTGCACGCCGAGGTCGTAGTCGGTGCGGTTGGCCACGCCCATGAGCTCGCCCCAGGGGTTGCCCTGGAAGCCGAACCTGTACTCGATGTCGATGGTGCCCGCCGAGTAGTGCGCGCGGTCCTCCTTCGGCACGTCGAAGCGGCGCATGTGGTCCGGGTCGATGCCCAGGTCCGTGAACCAGCACCAGCAGGCCTCGACCCACTCGTCGAACCAGTGCTGCGCCTCCGCCGGGTGCGTGAAGTACTCGATCTCCATCTGCTCGAACTCGCGGGTGCGGAAGATGAAGTTGCCGGGGGTGATCTCGTTGCGGAACGCCTTCCCGATCTGCCCGATGCCGAACGGCGGCTTCTTGCGGGAGGTCGTCACCACGTTGTTGAAGTTCACGAAGATGCCCTGGGCGGTCTCGGGGCGCAGGTAGTGCAGGCCCTCGGCGTTGTCGACCGGGCCGAGGAAGGTCTTCATCAGGCCGGAGAACTGCTGGGGCTCGGTCCACTGGCCCTTGGTGCCGCAGTTGGGGCAGGGGATCTCGGACATCCCGTTCTCGGGGGCGCGGCCCTTCTTCTCCTCGAAGGCCTCGATCAGGTGGTCCTGGCGGGCGCGCTTGTGGCAGGAGAGGCACTCGACGAGCGGGTCGGTGAACGTCGCGACGTGCCCGGAGGCCTCCCACACGGCCTTGGGCAGGATGATCGAGGAGTCGAGGCCGACCATGTCCTCGCGCCCGCGCACGAAGGTCTGCCACCACTCGCGCTTGATGTTCTCCTTGAGCTCCGCACCGAGGGGCCCGTAGTCCCAGGCGGAGCGGGAACCGCCGTAGATCTCACCCGCCTGGAACACGAAACCGCGGCGCTTGGCCAGCGAGATGACGTTGTCCAACGTGGATTTGGGGGCCATGTGGGTTCACTCCAGGTTCTCGCCCGACCGCCGGCTGCGGACGTGCGTGGTGGGTTGCGGGCTCGGCGGGTCGGCCGCCGAGGGCGCGGCCTGCGTCGGCCGTCACGAACGAGGACGCCGCGGGCGACGTCCTCGCCCCAGGGTAGCCAATTACCGCGGCACCCGCGGACCGGGCCGGGGCGGGGGGCCCCGGGACGGCGCAGACCCCGGCGGGGACGCCGGCACCGGGTGCGGAGCCGGGTGCGCAGCACTGCGGGAGGCTGGGACAATGGGGCCATGACGACACCACCGCAGCAGCACGGCACGCCCGAGGACCTGGAGATCCGGGACGGGATGATCCGGCTCGGCCAGGCGCTGAAGCTGGCGAACCTCGCCGAGGACGGCGCCCACGCGCGGTCCCTCGTCGAGGAGGGCCGGGTCCGGGTGAACGGGGAGGTCGAGACGCGCCGCGGCCGCCAGCTGCACGCGGGGGACGTGGTCAGCGCCCACGGGACCTCCGTGCGCATCACGGCCCGGGACTGAGCCCGGCCGGGCGGCTCAGCCCCGCAGCACCACCTGGGTGAGGTACTCGCCGACGTGGCCGAGCTCCTGGGGGCTGACGCCGTGGCCCACCCCGGTGTAGTGGACCTTCATGACGTCGGCGTGCTCCAGCGCCCACTCGGCGGTGGCGTCCACGAGCTCCGGTGGGATGACGGGGTCCTGCGGGTCCCGGCCCCAGAACATCGGCAGGCGCTGCTCCCGCAGCCGCTCGTCGGCGAACAGCGGGTGCTCCCCCGGGACCACGAACCCGGACAGGCCCACCACGGCCGCGATCTCCCCGGGCATGTGCCGGGCCAGGGACGTGGCCATGGCCATGCCCTGGGAGAAGCCGAGCAGCGTGATGCTGGAGTGCTCGGCCGCGCGCTCGCGCAGCCAGGCGGCCACCGGGGCCACGGCCTCGAGCACCCGCTCCAGCGAGAAGCCGAGGTCCGCGGACAGCGGGAACCACTGGTAGCCGAGCTGGACCGGCTGCGGCGCCCGCAGCGACGCGACGCTGAACTGCGCGGGCAGGGCGGGCACGAGGCCCATGAGGTCGCGCTCGTGCGAGCCGTACCCGTGCAGCAGCACGAGCAGGGGCGTGCCGGGGCGGGCGTCGGCGTCGTTGCTCCAGACGGCGAAGGGGGCGGCGGTCGGGGCGGGGGCGTCGGTCATGGCACCAGTGTGCCACCCGGGCCCCGACGGCGGCGCCCGGCGGGCAGGACCGGCTCAGGCCTCCCGCAGGACCGTCTCGACGAGCAGCTTCCCGAGCTGCGGGGACTCGAGGAGGAAGCCGTCGTGCCCGGACGGGGACGTCAGGGTGCGCCGGCGGACCCGGCCCGGCAGGGCGGCGGCGAGCACGTCCGACTCGTGCGGCAGGTACAGCCGGTCGGAGTCCACGGCGGCCACGAGCCACTCGCACGAGCTGACGGACAGGGCCTCCTCGAGCGTGCCGCGGCCCCGGGCGACGTCGTGGGACATCAGCGCCTCGTTGACGGCCAGGTACGCGTTCGCGTCGAAGCGGCCCGCGAGCTTGGACGCCTGGTGGTCGAGGTAGCTCTCCACCTGGTAGCGCCCGCGCTCGGCGGCCGTGGCGCCGATCACGTGCTCCTCGCCCTGGGGCGTGCGCCCGAACCGGTGGTGCAGCTCGGCCGCGGAGCGGTACGTGATGTGGGCGATCCGCCGGGCCAGGCCGAGGCCGGCCGCGGGGAGGGGCCCGTCGTAGTAGTCGCCGCCGCGGAAGTCCGGGTCCTGGCGGATCGCGAGGTTCTGGGCCTGGCCCCAGGCGATCTGCTCGGCGCTGGACTGCGCGCAGGCCGCGATCACGGCGCACGCCCGGACCCGGTCCGGGTAGGTCACGGCCCACTCCAGGGCCCGCGCCCCGCCCATGGACCCGCCGATGACCAGGCGCCAGGCCTCGACGCCGAGGGCGTCGGCGAGGGCCGCCTCGGCGTGCACGGTGTCGCGGATGGTGACCATGGGGAAGCGCGAGCCCCAGGGCCGCCGCTCGGGGTCCACGCTCGGCGGCGCGGGGCTGGCCGGGCCCGTGGACCCGTAGCAGCCGCCCACGATGTTCGCGCAGACCACGAAGTAGCGGTCGGTGTCGATGGCGGCGCCGGGGCCCACGAGGCCCTCCCACCACCCCGCGCTCTCGGCGGCGCGCCGCTCGGCCTCGGACGCCCCGGGACGGGCCCGGCCCGCGGCCACGTGTGCGTCCCCCGTGAGGGAGTGCTCGACGAGCACGGCGTTGGAGCCGTCCGGGGCGAGGGTGCCCCACGTCTCGTAGGCCAGCCGCACCTCGGGCAGCCGGTGGCCCGACTCCAGCTCGAGCGTCCCGATCTCGGCGTGGCGCGCCACCCCGTCCTCCCGGACGGGGGTCCCCGCGCCGAGCCCGCGCAGCACCGTCACGGTCACTCCTGGGCCCCGGCCGCGGCCGCGAAGCCCTGCTCGAGGTCGGCGAGGATGTCCTCGACGTTCTCCAGGCCCACGGACAGGCGCACGAAACCGGGCTCCACCCCGGCTCCGAGCTGCTCCTCCGGCAGGAGCTGGCTGTGCGTCGTCGACGCCGGGTGGATGACGAGCGAGCGGACGTCGCCGATGTTCGCGACGTTGGAGTGCAGGCTCAGGGCGTCCACGAACGCGGCACCGGCCTCGCGGCCGCCCTCGAGCACGAAGCCCAGGACGGACCCGGCGCCCTTCGGCGCGTACTTGCGGGCCCGCTCGTGCCACGGCGAGGACTCCAGGCCCGCCCAGGACACGGAGCGCACGTCCTCGCGAGCCTCCAGCCACCGGGCGACCGTCCCGGCGTTGGCCACGTGGCGCTCCATGCGCAGGGACAGGGTCTCGATCCCCTGCTCGATGAGGAACGCGTTGAACGGGGAGATCGCCGGGCCGAGGTCGCGCAGCAGCTGCACCCGGGCCTTGAGGACGTAGGAGAGGTTGGCCCCGAAGGGGCCGTCGGCGCCGAGCGCCTGGGCGTAGACGAGCCCGGCGTAGGACTCGTCGGGGAGGTTGAAGCCGGGGAACCGGTCGGGGTAGCGGCCGTAGTCGAAGTTGCCGGAGTCCACGATGAACCCGCCGATGGCCGTGCCGTGGCCGCCGAGGAACTTGGTGGCCGAGTGCACCACGACGTCGGCGCCCCACTCGAGGGGCCGCACCAGGTAGGGGGTCGCCACCGTGTTGTCCACGACGAGGGGGACCTCGCTCTCGTGGGCGATCCCCGCGACGGTCTCGATGTCGAGGACGTCGTTGCGCGGGTTGGGGATGGTCTCGGCGTAGAAGACCTTGGTGTTCGGGCGCACCGCCCGCCGCCACGCCTCGGGGGCGTCCGGGTCGTCGACGAACGTCGTCTCGATGCCGAGCTTGGCCAGGGTGAACTTGAAGAGGTTGAACGACCCGCCGTACAGGCTGGGGCTCGCCACGACGTGGTCCCCCGCGCCGGCGACGTTGAGCACCGCGAACGTCGTGGCCGCCTGCCCCGAGCCGAGCATGAGCGCCCCCACCCCGCCCTCGAGCGCCGCGATGCGGTTCTCCACGACCTCCGTGGTGGGGTTGCCGATCCGGGTGTAGATCGGGCCGAGCTCCGCGAGCGCGAAGCGGTCCGCGGCGGCCTGGGCGTCGGGGAACACGAAGGACGTCGTCTGGTGGATCGGCAGGGCCCGGGACCCGGTGACCGGGTCGGGACGCTGGCCGGCGTGGATCTGCTTGGTCTCGAAGGACCAGCCGGCCGGGTTCTCGGGCGTGGGAAGGGGGGACTCGGGCATGCCGTGAGCTCCTTGCGGAAAGTCAGGGGTCCGGTCTCCGGCCGTCGCGGTGCAACCGGGGAACGGCCGGGCACCGAGGACCCGCGCTTGCTGCCTCGCCGGGCGCGAGGAGCCTGGTCTTCACCCAGGGCACCCCACCGCGGTGGAGGGTTGCCGGCCAGCTAGCTGGGGCTTGGACGCTGGCGCTCATGACCTGCCCACATTCTCCGGATTCGGGGAACACGGCGTCAAGCCGGGTCCGGCGCGGGGCCCGGCGCCGGGCCCCGCGGGGGTCCCCGGGCGCGCCGCGGGCCGATTTGGAGACGCAACTCACACGGTGCCACGATGTGCCCATGAGAGTCGACCACGTGTCCTACGCCTGCCGCCCCGAGGGTCTGGCCGCCACCACCGAGCGGATCGCGGACCAGCTCGGGATCGAGCCGGTCAAGGGCGGGGTGCACCCCCGTTTCGGCACCCGCAACATGATCCTGCCGCTGACCAACCACCAGTACGTGGAGGTCGTGGAGGTCCTCGAGCACCCCGCGGCGGAGAAGGCGCCGTTCGGCCAGGCGGTGCGCGCCCGGTCCCGGGCGGGCGGCGGCTGGCTGGGCTGGGTCGTGGAGGTCGACGACCTCGCCCCCTTCGAGCGGCGGCTGGGCCGCGAGGCGGTGGCCGGCCACCGGGTGTTCCCGGACGGGCGCTGCCTGCAGTGGCACCAGATCGGCGTCATGGGCCTGATCGCGGATCCGCAGCTGCCGTTCATGGTGCGCTTCGACTCGGCCCCGGAGATGCACCCCTCGCAGGCCCGGATCACGGACGTGGGCCTCGCCGGGATGTGCATCGCGGGCGCTCCCGAGCGCGTCACCGAGTGGCTGGGCGCGCCGGTCGAGACCGCGCTGCAGGACGTGGAGGTCGAGTGGCGCTACCCGGACGGGACCCCGGGGCTGCTGTCGGTGACGTTCACCACCCCGGACGGCCCCGTCACCATCTGAGCCCGCGCGGACCGGGCGGCGGGGCTCAGCCCAGCAGCCACGCGCTGCCGAGGAAGCCCACGGCGTCGAGCAGGAAGTGCGCCACGACGAGGGGCATCACCCGCCCGGTGCGCCGGTAGAGCTCCGCGAAGACCAGGCCCATCACCACGTTGCCCAGGAACGGGCCGATCCCCTGGTAGACGTGGTAGACGCCGCGGAGCAGGGCCGTGGCCGCCAGCACCGCCGGCCAGCGCCAGCCCAGGCGGGTCAGCCGGTCCGCGAGGAAGGCGACGACCACCACCTCCTCCACGAGCGCGTGGCGCAGCGCGGACAGCAGCAGGACCGGCACGGTCCACCAGTGCTCGGCGAGGCCCGAGGTCGTGACCTGGGCGGTCACGCCGAGGGCCCGCCCGGCCCCGTAGAGGGCCAGCGTGCCCAGGCCCATGAGCAGGAACAGCACGGCGCCCAGCCCGAGGTCCGACAGGGGCATCCGCGCGTCGAGCCCGATCCGCCGGGCGGCGGTGCGCAGGGCCCCCGCCGAGCCGGCGAGCAGGTAGAGGGCCAGCAGCACCGGGACGAGGTCCAGGCCGATCCCGGCGAGCTGGCGGAGCAGGTCGAAGACGGGTTGGATGCTCAGCGGCGGGTTGAGGGTCGCCTGCGCCTCGGCGAGCGGGCCCCGGGCGAGGTCCTCGGCCAGGGAGATCACCGCGTACACCGCGGAGGCGCCCAGCGACACCCCGAGCACGAGGAGGATCTGGACCCACAGGTCGGCGCGGGTCGAGCCGAAGGAGGGCGGTCGCCGGTCCACGTGCGCGGGGGTGCTCATGCGGCCATTGTGGCACTGGCCCCGGCCGGCGCCGCGGGGCGGGCGGCGGCGTTCCCTAGGATGGTCCCATGACAGCTCAGCCCCCGCAGATCCGCCGGCAGCCCGTCGAGCGCGCCTTCCACGGCCACGTGTTCTCCGACCCGTACGAGTGGCTGCGCGACAAGGAGTCCCCCGAGGTGCTCGGGCACCTGGCCGCCGAGAACGACTACGCCGAGGCGTCCACCGCCCACCTGGCGGGGCTGCGGGAGAGCATCTTCGGGGAGATCAAGGGCCGCACCCAGGAGACCGACCTGTCCGTGCCCAACCGGCGCGGGAGCTGGTGGTACTTCTCGCGCACGGTCGAGGGCGGGGCGCACCAGGTCTTCTGCCGCGTCCCCGCGGCCGTCTCCGGGGACCTGCTCGCGGACTGGACCCCGCCCGTCGTCGAGCCCGGCAGCCCCCTGGCCGGGGAGCAGGTGCTGCTCGACGCCAACGCGGAGTCCGCGAAGCACGAGTTCTACTCGCTGGGCAGCTTCGACGTCGCCGAGGACGGGAGCCTGCTGGCGTGGTCGGAGGACACGGCCGGCGACGAGCGGTTCGTCCTGCGGGTCAAGGACCTCACCACCGGGGCGCTGCTGGCCGACGAGATCCCCGGCACCTTCTACGGCGCCTTCCTCGCCCCGGACGCCCGCGCCGTCTACTACACCGTGGTCGACGAGACCTGGCGGCCCCACCAGCTGCGCCGCCACGTCCTGGGCACCCCGGTGGCCGACGACGTCGTCGTGCTCGAGGAGACCGACCCCGCCATGTGGCTGGGGGCGGGGCTGTCCGCGGACCGCCGCTGGATCGTCGTGGACGCCGCCTGCTCCGAGTACTCCGAGGTGCGCCTGCAGCCCGTCGCCGATCCCGCGGCGCCGTTCCGGGTGGTCCTCCCCCGCACCGACCGGGTGCTCTACGAGGCGGAGCCGTTCGTGCTGGACGGGCAGGAGCGGATCCTGCTCACCCACGACCACGAGGCGCCCAACTCCCGTGTCTCCCTCATGGACCCCGCCCACCTCGGCCTGCCGGTCGCGCAGGTGCCCCTGCGCGACGTCGTGCCGGCGTCGGCGACGGAGCGCGTCAACGGCTGCGCGGTCACCGCGACGCACCTGGTGGTCTCCGTGCGCGCGGACACGACCCTGCGGGTCCGGCTCGTTCCGCTGGCCGGGCTGGCCGGGGACGCGGCGGCCGCGCCCGTGGAGCCGGCGTTCGAGGAGGCGCTCTACACCGCGACCGTCTCGGCCGCCGAGCACGACGCTCCGGTCGTGCGGCTGTCCTACACGTCCTTCACGACCCCGCCGCGGGTCTACGACGTGTTCGTCTCCGGCGCCACGGGCGACGACGTCGCCCTGCCCGCCGAGCCGCTGCTGCGCCGCGAGGCCACGGTCCTCGGCGGCTACGACCCCGCCGACTACACGGTGGAGCGGGACTGGGCGACCGCCGCGGACGGCACCCGGATCCCCGTCTCCCTGGTGCGGCGGGCCGATCTCGACCCGTCCGCGCCGGCCCCGGTGCTCCAGTACGCGTACGGCTCCTACGAGCACAGCACCGACCCCGCGTTCTCCGTCTCCCGGCTGTCCCTCCTGGACCGCGGCGTGATCTGGGCGGTCGCCCACGTGCGCGGCGGCGGGGAGCTCGGCCGGGCCTGGTACGAGCACGGGAAGAAGCTGCACAAGACGAACACCTTCACCGACTACGTGGCCGTCACCGACCACCTCGCGGCCCGCCCGGACGTCGACGAGCGGCGCATCGTGGTGATGGGCGGCTCCGCCGGGGGCCTGCTGGTGGGCGCGGTGCTGAACCTGGCGCCGGAGAAGTACTGCGGGGCGCTCGCGGCCGTGCCCTTCGTGGACCCGCTGACCTCGATCCTCGACCCCTCCCTGCCGCTGACGGCGCTGGAGTGGGAGGAGTGGGGCAACCCGATCGAGGACCCGCACGTCTACCGGTACATGCGCGACTACTCCCCCTACGAGAACGTCCGCCCGCTGCCCTACCCGCCGGTGCTCGCGGTGACCAGCCTCAACGACACCCGGGTGCTCTACGTGGAGCCGGCCAAGTGGGTCGCCGCGCTGCGCGGGGCCACGACCTCGGGCGAGCCCGTGCTGCTGCGCTGCGAGATGGCCGGCGGCCACGGGGGCGCCTCGGGCCGCTACGCGCAGTGGAAGGACACGGCGTGGGAGTACGCGTGGGTGCTCGACCGGATGGGCCTGGCCGGCGCCTGAGCCTTCCCCGGGACGCCGCCCCTCGTCGTGGGCGACGGGGTGCCTCAGCCCTGCACGCCGAGCTTCTCCAGGATCAGCTCGCGCACGCGGGCGGCGTCGGCCTGGCCGCGGGTGGCCTTCATGACCGGGCCGATGAGGGCGCCGACGGCCTGGACCTTGCCGGCGCGGACCTTCGCCACGACGTCGGGCATCTGGGCCATGGCGTCGTCGATGGCGGCCGTGAGCACGCCGTCGTCGGAGACCACGGCCATGCCGCGCCGCTCGACGACCTCGGCGGGGGTGCCCTCGCCGTCGACGACGTGCTGGAGCACCTTCTTCGCGAGCTTGTCGTTGATCTTGCCCCCGGTGATCAGCCCGTCGAGCTCGACCACGGTCCGCGGCGTGACGCCCAGCTCCGCGATGTCGACCTCCCGCTGCTTGGCGATGCGGGCGATCTCGCCCATCCACCACTTGCGGGCCGCGGCGGGCGTGGCCCCGGCGGCGACGGTCTGCTCGATCTCGTCCATCACCCCGGCGTTGACGACGTCGCGGAACTCCTGGTCCGAGTAGCCCCACGCCGCCTGGAGCCGCTTGCGCCGCTCGGCCGGGGGCTCGGGCAGCTCGGCGCGCAGCCGCTCGATCCACTCCTCGTCCGTCACGACCGGCACGAGGTCCGGCTCCGGGAAGTAGCGGTAGTCGTCGGCGTCGGACTTCGGGCGGCCGCTGGTCGTGGACCGGGTGTCCTCGTGCCAGTGCCGCGTCTCCTGCACGATCGTCCCGCCGGCCTCGAGCACGGCGGCGTGGCGCTGGATCTCGAAGCGCACGGCCCGCTCGACGGCGCGCAGGGAGTTCACGTTCTTCGTCTCCGAGCGGGTGCCGAAGGTGGTGGTGCCCTTGGGCATGAGGGAGACGTTGGCGTCGCAGCGGACGTTGCCGTGCTCCATCCGCGCCTCGGAGATGCCGAGGTCCTTCACGATCTCCCGGATGGCGGCCACGTAGGCGCGGGCCAGCTCGGGAGCCCGGGTGCCGGCGCCCACGATCGGCTTGGTGACGATCTCGATGAGCGGCACCCCGGCGCGGTTGTAGTCGACCAGGGAGAAGTCGGCGCCGTGGATGCGCCCCGTCGAGCCGCCCATGTGGGTGAGCTTCCCGGCGTCCTCCTCCATGTGGGCGCGCTCGATCTCGACGGTGAAGACCGTCCCGTCCTCCAGCTCGATGTCGATGGTGCCGTTCTCGGCGATCGGCTCGTCGTACTGGGAGGTCTGGAAGTTCTTCGGGGTGTCCGGGTAGAAGTAGTTCTTCCGGGCGAAGTGGGACACGGGCCGGATCGTGCAGCCCAGGGCGAGGCCGAGCTTGATGGCCGACTCCACGGCCACCTTGTTGACCACGGGCAGCACGCCGGGCAGGCCCAGGGAGACCGGGGTGATCGCGGTGTTCGGCTCGTCCCCGAAGACGTTGGGGGCGGCGTCGAACATCTTGGTCCGGGTGTTGAGCTCGACGTGGACCTCGAAGCCGAGCACGGGGTCGTACTTCTCCATCGCCTCGTCGAAGGACAGGATCTCTTCGGTGGTCTGGGTCATCAGCGGGCTCCTTCCCGGACGGGTGCGGACAGGGTGGACCCGGCGAGGTCGCCGGAGAGGTCGCGGACCAGCGCGGCGGTGTCCGGCAGGTCCTTCCACAGCGGCCCGCCCCAGCGGTCCTCGAGCAGGGCCTCGAGGCCGGCGCCGGCGCGGTAGAGCCGGGCGTCCTCGCGGGCGGGGGCCATGAACTGGACGCCCACGGGCAGGCCGTCCTCGGGGGCGAGGCCGCCGGGGACGGAGATCGCGGGGATGCCGGCCAGGTTGGTCGGGATGGTCGCGATGTCGTTGAGGTACATCTGCATGGGGTCGGCGGACTCGTCCACAGCGCCGAGCCCGAACGCGGTGGTGGGCGCGGTCGGGGACACGAGGACGTCCACCTGCTCGAAGGCGGCCGCGAAGTCGCGCTGCACCAGGGTGCGGACCTTCTGCGCGGAGCCGTAGTAGGCGTCGTAGTAGCCCGCGGACAGCGCGTAGGTGCCGAGGATGATGCGGCGCTTGACCTCGGCGCCGAACCCGGCGGCGCGGGTCGCGCCCATCACGCGCTCGATCGTCATCGGCCCGTCCTCGGGCAGCACCCGGTGGCCGAAGCGCACGCCGTCGTACTTGGCGAGGTTCGAGGAGACCTCGGAGGACATGATGAGGTAGTACGCGCCGAGGGCGTAGCGGAAGTTCGGGGTGGAGACCTCCACGATCTCGGCGCCCGCGGAGCGCAGCAGCTCCACGGCCTCGTCGAAGCGCTGCTGGACGCCGGCCTGGAAGCCCTCGCCCGTCAGCTCCTTGACCACGCCGACGCGCAGGCCCTTCAGCCCGCCCGCGGCGCCGGCCCGGGCCTGGGCGACGAGGTCGCCGACCGGTCCGGGCAGGGAGGTCGAGTCGTGGGGGTCGTGCCCGCCGACGACCTCGTGCAGCAGCGCGGCGTCGAGCACCGTGCGGGACACGGGCCCGACCTGGTCGAGGGAGGAGGCCATCGCGATCACGCCGTAGCGGGAGACCCCGCCGTAGGTCGGCTTCACGCCCACCGAGCCGGTCAGGGCGGCGGGCTGGCGGATGGACCCGCCGGTGTCCGTGCCCAGGGCCAGCGGCGCCTGGAACGCGGTGACGGCCGCGGCGGACCCGCCGCCGGAGCCGCCGGGGACGCGGGAGAGGTCCCACGGGTTGCGGGTGTCGCCGAAGGCGGAGTGCTCCGAGGTGGAGCCCATGGCGAACTCGTCGAGGTTGGTCTTGCCGAGCATCGGCATCCGGGCGGCGCGCAGCCGGCGGGTCACCGTGGCGTCGTAGGGGCTCATCCAGCCCTCGAGCATCCGGGACCCGGCCGTGGTCGGCTGGCCCTTGGTGACGATGAGGTCCTTGACGGCGATCGGCACGCCGGCCAGCGCCGGGAGCTCCTCGCCGCGGGCCCGGGCGGCGTCCACGTCGGCGGCCACGGCCAGGGCCTCCTCCGCGTTGACGTGCAGGAAGGCGTTGACGCCGGCCTTGCCGCGGGTGCGGTCGCCGGGGTCGACGGGCGCGCCGTCGGTCGCCTCGATCCGGTCGAGGTGGGCCTGCACGGCCTCGACGGAGGAGACCTCGCCGGCGGCGAGCTGCTGGGCGAGGGCGGCGGCGCTGAGGCCGACGACGCCCTGGGGGGAACCGGTGGTGGTCATGCGACTACTCCTCGTCCAGGATGGCGGGAACCTTGAACTTGCCCTCGGCGGTGTCCGGGGCGTTCAGCAGCGCCTCCTCGGCGGTGAGGGTCTCCCCCACGACGTCCTCGCGGAAGACGTTCTGCAGCGGGATGGGGTGGCTGGTGGCCGGGACGTCCGGGCCGGCGGCCTCGCTGACGGACGCGACGGAGTCGACGATGAGGTCGAGCTCGCCGGCCATGGCCCGCAGCTCCTCCTCCGTCATCTCGATGTGCGCGAGCTTCGCCAGGTGGGCGACCTGCTCGCGGGTGATCGCAGACATGCACACTCCTGCTCGGGATAGGGATGGTTTTCCGGTCCAGTCTAGCCGCGCGCCGTCCGGGGCCCGCCCGGCGGACGGAGCTCCCGGGCCCGGCATACCCTGGGAGGGACCACCGACCACGGCACAGGAGCACCACGACATGGCCAAGAACACCCCCGCCCGCACCAAGAAGGCCCGCGGCGCGAAGAAGGACCCCCAGGAGCGCCCCCGCGGGCGGGCCCGGACGGGGTCGGCGACGCGCGCGACGTCCGCGGCCGACGCCGCCAACGCGTGGCGGCAGCGGGTCAGCAAGGACGCCCAGGAGACGATCGACACGATGATGGCCCACGTCCAGGCCGTGGCGGAGGAGCAGCTGGGCCGCTACGGGGCGTTCCCGGCGTTCCTGGTCACCGCGCGCAAGGACGGGGAGTACGAGCTCGACGCGCTGGCCCCCGAGCAGCTCGAGGAGCTGGCCCCCGAGGCCGCCCTGGAGGCCCTGCGGGCGAAGGCCGCGCAGCTGCGCGACGAGGTGCTGTGCGCCGGGGTGGCGTTCCCCGTGACGCTGCCGGACCGCTCCGGCCAGACCGCCGTGGCCGTCGAGCTGGAGCACCGCGAGGGGGAGGCCCTGATGGTGGTGCTGCCCTACCGGGTCAAGGGCGCCGAGCGCTCGGTCGGCTTCGGCGACGCCTCCGTCGATCCGGCGACCCGGTGGCTGTGGCCCTGATCCCGTGCCGCCCGGGGCCCCGGGCGCGACGAAGGGCCCCTCCCGCTCGGGAGGGGCCCTTCGTCGTGGGAGCGCGGACGTGCCGCGCGGGCCGGATCCGGGAGGATCAGGCGGGGATGTTCAGCACCTGGCCCGGGAAGATCAGGTTCGGGTCGGCGATGGTGCCGCCGTTGGCGGCGGCGAGGGCCTCCCAGCCACCCTTGACGCCGAGCTTGCCGGCGATCACGGAGAGGGTGTCACCGGCAGTGACGGTGTAGCTGCCGCCGGAGACGGCGGCCGGGGCCACGGTGGCGGCCGGGGCGACGTACTGGACGACCGGGGCGGCGACCGGGGCCGGGGCCTCGACGGCCTTCGGGGCCGCGGGTGCCGGGGCGGCGACCGGGGCCGGGGCCTCGACGGCCTTCGGGGCCGCGGGAGCCGGGGCGGCGACCGGGGCCACGGAGGTGGACTGCGGGATCACGGCGGTGGGGGTGGCGCCGGCGTTGCCGGACAGGCCCAGCTGCGAGGAGCAGGCGGGCCAGGCGCCCCAGCCCTGGCCGTCGAGCACGCGCTCGGCCACGGCGATCTGCTCGGACTTGGAGGCGTTCGTCGGGTCGCCCTGACCGCCGAAGGCGGCCCAGGTGGAGGGGGTGAACTGCAGACCGCCGGAGAACCCGTTGCCGGTGCTGATGCCCCAGTTGCCGCCGGACTCGCACTCGGCGAGGGCGTCCCAGGTGGAGGTGGGAACGGCGTTGGCCGGCAGGGTCATGGCGCCCACGGCGGTCCCGCCCAGGATCAGGGCGGCGGCACCACGACGGACGTTGCGACGGATAGCGGAGGTGTTGTTCATGATGCTCCCTTGGGCCACCTGCGCTCGTTTCCGTCCCCGGATGTCTTCGCGCTGTCGTCTACCCGTCGATGGTGTTGTTTGGGTATGTGTTCACAGGTGTCTGCCTTGTAGACGACGTACGGTGTTACGGCAGCACCCAGCATGGAGTTGTGGCGGTCCTGTGCACGGGCACAGGGCACACCGGATCCCCGGAGGGGATCCTCGGGGAAGCTGTTGATAACGGTAGCGTAACGATTTTAGTTCCGCCACCCTTTTGCACGCTTGGTGGTGTAAGCCACATTCGGTGCGTGCGGGGAGCCGGCGCGAAGGAGCACCGGCGGCAGAGCGCAGGCTCCGCACGAGCGGAGGGCCGTGGCCCTCGGGGAAAACGCTCGTCGGTCACGCTACGGCAACGAAAAGGTCACGGTCAAATCACGACCGGTGTGTTCTCGCCCACGCACCCCCGGCAGGGGCCGCTCTCAGCCGGGAATGCCCCGCTCACGTGCGGTGATCCAGGCGGCCCGCCGGGCCTGCGCGGGCACCTCGCCCTGCGCCGGGGAGGGCAGGTCGGGGCGCACCACGAGCGCTCCCGCCTCCTCGGCGATGAGCGCGCCGGCGGCCCAGTCGTGCTCGTGCAGCCCCTGCTCGGCGTAGCCGTCGAGGGTCCCGTCGGCCACCATGCACAGGTCCAGGGCCGCCGAACCCAGACGCCGCAGGTCCGTGTAGTGCTTCATCGACATCAAGAAGGTATCGATCTGGCGCTCGCGCGCAGCGGCGTCGAACGAGAAGGCGGTGCCGTAGAGCCGGCCCGGGCGGCCCGGCACGGGTCCCTCGAGGCGCCGCACGCCGCCGTCGCGCTCGACCCAGGCGCCGGTGCCCCGCACGGCGTAGTACGTCCGGCCCAGGGCGGGGGCGTTGACGGCGCCCACCAGCCAGTTGCCCTGGGCGTCCGCGGCGGCCACGGAGGTGCAGTAGTAGACGATGTCGCGGATGAAGTTGGTGGTCCCGTCCAGGGGGTCCACCGACCAGCGGATCCCGGAGGGGTGCTCGGGGTGGTGGGTGCCCGACTCCTCGCCGGTGACGGTGTCGTGCGGGCGGCGGTCGAGGATCGCCCGCAGCACGGCCTGCTCGGCCGCGACGTCGAAGCGGGTCACCCAGTCGCCCTCCCCCGACTTGCCGGTCACGCCGAGGCGTGCGCTGTCGCGGCCCCGCAGCACCGCGGCGCCGGCCTCCGCGGCGGCCAGCGCCACCTCCAGCAACTCCTCGAGCTCCCCTCCGGTGGGCCCCAGGCCCTCGAGCGCGTCGTCGTGGCGTCCCACGGTCACTCCCCGTTCCCGTCGTCGAGCAGGGCGGCGACCTCGGGGCCGGTGCCCGTGGCCCCGCCGCCCGTGGCCTCGGCGCCGGCGAAGGCGCCGGGCCCCTCGGCGAGGAGCCGCTCGAAGCCGTCCTCGTCGAGCACCGGCACGCCCAGCTGCTCGGCCTTGTCCAGCTTGGAGCCCGCGTTCTCGCCCGCCACCACGAACTGCGTCTTCTTCGACACGGAGCCGGCGGCCTTGCCCCCGCGCACGAGCACGGCCTCCTTGGCGGAGTCGCGGCTGTGGCGCTCGAGGCTGCCGGTGATCACCACGGTGACCCCCTCGAGGGTGCGGGGCACGGACGCGTCCACCTCGTCCTCCATGCGCACGCCGGCGGCCGCCCAGCGGTCGACGATCTCGCGGCGCCAGGGCTCGGCGAACCACTCGGTGAGGGCCGCGGCGATGGTCGGGCCCACGCCGTCGGCCTGGGCGAGCGTCGCCTCGTCGGCCTCCCGGATCGCCCGCATGGAGCCGAACGCGGTGGCCAGGGAGCGGGCGGCGGTGGGTCCCACGTGCCGGACGGACAGCGCCACGAGCACCCGCCACAGCGGCTGGGACTTGGCCTTCTCGAGCTCCTCGAAGAGCTTGCGGGTGGTCGCGGTGGGCTCGGAGGGCTTCTTCGCGGTGCCCTTGGTCCAGAAGTACGGCACGAGCTCGGTCTCGCCCGTGGCCACACCCTTGGACCTCCGCTCCCGCCGGATCCGCACGTCGCGCAGGGCCTCGGCGGTGAGGTCGAACAGGTGGGCCTCGCTCGTCAGCGGCGGGGTCGCGGGCTCGGCGGGGTGGGTGAGGGCGAGGGCGGCCTCGTAGCCGAGCGCCTCGATGTCGAACGCCCCGCGCCCGGCGGCGTGGAAGACCCGCTCGCGCAGCTGGGCGGGGCAGCTGCGGGCGTTGGGGCAGCGGATGTCGACGTCGCCCTCCTTGGCCGGGCGCAGCTCGGTGCCGCAGGAGGGGCAGTGGGTGGGCATCACGAACTCGCGCTCGGTGCCGTCCCGCAGCGCCACCACGGGCCCGACGATCTCGGGGATGACGTCCCCGGCCTTGCGCAGCACCACGGTGTCGCCGATGAGCACGCCCTTGGCCTTCACGACGTCCTGGTTGTGCAGGGTGGCCATCTCCACGGTGGACCCGGCGACCCGCACGGGCTCCATGAGGCCGAAGGGGGTGACCCGCCCGGTGCGGCCCACGTTGACCAGGATGTCCACCAGTGTGGTGTTGACCTCCTCGGGCGGGTACTTGTAGGCGACCGACCAGCGCGGCACGCGGGAGGTGTGCCCGAGGCGGAACTGCGTGCGCCGGTCGTCGACCTTCACCACGATGCCGTCGATCTCGTGGAGGAGGTCGTGGCGGCGGTGGCCGTACTCCTCGATGAACGCGAGCACCTCCTCGACGGAGGAGAGCACCTTGTAGTAGGGGCTCACGGGCAGGCCCCAGCGCTCGAGCAGCCCGTAGACCGCGGACTGGCTCGGCGCCTCCAGGCCCGTGGCGGCGCCGATGCCGTGCACGTACATGGACAGCCGGCGGCGGGCGGTGACCTCCGGGTCCTTCTGCCGCAGGGAGCCGGCCGCGGCGTTGCGGGGGTTCGCGAAGGGCGCGCGGCCCTCGGCGACGATCGCCTCGTTGAGGGCGCGGAAGTCGCGGGAGGAGATGAACACCTCGCCGCGGACCTCGACCTCCGCGGGGACGTCCTCCCCGGCGAGCCGCGCCGGGATGGACGCGATGGTGCGCACGTTGTGCGTGACGTCCTCCCCGGTGGTGCCGTCGCCGCGGGTCGCGGCCCGCACGAGCTCGCCGTCGCGGTAGAGCAGGTTCACGGCCAGGCCGTCGATCTTCAGCTCGGTCAGCCACGCGGGGTCCGGGGCCCCGGGCAGCGCCGCGATCGAGGCGGCGGCCTTGTCCATCCACGCGGTGAGCTCGTCGATCGAGAAGACGTCCTCGAGGGAGTACATCCGCGCCAGGTGCTGCACCGGCGTGAACGCCGCGGAGACCTCGCCGCCGACCTCCTGGGTCGGCGAGTCGTTGGCCACGATCTGCGGGTGCAGGGCCTCGATCTCCTCGAGCCGGCGGTAGAGCCCGTCGTACTCGGCGTCGGAGATGGTGGGGGCATCCTCCACGTAGTACGCCGTGCGCGCCTGCCGCACCCGGTCCACGAGGTCCGCGTACTCGGCCTTGAGGTCCTCGCCGGGCTCGGCCGGGTTCAGGTCCTGGCCGGTGGCGTCGACGGGCTTCGCTGCGGTGCTTCGCTGTGGGCTCACCGGACCATTGTGACCCACGGCGCGGACAGCACGGCCGACGGCGCGGCCGGGGGACCCGGCCGCGCCGTCGGTTCAGCCGTCCCGGCGCGTCACCGCACCGGTGAAGTGGGGGCGCCCGCGCCGCGGGTCCCACCCCGCGTAGGTGGAGCTCCGCCAGCCGGGCCCGCGCCCGTCGTCGGCGACGGCGACGGCCACGGTGCCCGGCAGCAGCACCGGGGCCGCGAACTCCACCGTCCAGCGGAAGGCCGTGCCGGCGGGGACGCCGACCTGGGCGAGGGCGCGGGAGGCGGTGTACATGCCGTGCGCGATGGCGCCCTTCATCCCGAGGGCGCGCGCGGACGGGCCCGAGAGGTGGATGGGGTTCCAGTCCCCGCTCACCGCCGCGTAGTCGCGGCCCACGCCGCCCGGCAGCCGCCAGCTCGCCGTGGGCGCGGGCGGGACGAACTGCGCGCGCGGCGCGTCGGCGACCGGGCCCGGCACCCGCACCCCGCGGGCCAGGTAGGTGGAGCGCCCCTCCCAGACGAGCTCGCCGTCCTCCCGGGCGAGGCGGGCGACGACGTCGACCTGCGCGCCGGCCCGGTGCGGGCGCAGCCTCTCGGCGTGGGCGGTGGCGGTGAGGTCCTCCCCGACCGCCACGGGCCGGCGGTGCTCCACATCGTTGGCCAGGTGGACCATGCCCAGGACCGGCAGCGGGAAGTCGCGCCGGGTGAGCACGCTCATGGCCACGGGGAAGGCGAGGGAGTGCAGGTGTCCCGAGAACGCCTCGGTCCCGCCGGGGCCCTCCCGCAGGGGCGCGCCGACCACGCGGCAGAACGCCTCGTGCCCGGCCGCGGCCACGGTCACGCCCTCGACCACGTGCTCGGCCGCCGGCAGCCCGGGCACGGCCGGGGCCTCGCCGGCGCGGCCCGGCCGCCGGGCGCCGAGCGCGCGGGTCAGCCCGCTCCCGGCCGCCGTCGTGGCCGCCCGGGCGTAGAGGCGGCGCAGGGAGGGGACGTCGGTGAGCACGACCTGCTCGCGGGCGGTGGCGTCCACGCTCACGCCCCCACCAGGTTCTGGCCGCACACGCGCAGCGTCTGGCCGTTGACGCCGCCGGCGGCGTCCGAGGCCAGGAACAACACGGCCTGCGCGACGTCCTCCGGCAGCCCGCCCTGCTGGAGCGAGTTGAGCCGGCGGGCGACCTGGCGGCGGGCCGCTGGGATCCGCGCGGTCATCTCCGTCTCGATGAACCCGGGGGCCACGGCGTTGATGGTGCCCCCGCGCCGGGCGAGCAGCGGCGCCGTCGCGGCGACCATCCCGATCACCCCCGCCTTGGAGGCCGCGTAGTTGGTCTGGCCGCGGTTGCCGGCGACGCCGCTGGTGGAGGCGAGGCACACGATCCTCGGGGCCTGCCCGAGCCCCTCCCCGGCGAGGAGCTGGTCGTTCATCCGCAGCTGGGACTCGAGGTTGACGGCGAGCACGGAGGACCAGCGGGCCTCGTCCATGTTGGCGAGCAGCTTGTCCCGGGTGATCCCGGCGTTGTGCACCACCACGTCGAGGCAGCCGAAGCGCTCGCGGGCGAGCTCCAGGATCCGCTCCCCCGCGCGCTCGTCCGTGACGTCGAGCTGCAGGGCCACGGCCCGCAACTCGTTGGCGAGCCCGGCGAGGGCCTCGCCGGCGGCGGGGACGTCGACGACGACGACGCGCGCGCCGGCCTCGGCGAGGGTCCGGGCGATCTGCGCGCCGATGCCCCGGGCGGCGCCGGTGACGGCGGCCACCCTGCCCCGCAGCGGGGCCTCCCAGTCGGCGGGCAGCGACCCGGCGTCGTCGCCGACCGTGACGAACTGCCCGGAGACGAATGCGCTGCGCCCGGAGAGCAGGAAGCGCAGGGCGCCCAGCACGCTCGGGGCCTCCGGGGCCACGCCCTCGGCGAGCAGGACGCCGTTGGCGGTGGCTCCGCCGCGCAGCTCCTGGGCGACCGAGCGCAGGAGGCCGACGACGGCCTGGCGCGCCGCGGCCTCGGCGGGCGGGAGCGGGACGGCGCCCGCGGGGGTGGCCGAGGCCGCCCCCGCGCCGATCCCCGGGGCGGGCCGGGAGACGGCGACCACCCGCCCGCCGGGGGCCAGGGAGCGCAGCACCCCGCCCAGCCCGAGCGCGGGCTCCGCCAGCTGCGCGGGCGCGGTGAGCTCCGTGAGGGCCAGCACGATCGCCCCGAAGCGGGCGACGTCGTCGGGGTGGCGGCGGACGTCGAGGTCCCAGCCGAGCAGGGCCGCGGCGATCCGGTCCGCCTCCTCCCCGCGGCCGAGCACGAGCACCGGGCCGGGCACCAGGGGCGCCCCCGCCCGGTGGCGGCGCAGCCGCACCGGGCGGGGCAGCCCGAGCCGGCGGGCGAGCTCGGCGCCGGGGGCGGAGCTGACGAGGTCGAGATAGGTGTCTGCCATGAGGGGTCCTTCGGTGTCCTTGCTGGTCGGAGGGGCGGGGACGGCCGGGTCAGCGGGCCTCGAGGACGGCGGCGACGCCCAGGCCGCCGGCGGCGCACACGGAGACGAGCCCGCGGGCGGGACGGCCGGTCGCGTCCGCGCGCTCGCGCAGCAGCTTGGCGAGGGTCGCGACGATGCGCCCGCCCGTCGCGGCGAACGGGTGGCCGGTCGCCAGGGAGGACCCGACGACGTTGAGCCGGGCGCGGTCCACGGTGCCGAACGCGCCGGCCAGGCCGAGCCGCTCGCGGCCGAACTGCTCGTCCTCCCACGCCGCGAGGTTGGCGAGCACCGTGGCGGCGAACGCCTCGTGGATCTCGACGAAGTCGAAGTCCGCGAAGGTCAGCGCCTGGCGCTCGAGCAGGCGGGGCACGGCGTAGGCGCCGGCCATCAGCAGGCCCTCGTCGCCGTGCACGAAGTCGACGGCCGCGGCCTCGACGTCCACGACCTCGGCCAGCACGGGCAGGGAGTGCTCCGCGGCCCAGTCCTCGGAGGCGAGCAGCACGGCGGAGGCCCCGTCGGTGAGGGCCGTGGAGTTGCCCGCCGTCATGGTGGCCTCCGCGGCGAGGGACTTCCCGAACACGGGCTTGAGCCCGGCGAGCTTCTCGACGGTGCTGTCCGGGCGCAGGTTGTTGTCGCGGGACAGGCCCCGGAACGGGGTGACGAGGTCGTCGAAGAAGCCGCGGTCGTAGGCGGCGGCGAGATTCCGGTGGCTGGCGGCGGCCAGCTCGTCCTGGGCCCCGCGGGTGATGCCCCAGCGGGCGGTGGTGAGGGCCTGGTGCTCGCCCATGGACAGGCCGGTGCGCGGCTCCCCCGTGCCGGGGGCCACGGGCTTGAGGTCCGCCGGGCGCAGCTTCGCGAGCGCGCGCAGCTTCTGCGGGGTGGTCCTCGCCCGGTTGAGCTCCAGCAGGGACCGGCGCAGCCGCTCGCTCACGACGACGGGGGCGTCCGAGGCGGAGTCCACGCCGCCGGCGATCGCGGAGTCGATCTGCCCCAGGCGGATCTTGTTGACCAGGGTGGAGACGGCCTCCATCCCGGTGGCGCACGCCTGCTGGACGTCGAACGCGGGGGTGCGGGGGTCCAGGACGGAGCCGAGCACGGCCTCGCGGGTGAGGTTGAAGTCCTTCGGGTGCTTGAGCACCGCGCCGGCCGCGACCTCGCCGATCCGCTCGCCCGCGAGGCCGTAGCGCGCGGCCAGGCCGTCGAGGGCGGCGGTGAGCATGTCCTGGTTGCTCGCGCTCGCGTAGGCGCCGTGGGCCCGGGCGAACGGGGTCCGGTTGCCGCCGACCACGACGGCACGGCGGGCAAAGCCGGTCCGGTCGGCGCCGCTCGGGGTCGTCCGCTCGGCGGTGGACTCCGGGCCGTGCTCGGCGGCCCGGCCGGGAGCCTGGTCGGGGCGGGGGGACTCGGTCATGAGGTGCTCCTCGGTCTGCTGTGATGGCGGTCACGTCACCGCCGATATTACCTGATACCCTGGGTATCGTGAAACAGATCGACACGCCGGAGCCCGCCCCCGAGGACGCCGCTCCCGCCCCCGACGGCCGTTCGTCCCGCTGGGCCCGGCACCGCGCCCAGCGCCGGGTCGAGCTCATCCGCACCGCGCGCAGCGCCGTGGACGAGATCGGGCCGCAGGCGTCCATGGAGGAGATCGCCTCCGCGTGCCGCACCTCCAAGTCCGTCTACTACCGGTACTTCGGGGACAAGGCGGGGCTGCAGCGGGCGGTGGGCGAGTACACCGTGACGCGCATGCGCGACCGGCTCGGGGAGGCGGCCCGCGCGGCCGGCACGTTCGAGGGCACAGTGGAGGCGATGGTCGCGGAGTACCTGCTGAGCATCGAGCGCTCCCCGGCGGTGTACCGCTTCGTCGTCGGGGTGGCCCCGGACCCCGGCCGCCACGAGCGGCACCGGCACGAGCGCGCCAGGGGCGAGAAGGCGGGCAGGGAGGAGCCGCCCGCCGAGCCGGACCCGCACGGGCAGCGCTACCTCATCGAGGAGTTCGCCGACTCCGTGGCGTCCCTGCTCGCGGAGGCGCACGTGCGCCACTCCCCCGACGGGCGCCGGCTGGAGGAGCCGCTGCTCAGCTACTGGGCGTCCTCCACGATCGGCATGGTCCGGGGCGCCGGCGAGGCCTGGATGAACACGCCCGCGGGCACGGCCCGCCCGCCCCGCGAGCGGATGGCGGAGCTCATCCTCGGGTGGGCCGTCAACGGCCTGCGCCCCTCCGTCGCGCCCGCGCCGGGAGACCCCGCCGGCTGATCCTCCGCGCCGGACCGCCCGTCCGACTCACCGTTCCGACCCGCTGTTCCGACCCACCACCGCCCCGCGGGCGCCCGGCCACCGCCGGCGGCGCCCGGGCACCCACGACAGGAGCGACCATGACCACCACCGTCGACCGCCCCGTTCCCCCTCCCACCGCCGCGGACCCGGCCGTGGACGTCGCCGCCCTCGGCGAGCTGCTGCTCGGGCGCTGGGCCGAGGTCCGGCGCGAGACCCGCCGGATGCTGCTCGACGAGCGGCTGCACACCCGGGAGAACCTCACCTACCAGGACCAGCGCGAGCGGGTGCTGGGCCAGCTGCACCTGCTCGTCGAGCACGGCACGATGAGCCGCGGCCTGCCGGAGGCCTACGGCGGGCAGGACGACCCGGGCGGGAACGTCTCCGGGTTCGAGGAGCTGCTGCTCGGGGACCCCTCAATGCAGATCAAGGCCGGGGTGCAGTGGGGCCTGTTCGGCTCCGCGGTGCTCAACCTCGGCACCGCGGAGCACCACCGCCGCTGGCTCGACGGCATCCGCGACCTGACGGTCCCCGGCGTGTTCGCCATGACCGAGACCGGCCACGGCTCCGACGTCGCCTCCATCGGCACGACGGCGACGTACGACCCGGCCACGGAGGAGTTCGAGATCCACACCCCGTTCAGGGCGGCGTGGAAGGACTACCTCGGCAACGCCGCGGTGCACGGTCGCGCCGCCGTGGTCTTCGCCCAGCTGATCACCCTCGGGGTCGACCACGGGGTGCACGCGTTCTACGTGGAGATCCGCGACGAGGACGGGAACTTCCTGCCCGGCGTGGGCGGGGAGGACGACGGCCACAAGGGCGGGCTCAACGGCATCGACAACGGCCGGCTGCACTTCACCCGGGTCCGGGTGCCGCGCACGCACCTGCTCAACAAGTACGGGGACGTGGCCCCCGACGGCACCTACAGCTCCTCCATCGCGAGCCCGGGCCGGCGGTTCTTCACGATGATCGGCACGCTCGTGCAGGGCCGGGTCTCCCTCGACGGGGCGGCCGTCGTGGCGAACAAGGTCGCGCTGAGCATCGCGGTCCGCTACGGCAGCGAGCGCCGCCAGTTCAACGCGTCCTCGGACGTGCAGGAGGAGGTGCTGCTGGACTACCAGCAGCACCAGCGGCGGCTGCTGCCGCTGCTCGCCGAGACGTACGCCATGCACTTCGCCCACCAGGAGCTGCTGCACAAGTACGACGACGTCTTCTCCGGCCGCGAGGACACGGACGAGAACCGGCAGGACCTGGAGACCCTCGCCGCGGCGCTCAAGGCCCTCTCCACGTGGAGCGCGCTCGAGACCCTGCAGACGTGCCGGGAGGCGTGCGGCGGGGCGGGGTTCCTGACGAAGAACCGGCTGACCTCGCTGCGCCACGACCTCGACGTCTACGCGACGTTCGAGGGCGACAACACCGTGCTGCTGCAGCTGGTGGCCAAGCGGCTGCTGTCGGACTGGTCCAACGAGTTCAAGAACGTGGACGTGGGCGTGATGGCCCGCTACGTGGCCGGCCGGGCGACCGAGGCCACGTACCACCGGTCGGGGCTGCGCAAGCTGGGGCAGGCGTTCCGGGACACCGGCGACGTGCGCCGTTCCGTCAACGCCCTGCGCGACGAGTCCGCCCAGCACGCGCTGCTCGCCGACCGGGTGGAGACGATGGTCGCGGAGATCGCCGAGGCGCTGCGGCCCAGCGCCAAGCTGCCCCGCGCCGAGGCCGCCGCCCTGTTCAACGACCACCAGTACAAGCTCATCGCCGTGGCCCGCGCCCACGCCGAGCTGCTGCAGTGGGAGGCGTTCACCCGGGGCGTGCAGCAGGTGGAGGACCCGGGCACCCGCACGGTGCTGACCTGGCTGCGCGACGTCTTCGGGCTGCGGCTGATCGAAAAGAACCTCGCGTGGTACCTGTCCTACGGCCGCCTGTCGATGCGCCGCGGCCGCAGCATCGACGAGTACATCGACCGTCTGCTCGCCCGGCTGCGCCCGCACGCCCTGGACCTCGTGGCGGCGTTCGAGCTGGCACCTGAGCACCTGCGGGCGGAGATCGCCACGGGCATCGAGGCCCGGCGCCAGGAGGAGGCGGCCGAGCACTACCGCCGGCTGCGGGCCTCCGGGGACGCCCCCGTCAAGGAGAGGGCCCCCGCCCGGCGGTCCGCCGCACCGGCCGCGGGCGCCCCGGGCGAGAAGGCACCCGAGGAGCGGAAGAAGGAGCGGCGCGCCGAGAAGCAGGCCGAGCGGCGCACCGAGAAGCAGGCCGAGCGCCGGCACGAGCGCCGCCTGGAGCTGAAGCCGCTGAAGAAGGCGGAGAAGAGAGCGGAGCACAGGCCCGGGCCGGAGCCCGAGCAGACGCCGGAGCAGGGGGCGGGGCCGCAGCCGGGGAAGAAGGCCGGGAGGAAGGCCGGGAAGCGCGCCGAGGTGCGCGGCCGCGGGGCGGACGCACCGGCCGGGGCGCCCGAGACCGCCCCCGTGGAGGCCTGATCGGCGCAGACCGGATCCACGCGGACCCGATCCACGCGGACCCGATCCACGCGGACCCGATCCACGCGGACCCGATCCGTCCTCGCGCACGGTGGCGGCCCCCGGAGGATCCCGGGGGCCGCCGCCGTGCGGGGACGGGCTCGCCTCAGCCGCCGGCGGGGCGCACGGCGTCGGCGAGGACGCCGTCGATCTGCCCCATGGCCTGGCGCATGCCCTCCTCCATGCCCATTTCGAGCATCTGCTCGAGCTGCTCCGCGCTCTCGAAGGTCGAGACCGTGGTCATGCGGGTCCGGCCGTCGATGGCGTCGAAGGTCACGACGCCGTGGCTGGTGCCCATGGAGGCCTCGGGCTCGCCGTGCTGGTCGGCGAAGCCGTCGTCGAACTCCAGGCGGTGCGGGGCGTCGAGCGCGGTGATCTTCCACCACCCGTGCGCCTTCTCCCCGTCGGGACCCGTCATGTAGTAGCGGCTGCGCCCGCCCTCGACGAACTCGTGCTGCTCGAAGGTGGCGGGCCACTCGGGCGGGCCCCACCAGCGCTCCAGCTGCCGCGGGTCCTCCCAGACCCGCCAGACGCGCTCCACGCTGGCGTCGAACTCGGCGACGAACGTCAGGGTCAGCGCCTCTGCGTCCTTCTGCACATCGATGACCGGCATGTCCTCGTTCCTTCCTACTCGGCCCCCCGGACCCCGGGGGGCACCTCCTCGGCGAGCAGGTCCTCGATGCTCAGCACGCGCCGGCGCCAGAGCTGCTCGTAGTCGTCCAGCAACCGGGCGGCCTGGCGCAGCGTGCTCATGTTCGCGTGCACCACCTGTTCCCGCCCGCGCCTCTGCTTGACGACCAGGGCGGCCCGCTCGAGCACCGCCACGTGCTTCTGCACCGCGGCGAAGCTCATCGCGTAGTGCGCCGCCAGCGCCGAGACCGACTGCTCCTCGCGGAGCACCCGGGTGACGATGTCGCGCCGGGTCGTGTCCGCGAGGGCCTGGAAGATCCGGTCGACCTGGTCGTCCGTCCACTCGATTTCTACAACCATTTGGTTGTACGTTACTGCGGGCGGGGACGCAGGGCAAGAGATGACGGACCGTGACGTCGCCCCTTCCGGGGATCCGCGGCACACTGGCAGTTCCACCACGCCCGTCCGACGACCACCCGGAGGTTCCCGTGCACGTGCGGATCGCGGAGAGCATCGCCATCGTTACCATCGGCGACGGGGTCGTCGCCGCGCTGTTCCCCACCGCCCACGCCGCGCGCTGGGCGATCGGGCCCGCTCCGCTGCGCCGGGCCGCGGAGGCGTTCGCGCAGCGTCCCGGCCTGATGCGGGCGACCGGGGTGCTCCAGGTCGCCGCGGGGATCGCCTGGGTGGCGGCCCTGCCGCGGCCGACCCGCTGATCCCACGCGGTCTCCGGGCGGGCGCCCCGGAGGCGGGGGTCAGTCGATTTCCTCGCCGGCGAGGGCCCTGGCGGCCAGGCGCTCCTCCTCGGCCGTCTCCCAGACCTCCTTGGCGGCGCCGGCGTTGAGGACGACGACGACCAGCCCCAGCACCAGATCGGGCCGGCAGGAGCCCGTCCAGGCCGTGAGCACGCCCATGGCCACGACGGCGAGGTTGACGAGGACGTCGTTGCGGGCGGACAGGAACGCGGCCCGGGCCATGGAGCTGCCGTGGTGGCGGAACCGGGCCAGGACGGCGGAGCAGAGCAGGTTCACGGCGGCCGCGCCGCCGGCGGTGAGCACCAGGGCCGCAGGGTCCGGTGGGACGGGATCACCGAGCTCGGCGAGGGCCTGCCACGCCGCGGCCAGGGCGGGGGCCAGGATGACCAGGGCCATGGCCTTGCCCGCGAGCGCCTGCCGGTGCGGGGACCAGGCCAGCGCCACGACGATGAGCAGGTTGATCGCGGTGTCCTCGAGGAAGTCGACGCTGTCCGCGAACAGGGACACCGAGCCGATGGCCACGGCGACCGTGACCTCGACGGAGAAGTAGGCGAGGTTCAGGCCGGCGACCAGCAGGACCGTGCGCCTCAGCCGCGCCCGGAGGGAGCGGGAGCCGGGCTCAGCGGTCATCGCCGTCGTCCTCGTGGTCGTGGGCGTCGTGGGCGGGGGCGTCGTGGGCGGGGGCTCAGGCGCCGGGGGCGAACTGCCCGGGGACCACCGCGTCGGCGACGATCACGGTGACGTTGTCCCGGCCCCCGGTGCGCAGCGCGGCCTGGAGCAGGACGTCGGCCGCCTCCTTGGGGTGGGCCACCGCGGCCAGCACCCGTGCCATGTGGGCGGCGCTGAGCTCGTTGGTGAGCCCGTCCGAGCACAGCAGCAGCCGGTCGCCGTGCCGCGCGGGCAGCACCCACACGTCCGGCTCCCACACCTGCCCCGTGCCCAGCGCCCGGGTGATGACGTTGCGGCGGGGGTGCACGAGCGCCTGGGCCGAGGTGATCTGGCCGATGGACACGAGGTACTGCACCTCGGAGTGGTCCACGGTCAGCTGCTCGAGCTCGGGGGTCCCGTCCACGTCCCCGGGGCGGTCCGGGTGCAGCCGGTAGGTGCGGGAGTCGCCGGTGTTGAAGACGATCCACAGCATCCGGCCGTCGATCTGCAGCAGCCACACGCCCGTGACCGTGGTCCCGGCCCGGCCCTCGCAGGCCTCCTGGATGTGCCGGTCGGCCTGCCACAGCACCGAGCGCACGCGGCGGACCGCCTCGATCGCCTCGTTGGGGATCTCGGGGTCCAGGCGCAGCTCCCGCTCCACGGTGGCCCGGAAGCGGGCCACGTCCAGGGGCGGGTCCGGCTCCTCCACCGGGAACTCGTAGAAGTCCTCGAGCCCGAACAGCGGGGAGGCCCCGAGCGTGCGCACGCACAGGGCGCTGGCGATCTCGCCGGCCTCGTGCCCGCCCATGCCGTCGGCGACGGCGCACATGGCGGCGGTGACCACGAGGGCGTCCTCGTTGGACTCCCGGCGCAGGCCGCGGTCCGTGGCCGCCCCCGCGCGGATGACGAGCGGAGCGCTCATTCGAAGTCGACCTCCAGCCCGGGACCGGCGCCCTGGGAGAGCGCGACGGGCTGCACGTCGCCGAAGCCGCGCACGTTGCGCGTGGCCTGGGGGATGAGGATGAAGCGGTCGTCCCCGGCGAGCACCGCGGCAGTCGAGGCGTCCACGAGCACGGAGCCGGGGTCGGTCAGCGCCACGAGCCGCGAGGCCAGGTTCACCGTGGGCCCGTAGATGTCGCCGAGGCGCGGCAGCACCCGTCCCCAGACGAAGGCCACGCGCGCCTGCGGCAGCTCGGGGTCGTCCCGGATGGCGCGGGCGAGGGCCAGGGAGATCTGGGCGCCGCCCTGCGGGCTCTCGGCGAGGAACATGACCTCGTCCCCGATGGTCTTGATCAGCCGGCCGCCGCCCACGGCGATGACCTCGGCGCAGCGGTGCTCGAAGCGCTGCACGAGGTTCGCCAGGGTCCGCTCGTTCATCTGCCGGGACAGGGAGGTGTAGGAGACGAGGTCCGCGAAGCCGACGCCGCGGGCGAGCGGCAGGATGGAGCCGCCCTCCTCGGAGGCGCCGTCCGTGCTCGTGGACCCGTCTGGGCGCTCGACGCGCATCGCGAGCCGCTGCACGGCGGCGTTCATCTGGCGTCGCCACGAGTAGACGAGCAGCCGCTCGACCGCGTCGATGAGGTCCGGCAGCAGGTGCAGCAGCTGGCGGCGGGCCGCGGCATCGGTCATGCCCTCGTGCACGACCATGTCCTCCACCAGCGCCTCGACCTGCCACACGACCATGCGGTCGGTCATCTGCCCGATCGAGCGGACCAGGGACAGGGCCGCCTCCTCGGTGACCTTCTCCTCGAGGACCATGGTGGAGAGCACCCGCAGCGCCTCGGAGTCCTGCTCGGTGAACCAGACGTCGTCGTCGGTGAGGTTCGGGAAGCCCAGGGCCCGCCACACCTTCCGGGCGGAGAGCAGGGACAGCCCGCCGCGGCGGGCGGCCTCGCGGCGGCGCAGCCCCCGCTCGGAGCCGAGCAGGGTCCGCTCGAGGGCCCCCACGGCGGCCTTCGACTCGTCCGAGCGGTAGAGGTTGGCCTGGACCGGGTTGTGCAGGTTGAGGTTGAGCTGCTCCGTCTGGGGGCCGACCACCGGCTCGCTCTGGGTCTCCGAGTCCTCACTGGCCACGCGTCACTCCTCTTCCTGGTGGACGGCCCGGGTGCCGCACGCTCGGCGCGCAGGGCTCGGGCAGGTCCGGGCGCGGTGCGGCGACCGCGTCCCGTCCCACTCTAGTGGGCTCCGGTCGCCCCGGGCTCGCCCGCGCCCCCGAAGGGGCCGTGGCCCCCCGGTCCCCGGCCCCGCTCCTCGCCGGCGGCGAGGAGCACGAGCTCGGCCAGCCGCCGCGCCTCAGGGGCGTGCTCCAGGCGCAGCCCGCCGTACGGGCCGAAGTCGGCCACGACCCGCCCGTCCCGCCGACCCAGGGCGGGACCGCGCCCGGGCTCCACGCCCGCCCGCCGCAGCTGCCGCAGCGGCAGGGCCACGGGCGCGCGGCGCCCGCGCACGAGCACGAGGTGGCGGGTGGTGAGCACGTACCGGGTGCGCCACCAGCGCACGACCGGGAGCAGCACCCGGCGCAGGAGCACCCAAGCGGCGGCCGCCAGCAGGGCGTAGTCCAGCACGGAGCGCACGGTGGCCCAGGGCTCCACGACGGGGTTCCAGCGCAGCGCCAGGGCCCGCTGCACGAGGGAGAGGGCGAACACCGTGAGCAGCAGCACGAGGAAGGGCCGCAGCAGCCGCAGCCCGTGGGCCCGGGTGGAGACCAGCACCCGCTCCCCCGCCTGGAGGGGGATCCGCGCGGGCACGTTCAGCCCTCCGGGGCGGCGGGGGCAGGGCGCAGGTGCACGACGTCGCCCGCCGTCACCTCGTGCACGGCCCCCGCGGCGTCGCGCACCAGCAGGCTCCCGTGGTCCCCCAGCCCCACGGCCGTGCCGACGACCGGGGCGCGCCCGCCCGGCAGCTCGGCGCGCACGCAGCGCCCGAGGGTCTCCATCCGGGCGGTGATCCGCGCCCGGAGGGCCCCGCCGGGGCCCACCGCGGACGGATCGGCGCAGAAGCAGCGGTAGAGGGGGACGAAGGCGGCGAGCACGGCCGCCAGCACGGCGGAGCGCTCGACGGCGCGGCCGGTCGCCCGGCGCACGGAGGTGGCCGTGGCCACGGGCAGCTCCTCCTGGCCCACGTTGATCCCCGCGCCCAGGACCACCGCCGGCGGACGGTCCCCGTCCGCCACGAGCCCGGCGAGCAGGCCGGAGAGCTTGCGCCCGTCCACGTGCACGTCGTTGGGCCACTTGATCCGGGCGTCCACCCCGGCCAGCCCCTCGAGGGCCTCGACGACCGCCACCGCCATGAGCAGGGTCAGCCACGGGAAGTGCTGGGTGGGCAGGGCCCGGCCGCGCTCATCGGCCGGGCGCAGCAGCAGGCTGAAGGTCAGGGCGGTGCCCGGCTCGGTGGTCCACACCCGGTCCAGGCGCCCGCGCCCGGCGCTCTGGTGCCCGGCGACCACCAGGGACAGGTCCGCCCAGGGCCGGTCCGGGCGGGGCCCGTCCGCCGCCCCGCGGTGCCGGTGGACGGCGGCCGCGGCCAGGTGCTCGTTGGTGGAGCCGACCTCGTCGAGGACCTCGATGCGCCCCAGGCCCAGGCCGTCGAGGGCGGCGAGCGCGGCGGGGGCGCGCAGGTCGGCGCCGGTGGCGCGGGGATCGGGCACGGTGCTCCTCGGAGGGTCGGGCGGCGGGCGCGGCGCTCGCTGGTGCGGCCCCGTCCCTGGGCGCCGGGGCGCGCCGCGCGTAGGGTCGGGTGGTACCCACAGTAATAGCCGGGCTCCCCGGGAGACGCCTGGGCGGGCCGCCGCCGGTCCCTGCGGCGGCGCCTGGCCCGAGCTCCAGGAGCCCTCATGAGCAGCGCCGAGACCCCCACGACCTTCGCCGTCCGCTACGTCTACGGCGGGCCCGCGGACGTGCTGGCCGCCCGCCGGCCCGAGCACCGGGAGTTCCTCGGCGGGCTCCTCCGGCAGGGGCTGCTCCTGGCCTCCGGCCCGTTCGACGACGACGGGCCCGCCGGGGCCCTGCTCGTCTTCTCCGCCGCCGACGCCGCCGAGGTCGAGCGGCTCACCGACGAGGACCCCCTGGTGCGCCACGGCGTCGTCACCGAGCGCACGGTCCGGCCCTGGAAGGTCGTCCTCGGGCACGTGGGCTGAGGCCGGGCGCTCCCGCGGCCGGGGCCGGAATTTGTAGGACTTCTACAACAGGGCCCGCCCCGGCCGCGGATTAGAGTGGGTCGGGTCCCCTGACCGCCCCGGACCGGGCCACGACCCCGGCCCGGCCGCGTCCCCGACCACGAGGTGCCATGACCCACGACCTGACGACCACCGCCGGCAAGATCGCCGACTTCCGGGAGCGCCGGGCGCGCTCCGAGGCGCCCGCGGGGCAGGCGGCGATCGACAAGCAGCACGCCCGCGGGCGCAACACCGCCCGGGAGCGCGTCGAGATGCTGCTGGACGAGGGGTCGTTCGTGGAGTTCGACGCCCTCGCCACCCACCGCTCGACGGCCTTCGGCATGGCCTCCAAGAAGCTGCCCGGCGACGGCGTGGTCAGCGGCTACGGGACGGTCGACGGCCGGCTGGTGGCCGTCTACTCCCAGGACTTCGCGGTCTTCGGCGGATCCCTCTCCGAGGTCAACGGCGAGAAGATCGTCAAGGTGCAGAAGTTCGCGCTGCGCAACGGCTGCCCGGTCGTCGGCATCAACGACGGCGGCGGGGCGCGGATCCAGGAGGGCGTGGCCTCCCTGGCCATGTTCGCCGACATCTTCAACATGAACGTCCGCTCCTCCGGCGTCGTCCCGCAGATCTCCCTGATCATGGGCCCGTGCGCGGGCGGGGCTGCGTACTCCCCGGCGCTAACGGACTTCATCGTCATGGTGGACAAGACCTCGCACATGTTCATCACCGGCCCGGACGTCATCAAGACCGTCACGGGCGAGGAGGTCGACATGGAGACCCTCGGCGGGGCCCGCCAGCACAACACGACCACGGGCACCGCCACCTACCTCGCCGAGGACGAGCAGGACGCGTTCGAGTTCGTCCACGAGCTGCTGGAGTTCCTCCCGGCCAACAACCTGCAGGACGCGCCCCTGCTCGACCACGACCAGGACGACGAGGTCACCGACCTGGACCTCTCCCTCGACGAGCTGGTCCCGGACTCCGCGAACCAGCCCTACGACATGCGGGCGGTGATCGAGGCCGTCGTCGACGACGGGCACTTCCTCGAGATGCAGGCCCTCTACGCCCCGAACGTGCTCATCGGCTACGCGCGGGTCGAGGGCCACACCGTGGGGATCGTGGCGAACCAGCCCATGCAGTTCGCCGGCACCCTCGACATCGCCGCCTCCGAGAAGGCGGCCCGGTTCGTGCGCCACTGCGACGCGTTCAACATCCCGATCCTCACCCTCGTGGACGTGCCCGGCTTCCTGCCGGGCACCGACCAGGAGTTCAACGGCATCATCCGCCGCGGCGCGAAGCTGCTCTACGCCTACGCGGAGGCCACGGTCCCGCTGGTCACCCTGATCACCCGCAAGGCCTACGGCGGGGCGTACATCGTGATGGGCTCGAAGAAGCTCGGGGCGGACGTCAACCTCGCCTGGCCCACGGCGCAGATCGGCGTGATGGGCGCCCAGGGCGCGGTGGAGATCCTCTACCGCCGGGACCTCAGGGCCGCGGCCGAGCGCGGCGAGGACGTCGACGCGCTGCGCGCCGAGCTGGTGCGCAAGTACGAGGAGGAGCTGCTCAACCCGTACCAGGCCGCGGAGCTCGGCTACGTGGACGCGGTCATCGCGCCCTCGGAGACCCGCGTCCAGGTGCTCCAGGCCCTGCGGGCGCTGCGCGAGAAGCGCGCGTCGATGCCCGCCAAGAAGCACGGGAACATCCCGCTGTGACCGCTCCCCAGCCCGACGAGGGCGCCCCCGCGCTGCGCTTCGTCGCCGGCAGCCCGACGCCCGAGGAGATTGCCGCGGTCACCGCGGTGCTGCTGGCCCGCCAGGAGCAGGCCGACGCCGACCCGAGGAGCTCCGCGGGCCGCCGGTCCCAGTTCCGGCGGATGCGGCTGGGCCTGCGGCTGCGCCCGGGCCGCGGCGCCTGGCGGCGGACCCGGCCGGAAGCCTGAGCCGCCCCGAACCGGCCCGGGCGGCGCGGGGCGGGCGGCACGGGGACGGTCCCGCTCCCCGGTCCGGGGCGGCTCCGGCGCTACTGTGACGTCCATGAGCACTCCCCCGCCCGACCGCGCGCCCGCCACCGGCCGCGCCCCGGCCCCCCTCGGCACCTCCCACCGGGCGCCCACCGCCGTCGACGCGGTGGCCGAGCGGTGGTTCCGCCGCACCATGGAGCTCGACCCGGCCCGGGCCACCGTCCACGGCTTCCCAGGGCACGAGACCGCGTACCGGGACTTCGGCCCCGAGGGCGGGCAGGCCTACACCGACGCGGCCCGCGCCGCGCTCGCCGAGCTGGCCCGCGCCGAGCCGGCGGACGACGTCGACCGGGTGACCGCCCACGCCCTGCGCGAGCGGCTGGGCCTGGACCTCACCCTGCACGAGGCGGGCCTGACCGGGTGGGAGGTCAACAACATCTCCTCCCCCGTCCAGGAGATCCGCGACGTCTTCGACGTCCTGCCCCAGGAGTCGGAGGAGGACTGGGTCCGCATCGCCGGGCGGCTGCGCAGCGTGCCCGCCGCGGTGAACTCCTACACCCGGGCCCTGCGCCAGGCGCGCTCCCGCGGCCGCTCGGCCTCCGCGGCACAGCTGCGCAACGCCGCCCGGATGTGCACCGGCTACGCGTCGGCGCACGGGTCCTTCGCCCTGCTCGCCCGGGACCCCCGCGTCCCCGGCGCCCTGCGCGAGGAGCTCGCCGACGCGGCCGGCGCGGCCCGCGGCGCCTACCTCCGGCTGGCCGAGACCCTCGGCCACGAGCTGAGCCCGGGCGCCCCGGAGTCCGACGCCGTGGGGCCCGACGAGTACGTGCTGCGCCTGCAGCAGTTCCTCGGCGCCGTCGTGGACCCCGCGGAGGTCTACGCGTGGGGCGTCGAGCAGCTGCACGCGGTCGTCGCGGAGCAGGAGCTGCTCGCCCGCCGGATCGCCCCGGGGGCGGGCGTCAAGCAGGCCATGGCCGCCCTCCACGCGGACCCGGAGCGCCGCCTGCACGGCACCGACGCCCTGCAGGCGTGGATGCAGGAGCTCTCCGACGCGGCCGTGGAGGCGCTCGCGGACACCCACTTCGAGATGACGGGGCCCATGCGCCGGCTCGAGTGCCGGATCGCCCCCACCCACGACGGCGGCATCTACTACTCGATGCCCAGCGCGGACTTCTCCCGCCCGGGACGGATGTGGTGGTCGGTGCCCGAAGGCGCCGACAGCTTCGCCACGTGGGAGGAGACCACGACCGTCTACCACGAGGGCGTGCCGGGCCACCACCTCCAGTTCGCCACCGCCCTGGCCAACTCGGGGGAGCTCAACCTCTGGCGGCGCGCCGGGATCTGGGTCGCCGGCCACGGCGAGGGCTGGGCCCTGTACGCGGAGCGGCTCATGGACGAGCTGGGCTTCCTCCAGGACGCCGGGGACCGGATGGGCATGCTCGACTCCCAGCGGCTGCGCGCGGCGCGGGTGGTCTTCGACATCGGCCTCCACTGCGGCTACCGGATCCCCGCGGAGCTCGGCGACGCCCTGGGCGGCGCGCGCCCCGGGCAGGTGTGGACGCCCGAGGACGGGTGGCGGTTCCTGCGCGAGAACATCGTCATGCACGACGCCACGCTGCGCTTCGAGTGGATGCGCTACATGGGCTGGCCCGGCCAGGCCCCGTCCTACAAGGTGGGCCAGCGGCTCTGGGAGGAGGCCCAGGACCGGGCGCGGGCCGCGGCCGGACCGGGGTTCGAGCTCAAGGACTTCCACTCCCGCGCCCTGCGGCTCGGCTCCGTGGGCCTGGACACCTTGGAATATGCCCTGAACCTGTGACCGAACCCACGTAACACAAACGTCATAAAGCCTCGACCTCCTATGCTTCGCCGCCGTACCGTAGAGCACATGATTTCCGCAGAAAGCACTCGCCGTCTGCCCCGGTGGATGACCTCCTTCGGCCCGCAGATCCTCCTGGCGCTCGTCCTGGGCGTCGCTCTCGGCGCCGCCGCCGACGCCCTCGGCGGTGACCCGGAGACGGCCCCCAACTGGCTGATGACCACGCTCGACACCATCGGTACCAGCTACGTCAGCCTGCTCAAGGCCGCCGTCGTCCCCCTCATCGTGACCGCGGTGATCTCCTCGATCGCCAACCTGCGGGAGGTCTCCAACGCCGCGCGCCTGGCGTGGAAGACCCTGCTGTGGTTCGGCATCACCGCACTGCTCGCCGTGACCGTCGGGCTCGTGCTCGGCCTGGTCGTCCAGCCCGGCGCCGGCGCCGCGGCCGCCACCCCGGCCGAGGCGTACACGGGCACGCAGGGCTCGTGGCTCGCGTTCCTCACCGGCCTCGTCCCCGGGAACTTCCTGGGCCTGCAGGTCTCCTCCACCGTCGTGGACGCCGAGACCGTGAAGACCGCGGCGAACTTTAACGTCCTCCAGGTGCTCGTGGTCTCCGCCGCCGTCGGCATCGCCGCGCTGAAGGTGGGCGCCCCCGCCGAGCCGTTCCTGGCCGTCGTGCGCTCCGCGCTGGCCGTGGTGCAGAAGGTCGTGTGGTGGATCATCCGCCTGGCCCCGCTCGGCACCCTGGGCCTGATCGGGCGCGCGGTCTACGAGTACGGCTGGACCTCGATGGGCGGGCTGGTCGTGTTCGTGGCCACTGTCTACGCCGGCCTGCTGGTCGTGGCGTTCGTGGTCTACCCGGTGCTCGTGCGCCTGCACGGGCTGAGCATCCGGCAGTACTACTCGGGCGTGTGGCCGGCCGTCCAGCTCGGCTTCGTCTCCCGCTCCTCGGTGGGCACCATGCCGCTGACCCAGCGCGTCACCGAGCGCAACCTCGGCGTGCCCCGGGCCTACGCGTCCTTCGCCGTGCCCCTGGGCGCGACGACCAAGATGGACGGCTGCGCCGCGGTCTACCCCGCGATCGCCGCGCTGTTCGTGGCGCAGTTCTACGGCATCGACCTGGACGTGACGCACTACGTGCTCATCGCCCTGGTCTCCGTGCTCGGCTCCGCCGCCACCGCCGGCACCACCGGCGCCACCGTGATGCTGACCCTGACCCTGTCGACCCTCGGCCTGCCGCTGGACGGCGTCGGCCTGCTGCTCGCCGTCGACCCGATCATCGACATGGGCCGCACCGCGCTCAACGTGGCCGGCCAGGCCCTGGTGCCGACGATCGTCGCCCGCCGGGAGGGGCTGCTGGACCGGGACCTCTACGACGCCCCCCGCGCCGGGGACCCGTTCGCCCCCGAGGCCCCCGAGGCCGTGGCGGCGCCGGCCCCCGCCTAGACGCGCTGACGCCCGTCCCCGCCCCTCGGCGCATCCGCGTCCCGGCCTCGCTACCCTGGGACGCGGAAGTGAGACGCGCATCACGGCGTCCGGTAAGGGGTGGGGAATGGGCGCACCGGTGGAGAGGACGACGACGGACCCGCTGCTGCGGCTGTCCTGGGCCCGGTCCCTGCACCACCTGGCGGCGCCGGAGCGCTGCGCGCCCCGCGTCGTGCTCGACCGCGCCGACGTCCGCGACGCCCGGGCGCCCCTGCGGCTGCTGCTGCCGGTCCTCGACGAGCTGCTCACCCCGCTGGCCGAGGACACCGGGCTCGTGGTCGCCGTCACGGACCCCCACGGCGTGCTCCTGCAGGTGCAGGGCAGCGCCGTGACCCGCCGCCGCGCCGAGACCATGGGCTTCGTCGAGGGCGCCGACTGGTCCGAGCCCGCCGTGGGCACCAACGCCCCCGGCACAGCGCTCGTGCTGCGCCGCACCGTGACCGTGCACCGCGAGCAGCACTTCTACCCCGAGGCGCGCCCCTGGTCGTGCACGGCCTCCCCGCTGCTGCACCCGGTCACCGGCGACCTGCTCGGGGCTGTGGACCTCACCGGCGGCGACGCCGCCGTCGCCCCCGCCACGCGCGCGCTCATCGGCGCCGCCGTGCGCGCCGCGCAGGCCGAGCTCGCCCTGGTCCTGCGCACCGGCCTGCGGGCCGACCCGGCACTGCGCACCGGACCGGACCCGCACGCCTGTGCCGTCCCGGCGCCCGGCCCCGCGCTGCGCGTGCTGGGCGGGACCCCGCCAGCCCTGGTGCTGGGCGGGCGGGCCGTCGAGCTCACCGAGCGGCACGCGGAGATCCTCCTGGCCCTGTCCCGCAGCGGCAGCGGGCTGAGCACCGCGGAGCTCTCGGACCGGCTGTGGGACGGCCGCGCCCGGGAGACCACGGTGCGGGCGGAGGTGCTGCGCCTGCGGCGGCTGCTGGAGCCGCACGGGCTGACGGTCGCCTCCCGCCCCTACCGGCTCGAAGCACCCCTGCCCTCCGACGCCGGCCGGGTGCTGGACCTGCTCGCCCGCGGCTTCCACCGGCGCGCGCTGGGCGAGTACACCGGGGCGCTGCTGCCCCACTCGGACGCCCCGTGGGTCGTGGCCCTGCGCCACCGCCTGTCCGGGCTGCTGCGCGAGGCCGTGCTCACCGACGGCTCCGCCGGGGCCGTGCGCCAGTACCTGGCCCTGCCCGAAGCCGCCGACGACGCCGAGGCGTGGGCGCTGCTGCTGCGCCTGCTGCCCGCCCGCTCCCCCGCCCGGACGCAGGCCGTGCTGGAGCTGGAGCGCCTGCGCCGCTGAACGCGTCCGCAATGTCCTGCCCGCGCCGCCATCGGGGCGGACACCGGGGTGGACACCGCGTGCAACGTCCGTGCAACGGTTCCGCGCGTAGCGTGAGCTGCATCACACCGGTGCGGCAGGACGTCCGCGCCGCACCCGCACCTCGCACAAGGAGCAGCCCGCCATGACCGTCGAAACGCAGCCTCTCACCACCGTCTACGCGCCGCCGGGCACCGAGGGCTCGAAGGTGACCTTCAAGCCCCGCTACGAGCACTGGATCGGCGGGCAGTGGGTCGCCCCCGCCAAGGGCCGGTACTTCGAGAACATCTCCCCGGTCAACGGCAAGCCGTTCACCGAGGTCGCCCGCGGCACCGCCGAGGACGTCGAGGCGGCGCTGGACGCCGCGTGGGCCGCCGCGCCCTCGTGGGGGAAGACCCCCGTCGCGGAGCGCGCGCTCGTGCTCCACCGGATCGCCGACCGGATGGAGGCCCACCTCGAGATGCTCGCCGTCGCCGAGACCTGGGACAACGGCAAGCCGGTGCGCGAGACCATCAACGCCGACATCGCCCTGGCGATCGACCACTTCCGCTACTTCGCCGGGGCCATCCGCGCCCAGGAGGGCTCCCTGTCGCAACTGGACGACAACACGACGTCCTACCACTTCCACGAGCCCCTGGGCGTGGTCGGGCAGATCATCCCGTGGAACTTCCCCATCCTCATGGCCGTGTGGAAGCTCGCGCCGGCCCTCGCCGCGGGCAACGCCGTCGTCCTCAAGCCCGCCGAGCAGACCCCGGCGTCGATCATGGTGCTCGTCGAGCTCATCGCCGACCTGCTGCCCCCGGGTGTGGTCAACGTCGTCAACGGCTTCGGCGTGGAGGCGGGCAAGCCGCTGGCCTCCAGCCCGCGGATCCGCAAGATCGCGTTCACCGGCGAGACCACCACGGGCCGGCTGATCATGCAGTACGCGTCCCAAAACATCATCCCGGTGACCCTGGAGCTCGGCGGGAAGTCCCCCAACATCTTCTTCGCCGACGTCGCCGCCGCCGCCGACGCCTTCTACGACAAGGCCCTCGAGGGCTTCGCGTTCTTCGCCCTCAACCAGGGCGAGGTCTGCACCTGCCCCTCCCGGGCCCTGATCCAGGACTCCATCTACGACCGGCTGCTGGCCGACGGGATCGAGCGCGTCAAGGGCATGGTCCAGGGCAACCCCCTGGACCTCAACACCCAGGTCGGCGCGCAGGCCTCCAACGACCAGCTGCAGAAGATCCTGTCCTACATCGACATCGGCGTCCAGGAGGGCGCGAAGGTGCTCGTGGGCGGGGAGCGCAACGAGCTCGGCGGCGACCTGGCCGAGGGCTTCTACGTCTCCCCGACCGTGTTCGAGGGCCGCAACTCGATGCGCATCTTCCAGGAGGAGATCTTCGGTCCCGTGCTCTCCGTGACCCGGTTCGCCGACTACGCCGAGGCGATCGCCACCGCCAACGACACTCTCTACGGCCTGGGCGCGGGCGTGTGGGCCCGCAACGGCAACCTCGCCTACCGCGCCGGGCGCGACATTCAAGCCGGGCGCGTGTGGGTGAACCAGTACCACAACTACCCCGCGCACTCGGCGTTCGGCGGGTACAAGTCCTCCGGCATCGGCCGCGAGAACCACCTGATGATGCTCGAGCACTACCAGCAGACGAAGAACCTGCTGGTGTCCTACTCCGAGGACGCCCAGGGCTTCTTCTAGGCCGCCCGCGGGCCCCGGGCCGTCTCGCCGGGGCGCCGGGGCCGGGGCGACCCAGCGCCCGGGCCCCGGCCACCGCCTCTCGGCGGCGGCCGGGGCCCGCGTATCCTGGGACCGTGACTCCCCGCCTCGTCCTCGCCTCCCGCTCCCCCGCCCGCACCAAGCTGCTGACCGACGCCGGGATCGGCCACGACCGGCTGGTCTCCGACGTGGACGAGGACGCCGTCGTGCGCGCCCGGGGCGTCACGGACGCCGAGGAGACGGCGATGGTCCTGGCGCGAGCGAAGGCCGAGGCGGTCGCCGCGCTGCCCGAGGCGGCAGGGGCCCTGGTGCTCGGCTGCGACTCGGTCTTCGCCTTCGACGGCGAGGTCCACGGCAAGCCGCTCGACGCGCGCACGGCCACCGCCCGGATCACGGCCATGCGCGGGCGCTCCGGCGTGCTGCACACCGGCCACTGGCTCGTGGACACCCGCGACCCCGCCGCCGGGGGCACCGGCTTCGCGGGCGGCGCCCCCGCGAGCGCCGAGGTGTTCTTCGCGCGGATGTCCGACGACGAGGTCGCGGCCTACGTCGCCACCGGCGAGCCCCTGCAGGTCGCCGGGTCCTTCACCATCGACTCCCTGGGCGCCTCGTTCGTCGAGCGCGTCGAGGGGGACGTGCACGCCGTCGTCGGGCTGAGCCTGAGCACCCTGCGCACGCTGGCCGGCCGGGCCGGGGTGTCCGTGCCCCAGCTGTGGGCGCCCCGCGGCTGAGCCGCCCGCCCCTCTTTGTAGGACTCCTACAGAAACGGCACCGCATTTCCGGTGGCCCCACCCGTGGTTGGGCGATCCGCTGCGCCGGGGAATACAGTGCATCCGAGGATTCGACAAGGAGTGAGACGTGACCCCTAACAAGCCCGCGGACGGCGCCATCCGCCCCATCACCAAGGTGCTCGTCGCCAACCGCGGCGAGATCGCCGTGCGCGTGATCCGCGCCGCGCGGGACGAGGGCATCGCCTCGGTGGCCGTGTACGCCGACCCCGACCGGGACGCCCTGCACGCCCGGATGGCCGACGAGGCGTACGCGCTCGGCGGCAACACCGCCGCAGAGTCCTACCTTGTGATCGACAAGATCCTCGACGTGGCCACCCGCTCCGGCGCCGACGCCGTGCACCCGGGCTACGGCTTCCTGTCGGAGAACGCCGAGTTCGCCCTGGCCGTTCTCGAGGCCGGCCTGACCTGGATCGGCCCGCCGCCGGCCGCGATCGCCAAGCTCGGCGACAAGGTCGCCGCCCGGCACATCGCCGAGAAGGTGAACGCCCCGCAGGTGCCCGGCACCACGGACCCCGTCACCTCCGCCGACGAGGTGCTCGCCTTCGTCGACGAGCACGGGCTGCCCATCGCGATCAAGGCCGCGTTCGGCGGCGGCGGGCGCGGCATCAAGGTGGTCCGCGAGCGCGAGGCCATCCCCGAGCTCTACGAGTCCGCGGTGCGCGAGGCCACGGCCGCGTTCGGCCGCGGGGAGTGCTTCGTGGAGCGCTTCCTCGACGCCCCCCGGCACGTGGAGACCCAGTGCCTGGCCGACGCGCACGGCAACGTGGTCGTCGTCTCCACCCGCGACTGCTCCCTGCAGCGGCGCAACCAGAAGCTCGTGGAGGAGGCTCCCGCCCCCTTCCTCAGCGAGGAGCAGAACCGGCGGCTCTACGAGTCCTCCAAGGCGATCCTGCGGGAGGCCGGCTACCAGGGCGCGGGCACGTGCGAGTTCCTGGTGGGCCGCGACGGCACCATCTCCTTCCTCGAGGTCAACACCCGCCTGCAGGTCGAGCACCCGGTCTCCGAGGAGGTCACGGGCATCGACCTGGTCCGCGAGCAGTTCCGGCTGGCCCGCGGCGAGGCCCTCGGCTACGAGGACCCCGAGGTGCGCGGGCACTCGCTGGAGTTCCGGATCAACGGGGAGGACCCGGGCCGGAACTTCATGCCCTCCCCCGGCACCATCTCGGCGTTCTCCCTGCCCTCCGGGCCCGGCGTGCGCGTGGACTCCGGCGTCGAGGCCGGGGAGACCGTGGGCGGGAACTTCGACTCCATGCTCGCGAAGCTCGTCGTCACCGGGGCGACCCGCCAACAGGCGCTCGAGCGCTCCCGCCGGGCGCTGGAGGAGCTGCGGATCGAGGGCATGCCCACGGTCGTGCCGTTCCACCGCGCCGTGGTCGCCGACCCCGCGTTCGCCCCCGAGGACGGCTCGCCGTTCACGGTGCACACCCGCTGGATCGAGACGGAGTTCCACAACACGGTCCCGCCCTTCGACGCCACCCCGCAGGCCGCCCCCGAGGCCGAGGTGCGCCAGGCCATCGTGGTGGAGGTCGCCGGCAAGCGCCTCGAGGTCGTCCTGCCGGCCCTGCCGGGCACGGCCAAGCCCAACGGCACCGCGGCCAAGCCGCGCAAGAGCCGCTCCTCGCGCGGCGGCTCCGCGGCCGGGGCCGGCGGCGACGGGCTGACCTCCCCGATGCAGGGCACCATCGTGAAGATCGCCGTCGACAACGGCGACGAGGTCGCCGAGGGTGACCTCGTGCTGGTGCTCGAGGCCATGAAGATGGAGCAGCCCCTGACCGCGCACAAGGCCGGCACCGTCTCCGGGCTCGACGTCAGCCCCGGCGACACCGTCTCCGCCGGCACGGTCCTGGCCACCATCTCCTGAGCAGGGCGCCCGGAGCGCACTGCTCCGGTGCTTCCCGCCGCGCTGCGAGGGCCGGTCACCGACCACGGTGACCGGCCCTCGTGCTGCCCCGGGACGGCGGCCGGGGACGCCGGGGTCCGTCGCCCCGGCGAGGTGCGGCGTCCCGCTGCCGCCGTGCCGGCGCGGCGGGCGCACCGGATGCCCGACGGTGCGGGCGTCGTGCGGGTCGCAGGTGAGACGATGGCCCTCGAGCCCCTGCGCCGACGCCCCTCCCGCGAGGCCGGACCGGCCCGCGACCGCGGGGACGGGTCCTCCGCGCCGGGAGGAGGCCACGCACGACCAGCACGAGGACGACAATGACCGCCACTCCCGACCGCTCCCCCGCGACGGTCCACCGGCCCGCCCGACCCCGCGGCGCCGGCGACCGTGTCCTCGTGGACCTCGGCCGCCGCCCCGGTGCTCCCCCGGCCGGCGGGGCCCCGGCCCGCTGGCGGCTGGTGTGCCTGCCCCCGGCCGGCTCCGGGGCCGGGTTCTTCCGCTTCCTGCACCGGCCCGGAGTCGAGCTGCTCGCGGTCCGGTACCCCGGACGGGAGTCCCGGCTGCGCGAGAAGCCGGCGCGTTCGGTCGAGGAGGTCCTCGCGGAGGCGCTGCCCGCCGTGGAGGCCGTGCTGGCCGCCGACGAGCTGCCCACCGCCGTGCTGGGCCACAGCATGGGCGCCGTGGTCGCGGCGGAGCTCACGGCCGCGCTCGAGCGGCGCCTACCCGGGCGCACCGGCCTGCTGTGCCTGTCCGCGCGGTCCGCGCCGGGCGCCCGGGACGATGCCGGGATCCGCAAGGTGCTGCGCTCCGACGAGGCCCTCACCGCGTGGCTGCGCGACCTGGGCGGCACCCCGCCGGTGGTGCTGGAGGACCCCGGCTTCCTGTCCATGCAGCTGCGGATCCTGCGGGCCGACCTCGCCCTGACCCTGGGCCACGAGCACCTGCCGGGGCCGGTGGCCACGCCGCTGCTGCTGCTGGCCGCCGCCGGGGACGAGGCGGCCCCGCCGGCCTCGATGGAGGGCTGGCGCAGGCTGAGCACGGGGCCCGTGCTGACCCCCGCCCTGCCGGGCGGCCACCACGCCCTGCTCGGGCACGGGCCCGAGCTGCTCGAGCTGCTCGAGCGCACGCTCTTCGGCGTCGTGCCCGGGGGGCGCGGATGAGCCCCGCCGCCCGCTCCGCTGAGACGGCGGGGGCGTGAGCGTCCCGCCGGCCGTGCCCGGCCTGGTCGAGCTGCCGGTGCCGGGCGCCCCCGCGGACGTGCGGGTGGCGCTCGCCCGCGTGGACCCGCTGACCGGCTGGGCGGAGTCGGTCCGGGACTGCCTGGACGACGGCGAGCGGGCCCGGGCCGCGGCGTTCCGCTACGCGTCCGACCGGCGGCGGTTCGTGGCCGCCCACTGCGTGCTGCGCCACGTGCTCGCCTCCCGCACCGGCACGGACCCGGGCTCACTGCGCCTGGGTCCGCCCGTCCCCGCCCGGGGGCCCCGGCCCAAACCGCGGCTCGAGGACCACGCCCTGTGCTTCTCCCTCTCGCACAGCGGCGGCCTGGTGCTCGTGGCCACCGCCGAGCGCGAGGTGGGGGTGGACGTCGAGCACGTCCAGGACCCGGTCGCCGCCGAGCAGGTGCTCACCGTGCTCCATCCCGCCGAGATCGCCGCCCTGCGGGCCCTGCCCGCCGCGGATCGCCCGGCCGCCGTGACGACGGTGTGGGCGCGCAAGGAGTCCCTGCTCAAGGCCCTGGGCTCGGGATTGTTCCGCGACCCCTCCGTCGACGAGGTCGGGGCAGGCCCCGCCCCGGGGCGGCCCGTCGCCGGGTGGCGGATCCTGGACCTGGACCTTCCGCCGGCCCCCGGCCCGGCCCGCGAGGACGCGCGGGCGGCGCTGACCGTCCGCGCCCGGGCAGACCCGGGCTGAGCACCTCGGCGCAGACGCTCACCGCGATCGCGAACCGCCGCTGCACCGTGCGGCTCCACGAGCCGGCCCACCGACCGGGGCCCTCGGGCCGTCTGCGGCATGCACCGGCCGCCCGCCGGCGTTCCGGGCTCGACCAGGGCCGTGTGCTAGAGCACACGTTTCGTGTTCGTCATGGTCGGGGTGACGTGGGGTAACAACCCCGCCAACTGCCCTGGGGCCGTCCGGTCGGGGCTACGCTGATTTGCACATGACGAGTCCGGCGACGGGGATGTCGGGCCACGTCCAGGGGACCGTCTGGGAGGCCGTGGTCGAGCCACGCCATGCTCCCAGCCTCCTCTCGATGCATAGGGGGGTCACATGACCACGGGCAGGCACGGCCCGCATCTGTTGGACGACCTGTCGACGCAGGTGTCCACCGCCGACGGGAGCGGCCTAGCGCGCGCACACTCCCGCGGCGGCGGGTCCGTCCGCTGGCAGCCGCGGACCCCTCCGGAGCGTGTTCTGCTGGAACGGGACGTCGAGCTGACCGTCCTCGCGGGACTGGTCGATCGCGTGAGGGCCGGCCAGGGCGGATTCGCGCTCGTCGCAGGGGAGGCCGGGATCGGCAAGACCAGCCTCCTCGACGCGATGCTGGAGGCCGTCCCGGCCGGTGTCCGCGTGCACCGGGGCCGTTGCGACAACCTCATCACCGCCCATCCGTTCGGGGCGCTGCGCGAGGCCTTCGAGGACGCAAGTGCTGCTGCCCTCGCCGCCTTCAACCGGGGTGTCCTGCACGACGTCCTGGCGGCGGTCACGAACCTGCTAGAGACAGGGGCACCGACGATCGTGCTGGTGGAGGACGTGCAGTGGGCCGACGAGGCCACGCTGGACGTGCTGGCCTACCTCGCGCGCCGGCTGGAGCACCTGCGGACGCTCCTCGTCGCGTCCTACCGGGACGACGAGGTGGGCCCGGACCACCCGATGCAGCGCCTCCTCGCAGCCCCCACGACGACGCCGGCCACCTGGCTGCGCCCGGGCCCGCTCAGTCTCGAGGCGGTCCGGCTCCTGGCCGGCCATCGTGCTCACGAGGCGCGACACCTGCACGAGATGACCGGGGGGAACCCGTTCTACGTCACCGAGGCCCTGGCCGTGCCGGCCGACGCGCCGGTTCCCGAAACGCTCTCGGCAGCCGTGGCGGCCAGGCTCCAGCAGCTGTCCGAGCCGGTCCGCCGCGCGACGGAGCGGATCTCGGTGTGGCCCGGCATGCTCGAGTTCGAGCTGGCCGAGCAGCTGCTGGGTGAGGACTTCGCAGCGCTTGCCGAAGCCGAGGAGCGGGGGATCCTCCTCGTCGAGGAGGGAGGCGTCCGTTTCCGGCACGAGATCGCGCGCATGGCGACCGAGGCCTCGTTCAGCGGGCTGCGGAGGCGGCAGCTCCAGCGCGACGTGACCGAGCTGCTCAAACGGCGGGGTGAGGAGCACCTGCCGCGGCTGGTCCACCACGCCATCCGCTGCAGGGACACGGCGACGGTCGTCGAGTTCGCACCCCGTGCCGGAGAGCTGTCCGCCAAGGCCGGCGCCCACCGGCAGGCACTGGAGTTCTACCAGGCGGCGTTGCAGCACGAGGTCCTGCTGTCCGACGCCCAGCTGGCTGCCGTCCTCGACGCCTACGCCTGGGAGCTCTACAGCGCCCACCACATCGGCCAGGCCGTCGAGCACTCCCGCAGAGCAGTAGAGCTGTTCCGCGCTCTGGGCGACCAGCTCGGCGAGGCCAAGGCGCTGATCCGCCGCGGCCGGCAACTGTTCCTGGCCGGCAACCTGCCCGAGGCCCGGGCCGGTGCCTCCCGCGCCGTCGAGCTCGCCGAGGGCCGTGACCCGGCCACCGCGGCGGAGGCACGTGCGTGCCTGGGGATGCTGCTTTCGTTGGGGGGCTCCCACGAGGACGCCGTGAAGACGCTGCGCGACGCGAGGGCGCAGGCCGAGATCCGCGGCCGCCAGGACGTGGTCGCCCTGTGCCTCATCTACCTGGCACAGTGCGACCCGGAGCTGACCTTCGAGGAGCGGCTCCGCGCCCTGGACCGCAGCATGGACACGGCCCGGGACGCCGGGGCGCTGGAGCCGCTGGCCCGCAACTACGCCAAGACCGCCGAACAGCTGTACCGGTACGGGCGCTACCACGAGCTGGAGAAGCACCTGGACGAGGGGCTGGGATACGTCCGGGACTGGGAGTTCTGGCCGGACGCGTACAACCTGGAAGTCCACCACGCCCTCCTGCAGCAGCGGAAGGGGAACTGGGGCGCGGCCCTGCACGAGCTCGGCGGGCTCATCGACCGTTTCACCGACCCGGGCATGCTCCTCCTCTACTCCCTGTCCGGTCACGCCAGGCTCCGGGCACGCCTGGGCGACCACGACGTCAGGGAAGTGCTGCTCACCTGCTGGCAACGGGCCCTCGACCAGGGCACTCTCACCGCGCTGGGGCTCGCGGGCCCCGCCCTGGTGGAGTGGGCCTGGCTGGCTGATCGGCCGAGCGAGGCGGAACGTGTGGTCGACGGGTGGTCGCGGCACGCCTCCCGGCCGGGCGCGGGACCGATCGACGCAGAGATCCGGCGCTATGCTCTGCGCGCTGGGGTGGACGTCCCCCCTTCGCAGTCACCGGTGGACGACCCTCCCAGCCCGTGGCAGCTGGGGGTGGCCGGGAACTGGCTGGGCGCTGCGGAGGCGTGGCGGCGGGCCGGTGACCCCTACGAGGAGGCGCTCGAGCTCGCCGAATCGGGGCAGCCGGACGCCACCCTGCGCGCCTTCGACATGCTCATCGAGCTGGACGCCGCGCCGGCCGCGAGGCATGTCAAGCACCGTCTGCACGATCTGGGAGTGCGCACCATCCCCCGTGGTCCTACCCGCCGCACACGAGGGAACCCTGCCGGTCTGACCGACCGTCAGCTCGAGGTCGCCCAGTTGCTCAGCGCGGGGCTGACGAACGCGCAGATCGCCGAGCAGCTCGTGCTCTCGGTCCGCACCGTCGACCACCACGTCTCCTCGGTCCTCGACAAGCTGGGCGTCAGCACGCGCCGTGAAGCGGCCCGGGCCGCGCGCTCGTGGCAGGATCCGCAGCATGGGCCGGGCTGAACGTCTCACGGTGTGACCGCTGGAGGCTGCTCGCCCCGGGATCGGGGGCCACCGTGCCGGTCACGCCGGTGCCGGCCTTCCCTGCTGCACCGCGGCGCCGCATGCGTCGGACAGCACGTCGATGACCAGATCGGCCAGGACGCACGGGTCGGTCAGGTAGACGTCACCACGACCGGCCACCCGGTGCACCGGCTTCTCGCTGAGCCGCGCCAGCTCGGCGGCGCCGGACCGCACCAGCTCGCTCGGCTCGTCACCGGTCGCCACCGTCACCGGGCGCGACCGCAGGCCCTCGGTGAACGTCGTGCTCGCGATCGCGGGCTCGTCCCGCACCATCGCTTCGGCGTTGACCCGAACCCGCGCGAAGTCGGGGTCGTCGATGCTGACGGGCGCACCGGTGGCGGCGCTGAGCAGGATCGCCTGCGCACCGATGTAGTCCTGGGGGTGCTCGGCGAGGTGCGCGGTCACGGGCAGGAACAGCTGCGCCGCGCCCTCGCGTCCGTTCGACGTCACTCCGGCGACGGGCGGCTCCCACACCACTGCGTGCAGGACGCACTCCGGGTACTGCTCGGCGAGCTTGAAGGCGATGATCCCGCCCGAGTCCACCCCCACGAGCACCGCCGGAGCGAAGGAGAACAACCGGATGAGGGCGGCGGCATCCTCCACGTGCTGGTCCACCCCGCCCCCCGGCCAGGCATCCCGCCCGGAATGGCCGGTTCCCCGCCGGTCGTAGACAAGAACCTGGAAACCTGCCATGGCGAGTGCCTGGGCCAGTGCTCCCAGCATCCCGGCATCCTGGCCGGCACCGTGGATGAGCAGCAGCGAGAGGCCCTGTCCTCGTCGTTCGACGAAGAAGACGGTGCCGTTGGCCTCCACCACTCCCGACCGGGGGGAGGAACTGCTCATGGCCGCTCGGGCTGCGGAGACGGGACAAGGCGGCCACGGCACCACTCTTCCCGAGGAGTCGACCGCACGGGGTCGCCACCTCGCGAACGATGAGACTGAAGGGGTGTTGCGCGCCGGGGAACGGGGTTCCCCGCTCAGGGCACCGGGCTCCGGCATGGCTTCTCCTTGGGACACGAGGCATGGGCCTGGGAAGTCGACACCTGTCCGCACAGCTTGCCCCCTGGGTCGACGCGCGGACATGGGCGAGCGCTGCCTAGAAGTGTCCTCCCGGGTGCCCATCCGCTCATCGCGGTCGCCGGGACGGAGCGTGTGCCGTTCGGGCATGTGGGCGCCGACCGTCCCGGCGACCGCAGGAGGTGGTCGGTGCCCACGCCCCGCCGCTGTTCCCACCACGGACTCCGCACCGGTTGCCACAGCCGCCCCGGGAGTCACCGCATGTGGGCAGCCCCGGAAAAAGCACACCGGCCCGAGATAGGCAGTTGCCCGGCGCCAGATAGGCGTTGGTCGCCCATGTCCCCCCTGCCCCCACCCACCATCCTGGACGTAGCGATCGTAAAAGCGTCGGCTGGGAGGTGTCGGCCGGGCACCACTGTTCTGCGGTTCCTGCCGTGGGCGGTGGACATGGCCGACGCCGATCGCTCCAGGTTCGCAGCGCGGCGTTGTACCGGTCGGCCGAGGCGGCGCTCCGCAGGACGCACACCCGTGCTGATCGGCACACCGAGAGGAGAGCCCCGGCGGTACTGATCACCCCAGTGACGAGCCGACCCGCATCCGAACCGCCGTCCCCGGGCCGTCCCACGGGCCGAACGCATGGCGAAAGATCGAGGAAGATCATGTCCATCATCAAGGATCCGTACCTGTTCAACGAGCAGAGCCTGTTCGTCGACCTGGAGGGCGTGCTGGACCGCCGCCTCTACCTGAAGATCGAGGGGTTCAACTTCGCCGGCTCGATCAAGCTCAAGCCCGCCGTGGAGATGGTCGAGCGAGCCGAGCGGGAAGGGGTGCTCCGCCCCGGCTCCGTGCTCGTGGAGTCCTCCTCGGGCAATCTCGGGGTCGCGCTCAGCATGATCGCCGCCAGCAAGGGCTACTGCTTCGTGTGCGTGATCGATCCGCGCTGCAACCCCGCGACCCGTCAGCTCATGGAGTCGCTCGGGGCGCAGGTCGACCTGGTCACCGAGCCGGATCCCGTCGACGGTCTCCTCGGGGCCCGGCTCAACCACGTCCGGGAACTGTGCGAGTCCGACGAACGGTACGTCTGGCTCAACCAGTACACCAATCCCGGCAACTGGGGAGCGCACTACCGCTGGACCGCCCCCGAGATCGCCGCTCAGTTCCCCGAGCTCGAGGTGCTGTTCGTGGGAGCCGGGACGACAGGGACCTTGATGGGGTGCGCGCGGTACTTCCGGGAGCACCGGCCGGACGTCCGGCTCGTCGCGGTCGACGCCGTCGGATCGGTCACGTTCGGTGGTCCGCCGGCCACCCGCCTGATCCCGGGGCTCGGCATGAGCGTGCGGCCGCCGCAGCTCGACGAGTCCCTGATCGACGACGTGGTGCTCGTCGAGGAGCTGGACACGGTGCGCACCTGCCACCGCCTGGCCGGGCGCGGGTTCCTGCTCGGTGGCTCCACCGGGACCGTGGTCCACGGCGCCATGACCTGGCTTGCCGGCCACCGCGCCCGGGACGTCACCGCGGTGGCCATCTCCCCCGACCTGGGTCGCCCGTACATGGACACCATCTACCAGCCCGACTGGGTGCTCGACCACTTCGGGGCCGACGCGCTCGCGGGCGTCGACTCGACGGCAGCCGCTGGTCGACGCCCTGACCCGGTGTCGGGGCCGCGGCACCAGGCAGCCACACCGGTGACCGACTCCGTGGCCGCTTCCTCACCGAGGAGTCCTTCGCAGTGAAGAAGCTCGCCCAGGCCCTGCCGACGTCTCCGGTCCCCACAATCCCCGCGCTCCCCGCGAGGAGGGAGCCTCCGTCCACACCGGTCACCGAGGAGACCGGCTCGGACCTTCCACTGGAACGTCGGCTGGCGGTCCTTCTCGCCTCGGTGGCGCAGAAGGACGACGTCCCCGTGGACGCCAACTTCTTTGAGGACCTGGGCGCGGACTCGCTGGTAATGGCCAAGTTCTGCGCCCGGGTGCGCAAGCAGCAGGATCTGCCGACGGTGACCATCAAGGACGTCTACCAGCACCCCACGATCACTGAGCTGGCCGGGGCACTGGCACCGGCGGAGCCGGTGCCAACGCCGGTGCCGGTCCGGCTGGCCCAGGTGCTGTCCGGTGTGCTGGGCGGCGAGCCGGTGCCGGTGGACGCCGACTTCTTCGAGGACCTGGGCGCGGACTCGCTGGTAATGGCCAAGTTCTGCGCCCGGGTGCGCAAGCAGCAGGATCTGCCGACGGTGACCATCAAGGACGTCTACCAGCACCCCACGATCACTGAGCTGGCCGGGGCACTGGCACCGGCGGAGCCGGTGCCAACGCCGGTGCCGGTCCGGCTGGCCCAGGTGCTGTCCGGTGTGCTGGGCGGCGAGCCGGTGCCGGTGGACGCCGACTTCTTCGACGACCTGGGCGCGGACTCGCTGGTAATGGCCAAGTTCTGCGCCCGGGTGCGCAAGCAGCAGGATCTGCCGACGGTGACCATGAAGGACATCTACAGCAACCCGAGTATCTCCGCCCTCACGACAGCTCTGCAGGGCCCCGCGTTGCACGACCAGCCGGAGGAACCCTCACCGGTCCTGGCATCCGTGCCGGAGACGCCGCCGCCCATGGACGCGCGGACGTGGGAGTACATCACCTGCGGCGTCCTGCAAGCGCTCGTCTACCTCGGCTACTGCCTGCTCGCCGGCGGGCTAGCGCTCGTGGGATACCAGTGGGTGTTTCCGGACGCGGGGCCAGGCAACCACCACTGGCTGGGCCACGGGACGAGCTTCTGGGAGGTCTACCTGCGGTCTGCCGCCTTCGGCGCGGCGACGTTCGCGCTGCTGTGCCTGCTGCCGGTGGCGGGGAAGTGGATCCTCATCGGGCGCTTCCGGCCCGGGGAGATCCGGATCTGGAGCCTGTCCTACTTCCGGTTCTGGTTCGTCAAGGCCCTCATGCGCACCTCACCCCTCGCGCTGATGACCGGTTCCCCGCTGACGACCTTCTACCTGCGGGCCATGGGGGCCAAGGTCGGCCCCAACGTGACAATCCTGACCACTCACCTGCCGGTCTGCACCGACCTGCTCACCATCGGGGAGGGGACGGTGATCCGCAAGGACGTGTACGCCAACGGCTACCGCGCCCACGGCGGCGTCATCCAGACCGGTGCCGTGACGCTGGGCCGCGACGTGATCGTCGGCGAGGGCAGCGTCCTGGACATCGGCACGACGATGAAGGACGGCTCCCAGCTGGGCCACCGGTCCACTTTGTACACCGGCCAGGTCGTGCCCGAGGGCGAGCGCTGGCACGGGACACCGGGCAGGCCCACGGACGTGGACTTCGGCACGGTCGCCGCCTCTCCCTACCGGCCGTGGCGGCGTGCGGTGTTCGCCACGTCACAGCTCATTGCCACGCTCGCGCTGGGCCGCATCATGTTCGGCCTGGTCATCGTGCTGGCCGTCCTGGCGTTCCCGCGCGTGGCGGCGCTCCTGGAGACGAATGCGTACGCGTTCACCGACTGGGTCTTCTACGCCGACGCCCTTGCCTTTGCCGGCGTGGGCGTGGTCGGGGGGACGGTCCTCATGCTGATCCTCACGACGACCGTGCCGCGGGTGCTCCAACTCGCGCTGAAGCCGGAGACGGTGTATCCGCTGTTCGGACTGCGGCACGCGGTGGAGCGAGCGGTGGAGAGGCTGACCAACAACCCCATGCTCGGGACGCTGTTCGGCGACAGCTCGTACGTCGTGAACTACGTGCGGGCCCTTGGGTATGACATGCGGGACGTCCAGCAGACCGGCTCCAACCTGGGCACGCAGTTCAAGCACGACAACCCGTTCCTGTCGACGATCGGCACCGGCACGATGATCGCCGACGGGGTGTCGTTCATGAACACCGACTACTCGGCCACCTCCTTCAAGGTCAGCCCGGTGGCGATCGGGGCGCACAACTTCCTCGGCAACTTCGTGCTCTACCCGGCCGGGGCCAGGACCGGGGACAACTGTCTGCTCGCGACCAAAGTGATGGTCCCCGTCGACGGACCGGTGCGCCAGGACGTGGGTCTGCTCGGGTCACCGGCGTTCGAGATCCCTCGCTCGGTCCTGCGGGACGCCCCTCTCGAGGAGCATGCGGACCGCGCCCACTTCCTCCGGGACCTCTCGGCCAAGAACAAGCACAACCTGCGCACGATGGCCCTCTTCATGCTGGTGCGATGGCTCAACGCGTCGCTGGCCATGCTGGCCATGCTGGCCGCCCTGGAGCTGTCCGACCAGTTCGGTTTCCTGGCCATCTCCGCGTCGTTCGTCGTGATGCTCGTGATCGGCCTGCTGGTTCCCGTCGGCATCGAGCAGGTCGTGACGCGGTCCCGGGGGCTCCAACCCCAGCTCTGCTCCATCTACCACCCCTACTTCTGGTGGCACGAGCGGTACTGGAAGCTGCAGATCCACAACCGACGCATGACCATGCTCAACGGCACGCCGTTCAAGCCGCTGGTCTGGCGTCTGCTAGGCGTGCGGATCGGAAGTCGGGTCTTCGACGACGGCTGCTCGATCCCCGAGCGGAGCCTGGTAACGATCGGCTCCCGCTGCACACTGAACACCGGCACCAACATCCAGTGCCATTCCCAGGAGGACGGCATGTTCAAGTCCGACCACGACGTCATCGGTGACGACGTCACGCTCGGCGTCGCCGCCCTCGTCCACTACGGCGTGATCGCCGACGACGGCGTCGTCGTCGCCACCGACTCCTTCGTGATGAAGGGGACCACCCTCCCCCGAGGATCCCTGTGGAGCGGCAACCCCGCCTTCGAGGCTCGTGCCGCCACCACGTCTCCCGCCGCCGTGGAAAGGTCTCGGTCATGACCACCACCTCTGGGCCTACCTGCCGGGCCGTCGCCGCTCACTCGCCGGACCCGGCCGGCGACCAGCCCCTCCTCCCGGAGGTCGCGCCGACCGAGATTCCCCGATGGACACAGGACCGCCGCGCGGGCCAGGACCGGGCAGAGGTGGCGGTGCCCGAGGACCTGCGCACCGCCGTGCTAACGCTGGCCGACGTCTGGGAGGTGACGCCCGGCGCGATCTGGCTGGTAGCCCACGCCAGGGTGCTCCAGGCGCTGTCGGGCGAGACCGAGATCGCCACCGGCTGCACGGACACGGCAGGGACCTGGCGGTGCAGCCTCGATCTGGACCGCCGGTCCTGGCGAGCCGTGGTCGGCGAGGCGAACCTCGGGCAGGTCCAGGCCCGCGCCGGACAGCCCGGGCGGGGCCAGGCACGTCAGCAGGCGGCGTCCCCGGGGTACGAGGTGGTGTTCGACATCCGCCAGGACGCCGATGCCGAGCTGCCGGAGGGCATCGTCCTCGGCGTGTCCCTCCATCCTGTGACCGGGGGTGAGGTGCTCTGCCTGCGGTACCGGCGGGACGTCCTCGACGCCGGGGCCGCCCACAGGATCGCCGGCTACCACCTGACCGCGCTCCGCCACCTGGTGGCCCACCCCGAGGCGCAGCCCGCCGACGCCGACCTGATCGGCCCGGACGAGCGGCGCTTCCAGCTCGAGCAGCTGGCCGGGCCCGTGCGACCCCGACCCCCGCGACGATTCCACGAGCTGTTCGAGGAGCGCGTCCGACAGCACCCCGAGCGCATCGCGGCCGTCCAGGACACGCGGCAGTGGACGTACGCGGAGCTCAACGCCCGCGCCAACCGGCTCGCCCGCGCCCTGCTCGCGCGCGGACTGCAGGCGGAGGACATCGTGGCGGTCGTCGCCGAGCGGGACCTGGAGTGGATGGCCGCCGTCATCGGCATCCTCAAGGCCGGAGGCGCGTACCTGCCGCTCGAACCACGCTTCCCCCCCGACCGGATCACCAGAACGCTCACCCGGGCCGGCTGCCGGATGGTGCTCACCGAGGAAGGCAGCACCGCCTCGCTGGACGCAGCGCTCACCGGGATGCCTGCAGTGGCGAAGCTCCTCGTCGAGGACGTCGAGACCGAGGGGCACGCCGGCCACGACCTCGGCATCGAGGTGCGCCCGGACCAGCTCGCCTACGTCTACTTCACCTCGGGCTCCACGGGTGAGCCGAAGGGCGCGATGTGCGAGCACGACGGGATGGTGAATCACCTGTACGCCAAGATCGAGGACCTGGGGATCGGCCCCGGCGACGTCGTCGCCCAGAGCGCCCCCCAGTGCTTCGACATCTCACTGTGGCAACTGGTCTCGGCCCTGCTCGTCGGCGGCCGCACGCTCATCGTCGGGCAGGACCGGATCCTCGACGTCGAGCGGTTCGTCGACACGGTGGAACAGGGCGGGGTCGCGGTCTTCCAAGTCGTCCCGTCGTACCTGGACGCGGTGGTGGCATACCTGGAGGGCAAACCCCGCGCCCTGCCCCACCTGCGCTGCGTCTCGGCGACCGGTGAGGCCCTGAAGCAGGAGCTGGTCCGCCGCTGGTTCGACGTGCTGCCCGGCGTCAAGCTGGTCAACGCCTACGGGCTCACGGAGACCTCGGACGACACGAACCACGAGGTGATGAGCGTCGCGCCTGCGGGCGATCACGTGCCCCTGGGCCGGCCGATCCCCAACGTCCGGATCCACCTCCTCGACGAGCGGCAGCGGCTCGTGCCGCTCGGCGCGCCGGGCGAGATCGCCTTCTCCGGGGTGTGCGTGGGCCGGGGGTACATCAACGACCCGGAGCGGACGGCACAGGCCTACTCCACCGACCCGTACGTGGACGGCGCGCGGCTCTACCGGGCAGGTGACTACGGACGCTGGTCACCGGACGGCAAACTGGAGTACCTGGGCCGGCGGGACAACCAGGTCAAGATCTCTGGGTTCCGCATCGAGATCGGCGAGATCGAGAACGCCCTCCTGCGGGTCCCCGGAGTCCGCGACGGGGCCGTCGTGGTGGCGGAGCGACCCGACCGGGGCAAGCACCTGGTCGCCTTCTACCACGCTCCCGAGCCGCTGGACGCCGGCCCGGTGCGCGAGCGCCTGGCGCGGTCGCTGCCCCGGTACATGGTTCCGCAGGTGTTCCAGTGGCAACCGGCCCTCCCACTGACGGCCAACGGCAAGATCGACCGCAAGCGCCTCAGCGCCCTGGCAGCGGACCTCGAGCCCGAGGGCAGCTCTCTCGAGGCTCCGCGCACCCCCACCGAGCAGTGGCTGGCGGCGGCGTGGTCGCGCGTGCTTGCCATACCGGAGGACCGGATCGACCGTCGTGACCACTTCTTCGACCGGGGAGGCACGTCGCTGACCGCCGTCAGGCTCGCCATCGCCCTGGACCGGGCGGTGTCGCTCAAGGACCTCATCAGCCACCCGGTCCTCACCGACCTCGCCACGGAGCTGGACTCCAGGTCCTCCGCGGCCGACTCGCCCGCCCGCACGTGATCCCACCGGAAGGAACCACCATGTCCACCACATCCGCCCCTCCGGAGCTCGACGTCGACGTGCGCCCGGGTGCGCCGGCCACGGCCCTGGTCTCTCCCCAGGGCGACGCGGTGTCCTGGGCCCAGCAGCACCGTGGTGCGCTGCGGGCGACGGTCGCCCGGCACGGGGCCGTCCTCGTGCGCGGCCTCGGGTTGTCTGGTCCCGAGCAGGTCGCGTCCGTCTTCCAGGCCGTCGGCTCGGAGCTGATCACCGAGCGGGAGGCCTTCGCCGCCCGCAGGTCCTATGCGCCTGGTGTGTACTCCTCGGCCACCTGGCCGGCGAACCAGCCCATGTGCATGCACCACGAGCTGAGCTACACGCTCCACGCCCCCGGGCTGATGCTCTTCGCCTGCCTCACCGCCCCGGCCGCCGGGGGCGTGACCGGAGTCGCCGACTCCCAGGCGGTGCTGCGCGCCCTCCCTGCAGAGCTGGTCGCGCGGTTCGAGCGCGACGGCTGGATGCTGATCCGCAACTACAACGACGAGATCGGCGCCTCCGTCGCGGACGCCTTCGGCACGGACGACCGCGCAGCGGTCGAACGCTACTGCGCGGCGAACCGGATCGAGCTGGAGTGGCAGCCGGACGGCGGCCTGCGCACGCGTCAGCGCCGTGCCGCGATCGTCCGTCACCCCGTCACCGGGGAGCGCTGCTGGTTCAACCAGGTCGGCTTCCTCAGCGAGTGGACGATGGAGCCGGAAGTCCGCGAGTACCTCGTCGACATGTACGAGGAGGACGGCCTCCCGTTCAGGACGGCGTTCGGCAACGGCGACCCGATCGACGAGGACGTGGTGACCATGCTGAACGAGATCTACGAGTCGCACACGCTGCGCGAACCGTGGCGTGCCGGCGACCTGATGCTCGTGGACAACGTCCGGACGGCTCACAGCCGCGAGCCGTACGAGGGCGAGCGGGAGATCCTCGTCGCCATGAGCGACCCGGTGGCACTCCAGGGCGCGGCCTCGAAGGAGGAGGGACGATGACGCTGACACCCAGGACCGACACGGACCGGATGCAGGATGCCGCACAACGGCGACCGACCATCCCGACCTTCGCGGTCATCTCCGGGGCGGAGGTCGATCAGGTGCTGCAGGGACACCGGGCGGAGATCGTCGCGCTGGTGGAGGACACCTACCGGCTGCACGGGAGCGGGCAGACGGTGAATCCGCCGTCGTACTTCCTGCGGTTCCCGGACCGACCGACGGGGCGGATCATCGCGCTGCCGGCCTCCCTGGGGGGACCCCATGCCGTGGACGGCCTGAAGTGGATCTCCAGCTTCCCCACCAACGTGGAGTTCGGCATCCCGAGGGCCTCCGCCGTGCTGATCCTCAACGATCCCGCCACGGGCTACCCGTTCGCCTGCCTGGAGAGCTCCATCATCAGTGCCTCCCGGACCGCCGCCTCCGCGGCCCTGGCTGCGGACTGGCTCAGCCGGGAGCGGGGCCGTCCCACCCGGGTGGGCTTCTTCGGCGTCGGGCTCATCGCCCGCTTCGTCCACGCGTTCCTGGCGGATACGGGGTGGGACTTCGAGGAGGTGGGAGTGTTCGACCTGCTGCCCGGCAGCTGCGAGGGCTTCCGTGGCTACCTCGAGCGCTCCGCGCCCGGGAGTACGGTCACCGTCCACGAGGACGCCGAGTCGCTGGTCCGCTCGAGCGACCTGGTCGTGTTCGCGACCACGGCGGGGGAACCGCACGTCACCGAGCCGTCGTGGTTCGACCACCACCCGCTCGTGCTCCACATCTCGCTGCGCGACCTCGCGCCCGAGGTGATCCTCGCCTCCACAAACATCGTCGACGACGTGGACCACTGCCTGAAGGCCCAGACGTCCGTGCACCTGACCGAGCAGCTCACCGGCTCGCGGGACTTCCTCGCCGGCACCCTCTACGACGTGATGACCGGTGCCGTGGAGGTACCGGCGGACCGGACGGTCGTCTTCTCGCCGTTCGGCCTGGGAGTGCTCGACCTCGCGGTGGGCAAGCATGTCTATGACACGGTCGCCGACACCGTCGGCCTGCACACGATCGACTCCTTCTTCCACGAAGTGCGTCGTTACGGGTGACGCCCGCCTCCTGGTCCTCGAGCGGGCGGGTCCGGCTAAGCCGGCCGACGTGCGGGAGGGGCATCGAGGGGGGCGAGGAGCCGCCGAGCAACTCTCCTGTTCCACTATGTGAGACTTGCCATTCACCATGTGGACACCACGCGTACTATCGGGAGCTGACCCCACCCCGTCGCGACAACCGAGGTTTTCCCATGTCCTCACCGGTGACAGGGCAGGACGCGTCGTCCTCCCCCTCGCTCCCTCTTTCCGCCCGCGTTCCCCGCAGCCGGGTGATCATGGCGTCCCTCGTGGGCACCACGATCGAGTTCTACGACTTCTATGTCTACGCCACCGCGGCCGTGGCCGTGTTCCCCGCCCTGTTCTTCACGGGCCAGGACGACACCGCCAAACTGCTCGCGTCCATGGCGACCTTCGCCGCCGCGTTCGTGGCCCGCCCCATCGGCTCCGTGGTCTTCGGCCACTTCGGCGACCGGGTCGGCCGCAAGGCCACCCTGATCGGCGCGCTGCTGACCATGGGCATCGCCACGTTCCTCATCGGTCTGCTGCCCACCTACTACTCCATCGGCATCTGGGCGCCGCTGATCCTCACGATCCTGCGCTTCTGCCAGGGTCTCGGCCTGGGTGGCGAGTGGTCCGGCGCGGCCCTGCTCGCCACCGAGTACGCCGAGGAGGGCAAGCGGGCGCGCGCCGCCATGTGGCCGCAGCTGGGCGCGCCGTTCGGCTTCATCCTCGCCAATGGCTTCTTCCTGGTGCTGACCCTCGTCATGGGCTTCGTCTCGGTCGCCGAGCAGGGCGCCGAGCACCCGTTCCTCACCTGGGGCTGGCGCATCCCGTTCCTGGCCTCCGTGGTCATGGTCGTCGTCGGGCTGTGGGTGCGCTTCCGGCTGGAGGAGACCCCGGTCTTCCAGAAGGCCGTGGAGCAGGGCCAGAAGGTGCAGACCCCGCTGACCGCGGTGTTCCGCACCTCGTGGCTGCAGATCATCCAGGGCACGTTCATCATGCTCGCCACCTACGTGCTCTTCTACCTGATGACCGCGTGGATCCTCTCCTACGGCATCGGCAAGCCGGAGAGCGGCGGGCTGGGCATCCCCTACCGCGACTTCCTGGTCCTCCAGCTGCTCGCCGTGCTGCTGTTCGCCGCGATGGTCCCCGTCTCCGGGTGGGTCGCCGACCGCTACGGACGGCGCAGCTCGCAGCTGGTCATCACCGCCGCCATCCTGGTCTTCGGCCTGAGCTTCGGGCTGGTCATGGACCCGGCGGCCGTGGGCACCGGCGCCGACGTCGCCATGGGCCGCGTGCTGGTCTTCCTGACCATCGGCATGACCCTCATGGGCCTGACCTTCGGGTCGATGTCCGCGATCCTGCCCGAGCTCTTCCCCACGAACGTGCGCTACACCGGCTCGGGGATCGCCTACAACGTCGCGTCCATCCTCGGGGCGGCCATCACCCCGTACATCGCCGTGTACCTCAACGCCAACCACGGCGTGGGCGCGGTGGGCCTGTACCTCGCCTTCGGCGCACTGCTCACCCTCGTCGCCCTGTGGTTCTCCCCGGAGACCAAGAACGTCGACATGGAGAACGTGGTCACCCGTCGCTGACCGCGGCCCCACCACGGCGAACGGCCGCATCCCCGAGGGGATGCGGCCGTTCGCCGTGGAGCGCCGGGGCGGGCGCTCAGAGGTGCACGTGCAGGCGCCGGGCGGCCTCCGAAATCGACCCGGACAGGGACGGGTAGATCGTGAAGGTGTCGGCGAGGTCGTCCACGTGCAGCTTGTGGGTGACCGCGATGGAGATCGGGAAGATCAGCTCCGAGGCGCGCGGGCCCACGACGACGCCGCCGATCACGGTGCCGGAGCCCTTCCGGGAGAAGATCTTCACGAAGCCGTCCTCGACGGCCATCATCTTCGCGCGCGGGTTGGTGGAGAGCTTCAGCATGATCGTGTCCGCCTGGTACGTGCCCTCCTGGATCGCCTTCTCGCTCACGCCCACGGAGGCGATCTCCGGGGAGGTGAAGATGTTCGAGGCGACCAGGTGGGTGCGCAGCGGCTTCACGGCGTCGCCCATGAGGTGGGCCACCGCGATCCGGCCCTGCATCGCCGCCACGGACGCCAGCGGGAGCACGCCCGTGCAGTCGCCGGTGGCGTAGATGCCGGGCACGGTGGTGCGGGACACCCCGTCCACCTTGATGTGGCCGGAGTCGGTAAGGCCTACCCCGACCTCCTCGAGGCCGATGCCGGCGGTCGCGGGGATCGCCCCGACCGCCACGAGGCAGTGGGACCCGGCGACCTTGCGCCCGTCGGCGAGGGTGACCACCACGCCGTCGGCGGTGCGCTCCACGGCCTCCGCGCGGGAGCGGGAGAGCACGTTCATGCCGCGGCGCTCGAAGACGTTCTCGAGCACGGCGGCCGCGTCCTCGTCCTCGCCCGGCAGCACCTGCTCGCGGGAGGAGACGAGGGTGACCTCTGCCCCCAGGCCCCGGTAGGCGGAGGCGAACTCCGCGCCCGTGACGCCCGAGCCCACGACGATCATGTGCTCTGGGACCTCGCGGAGGTGGTAGAGCTGCTTCCAGTTGAAGATCCGCTCCCCGTCCGGCTTCGCGCTGGGCAGCTCGCGGGGGTAGGAGCCGACGGCCAGGAGCACGGCCTGGGCGTCGAGCTCGTACTGGAGGCCGTCGTCGGTGGTGACCTGCACGCAGGTGGGGCTGAGCAGCCTGCCGGTGCCGGAGATCACGCGCACGCCCACGCGCTCGAGCCCGCGCTTGATGTCCCGCGACTGCGTGGCGGCCAGGCGCAGCAGGCGGGTGTTGACCTTGTCGAGGTCCACCGCGAGGTCGTTGATGTCGTTGTTCTCCGCACGGCCTCGCACGTGCACCCCGAGCTCCGCGGCCTCGGCGAAGCGCGTCATGGCGTCGGCGGAGGCGATGAGGGTCTTGGAGGGGACCACGTCCGTCAGCACGGCGGACCCGCCCAGCCCCTGGCGCTCGACGATCGTCACCTCGGCGCCCAGGCTGGCGGCGACGAGCGCCGCCTCGTAGCCCCCGGGCCCGCCCCCGATGATGACGAGTTTCTGGATGGAGAATTCGCTGTGTGCAGTCACCGTGCCATTGTTGCAGAGGCGCCCGACAGCACCGGGCGCCCGGCCGCACGGGGGCCGGCCCGCCCCCGGCGCCCCGCACCCATGCGGTAGTTTGGGGCGGGTGGACAGACAGCACAGCACCCCCCAGGACGACCCCTTCGCCCTCGCCCACGAGGCCGCCGACGCCCTCCGCGACGCCACCGGGGTCCGGACCCACGACATCGCCCTGACGCTGGGCTCCGGCTGGGGCCAAGCCGCGGAGCTGATCGGCGAGACCGTCGCCGAGATCCCCGCCGCCGAGATCCCCGGCTTCACCCCGCCCGCCCTCGAGGGCCACGTGGGCACGCTGCGCTCGGTCCGCACCCCCGCCGGGACGCACGCGCTGGTGATCGGCGCCCGCACCCACTACTACGAGGGCCGCGGCGTGCGCGCCGTCGTCCACGGGGTGCGCACCGCGGCCGCCGCCGGCGCGCGCACCATGATCCTCACCAACGGCTGCGGCGGGCTGAACCCCGCGTGGGGCCCGGGCACGCCCGTGCTGATCTCCGACCACCTCAACCTCACGGGCCGCTCCCCGCTGGAGGGCGCCACCTTCGTGGACCTCACCGACCTCTACTCCCCGCGCCTGCGCGAGCTCGCCCGCGGGGTGGACCCCACCCTCGAGGAGGGCGTCTACGCGCAGTTTCCCGGCCCCCACTACGAGACCCCCGCCGAGGTCCGGATGGCCGGGGTGCTCGGCGCGGACCTCGTGGGCATGTCGACCGCCCTCGAGGCCATCGCCGCGCGCCACGCCGGGATGGAGGTCTTCGGCATCTCCCTGGTGACCAACCAGGCGGCCGGGATCTCCGCGACGCCGCTCTCCCACGAGGAGGTGCTCGAGGCCGGCCGGGCCGCCGGCGCGCGGATCTCCGAGCTGCTGGCCCGGATCGTCACCGCACTCTGACCCGCCCCCGGCGCACCGACCCAGGAGGACCGACCCCATGGCCACCGCCCCCCGCACCGAGCCCGAGCTCCTCGACGCCGCCCGCGCGTGGAGCGCCGCCGACCCCGACCCCGCCACCCGCGCCGAGCTCGCGCAGCTCCTGGCGGCCGCGGACTCCGGGGACGCCGCGGCGCGGGCGGAGCTCGCCGACCGGTTCGCCGGGACGCTGCAGTTCGGCACCGCCGGGCTGCGGGCGGCCCTGGGCGCCGGTCCCATGCGGATGAACCGGGTGGTCGTGCTGCGCGCCGCCGCGGGCCTGGCCGCCCACGTCACGGCCGTCACGGTGGACAGCGCCGCGGGCTCCGCCCGTCCCCCGCGCGCCGTGGTGGGCTACGACGCCCGGTACAACTCCGACGTCTTCGCCCGGGACACCGCCGCCGTGTTCACCGCGGCCGGCATCGAGACCCTGCTCATGCCCTCCGCCCTGCCCACCCCGGTGCTGGCGTGGGCCGTGCGGGCCCTCGACGCCGAGGTCGGCGTCATGGTCACCGCGAGCCACAACCCGCCCGCGGACAACGGCTACAAGGTCTACCTGGGCGGGCGCGCCGTCGAGGCCGGCGCCCGGGGCTGCCAGATCGTGGCGCCCTACGACCGGATGATCGCCCAGCAGATCGCCGCCGTGGGCCCCGTGGACGGCATCTCCCGCGCGGAGGCGGGCTGGACCGTCCTGCCCGCCTCCATCGCGCAGGACTACCTCCACGCCGTGGTCCCCGCCTCCGCCGGGACGCGGCGTCCCCTGCGGATCGTGCTCACCCCGATGCACGGGGTGGGCGGGGCCACCACGACGGAGGCCCTGCGGCGGGCCGGGTTCGCCGACGTCCACGTGGTCGCCGAGCAGGCCGCGCCCGACCCGGACTTCCCCACCGTCGCCTTCCCCAACCCGGAGGAGCCCGGCGCCCTGGACCTGGCGCTCGCGGCCGCCCGGGCGCAGCACACCGACCTCGTGCTGGCCAACGACCCCGACGCCGACCGGGTGGCGGTCGCCGTGCCGCTGCCGGGCACCGGCGGCGCGGACTGGCGGATGCTGCGCGGCGACGAGGTGGGGGCGCTGCTCGGCCACGCCGCGGCGGCCCGCCCCGGCGGCCACGCCCCGGGTGCCGTGTTCGCGAACTCGATCGTGTCCTCGCGGCTGCTGGGCCGGATCGCGGCCGCGGCCGGGGTCGAGCACCGCGAGACGCTCACCGGTTTCAAGTGGATCGCCCGGGTGCCCGGGCTGGTCTACGGCTACGAGGAGGCCCTCGGCTACTGCGTGGCCCCGGACGTGGTCAAGGACAAGGACGGGATCAGCGCCGCCGTGGCCGTGGCCGTGCTCGCCGACGAGCTGCGCGCCGCGGGGCGCACCCTGCAGGACGTCCTGGACGACCTCGCGCTGGCGCACGGGCTGCACGCCACCGACCAGCTGAGTATCCGGGTGGCCGACCTCGCGCGCATCCCGACGATGCTGACCGCCCTGCGCGAGGCCCCGCCGGCCAGCCTGGGCGGTTCGGACGTGGTCGAGGCCGCGGACCTCGGCGCCCCCGGGACCGGGCTGCCGCCCACGGAGGGCCTGCGCCTGGTCACCGGCGACGACACCCGCGTGGTCGTGCGTCCCTCCGGCACGGAGCCGAAGCTCAAGTGCTACCTGGAGGTGGTGGCCCCGGTCGCGGACCGGGCCGCGCTGCCCGCCGCGCGGGAGGCCGCCGCCGGGAAGCTGGCGCGCATCCGCGGCGAGCTCGGGGCCGCCCTGGGTCTCTGAGGCGCCGGCACCGTCTCAGGACCGGTCCGCCGGGGCGCCCCGCGCGAGCACCCTGCGCCCGGCGGCCCGGGCGGCGAGCGCCGCGAGGTGCTCCAGCGGACCGGGGCCCACGTGGCGCCGCCAGGCCACGGCCAGCAGCAGGGCCGCGGCGACCTGCGCCCAGAACCACCCGGCCGGCGCCGCCTCGTGCGCCCCGAGGCCCAGGACCGTCAGGTGGCAGGCGTAGAGGGTGAGGGTCATGGAGCCCAGGGCCGCGAGCGGGGCGAGGGCCCGGGCGGCCACCCGGGCCAGCAGCAGCACGAGCCCGAGCGCGCACAGCGCCGTCCCGAGGCACAGGGCCAGGGCGAACGGGGTGGTCGTGTGCGGCCCCGGCACCACCAGCCACCAGGGGTCGTCGGGCACCGCGGCGCCCCGCCCGACCGCGACGACGGCGTCGAGCTCCTCCGCCGTCAGCCACGGGGCGGCCCGCAGCACGGCCTGCTCCCCGCCGAGCACGTGCAGCCCCAGCATGGACGCCCCCCAGGAGCCCAGCGCCAGCACCGCGCCGCCGGCCACGAGCCGGATCTGCACCGGCCGCTGCGACAGGTCCGTGCGCCCGAGGGCGAGACCGGCGCACAGGTACGCCAGCCACGGCAGGGCGGGGTAGACGCCGGTGAGCAGCACCTGCAGGAGCACCGTGGCGGGATCGGTGAGCAGGAGCAGCAGGTGGGGGTCCGTGGAGTCCTCGGCGAGCGACCAGGAGCTCATCAGCCACCAGCGCAGGAGCGGACCCGCCACCAGCAGCAGCACGCAGAGCGGGAGCAGGGCGCGGGCCCGCAGCCCCAGCAGCGGGAGCGCCAGCAGGAAGTAGGCGGCGTAGTAGACGAGGATGTTGTTCGCGGGCGGCTCGGGGTAGCCGGTGAGCAGCCCGACGAGGGCGAGGACCGCGGCCCGTGCCGCCAGGGAGGCCCGGGCCGCGGCCAGCTCCCGGCCCCGGCGGGGCGTGCGGCGCCCGGAGCCCAGGGCCAGGCCCACCCCGGCCAGGGTGACGAACAGGGCCGAGGCCTTGCCGCTGAACAGCAGCCCGGCGAGCGTGGCCCGTCCCGTCTCGTCGTTCCACAGGCTCAGCGTGTGCACGGCCACCATGCCGATCAGGGCAAGGCCCCGGGCGGCGTCGACGCCCGTCAGCCGACGGGCGGGCGCCGGCCCCGTTGCGGCCCGGGCCCCGGATCGTCCTCGTTCCTCCACGCGCCCGATTCTACGAAGGTCCTCCCCCGGCACCGCCTTCCGCGCCGGCCAGGCCCACGAGCACGCGTCCTGCGCTGACCCGGACGGGATGCACGGCCAGCGCGGGCCCGTCGCCGCTGAGGCAGCGGCCGGTGCCGAGGTCGTAGACCTCCTTGTGCAGCGGGGAGGCGACCGTGACGGCGTCCCCGCGGGAGCCCAGGATCCCGCGGGCGAGAACGCAGGCCCCGGTGCGCGGGTCGCGGTGGTCGGCGGCCAGCACGGTGGCGTCGTCCACGCGGAACAGGGCCACCTGGCGGCCGGCCACGCGGGCGGCCTCGCCCCACTGGACCTCGAGGTCCTCCAGGGCGCACACGTCGTGCCAGACCAGCTCGGCGGCGGTGGCGCTGGTGGTCGCGGTGTCGGGGGCGAGGTCGGGGAACGTGGTGCTCATGGCTGCCTCCTGTGGCAAGGGGTGTGGGTGCGGGGTGTCCTCGGCGTCGTCGTCGACGCTAGGCGGGGCCGGTTTCACGGGGACGCCGTGGGCGTTGCGCCGCCGTGAAACAGCGCTCACACCGGGACGGGCCGGTGGTGAGGAAACCGCAAAGCACCCGGAACGGCTGGGCAACCGGGGGGCAACGCCGGCTTCCTAGAGTCGGGGGCAGATGCCCGAACCGCTCCCCCACCCGGAGGTCCCTGTGCCGCGCTCCCCGTACACCGCCCAGCACCCGCAGCACGTCGTCGTGGTCGGCGGCGGCCCCGCCGCCCACCGGTTCGCGGAGGCTGCCCTGTCGGCGGAGGACCACCACGTCCGCCTCACCGTCTTCGCCGAGGAGCCGTACGTGCCCTACGACCGGGTCCAGCTGTCCAGGGCACTGACCGGCCCCGAGGGCTCCGTCGACCTGACCCTCGGCGGCGGGACCGTGTGGGAGGACCCGCGGGTGGAGCTGCGCCTGGGTGTGGCCGCGCAGGAGATCGACCCCGCCGCGCGCACGGTGACGGCCGCGGACGGCTCCGTCACCGGCTACGACGAGCTCGTGCTCGCCACGGGCTCCGCCGCCGCGCGCCTGGACGTCCCGGGCGCCCACCACGCCCTGGTGTTCCGCACCCTCGACGACGTCGCCGCGATCCGCGCGGAGGTCGAGCGGCTGCGGGCGCTCTACGGCCGCACCCCCCGCGGGGTGGTGGTCGGCGGCGGGCTGCTGGGCCTGGAGGCAGCCGGCGGGCTGCAGGAGCTCGGCGCCGAGGCCACGGTGGTGCACTCCCGCAAGTGGCTGATGAACGCCCAGCTGGACGAGGGCGCCGGCCGGGCGCTCAACGCCCTGATCTCCGCGCGCGGGGTCCTCCTGCACCTGGGCGAGCGCCCCAGCGGGGTCGGGCTGCGCAAGGCCGACGGCGAGGTGTGCGCCGTGGAGTTCCGCGACTGCGCCGACCTCGAGGCGGACCTCGTGATCGTGGCCACCGGCATCCGCGCCCACGACCGGCTGGCCTTCAACGCCGGGATCGCGACCGCCCCGCGCGGCGGCGTGGTGATCGACGAGGCGTGCCGGACCTCCACGGAGCACGTGTGGGCGATCGGGGAGGTGGCGTCCTGGAACGGGCAGTGCCTCGGGCTGGTGGCCCCCGCCAACACCATGGCCGAGATCGTGGCCGACCGGCTCGCGGGCGGGCGCTCCACGTTCGAGAGCTTCGACACCGCGACGAAGCTCAAGCTCGCCGGCGTCGACGTCGCCTCCTTCGGCGACGCCTACGCCGAGACCCCCGAGTGCCTGGAGGTCGTCTACGCGGACCCGGCCCGCGGCCTGTACCAGAAGCTCGTGGTGAGCCCGGACGCGAGGACCCTGCTGGGCGGGGTGTTCGTGGGCGACGCCGAGCCCTACAACTCGCTGCGCCCGCTGCTGGGCCGGGAGCTGCCCGCCGAGCCCGGGGCCTACCTCTCGGCCTGCGGCGGGGAGGCCCCGGCCGGGGACCTGCCCGACGACGCCGTGCTGTGCTCGTGCAACAACGTGACGACCGGGGCGGTGCGCGAGCAGATCGCGTGCGGGGTGCACGAGATTGGCGAGCTTAAGAAGTGCTCGCGCGCGGGCACCCAGTGCGGCTCGTGCGTGCCCATGCTGAAGAAGACCCTGGACCTGGAGCTGGCCAGGGCGGGGGTGGCCGTGTCGAAGGCGCTGTGCGAGCACTTCGAGCTCTCCCGCCCCGAGCTCTTCGAGGCCGTGCGCGCCCTCGGGCTCGCCTCGTGGGACGAGGTCCTCGCCCGCTTCGGCACGGGCCTGGGCTGCGATATCTGCAAGCCCGTGGTCGCCTCCGTGCTGGCCTCCCAGCGCGAGGAGTACGTGCTCGACGCCGGCCGCGGCGCCCTGCAGGACACCAACGACCGGGCGCTGGCGAACATGCAGAAGGACGGGACCTACTCCGTGGTCCCGCGCGTGCCCGGAGGGGAGATCACCCCCGAGAAGCTCATCGTGCTGGGCGAGGTCGCGAAGAAGTACGGGCTCTACACCAAGATCACCGGTGCCCTGCGCGTGGACATGTTCGGCGCCCGCCTCGAGCAGCTGCCGGAGATCTGGCGGGAGCTCGTGGACGCGGGTTTCGAGTCCGGGCAGGCCTACGGCAAGGCCCTGCGCAACGTGAAGTCCTGCGTGGGCTCCACGTGGTGCCGCTACGGCGTGCAGGACTCCACCGGCATGGCCGTGCGGCTCGAGCTGCGCTACCGCGGGCTGCGCTCCCCGCACAAGTTCAAGATGGGCGTCTCCGGCTGCGCCCGGGAGTGCGCCGAGGCCCGCGGCAAGGACGTGGGCGTCATCTCCACCACCGACGGGTGGAACCTCTACACCGGCGGCAACGGCGGGGCGAACCCGGCCCACGCCCAGCTGCTCGCCGGCGGCCTCGACGACGAGACCCTCGTGCGCTACATCGACCGCTACCTCATGTACTACATCCGCACGGCCGACCGCCTCCAGCGCACCGCCCGGTGGCAGGAGGAGCTCGACGGCGGGATCGAGCACGTGCGCGCCGTCGTCGTCGAGGACTCCCTCGGGATCGGCGCCGAGCTCGAGGCGGCCATGGAGCGCCACGTCGGGCGCTACGAGGACGAGTGGGCGGCCACGCTGAAGGACCCCGAGCGGCTGCGCCGGTTCCGGTCTTTCGTCAACGACGCCGCCCCCGACGACTCCCAGGACTACGTCCTCGAGCGCGGGCAGCGCCGCCCCGCCACCGCGCAGGAACGCGCCGCCGCCGCGGCCGGGGAGGGCCCCGTGCTGATCTCCGGGCTGCGCATCCCGCTCCGGGAGCAGACCGCGGAGCAGCGCCCGGCCCAGGTGTGAGCCCCCGGACATCCCGGGGAAACACGCCGGTCACAGGCCGCTCGTACGCTCGGGGCATGTCCTTGCCTGCCAGCGACCCCACCGCCACGGCCCCCGCCGGTCAGCCCGCCGGCGACCCCGCGCACGGGGAGCTGACCGGCTTCCGGATCGGGGTGACCGCCCACCGCCGGGCCGGGGACTTCATCGCGGCCCTGCAGCGGCGCGGCGCCCAGGTGCTGCACGCCCCCGCCCTGATGATCTCCCCCGTCGAGGAGGACGCCCGGGTGGTCGAGGACACCCGCACGCTGCTGGCCCACCGCCCCGACGTGGTCGTGGTCACCACCGCCTACGGGCTGCGCCGCTGGTTCGAGGCCGCCGACGCCGCCGGGCTCGGCGAGGACCTGCGGGACGCCTTCCAGCGCGCCCGGGTGATCACGCGCGGGGCGAAGGCCCGCGGCCAGGTGCTGTCCCTGGAGCTCGACGACGCCGAGGTCGCCGAGGCCGAGCGCACCTCCTCGGTGGTCGACCGGCTCCTGGCCGACGGCGTGGCCGGGGCCCGCGTCGCGGTGCAGATGCACGGGCTCACCGACGAGCTCCAGCTGCAGCGGCTCGTGGCCGCCGGCGCCGCCGTCGACACCGTGGCTCCCTACCGCTGGCTGTCCGCCGACGACGGCGAGCGCCTGCCCGCGCTCATCGGTGAGGTCTGCGACCGGCGCCTGGACGTGCTGACGTTCACCGCCGCCCCGGCCGTCGACGCCCTGTTCAGCACCGCCCAGGAGATCGGCCGGCACGAGGAGCTGGTGGCCGCGCTGCGCACGGACGTCACCGCCGCGGCCGTCGGCCCGGTGTGCGCGGGCCCGTTGCTGGAGGCGGGGGTCGAGCCCCTCGTCCCGGAGCGCTACCGGCTCGGCGCGCTCGTGCGCACCATCTGCACGCACGCGGCCCAGGAGCGCACCCTTACGGTCCCCACCCGGCACGGCCCGCTGCGGCTGATGAGCACCGGCACGGCCGTGGCGGGCGCGTTCGTCCCGCTCTCCGACGCCCAGGTGGCGGTGCTGCGGGCGCTCGTGGGCGGGGCGGGGGCGGTCGTGTCCCGGGCGGAGCTGCTGGCCGCGGTGCCGGGGATCGACAACGAGCACGCCCTGGAGATGGTGGTTTCCCGGCTGCGCCGGGCGCTGCCCGCCCCGGTCGTGGAGACGGTCATCAAGCGCGGCTACCGGCTGGCCGTCTGAGCCTGCCCGGGCTCAGCCGCCGGCGCCCGGGGGGAGCGCCGCGCCGCAGCCCGCCAGCAGGAGCGCGAAGAGCAGCAGCAGCCGCAGGTTGAAGCCGATGAGGGACCGCTCGGCGTCCCGCCCGGGCATCCCGGCGACGTCGAGCACGAGGCTGGCTGTGGGCAGGGACGCGAGCATCGCGATGCCCGCCCCGGCGTTCTGCACCGCCGGGGCCAGGGCCCCGGTCCCGGACAGCTCCCCCAGGGAGGCCTGCGCGGGCATCATCAGGGCGTTGCCGCTCGTGGCCGAGCCGGTGAGGAAGCCCGAGCCCAGGGCCAGCACCGGGGACAGCCCGGCGACTGCCCCGGGACCGGCCGCGGTGATGCCCGCGGCGAGGGTCGCGACGGACCCGGACGCGACCATCACCTGCGCCATGAGGACGAACCCGCCCAGGGCGGCGACCGTGCGCCGGCTCGACCACGCGGACCGGGCCGTGGACCGGCCCGTCCCCGGGCGCGCGAAGAGCAGGCACGCGAGGAGCAGCGCCGCCCCGGGGGAGGAGAACGGGGCCACGGACGCGTCCCCGACGGGCAGCCGCACGTCCAGGGGCACGCCCAGCGCCACGAGCGCCTGCACGGTCACCACGAGCCCCAGGACCGCGGCGTAGGGGGCGACGGCCCGCCACGGCGGGGCGGGCACGTCGCCGCGGAGCAGACCCGGGCCCAGCACGGCGAGGGCCGTGCCGGTGCCGGCGAGGACCCCGGCCACGACCGTGAGGCCGGCCGCGTTCGCCGCCACGAGCAGCAGCGCCTGCCCGGCCCCGCAGACCGCCCCCGGCCAGGCCCGCGGCAGCAGCCGGGCCCCGTCCCGGCCCAGGGAGGTCGCCAGGGCCCCGACGACCGGCATGAGCACGAGGTAGAGCAGGGCGGTGCGGGTGCCGAGCGCGCCCGGGGTGGTCCCGCTCAGCGCGGCCCCGACCTGGGTGGGCAGGCTCAGGGCGCCCCACGGGACGACCGCCATGCCGAGCACGGCCTGGCGCACGGCCACCGCCGGCGGGGACAGTGCCGCCAGGATGGGGACCGTGGCCAGCAGGGAGACGCCGAAGCCGGTCAGGGACTCCAGGGCGGGACCGATCCCCAGCACGATCAGCCCCGTCCGCCAGGGGGCGGGCAGCCGGACCCGGCCCACCCAGTCCGCGAGCTCCCGGTGGGTGCCGCGGGCCTTGAGGATCCCGTTGAGCGTCAGCCCCGGCACCACGACCAGTACGGCGCCGAGCAGCAGCGCAGCACCCACGTCCCAGGCGACCGGCGCGCCCCCGCCCAGCCCGTACTGGACCAGGGCGACCGCCAGCCCGAGGGCTGCGCTCGCCCAGACGGGCGTCTTCAGCAGCAGCAGCGCCAGCAGGGAGGCCACCACCGGCAGCAGCGCGTAGGCGTAGATCATGGGCGGCCACGGTCTTGCGTCGTCGTGCGGGCTTGCGTGTCTCCAGTGTCCCGCACCCCGCCGGGGCGCACCAGCGCCGGGCCGGGCGCTGCGCACGCACGACGCCCCGGCGCAGGGAGCGCTGCCGCGTCACACGGCCACGCCCCGGTGGACCTCGATGATCCGGGCGACCGCGGCCCTGCAGCCGCCGCAGCCGGTGGAGGCTCGGGTGGCGCAGCCGACCTCCTCGACCGTGGACGCGCCGCCGTCCACGGCGTCGGCGATGCGGCCCATCGTCACGCCGGCGCAGTGGCACACGGTCGCCTCGGGGCTCGGCTGCGCCGGCTCGTTGCCGGCGTCCGGGCCGTCCAGGCGCAGCAGCACGCTCGGGTCCAGCGGCACCGGCTCGCCGCGGTCGTGGAGCAGGCCGATCCCGGCGGCCGCCCGAGGCAGGCCCAGGACGATGTAGCCCTCCAGGGAGCGGTCCGGGCCGAGCACGAGCTTGGCGTAAGTCCCGGCCGAGCCGTCGGCCCACTGCACCACGGACCCCCCGTCCGGGCGGGGCTCCCACGGTGCTCCCCCGACCGCGCCGGCGCAGGCGAGCTCCACCTGGTGGGCCTTGAGCCGCACCGCTCCGGCCGGCCCGCTCGTCAGCGGCGCCAGCACCGCCGTCCCACCCTCGGCAACGGCCTCCAGCTCGGCGCGGAAGCGGGCGGCGAGCCACTCCGCCTGCCGCCAGCCGGGCCCCACGAGACCGGACGGTCCCAGTCCTTCCCGGCCCGGGCAGACCTGGCAGGAGGGGTCCTTGCACAGCACCTCGGCGCAGTCCCCGATCGCGAACACGCGCTGCTCGACGTCGGCCTCGAGCTCGTGGTCGACCACGATCCCGCGGGCCGTGCGCAGTCCCGCCCCCTCGGCGAGGCCGGTGCGCGCGGTGACGCCGATCGACAGCAGCAGCAGCTCGCCCGGCACCGTCCGGCCGTCCTCGAGGAGCAGGCCCCGGAAGGCGAGGTCGTCGTCCAGGAGGACCTCGCGGGCCGGCACCCCGGAGATCACGCCCACGCCGGCGGACGCGAGCGCCCGCCCGACCAGCGCGCCGCCGGCGGCGTCGAGGGAGCGGGTCATCACCCAGGGGGCGTGGTGGACCACGGTCACGGGGCAGCCCGTCTCGCTCGCGGCGAGGGCGGCCTCGAGGCCGAGCACGCCGCCGCCCAGCACCACCACGCGGCCGCGGCGCTCGACGACCTCGCGCACGGCCTGCGCGTCGCGTAGGTCCCGCAGGGCCGTGACGCCGGCCGGGAGGTGCTCGTAGGCGTCGGGGTCCGGGTTGATCCCGCGCAGCACGGGCAGGTTGGGGCGGGCACCGGTGGCGAGGACTAGGCGGTCGTAGCCGAGTTCCTGGACGGCTCCGCCGGCGCGCTGCGTGAGGCGCAGGCGCCGGCGGGAGCGGTCGATGCGGGTGACCTCGGTGCCGAGCAGCACGTCGATCCCGGCGCCGGCCAGGGCCGCGGGGTCGGCCAGGGTCATCCCGTCGAGCTCGGCCCGGCCCATCGCGTGCTCGCCCACGAGCACCCGGTTGTAGGCGGGCTCGGTCTCCGCGCCGACGACGGTGAGGCGGATCGTGCCGTCGGCGGCGAGGTCGGCGACGTCGTCGACGAAGCGGGCGGCCACGGGGCCGAACCCGATCACGACCACGTGCTCGCCGGGGCGCATCGGGGTCCCGGTCGAGCGGGGCGGGCGGTGCACGGTCATCGGGTCGTCTCCTCGGGGTCGATCGCGCGGACGGTCACGGCGCCCGCCTTGAACTCGGGCATGGACGAGATCGGGTCCACGGCGGTGGAGGACACCAGCTTGTTGGCGGTCTGCTCACCGGCGTAGTGGAAGGGCAGGAAGACGGTGTCGGGGCGGATGTCGGAGGTCAGCTGGGCGAGCGCCAGGGCGCGGCTGCGGGCGCTGGTGAGCTCCACCGCGGCCCCGTCCCGGATGCCGAGCGAGGCGGCGGTGGCGGGGTGGATCTGCATCATGGCCTCGGGTCGGGCCGCGTGCAGCGAGGGCACCCGGCGGGTCTGGTTGCCGGACTGGTAGTGCTCCAGGTACCGCCCGGTGATGAGGGTCAGGGTGCCGGGCGCGTGCAGCCGCTCGCGACGGTTCGCCCGCGGGCTCGGGTCCACGGCCCGGCCGGCGGCGCGCGGGGTGACCGGGACGAGCACGGCGCGCCCGTCCGTGTGGCCGAAGCGGTCGAGGAAGACCCGGGGGGTGCCCGTGGCCGCGCCGGCCGGATACGGCCAGTAGCACGGCTCGTCCGCGTCCAGGGCGGCATAGCTGATGCCCGAGTAGTCCGCCTTGCCCCCGGCGGAGGCGGCTTGCAGCTCCTCGAAGACCTCCTGCGGGTCGGGGCTGAACGTCCCGGGGGCTTCGAGCCGGCGGGCGAGCTCGGCCATGATCCACAGCTCGTCGCGGGCCCCGGGCGGCGGGTCGACCGCGCGGCGGCGGCGCAGCACCCGGCCCTCGAGGTTGGTCATGGTGCCCTCCTCCTCGGCCCACTGCAGGACCGGCAGCACGAGGTCGGCGTACTCGGCGGTCTCGGAGAAGAAGAAGTCGCACACCACCAGGAAGTCCAGCGCCTGCAGCCCGCGGGTCACGGCGTCGGCGTCCGGGGCGCCGATCACCACGTTGGAGCCGTTGACCCACAGGCAGCGGACCCCGTGCTCGGTGCCGAGGGTGGTCAGCAGCTCCACGGCGGTCAGCCCGGCGCCGGGCAGGTCGGCCGGGTCCACGCCCCACACGGCGGCGACGTGCGCGCGCGCGGCCGGGTCCGTGATGGTGCGGTAGCCGGGCAGCTGGTCGGCCTTCTGCCCGTGCTCGCGCCCGCCCTGCCCGTTGCCCTGGCCGGTCAGGGTCCCCCAGCCGGAGCCGGCGACGCCGGGCAGCCCCAGGAGCAGGGCCAGGTTGATCGCCGCGGTCGCGGTGTCCGTGCCGTCGACGTGCTGCTCCACGCCCCGGCCGGTCAGCACGTAGGTGCCCCGGCGCTGCTGGGCGAGCAGGCGGGCGGCGCGGCGGATCTGCTCCGCGGGCACGCCCGTGACCTGCTCGACCCGCTCGGGCCACCAGGCGTTGACGCTCGGGACGAAGGACTCCAGGCCCCGGGTGCGCCGGGCGAGGTAGTCCCGGTCGGCGAGGCCCTCGTGCAGGACCACGTGGGCCAGGCCCAGGAGCAGCACGAGGTCCGAGCCGGGGGTGGGCTGCAGGTGCAGCCCGCCCCCGTCCTCGGTCATCCGTGCCGTGGCGGAGCGGCGGGGGTCCACGACGACCAGGCCCCCGTGCTCCTGCGCGTGCTGGAGGTGCTGGACGAACGGGGGCATGGTCTCGGCGGGGTTCGTGCCCAGCAGCAGCACGGTGTGGGCGTCGTCGAGGTCGGTGACGGGGAAGGGCAGGCCGCGGTCCAGGCCCAGCGAGCGGTTGGCGGCGGCCGCGGCGGAGGACATGCAGAACCGCCCGTTGTAGTCGATCCGCGAGGTGCGCAGGGCGACCCGGGCGAACTTCCCGAGCTGGTAGGCCTTCTCGTTGGTCAGCGACCCCCCGCCGAAGATGCCCACCCCGTCGCGGCCGTAGCGCTGCTGGGCCGCCCGGAACTGTCCGGCCATCCGGTCCAGGGCCGCGTCCCAGGGGACCTCCTGGAAGGCCCCGTCCGGGCCCCGCAGCAGCGGCGCGGTGAGCCGGGACGGGCTGGCCAGCAGCTCCGACGACGTCCACCCCTTCCGGCACATCCCGCCCCGGTTGACCGGGAACTGCCGGGCCCGGACCTCCGGGAAGCCCTGCTCGGCGGCGGTCCGCGAGCCCGTGTCCAGGGTCATGGCGCACTGCAGGGCGCAGTAGGGGCAGTGGGTCGCCGTCGTCGCAGCCATGGGTCTGCTCCTTCCGGGGAAGTGGGGTGGGCGGGTGTGTCAGATGTGGCTGTCGCCCATCTCGGTGCCCCTGCGCAGGTAGCAGAACCAGGTCACGAGCAGGGCCGCCACGTAGAACGCCACGAAGCCGTAGAAGGCCGCGCTGTAGGCGCCCGTGGTGGTGTTGGAGAGGTTCAGCGCCTGCGGGATGAGGAATCCGCCGTACGCGCCGACCGCGCCGATCAGGCCGAGGGCCGCTGAGGCTTTGCGCTCGGTGGAGACCGCGGCGTCCTGCTGGTGGCGCAGCCCCAGCACCCGGTAGATCGAGGGGATCATCCGGTACGTGGAGCCGTTGCCCATGCCCGCGGCGGTGAACAGCAGCAGGAACAGGCCGAGGAACAGCCAGAAGTTCGCCAGGGGCAGGGTCAGCACCACGGCGAGCGCGAGCAGGGCCATGACCGCGAAGACGGTGACCGTCATCGGGGCGCCGCCGAAGCGGTCGGCGAGCTTGCCGCCGTAGGGGCGGGCCACCGATCCGACCAGCGGGCCCAGGAACGCCAGGGACAGCGCCGCGGCACCCACGCTGAAGGAGGAGAACTCCGGGAAGGTGTCCTGGATGAGCTTCGGGAACACGCTCGAGAAGCCGATGAAGGAGCCGAAGGTGCCCACGTAGAGGAAGGACATCACCCAGAAGTGCGGTTCCTTCACCGTGGCCAGGGACCCCGTGACGTCCCCCTTGGCGTGGGAGAGGTTGTGCATGTGCTTCCGGGCGCCCCAGGCGGCGAGGAGGATGAACGGCACCCAGATCCACCCGGCGAGGGGCAGGTCCAGCGCCCCGGCGGCGAGCACGGTGATGGCGATCGGGACCACGAGCTGGGCCACGGCGGTGCCGAGGTTGCCGCCCGCCGCGTTGAGCCCGAGCGCGTAGCCCTTCTCCCGCACCGGGTAGAAGAAGGTGATGTTGGCCATCGAAGAGGCGAAGTTGCCGCCGCCGAAGCCGGCCGTGGCCGCCAGGAGCAGCATCACCCAGAACGGGGTGGCGGGGTCGGCGACCGCGAGCGCGAGGCCCACCGTGGGCACCAGCAGCAGCAGGGCCGAGACGACGGTCCAGTTCCGGCCGCCGAAGCGCCCGACCATGAAGGTGTAGGGGATCCGCAGCGTGGCCCCGACCAGGGACGGGATGGAGATCAGCCAGAAGATCTGGGAGCTGCTGAAGGTGAACCCCGCGGCCGGCAGGAAGACGACGGTGATGGCCCACAGCTGCCAGACGGCGAAGCCGAGGAACTCCGCGAAGATGGACCACGTGAGGTTGGTGCGGGCGATCGGGCGCCCGGTGCTCTCCCAGAACGCGGGGTCCTCGGGGCGGTAGCCGTTCAGCCAGCGGCCGGGGCGCTCACGCAGGGCGAGCGGCGGGGTCGTCGCCGAGACCGTCCGGGACGGGTCGGGAAGCAGTTCTGAACTCACGGGTGACCTCCTGCTGGCGGGGTGGTGCACGGCGACGACGGCGTGCGATGCGCTCAGCGTAGGAAGCCCGTGTTTCGCGTCCTGACGGCGGGGGTAACGGCTCGGTGCACTTCCGCTCACACCCCCGGGCTGGAGCTGTGAGGGTTTTCCCGGCGGCCCTGGTGCGCCGACGCCCCACCCACCGGCCGCCTTGGTGCGCCGACTCCCCAGGGTGCTCGCGATCCCCCACGCATGATCGTGGGGGAACGGCGCCGCTGTGGGGACTCGGCGGGACGGGGTGGACGCGGGACGGTGCGGAGGCGGGGTGGGGTGGACGCGGTGCGCCCGGCGGGTCAGGCCGCGGAGCGGTAGCGGGCGACGATCACGTCCACGAGCTCGGCGGGCACCTCGCCCTCCGGCACGACCAGCGGGTCCGTGTCCACGTCCGCGCCCGCCCGGTGGGACAGGTCCAGGAAGTACCCCGGCGCCAGCAGGTAGTTGGCCACGACCACGCGCCCGCCCTCGGCCAGCCCGGCCCGGGCGGCGGAGACCGCCTCGGGCACCCGCGGCCGCACCGCGGCGAGGTAGGAGACGGTCACCGGCCGGCCCAGCTCCTGGGCGAGCTGCTCGGCAACCACGGCGCAGTCGGCCACAGCCCGCTGGTCCGAGGACCCGGCGGTGGCCAGCACCACGGCGTCGCGCTCCCCCAGCGGCGCCCCGGAGCGCTCGCACGCCTCGTGCACCCGCCGGGCCAGCAGCCGGGCCAGCGCCGGGTCGGGACCGAGCGCGGGCGTGGCGGAATGCTCCTCGTCCGCGGCGGCCGCCCGCGCGACGTCCACGTAGACGTGGTAGCCGGCGGAGAGCAGCAGCGGCACGACCACGGCCGGCCGCCCGGCGAACTGCTCGGTGCGCTCCACGAGGTCCGGGGTCTGGACGTCCACCCACGTGGGCACCACCTCGGTGCCCGGCAGCCGCGCCGCGACCGCCTCGACGAGCCGGGCCACGGCCGTGCGCCCGGCCGGTGAACGGGTGCCGTGGGCGCAGGCGAGCAGGACGGGGGCCTCGGGTGCGATCATGGGCACTACCCTACGATCGTGTCGCCGCGCGACGTCACCACGTCACGCGGCGTCATCGGGCAACCGACCGGAAACACCGGTGCCCCACCCTGGAAACGGCGACGCCCGACCCCGTGCGCCACCCGCCCCGTACGCCCCCCTGGAGGACCGCATGTACCTGACCGCCGATCTGACCGACGTCCCGGTGCTGGTGCTCGGCGATCCGCACGGTGCCCGGCGCGCGCTGCGCCGGTACGCGGCGGCCGGGGCGAGCGTGCGCTCCGTGCCCGCCCCCGAGCAGCTGGGCCCGGACGACGTCCGCGGGGCCGCGCTGGCCGTCGTGGTCGGGGACGGCGCCCGCCGGTGGCGGGAGGTCCTGCACGACCTCGGCGCCCGCGTGCCCGTGGCGTTCGAGCCCGCCGCGCAGGACGTGGGCCGGGTGACGCTCGTGGGCGGGGGCCCGGGCGCCGACGACCTGCTCACGGTGCGCGCCGTGCAGGCCCTGCAGGGGGCCGACGTGGTCCTCGTGGACCGGCTGGCCCCGGCCGGGGCCGTGGCGGCCGCCGCCCCGGGCGCCCACATCATCCCCGTCGGCAAGACCCCCGGCCACCACCCGGTCCCGCAGTCGCGGATCCAGGAGGCCATGGTCGAGCACGCCCTGGAGGGCCGGTCCGTGGTCCGGCTCAAGGGCGGGGACCCCTACGTCTTCGGCCGCGGCGGGGAGGAGCTCGCGGCGTGCGCCGCCCACGGCATCCCGGTCGACGTGGTCCCCGGCGTGACCAGCGCCGTCTCCGTCCCGGGCGCCGCCGGCATCCCCGTGACCTTCCGCGAGGTGAGCCGGATGTTCACCGTCGCCTCCGGGCACGTCCCGTTCTCCGAGCAGGAGCTCGCGCACTTCGCGGGTCTGGGTGCCGCGGGCGGGACCCTCGTCGTGCTCATGGGCATGAACACCCTCCCCCACCTGGTCGCTGGCCTCGTGCGCGCCGGGGCCGACCCCGCCACGCCCCTGGCCGTGGTGGAGAAGGGCTTCACCGACCAGCAGCGCTCGACCGTCACCACGCTCGCGGACGCGGTGGCCGACATCACCGCGGCGGGCTGCGGCTCCCCCGCCGTCGTCGTCGTGGGGCCGGTGGTGCGCCTGGCGTCCGCGGAGCGGGACGCGTTCCTCGCCGAGGTGACCGCCCATGGCTGCTGAGGACCTGCCCCTGGCGGGCCGCGTCGTGGGCGTCACCGCCCACCGCCGCTCCGAGGACCAGATCGCGGTCCTGCAGCGCCGCGGGGCTACCGTGATCCACGCCCCGGCGCTGAAGGTCGAGCCGGTCGGCGAGGACGCTCCGCTCGCCGCCGCCTCGCGCGCCCTGTTCGACGCCCGCCCCGACCTCGTGCTCATCACCACCGGCTACGGCCTGCGCCGCTGGCACGACGCCGCCGAGGCCCAGGGCTTCGACGGGGACCTGCTGCTGTGCCTGCGCGAGGCCGCCGTGTACGTGCGCGGCCCCAAGGGGCGCGGCGCCGTGCGCGGTCTGGGTCTCGAGGACGCCGGCATGGCCGCCGACGAGACCACCCAGGGCCTGGTGGACCTCGTGCTCGCCGAGCACGGCGGGGACCTCACCGGCCGCACGGTCGGGCTGCAGCTGCACGGCATCGCCGACGTCGCCCAGCGGCGCCGGCTCACCGACGCCGGGGCGACGGTGCTCACCGTGACGCCCTACCGGTGGGCTCCGGCCGACGACGCCGGTCAGGTCCCCGTGCTGGTGCGCGAGGCCGCCGCCGGACGCGTGGACGCCATCACGTTCACCGCCGCCCCGGCCGTCGACGCGCTGTTCAGCACCGCGGAAGAGCTCGGCCTGCACGAGCAGCTCCTGGAGGCGTTCCGCCGCGGGATGCTCGCCGCCACCGTCGGCCCCGTCACGGCCGCGCCCCTGCAGGAGTTGGGAATCGAGCCGCTGGTGCCCGAGCGCTTCCGGATGGGCGCGATGCTCAAACAGCTCACCGACGCCCTGTCCTGATCCACCGACGTCCTCACGGCCCCGCGGCGGGAACGCTGCGGGGCCGTGCTGCTGTGGGCGCTCCTGTGCAAGTTAGCTTTCGCAACAGAACGTCACCCTCGCCCAGAAGGGCCCGGAACCTGTCCGCAGACGGGGGGACAGCGCCGCCCGAAGCTGTCCCCACTTTTCTCGACGCATTTCACAACAGCACATCCGCGGCTTGGGAGTCTTGTCACGAAGTCGCGTCCTGACCTGCGCGGATGCATGCAGGATGTTCTTCCACCCCCATTCAGCGGAAGGGCCGCCCCACTGTGAGCAATTGCAAATTCCTGGGAGCATTCAAGTACTTGGCCGTTCCCGGGGGGGAACCGCCAAGCCGGCCCGTCGGGGGGATGGGCCGCCTGCTGTTCTAGGAGCGACAACGATGCACGCCATCACTTTGTCCACTGAACTTGCCATGTCCGCCGGTTCCGCGCAGCTCGCGCTGCAGCACGGAGGCCGCACGCTGCTGATGATCTCCATGGCACTGTTCTTGTCTTATCTGCTGTTCATGATCGGGGCCGTCACGGTCTCGGGTGTGATGAGCTCGGTGCGGTCGCGGCGCGCCCGCACCCGCACCCGCGAGGCCCTTAGCGGTGCGACCGCGGCACCCGCCCGTCCGGGGCCGGCGTGGAGCGCCGAAAGGGCTCCGGAGCTGCGCGACGTGCGGGTGTAGGGGGCGGGACCATGATCATCCTCTTCAACCAGCGCATCGATCTCATACTCATCCTCGCCCTGTCCCTGGTCGTGGTGAGCGTGCTCTACAGCATCACCATGCTGATCCTGTCCCGCCGGAGGCCGGCCGCCGCGCGACGCGTCGCGCGGTCGCGCCTCTTCGCAGGGGCCGAGAGCACTCAGAAGGACGTCGTCTTCGTGATTCCCTGCCTGAACGAGGAACGGGTGATCCGTGCCAGCCTCGACCGGCTGGTGGAGCTTGATTACCCCCGGCTGCACGTGCTGGTAATCGACGACGGCTCCGACGACGACACCGCGGCCATCGTCAACGCCTACCCGGACCCTCGGGTCAGCCTCCTGCGGCGCGTGCTGCCCGAGGCGCGGCAGGGCAAGGGCGAGGCCCTCAACGCCGCGGTCCGCCATATCAAGTCCGGAGCCGTCGTGCAATGGACGGACCCCGACGACGTCGTGGTGTGCGTGGTGGACGCCGACGGCCGGCTGGAGCCGCAGGTGCTCGACGACGTGCTGCCGATGTTCGACGACCCGCAGCTGGGCGCGGTACAGATCGGCGTGCGGATCAACAACCGGCAGCAGAGCCTGCTGGCGCGCATGCAAGACGCAGAGTTCGTGCTCTACACCGAGGTGTTCCAGCGCGGCCGGCGTCACCTGGGCAGCGTGTGCCTGGGCGGCAACGGCCAGTTCGCCCGCTTCTCGGCGCTGTTGGGCCTCGGTCGCTCACCCTGGTCGCGCAGCCTGTCGGAGGACCTGGACCTGGGCGTCCGGTTGCTGCTGGACGGCTGGACCACGGATTTCTGCCCTACCTCGTCGGTGCACCAGCAGGGGCTCGTGGACTTCCGCCGGTGGGTCAAGCAGCGCACCCGCTGGTTCCAGGGGCACCTGCAGTCGTGGGGGCTGGTCCCCTGGGTGCTGCGCGATCTCTCCGGGACCCGCCGGGTCGACCTCCTGTACCACCTCACGAGCCCCTACCTCCTGTTAGTCACGTCGTTTCTCAGTGCCGCGTTCCTCCTGTGGATCGCCGCCGTCGCCCTGGGGGTGGCCACCGGCACCGCGACGTTCTCCGCCTGGTGGGTCTCGGCCTACCTCATCGCCTTCGGCCCGGCGCTCATGTTCGGGGTTGTCTACTGGAGGCGTGAGCGCGAGAACGGCCAGAGGCTGTGGTCCGCGCTGGCCATGATGCACCTCTACGTGGGCTACACGGTCCTGTGGTACATCGCCGGCTGGCGGGCCACTGTCCGTGCCCTGCTCGGGCGCAACTCCTGGGCCAAGACCGACCGCACCACCGACGACCTGGATCTGGAGGCTGCCCAGAAGGAGCAGACCGCCGGATCCGCCGGGTGAGGGGAACCCTGGTGGGGAAGGGACTGGTGATCAGGGGCATGGTCGGGCTGGCCCTCGTGCTGGTGCTCTTCCACTTCCTCACCAACGTCCTACAGGGGCCGGACGGCGAACCCCGGGAACAAACCTGGCAGGACGGGCAGTCGTACGGCCCGTGGTCGGTCGTCTTCACCGGATGGGGAGAGGCTCGAGGACACGAGGGCGTGGTCGTCCTGGAACCACGGGCCGCCACCAACGCGAAGGACACGCACGGCGGGCTGGTCGTGACCACTGAGACTTACCTGGATCCGTCCTTCGAGGTCACCGTGCGCACGGAGAAGCAGGTGCGCCTGGGCACGCCGAACCCGTGGGAGGTGGGCTGGGTGCTGTGGAACCTGGAGGACAACGACCACTTCTACGCCGTGGCGCTCAAGCCCAACGGGTGGGAGATCTCCAAGCAGGATCCTGCCTATCCCGGCAGCCAGCGCTTCATCGTGAGCGGCACCGACCGCACGTTCCCGATCGGCGAGGACTACCGGGTGAAGGTCGAGCACGACTGGCCCCGGATGACGGTCAGCGTCGACGGCCAGGAACTGGCCACCTTCACCGACGACGAGCGGCCCTACCGCGGCGGGGCCATTGGTCTTTACACCGAGGACGCCAGGGTCCGGTTCACGGACCTGGACGTGCTCGACACCGCGGACAACTGACCGGGCGGGCTGCGCCCGGCGAACACCACACACAAGGAGTCACAATGTTTTCCACACCCCCCACCACGCCCATCACCGTCATGGCCGTCTACGGCACCCGGCCCGAGGCCATCAAGATGGCGCCCCTGGTCCTGGCCCTCCAGCAGGACTCCCGCTTCCGGGTGGAGGTAGTCGTGACCGGGCAGCACCGCGAGATGCTGGACCAGGTCAACGAGAACTTCGGCATCGTCCCCGACCGGGACCTCAACATCCACACCCCCGGTCAGACCCTGACCGGAATCACCACCCGCACGCTGGAGGGGCTCTCGGCGGTCCTGGACGAGGTCCGACCGGACGCGGTGCTCGTCCAGGGGGACACCAGCACCACCTTCGTAGCCTCCCTGGCCGCGTTCTACGCGGGGGTCGCCGTGGTGCACACCGAGGCCGGCCTGCGCACCGGCGATGCGTACTCGCCCTTCCCCGAGGAGATCAACCGCCGGCTCACCAGCCAGGTGGCGACCCTGCACCTGGCGCCCACCTCGGAGAGCCGCGAGAACCTGCTGCGGGAGAACATCAGCTCCGACTCCATCGTGGTCACCGGCAACTCCGTCATCGACGCCCTGCTGCTCACCGTGGCCTCGCGCCCGGAGATCGAGGACAAGGACCTGGCGGGACGCCTGTCCCAGGGCCGGCCGGTCGTGCTCGTCACGGCCCACCGCCGCGAGTCGTGGGGCGAGCCCCTCCGCCAGGTTGGCCGAGCCATCGCCCGGCTGGCCGCGGCCCACCCGGACCACGACTTCGTCTTCCCCGCCCACCGCAACCCGCTGGTCCGCGAGGCCATCGTGCCTGCCGTCGAGCACTGCTCCAACGTCGTGGTCACCGAGCCGCTGCCCTACGCCCAGTTCTGCGCCCTGATGGAGCGCTCGAGCATCATCCTCACCGACAGCGGCGGGGTGCAGGAGGAGGGACCGTCCCTCGGCAAGCCCGTGCTGGTGATGCGCGACACCACGGAGCGGCCCGAGGCGGTGGCGGCGGGCACCGTGGAGCTGATCGGTACCGATGAGCAGGCGATCGTGGACGCCGTCACGACCCTCATCGTCGACGACGAGGCGTATGACCGGATGGCGCGGGCGCTGAATCCCTACGGTGACGGCCGCGCAGCGCAGCGCACGGTGCAGGCCCTGGCCCGGCACTACGGCTTCGCCACCACCGTCGAAGAGTTCCAGTACCAGGCGCCGCAGCCGGCGGCGCCCTGAGCCAGCCCTCGACCGGTACCCCGTCCACGACGCAGTGACGATCCGTACGCGAAGGAACATCATGACCAACCAGTACAAGCTTTCGACCCGGGGCCGCGTGGGCTGGGGCGCCGCCCTGCTGACCCTGCCGCTGTTCTCCGTCGGCGCCGTCTTCGGCCTGACCGACGACTCCATCGTCAAGGGGCAGGGCTCCAAGTACGTGGAGCAGTTCGCCTCCCCCGTGGACTCCATCACTGCCGGGGCCTCCGGCGGAACGCCTGACTTCCCCTCCCGGTGGGGCAAGCCCGGCGGCACCTCCACGCTGGTGCTCTACGACGCCGACGGGGAGTACCCCGAGGACGCGGAACTCTACGCCATCGCCACCGCGAACCTCGCCACGCACTTCGGGGAAGCCGAGGTCAAGGACGTGGCCGACTACACCGCCGACACCATGGACATCTTCGACGCGGTCATCTACGTCGCCAGCGAGCAGGGGACCACTCCGCCGAAGGCCTTCCTCGACGACGTGCGCGAGGGAATGGTCCCCGTGCTGTGGGCGGACCAGAACATCGACGACCTCGCCAGGAGCAACTCCCCCGACCCGGCGGACTTCATCGCCCAGTACGGGTGGGACCCTACCCAGCCGCTCACCGTGCAGAGCGAGCAGGTGAAGTCCGTCACATATAAGGACCGCAGGATGCAGCGCCATACGGGGGGCACCGACGAGGTCAACGCACCCCGGATCGTGGACCCCTCGGCCGTGCAGGTGCTCGCCAGCGGCATCTGCGGGGACCCGGCCGAGCCCACGGACTGCGTCGGGGGCGACCCCGCGCACCCGGGCACCGAGTTGCCGTGGGTGATCCGCTCGGGCAACCTCACCTACATCGCCGAGCTACCGCTGAACTACACGGACCAGAACGAGATGTACCTGGTCTTCTCCGACCTGTACTACGACCTGCTGGCCCCGGGCACCGCGCCCAGGCGGCAGGCGGCCGTGCGACTCGAGGACGTCGGCCCGGAGGCCAACCCGAGCCAGCTGCGGGCCGTGGCCGACTACTTCCACGCGCAGGGCGTGCCCTTCCAGGTGGCCGTCATGCCCGTGCAGATCGACCGCACCAAGGACAAGGAGGACTGGTACGGGCTCAGCCTCAAGGAGACCCCGGAGGTGGTTGAGGCGCTGAAGTACATGCAGGAGCGCGGCGGAACCCTCATCCAGCACGGCACCACGCATCAGTACGGCAACATCGACAACCCCTACAGCGGTCGCTCCGGGGACGACTACGAGTTCTACCACTACGGGTGCAGCGCCACGGACCTGCCGCCGTACGAGTTCGAGACGTGCGAGAACGACTCGTACGTCCGCAAGATCGGGCCCCTGCCGCAGGACAGCGTCGAGGACCACAAGGAGCGCATCGCCCAGGGGCGCCAGATCATGATCGACGCAGGTCTCGGAGAGCCCAAGATCTTCGAGACTCCGCACTACACGGCCTCGATCAACGCCTACGTGGCCATGTCGGAGCTCTACGACGCCCGCTACGAGCAAACCGAGTACTACGCCGGCATGCTCTCCGGCCGGGAGATCTCCCCGGAGCACGACTTCGGCCAGTTCTTCCCGTACACGGTCCAGGACATCTACGGCACCACGGTGTACCCGGAGAACCTGGAGAACATTACGCTCAAGGAGCAGAACAACCACCCCGCCCGCTCCCCCGAGGTGCTGCTGGAACGCGCCGAGGCCAACCTCGCGGTGCGGGAGTCCACCGCCAGCTTCTACTTCCACCCCTTCCTTGACCTGAAGTACCTCGACGAGGTCGTGACAGGGCTCAAGGACATGGGCTACACCTTCGTGCCGGTCACGGAACTGTAGCAGTGGCGGAGGCGGTGTGCGGACGTCCCATGGCTCGTCCGCACACCGCCTCCTCCCCCGCGAGGTCGCCGACGCTGACTATGCGCAGATCCCCGCTGGGTTCGCCGCCGCGAGGCCGCCGTGATCCACACCCCGGCGCTGAAGGTCGATCCGGTCAGCGAGGACGCCCCGCCGGCCACAGCCCCGCGTATTCCCTTCGGCGTCGGCCCCGACCTCGTGCTCATCACGACCGGCCACGGCCTGCGCCGCTGGCACAACGCCGACGAGCCGCCCCAGCACCGTGTGGCCCTCATGTGCACACCAACCCTTCGACCCCGTCAGGTCCACACCTCCTCAAGAGCACACCCTCTATCCACGTTTGCCCCAGCACAACCGCAGGAGCCGCTGCGTAAGCGGCTTACCGACCCCCTGTCCTACCCCGGCCCCTCCCCGCTCCATCCTTCGATGGAGGCTTCAAACCTGTAATGGCAACGGATACTCCTGGGATGAGGAGACACGACCGCTACGAAACAGTTCGTCACTCGAAAATCAATGCACCGATATGCAACTGCCCTAATTGGGGACAGAACATGCGACGCCTGTCCCCCATTCGACCCACGATAGAAGTTGACACTTCACAAACCCGCTAGTCAGAGACACGAAAACTAGATGTATATGTTCCAAAAAATCTATTTGCATCACTGCTCATCAATTTTTGCATGAATTTGCAGTTAACCGCCGAGCCTTCGCGTTTGTCATACTCCCTGATGTCGAAACCGTCCGGGGGGACGGGCGACCGATCCGTCGGGGGGACGGGTCGACTGCGCTTCGAGGAGCTACGCCAATGCACCTGCTCGCTGTGTCCATGGGGGTCTCTGCGTCAGCAGAGGCTGCGCAGACCACTCTGCAGGGCTGGGGTCGCCTATTGCTCATGTTCGCCATGGTTCTCTTCCTGTCCTACATGCTGTTCATCCTCGGGGCCGTGCTGCTCTCCGCCGGCGCTGACCGGGCCAAGGGTCTAGGGCAGCGCATCCGCCAGAGGCGCAGCGTCACGCTTGCCTCGACCCTGCGCCCTGGGCAGGCCGGTGGCGCGCAACCGGCCGGTGACATGCAGGATGCTTGGGCCTGAGGATCCTCATGATTATCCTTTTCAATCAGCGATTCGATCTGATCCTCATCCTGGCTCTCTCCCTGGTGGCGGTCAGTGTCCTGTATGGGCTCGCCATGCTGATCTTGTCCCGCCGGGAACCGTCACGGGGCACACACGCGAGCGGTACCGGGCGGGACGACACGGTCCTGCGCACAGACAAAGACGTCATCTTCGTGATCCCGTGCCTCAACGAAGAACGGGTCATCGCGGCCAGCCTGGACCGGCTGGTGGAGCTCGACTATCCGCGCATGCACGTGCTGGTAATCGATGACGGCTCCGACGACGACACCGCCGCTATCGTCAAAAACCACCCCGACGTCCGGGTGAAGCTGCTGCAACGAACGTTGCCGCATGCCCGCCAAGGCAAGGGCGAGGCTCTGAATGCCGCAGTCCGTCACATCCGGTCGGGAGCGGTAGTTCCGTGGACCGATGCCGACGACGTCATCGTGTGCGTCGTCGACGCTGACGGTCGGCTTGAACCTCACGTCCTCGACGAGGTGCTGCCCGTCTTCGATGATCGCCAGCTCGGCGCCGCGCAGATCGGGGTGCGAATTAACAATCGTCACCAGAACCTGCTCGCGCGCATGCAGGACATCGAGTTCGTGCTCTACACCGAGGTCTTCCAGCGCGGGCGCCGTCACCTTGGGAGCGTGTGCCTCGGCGGCAACGGCCAGTTCGTCCGGCTCTCCGCCCTGCTGAGCCTGGGAGACGCACCGTGGTCACGCAGCCTGTCCGAGGACCTGGACCTCGGGGTGCGGTTGCTGCTCCAAGGGTGGACGACGGAGTTCTGCCCGCAAGTGTCCGTCCATCAGCAGGGCCTGGTGCATCTGCGCCGCTGGGTGCGTCAGCGCACTCGATGGTTCCAAGGACATCTGCAGGCGTGGACCCTCGTTCCGTGGGTGCTCCGGCACCTCTCCGGTACCCGTCGGGTCGATTTGCTCTATCATCTCACCAGCCCGTATCTCCTGCTGGTGACATCCTTCCTCAGCACGGCATTCCTGCTGTGGATCGCTGCGGTGACGATCGGCATCTTCACCGGTACTGCAGGATTCTCCCTGTGGTGGCTATCGGCCTACCTGATTGCCTTTGGGCCGACGCTACTGTTCGGGGTCATCTACTGGAAGCAGGAGCGCGCAACGGGCCTGCGCATTAGCAGTGCCGTGGTGCTGATGCACGGATACGTCGCCTACTGCGTCTTGTGGTACATCTCCGGTTGGCGCGCAACGGTGCGGTCCCTGCTGGGCGACGACTCGTGGGCGAAGACCGACCGCACCAACGATGACCAGCAGGCAGAGACCAGCGAGGATGAGCGGGCCGCCGGGGCGGCTCGGTGACCTCGGTCGCCGGCTCACCCCATAGACCCAGCTCATCCAGTCCCCGACGTGGCCGGGGGTCAGGGATCAAGGGGATGCTCGTGCTTGCCTTAATTGCGGCGATAGGTGTCGCACTGTTCTTCAGCGCCCGTGCGGGCCCCGAAATGGAATCGTGGTCCGACGGCCAGGTGGATGGGCGCTGGCGCACGGTTTTCACCGGCTACGGAGCAGCTAGTGGCAACGGGTCCACGGTGGTGCTTAAACCCCGGGCCGCAACCGTGTCCACCAGCACCCACGGCGCACTCGTCGTCACCACCGACAGCCACTGCGATCCGGAGTTCGAGGTGAAGGTGCGCACTGAGAAACAGCTGCGCCAGGGTTCCCCCGCCAATCCGTGGGAGGTCGGTTGGGTGCTGTGGAACTACCGCGACAACAACCACTTCTACGCGGCAGCGCTCAAGCCCAATGGCTGGGAGATCTCCAAACAGGACCCGGCCTACCCCGGCAACCAGCGCTTCCTCGCTTCCGGCACCGCACAGCGGTTCCCAGTCGGCGGCGAGTACCGGCTCCACGTTGGGCACACCGACAATCGGACGACGGTCAGTGTCGACGGCCGGGAGCTGGCCACCATCGTCGATGAAGAGCGGCCATACCATGCAGGGGCAATCGGCCTGTACACCGAGGACGCCCGCGTCCGGTTCACGGACCTGAACATACTCGGCAGCACGGACTGTCAGTGACGACGAACCATCGACCAGCCGATGGGCTTACGCGCCCGACGGCATCACACCACAGGAGCTGAGCATGACCACCCAACACCCCGAACGACCCATTGCCGTCATGGCGGTCTACGGCACGCGCCCGGAAGCGATCAAGATGGCCCCTCTTGTCCTTGCGCTGCATCAGGATCCCCGATTCCGTGTCCGGGTCGTCGTAACTGGCCAGCACCGAGAGATGCTGGATCAGGTCAATCACAGCTTCGGCATCGTGCCAGACCATGACCTTGACATTCACTCCCCCGGTCAAACCCTCACGCAAATCAGTAACCGGACATTGGATGGTCTTTCGACTCTCTTCGAGACGGACCGACCCGACGCCGTGCTGGTGCAGGGCGACACCACCACCACCTTCGCCGCCGCCCTCGCCGCCTTCTACGCTGGAGTCGACGTCGTCCACACCGAGGCGGGCCTGCGGACCGGCAACCGGCACTCCCCGTTCCCGGAGGAGATCAACCGCCGGCTCACCAGCCACCTGGCCACGCTGCATTTGTCTCCGACCGCGCAGAGCCGCGAGAATCTCCTCCGCGAGAACATCGATCCGGCCACTGTGGTAGTGACGGGTAACTCGGTCATCGACGCGTTGCTGCTCACAGTGGCGTCACGGCCTCGAATCGAAGACACCGAGCTGGCCACCCGCCTTGCCACGGGTCGGCCTGTCGTCCTCGTGACCGCCCACCGACGCGAATCGTGGGGTGAGCCGCTGCGCCAGGTCGGGCGCGCTTTAGGACGCCTTGCCGACGCCTACCCCGACTACGAATTCGTGTTCCCGGCCCATCGCAATCCGCTGGTGCGCGAGGCCATCGTGCCGCAGGTCCATGACCGTTCCAATGTCATCGTCACCGAACCGCTGCCCTACGCCCAATTCTGCGCGCTGATGGAGCGCTCCAGCATCATCCTTACGGATAGTGGAGGGGTGCAGGAGGAGGGGCCCTCCCTGGGCAAGCCCGTCCTCGTCATGCGAGACACCACTGAGCGTCCGGAGGCCGTGACTGCGGGGACCGTGCGGCTCGTCGGCACCGATGAACAAGACATCGTCGAAGCCGTTTCCACGCTCATCGAGGACCCGGAGGTCTACGAGCAGATGGCCTGCGCACTCAATCCTTACGGCGATGGACGGGCTGCGGAGCGCACCCTTCAGGCACTGGCCCGGCATTACGGCCTGGGCGGCACCGTGGAGGAGTTCGATGAGCAGGCAACGCCTGTCGCCCTCGCCTGAGTCCTCGCTGAACCGTAATTATTTCTCACCTGAAGGACGACCATGACCAACCCGTACAGGATTTCCGCTTGGGGGCGCGCGGGCTGGGCGACAGCGCTGGTATCCCTGCCGGTGATCGCCACAACCGCCGTCTTCGGGCTCACCGACGATAGGATCGTCGAGCACCAGGGATCCAAGCTCGCGGAGCAGTACACCGAGCAAACGGAGACCGTGGACTACGGCTCCGCAGAGGAAACGCCGGACTTCCCCACTCGCTACGGCGTTCCCGGGCGGGCGACCACCCTGGTTCTGTACGACGCGGCCAGTGAGTACGCCGAGGATGCGGAGATGTATGCCATCGCTGCGGCGAACCTCGCGACGCACTTCGGTGAGGTTCAAATCATGGAGATGGCGGAGTACACCGCTGGTGCCATGGATCGCTACGACGCCGTCATCTATCTCGGCACCGACGAGAAGGTGACGCCTTCACCGGCGTTTCTCCTGGACGTCCGTGAAGGCGCGAAACCTGTTATGTGGGCGGAGCAGAACATCGACGACCTCGCGAAGGTTGCCGGTCCTGAGGGAACCGACTTCGTCTCGCAGTACGGCTGGAATCCAGAAAATCCCGTCACGGTGGACAGTGAGCCAGTGCAGAATGCGCGCTACAAGGAGCGCGTCGTTCAGCGCAACACCCTCAGTTCAGAGGATGTAGATCTACCCCGGATCGTGGACCCTGCGGCCGTGGAGGTGCTCGCCAGCGGCATCTGCGGCGACGACCCCGCCTCCCCGGTACCCTGCGAGACCGACGACCCGGCAATTCGCGACACTGAGTTACCGTGGATTGTCCGTTCGGGCAACCTCACCTACCTGTCCGAGCTGCCGCTCAATTACACGGACGAGAATGAAATGTACCTGGTCTTCGCTGACCTCTACTACGATTTGTTGGCTGCCGACACCCCGGCTGTCCGCCAGGCGGCCGTCCGTTTCGAGGACGTCGGGCCGGAGGCAGATCCCGAAGATTTGCGGCGGGTCGCCGATTACCTTCACTCCAAGGGCATCCCGTTCCAAGTCGCCGTTGTCCCCACTCAGATCGATCGGGCTCCGGACGGGGAGGGGTGGTACGGCCTGAGTCTGCTCGACTCCCCCGATGTCGTCGAGGCCCTGAAGTACATGCAGTCGCGCGGCGGCACCTTGATCCAGCACGGAACGACTCATCAGTACGGCAACCTCAACAACCCTTACAGCGGACGCAGCGGGGAGGACTATGAGTTCTACCAGTACGGGTGCAGTGCAACTGATCTTCCGCCCTACGAGTGGGAGGAGTGCGAGGTGGACTCCTACGTCCGCAAAATCGGCCCCGTCGCAGAGGACAGCGTGAGCGAGCACATGACCCGGATGGACCACGGCCGTCAAATCATGATTGATGCAGGCCTCGGCGAACCAAAAATCTTTGAAACGCCCCACTACACTGGCTCGGTCAATGCGTACACCGCCATGGCCCAGAAATATGAAGCACGGTACGAGCAGGTCGAGTACTTCGCCGGAATGATTTCCGACAAAGAAATTACCCCGGGCTTTGTCTACGGCCAGTTCTTCCCCTACAAGGTGAAGGACATCTACGGCTCCACGGTCTACCCGGAGAACCTTGAGAACATCACAGAGCGTGAACAGAACAACCACGCAATACGTACACCGCAGACTTTGATCAACCGTGCCGAAGCGAACCTTGTCGTACGGGAGTCGACGGCGAGCTTCTTCTTCCACCCATATCTGAACATCGACTACCTGAAGGAGACGGTGGAGGGCATCGAGAAGCTCGGCTACGAATTCGTGCCAGTGACCGAGCTCATATGACGTGAGTCCCGCCTCGCGTGGGCGGGCCCCGCCGAGGGGCGCCGGGTGACTCCCGCATGGAGATTACGCGGCGCCCTTCCATCATGCCCCGGCCGTGCTGCCCGGTAGGCTGAGGGGATCCCAGCAACCCGTCGAAAGGCACCCCTCCTGTGACCACTCCTGCCCAGCTCGCTCCCTACATCGACCACACCCTGCTCAAGCCGGAAGCCTCCCGGGAGCAGATTGCAACCCTGTGCGAGGAGGCCCGCCAGTACGGTTTCGCCTCTGTGTGCACCAACCCGCTGTGGGCCGGGTTCGTCCGCGAGCGCCTCGCAGGCAGCGACGTGAAAACCTGTGTCGTCGTCGGCTTCCCTCTGGGGGCCTCCGCCACGGAGGTGAAGGCCTTCGAGACCGCTACGGCCGTCACCGAAGGAGCTCAGGAGATCGACATGGTCATCGACATCGCCGCCGCCCGCGCCGGTGAACGCGAGACCTTGGAGCGCGACGTGCGCGCGGTCGCCGGAGCCGCCCACGCGGGAGGGGCGCTGCTGAAGGTCATCATCGAGACGGCCCTGCTCACCGACGAGCAGAAGGTCTTGGCGTGCGAGGCCGCCGTGGCCGCCGGCGCGGACTACGTCAAGACCTCCACCGGCTTCTCGACCGCCGGGGCCACCGTGGAGGACGTGCGGCTGATGCGCGCGACCGTGGGCCCGGACATCGGGGTGAAGGCCTCCGGCGGGATCCGCACTCGCGAAGACGCTCTGGCGATGATCGAGGCCGGGGCCTCCCGCATCGGGGCCAGCAGCGGCCCCGCACTCGTGGGCTGAGCCGGGACGGACCTGCCGTCCTCACCCCGCCCGACCCACTAGACTGGGTGGGACTGCTTCCGCGGCCGCATCCGACGTGCCGCCCCACACCGCCAGAAGGGTTGGAATCCATGGCCAGAAGAGCTCAATCGTCCACCAGCGTGTCCGCGGACGCGTCCACCGGCGATCGCGACGGCAGCACCGTCCGCTCGTACTCGGGCCAGGGCCGGACCGTCAACAACCTCCTCTTCCTTTCCGCGTGCCTGCTGATCATGCTCGGCAGCTTCTGGGCGTTCGCGAGCTACCCCGACAGCCCGCTGGTGTGGATCGTCGGCCTGGGCCTGTACACCCTCGCGTTGCTGATCCCCGTGGGTCTGCTTAGCAACAGCACCACGAAGCACACCGTCGGCGGGCGCGCGGTGCAGATGGACGTCCCCCCGACGACCGAGGTCGCCGGTGACGCCCCCAAGGCCGCTGAGTTCGGTCAGTACGCGCGCAACATCGCCGAACGCGACGCGAAGACCCACGCCGAGCACCGCGACGACCCCTTCGCCCGCAAGGACCACTAGCAGGACCGCCGGCGGACCAGCCGGCGCCTCCAGCACGACGCAGGCCCCCTCCCGTCGGGAGGGGGCCTGCGTCGTGCTGCGGGCCGGGTCAGGCGGCGGCGGGCTCCTTGGTGAAGATCGACTCGACGACGCCGCGCGCCCACTCGAGTACGGCTGCGTCCACGAGGTCCTTGCCGCCGATCCGGGCGGTCTTCGGCTTGGGGATCAGTACCTGGGCAGCGTCCGTGCCCAGCACCGCCTTCACCTGCGCTCCCGGGTACAGGCGGGCCAGGCGCATCTGGCGGGACTCGGGCAGGTCCGCCGGGGCGAAGCGGACCATGCTGCCCTGCGACGCGACGTCCGTGAGGCCCGCGGCGCGGGCGAGCACCCGGAAACGGGCGACCGCCAGCAGGTTCTGCACCGGTTCGGGCATCTCCCCGTAGCGGTCCACGAGCTCGTCGGCGGCCTCCTGGATCGCCTCCTCCGTGGCTGCGTTAGCGAGGTTGCGGTAGGCCTCCAGGCGCAGCCGCTCCCCCGGGACGTAGTCGTGCGGCAGGTACGCGTTGACCGGCAGCTCGATTTTCATCTCGGTGGGCCGTTCCTCCTCCTCGCCGCGGTACTCGGCGACGGCCTCGCCCACCAGCCGCAGGTACATGTCGAAGCCCACCCCGGCGATGTGCCCGGACTGCTCCCCGCCCAGCAGGTTGCCCGCGCCGCGGATCTCGAGGTCCTTCATGGCCAGCTGCATGCCGGCACCGAGCTCGTTGTGCGCAGCTACGGCCTTGAGCCGCTCCAGGGCGGTCTCCGACAGCGGCTTCTCCGCCGGGTAGAGGAAGTAGGCGTAGGCCCGCTCCCGGCCGCGGCCCACCCGCCCGCGCAGCTGGTGCAGCTGGGAGAGCCCGTAGCGGTCGGCGCCGTCGACGATCAGGGTGTTGGCGTTGGCGATGTCCAGACCGGTCTCGACGATCGTGGTGCACACGAGCACGTCGAACTTCTTCTCCCAGAAGTCCACGATGATCTGCTCCAGCCGGGACTCCGACATCTGCCCGTGGGCCACGGCGATCCGCGCCTCGGGCACCAGGTCGGCGAGCTCCTTGGCCTTGCGCTCGATCGAGGAGACCCGGTTGTGGATGTAGAACACCTGGCCTTCGCGCATGAGCTCGCGCCGGACCGCGGCCGAGACCTGCTTGTCGGTGTAGGCCCCCACGTAGGTGAGCACGGGGTGGCGCTCCTCCGGCGGGGTGGCCAGGGTCGAGGTCTCCCGGATGCCGGTCAGGGACATCTCCAGGGTGCGCGGGATGGGGGTGGCGGACATCGCCAACACGTCCACGTTGGTGCGCATCGACTTGAGCTTCTCCTTGTGCTCCACGCCGAAGCGCTGCTCCTCGTCGACGACCACCAGGCCCAGGTCCTTGAACTGGACCTCCGAGGACAGCAGCCGGTGCGTGCCGATCACCACGTCGATCGACCCGTCCTTCAGCCCGGCCAGGGCCGCCTTCGTCTCCTTGGCGGTCTGGAACCGGGAGAGGGTCGCCAGGCGGACGGGGAAGCCGGAGAAGCGCTCGGCGAAGGTCTCGGCGTGCTGCTGGGCCAGCAGGGTGGTGGGCACGAGCACCGCGACCTGCTTGCCGTCCTGGACGGCCTTGAACGCGGCCCGCACGGCGACCTCGGTCTTGCCGTAGCCGACGTCCCCGGAGACGAGCCGGTCCATGGGAACCTCGCGCTCCATGTCCGCCTTGACCTCGTTGATGGTCGTCAGCTGGTCGGGGGTCTCGATGTACGGGAACGCCTCCTCCAGCTCGCGCTGCCACGGGGTGTCGGGGCCGTAGGCGTGCCCGCGCGAAGCCATCCTCGCCGAGTACAGGCGGATCAGCTCGTTGGCGATGTCTTTCACGGCCCGCTTGGCGGCGCGCTTGGTCTTGTTCCAGTCCGCCCCGCCCATCTTCGACAGCGTCGGGGTCTCCCCGCCCACGTAGTTGGTGACCTGGTCGAGCTGATCGGTGGGCACGAACAGGCGGTCGCGCGGGCCGTTGCGCTTGGACGGCGCGTACTCGAGCACCAGGTACTCCCGCACCGGCTTGGGCTGGCCGGGCTTGACCATGGCCCCGGCGACGGGCCGCTGGATGAGCTCCACGAACTGGCCGATGCCGTGCTGCTCGTGCACCACGAAGTCGCCCTTGGCCAGGGCCAGCGGGTCCACGCCGTTGCGCTTGCGCCGCACGGGCAGCCGGCGCATGTCCTTGGTGGTGTACGGGCTGGCCTTGCCCAGCAGGTCCGCCTCGGTGAGCAGCGCGATCCGCGGCCCGTCGAGGGCGAAGCCCTTCCCCGCCACGGCCGTGGTGAGCTCCACGACGCCCGGCTGCGGCGCCTCCTCGAGGGACTCGCGGCGGACGGCGGGGATCCCGGCGTCGTACAGCAGCTCCGCGATGCGGGCCAGCGGGCCGGGCCCCTCGGTGACGGCGACGATCCGCCAGCCGTCGGCCACCCGCCCGCCGAGGAAGGAGAGCATCTGCTCGACGTCGCCGGCGAAGGTGCGGGGCTCGCGCGCAGCGACGGTGAGGGTGTCGGCGTCGGAGTCGATGAAGGCGATCTCGTCCTCGGGGGTGTCGGCGTCGACGTCGGTGGCCGCGGCGAGGCTGAGGTTCAGCGCCGTGACCGCCCACCAGCCCAGGCCGGCGTCCAGCGCGGTGGCGCGGGCCTCGGCGAGGCTCTGGAAGGAGCCGGCGGCCAGCGTGCGACCCTCGCCGTCGCCCGTGGACTCCGCCGCGGTGATGTCCAGGGGCGCGGCCTGCCCGTCCGAGGCGGAGTCCCAGGCCGCGAGGAGGAACTCCTCGTTGGTGGCCACGAGGTCGTGCGCGCGGGCGCGGACCTTCTCGGGTTCCATCATGACGACGATCGACCCGGCCGGCAGCAGCGACAGCACCGGGACCAGCCCGTCCACGAGCAGGGGCGCGAGGGACTCCATGCCCTCCACGTAGATGCCCCCGGCGATGCGCTCGAGCATCGACTCGGCGCCGGGCAGCGTGTTTTTCAGCTTCGCTGCGCGGGACATCACCGAGGCGGTGATGAGCACCTCCCGGCACGGCGGGGCCACGAGCACGTCCGGGTGGTCCTTGGTCGCCAGGGTGCGCTGGTCGGCGACGGCGAACCAGCGCAGCTCGTCGACCTCGTCGCCGAAGAACTCGATGCGCATGGGGTGGTCCTCCACCGGGGAGAACACGTCGATGAGCCCGCCGCGCACGGCGAACTCTCCGCGCTTGGTGACCATGTCCACCCGGGCGTAGGCGGCCTGGGCCAGCGCCGTGACGGCCTCGTCGAAGTCCAGCTCCGCCCCGCGGGCGAAGCGCACCGGCTCCATCTCACCCAGGCCCGCCACGATGGGCTGGAGCACGGAGCGCACCGGGGCGGTGAGCACCCGCAGCGGCCGGCCGGCCTCGGGGTGGGCGAGCCGGCGCAGCACGTCCAGGCGGCGCCCCACGGTGTCCGAGCGCGGCGAGAGCCGCTCGTGCGGCAGGGTCTCCCAGGCGGGGAATTCCGCGACTTCCTCGGCCGGCACGAACGCGGACAGGGCGGCGGCGAGATCCTCGGCCTCCCGCCCGGTGGCGGTCACGGCCAGCACCACGGGCGCCCGGCCGTCCTCGGCTGCACCGGCCTCGTCGAGTGCGGCGCGCAGCTGGGCGGTGAGTACCGGGCGCATCCCGTCCGGGGCGCTGATGACGGTCTCTGCGCTGCGCTCCCCCGGTGGGAGGGCGGCCTGGGTGCGGATGTTCGCGAAGGAGCGCTCCGCCCCGAGGGCGGCGAGCAGTCCGGACAAGGTCATGGGTGAGCAGTCTCCTGGTGAGCAGGGAGAGAACAACGGGCTGTAGAGACCAACGATCGCGGCCCCTAGCTTACTCCCGGGCCCCGACACCGCCCCTGCCGGGATCCTGGCTCCGCTCCAGGACAGCACGCTTACCATGGGGTGGGGCAACCGCCCCTGTCCTAGACCCCTACCGAGGAGATCCCATGGCCGTCACCGCGTCCACCACCGTCCCGGCGCCCGTCGAGCGCGTCGTCGCCACCTTCTCCGACGAGGCGTTCATCCGCCACGTGACCCAGCGCGGCGGCGCTGAGCTGGAGTCCGTGCAGGTTGACGGGGACACGGCGTCCGCGTTCACCGTCACCACGGTCCGTGCCATGAGCGCGGACCGGCTGCCCGAGGCCGCCAAGAAGTTCGTGGGCGTCTCGATCCGCATCACCCAGACGGACGCCTACGAGGCCCCGGCCGCGGACGGCTCACGCACCGTGCGCAGCGACATCAAGGTCGCCTCGCTGCCCGTCTCCGGCACCGCCACCCAGACGCTGGCCGCCCAGGGGGATGCCACGCAGGTGGACGTCGACTGCGTCGTCCAGGCCAACATCCCCTTCGTGGGCAAGAAGATTGCCGAGGCCGCCGAGCCCTACGTCGGCAAGGCGCTGTCCCTGCAGGCCCGCGAGGCGCAGACCTGGCTGGCCCAGAGCTAAGCCCCGGCGCCGGACGGCACCTGCAGCACAGGTGGCACGACTACGGGTCCGCCCTCATCGGACGGACCCGTAGTCGTGCGTCCGGTAACGGGCTATTGCCCTGCCTGCTCCATCGCCTGGTCCCACGCTTCACCGAATTGAGGTGCGGCGGTGCGGGCGTAGTCCTGGCTGACGTGGTCGGTGTCCTCGTACACCCAGACATTGCCGATCGCAGGCGGGCACTTTCCCTTCGGGCACAGCACCTCGGTCATGTCCATCGACCCGAAACGCTCTACCGTGCGCTCGAGCTCCTGCGCTGGATTGGTCTTTGAACCGAGGGCGCCACCCAGCTCACGGGAGCACGACGGGTCGTCGGCGCCCTTGTCGATAGCGCACTCGGTGTGGTCCATATCCCACCGCGGGTTGTCGCGGATACCGATGACCGTCGACCCTCGTTCTGTCCAGTAAGCCGTCTCCGCCTCGTAGCCGACGAGGTATTCCTCATCGCCGTCTGCGGCCTGGTCGTACGTAGCCTGGGTGAAGAGCACCTCGGGCTGCCTTTCCTCCACCAAGGCACGGGTGTCCGAGTACCACGACACGCAGTCGACGTACTGGTCGTCGTTGATGTGCTCGGCCGTGAAAAAACATCCCGGCTGAACGATCGCGACGAGCGTCCAGTCACGCTCCTCCGCAAGTGTCTGGAGCGCTGGCATCCACTGCTCGACGTGCGAGTTCCCGACGGCCCAGACCACAGTGCTGTCCGGCCCGCCCTCCCGCACCACACGGCACCCGCTGTCCCCGGTGTAGCCGCTCGTCCAGTCGCTCGGGCAGTCCTCTCCCAGAGGCTCGAAGCCCTCGTAGAGCACCTCCGGCAACGGAATCGTAGGCGCCTCCGGGTTTGCCTGGAAGCGGGCGCCTGGTTCCAGCACGGCGGCGCCGGGGTTGGCCACCTCCTGCATGTTCTGTGGCTGACCGTTCACCCCTCCGGCGGCCTCCATGGAGGCGGCGTTTCTCCCCTGCTGTACGACGCCGAGCTGGTGCCACACCGTGAGGGGGGTCATGACCACACCCAGGCATACGGCGATGGCAACGACCGGGCGCAGAAGGCCTGCTTGGATTTCGTCCCACTGCTGCAGCGGTTTTTCCACGAACTTCGTGATGAGTAGAGCCAGGAAGATGGAGCCGAGCACGATTGCTGAGCCCGCCGCGAGGCCAGGCATGGGCCGGTCGGTGACAATGGCGTAGGTCACCAACAAGGGCCAGTGCACCAGGTAGAGCGCGTAGGCGGCGTCACCGAGGCGCACGAGGGTGGGCGAAGCCAGGATCTTATCCACTCCCCGCTCCGACCCCGTGTTGCCGGCCACGATGATGGCGCCTGCAGAGAGCAGGGGCCACAGCGCGAGCCATCCCGGGAAAGCACCCTGTACGTTGATAAGAACACCCACCGAGAGCATGCTGACGGCGCCCACCCAGCCGAGCACCACGCGCATCCTGCGGGGTAGCCGGACGAACGGCAGGGCCAAAGCCAGTAACGATCCCAGGGCGAACTCCCACAGCCGGGCACGGGTGTCGAAGTAGGCGAACGTCTGATTAGCAGCGGTCGACTGGATGGACCACACGAGCGAAGCGACGAAAATCGTGCCGAAGAGCATGAACAGCACCGGCACCGGCTTCCAGCGGCCCCTGCGAGTGAGCAGCCAGGCGAGGCCGAACACCAGCGGCCACAGGACGTACACCTGCCCCTGCACCGACAACGACCAGAAGTGCTGGAACGGCGAGGCCGCCGAACGATCGGCAGCATAGTAATCCACAGCATTGAGCGCGAGCGCCCAGTTTTCTACGTAGAACAGGGACGCCCATGCTTCCGTCCGACTGCGCAGACTTTCCAGCGGCGAGTAGAACACCGCGACGAGCGCCAACGTACCGGCGATGGTGAGCGCGGCGAGCGGCAACAGGCGCTGGAAAACGTGCACCCAGTAGCGAGGAATTGCCAACGGGCGGCCCGACTCGAGCTTGCGGGTGAACGAGCGTGTCAGAAAGAAAGCGGTGATCAGCAGGAAGATGTCGACGCCTCCGGACACTCGTCCTAGGAAGACGTGATATATGACCACCATCAGCACCGCAACGGCCCGCAGTCCCTGGACTTCGGGCCGGAATCCGCCGTACCTGTCAGCACGGCGCCCTGGTGGTCGTCCATGGGACGGTCGTTCCGCCGTCGCGACCGGCGTCTCCACAGTCTTAAGCAAAGAAGTCCCCCTTCAAAGAGCACGCGCAACCCCCGTGGCGCGTGCAGTGGTCCGTTGCCAACGGACATCCAAGGGAACGTTAGCGAGATCCACGACCACCACCGAGTCCGAAGTCATTATTACGAGTGCTTCACTACAGATACGTTGTCTCCACGACCCGTGCCGGCCGCACTCGGAATGCGACGAAAGCGGTGGTCTCGCTAGGGAAGGCACCTAGGGTGACGCTAGGGTGGCGCTAGGGGCCGGGCGGTGGGGACCGTCCGGCGCCATCAGCCAGGACTCGCGTCTGGACTGATCTCAATACACCTGTCAGCGCACCAGCATCTCAGGCGGCTCTTTCGTCGGTCTCGGTTGCCGGTGCCCGATGAAGGGGGCAGCCATCTTCAGGTGGCACACGAGACGGGGTCGTCCGACACGGGACGACGCCCTCCGCAGTGGCTTATGGGCTCTGTTCGTGGTCATGGTCCTGGTCCTGGCCGGTTGCACGCCGGCACCGGGGGTCCAAGAAGGCCCCCGTGCGGGGAACAGCACTCAAGGATACGTCACTGCTGCCGGGCGGGGTCTGGAGGTCGAGGGGGAGCCAGTACAGCTCAAGGCGGTCAACTTCACCAACCGCTTCGACCTGGACATCAAGACAGCGGACCTGCTGACGTCGGCGCACCACACCGAGCAGGATTTCGTGCGCGTGCGGGAGCTGGGATTCAACAGTGTCCGGTTCGTGATGCGTGGAGACTGGCATGACGAGGACCCGAAGATTTTTTGGGAATGGCTGGATCGGAATGTGTCCTGGGCACGCGAGCACGGGGTTTGGCTCATCCTCGACCTGCACATCCCCCTTGGGGGCAACTGGCTGGACCCGGGCAGCAATGACACGGACTTCAGCGTGTGGTCCAACCCCGAGGTCCGCAATCAAAACGTCGAACTGTGGCGCGAAATCGCAACTCGATACCGGAACGAACCCGCCATCGGAGCGTACGACCTGATGAACGAGCCGGTGACGACGGACTCGACCGGGCGCCAATGGCAGAGCCTCGCTCAGCAACTGACGGATACGATCCGTTCGGTGGGCGACCAGCACCTCATTATCGCGGGCGGCGTCTACGGGGTGGATGGCCAGTTCGATCCCGAGGGCCAGGAGCGGCATTTCTTGATCGACGATGAGAACGTTATGTACGACTTCCACTTCTACGAGCCATACTCGTTCACCCACCAGTACGCATCCTGGGTGGACCCGGATCGGGACGGTGGTCACTACCCCGATCCAGATCACCTGGTGGCGACGTCTGATCCGTCGAGTCTGCCCGAGGAGTCGATCACCACTCCACCTTTGCCCGAGGGCACGTCCGGCTGGAGACCCTATGACAGCGGGCGGGTGACGATTGAGAGCCCGTCCGCGGCGGCAGCCATGCCCCAGTTCATCGTGGAAGGAGGCATGACGGGAAAGGTCCAGTTCGACCGCGTCGTAGTAACCGAGTACGGGCCGGACGGAACCGAACTGCGCCAGGTTCTCGAGGATCAGCTAACGAGCAGCAGCACATCTTCCTGGTACTCGTGGGGAGACCGCAACGGAACGGATCCTTCTGCCCAGCTCATCAGAGAAGGGTCGGGGCACCAGGACGAGGCAAGCCTCTCGATCGGCGGTACGGTGGAGTCCGGGGCCGGGTGGAACAACAGCGAGCATCTGTTCAAAGTCGTACCTGGCCACCAATACCGCGTTCAGGGGTACATGCGAGGAGAAGATGTGGCCCTCACCGACGACCACTCCCGGATCGCGCTCGAGCTGGCGGTGTACGGTGAGGATCCCAATGCCCCTGGTGGAGGATTCTTCGGTCGCGACAAGGAGTACCTCGCCTACGTCATGGATCAGCATCTACAGTTCGGGGCGCAGCACAACGTCCCCATGTCCATCATGGAGTTCGGGGCCGTTCGGCACACCTTTGAAAGGAACAACAAGGGCGGGGACCGGTGGGTCGCCGACATGCTGGCTCTGCTGAAGGAAAAAGATCTCAGCTTCGCCTACTGGGAGTACCACGACCCCGAGATGGGCATCTATGTACACAAGTCCGGGCAACCGAGTCAATCGAACTCACCCCTGGAAGAAGTCTTGCGCCGGGAGCTGCGAGAGGACGGCTCCTAACTAGGCGCTGGCGACCGTCGTGAGCGGGCCAAGCCCCGAAAGGCGCGGGCCCTAGACTGGCCGGGACCCCAACCGACGACGAAGAGGACTCCGCCGTGACCGAAGCCCCGCCAGCCACACCGTTCCACCGTCTGGGGACCTTCCTCCGGAGGGACCTCGTGGGCGGGATGCTGCTGCTCACCGCGATGCTGAGCGCGCTGGTGATCGCCAACTCGCCGTGGGCGGAGGGCTACTTCGCGCTCCGGGACACCCACATCGGCATCGACTTCCCCGGCCTGGACCACACCGTGGGCGAGTGGGCATCGGAGGGACTGCTAGCGATCTTCTTCTTCCTGGTCGGCCTCGAACTTAAGACCGAGTTCGTCGACGGCGAACTGCGCAACATCCGCAAGGCCATGCTGCCCGTCGTTGCGGCGTTCGGCGGCGTGCTGATGCCCGCTCTGATCTACACGGCGATCAACCTCGTCGACGACGGGGACCCGTCCACCCTCACCGGGTGGGCGATCCCCACCGCCACCGACATCGCCTTCGCGGTCTCCGTGCTCGCCGTGGTCGGCTCGGCCCTGCCCATCGCCATGCGCACGTTCCTGCTGACCCTGGCCGTGGTGGACGACCTCATCGCGATCGTCATCATCGCGTTCGTCTACACGGGCGATCTGAAGGCCCTGTACCTGCTGCTGGCACTGATCCCGCTTGGCCTCTACTGGGCGCTCACTCATAGCTTCCGCGACTTCTTCATGGAGCACCACTGGGCCGCGTGGGTGATCCTGCTGCCCATCGGCGTGGTCACCTGGCTCTTCGTCCTCGAGGCCGGCATCCACGCCACCATCGCTGGCGTGCTGCTGGGCTTCAGCACCCCAGTGAAAAAGGTGGTCCCCCGGGTGATCCACCACGAGGACCCGGAGCTGGGTCTGGCCCCGGCGCTCGAGCACCGCTTCCGGCCGCTGACCAACGGCCTGGCCATCCCGGTATTCGCCTTCTTCTCCGCCGGTGTGGCCATCGGCGGGTGGACCGGGATCACCGAGTCCCTGACGGACCCCGTGGCCATCGGCATCATCCTCGGCTTGCTGCTGGGCAAGATGATCGGCATCTTCGGCTCGTCCTGGCTCATGGACCGCTTCACCCCCGCGGCGAAGGACGACGACTACACCTGGCTGGACCTGGGTGGGATGTCGGTGGTCGCCGGCATCGGCTTCACCGTCTCCCTGCTCGTCGCGGAGCTGAGCTTCGGCATCGGCAGCCCGCACAACGACCACGCGAAGGTCGGCATCCTTACCGGCTCTGCCATCGCCGCCGCCGTCGGCGGCGCCCTGCTGGCCATGCGCAACAGCCACTACAGGCGCCTGAGGAGCGCGGGGGTGGAGGTCGACACCTACGACACCACCCCATAGACCGCGCTTCACCCTGATGGGTCAGGTCCGGGTGCTCACCTCACAGGACTCAGCGATCTCCCCGGGCGGACGGCACCGACGGCATGTGCGAACCGTCGGGCCACAGCCGGGGGCGGCGCCGCGCCGCGATGTCCTCCACCCATCCGACGGCAAGAATCATGACGCCGATCATCAACCAGGTCAGGAAGAAAGCGGTCCACTGCGTCTCCAGCAACCAGGGAACCCGCTCCGCGAGCGACTCGTTGTCCCATAGCTTGCTGATGACCGCCGCAGCGACCACGATCAACAAGTTGTGCCACAGGTAGATCGTCATTGCCCTGTTGTTCACCAGCGTGACCAAGCGGTCCATCAGGTGCAGGGGACGGGGCAAGGTGTGCCAGACGGGAGATATCCGCAGAAGCACGGCGGTGAAGCCGAGCGACCACAGGGCCTGGGCGAGCGCGGTGTTGTTGAGATCCCAGCCGGTTTCTTCCACGTGTGTGGCAAGCTGCCACAGCCCGAGCGCCATGAGGGCAGCCCCGGCGGCGAAGACGATCCAGCCGCGGGTTCTCCGCAGTTGCCCACTGCTGTGGGCGAAGCCCAGGAGCCAGCATGAACCGTAGGTGGCGAAGTCCCAGACCTGCGTCTCTGCCCACACAGGCACGGAAAGGGGAAGGAACTCCAGGCACGCCACCAGGGCCAGCGGCATCAGCAGGGTCACCCGAGGAAACCTGCGAAAGGCCATGAGCATCAGTGGCGATAGCAGCATGAACCAGAAGTAGGCCCTGATATACCAGAGAATTATCCCGGCTTCCGCCGCCCAGCTGGAGTCGATCGGGCCGGTTCCGTCGCCGATGCTCTCGGGGAGGACCGGGTCGCCGATAGGCAGGAACCACACGACGAGGTCCCACCAGGATCCGTCCTCCTCCTGGGTCGGCGTCCACCCCTGCACGAGCAGCAACACCAGAAGCGTGGCGCTGAAAGCAGCCAGCGGCAGCAACAGGCGCCGCGCCCGCGACCGGATCACAGTGGGTGCCGGGCGGACCAGGGAGCGGGCCATCAGCGATCCGGCCAGGGCAAACATCACCCCCAGGGACGGGAACACCAGGGTCAGTGCTGCGGTCCCGAAGGTGTGGTACAGGACGATGCGGAACAGCGCGAGAGCTCTGAGGAGATCGAGATATCGGTCTCGGCCTCCGGCGCGCTCCGGTGCGACAGGGGGCCCGGATGGCTCGACATCTGCGGGGAGAACAGCCGCGCCGGCCGAGGAACGGGCGGTGGAGGGAGCGCTGGAAGCTGATGGGTTCACTACACCAGCCTGCCCGATCACTTTTGTGAAGTATGTAGGCAGTAGTGAGGACGGCGGTGGGGGCTACGGCCGTGAGTGGCGCTTCTGTTCCGCTTCGAACAGGTCCTGCTCCACGAACTCTCGACGTCAGCGGCGGCGGCGACCAAGGCAAGCGCGGTCGGCTTATGCCCCCATGAGCGGAACCGGGCGCGCAGTCAGTCAGGATGAAAGGAAGGCTGCGGCGGCGGCCGGCGGCGCCTGCCTGAGCACTCTCCACAACAAACCGTCATGACCGGCCTGTCACGGCGGGGCAACGCGAAGGAGATGGACCACATCATGTTTGGGCCGACGCGAAGTCCACTGGGATGCACCACGTGGGCCATCACCGACATGCGGTCGACCGTCCCAACCGTCCCGACCCTGACGGCTGCCACCGCCCTTCACGGCGAGGTCTTCGTCATCACGGACATCCATTGCCTGCACCGCTGTCAGCGGGGCCAGCAGGGCAAGCGCGGCACGCCTGGGTGAAATAGCGCTACAGAACGCGTAGATGGGTCCTCCGTGCGCTTGCGCATCCCACTGGACGACCACGGGGGGGGGTCGCAGAGGGAGGACGCTCAGTGCTTGCTGGCTCACCAGTCCCGCAGGTTCCGCACTCGGCACCAGGCGGGGTATGTGCTGATCGAGGTGAACCGAAGTACAGAAGATGCTGCGCCCGGCACCCGAACACACGGCGCACGAGTTAGCGACCCCGCCGCACACATGGGATCTGTACGTTCCCTACCAGAAATGGACACCATGAACCACAACATCTCCCCCAACCCCGCGCGGGGACGCCACAGCATCGCCAAGAACACGGTCTTTAACACCTCCCTCTACGGAGCTTCCACCGCGGTCGGCCTCACGATCCTGGCCGCCGAGCAGCTGCATGCTCGCCATGTGGATCCGACGGGCGACGCCCTGGAGCTGATGGCGCAGGTGCTGCGCAAGGTCCTGCGCCGGGTGGAGCACCAGGGCGCTACGGACATCAGTTCGGTGCTGAGCGAGCGGACCGACCTGATGGCGCTGCTGCACACCCGTCTGGAGCGGGAACCGGTACCGTTGGACACCCACGACGCCGATGTCGCTGGCATCCAGGAGTGGGTGGATAAGACCGTCTCCTGGATGCTGCACATGGTGCGCGTCTCCCAGGGGGTGGCTCTGGAGGCCCTGCGGGGCCCGCAGACCGCTGACCCGGAGTTCTACCTGGCCCATGTCGTCTCTGGGGTCGACCCCCGTGCCGACGACGATGCCTAGGTTCACGCTGTCGGAACCGTCATGAACACCGCCACGTGAGTTGAGAACACGAGGACCTCCCAAGTCGGAAGGCCTACCACAGGTTTTTCACCCGAGGAGGTCCTCGTGTTCTTTCATGCGGCACGTCGTGCCACCGACACCGCACGCCAGGAATTCGCCTGTCATGACCGTGGGACGGGCGCGGCGTCGAGTGCTGGTCAGAATTCAGCAACCAGTCCGGACACCGTGACAAGCCTTCCGCCCATGCCTGCACCGCCAGCACGTGGTTGCTCAGTCAGCACCGAGTCGCCGCCAGAACAGTGCGATCGCCCCAAGGCCTCATTGATCGCTCCAGCGCAGGGAGGCTACGCGGCGGGATGTCACGGCCGGCGATCTCCGAAGTTCGCTCGCTCGTCACCTCAGGTGCTGGGGTGGCATGGGCGGAGACGGGCAGGTCGGCCGGCACGGTGGTGAAGGGCCGGTCCGGCTCCCCACTCATTGGGCTCAAGCACGACACGAGGACATTGACCGTCGCGCCCTCCTGGCGAAGTTGATCTCGCAGTGCATCGCGGTCATCGATGATCGTCGCCACGTCGAGCTCAACTTGGGCCAAGGAGTTGATAGGGCCTCTGTGTCAAGAAAGGGCCGGTTTGTCGGCTATCAGGTCCTTGACCATGGTGCGGTAGATGACGTTGCTCAACCGGCGTTTGAGGGCCCTGCGGGCCTCACGAGGCGTCTTGCCCTCGTGGATCTTCTTCAGGTAGTAGTCCCGGCCGGGGCCTGCGTGGCTGATCTGGCACACGGCCATCACGTGCAGTACCGAGTTCAGCTGGCGATTGCCGCCAGGGTTCAGGCGTTGCCGCAGGTTGTCCCCGCTGGAGGTGTCGAGGGGCGCAGCCCCGGTGTAGCTGGCGAAGTGCACGGCTGATGGGAACCGGCGCACGTCGCCGACCTCGCCCAGGATCTTTCCGGCCAGGATGGTGCTGATGCCCGGAAACTTCATCAAAGAGGTACCGGTGGCCTGGAACTCCTCAGCGATGCGCTGTTCGTCGTCGCCCATCAGTTTCTCCAGGCGCGCCACCTCACCGAGCAGATCACGGGCCAAATCGCGCCGGCACTGGTCGATGGCCGTGGCCGGGCGCACCGTGCGCAACGCCGACCGCGCCTTGGTGAGGTTCAGGCCCCGCGGCACACCACCGGGGATCAGGTCCCGCAGCAGCTCGTGCAACCAACTCAGAGCTCGGGTCCGCTCACCCTTGAGCGCATCGCGTTGATGCGTAAGCAGGTCCAGGATCTCGGTGTGGTCCTCGGCCACCACACGCCGCACGCCCTGATGGTGCTGGGCGGCCCATCCCACGGCCCCGGCGTCGGCGACATCGGTCTTGCGGCCGCCGCCGGTGTGCAGCACTCGTGCCTTCATCGACAGGGTCGAGGGAACGTCGAGGACCTCGTGACCGTGGCTGACGAGGTATTGGGCGATGCCCCGGCCCAGGCCTTTGGCGCCTTCAACAGCGAACAACGCCTGGTCGAACTGGGAGGCCCAGGCCACCACGGCGGGGCCGGTGCCCATGGTCACGGCGAAGCGCCGCGTGGCACGGGTAGTTCCATCAGCCTCAAGGGCTACGGCGGTGAGGGAGGATTTGTACGGATCGATCCCGATGATCGTCATGGCAGAGGCGCTTCCACCGGCAGGGATGTGAAGCTCCCTCGGTGGGCACTCTGACTTCAATCCACCTGCACGCCTGCCTCGAACCACGCCCAGGGCAGGTGGCGATCGGCCGGGCACCCTATCAATAAGCCAGCCTCATTTCAGGGGCGGCAAGAAGCTAGCGAACCAGCGCCGACCGCCACTCTCAACACTACGAAGCTGCAGACTCCCCAGTGCCGGCCACCACCCATTCAAGACAAGTCAGTGGTGAGCCGGGCGCGGGACCTGCTCCGCAGAGCCTCGAGGGAATGGGTTGTCATCCGTGGAGCGACGGCTTCCATCGCGGCGTCGGTCGTGTCGGTGACGATCACGGGGTCCTTCCGGTTGGTGCTCGGTGTTCCTGGGCCCCGTGTATGCTGCACTGCCTCCGTCCCTCTCCAATTAACGACCTATATGCTGTGGACCATTGCAAGGCCGTTCGGCCGGGAACCCTTCGACGGGTCACGAGTGTCATGGTGCCCGCGGGCAGCCTGTGCCCGCGGGCAGCCTGTCCCGCCTGGACCCTGTATTGATGTGTCAGAGCCTGGCTCGGTGTGCCGGATACAGGGACGTAAGCGTGGGCGCTTCTGGGGACAGAGGGCAGTCGCCAGGAGCGGTGGGGTGCGGTGGGCACGGCTATGTGCGGTCCTTGCAATCCAGACCAGGAAGAGGGACACGGTGGTGGCCGACTATCGCACGGACAGGCGCATCTTTGCGGCAGCGGCCTTGGCGATCACCTGGGCGTTGGTCGTATCGTCCACCGTGATGATCCGGTCCCCCTCGTAGGGGATGCGGATGCTGAATGTGCCGTCGGCGTTGTCGGTCAGCAGTCTGGCCGCGGCCACTGACAGCGGCTCCCGTAGGGCCGCAGAGCCGGAGCCCTGGGAGGGCGCGGTTTTGGTGTGCGCGCTGGTCTGGTGCAGGACCACGAGCATCGTGACCAGCAGCGCCAGCGGGCCGATCAGGCCCACGATCGCCCCGGTTGCCTCCAGCCACAGCATCGTCTCGCGGTGCACGGTGTCCCTCCCCTGCTTCACTGCTGGTCATCATGATCGCACCCTCCCGGCGGGTTCTGCCGATGCGGGAGGCTGACGATCGCGAGCAGAAGCTCCACCCACTTACGGTCCTGGCGCGGGATGCCGCGGGTTCGGCTGAGCTCGGCAAGGGCTGCCCGGCCCCGTTCCCGCTCTGGGCCCGAGTCGCCGGCGGCGGCCCTCAGGGCTGCGTCGACGCGCTGGTTCCACCGGGTCAAACGCTGCAGGTACAGGAGGAACAGCGTCGTCCCGGCCCAGGACAGCCCCGTCACCGCCCACAGCAGCTCGGAATACCGCCCCAGGTGGTCCACGCCCTCCCAGAAGGCATCCAAGGCGGAGACCGCCCACGGCACCCCCGCCAGGTACAGACCCGTGGGCACCACCACCCAACCCAGCACAGTGAGCAGGACGGGAGTACAGCGGGGCGCCGGAGTGGACTTGCGTTGCGAGGAGGGGATCATGGTGGGCCTTCCGGTGCAGGTGGTGGAACCGCCGACCCCACCCCATCCCCGTCAGACGGGGCGGAAGCGGCGGCGGTGCTGGTCGCGCCTTCCATGTGTGCGGCGCCCACCCAGCGTGCACACCGCTGCTGGCGGACCGGCTGACCCGGCACCGCACCGAGACCCCGGTTGCCCGCAACATGTCCTGCGGTGGTGAGCAGGTGCCGTGGCGCCCTCGCCATCTGCGCGTCAAGGGCGGCGCAAGATGCGATGACCAGGACCAGCGCGTCGTAGAAGTCCTCGGCGACGCCGGAGTCGGGCGCGTTGCGGGAGGCTGGCATGGTGAGATTGGTGGCCTCGCCCACGGCGGCGGACCCGCGAACCAGGGTGGTGACCTCCCCCGCAAAGCGCTTCAGAAAGTTGTCGAGGACGTCGCCGTCGAAGGGGTGGCGGGAGTCGTAGCGGAGGAGCGCTCCCCACGGCTGTCCGACAGCCGGCACCAGAAGATCGGTTACCTGGACGGTGTGCCCGACCCGGACTTGGGTCATGGCGGGGTCGGACAGTTGGGCGCATGCTCTTCCCGAGGCCCTACCCGCCCCAAGGGCCCTGCAACCGCTTCGGCGACTGGCTAGGATCGTGTCGCCACTGGCTCGCCGAACCCGTTGTCCGACCGGCTACAGGCAGGGAAAGGGCCCGCCGCGCATGGTGCGCGACGGGCCCTTTGGCTTCCCTTTCGAGGTGCCCAGTCAGCTCTTATCGTCGTCCACCTTCTCCGGGCCGGTGGACTCGTTGCCGGCGTCGTCGATGTTCATCAGGGTCTTCAGCAGCACCGGCACGCCGGTCTCCTGCTTGTCCCCCATGCGCACCCGGCAGGTGTACTCGATGTTGCCGTTGCGCTTGCGCCGCTTCTTCTTCGGCGCCGCCAGCCCCTCGTCCCACACCGAGGTCCACGACGAGGACGCGGACTGCCCCGGCGGGATGAGCCGCGGGTAGCGCTTGGACGCCTCGTCGAAGGCCGGGTTGTGGAAGAACTGGATGAGCCAGTCCCCCTCTGCCTCATCCCACTTCGCCACGCCGATGCGCGGACCGGGGGCCTCGTACTCGTTCTTGTCCTTGGCCCGCCAGCCGAGGTCGACGTTGTGGATGGCCACGTTCGCCCCCTCCTTGCCGTGGTCGGAGGAGTTCACCAGCGGCGGCCGGCCCGGGTCCTCGGCCGAGGCCACGTGGGCGCCCTGGGTGCGCAGCAGGTCGCGGATCGCCTTCAGCAGCGACACCCCGGGGGTGACGGTGCGGCTCTCGGCGTGGGCGGCGGCCATGTGATCCACCAGCAGCTCGATCAGCCCGTCCTCGACGTCGAAGCGATGGATGAAGTCCAGGTCCATGCCCAGCTCCGTGGCCATCTGGGAGAGCACCAGGTAGGTCAGCGACATGTCGGCGGCCAGCTTCGCGACACGCTGGACACTGGAGAGCGGGAACCCGCGGTCGGCCATCATCTGGGCGATGGAGTTGCGCAGGCCGGTGCGGTGCTCGGTGAGGCTGTCCAGGTAGGGCTCCCAGCCGCCGAACACGTTCGCGGCGTGGCGGATGTAGGAGATCAGGTGCGCGGTGAACCGGCCCTGGACCCCGTCGTTGGTGTGCAGCTTGTTGAGCGCGTCGGTCTTCGTCTTGTCCGCGGACAGGGAGCCGTGGCCGATGTGGATCGGCACCAGGCGCTGGCGCACCGACGGGGTGTTGAACGGGTTCTCGGCGGTGATCACCAGCTGGGCGATCGGGAGGTTAACCTTCTGCGCCACCATGGAGGAGTTCATGCGTCCGCGGGAGGCGTTGTTGAAGATGTTGCGGGTCAGGGTTTCGAGCTTCGACTGCTCCCGCTCCGCCTCCGAGGCCGACTGGGACGGGGCCATGTCGTCGACCACGTAGAACGGCACGCGGGAGACCCGGTGCTCGAGCACCGCGGCGGTGTCCTTGGCCGAGCCCGGCAGCGTCCCGTCGTTCCAGCACTGGGAGCTGGCCGCCCAGAAGTACATCTGGGTGGAGGCGGACCAGGACTTGCCCTTGCCGGGAGGCCCGTAGATGAACATCGTCGTCTCCGGGCGCAGCGGCACCGCCGGGCGCAGGGCGGTCGCCAGGATCGCCGCCGCCACGGCCGGGTCCGTCCAGGCCCCGGAGGTGATGTAGTGGTCGATGATCGTCTGGAAGTCCGCGCGCACGAGCTCGCGGTCGGCGTCGTGGGTCCAGTCGACATCGGCGTGGTCGCCGACGCCGTACTTGGCCGCCCCGGGCACCACGCCGTCGTCGACGGCCGAGTACACCGAGTCCAGGTGCTCGTCGTCGCCGATCACGCGGTTGCCCACGGTGAAGGCCGGCACCCCACCGTCCTCGACCGGCACCCAGCCCATCTGGTCCCAGCGCTGCTTGATCATCACCTCGTCGTGGCGGTGCTTCTTCACCGCCGAGAGCCACTTCATGCCCTCGTTGCCGTAGATCGGCCAGTGCGGGTGGCGCAGCAGCGTGCCGGGGATCTTCGCGCCCTTCTTGTCCCACTCCGCCGGGGAGTAGTTCAGGATCCGGGAGGGCCCGGTGATCGTGGCGGTCTGGATGCCCTCGTCGGACTCCCACGTGACCTCGATCGCCACGATCGAGGAATCGGAGTTGTCAGAGGAGGCGGACGAGTCGGTGGTGCCGGTGCGCAGCTCCTCGTCGGTGGGACGGCGCGAGGACTCCATGGAGGCGATCCGCCCGCCCAGCTTCCAGGACTGCTTCCAGCCGTACTGGTTGCCCAGGCCCGGGTCGGAGGAGATGACCTTGTACTCCTCCGCGGAGGTGCCGTCGTCGGTGATCTGCCAGTCCCCGGGGTCCCACCGCTGGTCCACCGGCGGGGCCAGCGGGATCCGGTCCACGACGTGGCGCTCCAGTTCGGCCCAGGTGTGGCGGGCCAGGTAGTCGTCCACACCGGCCTTCTCCCCGTCCTCGCCGTCCATGTGCGGGATCAGCCACTCGATGCGCTTGACCTTCTGCTTGTTCAGCAGCATCTGCTCCAGGGTGTACCCGGCGCGCCAGACGTTGATGTTCTTGCCGAGGTCCGCGTCGAAGGCGATTCGCACGGTGCGCCCGGCGAAGGAGATGTTCCGCCAGTCCATGGGGTTCTGCATGATGTTGTTCACCCCGGCGATGGTGGTGAACAGGATCCGGTCCTCGGCCGGCACCTCGTTCATCAGCTCGCGCAGACGGGCCATCGGGTCCTCCGGCACGTCCAGGAGGTCCTCGCGGGCGATCCCGGCGTCCAGCAGCCAGCCGGTCAGCGCCGAGTCGCCCTTGAGCAGGCCTTCGGTGACCATCACCAGCGGGGTGTGGTCGATCCACTCCACCGGGGTGGCCGGGTGGATGTCCAGCGGGGTCTTCGCCTTGGCGGGGAACATGTACTTCTCGAACTTCGGCTTCTCCGGGGTGGAGGCCTCCCGCTCCTGCGGGTGGGAGGGCCGGACCTGCCACTCGTCGGCCTTCAGAACAGCACCCGGGGCGCCGCGGCCGACGGTGTGGACGGTGGTGACGGAGAACCAGGGCATGGCCATGCCGTCGTGGCCGGTAACGTTCATGACCCGGTCCCACTTCTTGTAGGTGCCGGAGTTCTTGCGCTGGCCCATCTCCTTCATCCTCGCCTCGAAGTTCTCCGGGGTGATGTCGAAGTAGCCGCGCGCGGCCGCCACCAGCGGGGCGACGGCGGAGTCGGCGAGCTTGGCCGCACCCGAGCCGGTCAGGAACGGGGCGTAGTCGGCCGCGGTGAACTGCGCGGCCGGGGCCAGGGACGCGAAGCGGGCCAGCTCCTCGTCGGTGACGGTGCCGATCTCGTCCGGGTCGGTGCAGCGGAACAGCAGCGACTCGTCCTCCCCGCGCACCGGGCGGCGGGTGCGCTTCGGCGCCGGCTCGGGATCCGGCTCATAAGACTGCTCAGGCTCGTCGTCGAAGCCGTCCTCGTCGGTGATGAAGTCCTCGGGGCCGAACTCGTCGTCGTCGAAGCCGTCCTCGTCGGTGACGAAGTCCTCGGGACCGAACTCGTCGTCGTCGATGTCGGAGTTGAAGGCGATGTTGTAGTGAGTGCTCATGGGTAGACCTTTCGTGGTCGATGGAATTTGCAGAAGCGGTACACACGTCATGTGTGCGGCGGGCAGGTCACAGGTTGCAGCCGCCCACTGGAGCGGCGTCCACCATGTGTGCGGCGGGGACGTCACTCTATGCATCAGCCCGCCGGAGCCCCTGGCAGGGAGTTGATGGGGTAAGACTGGCTTCCGCCGACTTCGAGAGTGCGCGGCTGACCGGAGCAGCTGCCCATGGCGTCCGCCTATGTCGCGAAGGCTTGGTTGTCGCGCATGTGGGAGCCTTCAATCTGTCGTTGGCCGATTTGGGCGGTGAAGCGAAGGCGTGTCCGGTGGATCGGGTTAGCAGCGGGATGGACGGTGAGCCGGTGGCGCCCGCGGACGGGTTCACAACATCGCTTGGGAGGTTGGGCCACAGTGCCGTGGCGGAATGGCCGCTCGGATCGGCCAAGGCTGTCTTAAGGCAGGCGAAGGCTGGAACGACAGCGGTGACATGGTGTCCGAGTCGCTCGACGGCGCGTCGGCCGGTCATGAACCCGAGTTCCCATCGGAGCCCCGATGATGACAGACCAGTATGTGGTGCATCGGCCCGTGGCAATAGAGACGGGCTGTCCGGTGCCTGAGTCGGAGCTAGCGGTGTTGTTCAGCTGGAACTCAAGCACGTTCACAGCCGCGACGCGGAGGCAGGACTGCGCGGGAACCAGCACGTCGTCACCGGTGGTGTGCACAGTGAGGACGTAAGCATTCCGGCGTGAGCAGTAGAGGGTCATCTCTTATGGTCATCGCGCCCGCAACCATCGAATCCGACATATCCCCACGTCAAACCCCGAACAGTTACTTTCTCTTATTCTTAAGAATCTTAAATAATTAATGATCTGGTGATGGGGTGAGGACGTGAGGACATTGATGCGGCCCCCTATACGGGCAGGGCAGTGTCTCAGGGAGGTGCATAAACATCGGGGAGGTTCTATCTAGAGAGGTGCGCTGAGAATGTCCTCGCTGATCTCAGGGCTCGCTTTAGACCACCAACCCCGTTCTCACATGGGCATACAGGATTGGTACTGCTCCTCAAGGGTGTGCGCCCTGCGGTCACAGCGTGCACAACGGCAACCGGCGGAACGCACGGATAAGGTCTGCGTTCCGCCGCGGTCGGCAGGGCGCTCCCTTGAACACGCCTCGTTCAGTAGCGCTAAAGGCAGCATCTGCCGCTCCTCCATGTCCTGCCCAGCGGTTACGTCTGGGTTTGAACGCTGATGGCGCCTACTGCCCGCGTTCTGAGCACCATGATGGTGATCCGCTCCCACAGCAAGAACCTTCAATGGCGTGCCCTCATCATAGAGGATGTGCATTCGCTTGAGATAATCACCGGCGCTGTCCGCTTCATGGACACAAGGGTCCGTTGCTGGACGGCCGAACCACCGCCCGGGTGCTCGACAGCCACCGCGGCTCCGTCCCGCGAGCTTCGCCAGGCGCGCCTGATATCGATGCCCGGTGACGTCCGCGAGGATTGTGGGCGGATGCGGTCGCTGAACCTCTCCCATGGTTTTCACCTTGACGCCCATGCCTAGCATGGCCGTGCTCACTCACCGGGTGTCGACGCCGGACGAATTCTGAGCAGATGCGACGGGGTGCTTTCTCGTCATGGTCGCAACACCTGACCGAAAGTTAGGCCATGACAGCACCACTGAGAGGACATGATCACCGGGTCGGGCGGCGTCCGATGTCGGCCAAGCGCGAGCAGTTCCTGAAGATGATCGGGCAGGGCTGGGCCGTGGCCGCCGCGGCCCGTGAACTGGGGGTGAGCCGCAGCTCGGCGAACAACTGGAAGAACGGCTACCGGGTGGCCCGCCCCGACGGCACCGTGGTCGTCTTCGAGGCGCTCACCCCCACTCCACAGCCGGTCTCCGCCCGGTTCCTCTCGTAGGAGGAGCGGTTGGTGATCGCCGATGAGCTCCGAGCCGGCACCAGCCTGCGGGGTATCGCCGCGCTGCTGGGCCGGGCCCCCTCGACGATCTCACGCGAGGTGCGCCGCAACCGCGGCGGGCTCACCGCCTACCGACCCTTCACCGCCGAACACCTCGCACGCCACCGCCGGCGGCGCCACCATCGGCTCAAGGTCGAAACCGACGCCCAGCTGGGAGGCTGGGTCGCCGCGCGGCTGGCCGAGTACTGGAGCCCCTCCCAGATCGCCCGGGCCCTGCCGGCTACCTTTCCGGGCCAGCCAGCACGCCATCTGGCGCACGAGACGATCTACCGCGCCGTCTACCGCCACCAGCTCCCCACCCTGGCGCGGGGACAGCGGTCCTGCCTACGCACCGGGCGCACCTACCGCAAGGCCCATCGCCACCCGTCCCGGCGCCGGGCCCGGTTCGGGCTGCCGCTGCAGATGATCAGCGACCGCCCCGCCCACGTGCTCGAACGCCTCGAGCCCGGGCACTGGGAATCTCAATGCTGTTGTCAACCAGCGAGCAGTGCTGAGGTGGGGGCTGGTTCTCGGTATGGGGTGTGGTCGCGGAGCATGGCCCAAATGACGTTGAGACGGCGGCGTGCCAGGGCGATGAGTGCTTGTTTGTGGGACTTTCCCTCGCCTCTTTTCCGGTCATAGAAGGCCCGCGATGCTGGGCTGTTCTTCAGACTCGAGAGGGCGGCGAGGTAGCAGGTGCGCAAGAGCCGGCGGTTGAAGCGGCAAGGTCGGTGGAGGTTGCCGTGGATGCGTCCGGAGTCGCGTGGGACAGGGGCGAGCCCAGCCACACAGGCGAGCCGGTCGACGGTGTCGAACCCGTCGAGGTTGCCGCCGATGTTGGCGAGGAAGGTCGCCGCCAGCACGGGCCCGAAGCCGGGCACACTCAGCAAGACCTCGGCGGCCTCGTGCTGGTGGAATCGGTCGGTGATCTGCCGGTCGAGCTCGGCGAGGTCGGCATCGATCGTGGTGATCTCCGCGGCCAGTTTCGCCACGAGGGCTGATCCCACCGACTGGGTCGGCAGGCTCGTGTGCTGGGCAGCTGCGGCATCGACGGCTGCCTGGGCGACCGAGGCACTGTTGCGGCAACCGCGATTCTTCAGCCATGCGGTGAGCCGGGAAACACCGATGCGCCGTATCTCCTGTGGGGTCTGAAAGCCCGACAGTAGGGTGAGTGCCGCTTTGCTCTTGGAGTAGTCGAAGGCCCGCTCCAGGGCCGGGAAGTACTCCAGCATGGTGGCCCGGAGCCGGTTGATGGCCCGGACCCGGTCGCAGATCAGGTCGGTGCGCCGGGAAGTGAGAAGACGCAGGTCGACGCTGATTTGATCGGCCCCGCGCACCGGTTGCAGGTCGGTGCGCATCCGGGCCTGGTCGGCGATGATCCGGGCGTCTTTGGCGTCGGTCTTGCCATCACCACGGTAGGTCGCGGCAGCATGGTGGATGGTTCTTCCCGGGATGTAGAGCAGCTGTTGATCATGGGCGGCCAGCAGCGCGATCACCAGTGCGGCACCACCGGCGTTGAGATCCGTAGCCCAGCACACGGTGTCACCGTCGGCGCGATCCAGCACGCGGCCGATGAGCTCGAGCAGCGCGGTCTCGTCGTTGTCCACCCGGTGGGAGATCAGCACCGTTCCGGCCTGGTCGATCACCACGCAGTGATGGGCGCGTTTCCCCGCATCGATTCCTGCCCACACGGTCGCCATCGTCTTCATCCTTCCGCCCGGTCGCTTGTGAACGCCCTGTCGATGACCGTGCCGGCACGTCCTTACCCAGCGATCGATGTCGCAATTCTCAATCAGCGGTCGGGTCATCGGTGGGCAGCGGGCGGCCATTCCCAGTAAGCCGTCCACGCGGCAGAGCGATCTCAGCCATACCCGCCACCCAAGGGTGATCGAGACACTACGACAGCCCCGACATCACCCACCACAACACCGTAAGGAAGGCGACCTCATCGCCGGGCCCGGCCACCGTTCCAACATCGCCACGCTGGTGGAGCGTGCCACCCGCTTCACCGTCCTGGTCCCCGTGCCCGGATCCCGCCATGCCGAACTCGTCCACCGCGGCCTGGTCGCTGCCCTGGGCACCCTGCCGCCGGAATTGCGGCGCTCGATCACCTGGGACCAGGGCATCGAGATGTCCCGGCACCGGGAGGTCAGTGCGGATTTGGGGTGCCCGGTGTTCTTCTGTGAGAAGGGCAAGCCCTGGCAGCGCGGCTCGAACGAGAACACCAATGGCTTGCTGCGCCAGTTCTTTCCCAAGGGCACCGACCTGTCGGTTCATGCCCCGGAACACCTGCAGACGGTCGCTCACCAGCTCAACCATCGGCCCCGAGCAGTGCTCGGTGGCCGGACGCCGGCAGAGCTGTTCGCCGCCTTGCTACCCTTCCCGAACCATCCACTGTTGCGACCATGACGAGAAAGCACCCCGTCGCTACTGCTCACTTTTCGACCGTCGTTGACACCGGGCCAACTCAGGGAAAAGGCTCACGGCCAGAAGACCATTGCCCAGCAGCCCCGAAGCTGTCCTGAGCTGCGGCCAGGGGCATGTCGGGGGTTTGCAGGTGGTGCGCAGACTGGTCTGGCTCATTGCAGCAGGCTGTAGAAGTGCACCGCCGCATCATCATGAGCTCCTCGTCAGGCGACCCGTCGTCTCCTGCCGAAGCCAGCAGGCCCTCGATGACCGGCAACACCGGGCGGTGGCGTAGATCGAGCCGGCACCTTCGAGGCGGACATGAACGCCAGCCGGTGCAGCGTTCTTGCCAATATGCTCACCGTCCCCACGGCTGCGACGTTCTCCTTCACCCTCCGGGTGGCCGAGAGGGACGGCAAGATTCGCGACTGGCTCGTCCTCGACGACATGGCTGTTCTCGACAACCTGCACGTCACGTTCTTCACCCCGGATCTGGATTGACAGCACCGAGCGTCGATGACCGACCAAGTGCGCCGAGGTGTTGCTCCGCCTTACGCCGTGATTGCGCCTCATCTGCGCCGTTCACGGAGTTCAGTGCCGCCGCACAACATGTCAGAGCCCAGGGGCCGGTTCGAACACGTCCTCACCGTCTACCGTCGTGGCCTGCGCCTGCTGCTCGGTGACCATCGCGGTCAGCGCTGCGACGGTGTCCGGACCGACTTCCCCGAAGCGGGGCAGGCCGAAGGCGCGCACGGTCTCCGGGTTAATCTCGGTGGTGGCAGCCTTGCGGCCGGTGTTCACCGCCGCGACTGCCGTGGTCAGAGAGCCACCGTAGGCGTCGAGCACGATCTCCCCCGGCAGCGTGGAGGCCAGGATGATCGTCTCGATCAGCCCCACCGGCTTCGGGGTGGCGAAGCCGGTCTCAGCACGGGCAACCTCATTAGTGGGTGTGCCGTTGATCTTGTTGGACAACAGCGTGGTCATCGGCTTGCCCTTGACCTGCTGGGCCAGGTAGTTCGGGCGCAGGGGCAGGCGGGGGCAGTGGAAGATCCCGCCGTCGGCGGCCAGGGAGTCGATCGTGGTCTGGGTGTAGCGGAAGGGCCCGGTCATCACCATCGCGGTGATGTTGACCCCGCTGGCGAACTCGCAGTCGGCGTCCAGGGTGGAGGCGATCGCCTGGGTGTCGTGGCGGCCGGCCGGGATGACGCTCGCCTCGAAGCCGATGGTCACCGAGCCGGGCGGGAAGATCAGGGTGGCGATCTTGTTCTGGCGGTGATGAACCGGGTAGCGCTTGCCCTGGGTAGTCTGTCCGACGGTGAGCTGGCGCGGGGTGCCTGTGCCGGCGTAGACGAGGATGTAGTCCAGCACATTGGCGATGACCGGGTGGGTGTAGGACGGGCGGTCCTTCTTCTTCCACACGACGGTGGAGATGTAGCGGCCGGGCCCGTAGACCTCGTCGGCGACGTTCTTGCCGGCGTAGACGGAGACCTCGTCGAGATGGATCCAGATCGTGGCGTGGCCGGCGAGCACCGGCTCGATAGCCCGCAGCGTGGAGGCCAGCTCCTCGGCCCAGCGGGCACCGACGAGCGGGTCGGCGTAGTGGCCGAAGTGCCTGCCGGTGCCATACGGCGGGTCCAGATACGCCATGGACACCGAGCCCGGGTCGGCCACCTCCGCGATCATGTGCGCGGCGGGGCCAACCCCGATCGTGACGTCGGGGTGGGGGGTGATGAGCATCTGCAGGGTGTCCTGATGGCGTGATGGGCGGGTCTTTGTCGGTGGGGCGTTCGGGGCGAAAAGCGGTTGTCCCCGCGCGTTGTGGCGGCAGCTTCATGGGCTCGCGCGATGAGGAGGCGGCCCGAACCTCGTCACGGTGATGAGAGCAGGAACAATGAGTGTTGATACTTGGTTGCCAGCACGTACTTGCACATTTCACCACGGTGCAGTGAGCCCTCGAATGATTGCCACACCGTCCAGGCGAGGGCCGACCCACGCGGATGCACATGAAATGCCCGTCGTGGCGGATCGTTTCCCCGCCCTGCAACCCTTTTCAGGGCACTGGCTCAACAGCACCCCGGGTGTACCTCATCAGCACATGACCACGGTCTCGTCACGAGGAAAGGTCCTGAAGTGGGCGGCGGGAGTGGCCACCCCCACGGTGACGACTCAGCGCGAGTGGTACTTCTGCTGCGCCTCGAGCAGGCCCTGCTCCACGAGGGCCTCGACGGCGTCGGCGGCGTCGTCGAGGAGAAAGGGCAGCTCCTTGGCCTCGGTCGTGGCGAAGGGCTTGAGGACGTAGGTCGCGGCGTCCATCCGGCCGGGCGGGCGGCCCACGCCCACGCGCACGCGGTGGTAGTCCTTGGTGCCGAGGGCCTTGGACATGTCCCGCAGGCCGTTGTGGCCGCCCTCTCCCCCGCCGATCTTCAGCTTGAGGGCGCCGAACGGGATGTCGATCTCGTCGTGGACGGCGATGACCTTCTCGGCGGGGATGTCGTAGAACTTCGCCAGCCCGGAGACGGGTCCGCCGGAGGTGTTCATGTAGGTCATCGGCTTGGCCAGCACCAGGCGGGGACCGCCGGGGCGGAGCCGGGTCTCGAGGACCTGGGCGCGGGCTTTGTGGGCTTTGTAGTTCCCGTTCGCACGGTGGGCGAGCTCGTCGAGGACCATCTGTCCCACGTTGTGCCGGGTGCGGGCGTACTCGGGGCCGGGGTTGCCCAGACCCACGACCAGCCAGGCGTCGGACATCGGTGCCTCCTTCAGGGGCTCACCAACAAGCTGTCAACAACAGTGCTGTCATGGGAAGTGCGGGGCGGCTGGGAAGCCGCCCCGCACTTGTGGTACCACAGGGATCCTACGAGACGCAGGCTCAGGCCTCGTTCTCGGGGACGACGTCGCCGGTGGCCTGGTCCCCGGTCGCGGAGCCTTCGCCGAGGTCCTCGTTGGTGGGCTCGGAGATGTTGACGACGATCAGCTCGGCGTCGGAGACGAGCGAGACGCCCTCGGGCAGCTCGACGTCGCCGGCGTGCACGTGCTGACCCGCGGCGCGGCCCTCGATGTCGATGGTGATCGCCTCGGGGACGTGCAGGGCTTCGGCCTCGACGACGAGGACGTTCTCCTCGACGTTCTGCACGGCGTCGCCGGCGACCTCGCCCTCGACGTGCACGGGCACCTCGACCTGGACCTTCTCGCCGCGGCGGACGGCCAGCAGGTCGATGTGCAGGATCTCCGGGCGGGTGGCGTGACGCTGGACGTCCTTGACCATGACCAACTGGGTGCTGCCCTCGACGTCGAGCTCGAGCACGGCGTTGGAGTTGCGCACCGCCAGCATGGTCTCGTGGCCGGGGATGACCACGTGCTGGGGCTCGGCGCCGTGGCCGTAGACGACCGCGGGGATCTGGTCGTTGGCGCGGATGCGGCGGGCGTAGCCCTTGCCGAAGTCGCTGCGGGAGGTGGCGGGGATGCGGATGGTGTCGACCATGGGAACTCCTCGGAATCGGGTCTGTACGTGCTCTCTGACGCAGATCGGCCAGGCGATACCGGCCGCAGACCCTCCCCGCGTCACGGAGGACGCCGCGCGATGCGCCTCGAGGGGCGCCGCCACACGTGTGGGGACGGGAACGTTCAACCAGCCGTCGTCGATCACGGGACCCCGGAGGGTCCCCTCGCCTTGGCAACCGCACAAGGGTAGCACGCCCGCGCCCGGGACCCCGGGACGGGCCTGGGAACGAGCACCCTGCTGTCCCCTCTTCAGCTCCTGTTTCCATCGATGTGCATCTGTAAATTCAATGACTACGGGGGACCGGAACCACGCCGGGGGGCGAGAGGGAGAGTTCCGGCCCCCCTCACGACTTCGGGGGGAGTTGCACCGTGCTCAAGAGGAACATCTGGATCAGCCCCGCAGCCTGGCGGGAGGACCACATCGCCCGGCTGCGCCGGGCGGACGCCGCCGCACTGGCCGCGGCACTGCTGCTGACGCAACTCCTGCGCTTCGGCACCGACCACGGCCGGCTGGCCCTCGGCGGGCTCACCGTCACCTACTGGCTCGTGGGGGCCGTGCTCGGCGTGGCCTGGTGGACCTGGCTGGAACTGCGGGGAGCCCGGGACGTGCGCCTGACCGGCCACGGGATCGAGGAGCACCGGCAGGTGCTCAGCGCGACCCTCGTGCTGTTCGCGGCGATGGTGATCTCCTTCTACGTCCTGGGCCTGCCGATGGAGCGCGGCTACATCGTGCTGGCCCTGCTGCTGGGCACGACCCTGCTGCTGGTGGGCCGCAGCGCAGCGGCGCACGGGCTGACCCGGCACCGGCTCGCCGGGGCCGCGATGACCCGCACCCTCGTGGTGGGGCGCGAGCCGGGCGTGGTGGAGCTGGTCCAGCAGCTGCAACGGCACCCCGCGTCCGGATTCGACCCGGTGGCGGTCTACGCGCCCACCGGCGCCCGGATCCTGCCGCGCTCGCTGGCCGCCGTGCAGATGCCGCCGAACACGCTGGCCGACGGGCACGAGCCCAGCGTGGAGGGCATCGTGACCGCGTGCCGGCGCTACCGCATCGAGGCCCTCGTGCTCGCCGCCAGCACGCCGCTGAGCGCGGAGGGGATCCGGCGACTGAGCTGGCGCCTGGCCGACGAGCGGATCCGCCTGGTCCTCGCCCCCGAGCTCACCGACGTCGCCGGGCCCCGCATCCACATCCAGCACCTGGCCGGACTGCCGCTGGTCCACGTCTCCACGCCGCGGATGAGCCGGTGGCGGATGCTGCTGAAGTGACTGGTCGACGTCGTCGGCGCCGCCTGCGCCCTGCTGGCCCTCTCCCCCGTTCTGGCCGTGCTGGCGCTCATCGTGAAGCGGCACGACGGCGGTCCGGTGCTCACCGCGCAGGAGCGGACCGGCCTGGACGGGTTGCCCTTCACGATGCTGAACTTCCGCTCCGTGGCGCCGGACGTCGAGGAGTGCAGGGCCGCGCTCCGGGCGCGCAGCGCCTCCCAGGAAAGGGCGCTCCTCCTCATGCGGAGCGGCCCGCGCGTCACCGGGCCGGGCACGTGGATGCGCCGGCACGGCCTCGACCAGCTGCCCCAGCTCGTGAACGTCCTCAGGGGGGAGATGTCCCTGGTGGGCCCGCGCCCGCCGCTGCCCTCGGAGGAGATCCGGTACGACGAGCACGTCCGCCGCCGGCTGCGGCTCAGGCCGGGCATCACCGGGCCGTGGCAGGTTCCGGGCCTCGACGACTCCGACCGGGAGCAGGCCGTGCGCCTGGACCTTCACTACGTGGAGACCTGGTCCCCGGTGCAGGACCTCCTCATCCTGCTGCGCACAGTCAAGGCCATGGTCGCCAGGGAGGGCGCGTACTGACCACGTGCGTCCGGGAGTTCTTCCCGCGCGGCGTGGTCGGTCCCGCATGGTCCCGCGTCCGTGCTCAGGAGAGGGGACAGCGGCTGGCACTCGACATCCAACCGACGACATCAGAGTGCTCTGCCACGCCCAGAAGTCCAGGCTCCAGAGCGCCGGTCCTGGGGGTGCGCAGAGCCCCTTTGCGTCCCCCCATCAGGGGACAGACGATCGTCATCTGCGCAGGTCAGCGCGATCCACATCACAAATGATGGATGCGTCAGCAACTTGAGGCCGCCGTTCCTCTCTCCCTCGGGCCCATGTGACATTGCAGATGTAAACATCCGGGGTCATATAGCCGAGTGCATCTATTTGCTGGCCTAAACTCGTCCCCGGAAGAGTTGCAGCGCGTCCTCCACCGTCTCCCTCTGGGCTGAGCGAGACATCCCCAGGTGGCGGCGCGCTTTTCGGGGAGGGGCAGACCTATGCTCAAGGTTCAGCAGAACGGCAGTGCGGCCGCCGAGTGGTCGGGGGCGGGCGCTGCGGCAACGCGCACACCCACCGGGTCCACGCGCGCCAACGTCGACGGTCGTCCGCATGCCGCCACCGGCTGGCGCAAGCGGTACGTGGCCAGGATGCGCTGGATGGACGCCCTCACGCTCGTGACCGCCCTGGTCGGCACCCAGCTGATCCGCTTCCAGCTCGAACACGCCGGCCTGAGCCTCGGGCCGGTCTCGGTGCCGTACTGGATCGTGGGCGTGGCCCTGGCCGTGCTCTGGTGGGCCTTCCTCGAGCTGCGCGGGGCGCGCGACGTGCGGCTCATCGGCTACGGCCTCGAGGAGACCCGCCAGGTGGTCACCTCGACGCTCGTGCTGTTCGGGGCGATCGCCATCATCTCGTTCGGCTTCGAGATCCCGACCGCCCGCAGCTACGTGCTCATCGCCCTGCCCCTGGGTCTGGGCCTGCTCATCCTGGGCCGCTTCGTCCTGCGCGACCGGCTGGCGAAGCAGCGCGCCACCGGCAGGTCCCTCTCCCGCACGCTCGTGGTCGGGCGCCTGGGCGGCGTCACGGAGCTCCACCAGTCCCTGCAGCAGCACGCCATGGCTGGCTTCGACACAGCCGCCATCTACGCTCCCACGACCAAGCGGCCGTTGCCCCCGGATCTGCAGCGGGTGGAACTGCCACCCAACGCCCTGCCCGCGGGCCAAGCCCCCTCCGTGGAGGGAATCATGGCCGCCTGCCGCCGCCTGGGGATCGAGACCGTGATCGTCTCCTCAAACGTGCCCCTCAGCACGCGGGAGATCCGCCACCTCAGCTGGCAGCTCGCGGACGAGCGCATCCGCCTGGTCATGGAGACAGGCCTCACCGATATCGCCGGCCCCCGCATCCACATGCAGCAGGTGGCCAACCTCCCCCTCATCCACGTGGCCACCCCGAAGCTCAGCCGCAGCATGGCCATGACCAAGCGCCTCATGGACGTCGCCCTCTCCGGCCTCGCACTGGTCGGCCTCTCCCCCGTCCTGCTCACCCTCGCCCTGATCGTCAAGGCGCACGACGGCGGACCGGCACTGTTCGCGCAGGAGCGCGTGGGCCAGGACGGCACCCGATTCAAGATGCTGAAGTTCCGCAGCATGCGCACCAACGCCGAGCAGGTCCTGCAGCGACTCAAAGATCAGAACGAGGGCGCCGGCCTGCTGTTCAAGATAAAGGATGACCCCCGCGTGACTCGGCCTGGCAAGTGGCTGCGCAAGTACAGCCTCGACGAGCTGCCGCAGCTGATCAACGTCCTCAGGGGCGACATGTCCCTCGTGGGCCCCCGCCCTCCCCTGCCCTCAGAAGTCGAGCAGTACGAAGAGTACGTGCACCGCCGGATGCGCGTGAAGCCCGGCATCACCGGTCTCTGGCAAGTCTCAGGCCGATCGAACCTCGACTGGGACCAGTCGGTGCGCCTAGACCTCTACTACGTGGAGAACTGGTCGCCGGTGCAGGACATGTTGATCCTCGCACGGACGTTCAAGGCCGTCATTGCGAAAGAGGGGGCGTACTGAAGCCATACTTCAGTGCTTTTATCCCAACAGCGCCGTTATGCCAGTTAAACGTCAGCTGAGGACGAAGCAGTCGACAATCATGGCCACCTGAATAGGTGGCGGAACACAACGTCGAACAAGGAGGCAGCATAGTCACCTCACCTATTCGCAACTCACGAACCAGAAAGCCTACACGCGAACTGCAGCCGCACTTTTCCCGCGCTAAACGGCACGTCTGAGGTCTAACGATGTAAGAACTCGAACAAGTATGATTAAGGAGGAAAGTGTGCCATCGGGCAAAAAAGGTGTTGCAATCTCGGCTTTGGGAAATCTAATACCACCGGTTGTCGGACTCTCAACGGCGCCGATGCTAGCCTCGGCCTTGGGCCCGACCGGACGCGGAGAGTTGGCCGCAGCAACGACTGTACTTGTCTTATTCGTGAGCGTGAGCACGCTCGGGCTTCCACAAGCGCTTATCTACTACACAGCGCGCAAAGGCAAAAACCATCACACACTAGTCCTAAAAATAACATTATTGCTCGGATGCTTCGGAATACTATCCAGCGCATGCATTTTCATTCTATCCGAAATCCTAAGTGACGGAAACGCTCACTTGGCCAAGCTCATCTGTTTTGCCGGTCTCGCAATCTCCCCTGCCCTAATTTTGGCCAGCCTACGCGGCATAGCTTCCGGAGTGCAGGCCTGGATATTGGTTGCATCGGAAAAATTTATAAGCAATGCTCTCCGACTGAGTGCAATTCTGCTCGCATATACATCCGATCGCCTGACACTCGAGACCGCAACGCTCATTATTGCCATTACTACATTCATAGGCATACTGGCCTATGCTCCACTCCCACGATTTACACGCGCATACGAACCCATATCTAGCCTAGAGCCGCACTGGCAAGAGATTCTCCCATTCAGTATCAAGCTATGGGCAGGCGTCTTAACAGGGGCCCTTCTCGCGCGCCTAGACCAAGTCATTATGCTGCCTCTGGCGGGAGCAACACAATTAGGCATCTACGCCGTGGCCGTCAGCATAGGCGAAATGGCACTACTCTTTAACTATGCTGTAAATGCTGTTATGAACGCACGCGAGGCTCACAACCCCAGCACTGAGAGCCTTGCCATGGCGGCACGCATTTCCAGCTTAGTTACTGCTCTCGGCTGTGTAGCCATAGCTCTTCTTTCAGTTTGGGCCGTGCCCTTAGTGTTCGGGAATGAGTTTTCAAGTGTTGTCCCTGTCATCTGGATACTTCTCACAGGAATCGCTCTCGGGAATGCTGGGTCAGTAGTGGGTTCGGGATTGAACGGCCGAGGACGCCCCGGGATGCGCAGTGCATCCTCCGCTATTGCTTTGGTAGTAAATGTGGTAAGTCTTATAATCTTGGCTCCAAGCTTCGGGGCCATTGGGGCGGCGATAGCCACAACAGTTGCCACAATAGCTCTTGGGGCAATTAACCTCGCGATATTCAAGCGTATATATGGAGTAAAAATAAGAAGATTCATTGGCGTAAGACGTAGCGATCTGGAATTCCTTTTGACGGCTATGCGAGCCTCAAGGGCAGAGCAGCCGACTCGGCGACTCTCGTGAACTAAAACTGAGGTCCTACAAGGGCATACTGTGGCGTTCACTAACACCAGCAAGGATGACTGACAACCAATGCCCAAGTACACAATCATAATGCCGGCCAAAAACGCCGAAAGTACCATTACAAGGTCCATCACTTCCACGCTAAAGGCCTTCCCCAGAGATACCCACATCGCCATTTGGGATGACGCCAGTGAAGACAGAACCGCCGAATTCGCTCAAAGAGTAGATACAAGGCGCGTGTTGCTTACAACGTCATGCAAATCAGTCGGATCTGGGCTCGCCCGGCAGCGATTGATTGATTCTACAGACAGTGAATTTGTTGTCATCCAAGATGCAGATGATATTTCATTGCCGTGGAGGCATCGGCTCCAATCTCAGCAGCTCTCCGATGCCGACTTCTCTTTTGCAGCTGCCCAACGATTCTCCGACACGAAACATATTTATAGACCCTCCCTCCCCTTCCACTACAACCCTACTGATACTTCAATTTCTCTTGTCTTTCACAACCCTCTTGCACATTCGACAATGATTGCAAGAAGGGACGCGTTAGCAGATATTGGCGGTTACAGCGCCTCGCGCGTGGCACAAGATTACGAGCTATTGCTTAGGGCGGCCACGGCTGGCAAACGAATTAGTCGCATAGGTATCCCCACGGTTCTGTACAGAATTAGCTCGACACAAATTTCGAGCCAACGAGAGTATGCATCCCGAATAGTGGGCAGTACAGAAATCTGCTCTGCATATGGGCGCCACTTGGAGCACCTTCTTCCCGAGGCAAAGTTCAAGTTTGAAGCACCGACCTCCCTGCCCGAACTTAAGAATAAAATAAGTTATAAGCAGGTAGAACCTCTAGTTGCCAAGTTGCGCCCGCATCTTCGCCCCTATTACCGCCATCTTTTATCCAACCATCGATTTGGCCACTTGGCGGCTGAAGTACTCTCATAATTCTTGAATCAACTACGGCATATATGAGCGTTGGGCTAACGGCGACTTCTAAACCACACGCTATCATTCAATGCGCATAGCTTGCTTAATGTAAACTAGGGATAGGACATAATTACGAAACGTGGCGGAATTAGGTAGCCAATTCTTATTTAGAGAGCGAGATTAGTTCAAGGACATGGCTATAGCCATGGTCGCCTTAAATAGATTCTATTCCAACAAAAGCCCTGCTGGCTAACAGCGCCCAAAAAATATCCTGGGAACCAAGGTCCTTTCCGCGACCAAAGGGCAATGACCGTCCGGACTGAACTGGTCGGTACATCGGTGCATAGACGACCATCTAGTGGCCCGTCTTTGAAGTCATTTGGCGGTTGGCTTTCTTGAGGATCTCGGTGCTGCTCTTGGTCCACACGAACGGGTGGCAGCGGTCGTTCCAGCCGGTGACGAAGGCGCGGAGCTTTTTACTGAGCTCGGCGACGGAGGCGACGTCGGTACGGTGCAGGGCTTGGCGTTCGATGATGGAGAACCATACCTCCATGAGGTTCAGCCAGGATGCCGACGTCGGCGTGAAGTGCACCTGGAACCGTGGATTGGCCGCCAGCCACTCCTTCACCTCAGGGGTCTTGTGGGTGGCGTAGTTGTCCATCACCAGGTGCAACCGCCCCTCCGGGTAGGCCCGGGCGACCTGCTTCAGGAAGGCCAGGAACTCCTGGCGCCGGTGTCTCGGTTTGCAGGCGGCGGTGACGTGGCCGGTGGCGATCTCCAAAGCCGCGAACAGTGTGGAGGTCCCATGCCTGACGTAGTCATGGGTGGCCCGGGCCGGCTTCCCGAGCTGCATCGGCAGCGAAGGTGCCGTGCGTTCCGAGACTTGGATCTGGAACTCCTCATCCACGCACAACACCACCGCATTCTCCGGCGGGGTCAGGTATGGCCCAAGCACATCGACGACCTTGGCCACCATCTGAAGGATCGGTGAAGAACTTGAACGTGCCAGCTCGCCACGGATGCACCCCGTACTCCCGCCAGGCCTTGGCCACCGTGGTGTGATCAAGCCCCAGCCGCCCCGCCAGCAGTCGCGAGGACCAATGCGTGACCCCAAGTTTTTTCGGCGGCGATCTCAACGTGGCTGCCACGATCGCCCGGTGGTCGATCCGCCGCGGCCAGCCCGACCGATCGGCATCGGCTAGCCCCTCGATCCCGGCCTGCGCGTAGCGGGCCCGCCACGCGATCACCGTGTTCCGGGTGGTCCCCACCTTCTCAGCGATCGCGGTGTTCGAAATGCCCTCGGCGACCAGCTGCACGATCCGAGCCCGCTGCGCCAGACCGGCCCGTACCGAAGTCGATCGGGCCAGCCGGGTGAGTTGCTCACGATCGCCCTGGCGTCACAGCAGCGGGGCCGCAGGATGATTCGCCATAACCCATGGTCCTACCCAACAACCGCTGAAGAACTTCAACCCCCTCGGCACTAGTGGCGCGTGTGGTTAGTTGCTTGACGCTTCAGTGGGGATGACTATGGAGTATGGCGAATCATCCGGCGCCGGCGTTGCTGTTGCGCCACGGAGATCGGGCGGAGCTGACTCGGCTGGTGCGGTCCTCCTCGGTGCGAGCCGGGCTGGTGCAGCGGGCGCGCATTGTGCTG
>NZ_JAMBOG010000073.1 GCF_023715525.1 Kocuria rosea | reverse complement strand
TCACCGACGCGGAGCTGCGCCGCTACGCCCGCCACCTGAGCGTGCCCGAGATCGGGGAGGTGGGCCAGCGCCGGCTGAAGAACGCCCGGGTGCTGTGCGTGGGCGCCGGCGGGCTGGGCTCCCCAGCGCTGCTCTCCCTGGCCGCCGCCGGGGTCGGGACCCTCGGGATCGTCGACGACGACTGGGTGGAGGTCTCCATCCTCCCGCGCCAGGTGGCGCACGGGCACACCACCGTGGGGGCGGCCAAGACGGCCT
>NZ_JAMBOG010000072.1 GCF_023715525.1 Kocuria rosea | reverse complement strand
TGAGCACCAGAGTCGAGAAGACCGTCGTCGTGGACGTGCCCGTCACCACGGTGTACAACCAGTGGACGCAGTTCGAGGAGTTCCCCCACTTCATGGGCGGGGTGCAGAGCGTGCGCCAGCTGGGCGACGACCGCCTGGAGTGGGTCGCCGAGCTGGGCGGGGTGCGCCGGCAGTGGCAGGCGCAGGTCCTCGAGCAGGTCCCGGACCGGAAGGTCTCCTGGGCCGCCACCGAGGGCGCGACCAACGCCGGGACCG
>NZ_JAMBOG010000071.1 GCF_023715525.1 Kocuria rosea | reverse complement strand
TGGCCCGCCAGCACCTGGATACCCCGGCGACCCGGGTGGCCTTCGACGCCGAGCACGAGGCCGTGCTGGCCACCCTCGCCCGCCGCGATCGGTTGGAGGCGGCGATCACCGCGATGGCCGCCGACTCCCCGTTCACCCCGGTCGTGCACCGGGTGTGCTGCCTGCGCGGGATATCCACGTTGACCGGCTTCGCCCTGGCGGTCGAGATCGGTGACTGGCACCGGTTCACCGGCAACACCATCGGCGCCTTCCTCG
>NZ_JAMBOG010000070.1 GCF_023715525.1 Kocuria rosea | reverse complement strand
CCCCCCCCCCCCCCCCCCCCCCCCCCCCCCCCCCCCCCCCCCCCCCCCCCCCCCCCCCCCCCCCCCCCCCCCCCCCCCCCCCCCCCCCCCCCCCCCCCCCCCCCCCCCCCCCCCCCCCCCCCCCCCCCCCCCCCCCCCCCCCCCCCCCCCCCCCCCCCCCCCCCCCCCCCCCCCCCCCCCCCCCCCCCCCCCCCCCCCCCCCCCCCCCCCCCCCCCCCCCCCCCCCCCCCCCCCCCCCCCCCCCCCCCCCCCCCC
>NZ_JAMBOG010000007.1 GCF_023715525.1 Kocuria rosea | reverse complement strand
CGTGCAGCCAGTACCGGCCCAGCCCCAGCGCCCGGCCCGACTCGAGCTTGCGCGTGAAGGACAGGGTGAGGAAGAACGCCGAGATCAGCAAGAAGACGTCCACGCCCCCCGAGACCCGCCCGAGGAACACGTGGTAGACCACCACCAGCAGCACCGCCACCGCCCGCAGCCCCTCGACCTCCGGACGGAACCCCGAGTACCGGGACCCACGCCGCCGGGGCGTCCCGTGGTCCTCGGCGGTCCCGGGCTCCGGCTGCGGAGCGGTGACGTGCACAGTGGCCACGGGGTACCTCCAGGGGACTGCTCCGGCGCGGCCGCGCCGCGTCACGGGGGGGGGGGGGGGGGGAAGAACAGCGGGCGTGAGGGGCGCCCGTCGAGACCCTATCGCACCACCGGCGCCGAACCCGGGCGGACGGGCCCCGGGACCTGCCCCGGGTTCCGTCAGGGCCGGATGCCGCCGTCCGCCAGGGCCGCCAGGAGCCGCTGCCCGAAGGCCGTGGCCGTGCTCTCGGAATAGACCCGGCTCAGGTGGTCGTCGTCCCAGTACACGTAGACGTTGCCGATGACCGGCGGGCACTGACCGTCGGGGCAGATGAGGTCGGTGAGGTCCATGGTCGAGTAGAGGGCCAGCTCCTCCGCGAGCGGGGTCGCGGGATCGGGGGTGCCCACCATGGGGTGGGTGAACGTGCACCGGGGATCGTCCGCCCCGTTCGTGACGGCGCACTCCGCCGGCGCCTCGGGGAAGCGGGGGGTGTCGCGGATCCCGACGACGGGAATGCCGGCGCCGGTCAGCTCGCGCACCCGCTCCTCCAGCCCGGGCCGAAGAGCTTCCTCCCGGGTGTCGGTGAAGGTGGACTGGACCAGCACGAGCCCGGGGCCCACGGAGGCGATCATGTCGTCGGTGCTCTCGAACCACAACCGGCAGCTCTCCGAGCCCGGCTGCTCCTCGGCGGAGGTGTAGAAGCAGCCCGGCTGGATGAAGGTCAGGACCCGCCAGCGGTTGGCCTCGGCGACGGGGCGCAGGGCGGGCAGCCAGTGCTGGAGGTGGCTGTTGCCGACCACGAGCACGGTCCGTTCCGGGTTCTCCTGGGCGACGCTCTCATGGCAGAACCGGCGGTACTGCTCCGCCAGGGCGACGTCCGCGGGGCAGGCGTCGCCGAGGGAGGCCGGCTGCTTCGGCAGGTCCTCGGGCAGGGGCAGGGTCGGGGCGTCGGGGTCGCCCTGGTACTGGAAGCCGGGCTGCAGCACCGCCGCGCCGGGGTTGTTCCGCGCGGCCGAGGCGGCCAGCTGCGCCGCCCGCCGTGCATCGGCCTGCTGCCAGGCGAGCACCGGCACGACCACCAGCGCCAGGCAGACGGCGACGGACAGGGCCAGGCGCCGTTTGCGCTGCTCCGGCCACGCCCAGGCCTTCAGCGGCTTCTCGACCCAGCGGGTCAGCGCCACCGCGGCCACCAGCGAGACCACGATCAGCACCACCCCCGAGCGCGGTCCTGCCATCGGCCGGTCGCGCAGCACCAGATAGGTGATCAGCAGCGGCCAGTGGATCAGGTACAGCGCGTAGGAGGCATCCCCCAGCCGGACCAGCGGCCGCGAGGACAGGACCCGGTCCAGGCCGAACCGGGAGCCGGACTGGCCGGCGACGATGATCGCCGCCGCCGAGGCCAGCGGCCACAGCGCGATCCACCCGGGGAAGGCCCCCTGCACGTCGACCAGCACCCCCACGCTGATCATGCTCAGCAGGCCCAGCCACCCCAGCACCACCCGCACGGGCCGGGAGAGCCGCACGAACGGCACCACCAGGGCCAGCAGGGACCCCAGGGCGAACTCCCACAGCCGGGCCCGGGTGTCGAAGTAGGCGAACTGCTGCTGGGTGGCCGTCGAGTGCACCGACCAGGCCAGCGAGACGACGAAGACCGCCCCGAAGGCCACCGCGAGCACCGGCACCGGCCGCAGACGGGTCCGGCGGGTGATCAGCGCGGCCGCGGCGAAGACCAGCGGCCACAGCAGGAACACCTGCCCCTGCACCGACAACGACCAGAAGTGCTGGAACGGCGAGGCCGTGGAGTCGTCGACCGCGTAGTAGTCCACGGCGTTGAAGGCCAGGGCCCAGTTCTGGACGTAGAGCACCGAGGAGAGGGCCTCCGAGCGCCACTGCCCGATGTCGTAGTCGGGGTAGAACAGCTCGACCAGCACCAAGGTGCCCAGGATGACCAGCACGGCCAGGGGCAGCAACCGCTTGAACACGTGCAGCCAGTACCGGCCCAGCCCCAGCGCCCGGCCCGACTCGAGCTTGCGCGTGAAGGACAGGGTGAGGAAGAACGCCGAGATCAGCAAGAAGACGTCCACGCCCCCCGAGACCCGGTCCAGGAACACGTGGTACAGCACGACCAGCAGCACCGCCACGAAGCGCAGTCCCTGCACCTCCGGGCGGAATCCCGAGTACCGCGCCACCCGCTGCGCCGTCGACGCGTCGAGACCCACGGGGGCGGCCCGTTCGCGAAGGCTGGTCATGGGCATCTCCTGGGAACAGCGTGCCGCCGAGGGGCGCGGGCAGTGGTCGGGCCGACCCCAGCACTCTACCGGAGGCCGCCGAGCGGGGGCCGGACGCAACGACGGACCCGCCCCACCGGTGGTGGAACGGGTCCGTCGGCGCCGCGGGGGCGGAGGTCAGTGCTGGTGGCCGTGCTGGTGGCCGTGCTCCGCGGGCTCGGCGGGCTTGTCCGCCACCAGCGTCTCGGTGGTCAGCACGAGCGCCGCGATGGACGCGGCGTTCTGCAGGGCCGAGCGGGTGACCTTCACCGGGTCGATGATGCCCGCGCCGACCATGTCGACGTACTCGCCGGTGGCCGCGTCGTAGCCGTGGCCCAGCGCGAGGTCCGCCACCCGGGACGCCACCACGGCGCCGTCCTGGCCCGCGTTGTCCGCGATCCAGTACAGCGGCTGCTGGAGGGCGCGGCGGACGATCTGGAGCGCGGTGGCCGCGTCCCCGGTGAGCCCGAGGTCGCTCTCGTCCAGGACCTTCGCGGCCTGGATGAGGGCCGTGCCGCCGCCGGAGACGATGCCCTGCTCGAGGGCGGCGCGGGTCGAGGACACGGCGTCCTCGATGCGGTGCTTGCGCTCCTTCGCCTCGACCTCGGTGGCCGCGCCGACCTTGATGACCGACACGCCGCCGGCGAGGCGGGCGAGGCGCTCCTGGAGCTTCTCGCGGTCCCACTCGGAGTCGGTGCGCTCGACCTCGGCGCGGATCGCGGCGACCCGCTCCTGGATCTGGGCCTCGGTGCCGCCGCCGTCCACCACGGTGGTGGTGTTCTTGGTGACCGTCACGCGGCGGGCGGTGCCCAGCTGCTCGAGGGTGACCTGCTCGAGGGTGATCCCCAGCTCGGTGGTGATGACCTGGCCGCCGGTGAGCACGGCGAGGTCCTGCAGGATCGCCTTGCGGCGGTCGCCGAAGCCGGGGGCCTTGAGGGCCACGACGTCGAGGGTGCCGCGCAGCTTGTTGACCACGAGGGTGGACAGGGCCTCGCCCTCGACGTCCTCGGCGATGATCGTCAGGGGCTTCTTGGCCTGGAGGACCTTCTCCAGCACCGGCATGATCTCCGGCACGGAGGAGATCTTGCCCTGGTACAGCAGCACCAGGGAGTTCTCCATGACCGCTTCCTGGCGCTCGAGGTCGGTGACGAAGGACGGGGAGAGGTAGCCCTTGTCGAACTGCATGCCCTCGGTGACGTCGAGCTCGACCTCGGTGGAGGAGCCGTCCTCGATGGTGATCACGCCGTCCTTGCCGACCGTGTCGAAGGCCTGGGCGATGAGCTCGCCGATGGCCGGGTCCTGGGCGGAGATCGTCGCGACGTGGGCGACGTTGACGCCCTCGACGGGGCGGGCGTTCTCGAGCAGGCGCTCGGAGACGGCCGCGACGGCCGCCTCGATGCCGCGCTTGAGGCTCAGGGGGTCGGCGCCGGCGGCCACGTTGCGCAGGCCCTCCTTGACCAGGGCCTGGGCGAGGACGGTCGCGGTGGTGGTGCCGTCACCGGCGACGTCGTTGGTCTTGGTCGCGACCTCCTTGGCGAGCTGGGCGCCGAGGTTCTCGTACGCGTCGTCGAGCTCCACCTCGCGGGCGATGGTCACGCCGTCGTTGGTGATGGTCGGTGCGCCCCACTTCTTGTCGAGCACGACGTTGCGCCCGCGCGGGCCGAGGGTGACCTTGACGGTGTCGGCGAGCTTGTTGACGCCGTTCTCGAGGGACTTGCGGGCGGCATCGTTGAATGCCAGCTGCTTGGCCATGGACGATGGCTCCTTCTGGGTGGCTGGGGGTCCAGCGGGGAATTCTGGGGACGGGAGCGGCGAAGGGTGCCGGCCGCGGGCCCGCCGGGAAGCGGGGCGCGCGGCGGGCACCCTTCGTCAGGTCTGCGTGGTGTGCGCCGAGCCTACTTCTCGACGACGGCGAGCACGTCGCGGGCCGGGAGCACCAGGTACTCCTCGCCGCCGTACTTGACCTCGGTCCCGCCGTACTTCGAGAAGATCACGACGTCGCCCTCCTTGACGTCGACCGGGATGCGGTTGCCGGAGTCGTCGACGCGACCCGGGCCCACGGCCAGGACCTTGCCCTCCTGGGGCTTCTCCTTGGCGGTGTCCGGGATGACGAGGCCGGACGCGGTGGTCTGCTCGGCCGCGAGCGGCTGGACGACGATGCGATCCTCGAGGGGCTTGATGGAGACCGACACGATCTCTCCCTTTCTGTAGGCGTGCAAAACGGTGGGCGACCGCGGGCGGGGCCCGCTGCCGTGCTTCGGGCCGGTTGGCGCACCAACCGTCGTCGCGGTGCCGATCGATCGCCTGGCCCTTAGCACCCTCACCCGGAGAGTGCCAAGGCCCACTGTAGGAGCGGCCTGGCAGTCGGTCAAGGCGAGTGCCAGCGCGCCGGAGAGTCCGGCGCAGGAGCGGGACCGCCCTCCGAATTAGGACACACCGGAGTTGTCCAATGATTTGCCTCACCCGCGGTACACCCTCTAGGTTGAGTGGTAAGGCAACCCTTACCTCGGCCGAGACACGGTGCCCCTCGCGACCTCCTGCGCGCTGCGCGGGCGGGTCGTGCCCATCGGACCCTCGCCGTCGCCCCGCCCGGGCGCCCGCGACCTCTGTACAAAGGAACACCATGCCCCGCACCCTCCTGCAGCGCTCCACGGCCGCGCTCACGGCCGTCTCGGCCCTCGCCCTCGCCGGCTGCTCGACCTCCGGCGCCGCGTCCGCCGACGCCCCGGAGAGCTCGGCGGCGGAGACCGTCGCCGTGGAGCACGCCCAGGGCACCACGGACGTGCCCGTCGCCCCCGAGAACGTCATCACCTTCGACCTCGGCGTCCTCGACTCGCTCGAGGCGATCGACGAGGACGTGCAGGGCCTGCCCCAGGCCAACCTGCCGGAGCGGTTCTCGCAGTACGCCACGGACGAGTACGTCAATGCCGGCTCCCTCAAGGAGCCGGACCTCGAGGCCGTGGCCGAGGCCGACCCGGACCTGATCATCATCACCGGGCGCACCGCCGACTTCTACGACGAGCTCTCCGAGATCGCCCCGACCGTGGACCTGTCCATCGACGAGGCCGACGCCCTGGCCTCCTTCACCGAGCAGTCCGAGACGCTCGGGAAGATCTTCGGCAAGGAGGCCGAGGTCGAGGAGAAGCTCACCGCGATCGACGAGCGGATCGCCGAGACCAAGGAGCAGGCCGCGGGCGCGGGCTCCGCGATGTTCCTGCTGACCAACGCCGGTGAGGTCAACGCCTACGGCCCGAACTCGCGCTTCGGCAACATCGTCTTCGACGTGCTGGGCGTCGAGGCCGCCGGCGACGTCCGGGCCGAGGGCACCCACGGCGAGGCCGTCTCCTTCGAGGCGATCGCCGACGCCGCCCCGGACCGCCTCTACGTCCTCGACCGCGACACCGCCGTCGGCCAGTCCGGCGGCGAGGCCGCCCAGCAGGTGCTCGACAACGAGCTCGTCGGCGGCACCCCCGCCGCGCAGCAGGACCGGATCACCTACCTGGACAGCTCCAGCTGGTACCTGGTCGGCTTCGGCCTGAACAACTTCCCGTCCATGATCACCGAGATCCAGGACTCCCTCTCCTGATCCCGGCCGACGGGCAGGCCCTCGGGGCGCCCCGCGCGGCGATCGCCGCCGTCCGCGCGGGGCGCCGGGCCCGTTCCCGGCCCCGGCGCCCCGCCCCTAGAATCGGAAGGCCCCCGATGACCGCCAACGCGAAACGATGAGCACCGTCGTGACCACACCACCGACCACCGCGACCGCCTGCCCCGGGCCGGCGGACCCGTCGTCGGCGGGCTCCTCGGCCGGCTCCACGTCCGCGGACCCCCGGGCCGCCGCCGCCCGCGACGCCCGCCGCCTCGCCGCGGCGGGCGTCGCCGTGCTCCTGCTGGCCGTGGTGAGCACGTTCGTCGGCGTCCTCGACGTCACCCCCTGGTCCCTGTGGCACCAGCTCGCCACCGGCGACCTCGAGGGCTTCTGGTCCTCCGTGGAGGTCCTCGCCGTCTCCCGCTTCCCCCGCACCGCCTCGGTGGTCCTCGCCGGCCTGGCCCTGGCCGTGGCCGGGCTCATCATGCAGCTCATGGCCCGGAACAAGTTCGTGGAGCCCTCGACCGTCGGCACCGTCGAGTCCGCGCAGGCCGGCCTGCTCGTGGTGACGCTGCTCCTGCCGGCGGCGCCCCTCATGGTGAAGATGGGCTTCGCCTCGGTGTTCGCCGTCGCGGGCACCGGCCTGTTCCTGCTGGTCCTCCAGCGCATCCCCCTGCGCAACACGCTGCTGGTGCCCCTGGTGGGCATCATGCTCGGCAACGTGATCTCCTCGGTCACGACGTTCTTCGCCTACCGCTTCGACCTGCTGCAGAGCCTCAACGCCTGGATGCTCGGGGACTTCTCCGGCGTGATCCGCGGCCGCTACGAGCTGCTGTGGATCGTCCTGGCCCTGACGGTCGTGGGCTACGTCGCCGCCGACCGGTTCACGGTCGCCGGCATGGGCCAGGAGTTCACCACGAACCTCGGCATCGACTACCGCCGGGTGATGGTGCTGGGCATGACGCTCGTGGCGCTGGTCTCCGCCGTCGTCGTCGTGACGATCGGCTCCGTGCCGTTCCTCGGCCTCGTGGTCCCCAACCTCGTCTCCATGCTCGTGGGCGACAACGTCCGCCGCACGGTGCCCTGGGTCGCCGTCCTCGGCGCCGGGTTCGTGCTGGCGTGCGACATCATCGCCCGCGTGATCCGCTACCCCTACGAGATCCCCGTGGGCACCATCGTCGCCGTCGTCGGCGGCGTGCTGTTCCTCGCCCTGCTGCTGCGCGGGCGCCACCGATGAGCACGCGGACCTCTCCCCTGCCGGCCGCCCCGGTCCTGCGCCGCCGGGGCCCGCGCACGCCCCTGTCCCCGGCCGCCTGGATCGGGATCCTCGCCGCGCTCGCCGCCGCGTCCGTGGCCGTCTACCTCACGGTGGACCTCAGCGGCAGCCTCGACTACGTCCTGCCCCGGCGGGTCAACCGGGTGCTGACGATGGTCCTCGTCGCGTACGCGGTGGGCGTGTCCACCGTGCTGTTCCAGACGATCACCGACAACCGCATCCTCACGCCGTCCATCATGGGCTTCGACGCGCTGTACATGCTCATCCAGACGGTGCTGGTGTTCGTCATCGGCTCCACGGGCGTGGCCGCCCTCGGCGACGGCACCCGGTTCGGGGCCGAGCTCGTCCTCATGGTCGCGTTCAGCTGGCTGATCTACCGCTGGCTGTTCACCGGCAGCGGCAGGTCCCTGCACCTCGTGCTGCTGGTCGGCATCGTCTTCGGCACCGTGTTCCGCGGGATCTCCTCCCTGCTGCAGCGGCTGCTCGAGCCCAGCGAGTTCATGGTCCTGCAGGACGCGATGTTCGCGTCCTTCGGCAACGTGGACGTCGGCCTGCTGCGCCTGTCCGCGCTGCTCATCGGGCTGGCCACCCTCGTGGTCGTGGCGATGCGCCGCCACCTCGACGTGCTGGCCCTGGGCCGGGACACCGCCGTCAGCCTCGGCGTGGACCACACCCGGGTCGTCACCGGGGTGCTCGTGGTCTGCTCCGTGTTCGTGGGCGTGTGCACCGCCCTGGTCGGGCCGATCACGTTCTTCGGCCTGATCGTCGCCAACGTCGCCTACGCGCTGTGCCGCAACTTCCGCCACCGCCACGTGCTGCCCATGGCCGTCCTGCTGGGCGTCGTCGCCCTCGTGGGCGGACAGGTGGTCCTCGAGCAGGTGTTCGCGTTCGACACCGCGCTGAGCATCGTCATCGAGTTCGTGGGCGGCGTGCTGTTCCTGGTCATGCTGCTGCGCGGGACCGTCAGATGAGCGCCACAACGAGAAGGAGTGCACCGTGATCGAACTGACCGGCCTCACCAAGAGGTACGGGTCCCGGACCGTGGTCGACGGCGTCTCGGGGACCATCGAGGCGGGCGGGCTCGTGTCGATCATCGGCGCCAACGGCGCCGGGAAGTCCACCCTCCTGTCCATGGCCGCCCGGCTGCTGCCGATGGACGAGGGCTCGGTCTTCGTGGACGAGCTCGACGTCCTCTCCACCCCGTCCGACCAGCTCGCCCGCAAGCTGTCCATCCTGCGCCAGGAGAACACCCTCAGCGTGCGGCTGAGCGTGCGCGACCTCGTGGCCTTCGGCCGGCACCCGCACACCAAGGGCCGGCCCACCGCCGAGGACCGCGAGCACGTCGAGCGGGCCCTGCGCTACCTCCAGCTCGAGGAGCTCGCGGACCGCTACGTCGACGAGCTCTCCGGCGGGCAGCGCCAGCGCGCGTTCATCGCCATGGTCATCGCCCAGGACACCGACTACGTCCTGCTGGACGAGCCGCTGAACAACCTCGACATGAAGCACGCCGTCGAGATGATGCGCCTGCTGCGGCAGATGGCCCACGACTTCGGCAAGACCGTCGTGCTGGTGATCCACGACATCAACTTCGCGTCCTGCTACTCCGACCGGATCATGGCCATGAAGGACGGGGCCCTGCTCCACCACGGCACCCCCGAGGAGATCATGCGCCCCGAGGTGCTGCGGGAGATCTACGGCATCGACATCCGCGTCGAGGACGTCGGCGGCCACCGCATCGGCATCTACTTCGCCTGAGCCCCCGATGACCTCCGACACCCCCGCGGACCCCCGCGACATCGCGCCCCTGCTCACCGCCGAGGGCATGGCCCTGCTCGACGCGCTCGGGCCCTACGACGAGGCCGACGCCCTGCGCACGGCCTCCCGGCTGCGCGCGGAGGGCCGCTCCCCGGAGCTCGTCTCCGCCGCCCTCACCCAGTCGAAGCTGCGCACCCGCGCCCGCGAGAAGTTCGGCGACTTCTCCGGGCGCATGCTCTTCACCCGGGCCGGGCTCGAGCAGGCCACCCGGCTGCGCGTGGCGGCCCTGCACGCCCGGCGCTTCGCGGCGGCGGGCCTCGCCCACGTCGCGGACCTCGGCTGCGGGATCGGCGCGGACGCGATGGCCCTGGCAGCCCTCGACCGGCGCGTCACGGCGGTCGAGCTCGACGAGACCACCGCCGCGGTCGCCACCCTCAACCTCGTCCCCTTCCCGGAGGCCACGGTCCTGCACGCCGACGCCGCGGCCCTGGACCTGGCCGCCCTGCCGGGCGGGATGCCCGACGGGGTGTGGCTGGACCCGGCGCGGCGCACGACGTCGTCGTCCGGCACCCGGCGGATCTTCGACCCCGAGGCGTTCTCCCCTCCCCTGTCCTTCGTGGAGGCGCTCGCGGCCCGCGGCCTGCCCGTGGGCGTGAAGCTGGGCCCCGGCATCCCCCACGAGGCGGTGCCGCCCGGCTGCGAGGCCCAGTGGGTCTCCGACCGCGGCGACGTCGTGGAGGCGGTGCTGTGGTTCAACGCCGTGGCACGTCCCGGGGTGCGGCGGGCCGCGCTCGTCCTCGGGGAGCACGGCTCCGCGGAGCTGACCAGCCCGCACGACGCCGATCCCGCCCACGAGGACGCCGAGGTGGGCCCGGTGGGCGCGTACCTCCACGAGCCCGACGGCGCGGTGATCCGCGCCGGCCTGGTCGCCGACCTCGCCCGGGACCTCGGGGCGCGGCTGGTCCACCCCCGGATCGCGTACCTGAGCTCGGACGAGCCGGTGCCCACGCCCCTGGCGCGGACCTACCGGGTGCGGGAGGTGCTCCCGCACACCGTCAAGGTGCTCAAGCGGTGGGTCCGGGAGCACGAGGTGGGCACCCTCGAGATCAAGAAGCGCGGCACCGACGTGACGCCCGAGCAGCTGCGCCGCCAGCTCGCGCCCCGCGGCCCGCACCGGGCGACGTTCGTGGTGACCCGCACGCAGGCGGAGCCCGGGGCGCCGGAGCGGCGCGTCGTGCTGGTCGTCGAAACCGTAGACTGAGGGCGCCGCGGGCGATTCCGTCCGCGCTCCGACCGGGCCCCCGCCCGCCGACGCACGTAAGGACCTGCCGCGTGGAGATCTCGTTCGCCCGCTCCGACCAGTCGACGCTGGGCGTCGAGTGGGAAGTCGCCCTCGTGGACGGCACCACCGGTGACCTCGTCCCCCGGGGCCGGGAGACCTACGAGGCGGTCCTCGCGGAGCACCCGGAGTGGGCGGAGGACGGGAACCACCCGCACCTGACGGGCGAGTTCCTGCTCAACACCGTGGAGCTGGTCACCGGGGTGTGCCGGGACGTGGCCGCCTCCACGGAGCAGCTGTCCACGATGATGGACGAGATCCGCCGGGTGGCCGACCCCCGGGGGCTCGAGATCTTCGCCGCCGGCACCCATCCCTTCGCCCGCTGGCAGGATCAGCAGGTCACCGACAAGCAGCGCTACCACAAGCTCGTGGACCGCACCCAGTACTGGGGCCGGCAGATGGTCATCTACGGGGTGCACGTGCACGTGGGCCTGGACTCGCGGGCCAAGGCGCTGCCGGTGCTCGACGGGCTGCTCACCTACTACCCGCACCTGCTCGCCCTGTCGGCGAACTCCCCGTACTGGGCCGGTGAGGACACCGGCTACGCGTCCCACCGCTCGATGATCTTCCAGCAGCTGTCCACCGCCGGGCTGCCCTACCAGTTCGGCTCCTGGGACGAGTACGAGCGCTGCGTCGCCGACATGATCGCCACGGGCATCATCGAGGAGCTCAGCGAGTGCCGGTGGGACGTGCGCCCCGTCCCCCGGCTGGGCACGAACGAGGTCCGCTTCTGCGACGGGCTCTCCACCCTGTGGGAGGTCGGGGCGCTGACGGCCCTCACCCAGTGCCTCGTGCACTCCCTGTCCGCGGACGTCGAGGCGGGCCGGGAGCCGGTCCGCCTGCAGCCGTGGCACGTGCGCGAGAACAAGTGGCGCGCGGCCCGCTACGGCCTGGAGGCACAGGTGATCACCGACTCCCGGAACACGGAGCGGGACCTGTGCGAGGACCTCGCCCTGCTGCTGGACCGGCTCGAGCCGGTCGCCGCGCGGCTGGGCTGCTCGCGCGAGCTCTCCGACGTGGAGCGGATCTTCCGGGACGGCGCCGGCTACCAGCGCCAGCGGGCCGTGGCCGAGGCCCACGGCGGCGAGCTGCGCGCCGTCGCCCTCGACATCGTCCGCCGCACCCGCGAGAACGCCTGACCGGACGGGGCGGTCGGCCGGCGGGCTCAGACCGACACGGTGGTGACCGGCAGCGAGGAGTCCGCCGCGAAGCCCAGGCCGGAGGGCGCCCGGCCCTGCGCGACGACGCGGGCCGCGAGCGCGGCGACCATGGCGCCGTTGTCCGTGCACAGCGACAGCTTGGGGATCACCAGCTCGACGCCGTGCTCGGCGCAGCGCTGGGCGGTGAGCTCCCGCAGCCGGGAGTTCGCGGCCACGCCGCCGCCCAGCAGCAGGGTGGTCAGCCCGTGCTCGGTGCAGGCGAGCATCGCCTTGCGGGTGACCACGTCGGCCACCGACTCCTGGAAGGACGCGGCGACGTCGGCGACGGGGACCCGCTCCCCCCGCGCCTCGAACGCCTCGACGACGCGGGCCACCGCGGTCTTGAGCCCGGAGAACGAGAAGTCGTAGCGGTGCGGGCCCGGCCGGTCGGCGGAGCCCATGTACTTGCCGGCGGTGAGCCCGCGGGGGAAGCGGAAGGCGGTGGGGTCCCCCGCCCGCGCGGCGGCGTCGATCGCCGGGCCGCCCGGGTAGTCGAGGCCGAGCACGCGGGCGACCTTGTCGTAGGCCTCCCCGGCGGCGTCGTCGATGGTCGCCCCGAGCAGGCGCACGTCCCGGGTGAGGTCGTCGACGGCGAGGATCTCGGTGTGCCCGCCGGAGACGAGCAGGGCCCCGAGGCCGCGGGGCAGCCCCTCGTCGAAGGCTCCCCGGAAGCCCTCGACGGCCGAGTCCTCGAGCACGCCCACGCCCACGTGGGCGACGAGGTGGTTGATGGCGTACAGGGGCTTGCCGGTCGCCACGGCGAGCGCCTTCGCGGCGGCGACGCCCACCATGAGCGCCCCGGCCAGGCCGGGCCCGGAGGTCACGGCGATGGCGTCGAGGTCGTCCAGGCCGACGCCGGCCTCCGCGAGGGCGGCGCGCAGGGTGGGGACCATCGCGTCGAGGTGGGCGCGGGAGGCGATCTCCGGGATCACGCCGCCGAAGCGGACGTGCTCGTCCATCGAGGAGGACACGACGTTGGCGAGCAGGGTGCGCCCGCGCACGACGCCCACGCCGGTCTCGTCGCAGGAGGACTCGATGCCGAGCACCAGGGGTCCGTCGGTCATCGGGGGTCCTCCTCGGGGGTGGTCGCGGGGGTGGTCGCGGGGGTGGTCGCGGGGGTGGTCGCGGGCGCCGTGCCGGGGTCCTCCCCGGGGGGCAGGGCGCAGCGCATGATCAGGGCGTCGGCGCCGTCGCGGTAGTAGCGGGGCCGGACGTGGATCTGCTCGTAGCCGAAGCGGCGGTAGAGCCGCTGGGCGCGGGGGTTGTCGGCGCGGACCTCGAGCAGCATCTCCTGGGCCCCCAGCCGCCGCGCCTGCTCGTGCAGGGTGCGCAGCAGGGCGGAGCCGATGCCGCGGCCCTCGTGCTCGGGGACCACCGCGATGGTCTGGACGTCGCCCACGGGGGGGATGCACATCAGCCCCGCGTAGCCGACGATCGCGCCGTCCAGCTCGGCGACCCAGTACCAGCAGATCGGCTGGGCGAGCTCGGCGAAGAACATCTCGAGCGGCCAGGCGTCGACGGGGAACAGCTGCTGCTCGAGGGCGTGCACCGCCCCCACGTCCTCGGCGGTCATCCGGCGCAGGGCCCAGTCGCCCCCGGCCCCGCTCACGCGCCGGCCCGCTTCCGGGGCCCGGGGACCTTCGCGTCGGACTCGCGCAGGTACAGCGGGGTCGTGTCGGGGTCCAGGGCCTCCCCGCGGGCGGCGCGCCGCACGGCGGCCAGCCCCAGCGACGACGCCGTGGGCTGCGCCTCGGCGAACCCGGGCACCACCCGGGCCAGGCGCTCGGCGTAGAGGCCCGCGCCGCGCCCGTAGGCGGGCAGCCCGGGCAGGTCCTCGGCCGCGGCCACGCCCGGTCCCCCGGCCGGCCGGGGGCCGTCCGCGCCGAGGACGAAGCGGGCCCAGTAGACCTCCTTGCGCCGGGCGTCGGTGAGCACGAGGAACTCGTCGTGCCCGGCGTCCCGGGCCGCCGCCGCGGCGTCCTGGGCGACCGCCTCGAGGCTCATCAGCCCGTGCAGCGGCACGTCCCAGGCGAAGGCCAGCGCGCGCGCGGTCGCGATCCCGGCGCGCAGGCCCGTGAAGGGCCCGGGCCCGGTGCCCACGAGCACGGCGTCCACGGCGGCGCCGTCGAGGCCGGCCCCCGCCAGCAGGTCGCGCACGGCCGGGGCCAGGACCTCGGCGTGGGACCGGGTGTCGGGGCTCGCGAAGGATCCGAGGACCTCGCCCCCGCCCGTCACGAGGGCGGCCGAGGCGACGGCGGAGGAGTCCAGGCACAGGAGAAGCACCCGGCCATTGTAGTGCCCCCGCCGCGGGGACGGGCCCGGGGCTCAGCCCTGCCGCGGGGGCGGGCCCAGCCGAGGCGGCCCGTCCGCCCAGCGGGGACCGACGCCGGTGAGGGTGATCCGGCGGGGCTCGGCGTCGTCGTCCTCGCCGTCGTCCTCGCCGGTGAGGCCGTCGGCGGGCTCGCCGGCGTCCCCGGGGGTGAGCGGATCGGCGCCCACGGCGCGCTCGATGGTGATCTCCAGGCGGGAGTCCGCGAGGTGCTCCACCTTGCCCGTGCCCCACTCCACCACGGTCACGGCGGCGTCGAGCGTGTCCTCGAGGTCGACGTCGTCCACCTCCGCCGCCGAGGACAGCCGGTAGGCGTCGACGTGGACGAGGTCCGGCCCGCCGACCAGGCTCGGGTGGCGGCGCACCAGCACGAACGTGGGCGAGATGATCCCCTCGCGCACGCCCAGGCCGCGGCCCAGGCCCTGCGTGAAGGTCGTCTTCCCGGCCCCGAGCTCGCCCGTGAGCACGAGCAGGTCCCCGGCGCGCAGCTGGGCCCCGAGGGTCTCGGCGAGCGCCCGGGTCTGCTCGGGCCCGTCCACGAGCAGGCTCCGCGTCCAGGCGCTCACGGGCGCTGCTCCGTGTCCACGTGCACGCGCGGCACGCGCGGGGAGATCCGGGTGACGATCTCGTAGTTGATGGTCCCGGCCGCGTCCGCCCACTCGCTCGCGGAGGGATCGTCCCCCGCCCCGAACAGGACGGCCTCGGCCCCCAGCAGCCCGTGCTCGGGCGCGGACAGCCCCGGCTCCCCGAGGTCCACGACGATCTGGTCCATCGCCACCCGCCCGACCTCCGGGTAGGTGCGGCCCTGGATCCGCACCGGCCCGCCGGTGCCGGCCCGCGGCACGCCGTCGGCGTAGCCGAGGGGGACCAGCGCGAGGGTGGTGGGCCGGTCGGTGACGTAGCGCAGCCCGTAGGAGACCCCCTGCCCCGCCGGGACCTCCTTGACGGCGCTGACGGTGGTGCGCAGCGTCATGGCCGGCACGAGGCCCAGCTGCTCCGGGGTGCGCTCGGCGAAGGGCGAGAGCCCGTAGACGGACACGCCCACCCGGACCATGTCCAGGAGCATCTCCTCGGGCCGCTCGAGCTGCGCGGCGGAGAACAGCCCGGGCGAGTTCGCCGCGTGCCGCAGCCGCGGGCGCAGCCCGGCGGCGCGGGCGGCGTCGACGGCGGCGCGGAACCGGGCGAGCTGCCGGCCGGTCTCGGGGCGGGCGGGCTCGTCGGCCACGGCCAGGTGGGTGAAGATCCCGACGACGCGCACGAGCCCCTGCGCCTCCGCGGCCGCGGCCGCGCGCACCAGCTGCGGCCACAGGTCCTCCGTGGCGCCGTTGCGGCCCAGCCCGGTGTCGATCTTGAGGTGGATCCGGGCGGTCGTGCCGAGGGCGCGGGCGGCCTCCGCGACCGGGGCGAGCTCCCAGCCGCTGACCCCGAGCTCGACGTCCTGCGCCAGCGCGGCACCGAAGTCCGTGTCCACGGTGTGCAGCCACGCCAGGACGGGTGCGCCGATCCCCGCGGCGCGCAGCTGGAGCGCCTCGGCCACGTGGGCGACACCGAGGGCGTCGGCCCCCGCCCCGAGCGCCGCCCGGGCCACGGGCACCGCGCCGTGGCCGTAGGCGTCGGCCTTGACGACGGCCATGAGCCGTGCGGGGGCCGCGACCTCCTTGATCCGGCGCACGTTGTGGCGCACCGCGGCGAGGTCCACGACGGCGCTGCGCTCGGGCCGGGCGGGAGGGGGGAAGACCGCGGCGGGCGCGGGGGGCTGGAGGGGTTCGGCACGGTTCACGGACCCCATTGTCGCACCGGGCGCGGCCGGGCCCGTCGGGCTCGATCCGCACGGCCACGGTGTCGCCGTCGTCATCGCTCCCGCGCACCCGCACCGGCACCCGGCACCGGCCCCCGGGGCCGACTACAGTGGGTCCGTGCCCGATGCCGCCCTCCACGTCCTCCTCATCAGCCTGCACACCTCGCCCCTGGAGCAGCCCGGGTCCGGGGACGCCGGGGGGATGAACGTCTACGTCCGCCACCTCGCCGAGGGCCTGGTGGCCGCCGGGCACACCGTGGACATGGCCGTCCTCGACCGCTCCCCGGCCGCCCCGGCCGCCCCGGGGCTGCGGACCCGGATCGTGGGCCCGGGGCTGCGGCTGCTCACCGTGACCCTGCCGGGGGCCGCCGGGGCCGACAAGGAGGACCTGCCCCGCTTCGTCGACTGCTTCGCCGCGGTCCTGGGCAGCGTGGACCGGCGCCCCGACGTCGTGCACGCCCACTACTGGCTCTCCGGGGCCGCCGGCCGCCAGGTCGCCGAGGCCTGGGGCGTGCCCCTGGTCCTGAGCCTGCACACCACCGCGCGGGCCAAGAACCTCCGGGCCGCCCGGGGCGAGGGCTCGGAGCCGGAGGCGCGGGCCGCGGCCGAGACCGAGCTGATCGCCCGCGCGGACCTCACGGTGGTCAACACCGACACCGAGGCCACGCAGATGGTGGAGCTCTACGACGCCGACCCCGAGCGGCTCGCCGTCGTCGCCCCCGGGGTGGACCTGCGGGTCTTCCACCCCCCGCACGGCCCCGCGGACCGTCCGGGCGGACCGGCGGACGGGCAGCCGGGCCCCGGCACGCCCGGGCGGCCCCTGCGGCTGCTGTTCGCCGGCCGGCTGCAGGCGCTCAAGGGCCCGCAGGTGCTGGTGGAGGCGCTCGCCCTGCTCCCGGGCCTCGCCCCCGGGCTCGCGGTCGAGCTGGAGATCGCCGGGGTGGGCGCGCCCGGGTTCGCGGCGCGGCTGCGGGAGCGGGTCCGGTCGCTGGGCCTCGGCGGCGCCGTGTCCTTCGCCCCCGCGCTGCCCGCGCCGGAGCTGGCCGAGCGGATGCGCCGCGCCGACCTCGTCGCCGTCCCCTCGTCGTCGGAGACGTTCGGGCTCGTGGCCCTCGAGGCCCAGGCGTGCGGGACGCCCGTGCTGGCCACGGACGTCGACGGGCTGCGCGTCGCCGTCCTGGACGGGGTCACGGGCCGGCTCGTCGCGGACCGCTCCCCGGCTGCCTGGGCGCGCGCGGTCGCTGACCTGGCCCGGGAGCCCGGCGCCCTGCGGCGCGCGGGCGGGGCCGCGGCGTACCGGGCGCGCGCCTACTCCTGGGAGCGCACCGCGCAGATCACGGCCGGGCTCTACGCCCGGGCCGGGATACGCGACGGTAGCCGCGTGTCCCTGAATACACTCGAACGGTGACGACCACCCCCCTCTCCCCCCACGACCTCGCCCGCCACCTCGACGAGCACCGCCTCACCGGACTCGTCGCGACCCGGCGGGAGGCCAACCTGCGCAACATCCAGGGCTTCCTCGACGGCGACCAGCACCAGCACATGGGCGTGGTGCGCACCCGCGAGTGGACCTTCGACGAGGTCTTCGCGCTCATGTGCGAGCGCGTCGGCATCTCCCCCGACCCGGCCCACGTGGAGGGGCAGGACACGATCTCGGCGGCGCTGGCCGTGGCGGGGCTGGAGCGCTACGCGCAGGTCTTCGGGGAGGTCGTCGCCGCCGGCGGGCGCCTGCTCTTCGCCACGGGCCACCCCGCGGGCCTGTTCCCCGTCTACGCGCAGCTGGCGCGCGTGGCCCGCCGGGCCGGGGCCCACCTCGTGCAGGTCCCGGACGGGTTCCCCTTCGAGGACGGCGACGTCCGCCAGATCGAGCACGTCGTGATGGTCGAGCAGTACGGGGGGCTGCGGCACACCCACTTCCCCGGGCCCATGGTCCTCGCCCTGGACAAGCTGCGCCGCGACGGGCAGAACCCGCCCGACCTCGTGGTCGCCGACCACGGCCTCGCGGGCGCGGCCGGCTCCCGCGGGCTGCGGACCGTCGCGATCGCGGACTGCAACGACCCCGGGGTGTTCGTGGCCGAGGCGCAGGGCCAGGTCGAGGTCGCCGTGCCCCTCGACGACAACCTCCCGCCGCGCGTCTACGACCCCGTCACGGCCTTCGTGATCCACCGGGCAGGCCTCGAGGACTACGTCTGAGCCGGCCTCCGGGCCTCCCGGTCCCGGCCCGCCGCGGCTACCGCGGCAGCCTGCGCAGCACGTGCCGGGGCCGCTGCAGCCCGCCGTGCTCGGCCCCCAGCACGATCACGGCGCCGGCGAGCGCGGGGTTGACCCACTGCAGCACCTTGAGCCGGCGCTGGGCGGCGGCCAGCTCGGGCGAGGCACCGGGCCGCGGCTCGGTGGCCCCCTGACCGCCCTCCTCGGCGCGGGCCTCCACCTGGCGTCCCAGGTACCCGGAGTACGCCGAGGCCGCGACGCCGGCCACGGTCACCGCGGCCTGGGCGACGGCGGTCCGCCCGGCGCCCTCGCGGGCGGCGGCCCGGCCCCGGTCGGCCCGGAGCAGCCAGGCGCCGGCGAGCCCGTGGGCGACGAGCGCGGCCGTCTCGACGGGGCGCCACTTCTTCCAGCCCAGCGCGGACAGGCGGGTGCGCTCCCGGGGGTCGCGGGCGGCGCCGGCGGCGCCGTCGACCCCGACGGCGCCCATGAGGGTGCCGCCGAACCAGGCGGCGGCGGTGAGGTCGTGGACGGAACGGGCGAGACGGTCGGCGGTGGTCATCGTGCACTTCCTCGGGGTCGTCGGTGCCGTGGCGGCCGGACGGGCCGGACGGCGGGCGTGGGGGTCCCGTCGTCGCCGAGCAGCGGCGGGAACCGAACGGTCCCCGGGGCGCGACCCGGCCGTTCCCCCACGGACCGGGCCCCCGCACCGGGTGGTGCGGGGGCCCGGTGGGCCGGCGGCGGGCGCCGGGTCCGCCCCGGGGTGGAGCTACTTCTTCAGCAACCCCTGGAGGATGTTGCGGGGACGCTGCATCTCGCCGTGCTTGGCCCCCAGCACGATCACCGTGCCGGCCATCGCCGGGATGACCCACTGCAGGACCTTGAGCTGCTTCTGGGCGGAGGCCAGCTCGGGCGAGGCGCCGGCGCGGGGCTCGGTGGCGCCCTCGGCGCCCTCGTGGGCCAGGGCCTCGACCTTCTTGCCGACCACGCGGGAGTACAGCGTCAGGCCCGCCCCCACGACGGTGACGGCGGCCTTGGAGACGGTGTTGCGCGTGACGCCCTCCTGGCCGGCCAGGCGGCCCTTGTTCTGGTAGATCAGCGCCGCTCCCGCCACCCCGTGGGCGAGCAGCGCGGCCGTCTGCACGGGCGCCCACTTCTTCCAGCCGATGTTCGACAGGCGAGTGCGCTCCTGGGGCAGCTGGGCGGCCGCGGCCGCCCCGTTGACGCCGATGGCGCCCATCAGCGAGCCGCCGAACCAGGCGGCGGCGGTGAGGTCGTGGATGGATCGGGCAAGGTACTCGTTGTCGGACATGTCGCGGGTCCTCCGTGTCGTGTGGACTGGTGGGGTCGAGCATGGGACGTGCAGGACATCAGCGTGCTTACTCTTCTTACCAGCCCAGCGCGCCGAGCTGAACCCCCTGGACCGGAATTACTCGGCCGCCCCGCTCACAGCGCGCCGACCAGCAGGCCCACGGCGAGGGCCAGGAAGAGCGCGCCGGAGCCGAGCTCCACGGCGGCCCCGCGCCGGCGGAAGCCCGCGGCGAGCCGCTCGACGGAGCCCGTCCACGCGACGGCGGTGAACCAGGCCAGGCCCACCGCGAGCAGCAGCACCAGCACGAGCAGCGACTCCCACCAGCGGGCCCCGGCGGGGACCACGTTGGCGAACAGCGCCACGAAGAACACGATGGCCTTGGGGTTGGACAGGTTGGTCACGAGCCCGAGCCCGAAGGCCCGCGCGGGGGTCGGCGCCCGGCCCGGCGGGGACTGCGGCAGTCCCGCTCCCGCGCCGTCCGCGGAACCGGTCCGGGCACCGGCCGGGACGCGGGTGCGGGCGGCGAGGCCCGCCCGCACCCCGCCCACGCCCAGCCAGCCGAGGAACAGGGCCCCGGCCACCTGGAGGACGCGCTGCACCGTGTCGTCCTGGCCGATCAGCACGGTCACGCCCGTGAGGGAGAGCTTGATCCACAGGAGGTTGCCCGTCATCACGCCCACGGCCGTGAGCACCCCGGCCCGGCGGGAGCCCAGCGAGGAGCTGCGCAGGATCACCAGCACGTCCGGGCCGGGGGCGGCGATCCCGGCGATCCACAGCCCGAGCAGGGCGAGGTACTGCGAGAGCTCCATGGGCTAGGGCGTCCCGCCGCTCACTCGTGCTTGGAGTCCTGGGCGCCGGCCCAGATGTTGATCCCCGAGTCCGTGGCGAGCTCGTCGATCGCGTCGAGCTCCTGCGGCGTGAACTCCAGCCGGCGCACGGCCGCGACGTTCTCCTCGACCTGGGCGGGCGAGGAGGCGCCGATCAGGGCGGTGGTGACCTGGCCGTCCGGCTGCTCGCGCAGCACCCACGCCAGGGCCATCTGGGCCAGGGACTGGCCCCGCTCGGCGGCGATCGCGTGCAGGCCGCGGACCTTCTCCAGCGCGGTGTCGGTCAGCCACTGGGGGTCGAGGGACTTCCCCGCGGCGGCGCGGGAGCCCGCGGGCACGCCGTCGAGGTAGCGGTCGGTGAGCATGCCCTGGGCCAGCGGGGTGAACACGATCGAGCCCATCCCCGACCGCGTGAGCGCCGCGAGCAGGGACGTCCCGCCCGCCTGCTCCGAGGGCGCCTCGATCCAGCGGTTGAGCATCGAGTAGGACGGCTGGTGGATGAGCAGCGGGGTGCCGAGCTCGCGCATGAGCTCCTGCGCCCGCAGCGTCAGGGCCGCGCTGTAGGAGGAGATCCCCACGTAGTGCGCCCGGCCCGAGCGCACGATGTGGTCCAGGGCCCGCATGGTCTCCTCGAGCGGGGTCTCGGGGTCCGGGCGGTGGTGGTAGAAGATGTCCACGTAGTCCAGGCCCATGCGCTGCAGGGACTGGTCGAGGGAGGCCAGCAGGTACTTGCGGGACCCGCCGAAGCCGTACGGCCCGGGCCACATGTCCCAGCCGGCCTTCGAGGAGATGACCAGCTCGTCCCGGTAGTGGGCGAAGTCCTGGCGGAGGATCGAACCGAAGTTCAGCTCGGCCGCGCCGGCGGGGGGGCCGTAGTTGTTGGCGAGGTCGAAGTGGGTCACGCCCAGGTCGAAGGCCCGCCGGAGGGTGGCCCGCTGGGTTCCCAGGGGCTTGTCGTCGCCGAAGTTGTGCCACAGCCCCAGGGAGATCGCGGGCAGCTTCAGCCCGGACGCGCCGACCCGGCGGTAGGGCATGGTCTCGTAGCGGTCCTCGGCGGGGACGTAGTGGGCATCGGGTCCGTAGGTGTGCATACCGGTCCTTCGTCGGCTCGGAGGTCGTGGGCGGGGGCGGGCGGGCCGCGCGGCGGCGGCCCGCCCGGCCTCAGTAGCGCAGGACGGCGGCGCCGTGGCCGGGCAGCACGGCGGCGGCGGTCCCGGCCTCCCCGGTGCGGAGCGAGACCTCTCCCGAGCGGAAGAGCACCTCGGCGTCCGCGGGCCCGGTGAACGGCACGGTCGCCTCCGCGGCCGCGAAGTTCAGCAGCACCGCCACCCCGTGCGGGGAGCCGGGGTGCGTGGCCCGCTGGAGCACGAACCAGCGGGCGTCGTCGTCCCGGGCGGTGGCGATCGTCGCGAAGCGCGGGTCGGTGAGCTCGGGCACCGAGCGGCGCAGCGCGATGAGCTCGCGGTAGGCGGCGAGGACCCGGGCGTGCTCGCCCTGCCCGGGCTCGGACCAGTCCAGCTTGGAGTCGGTGAAGGTGGAGGGCGCCTGCGGGTCCGGCACCGTCGACTCGTCCCAGCCCATGGCCGCGAACTCCCCCTTGCGGCCCTTGGCCACGGCCTCGCCGAGCTCGGGCTCGGGGTGGGCGGTGAAGAACTGCCACGGGGTGGAGGCCCCCCACTCCTCCCCCATGAACAGCATGGGGGTGAACGGCTGGGTCAGCAGCAGCGTGGCCCCCAGCACGAGCTGGTCGGCCGAGAGGCTCGCGCTGATCCGGTCCCCGGCCGCGCGGTTGCCGACCTGGTCGTGGTTCTGGATGAAGGTCACGAACTGCCACGGGCGCACCCGCTGCTTGTCGACGGGACGGCCGTGGTGGCGGCCGCGGAACGTCGACATGGTCCCGGTGTGGTAGTAGGCGTCGCGCGTCGCCTTGTCGAGGGTCTCGAGGGAGGCGAAGTCGGCGTAGTAGCCCTGCGTCTCGCCGGTGAGGGCGACGTGCGCGGCGTGGTGGAAGTCGTCGAGCCACTGCCCGGTCATGCCCAGGCCGTTGGCCGAGGCCGGCGTGATCATCCGGGGGTCGTTGAGGTCGGACTCCGCGACGGTGAACAGCGGCTTGCCGGTCTCGACGGCCACCCGGTCCACGCGCTCGGCGATCTCCTCGAGGATGTGCACCGCCCGGTGGTCCTGCAGGGCGTGCACGGCGTCGAGGCGGAAGCCGTCCACGTGGTAGTCCCGCAGCCACATCTCCACGTTGTCCAGGATGTAGTCGCGCACCCCGTCGGAGCCCCAGCCGTCGAGGTTGATGAGGTCCCCCCAGGTGCTGGCGCCGGGCTTGAAGTAGTCGGCGAACAGGGGCAGGTAGTTCCCGGAGGGGCCGAGGTGGTTGTAGACCACGTCCTGGATCACGCCGATCCCCCGCTGGTGGCAGGCGTCCACGAAGCGCTGGTAGGCGGCGGGCCCGCCGTAGGACTCGTCCACGGTGTACCACAGCACGCCGTCGTAGCCCCAGTTGTGCTCGCCGTTGAACCCGTTGACGGGCAGCAGCTCCACGAAGTCCACGCCGAGGTCCACGAGGTGGTCCAGGCGCTCGATCGCGGAGTCGAGGGTGCCCTCGGGGGTGAACGTGCCGAGGTGCAGCTCGTAGAGCACCGCCCCGGCCAGGGTGCGGCCCTTCCACGCGCCGTCGCCCCACGCGTGCTCGGCGGGGTCGAAGGTGCAGGAGAGGTCGTGCACGCCCTGCGGCTGACGGCGCGAGCGCGGGTCGGGCAGGACGTCCGAGACCTGCGTGCGCTCCTTGGGGGTGCCCTCGTCGAACGTCTTGGTGAGCAGGTAGCCGTAGCGCACGGTCCCGGGGGGGACGCCGGCGTCGTCGGGCAGGGTCCACCAGCCGGGGCGGCGGGCCGCGGGGCCCTCGGGGGCGCCCTCGGGCCGGGAGTCGGCCGGGACCATGGGGTGGTCCACGCCCTCGATCCGCACCGTCACGCCCTTGGCGTGGGGCGCCCAGACGTCGAACCGGTTCAGGTGCTCACGGGTCTTCATGGATTCAGGAGTCCTTCCGGCGCAGCAGCGCCACGGGGTAGTCGGCCAGCAGGTCGGAGACGGCCGCGGCACCGGCGTGCGGGCGCCCGGTCAGCACGTCCTCCCAGTCGCCCTCGGGCAGGGGCAGGGCCTCGTCGGCGAACCCGCCGCGCTCGGCCAGGCCCAGCGGGAGCCGGGTGGCCACGGTCACGGCGCCGCCGCGGTCGAACGCGAACACGTGCTCGGCCAGGGGGCCGGTCGCGCTCAGGGGGGTGTAGCCGGTGAACAGCTCGGGGCTGTCCCGGCGCAGCCGCAGGGCCCGGCTCGTGACGAGCAGCTTGGCGGCGGCGTCCGGGCCCACGGCCGGGGTCGCCTCCGGCGTGCCGGGCTGCGCGGCGTCGAGGCGGGCGAGCATCGCGGTGCGCGCCTCGAAGTCCACGGGACGGCGGTTGTCGGGGTCCACGAGGGACTCGGCCCACAGCTCGGCGCCCTGGTAGACGTCGGGGACGCCGGGCATCGTCAGCTGGATCAGCTTGGCGGAGAGCCCGTTGGCCCAGCCGGCCGCGGTGACGTGCTCCGCGAAGCCCTCGACGACGGCCCGCATCTCGGGGTCGTGCAGGACGTGGTCGATGAACCGGAGCAGGCGCTCCTCGAAGTCGGCGTCGCCGTCGACCCACGCGGTGGAGTTGCCCGCCTCGCGGGCGGCCTTGAGGGCGTAGTCCGTGATGCGCTCCTGCTCGACGGGCCACGCGCCCACGACCGCCTGCAGGACGAGGTTCACGAGGGGCCCGTCGCCCACCCGGGTCCCGGACTCCTCGGCCAGCCGCTTGACGGTGCCGACCACGCCCGCCCACTGCTCGGCGGCCTCGGCCAGCACCGTGATCCGGGCCCGCACCGCCTCGGAGCGCTTGGTGTCGTGGGTCGACAGGGTGGTCATGGCCAGGGGCTCGTCGGCGGCGCGGCGGGCCAGCTCGGCGTGCGCCTCGTCCGGCGCCAGGGAGAAGTGGGAGGGGTCGCCGCCCACCTCGGTCAGGGAGGTCAGGCGGGGGAACCGGTAGAACGCCGTGTCCTCGACGCCCTTGGCCATGACCATGCCGGAGGTCTGCTGGAAGCGGCGCGCGAGCTCGCCGAGCTCGGTGTCGTCGCCCGCCTCGACCCCCAGCAGCCGGCCCAGGGAGACGAGCGTGTCCGCGAGGTCGGGCCGCTGCGCGCGGGCGGCGTCGAGGGCGTGGCGCAGGTGCTCGGCGCCCTCGGGCAGGTAGCTGCGGTAGACGGGGAAGTTCGCGAGGACCTCGGCGAGCCCGTCCACGGCCTCGTCGTGGGCGAGGCCGGCGTCGGCGGGCACCAGGCGGGCGAGGCGCTGGACCTCGGCGTGCAGCGCGCCGTCGGCCATGGCGCGCTTCGTGCCGTGGACCATCTCCGCCCAGTTGACGGGCTCCCCGCCGCGCAGCCGGGCGTCGAGGCTGGTGAGGGCGTACTCCCCCGCCGGGTCGGTGAGCAGCCGGTCGATGGTGCCGAGGGCGTCGTAGCCGGTGGTGCCCTGCGTGGCCCAGTCCGCGGGGAGGAGCTCGCCGGGCTCCAGGATCTTCTCGACGACGACGTAGGCGCCGCCGGTGAGCTCCTTGAGCCGGTCCAGGTACTCCCCCGGGTCCCGCAGCCCGTCGGGGTGGTCGATGCGCAGCCCGTCGACGAGGCCCTCGTCGATCCACCGCCGGATCTCCGCGTGGGACTCCTCGAAGACCCCGGGGTCCTCCACGCGCACGCCGGCGAGCGTGGCCACCGTGAAGAAGCGGCGGTAGTTCAGCTCCGCGTCCCCGCGCCGCCAGTTGATCAGCTCGTAGTGCTGCCGGGCGTGGACGTCCCTGGGGTCGTCGCCCGGCGCCCACGTGCCCTCGGCGAGCGGGTAGACGTTCTCGTAGTAGCGCAGCGTGCCGTCCTCGACGCGCAGCTGCTCCAGCTCGCCGTCGCCGTCCCCGAGCACGGGGATGAGCACCTTCCCGCCGCCCGCGGCCCAGTCCACGTCGAAGGCCTGCGCGTAGCGCGAGCCCTGGCCCTCGGCGAGCAGGGACCACCACCACGGGTTCTCCTGCGGGACGGCCACACCCTGGTGGTTGGGGACGATGTCGACGATCACCCCCATCCCCTTCGCGTGGGCGGCGTCCGCGAGCGCCTTGAGCCCGGCCGGGCCGCCCCGGACCGGGTCCACCTCGGCGGGCGAGGCGACGTCGTAGCCGTGGTCGGAGCCGCCGACGGCTCGCAGGATGGGCGAGAGGTAGACCCAGTCGGCGCCGAGGTCGTGGAGGTAGTCCACGAGCCCGGCCGTCCGGTCCAGGGTGAGGTCGGAGGTGATCTGCAGTCGGTACGTCGAAGTCGGTGTGCGCACCGGACCAGTCTGTCGGGACGGCCCGGAAAAAGCCAGTAGGCTTCCCACCCGTGTCCGGGCCGGAAGCCTACTGGTGGGGCGCGGTGCGGCGGGACGCCCCGGGGGCGCCCCGCCACCGCGTCACTGGTCCTGCGGCGACTTCGCGTAGGCGGCCACGGAGGCGGCGACCGACGCGTCGGGCTCCTCCTCCGGCTCCTCGTAGGCGCGCAGCACCACCATGGACCGGCCGTCCAGGGTGATCGAGCTGCGGGCGTTGCGGATCTGCCCGTCGGAGTGCTGGCCCGCGGTGTCCAGGACCGCCTCCCAGCGCCGGCCGTAGCGCACCGGGGGCAGCTTGAACTTCACGGCCTCCGGGGCGGAGTTGAAGTACATGATGAAGTTCACGTCCGTGATGGACCGCCCGCGCGTGTCCACCCCGGCGATGCCGTGGCCGTTGAGCCACATGCCCATGGCCCGGGACAGCGGCTCGTCCCAGTCCGTCGGGCGCATCGGGGAGCCGTCGGCGTTGAGCCACGCGATGTCCGGCATGGGCCGGCGGGTGTCCTCCTCGTCCATCTCCACGGGCCGGCCGTCGAAGAAGTCGGAGCGGCGGAACGTCGGGTGGGCGTGGCGCAGGTGGATCACGGCGGAGACGAACTCGGTCAGCGGGCCGTCCATGGTCTCCCAGTCGATCCAGGAGAGCTCGTTGTCCTGGCAGTACGTGTTGTTGTTGCCGCCGGTGGACCGGCCCAGCTCGTCGCCGTGCAGGACCATGGGCGTGCCCTGGGACAGCAGGAGCGTCGCGAGGAAGTTGCGCTGCTGGCGGGAGCGCAGGGCCAGGACCTCGGGGTCGTCCGTGGGACCCTCCACGCCGCAGTTCCAGGAGCGGTTGTGGGACTCGCCGTCGTTGTTGTCCTCGCCGTTGGCCTCGTTGTGCTTCTCGTTGTAGGACACGAGGTCGCGCAGGGTGAAGCCGTCGTGGGCGGTGACGAAGTTGATCGACGCGAACGGCCGGCGGCTGCTGTGCTCGTAGAGGTCCGCGGAGCCCGTGATGCGCGAGGCGAACTCGCCGAGCGTCGCGGGCTCCCCGCGCCAGAAGTCGCGCACGGTGTCGCGGTACTTGCCGTTCCACTCGGTCCACTGGGGCGGGAAGTTGCCCACCTGGTAGCCGCCGGGGCCGACGTCCCACGGCTCGGCGATGAGCTTCACCTGGGACACGACCGGGTCCTGCTGGACGAGCTCGAAGAACGTGGCCAGCCGGTCCACGTCGTAGAACTCGCGGGCCAGGGCGGAGGCGAGGTCGAAGCGGAAGCCGTCGACGTGCATCTCGGTCACCCAGTAGCGCAGGGAGTCCATGATCAGCTGCAGCGAGTGCGGGTGCCGGACGTTGAGGGTGTTGCCGGTGCCCGTGTAGTCCATGTAGTACTTCTGGTCGCCCTCGACGGTCCGGTAGTACGCCTGGTTGTCGATGCCCTTCATGGACAGCGTGGGCCCCATGTGGTTGCCCTCGGCCGTGTGGTTGTACACCACGTCGAGGATGACCTCGATGTCTGCCTGGTGCAGGGCCTTGACCATGGCCTTGAACTCCTGGACCTGGCCGCCGAGGTCGTTGGTGGAGTTGTACTCGTTGTGGGGGGCGAAGAACCCGATGGTGTTGTAGCCCCAGTAGTTGCGCAGGCCCTTGTCGAGCAGCGTGCTGTCCTGGACGAACTGGTGCACGGGCATCAGCTCGATGGCCGTGATCCCCAGCTTCTGCAGGTGGGCGATGACGGCGGGGTGGGCCACGCCGGCGTAGGTGCCGCGCTGCTCCTCCGGGACCTCGGGGTGCTGCTCGGTGAGGCCCTTGACGTGGGCCTCGTAGATCACGGACTTGTGGTACGGGGTGCGCGGGGTGCGGTCGCCCTCCCAGTTGAAGAACGGGTTGATCACCACGCCCATCGCCATATGGGGGGCCGAGTCCTCGTCGTTGAACGAGTCCTCGTCGCCGAAGTTGTACGAGAACAGCGGCTGGGCCCAGTCGAACTGGCCGGCGACGGCCTTGGCGTAGGGGTCCAGCAGCAGCTTGGACGGGTTGCAGCGCTGCCCCTGGGCGGGGTTCCACGGCCCGTGCACGCGGTAGCCGTAGCGCTGGCCCGGCTGGACCTGCGGCAGGTAGCAGTGCCACACGTAGCCGTCCTGCGCGCCGACCTCGATCCGGGTCTCGGTGCCGTCCTCCTCGAAGAGGCACAGCTCGACCTTCTCCGCGATCTCGCTGAAGAGGGCGAAGTTCGTGCCGTTGCCGTCGAAGGTGGCTCCGAGGGGGTAGGGCTGTCCTGGCCAGACTTCCATGCGTGTTCCTCCTGTCGAGTCCGCCGGGCGGGGGCCCGGCGGACGGGGATGTAGCGGCGTGGGGTTAACCGTAACCCGGCTGAGGATTTCCTCCACCCTCGGACCAGCGCCGACGGCCGCGGGATCGCCCGCCGCGAACACGGGACGGAGCGCTCCGGGGTGGCTCAGCGGCCGAAGCGCAGTACGGAGCGCACGGCCGCCGACAGCGCGGTGGGCGGCACGGGGCCGAGCCCGTCGGCGCGGGAGGCGTAGCCGTGCACGGCCACCGCGAGCGCCGCGGCCACGGCGAAGCGGGCGTCCCCGCGCGCCCACTCGCCCGCGGCGGCGAAGAGGTCGGGGTGCTCCGCGCAGTGCGCGAGGGCCGTGCCCATGATCCCGGCGAGGGTGTCGCCGCTGCCGGCGGTGGCCAGCCAGGGGCTGCCGTCGGCCTGCGAGAGCACCAGTCCTCCCGGGTCGGCCACGAGCGTCGTGGCGCCCTTGAGCACCACCACCGCCCCCGTGGCCCGGGCGGCCGCGCGTGCCCAGCGCAGCGGCTCCGCCTCGACCTGGGCCCGGTCGGGGGCGTCCTCGCCCACGCCCAGGGCCGCGAGCCAGGCCAGGACCTGGGCCAGCTCCCCGGCGTGCGGGGTGAGGACCTTGCCGGGGCCCAGCGCGCCGTCGGCGGCGGCCCGGGCGGCCGCGGTGAGCGCCCCGGCGTCCACGACGGCCGGGTGCGGGCCCGTGAGCACCGCGTCGATCCGGGCCTCCTGGGCCGGGTCGCCGACGGCGCCGGGCCCGACGACCCAGGCCTGCACGCGCACGTCGTGGGGGTGGTCCTCCGAGGCGACGACCTCGGGGCTGGTGAGGCAGACCAGGGCGCGGGTGGCGCTGTCGCCGAGGTGGCGGACCATCCCGGCGCCGGCGTCCACCGCCGCGCGCGTGCACATCAGCGCCGCCCCGGGGTAGGTGGGCGAGCCGGCGACGACGCCCACGACGCCCCGGGAGTACTTGTGCGCCCCGGCCGCGGGCCGCGGCCACAGCGCGGCCACGTCGTCGCGCTCCAGGCGCCGCAGGCCCGGCGCGGGCAGGGCGGCCTCGATGCCGAGGGGGACCGTGCGCACGCGCCCGCAGAGCTGCTCCCCGGGGGCGCTGAACTGGCCGGCCTTGGCCGCGCCGAAGGTCACGGTGACGTCCGCGGGCAGCACGGGCGCGGAGACGGCGCCCGTGTCCGCGGACACCCCGGAGGGAACGTCGCAGGCCACGACGACCGGCGCCCCGGTCCCGGGCCACCGCTCGAGCACCGTCCGCACGAGCCCGGCCGCGGCCCCGCGCAGCCCGCCCCGCGCCCCGGTGCCGAGCACCGCGTCGAGGACGAGGTCGGCGCGCAGCACGTGCTCGGCCGCCCGGGCGAGGGCGTCCCCGGCGGCCGGTCCATCGGTCCCGTCCAGCCGCAGCACCCGGCCCCCCGCCGCGGCGAACGCCGCGGCGCCCTCGGGGTGCAGGCGCTCGCCCACCGCGACGGCGAGCGCCGCCGCGCCCCGGCGGGCGAGCTCCGCGGCGGCCCACAGCCCGTCCCCGCCGTTGTTGCCGGTCCCGGCCAGGACCACCACCCGGGCCCCGGCCACGGCCCCGCGCCGGTCGCGCAGCTGCTCCGCGCCCGCGAGCGCCAGGCCGTGGGCGGCACGGCGCATGAGGGCCGGGCCCTGCCCGGCCGCCAGGAACGGGGCCTCGGCCGCGCGGACCTGCTCGCCGGTGAAGGCCTCGATCATGCCCGCTCCTCGTCGCGCTCGGCGATGACCATGGCCATGGCGATCCCGCCGTCGTGGGTCATGGTCAGGTGCCAGCGGTCGATCCCCTGCCGGCGGGCCTCCTCGGCGACCGTCCCCTCGGTGCGCAGCACCGGGGCGCCCGCCGGGTCCTTCTCGATCCAGCAGTGCTGCCAGATCATCCCGGGCGGGGCCTTGAGGGCCTTGGCCGCGGCCTCCTTCGCCGCGAAGCGTGCGGCCAGCGACCGCACGTGCAGGCCGCGCTCGGCGGGGGTGAACAGCCGGTCCACGAGGCCGGGGGTCCGCGCGATCTGCGCCTCGAAGCGGGTGATGTCCACGACGTCGATGCCGGTGCCGATGATCATGCCCCCAGCCTAACGACCGCCGGCGGGGACGCCGGGCCGGGGGCGGTCCGGGCGGGGTGCGCCCGGGCCTACTCGACGGTGACGGACTTGGCGAGGTTGCGCGGCTGGTCGACGTCGTAGCCCTTCGCGGTGGCGAGCTCGCACGCGAAGATCTGCAGCGGGACCGTGGCGAGCAGGGGCTGGAGCAGGGTCGGGGCCTGCGGGACGCGGAAGACGTGGTTCGCGTAGTCGGCCACGGACTCGTCCCCCTCCTCGGCGATGACGATGGTCACGGCGCCGCGGGCCCGGATCTCCTGGATGTTCGAGACCACCTTGGCGTGCAGCGAGTCGCGGCCCCGCGGGGACGGCACGATCACGAACACGGGCTGGCCCTCCTCGATCAGGGCGATCGGGCCGTGCTTGAGCTCGCCCGCGGCGAAGCCCTCGGCGTGGATGTACGCGATCTCCTTGAGCTTGAGCGCGCCCTCCAGGGCCACCGGGTAGCCGACGTGGCGGCCCAGGAACAGCACCGAGCTCGCGTCCTTCATCGCCTGCGCGAGCTCCTTGACCCCGGCCTGGTCGTCGATGACCTGCTGGATCTTCGCGGGCATCGCCTCGAGGTCAGCGAGGATCTCCGCGATCTCGTCCTTGAACTTGTTGCCCCGCAGCTGGGCGAGGTACAGGCCCAGGAGGTAGGCGGCCGTGATCTGGGCGAGGAACGCCTTGGTGGAGGCGACCGCGATCTCCGGGCCGGCGTGCGTGTACAGCGCGGCGTCGGCCTCGCGCGGGATGGTGGAGCCGTTGGTGTTGCAGATCGCCACGACCTTGGCCCCCTGCTCCTGGGCGTGCCGCACGGCCATCAGGGTGTCCATGGTCTCGCCCGACTGGGACAGGGCGACGACGAGGGTCCGCTCGTTGACGATCGGGTCGCGGTAGCGGAACTCGTGGGCGAGCTCCACCTCGGTGGGGATCCGGCACCAGTGCTCGATCGCGTACCGGGCGACCTGGCCCGCGTAGGCGGCGGTGCCGCAGGCGACGACGACGATCTTGTCGACGGAGCGCAGCATCGACTCGTCGATCTTCAGCTCGTCGAGCACGAGGTTGCCGTCCAGGTCCGTGCGGCCCATGAGGGTCTGCTCCACGGCGGCGGGCTGCTCGTTGATCTCCTTCTCCATGAAGGAGGGGAAGCCGCCCTTCTCGGCGGCGGCGGCGTCCCAGCGGACCTCGAAGTGCTTGCCCTCGGCCGGGCTGCCGTGGAAGTCCGTGATGCTGTAGTCGTCCGCGGTGAGGGTGACGACCTGGTCCTGGCCGAGCTCGACGGCGTCCCGGGTGTAGTCGATGAACCCGGAGACGTCGGAGCCCAGGAACATCTCGCCCTGCCCCACGCCCACGACGAGCGGGGAGTTGCGGCGGGCGGCCACGACGCGGCCCGGGTGGTCGACGTGCACGGCCAGGAGGGTGAACGCGCCCTCGAGCCGGCGGCACACGGCCTGCATGGCGGCGGTGAGGTCCTGGTCGCCCAGGTCGTTGTAGGTGTCGGCGAGCAGGACGGCGGCGACCTCCGTGTCCGTCTCGGAGACGAACTCGTGCCCCTGCTCGCGCAGCTCCTTCTTGAGCTCCGCGAAGTTCTCGATGATGCCGTTGTGGATCATCGCCAGGCGGCCGCCGTCGACGACGTGCGGGTGGGCGTTGCTGTCGGAGGGCCCGCCGTGGGTGGCCCAGCGGGTGTGGCCGATGCCGGTGGCCGCGGAGGGCAGGGGGTGCTCGCGCAGCTCCTCCTCCAGGTTCAGCAGCTTGCCGGCCTTCTTGCGGTGGCCGATCGCCCCGTCGGCCACGACGGCGACGCCCGCCGAGTCGTAGCCGCGGTACTCCAGCCGTCGGAGCCCCTCGACGAGGACGTCGAGGGCGTCGTGCCCGGAGCTCGCGCCGGCCTCGGCCGGGCGCTGGGGGGCCGGTCCCACATATCCAACAATTCCACACATGCGCCTCAGGTTACCGCATGGCCCAGAGGCCCCCGGGCGCGCCGCGCGGGCCGCGCTGTCGGCTCTTCCGGGGGCATCCGTCCCGCCCCGCACGTCCCGTGGAGCGGCCCGGGACGACCGGTCCGGGGCCTGCCGCGGCGGGCCCCGGACCCGTCTGCGGGCAGGTCCGGGGCTCAGCCGCGGCGCTCCTGGGCGGCCGCGGCCACCAGCTCCTCGACCGGCGGGAAGAGGGGGTGCTCGGGGGCCAGGCCGGTGATCTCCTGCACGGCCTCGGCCGGCGGGAGGGTGTCCAAGATCTCCCCCAGCCGGGCGACGTCGGGGTCGCCCTCCGCGTCGAAGCGCAGGGCCGCCGCCATGGCCGCGCGCAGCCCCTCGGTGCCCATGCCCCGCTCGGCGAGCGCCGCCGCGGGCCCGACGAAGCGCTCGTGGCGGCCGAGCTTGCGCAGCGGGGCGCGCCCGACGCGCTCGACGGTGTCGGGCAGGTGCTCGTTGGCGAAGCGTCCGAGGATCTTCTGGACGTAGCCGGCGTGCTCCTGCGGGTCGAAGCCGTGCTTGGCCACCAGCAGCGCCTGGGTCTCCCCGAGCGCCGCCGCGACCCGGCTGCGGATCGACGGGTCGGCGACGGCCTCGGCGATGCGGTGCTTGCCCGCCTGGTGGCCGAAGTAGGCGGCCGCCGCATGGCCCGTGTTGACGGTGAACAGCTTCCGCTCGATGTACGGGATCAGGTCGTCCACGTAGGTGGCGCCCTCGATGGGCGGCTCCTGCCCGCCGAAGGGGCTCCGGTCGATGACCCACTCGTGGAACTGCTCCACGACGACGTCGAGACCGGCGCCCTCCTGCTGCGGCACGATCCGGTCGACCGCGGTGTTGGCGAAGACCGCCCGCCGGTCGAGGTCCTCGCCCTCGTAGTGCTCCCGCACCGCCTCGGCGAGCAGGTCCGTGGCCGAGATGGCGTTCTCGCACGCCATGACCGCCACGGGCGCCGCGTCCGCCGCGCGGGCCGCGAGGCCGCGGGCGACCAGGGGGGCGAGGAACTTCAGGACGTTCGGGCCCACGGCGGTGGTCACCACGTCCGCCGTGGCGATCTCCGCGACGACCGCCTCGGGCTCCGCGGCGGAGTTGACCGCCCGGTACCCGTCCACGGTGGTGTCCCGGGAGCCGGCGCCGACCTCGTGCACCGTGTAGCTGGGGGTGGTCTGCAGCGCCTCGATCAGGGGGACGGCCACGTCGGCGAAGACCACCTCGTAGCCGGAGCGGTGCATCAGCAGCCCCACGAACCCCCGGCCGATGTTCCCGGCCCCGAAATGCACGCACTTCATCAGTCGTTCACCTTCCCCAGCAGGTCCAGGACCTCGTCGGCCGTCCGCGCCTCGTTGAGGCGGCGGACCTGCTCCTTGTTGCCGAAGATCTTGGCGATCCGGGACAGGATACCCAGGTGCTCGTTGTCCTTGCCGGCGATGCCCACGACCCAGGTGACCGGCTTGCCGTTCCAGTCCAGGCCCTCCGGGTAGCGGACCACGCACAGGGCCGAGCGCCGGATGGCGTCCTTCGCGGCGTTGGTGCCGTGCGGGATGGCCAGCCCGTTGCCCATGAACGTGGACACCGACTGCTCCCGCTCGTGCATCGAGCGCACGTAGTCGTCCGTCACGGCCCCGGCGGCCACGAGCAGGCCGCCCGCCTCGTCGATGGCCTGCTGCGCGTTCTGCGCGCCGCCGTCCATCAGGATCCGCTCGCGCGTGAGGACCGCGGCCTCGGCGGGTCCCGACGAGCCGTCGGCCTCCGCCGGGCGGTGGGCCCCGTCGCCGCCGGCCGCGGGCCCGCCCGTCGCGGCCCCTGCGTCCGCCGCCGTCGCCGCGGTCCCCGCCGCCGCCGGCACGGTGGCCCCGTTGCGCCGGCGGACGGCCTCGACGATCTCGTCGTAGCGGGGGCTGCCCATGAAGTTGTCGACCGTCACGAGGGAGGCGCTGGGCACCCGGGGACGGGCGCGCGGGGCGAGGTCCTGGTGGGTGACGACGATGTCGAAGTCGTCGGTGAGGTTCATGATGGCCGCGTTGGTGACCTTCACGTCGCCGAACCCGGCCGCCTTGACCTTGTTGCGCAGCACCGAGGCCCCCATGGCGGAGGAGCCCATGCCGGCGTCGCAGGCGAAGACGATCTTCTGCACCGGCCCGCCGGCGGCCAGCCCGTCGGCGCCGGCCTCCCCGGCGTCGGCGCCGCCGCTGGTGCCGACCAGGGCGGAGGTCACGGAGCTCTTCTTGCCCTTCATCGACTCCATGCTCGCGGTGGCCGCCGCGAGGTCGCCCTCGCCCTTGTCCTTGGAGGCCTTGAGGATGACCGCGGCCACCAGGAAGGACACCACCGTGGCCACCAGCACCGCCAGGGCCACCCCCAGGTAGCTGCCCGGAGGGGTCTGGGCGAAGACCGCCAGGATCGAGCCCGGCGCGGCCGGGGCGCGCAGCCCGGCGTTGAACAGCGTCAGGGTGAAGATCCCGGACGCCCCGCCGGCGATGGCCGCCAGGATCAGCGCCGGCTTCATCAGCACGTAGGGGAAGTAGATCTCGTGGATGCCGCCCACGAAGTGGATCAGCGCCGCCCCCGGGGCCGAGGCGCGGGCCGCACCCCGGCCGAAGACCGTGTAGGCGAGCAGGATGCCCAGGCCGGGGCCGGGGTTGGCCTCGAGCAGGAACAGGATGGACTTGCCCTGCTCCAGCGCCTGGGCGGTGCCCAGCGGGGTGAGGATGCCGTGGTTGATCGCGTTGTTGAGGAACAGGACCTTGGCCGGTTCGATCAGGATCGAGGTCAGCGGCAGCAGCCCCCGGGAGACCAGGAAGTCCACCACCCCGGCGGCGGCGTTGGAGAAGGCCAGCACCGCCGGGCCCACGACGAAGAACCCCACGATGGCCATCAGCGCGGCGAAGATGCCGGCGGAGAAGTTGTTGACCAGCATCTCGAAGCCGGGCTTGATCTTCCCGTCCCAGATGCTGTCGATCTTCTTCATCAACCACGCCGTGAGCGGGCCCATGATCATCGCCCCGATGAACATCGGGATGTCGGTGCCCACGATCACGCCCATGGTCGCGATCGCCCCGACCACCCCGCCGCGCACGTCGTAGACCATCCGCCCGCCGGTGTAGGCGATCAGCAGCGGCAGCAGGTAGGTGATCATCGGGCCCACCAGACCGGTGTGCGGATTGCCCTCGGCGTCCGTGCCCCACCCGCCCAGCGGGCCGTAGGGGGTGAAGCCGGCCTCGATGAAGAAGGCCGTGATCAGCCCCCAGGCGATGAACGCCCCGATGTTGGGCATGATCATCCCGGAGAGGAACGTCCCGAAGCGCTGAACGTGCGCCCGGGTGGCGGCCTGCCGGGATGGGGCCGCGGTCTCTGTCGTGGCGGTGGTGGCCATGGTGCCGTCCTGACTCTCGAACGAGGTGGCGGCCACCGGCGGCGCGGACGAGCGCTCCGTCGTGTGAGCCGCATGACTTACCCTGCCGGGGTGCGCACAAATCTACACCGGGGCGTAGCTTCTGTCGCGGACTCCCGGCTTCGAGGCGTCTAGACTGGGTCCGATGACCGCCTCAACGCTGAGCGAGCGCACCTCGCCGTTCGTGGAGCTCGACCGGCAGACCTGGTCGAGGCTCTCCCACGAGATCGACGTGCCCCTCACCTCTCGGGAGATCGAGAACCTGCGCGGCCTCGGCGACCGGCTCGACGTCGCGGAGGTCCGCGAGGTGTACCTGCCGCTGTCCCGGCTCCTCACCCTCTACGACTCCTCGGCGAACGGGCTCAACGCGTCCACCAACGCCTTCCTGGGCGAGGAGCACGCCCGGACACCGTTCGTCATCGGCATCGCCGGGTCGGTGGCCGCGGGCAAGTCCACCACGGCCCGCCTGCTGCGCGAGCTGCTCTCCCGCTGGCCGTCGACCCCGGACGTCCAGCTCGTGACCACCGACGGGTTCCTCTACCCCAACGCCGAGCTGCGGCGCCGGGGGCTGATGGACCGCAAGGGCTTCCCCGAGTCCTACGACCGCCGGGCGCTGCTGCGCTTCGTCGCGAAGATCAAGTCGGGGGTGCCGGAGGTCCGCGCCCCCCGCTACTCCCACCACACCTACGACATCGTCCCCGGCGAGGAGATCGTCGTCAGCCGCCCCGACGTCGTCATCGTGGAAGGGCTCAACGTGCTCGCGCCGGCCAAGGTGGGTCCCGGGGACCGGGCGGCCCTCGCGCTGAGCGACTTCTTCGACTTCTCGATCTACGTGGACGCGCGCACCGCCGACATCGAGCGCTGGTACGTGGAGCGCTTCCAGGCGCTGCGCTACTCGGCGTTCTCCGACCCGGGCTCCTACTTCCACCGCTACGCCGACCTCTCCGACACCGAGGCCGAGGCCACGGCACTGGGCATCTGGCGCCGGATCAACGAGCCCAACCTCGTGGAGAACGTCCTACCCACGCGCGGGCGGGCCCGCCTGATCCTCTCCAAGGACTCGGACCACTCGATCCGCCGCGTGCTGCTGCGCAAGAACTGATGCTCGCGCACCGGGCCGGGGCGGTCCTGCTCGCCCTCGCACTGCTCACCGGGTGCGGTCCCCGTCCCGGCATCGGCTCGTCCCCCGCTCCCCCGGGGTCCTCCCCGGCGACCTCGCCGGCCGCTGCGACCTCCGCCCCGGCCCCGGCGGGGTCCCCGTCACCGGGCCGGTCCACGGCCCCGCCGACCCCCGCACCGGTCCCCTCGCCGCCCCCGAGCGCCACGGCGGACCTCGGCGACCCCGCCTCCCTCGCGGTGGTCGTCAACAAGCGCCGCCCCCTGGAGCCGCGCGACTGGGCCCCGCGGGACCTCGAGCAGGTCGAGGGCCGGCGGCTGCGCCCGGAGGCCGCGCGGGCCGCCCGGGAGCTGCTCGCTGCGGCGCGGGCGGACGGCGTGCGGATCGTGCTCGTCTCCGGCTACCGCTCCTACGACGAGCAGGCGGCCACCTACGCCGGGTGGGTCGCCCAGCAGGGGCAGGCGGCGGCGGACACCGCCTCCGCCCGGCCCGGCCACTCGGAGCACCAGACCGGCCTGGCGGTGGACGTCGGCGAGGGCTCGGGCTGCGACCTGCAGGTGTGCTTCGCGGACACCGCGGCGGCGGCGTGGGTCGCCGACCACGCCGCCGAGCACGGCTTCGTGGTCCGCTACCCCCGGGGGGCGCAGGCGGTCACCGGGTACTGGTACGAGCCCTGGCACCTGCGCTACCTCGGCGCGCAACGGGCCCGGGAGCTGGTGCGCTCGGGCGCCGCCACCCTCGAGGAGTTCTCGGGCCTGCCCCCGGCCCCGGACTACGCGCCCGTCCGCTGACCCGGCGCCGCCGGCGCGAGGACGGGACTGGGGACGACGCAGGCCCGCACCGTGGCGGTGCGGGCCTGCGTCGTCGCCGGACCCTGGTCGGGCCTTCGGCGTCACACGGTGAGGGAGAGCTCCTGCTCCACGACGGAGGCCAGGTACTCGGCCTCCTCCTGGGCGGTCTCCTGCGTGGCGGCCTCGACCATCACGCGGACCACGGGCTCGGTGCCGGAGGGGCGCAGCAGCACCCGGCCGGTCTCGCCGAGGCGCTGCTCGACCGCGCTCACGGCGGCGAGCACGGCCCCGTTGGACGCCACGGCCGCGCGGTCCACGCCCCGGACGTTGAGCAGGACCTGCGGCAGGCGGGTCATCACGGTGGCGAGCTCGGCCAGCGGCGTCCCGGTCTGCGCGACGCGGGACGCGAGCATGAGCCCGGTGAGCAGGCCGTCACCGGTCGTGGCGTAGTCGGACATGATGACGTGCCCGGACTGCTCCCCGCCCAGGTTGTAGCCGTGCTCGGTCATGGTCTCGAGGACGTAGCGGTCTCCCACGGCGGTCTCCCGCAGCTCGATCCCGGCCTCCCGCAGCGCGATCTTCAGCCCCAGGTTGCTCATGACGGTGGCCACCAGGGTGCCGTCCACCAGCCGGCCCGACTCCTGCAGGGCGAGGGCGAGGATCGCCATGATCTGGTCGCCGTCGACCTCCCGGCCGGTGTGGTCCACCGCGAGGCAGCGGTCGGCGTCGCCGTCGTGGGCGATCCCGAGGTCCGCCCCGAGGTCCCCGACGGCGCGGCGCAGGGGGTCCAGGTGGGTCGAGCCGCAGCCGTCGTTGATGTTCAGCCCGTCGGGCTCCGCGCCGATGACGTGCACGGTGGCGCCCGCCGCGCGGAAGGCGTCCGGCGACACGGCGCTCGCGGCGCCGTTGGCGCAGTCCAGGACGACCGTCAGGCCCTCGAGGCGGTGCGGGATCGCCCCGACCAGGTGCAGGACGTAGCGGTCCTCGGCGTCGCTGAAGCGGCTGACGCGTCCGACGCCGGCGCCCGTGGGGTGCTGGAAGCGGCGCGCCTCGTAGACGGCCTGGATCTCGTCCTCGACCCGGTCCGGCAGCTTCTTGCCGCCGCGGGCCAGGAACTTGATCCCGTTGTCCGGGGCCGGGTTGTGGGAGGCGGAGATCATCACGCCGAAGTCGGCGTCGAGATCGGCCACGAGGTAGGCCAGGGCCGGGGTCGGCAGCACGCCGGCGTCGCGGACGTCGACTCCGGAGCCCGCCAGCCCTGCCGTGACCGCGGCGCTGAGGAACTCCCCGCTGGCGCGGCCGTCCTGCGCGACGACCGCGGTGGGCCGGCGGCCCCCGGGCGCCCGGCCGTGGCCGAGGACGACGGCGGCCGCCTGGGCCAGCTCCAGGGTCATGTTGGCTGTGAGGAGGTCGTTCGCGAGCCCGCGCACGCCGTCCGTTCCGAATAATCTAGACATCGTTCCCCATCCTATGTTCTGTCCGGCGCGACCCGCAGGCATGCGCCGCCGGCGGCCGTCTCCCCGCGGCCAGGCGTGTGCTAATGCTAACTCTTCTGGGGCCGGCGATCACCCCTGGCGGTCCGGGCGGCCCCGGAACGACGGAACCCCGCCCGCGCCGGGGCGCGGACGGGGTCCGACTGCTGCAGGGGCGGCCCGGGCACGGCGCCGAGACGCGGTGCCCGGGCAGGTCCGCCGATCAGCGCTTGGAGTACTGCGGGGCCTTGCGGGCCTTCTTGAGACCGGCCTTCTTGCGCTCGGTGACGCGGGCGTCACGGGTGAGGAAGCCGGCCTTCTTGAGCGACGGGCGGTTGTTCTCCACGTCGATCTCGTTCAGGGCACGGGCCACGCCGAGGCGCAGGGCGCCGGCCTGGCCGGAGGGGCCACCGCCGTGGATGCGGGCGATGACGTCGTAGGCGCCCTCGAGCTCCAGCAGCCGGAAGGGCTCGTTGACCTCCTGCTGGTGCAGCTTGTTGGGGAAGTAGTTGTCCAGGGACCGGCCGTTGACGATCCACTGGCCGGTGCCGGGGACGACGCGCACGCGGGCGACGGCCTCCTTGCGGCGGCCCACGGCCTGGCCGGAGACGGTCAGGGCCGGGCGCTCGGCGGCGGCGGGGGCCTCGGTCGCGGGGGCGGACTCGGAGGTGTAGCTGGTCAGCTGCTCCTCGCCCTCGGCGGTGTACTGCTCGTCAGTGTTCTGAGCCACGATTCTCCTAATTCAGTTCTTGTCTCGTAGGCCCGGAATTACTGGGCGACCTGGGTGAACTCGAAGGCCTGCGGCTGCTGGGCACCGTGCGGGTGCTCGGGGCCGGCGTAGACCTTCAGCTTGGACATCTGCTGGGAGGCCAGCTTGTTCTTCGGCAGCATCCCGCGGATGGCCTTCTCCACGGCGCGGACCGGGTTCTTCTCGAGCAGCTCGGCGTAGGAGGTCGAGGTCAGACCGCCCGGGTAGCCGGAGTGGCGGTAGGCCCGCTTCTTCTCGAGCTTGGAGCCGGTCAGGGCGACCTTCTCGGCATTGACGATGATGACGAAATCACCGGCGTCCACGTGGGGAGCAAAGGTCGGCTTGTGCTTTCCGCGCAGCAGCGTTGCGGTCTGGCTGGCAAGACGACCCAGGACGACGTCGGTGGCATCGATGACGTGCCACTGGCGCTGAATGTCACCGGGCTTCGGGGTGTACGTACGCACGTTAGTTTGCCTTCGTTCGGGTTCTCTCGGTGGCGCTAGTTGGGATCACGCCGTTACTCGGTGTGCCGTCCGGGGCTCGGGTGAGGACCGAGCTGCATCCGGTGCCCGAGACCCCGGTGCACCGGACCGCCATGCGTCCTGCAACTGGACGGCGGAGCCGGGTACACGTGAACCGAGGCGGGACACGCACAACAGCACTCCACGTTACCGGATGCACCGCCCAAACACCACTCGGGCATACACCCGCGACCTGCGGCCGTCAATTCTGGGGGCCGGCCGGCCCCGGGTGCAGCGGGTCCCGGCGGGCCCGGGTCAGCTCGGCCCGCTCCCGCAGGGCGGCGTCCCCGGGATAGCGGACCTCCTCGAGGACCAGCGCGTGGGCGGGGGCCATGAGCACCCCGGCGTCGCGCACCCGGTCCGCCAGCCGCCGGCCGAGCCAGCCGGGCTCCTCCCGGCCGGCCCCGACCCGGGCGGCGGCGCCGACGATCGAGCGGACCATGTGGTGGCAGAAGGCGTCCGCCTCGATGCCCAGCACCACGAGCCCGCCGGCGTCGCGCTCGACCGTCACGTCCAGGACCTCCCGCACGGTCGTGGCGCCCTCCCGGGGGCGGCAGAAGGACAGGAAGTCGTGCAGGCCCACGAGCTCCTGCGCGGCCGCCGCCATGACGTCGGCGTCGAGGACGTCCTTCGTCCACCACGTGAGGTGGCGGGTGAGCGGATCCCGGCCGGCGGCGCCGTCGTCGATCCGGTAGCTGTAGCGCCGGGCCACGGCGGAGAAGCGGGCGTCGAAGCCGGCGGGTGCGGCGGCGGCGCGCCGCACGACGATCGCGCCCGGGCACTCGGGCAGCCCCTGCTCGCGGCGGGCCCGGCCCAGCACGTGCGCGAGGGCGCCGCTCAGGCGCCGCCCGAGCGCCGTGGCCGGCTCCTCGGCGCGGCCGCGCGCGAGGGCGGTCCACTCCCCCGCCGTCAGGTCGAGGTGGACGACCTGCCCGCGCGCGTGCACCCCGGTGTCCGTGCGCCCGGCCACGACCACCCGGACCTCGCGGCGCACGAGCACCGCCAGGGCGTCCTCGAGGGCCCCCTGGACCGTGGGCAGGACGGGCTGGCGAGCCCATCCGGAGAAGGGCGCGCCGTCGTAGGCGAGGTCGATGCGCACGCGCACGGGTGCGTCGGGCACGGTCCCGGTCACGGGCGGCTCCTGTCGGCGTCGGGGCCCGGGTCGCGGGCCCGCGGGGTGGGGCGGGGGCGGGCGGACGGTGCCCGGGCACGGCGACGCCGCCGGGGACGAGGTCCCCGGCGGCGTGCGCGGTGTCTGTCCGGAGGGTGCTCCGGTCAGCGCAGCTTCTGCGCGGCGGAGCCACCGGCCGGCTGGAAGCCGGCGGCCTCGGCGTTGGCCGGCGAGTCGAACCAGATCTCCGCGGTGGTGCCCGCGTACCAGCGCGAGCCGGGCACGTGGTACTTCATGGAGTTCTTGTTGCCCTTGATGGTGAAGCCCTCGGGGGTCTCACCGGACTCCAGCGGCGCGTGCGAGCCCGGGAACCCGGCCTCGGCGTTGTCCGCGGCGACCGCGGCGGCCTGCTCGGAGCCGACCTCGGGGGCCTGCTCCGCGGCGGGGATCTCCTCGGCGGAGACCTCCTCGAGGGTGCTGTCCGCCGGGGTGTCGACCGGGGCGGCGGGCGCCGGGGCGGCCTGGGCGGTGGCGCGCTCGGCCTCGGCCACGGTGGCCTTGGTCGCGACGGGCTCCATCACGAGCTCGATGACGGCCATGGGGGCGTTGTCGCCCTTGCGGTTGCCGATCTTGGTGATGCGGGTGTAGCCGCCGTTGCGGTCCTCCATCGCCGAGGCGATGGTGGTGAACAGCTCGTGCACCACGGACTTGTCGGTCAGCTGCGCCAGCACGCGCCGGCGGGCGGCCAGGTCACCGCGCTTGGCGAAGGTGATCAGGCGCTCGGCGTAGGGGCGCATGCGCTTGGCCTTGGTGACCGTGGTGGTGATGCGCTTGTGCTCGAACAGCTGCTGGGACAGGTTCGCCAGCATCAGGCGCTCGTGGGCGGGGCCGCCTCCGAGACGGGGACCCTTGGTGGGAGTAGGCATGGTTGTTGATCTCCTGGAAGTTCGTCCCCTCCGGTCCGGGCGGCCGGCGGGACGGAGCGGGAAGGATTACTGGTCGACGTCGTCGAACGGGTTCTCGTCGTCGATCGCGGCGGCACGGGCGGCGAGGTCGAACCCGGGGGGCGAGTCCTTGAGGGACAGCCCGAGGTCGACGAGCTTGGCCTTGACCTCGTCGATCGACTTGGCGCCGAAGTTGCGGATGTCCATCAGGTCCGCCTCGGAACGGCCCACGAGCTCACCCACGGTGTGGATGCCCTCGCGCTTGAGGCAGTTGTACGAGCGCACGGTCAGCTCGAGGTCCTCGATCGGCAGCGCCATGTCCGCGGCCATCGCCGCGTCCGTCGGCGACGGGCCGATCTCGATGCCCTCGGCGGCCGTGTTCAGCTCGCGCGCCAGGCCGAACAGCTCGACCAGGGTGGTGCCGGCGGAGGCCACGGCGTCCCGGGGGGAGATGGCCTCCTTGGTCTCCACGTCCAGGACCAGCTTGTCGAAGTCGGTGCGCTGCTCCACACGGGTGGCCTCCACACGGAAGGTCACCTTCAGGACGGGCGAGTAGATCGAGTCGACCGGGATCCGGCCGATCTCGGCGTCCCCCGCCTTGTTCTGGGCGGCGGAGACGTACCCGCGGCCGCGCTCGATGGTCAGCTCGAGCTCGAGCTGGCCCTTCGCGTTGAGGGTCGCGATGTGCAGGTCCGGGTTGTGGATCTCCACACCGGCCGGGGCCGTGATGTCCGCGGCGGTGACGACGCCCGGGCCCTGCTTGCGCAGGTAGGCGACGACGGGCTCGTCCTGCTCCGAGGAGACGGCGAGCTTCTTGATGTTGAGGATGATCTCGGTCACGTCCTCCTTGACGCCCTCCACGGTGGAGAACTCGTGGAGCACGCCGTCGAGCCGGATGCTGGTCACGGCGGCACCGGGGATCGAGGACAGCAGGGTGCGGCGGAGGGAGTTGCCGAGGGTGTAGCCGAAGCCGGGCTCGAGCGGTTCGATCACGAAGCGCGACCGGTTGTCGGCCACGACCTCTTCAGAGAGGGTGGGGCGCTGTGCGATGAGCACTGATGTTTCCTTTCAGCGGGCATCCGCTATATGACGCGCGCAGGTGGTGGAAAACAGTTGATGGGTGCGGACCGGTGCGCGGTCCGTTGTCGGCACGCCGACCGGGCCCCGTGTGCCACGGGACCCGGTCGGCGCACTCGCATCAGACGCGGCGGCGCTTCGGCGGGCGGCACCCGTTGTGCGCGCTCGGGGTGACGTCCGAGATGGAGCCGACCTCGAGGCCGGTGGCCTGCAGGGAGCGGATGGCGGTCTCGCGCCCGGAGCCCGGGCCCTTGACGAACACGTCGACCTTGCGCACGCCGTGCTCCTGCGCGCGCTTGGCGGCGGCCTCGGCGGCCATCTGGGCGGCGAACGGGGTGGACTTGCGCGAGCCCTTGAAACCCATCTCGCCGGCGGAGGACCAGGAGAGGACGGCGCCGGTGGGGTCGGTGATGGTGACGATGGTGTTGTTGAACGTCGACTTGATGTGGGCCTGGCCCTGGACGACGTTCTTCTTGTCCTTGCGACGGGGCTTGCGAGAAGCCGCTGCGCGAGTCTTCGGGGGCATGGAGTTCTCCTACAAAGTGTTCAGGAAGAGCGAAGAGTGGTGGTGGGCCGCTCGGGGGACCCGCGGGTCCGGTCGCACGAGCGGCAGCCGGCTACTTCTTCTTGCCGGCGACCGTGCGCTTCGGGCCCTTGCGGGTGCGCGCGTTGGTCTTGGTGCGCTGACCGTGCACCGGCAGGCCGCGACGGTGCCGCAGACCCTGGTAGCTGCCGATCTCGACCTTGCGTCGGATGTCGGCGGCCACCTCGCGGCGGAGGTCGCCCTCAACCTTGTAGTTGCCCTCGATGTAGTCGCGCAGCTCCACGAGCTGGGCATCGGTGAGCTCGCGCACGCGCAGGTTGCCCGAGATGCCGGTGGCCTCGAGGGTTTCGTGCGCGCGGGTGCGGCCCACGCCGTAGATGTAGGTGAGCGCTACTTCCAGCCGCTTCTCACGGGGAAGGTCAACGCCTGCGAGACGAGCCATATCGGCGGTTCTCCTTGTTGTTCTCCAGAGGTCTTGAGCATCGCTGCCCGGTCGCGGACGTCGTGTCCGGCCGCCGGTCCCCGGCCTCTGTACCGGGGGCACCCGCCTGGATCTCTCCGGTCGGGAGCGGTGCCTTCGTCAATCCACTTGCGTGGGACAGGTCGGGGGCTCAGCCCTGACGCTGTTTGTGGCGCGGGTTCTCGCAGATCACCATGACCCGGCCGTTGCGGCGGATCACCTTGCACTTGTCGCAGATCGGCTTCACGCTCGGTTGGACCTTCATCGCATTCCTTCGCGTCGTTCTCTTGAGTGGTGGTGCGTAGGACGGCCGGTTGCCCGACCGCCGGTCCTACTTGTAGCGGTAGACGATACGACCGCGGGTGAGGTCGTACGGGCTCAGCTCCACCACCACACGGTCCTCAGGCAGGATCCGGATGTAGTGCTGGCGCATCTTGCCCGAGATGTGGGCGAGGACCAGGTGACCGTTGTTCAGCTCAACGCGGAACATCGCGTTGGGCAGAGCCTCGACCACAGTGCCTTCGATCTCGATGACTCCGTCTTTCTTGGCCATATCCTCCGCTAACTTCAGGTGCCCCCCGCCGGGGCGACGGGCAGGTTTTCAGGTCTTCCAGTTCGTTAAACGCCGCAACGGACCCGTACGCGTGCACCATCACCGTTCGTGGAGCGGAGAGGGGTCGGCGTGGTCCGAGAAGTGCGGAATCGCTTGAGCACAGACAACCAACAGAACACTCTACGCGATCACGGGCGCCCGCCGCAACGCGGCGGGCTCCCGCGGTCGCCCCGCCCGGCGGGGCGGCGACGCTCAGACGGTCGCGGCGAGCTGTCCGCACGCACCGTCGATGTCGGAGCCGCGGGTGTCGCGCACGGTCGTGGGGATCCCGTGGGCGCGCAGCCGCTCCACGAAGTTCTGCTCGACGCCGGGGCGGGAGGCCGTCCACTTGGACCCGGGGGTGGGGTTGAGCGGGATGGGGTTGACGTGCACCCAGCCGGTGCCGCGGGCGTTGAGCTTCTCCCCCAGCAGGTCGGCGCGCCAGCCGTGGTCGTTGATGTCGCGGATGAGCGCGTACTCGATGGACACGCGCCGGCCGGTGGCGTCGTAGTAGTCGCGGGCGGCGTCGAGCGCCTCGTCGACCTTCCACCGGGTGTTGATGGGGATGAGCTCGTCCCGCAGCTCGTCGTCCGGGGCGTGCAGGGACAGGGCGAGCGTGACCGGCAGCTTCTCCTGGGTGAACTTCCGGATGCCGGGCACCAGGCCCACGGTGGACATGGTGATGCCGCGGGCCGAGAGGCCGAGGCCCTCCGGGGACGGGTCGATGAGCCGGTGCACGGCCCCGATCGAGGCCTTGTAGTTGGCCAGCGCCTCCCCCATGCCCATGAACACGATGTTGGACACGCGCAGCGGCTCCTGCTCCGCCCGCCCCACGCGCCCGCCGCGGAGCAGGCGCGCGCCCTGCACGACCTGCTCGACGATCTCGGCGGTGGAGAGGTTGCGGGTCAGCCCCGCCTGGCCGGTCGCGCAGAAGGGGCAGTTCATCCCGCACCCGGCCTGGGAGGAGATGCACATCGTCACCCGGTTGGGGTAGCGCATGAGCACCGACTCGACGGTGGCGCCGTCGAAGAGCCGGTGCACGCTCTTGAGCGTGGCCCCCTGGTCCGCCTCGAGGGTGCGCACGGTCGACAGCAGCGGCGGCATGGCCTGGGCGACGAGCTCCTCGCGCCCCTCCGCCGGCAGGTCGGTCATGTCCGCGGCGTCCACGGCGAGCCGGTCGAAGTAGTGCCGGGAGAGCTGGCCGGCGCGGAACGGCTTGTGCCCCAGCTCGGCCAGGAACTCGCGGCGCCCGGCCATGTCGAAGTCGGCGATGTGCCGGGGCGGCTTGCCGCGGCGGGGCGCGGTGAAGGTCAGCTGGCCGGGCTTCGGGCGGACCGTGAGCTCGATGGGTGTCGCGGACACGTGGTTCTCCTCGTGCGGTGGTGGCTCGTGCGGTGGTGGCCCCCGGTCGGGCGGTGGGCCGGTCAGTCCTCGGGGACGGGGACGGGCGTGACGCCGAGAGGCTCCAGCTCGGAGGCGCCGCCGTCCTCGGCGGTCAGCACCCAGATGCCCTCGGTGTGCAGGGCGACGGAGTGCTCCCACTGGCTGGAGCGGGCGCCGTCGGTGGTGACCACGGTCCAGTCGTCGTCCAGCACGCGCGTGCCGATCCCCCCGCGCACGAGCATGGGCTCGATCGCCAGCGCCATCCCGGCCTTCAGCCGGGGCCCGCGGTCGTTGCTGCGGAAGTTGAGGACGTCGGGAGCCATGTGCATCTTGGAACCGATCCCGTGGCCCACGTATTCCTCGAGGATGCCGAAGCGGTGCCCGGAGACCTCGCGCACGTAGTCCTCGACGGCCGCGCCGATGTCGCCCACGTGGGTGCCGGTGGCCACGGCGGCGATCCCGCGCCACATGGCCTGGCGGGTGACCTCGGACAGCTCGGCGTCCGCGGGGTCGGCCCGGCCGAGGAGCACGGTGCGCGCCGAGTCCCCGTGCCAGCCGTCGACGATCGCGCCGCCGTCGATGGAGAGGATGTCCCCCGCGGCGAGCACCTGCTCCCCCGGGATGCCGTGGACGACGACGTCGTTGACCGACACGCACACGGTGGCGGGGTAGCCGAAGTAGCCGAGGAAGTTCGAGGTGGCCCCGTGCTCCTCGAGGACGGAGCGGAACACCCCATCGAGGGAGGCGGTGGTGGCCCCGGGCACGGCGGCGGCCACGGCGGCGTCGAGGGCACGCGAGGTCACCACCCCGGCGCGCTGCATGGCGCGCAGCTGAACGTTGGTCTTGTACTCGATCCGGCGGCGGCCGAACATGCGGTGGTCCTTCCCGTCCGCCGCCCCCGGGAGCCGCGGGCGGACGGTCGTGTGTTAAACGTGAGACCCCCGGGTCGGTCCGGGGGTGTCACGGTGCGGTCAATGCGGGGCGGCTCTCAGGAGAGCACCGCCATGATGCGGTCGGTGACCTCGTCGACGGACCCGAGCCCGTCGACCTCGCGGACGATCCCGCGCTGGTCGTAGAGGTCGACGACGACAGCGGTCTCGGCGTCGTAGACATCGAGTCGGTGGCGGATGACGGACTCGGTGTCGTCGGTCCGCCCCTCCTTCTGCGCGCGGCCCAGCAGCCGCTGCACGAGCTCGTCGGTGTCGGCGGTCAGCTGGAGGACGACGTCGAGGTCGTGGCCCAGCTCGGCGAGGATCGAGTCGAGCTCCGTCACCTGCGCGGCGTTGCGCGGGTAGCCGTCGAGCAGGAAGCCGTCGGCGGTGTCGGTCTCCGCGAGGCGGGCGCGCACCATGCGGTTGGTCACGGAGTCGGGCACGAGGTCGCCGGCGTCGATGTAGCCCTTGGCCTCGCGCCCGAGCTCGGTCTGCTCCTTGATGTTGGCCCGGAAGATGTCACCGGTGGAGATCGCCGGGACGCCCAGCTTCTCCGAGATGCGCACGGCCTGGGTGCCCTTGCCTGCGCCGGGGGGGCCGATGATGAGCATGCGGGTCATGGAGTCTCCTTGCGGTCGGTGATGGCTGCGGGCCCAGTCTAGCGGCCGGTCCGCGACCGGCCCGGGCCGCCCGGACTCCGCGCGGGCCGGACCGGGCGCCGTCCGGCTCAGCGCAGCAGGCCCTCGTAGTGGCGCTGCTGCAGCTGGGCCTCGATCTGCTTCACGGTGTCCAGGCCCACGCCCACCATGATCAGCAGGGAGGGCCCGCCGAACGGGAAGTTCTGGTTGGCGTCGACCACCACGAGGGCGATCAGCGGGATCATCGACACGATGCCGAGGTACAGGGCCCCCGGGAACGTGATGCGGCTCAGCACGTACTGCAGGTACTTCTCGGTGGGCCGCCCGGCGCGGATCCCCGGGATGAACCCGCCGTAGCGCTTCATGTTGTTGGAGACCTCCTCCGGGTTGAAGGTGATCGACACGTAGAAGTACGTGAAGAACACGATCATCAGGAAGTACAGCGCCATGTAGACGGGGTGGTCCCCGGAGACCAGGTAGGTGTTGATCCAGTTGACCCAGCCGGGGACGTCGCTGCCGTCGTCGGGCATCCCGAACTGGGCGAGCATGCCCGGAAGCATCAGCATCGAGGACGCGAAGATGATCGGGATGACGCCGGCCATGTTGACCTTGAGCGGGATGTAGGTCGTGGTCCCGCCGATCGTGCGGCGGCCCACCATGCGCTTGGCGTACTGGACGGGCACGCGGCGCTGGGACTGCTCCACGAACACGACGCAGGTGATCACCACGAGCCCCACGGCGAGCACGGTGAGGAACACGCCCCACCCCCGGGTGCGCAGGATCTCGCCGAGCGCGGCCGGGAACGTCGCCGCGATGGACGTGAAGATCAGCAGGGACATGCCGTTGCCGACGCCCCGCTCCGTGATCCGCTCGCCGAGCCACATGATGATCGCGGTGCCCGCGGTCATGGTGATGACCATGATGACCACGGTGAGGACCGTGTCGTCCGGGATGATCGGCAGGGGGCAGTTGCCCAGCAGCGCGCCCGAGCGGGCGAGCGAGACGACGGTGGTCGCGTTGAGCAGCGCCAGCCCGATCGTCAGGTAGCGCGTGTACTGGGTGAGCTTGGTCTGGCCCTGCGCCCCCTCCTCGTGCAGCTCCTGGAAGCGCGGGATCACCACGCGCAGCAGCTGCACGATGATGCTCGCCGTGATGTAGGGCATCACGCCCAGGGCGAAGATGGACAGCTGCAGCAGGGCGCCGCCGCTGAAGAGGTTGACCATGTCGTAGACGCCGCCCGTGGTGGTCCCCAGGTCGAGGCACTGCTGCACGTTGGCGTAGTCCACGCCCGGCGCCGGGATGAACGTGCCCAGGCGGTAGAGCACGATGAGGGCGAGGGTGAACCCCAGCTTGCGTCGCAGGTCGGGGGTTCGCAACGCCCGTCCGAAAGCGCTGAGCACATGTCCTCCTAGAGACTGGGTCCGACCGGGATCCGGCCGCGTAGGTGGTGTGGGCGGGAGCTCGGTTCCCGTCCGCGCGCGGGCGGGCACGGACGACTCCGGGCCAAGTCTAGCGAACGCACCGCGCACGGGCCCCCGGCCGGAGGTGCGCGTCGGCGCGGCGGGCCGCGGCGCGAGGGGCGCCGGCCCGCCGGTACGGGTCAGGCCCCGCCCACGCTGGCGTGGACGGGGCCTGACCCGCGCGCCGCGGGACCGGGGCGCGCCCGGTCCCGCGGCCCGCGCTCACAGCGCGGTGGTGCTGCCGCCGGCGGCGGCGATCTTCTCGGCGGCGGAGCCGGAGAAGGCGTGCGCCTTCACGTTGACCGCGACCGCGATCTCGCCGGAGCCCAGGACCTTGACGGGCTGGTTCTTGCGGACCGCGCCCTTGGCCACGAGCGAGTCGACGGTCACGTCGCCGCCCTGCGGGTACAGCTCGGTGAGCTTGTCCAGGTTGACCACCTGGTACTCCACGCGGAACGGGTTCTTGAACCCGCGCAGCTTCGGCAGCCGCATGTGCAGCGGCAGCTGCCCGCCCGCGAAGCCCGCCTTGACCTGGTACCGGGCGCTGGTGCCCTTGGTGCCGCGGCCGGCGGTCTTGCCCTTGGAGCCCTCACCGCGACCCACACGGGTCTTCGCGGTCTTGGCGCCCGGTGCCGGACGCAGGTGGTGCACCTTCAGTGCGTGCACCTTCTCGTTGTTCTCAGCAGTGTTCTCTGCCATGGTTACTTGGCCTCCTCGACCTTGACCAGGTGGGCGACGGTGTTGACCATGCCCGCGGTCACGCCGTCGGCCTTGCGGACGACCACGTGGCCGGGCCGCTTCAGGCCGAGCGAGCGCAGGGTCTCACGCATGTTCTGCTTCTGGCCGACCACGGAACGGATCTGCGTGATCCGCAGCTCCGCGCCGTCGGGCTGGATACGCTTGCCGGACATCAGGCACCTGCCTTCTGGATCGAGCGCAGCAACGGACCGGGAACGACCTCGTCGATGGGCAGGCCGCGGCGCGCCGCGACGGCCGCCGGCTCCTCGAGCTGACGGAGCGCCTCGATGGTTGCGTGCACGATGTTGATCTGGTTCGACGAGCCCAGGGACTTGGAGAGCACGTCGTGGATGCCGGCGCACTCGAGCACGGCGCGGACCGGACCACCGGCGATCACACCGGTACCCGGGGTGGCCGGGCGCAGCATGACGACACCGGCAGCGGCCTCGCCCTGCACACGGTGCGGGATGGTGCGGTCCTCGATGCGGGGGACGCGGAAGAAGTTCTTCTTCGCCTCCTCGACACCCTTGGAGATCGCGGCCGGCACCTCCTTGGCCTTGCCGTAGCCGACACCGACCATGCCGTTGCCGTCGCCGACGACGACGAGGGCGGTGAAGCTGAAGCGACGGCCGCCCTTGACGACCTTCGACACGCGGTTGATGGTCACGACGCGCTCGAGGAACTTGTCCTTCTCCTCCTCGCGACCGCCGCGGCCACCACGACCGCCGCGCTCACCGCGACCGCCGCGCTCGCCCCGGCCCCCGCGGTCGCCGCGGGAGTCCTGGGAGCGGTTGGCGTCGGTGCTCTGCTGGGCCCCGGTCGCCTCCGTGGAGGCAGTGCTGGCTTCGGTCACCTGGGTTTCCTTCTCGTTGTTCTGCTCGCTCACAGTGCCAGACCTCCCTCGCGGGCGCCGTCGGCGACGGCCGCCACGCGACCGTGGTACTTGTTGCCGCCGCGGTCGAACACGACGGCCTCGACACCGGCGGCCTTGGCGCGCTCGGCCACGAGCTCGCCCACGCGCTTCGCCTTCGCGGTCTTGTCCGCGTCGGCGCCGCGCAGGTCGGCCTCCATGGTGGACGCCGAGGCGACGGTGACACCCTTGGTGTCGTCGACGACCTGGACGAACATGTGGCGGGCCGAGCGGTTGACCACCAGGCGCGGGCGGGCCGCGGTGCCGGTGAGGTGCTTGCGCACGCGCACGTGGCGGCGGCTGCGGGCGGCAGCCTTGGACTTGCCCTTGATCTTCAGAGCCATGATTACTTACCAGCCTTTCCGGCCTTGCGGCGGATCTGCTCGCCGGCGTACCGCACGCCCTTGCCCTTGTAGGGCTCGGGGGCACGCAGCTTGCGGATGTTCGCGGCGACCTCGCCGACCTGCTGCTTGTCGATGCCGTTGACGGTCAGCCGGTTGACGCCCTCGACCGTGAACGAGATGCCGTCCGGGGCCTTGAAGGTGATCGGGTGGCTGTAGCCGAGGGCGAACTCGAGGTCCTGGCCCTTGGCCGCCACGCGGTAGCCGGTGCCCACGATCTCGAGGCCCTTGCTGTAGCCCTGCGTGACGCCCTGGATCATGTTGGCGATCAGGGTGCGGGTGAGGCCGTGCAGCGAGCGGGACTCCCGCTCGTCGTTCGGCCGGGTGACCGTGAGGGTGCTGTCCTCCAGCACCACGGCGATGGGGCTGGCGACGGTGTGCCGCAGCTCGCCCTTGGCGCCCTTGACGGCGACGACGTTGCCGTCGACCGTGACCTCCACACCGGCCGGCACAGAGATGGGGAGACGTCCGATACGTGACATGTTCTCTTCCTTTCTGTTCCGGGTTACCAGACGTACGCGAGGACTTCGCCGCCCACGCCCTTCTTCGCGGCCTGCTTGTCGGTCAGCAGCCCGGAGGAGGTGGACAGGATGGCGATGCCCAGGCCGCCCAGAACCTTGGGGAGGTTGGTGGACTTGGCGTAGACGCGCAGGCCCGGCTTGGAGATGCGCCGGACGCCCGCGATCGAGCGCTCACGGTTGGGGCCGAACTTCAGGGACAGGGTGAGGGTCTTGCCGACCTCGGCCGGCGCCTCCGTCCAGTCCGCGATGTAGCCCTCGGCCTTGAGGATGTCCGCCACGCGGGCCTTGAGCTTGGAGTACGGCATGCTCACGGAGTCGTGGTAGGCGGAGTTGGCGTTGCGCAGACGCGTCAGCATGTCCGCAACAGGATCTGTCATTGTCATTTTGGGGGCACGTGCCCTTCCTCGTCCCGGTTTCCGCCGGCGCCGGGGGCGCTCGGTGCGGACCTGGAACGTAGCAGGATTAGTTGGTCTTGAAGGGGAACCCGAGCGCCTTCAGCAGCGCACGGCCCTCGTCGTCGGTCTTCGCGGTGGTGACCACCGTGATGTCCATGCCGCGGACGCGGTCGATCCGGTCCTGGTCGATCTCGTGGAACATGGACTGCTCGGTGAGGCCGAAGGTGTAGTTGCCGTTGCCGTCGAACTGGCGGTCGGACAGACCGCGGAAGTCGCGGATGCGCGGCAGGGCCAGGGTCACCAGGCGGTCGAGGAACTCCCACATGCGGTCGCCGCGCAGCGTGGTGTGCGCGCCGATCGGCATGCCCTCGCGCAGCTTGAACTGCGCGATGGACTTCTTGGCCCGGGTCACGAGCGGCTTCTGGCCGGTGATCGCGGTGAGGTCGCGCACGGCGCCGTCGATGAGCTTGGAGTCCTTGGCGGCGTCACCGACACCCATGTTCACGACGACCTTGACGACGCGCGGGATCTCCATGACGTTGGCGTAGGAGAACTGCTCCTGCAGCGCGGGAACGACGGTCTCCTGGTACTTGGCCTTGAAGCGCGGGGACACGCTGATCTCGGTGGTTTCGCTCATCACAGGTCCTTGCCGGTGCTCTTGGAGACGCGGACGCGGACGGTCTTCTGGCGCCCGTCGCGCTCCACGGTCTCGGTGCGGTAGCCGACGCGGGTCGGCTTCTTGGTCTCCGGGTCCACGAGCGCCACGTTGGACACGTGGATCGGGGCCTCGACCTTCTCGATGCCGCCGGCCTCGCCCTGCATGGAGGCCTTGCGGTGGCGGGTCACGACGTTGATGCCCTCGACGAGCACGCGGGACGTCTCCGGGAACACGCGCAGGACCTTGCCCTGCTTGCCCTTGTTGTCCTTGCTGCCCGAGATGACCTGCACCAGGTCACCGGTCTTGATCTTGAACTTCGCCATGGTCAGAGCACCTCCGGAGCCAGCGAGATGATCTTCATGAACTTCTTGTCGCGCAGCTCGCGGCCCACGGGGCCGAAGATGCGAGTGCCACGGGGGTCCCCGTCGTTCTTCAGGATCACTGCGGCGTTCTCGTCGAACTTGATGTAGGAGCCGTCCGGACGACGGCGCTCCTTCTTGGTACGGACGATGACGGCCTTGACCACGTCGCCCTTCTTGACGTTCCCGCCCGGGATCGCGTCCTTGACGGTGGCGACGATGATGTCGCCGATGCCTGCGTAGCGACGTCCGGATCCACCGAGAACGCGGATGGTCAGGATTTCCTTCGCACCCGTGTTGTCGGCGACCTTCAGTCGCGACTCCTGCTGAATCACTGATTACTCCTGTCGTCACGCCGGTTCCAACACCGATCGAGAGCACGGTGCGGGCCTTGCGGAACAGCTTGTCGGATGATGTGCCCTCCCCCGGCGTCGCACGCCGGACCGGGCCCAGCCCTCCATGCCAGGAGCATCTGAACCCGCCACCAGGTGGCACGGGGGCGCCCTGCACGCGGTCATTATGCGCTGGCACGAAGAGCTGTGGGTCGTACGGGCAGACGAATTGGCCCATACAAGCTCACCAGCCTAGCACAGACCGGAGGGCCTGTGCGCGGCCGGCAACGGACGACGGCCCGCCCCTCGGAGGAGGAGCGGGCCGTCGTGCCGGGGCGGTTCCAGCGGGGCCGGAGCCGCCTGCTTGTCCTGCTTGGCCTACTTGGCCTTCTCGATGATCTCCACGATCCGCCACCGCTTGGTGGCGGACAGCGGACGGGTCTCGGAGATCAGGACGAGGTCGCCGACGCCGGCCGTGTTGGCCTCGTCGTGGGCCTTGACCTTCGACGAGCGGCGGATGACCTTGCCGTACAGGGCGTGCTTGACGTTGTCCTGCAGCTGGACGACGACGGTCTTGTCCATCTTGTCGGAGACCACGTAGCCGCGGCGGGTCTTGCGGTCACCGCGCTCGGCGGCCTGCTCGGCGCCGGTGTTGATCTGCTCGGTCACTTGGCGTCCTCCTCGGAGGTGTTCTCGGCGGTCGTCTCGGCGGACTCGGCCTGGGGCCGGATGCCGAGCTCGCGCTCGCGCAGCACCGTGTAGATGCGGGCGATGTCGCGCTTGACGGCCTTGAGGCGGCCGTTGTTCTCGAGCTGACCGGTTGCGGACTGGAAGCGGAGGTTGAACAGCTCCTCCTTGGCCTTGCGCAGCGCCTCACCCAGAGAGTCGTTGTCGAGGGCCGCGAGGTTCTCGATGTTCAGATCCTTGGATCCAACAGCCATTCTCATTCACCACCTTCGCGACGCACGATACGTGCCTTCATCGGGAGCTTGTGGATCGCCAGGCGCAGGGCCTCGCGTGCGACCTCTTCGGAGACACCGGAGAGCTCGAACATCACGCGGCCGGGCTTGACGTTGGCGACCCACCATTCGGGCGAGCCCTTACCGGAACCCATGCGGGTCTCGGCGGGCTTCTTGGTCAGGGGACGGTCCGGGTAGATGTTGATCCAGACCTTGCCGCCACGCTTGATGTGGCGGGTCATGGCGATACGGGCGGCCTCGATCTGACGGTTCGTCACGTAGGCCGGCGTGAGCGCCTGGATGCCCCACTCGCCGAAGGCGACGGTGGTGCCGCCCTTGGCAGCACCGGACCGCTTGGGGTGGTGCTGCTTGCGGTACTTCACACGACGTGGGATGAGCATTTACTTACCACCCTCTGCGTTGGTCGCCTCGGCGGCCGGGGCCTGCGAGGCGGTGGCGTCGGGACGCTCACGGCGCCCGCCACGGTCGTTACGGTCGGTGCGACGGCGCTCACCGGCGCCGCCGCGGCGCTCCCCGGGGCCGCCGCGGCGGTCGCGGTCGCCGCCGCGGCCACGGGACGGGGCGGCGGCCTGCTGGGCCGCCAGTTCCTTCGAGGTGAGGTCGCCCTTGTAGATCCAGACCTTCACGCCGATGCGGCCGAAGGTGGTCTTGGCCTCGAAGAACCCGTAGTCGATGTTCGCGCGCAGGGTGTGCAGGGGCACACGGCCTTCGCGGTAGAACTCCGAGCGGCTCATCTCGGCCCCGCCGAGGCGGCCGGAGCACTGGATCCGGATGCCCTTGGCGCCGGCGCGCTGCGCCGACTGGATGGCCTTCTTCATGGCGCGGCGGAACGCCACGCGGGAGGCGAGCTGCTCGGCGACACCCTGCGCGACCAGCTGGGCGTCGATCTCGGGGTTCTTGACCTCGAGGATGTTCAGCTGGATCTGCTTGCCGGTGAGCTTCTCGAGCTCGCCGCGGATGCGGTCGGCCTCGGCGCCGCGGCGGCCGATGACGATGCCCGGGCGGGCGGTGTGGATGTCCACCCGCACGCGGTCACGGGTGCGCTCGATCTCGACCTTGGAGATGCCGGCGCGCTCCATGCCCGTGGACATGAGCTGGCGGATCTTCACGTCCTCGCGGACGTAGTCCTTGTAGCGCTGGCCCTCCTTGGTGGAGTCCGCGTACCAGTGCGACACGTGGTCGGTGGTGATGCCCAGCCGGAACCCGTGCGGGTTGATCTTCTGTCCCACTTAGCGGACCTCCTCGATCTCCGGGGTCGCCACGATCACGGTGATGTGGCTCGTGCGCTTGTTGATGCGGAAGGCGCGCCCCTGGGCACGCGGCTGGAACCGCTTCATGGTCGGGCCCTCGTCGACGAAGGCCTCGCTCACGAAGAGCTCCTCCTCCTTGAACGGCCGGCCGTCACGGTCCGCCAGCTGCCGCGCGTTGGCGACGGCCGACTGGAGGACCTTGAACACCGGCTCCGAAGCGCCCTGGGGGGCGAACTTCAGAATCGCCAGAGCCTCATTCGCCTGTTGGCCACGAATCAGGTTGACGACGCGCCGGGCCTTCATAGGCGTCACGCGGATGTAGCGCGCAGATGCCTTGGCTTCCATTGCTTTCCTTCTCTCGTCTTCTCGAAGTGCTCACGCTGCGCGATCCGTGAGGATCAGCGGCGCTTGCCCTTCTTGTCGTCCTTCACATGGCCGCGGAAGGTCCGCGTGGGAGCGAACTCGCCGAGCTTGTGCCCGACCATCGACTCGGTGATGAACACGGGGATGTGCTTGCGTCCGTCGTGCACGGCGATCGTGTGCCCGAGCATGTCGGGGACGATCATCGAGCGGCGGGACCACGTCTTGATGACGTTCTTGGTGCCCTTGTCGTTCTCCTTGGCGACCTTCAGGAAAAGGTGCTGATCGACGAAAGGGCCCTTCTTCAGGCTGCGTGGCATGTGTCAGGCTCCTTAGCGCTTGTTCTTGCCGGTACGACGACGGCGGACGATGAGCTTGTCGCTCTCCTTGTTGGGGCGACGGGTGCGGCCCTCGGGCTTGCCGTTGGGGTTGACCGGGTGGCGGCCACCGGAGGTCTTGCCCTCACCACCACCGTGCGGGTGGTCGACCGGGTTCATGACCACACCACGGACGGTCGGGCGGATGCCCTTCCAGCGGTTGCGGCCGGCCTTGCCCCAGTTGATGTTCGACTGCTCGGCGTTGCCGACCTCGCCGACGGTCGCGCGGCAGCGCACGTCGACGTTGCGGATCTCGCCGGAGGGCAGACGGAGCTGGCCGTACTTGCCCTCCTTCGCGACGAGCTGCACGGACGCGCCGGCCGAGCGGGCCAGCTTGGCGCCGCCGCCCGGGCGCAGCTCGACGGCGTGGATCACGGTGCCGACGGGGATGTTGCGCAGCGGCAGGTTGTTGCCGGGCTTGATGTCGGCACCGGGGCCGGACTCGACGATGTCGCCCTGGGACAGCTTGTTCGGCGCGACGATGTAGCGCTTGGAGCCGTCCACGTAGTGCAGCAGCGCGATGCGCGCGGTGCGGTTCGGGTCGTACTCGATGTGCGCGACCTTGGCGTCGACGCCGTCCTTGTCGTGGCGACGGAAGTCGATGACGCGGTACTGGCGCTTGTGCCCGCCGCCCTTGTGCCGGGTGGTGATGCGGCCGGCGTTGTTGCGCCCGCCCTTCTTGGGCAGCGGCCGGACCAGCGACTTCTCGGGGGTCGTGCGCGTGATTTCTGCGAAGTCGGCAACGGACGAGCCGCGACGGCCCGGGGTTGTCGGCTTGTGCTTGCGGATAGCCATGGTGTCAGTTCCTCGTTAAAGTGGTCTCCGCTCAGGCGAGCGGACCGCCGAAGATGTCGATGGTGCCTTCCTTGAGGGTCACAACGGCACGCTTGGTGCCCTTGCGCTGACCCCAGCCGAAGCGCGTGCGCTTCCGCTTGCCGGCACGGTTGATGGTGTTCACGGACTCGACCTTGACGCCGAAGACCTGCTCGACGGCGTACTTGATCTCGGTCTTGTTCGCGTCGGTCGCCACGAAGAACGTGTAGCGACCCTCGTCGATGAGCCCGTAGGACTTCTCCGAGACGACGGGGGCGATGATGACGTCGCGGGGGTCCTTGATGCTGGTCGCGCTCACTTGGCGTCCTCCTGCTTCTTCTTGCTGGCCGCGGCCACGAAGGACTCGTAGGCGGCCCGGGTGAAGACCACGTCGTCGGAGACCAGCACGTCGTACGTGTTGAGCTGGTCCGCGTAGATGGTGTGGACGTCGGCCAGGTTGCGGATCGACAGGGCGGCCGCGTCGTCCGTGCGGGCCAGGACGACCAGCAGGTTCTTGCGGTCGGTCAGCCCGCGCAGCGTCGCCTGGGCGGCCTTCGTGTTCGGGACGGTGCCCTCGACGATGGACTCCACGACGTGGATGCGGTTGTTGCGCGCCCGGTCGGACAGGGCACCGCGCAGGGCGGCGGCCTTCATCTTCTTGGGGGTGCGCTGGCTGTAGTCGCGCGGGGTCGGGCCGTGCACGACGCCACCGCCGGTCATGTGCGGGGCGCGGATCGAGCCCTGGCGGGCGCGGCCGGTGCCCTTCTGCTTGAAGGGCTTGCGGCCGGCGCCGGAGACCTCGGCGCGGTTCTTGGTCTTGTGCGTGCCCTGGCGGGCCGCGGCCAGCTGAGCGACGACGACCTGGTGCAGCAGCGGCACGTTGGTCTGGACGTCGAAGATCTCGGCGGGCAGGTCGACGTTGACGGTCTGAGTTGCCATGGTGTCAGGCTCCCTTCACTGCGGTGCGGACGAGGACGACCGAACCCTTGGGGCCCGGCAGGGCGCCCTTGATGAGCAGCAGGGAGTTCTCGGCGTCCACGGCGTGAACGGTGAGGTTCTGGGTCGTGTGCCGCGCGTTGCCCATGCGGCCCGCCATGCGCATGCCCTTGAACACGCGAGCGGGGTAGGACGCGCCGCCGATGGATCCCGGCTTGCGGTGGTTCTTGTGGGCACCGTGGGAGGCGCCGACGCCGGAGAAGCCGTGACGCTTCATCACACCGGCCGTGCCCTTGCCCTTGGTGGTGCCGATGACGTCGACCTTCTGGCCGGCCTCGAAGAGCTCGACGGAGAGCTCCTGGCCGAGCTCGTACGACTCGGCGTCGGCCGTGCGCAGCTCGACGACGTGGCGGCGGGGGGTCACGCCGGCCTTCTCGAAGTGACCGGCCAGCGGCTTGGTCACCTTGCGGGGGTCGATCGCACCGTACCCGATCTGCACGGCCGAGTAGCCGTCACGGTCCTGGTTGCGCAGCTGGGTCACGACGTTGGAGTCCGCCTTGACGACGGTCACCGGCACGAACTTCCCGTTCTCGTCCCAGACCTGGGTCATGCCGAGCTTCGTGCCCAGCAGGCCCTTCACCTGGCGTTCGAAAGTGGTAGTCATTGGGATGCGATCCTCTTTACAGCTTGATTTCGATGTTCACGTCGGCCGGCAGGTCGAGCCGCATGAGCGAGTCGACGGCCTTCGGCGTGGGGTCGATGATGTCGATCAGCCGCTTGTGGGTGCGCATCTCGAAGTGCTCACGGCTGTCCTTGTACTTGTGCGGCGAGCGGATGACGCAGTACACGTTCTTCTCCGTCGGCAGCGGCACGGGGCCGACCACCGTGGCGCCTGCGCGCGTCACCGTCTCAACGATCTTCCGGGCCGAGACGTCGATGACCTCGTGGTCATAAGACTTCAGCCGGATGCGGATTTTCTGTCCCGCCATGGCGTCGTGACTCTCTTTCTTCAAGTACTTCCCTGTGACGGAGCTCGCGCTCCTTGTACATGGCGCCGAGGTGCGGGCGCCGCTCCACGCAGGCTGAATCCGGGGAACCCGGGTTCCTCACCCTGCTGGAGCACCGACCCCCGAACTCGGGCGTGTCGCCTCGTGCAGCACACGAGGGCGCACCGGATCCATCTGTCGGGGCGGGCTGTATGTGGTCCGTACGTGGCAGCGTCTCGGGCTGCTGGCCCTCGGTTCTGCTTCGGAGGCCCGTCCTGGGGACTCGCCGGTTCGAACCGCTGAGAGCACACGTCGGCGCTTGAACAACGTCGTCCATCCTGCCAGAGATCCCGGCCCGGTGCAAACGCACGCCTCCCCCGCCGGCGGCGGCAGCGGCGGGGCGCCGGCGCGCCGGGGCCGGCAGCCGCACGCACGGCCGGCGGCACGGGCCGTGCGGGTCCGGACGTGCGAGAACCCCCCGCCGCGCGAGGCGACGGGGGGTTCTGCCGATCGTCGGTGAGCCCGGGAGGACCTACTTGATGATCTTGGTCACGCGGCCGGAGCCGACGGTGCGACCGCCCTCGCGGATGGCGAAGCCGAGGCCCTCCTCCATCGCGATCGGCTGGATGAGCGCGACGGTCATCTCGGTGTTGTCACCGGGCATGACCATCTCGGTGCCCTCCGGCAGGGTGATGACGCCGGTGACGTCGGTGGTCCGGAAGTAGAACTGCGGACGGTAGTTCGAGTAGAACGGGTTGTGACGGCCGCCCTCCTCCTTGGAGAGGATGTAGACGTTCGCCTCGAAGTCGGTGTGCGGGGTGATGGAACCCGGCTTGCACACGACCTGACCGCGCTCGACGTCGTCACGCTTGAGACCGCGCAGCAGCAGGCCGCAGTTCTCGCCCGCCATGGCCTCGTCCATCTGCTTGTGGAACATCTCGATGCCGGTGACGGTGGTCTTCTGGACCGGGCGGATGCCGACGATCTCGACCTCGGAGTTGATCGGCAGGGTGCCGCGCTCGGCACGGCCGGTCACCACGGTGCCGCGACCGGTGATGGTGAAGACGTCCTCGATCGGCATGAGGAACGGCTTGTCCATCTCGCGGACGGGGTCCGGGACGGACTCGTCCACGGCGTCCATGAGCTCCTCGATCTTGGAGACCCACTCCGGGTCGCCCTCGAGGGCCTTGAGCGCGGAGACGCGCACGACCGGGGCGTCGTCACCGTCGAAGCCCTGGTCGGAGAGGAGCTCGCGCACCTCCATCTCGACGAGGTCCAGCAGCTCCTCGTCGTCGACCATGTCGGACTTGTTCAGGGCCACGAGCAGGTAGGGCACGCCCACCTGGCGGGCGAGCAGCACGTGCTCGCGGGTCTGGGCCATGGGGCCGTCGGTGGCCGCGACCACCAGGATGGCGCCGTCCATCTGCGCCGCACCGGTGATCATGTTCTTGACGTAGTCGGCGTGGCCCGGGGCGTCCACGTGGGCGTAGTGCCGCTTCTCCGTCTGGTACTCGATGTGCGCGATGTTGATGGTGATACCGCGCTGCTTCTCCTCCGGAGCGGAGTCGATGGCGCCGAAGTCGCGCTGCTCGTTGAGGTCCGGGTACTTGTCGTGCAGGACCTTGGAGATGGCAGCCGTGAGCGTCGTCTTGCCGTGGTCGACGTGGCCGATGGTGCCGATGTTGACGTGCGGCTTGGTGCGCTCGAACTTGGCCTTCGCCATGGTTGTTCCTCCTAGAACATGTGTGGAAACTTGCTCAGCATGTCCCCGCCGCGTGGGTTCCGGGGGGATCTGAGGCGATCAGCAGTACTGAAACCTCTGCAAGTCTACGTGGGCTGTGGTTGTTTGATGAAATTCCCGGCCGGAGCCGAGGGGTGGTGCCTTACTCGCCGCGGTTCTTCTGGACGATCTCCTCGGCGACGGCCTTGGGGACCTCCGAGTAGCTGTCGAACTGCATCGAGTACACGGCGCGGCCCTGGGTCTTGGAGCGCAGGTCGCCGATGTAGCCGAACATCTCGGACAGCGGCACGAGCGCCTTGACCAGCTTCACGCCGGTGACGTCCTCCATGGACTGGATCTGGCCGCGGCGGGAGTTCAGGTCGCCGATGACCTCGCCCATGTACTCCTCGGGGGTGCGCACCTCGACGGCCATCAGCGGCTCGAGCAGAACCGGCTGGGCCTTGCGGGCGCCCTCCTTGAAGACCATGGAGCCGGCGATCTTGAACGCCATCTCGGAGGAGTCGACGTCGTGGTAGGCGCCGTCGAGCAGCGTGGCCTTGACGCCCACGACCGGGTACCCGGCGAGGATGCCGAGACGCATCGCGTCCTGGATGCCGGCGTCCACGGAGGGGATGTACTCGCGCGGAACGCGGCCACCGGTGACCTTGTTGTCGAACTCGTAGAGCTCCTCGGCGTCCAGCGGGATCGGCTCGAAGGCCACCTGCACCTTGGCGAACTGGCCGGAGCCGCCGGTCTGCTTCTTGTGCGTGTAGTCGATCTTGTCGACGGCCTTCTTGATCGTCTCGCGGTAGGCCACCTGCGGCTTGCCGACGTTCGCCTCGACCTTGAACTCGCGCTTCATGCGGTCCACCAGGATGTCCAGGTGGAGCTCGCCCATGCCGCCGATCTCGGTCTGGCCGGTCTCCTCGTTGAGGGACACGGTGAACGTGGGGTCCTCGGCGGAGAGCTTCTGGATGGCGACGGACAGCTTCTCCTGGTCGCCCTTGGTCTTCGGCTCGATGGCCACGGAGATCACGGGGTCCGGGAAGGACATCGACTCGAGCACGATCGGGTTCTGCAGGTCGCACAGGGTGTCACCGGTGGTGGTGTCCTTGAGCCCGATCGCGGCGTAGATGTGACCGGCCTGGATCGTGTCGACCGGGTTCTCCTTGTTGGAGTGCATCTGGAACAGCTTGCCGATGCGCTCCTTCTTACCCTTGGTGGAGTTCAGCACCTGGTCGCCGTTGCCGGCCTTGCCGGAGTAGACGCGGATGTAGGTCAGCTGCCCGTAGAACGGGTGGGTGGCGACCTTGAACGCCAGGGCCGAGAACGGCGCGCTGGCGTCGACCGGACGGGTGAGGATCTCCTCCTCGTCGTTCAGGGCGTGGCCCTCGACGTTCGGGACGTCCAGCGGGGACGGCAGGAAGTCGATGACGGCGTCGAGCATCGGCTGCACACCGCGGTTCTTGAACGCGGAGCCGCACAGCACCGGGTAGGCCTGCGAGGAGATCGTGAGCTGGCGGATGCCGGCCTTGAGCTCCTCGACGGTGAGCTCCTCGCCGCCGAGGTACTTCTCCATGAGCTCGTCGGTGGACTCGGCCACCGTCTCGACCAGCTGGTTGCGGTACTCCTCGGCCTTCTCCTGGAGGTCGGCCGGGATCTCCTGGATCTCGTACTTGGCGCCCATGGAGACGTCGCCCTTGGCGTCGCCCGGCCACACGAAGGCCTTCATGGTCAGCAGGTCCACGACGCCGGTGAAGGCGGACTCGGAGCCGATCGGCAGCTGCATCACCAGCGGCTTGGCACCGAGGCGGTTGATGATGGTGTCGACGGTGAAGTAGAAGTCGGCGCCCAGCTTGTCCATCTTGTTGACGAAGCAGATGCGGGGGACGTCGTACTTGTCGGCCTGGCGCCAGACGGTCTCCGACTGGGGCTCGACGCCCTCCTTGCCGTCGAAGACCGCGACGGCGCCGTCGAGCACGCGCAGGGAGCGCTCGACCTCGACCGTGAAGTCCACGTGACCGGGGGTGTCGATGATGTTGATCTGGTTGTCGTGCCAGTAGCAGGTCGTCGCGGCCGACGTGATGGTGATGCCGCGCTCCTGCTCCTGCGCCATCCAGTCCATGGTGGAGGCACCATCGTGGGTCTCGCCGATCTTGTGGGAGATACCGGTGTAGAACAGGATGCGCTCGGTGGTGGTGGTCTTGCCGGCATCGATGTGGGCCATGATGCCGATGTTGCGGACCTTCTTGAGGTCGGTAAGCACGTCAAGTGCCACGGTGTTTCCCTTCAGGTGATGGTGCCGGCGGCCTGTCGGCCCGGGTGGGGCCGACAGGCCGAAGAAGATTCTACCAGCGGTAGTGAGCGAAGGCCTTGTTGGACTCCGCCATCTTGTGGGTGTCCTCGCGGCGCTTCACGGCGGCACCGAGACCGTTGGACGCGTCCAGGATCTCGTTCTGCAGACGCTCCGTCATGGTGTTCTCGCGGCGGAGCTTGGAGTAGCCGACCAGCCAGCGCAGGGACAGCGCCTGGGCACGGCCCGGCTTGACCTCGACGGGGACCTGGTAGGTCGCGCCGCCGACGCGGCGGGACTTGACCTCGAGGGCCGGCTTGACGTTCTCCAGGGCCTTCTTGAGCGTGGCCACCGGGTCGGCGCCGGTCTTGCCGCGCACGCCCTCGAGGGCGCCGTAGACGATGCGCTCGGCGGTGGACTTCTTGCCGTCCTGGAGGACCTTGTTGATCAGCTGCGTGACGACCGGGCTGCTGTAGACCGGGTCGACGACGAGCGGGCGCTTGGGAGCGGGACCCTTACGAGGCATTACTTCTTCTCCTTCTTGGCGCCGTAGCGGGAACGGGCCTGCTGGCGGCCCTTGACACCCTGGGTGTCGAGCGCGCCGCGGACGATCTTGTAGCGGACACCGGGGAGGTCCTTCACGCGACCGCCGCGGACGAGCACGATGGAGTGCTCCTGCAGGTTGTGGCCCTCACCGGGGATGTAGGCGGTGACCTCGATGCCGCCGTTGAGCTTCACGCGGGCGACCTTGCGCAGCGCGGAGTTCGGCTTCTTCGGGGTGGTGGTGTACACGCGGGTGCACACACCGCGCTTCATGGGGCTGCCCTTGAGCGCGGGAGCCTTGGTCTTGACGACCTTCGGGGTCCGGCCCTTGCGGACCAGCTGCTGGATTGTAGGCACAGTGTCTCCTGGTTGCGCGGGCCGCGGACGGCCCGCTGGGATGTTCCGCTCCCCCACCCTCCGGCCGGGGCCGGGAACGGGGCGGGGGCTGACGATAAGCCTGGCGGACGAGTACCACGGTCGCGGCGCCGGGAGCACCTGGGCAGACGAAAAGAATGGCATTCAGGCACACACCGCGTGCCAGAGGACCGAGTCCGTTCTGCCATTGATCTTCCCGGCCCCGTCGGCGTGTCGAGCGCCGACGCATGACCGTGCAATTCCTCGACAGCCTATCAGACCGCGGCCGGCCGGGAAAGCCGGGGCCGCCCCGCCGGTGCCCGGGCCGGCGGGGGGTCAGCGTCCGGTCGCGGCCAGGTCGGCGGAGATCCGCCCGGCGCACTCGAGCAGCGGGGGGACGACGTCGCGCACCGGGTCGCCGGCGCTGGCGCCGGGCATGCCCACGCGCATGGACACGTTCACGGCGGCGACGACCCGCCCCGCGCTGTCGGTCACGGGCGCGGCCGCCGAGCGCAGCCCGACCTCCAGCTCCTGGTCCACGATCGCCCAGCCCTGGGCGCGCACGCGCCGCAGGTCGGCCTCGAGGCGCTCCCGGTCCGTGAGCGTCAGCTCGGTGAAGGCCTCGAGGGTGGTCGTGCGGAAGTAGTGCTCCAGCTGCGCGGGCTCCAGCCCGGCGAGCAGGACGCGGCCCATCGACGTCGCGTGGGCGGGGAAGCGGGTGCCGACGGCGATGGCGACGGTCATGATCCGGTGCGTGGAGACGCGGGCCACGTAGACGATCTCGGAGCCGTCGAGCACGGACGCGGAGGTGGACTCCTGCAGCCGCTCGGAGAGCGCCTCGAGGTGGGGCGTGGCCAGCGCGGGTAGCGACAGCGAGGAGAGGTAGGAGTAGCCGAGCTGCAGCACCTTGGGGGTGAGCTCGAACAGCCGCCCGTCGGTGCGCACGAAGCCCAGCTCCTCGAGGGTGAGCAGGAACCGGCGCGCGGTGGCGCGGGTGAGGCCGGTGCGCCGGGCGACATCGCTGAGGCTCATGCGCGGGTGCTGGGCGTCGAACGCGGAGATTACCCCGAGCCCGCGGGCCAGGGACTGCACGAACTGTCCCGCCGGGCCCCGCTCCCCCTCGGGGGCGGTCGGGTCCTGCTCGGTCATGGGGATCTCCTCGGGGCCTGGGGCGGGCCGCAGCGGGATGCCGACGATCTGCTGGATCTGGGCGAAGCTCGTGCCGAAGGTCTCGCGCACCGCCACGCCGTCGGCCTCGATCAGGAACACGGCCTGGTCGGTGTAGACGCGCGAGACGCAGCCCACGCCCGTCAGGGGCATGGTGCACTGCGCCACGAGCTTGGACGCACCCTTCTTCGTCTGCAGGGTCATCATGACGAAGGTCTGCCTGGCGCCGGTGGCCAGGTCCATGGCCCCGCCCACCGCCGGGATGGCGTCGGGCTTACCGGTGTGCCAGTTGGCGAGGTTGCCCTGGGCGTCGACCTGGAACGCCCCGAGCACGCAGCAGTCCAGGTGGCCTCCGCGCATCATGGCGAACGAGTCCGCGTGGTGGAAGTAGGAGCAGCCCGGTGTCTCGACCACGGGGATCTTCCCGGCGTTGATCAAATCGGGGTCCACCGCCTCGCCGTGGGCCTCCGGGCCCATGCCGAGCATGCCGTTCTCGGTGTGCAGGGTGACGTCGTCCTCCGTAGAGAGGTAGTTCGACACCAGGGTCGGCTGGCCGATGCCCAGGTTGACGTAGGACCCGGCGGGGATGTCCCGGGCGACGAGGCGGGCGAGCTCCTCGGGGGTCAGCGGGGCCTCGGACGTCCTGGGCACGGTGCCGGTCTGCTCGGTGCCGGTCTGCTCGCTCATGATCACAGCTCCTCTCGGGGGTCGGCCTGGGCCTGGCCGTCGACCTGCACGACGGTGTCCACGTAGATGCCCGGCGTCACCACGGTCTCGGGGTCGATCCCGCCGCGGTCGACGATGCGGGCGACCTGGACGATGGACGTGGTGGCGGCGGCGGCCATGATGGGGCCGAAGTTGCGCGCGGTCTTGCGGTAGACGAGGTTGCCCGCCCGGTCCGCGACGTGGGCCTTGGTCAGGGAGAAGTCCGCCTTGATCGGGTGCTCCAGGACGTAGTGGCGGCCGTCGATCTCGCGCACCTCCTTGCCCTGCCCCAGCGGGGTGCCGTAGCCGGTGGGGGTGAAGAAGCCGCCGATCCCGGCCCCGGCCGCACGGATGCGCTCGGCGAGGTTGCCCTGGGGCACGACCTCGAGCTCGATCTGCCCCGCCCGGTACTTCGCGTCGAAGTGCCAGGAGTCGGACTGGCGGGGGAAGGAGCAGATGATCCTGGCCACCCGGCCGAGCTGGATCAGCTTGGCCAGGCCGACGTCGCCGTTGCCGGCGTTGTTGTTCACCACCGTCAGGCCGGTGGCGCCGGTCTCAATGAGCGCGTCGATGAGCTCCACGGGCTGCCCGGCCACGCCGAAGCCGCCGATCATGACGGTCGCGCCGTCGTGGATCGGCGCCACGGCTTGCGCGCAGCTGGCTGCGATGTTCAGCATGCGGGGTGCCTTCCTGGGGTGGTCTTCTCCGGGGTGGTCTTCTCCGGGGTGGTCCGGTGCGCGGGTTCCGTCACGGGGCTCACGCGTTCTGGTTCTCGAGCACGACGGCCAGGCCCTGGCCCACGCCGATGCAGATCGCCGCCACGCCCCAGCGGGCCCCCGAGGCGCGCAGGGACTTGGCCAGGGTGCCGAGGATGCGGGTGCCGGAAGCACCCAGCGGGTGGCCGATCGCGATCGCCCCGCCGTGCCGGTTGACGATGCCCGGGTCGATCCCCCAGGCATCCACGCAGGCCAGGGACTGGGCGGCGAAGGCCTCGTTGAGCTCCACGGCCGCGACGTCTCCCCACGTGATCCCGGCCCGTTGCAGCGCGAGGTTCGCGGCCGCCACCGGGGCGTAGCCGAAGTACTGGGGCTCGTTGGCGGCCGCACCCCGCCCGGCGATGCGGGCGATCGGCGTCAGCCCGGTGAGCTCGGCGGCCCGCGCCGAGCCCAGCAGCGCCGCCGAGGCGCCGTCGTTGAGCGGGGAGGCGTTGCCGGCGGTCACGGTGCCGCCCTGCTCCTGGGCGCGGAAGACGGTCTTGAGCCCGTTCAGCTTCTCGACCGTGGAGGAGGCGCGCACGGACTCGTCGCGGGTCAGCTCGGTGCCGGGCACCTGAACGGTGAGATCGTCGTAGAAGCCCGCCTCCCAGGCCTGCTGGGTGCGCTGGTGGGAGGTGAACGCGAACTCGTCCATCCGCTCGCGGGTGATCCCGTGGCGTTCGGCCAGCTGCTCGGTGGCCTCCCCCAGCGAGACCGTCCAGGCCGGGTTCATCCTCTTGTTGACCAGGCGCCAGCCCAGTGTGGTGGAGGCCAGGGCCATGTCCCCGGCCGGGTAGGGCCTCTCCGTCTTGGGCAGCACCCAGGGGGCCCGGCTCATGGACTCCACCCCGCCCACGAGCACCACCTCGGCCTCGCCGGCGTTGATCTGGCGGGAGGCGATGATCGCCGCGTCCAGGGAGGACCCGCACAGGCGGTTGACGGTGGTGCCGGGCAGCTGAACGGGCAGTCCCGCCAGCAGGGTGGCCATCCGGGCGACGTTGCGGTTCTCCTCCCCGGCGCCGTTGGCGTTGCCCAGCACCACCTCGTCGATCGCCGCCGGGTCCAGCCCCGGGGCGCGCCTCACCTGCTCGCCGACGACGAGGGCGGCCAGGTCGTCCGGGCGCACGCCCGCCAGCGCACCCCCGAACCGGCCGAACGGGGTGCGGACGGCGTCGTAGATGTAGGCCTCGGTCATGGTGCTCCTCGCTTGCGTCGGTGCTCGTCGGTCACGGGCGGGTGGGGTCCGCGGCGGCGCGCCCGCCCTCGGCGTCGAGGGCGTCGAGGACCTGCCGGGCGTGCTTGAAGGCGTTGTTGGCGGCGGGCACGGACAGGTAGATCGCCGACTGCAGCAGGATCTCCTTGATCTCGTCGCGCGTCAGGCCGTTGCGCAGCGCGGCGCGCACGTGCATCTCGAACTCCTCCCAGTGCCCGGCCGCGATCAGCGCCGTGAGGGTGATGGCGCTGCGCATCCGGCGGTCCAGGCCGGGGCGGGTCCAGATCTCGCCCCACGCGTAGCGGGAGATGAAGTCCTGGAACTCGGCGGTGAACTCGTCCTTGGTCGCCTCGGCGCGGTCCACGTGGGCGTCGGAGAGCACCTCGCGGCGCACCACCATGCCGTCGGCGTGGGCCTGCCGCTCGGTGCGGGAGGGGTTGCTGCTCATGCTCGTGCTCCTTCGGTGCCGCGGCAGAGGTGGGGGCTGAAGTGCTCGGCCAGCAGGCGGGCCACGTCCTGCGGGGCCTCGGCGGGGATCAGGTGCGCGGCGCCGGCGAGCACCACGGCGCGCCCGCCGGTGGCCTCGGCGACGCCGGCGACGGCCTCGGGCGGGGTCGCGACGTCGTGCGCGCCGGCCACGGTCAGGACCGGGGTGCGGACCCCGCCCAGACGCCCCCGCAGGTCGAACGCGCCGAGGGCCTCGCAGGCGCGGGCGTAGGAGAGCCGGTCGGCGTCCTGGAGGTCGTGGAGCAGTCCGGTGGTGGTGACGGCGTCCTGCTCGATGAAGCCGGGGGCGAACCAGCGCTGCGCGGAGCCGGTCACCTGGGTGGGCGTGCCGGCGGCGGCCACGAGCTGCGCGCGCTCGGCCCACGCGGCGGGCTCGCCCACCCGGGCGGCGGTCCCCAGTAGGACCGCGGCGTGCACGCGCTCCGGCGCGTCGAGCAGCAGCTGCTGGCCGACGCAGCCGCCGATGGAGTTGCCCGCGTAGCAGAACGGTCGTTCGACCGGCTCGCCGAGGGACCGGAGGTGGCCGTCGACGGCGGCGAGCACGCCCCGGGCGAGCTCGGCGATCGTGAACGGGTCGTCCGTCGGGGCGGAGCCGCCGTGGCCGGGCAGGTCCCAGCCGACGACGCGGAGGTCCCCGGCGAGCCGCCGCGCGACGCCGGACCAGAGGGAGGCCGCGGACGTGCCCAGCGACGGGCCGAGCACCACGAGGGGCGCCTGCGACGAGGGGGCGGGCCGGTCGGTGAACTCGACCAGGGCCAGGACGGGGACGGTCATGCGGGGTCTCCTGGAGTGGTCCGGGACGTGGACGGACGATCGTTCGCGCCGCGGCGGTGCCGCTCGAGCACCTGGTCGATGAGCAGGTCGTTGGCGCCGAGGTAGCCGGCGGGGTCGAGCAGCCCGGCCACGAAGGACTCGTCGACGGGGCGCCCGCCGGGCAGGGCGGCGCCCTCCGCGAGGCGCACGAGGGCCCGGGCCATGCCGGCCCGGTCGGTGGCGTGCTCCCGCACGACGGCCTGCACCCGCTGCTTGCCCGTGGCGCCGTCGGCGGTGGGCAGCAGGGGGGCGAGCGCCGCGCTGATCCGCTCGGCGAGGACGGCCGGGCCCGAGGCGTCGAGGTTGGCACGCATCCGGGCCGGGTCCACGACGAGGCCCCCGGTCAGCTCGGCCGCGTGCGACGAGGCCGCGACCGCCAGGCGCGCGAGCTCCCGCAGCGCGGGCCACTCGGTGTGCCAGGAGCCGTCGGGGCGCTCGTCGACGACGAGGGACGCGGCGACGTGGAGCTGGGCGGCGAGCTGGGGGGCGCTCAGGGCGGTGCGCTTGAGCAGCACCGACAGGACGGGGTTCTGCTTCTGGGGCATCGCGGAGGACACGCCGCGGCCCTCGGCCGCGGGCTCGCGCAGCTCCCCCAGCTCGGGGCGGCTGAGCAGCAGGACGTCGTTGGCGATCCGCCCCAGCGCCGAGCAGACGGCTGCGAGGGTGTCCCCGGCCCGCAGCACGGGCCAGCGGGCGGTGTGCCACACGTGCGGGGGCAGGTCGAGGCCGAGCTCCCCGGCCCAGCGCCGGGCCAGGTCGAGGGCGCGCACGTCGGCGTCGGGGGCGTCCGGGAACAGGGCGAGGCTCGCCGCGAGGGAGCCCGCGGCCCCGCCGTAGGAGACGGGTAGGCGGCGCAGCCGCCCGAGGTCCTCCTCGAGGTCCTGCAGGCCGGCGAGCCAGTGCGCGGCCTTGAGCCCGAAGGTGGTGGGCAGGGCGTGTTGGGTCAGGGTCCGGGCGGCCTGGACGGTGCCGCGGTGGGCGGCGGCGAGGCGGGCGAGGGACTCCTGGACGGCGGCCAGCTGCCGGGTGAGCGGCTCGGCGGCGCGGTGGACCAGCAGCATCAGGGCGGTGTCCATGACGTCCTGGCTGGTGAGGCCGCGGTGGACGAAGCGCACGGCGGCGGGGTCCAGCTGTCCCAGCCGGTGGCGGTAGTCGGCGAGCAGCGGGATCACGGGGTTGCCGCCGCCCTCGGCGCGCAGGGCCACGTCCGCGGCGTCGTAGTCGGCGGCGCGGGCGGCGGCCCGTGCGGAGGCGGCGGCGCCGGCGGGGGCGAGACCGGCCGAGGCCTGGGCGGCGACCCACGACGCCTCGGCGTCGAGCAGCGCCTGGAGCACCGCGGTGTCGTCCGTGTGCTCGGCGCCGCGGTGGGCCCCGGGGCTGAGCAGCCCGACGTCGCTCATGCGCGTCCTCCTGGGAAGTCGTCCGGACCGCGGTCCGGGTGGTCGTCGTGTGCCGGTCCGCGGACGCCGTCCGCGGCCGCACCGGGGGTGCAGGGGCCCCGGCCGTGCGGCCCGGGCCCCTGCACGGGCGTCACCGCTCGAGGTTGGGGTAGGTGAGGAAGACCGTCTCCCCCTCCCCCTGGAGCCGGATGTCGAAGCGCAGGGAGCCGTCGGCCTCGCGCTCGGCGATCAGCGTGCGCCGCCGCTGCTCCGGCAGGGAGCTCAGCAGCGGGTCGCTCGCCAGCGCCTCGGCGTCCTCGGGCAGGTACACGCGCGTGAACAGCCGGTTGGTCACCCCGCGGCCGAAGAGCGTCAGGGCGATGAAGGGGGCCTTGCCCGGCTCGGTGGGGCCCGGGTTCAGCGTGGTGAACGTGTAGTGCCCGGCGTTGTCCACGGCGGCGCGGCCGAAGCCGGTGAAGGTGTAGCCGTCGCGCACGAGGGAGCCGTCCGCGGTGGGGACGCCGCCCTGCTCGTCGGCCTGCCAGATCTCGAGCAGCGCGTCGGGGACGACGGCGCCGGCGCCGTCGGTGACCACGCCGTGCAGGCGCACCGCCCGCGGGTGCCCGAGCGGCACGAGCTGCTCGCCCTTCTCGTAGGGCAGCGCGTAGCCGAAGAAGGGGCCGACGGTCTGGCCGGGAGTGGCCACGAGCTTGGTGGTCGAGGAGTTCTCAGACATCGGAGTCGCCTTCCGTCCAGGTGCGGTGGGAGCCGCTGAGCACGATGTCCCAGCGGTAGCCGAGCAGCCACTCGTGCTCGGAGATCCCGTGGTCGTACGCGGCCACGAGCCGCTCGCGCGCCTTGGGATCGACGATGGACTGGTAGATCGGGTCCAGGGCGAACAGCGGGTCGGACGGGAAGTACATCTGGGTGATTATCCGCTGGGTGAAGTCCGTGCCGAACAGGGAGAAGTGCACGTGCGCGGGCCGCCAGGCGTTGTGGTGGTTCTTCCAGGGGTACGGGCCCGGCTTGATGGTGAGGAACTCGTACGAGCCGTCGTCACCGGTGAGGCACCGGCCCACGCCCGTGAAGTTCGGGTCGATCGGGGCCGGGTGCTGGTCCCGCTTGTGGATGTAGCGCCCGGCGGCGTTGGCCTGCCAGATCTCCACGAGCTGGTTGCGCACGGGCCGGCCGTCGCCGTCGAGGACGCGGCCGCGGATCTTGATCCGCTCGCCGATCGGCTCCCCGCCGGACTGGATGGTCAGGTCGGACTCGAGCGGGTGCACGTCCCGCTGCCCGAAGGCCGGGGCGTGGAGCTCGATGGTCTCCGGGTCCGCGTGGTGCGGGTCCTTGGTGGGGTGGCGCAGGATCGAGCTGCGGTACGGGGCGTAGTCCAGGCGCGGCTGCGTCTCGACGGCGCCCGAGGCCTCGTAGTCGGCGACGATCCCGGCCATCTCCCGGTCCAGGTCGGCCTGGGTCTCGGCGGCGTCGTCGGCCCCCTTGCTCCAGGCGACGGGCACGAAGGCGCTCTCGATGTCGCTCCGGTCTTCCTCTGCCATGGTCGGCTCCTCTGTTCTGCAGCAGTGGCGGGTGGGTCGTGGCGGGCGCGGCGGCCGGCCGGGGGTGCGCTGCGGGAGAACTCTCCGACCATAGCGCACCCGTACAGCATCCGTACAACTGTTCGCAGAGCGAACACCTGTGACGCAACACTGGGATCCGGGACGGCCGCCGGGGCGGCCGGGTGGTGGGTCAGTCGTCGGGCCAGCCCGTGTACGACTCGGCGAAGTAGGCGGAGCCGTGCTCGGAGGAGGTGATCGCGCGGAACTCGCCGAGCCGGCGCTTCTGGTTGAAGGGGTTCTCCCCCGGCTGGACGTGCATGAGGTTGGTGGCCCAGTAGGAGAAGTTCTGGGCCTTCCAGATCCGCTCCAGGGCCTTGGCCGAGTACCCGGCCAGACCGGACGCGTCCCCGTGCCGGAAGTGCTCGACCAGGGCCGGGGCCAGCACGCGGACGTCGCAGAACGCGAGGTTGAGGCCCTTCGCGCCCGTCGGGGGAACGGTGTGCCCGGCGTCGCCGACGAGGAACATGTTGCCGTGGCGCAGGGGCTCGCACACGTAGGAGCGGAACTTCAGCACCGTCTTGTCGAAGATCGGCCCGCGCTGCAGCTGCAGCCCGTCCGGCCCGTCGACGCGGCGCTGCAGCTCGGCCCAGATCCGCTCCTCGTCCCAGTCGTCGACGTTCTCCTCGGGGTCGCACTGGAAGTACATGCGCTGGACCGTCTCGCTGCGCGAGGAGATCAGGGCGAAGCCGTGCTCGGAGTTGGCGTAGATCAGCTCCGGGGCGCTCGGCGGGGCCTCGGCGAGGATGCCGAACCAGGCGAAGGGGTACTGGATGAAGTTGTCGGTGCGCTCCTCCTGGGGGATCGCCCGGCGGCAGATGCTCTGGGAGCCGTCGGCGCCCACGAGGATCTCGCACCGGACCTCGACCGGGGTGCCGTCGGCGTCGGTGAAGCGGATCTTCGGCCGGTCGGTGGCGAGGTCGGCGACCTCGGTGTCGGCGACCCCCCACCGGACGTCGCCGCCGTCGCGCTCCCGCGCGCCGGCGAGGTCCCAGAACACCTCGTTCTGGGGGTAGAGCCACACGGACTGGCCGACGAGCTTCTTGAAGTCGATGCGGTGGCTCCGTCCCTGGAAGCGCAGGACGGTGCCCTCGTGCTCGTGGCCCTCGGTGAGGACGCGCCCGTCGACGCCGGAGTCGGTGAGCATCCGCACCGTGCCCGACTCGAGGATGCCGGCCCGGTGGGTGTTGTGGATCGTGTCCTTGTCCCGCTTCTCGACGACGATGCTGTCGATCCCGGCGCGGCCGAGCAGGTGCGCGAGCATCAGGCCGGCGGGGCCGCCGCCGACGATGCCGACTTGGGTGGTGACAACGGTGCGCGATGCGCCCATGAGTGCTCCTGGTGATACGGCGATGGACCGTGTCCAGTGTCTCAGCGCCCTGTGGGCGGCACCACACTCGTCCCGTTCAACGGGATCGGGGTCGGTGCCGGGCCGCCCGGGCTCAGCGCCCGGTCTCGCGCAGCGTCCGGCGGATGCCGTGGGCGGCGGTGTGCAGGGCCTGGACGATGGCGCCCGCGCGGGCGGCGGGATCCCCGGCGCGGGTCACGACGCCGAGCCCGGCGACGACCTGGTCGCCGCGCCCGCGCACGGGGACCGCGATGCCGGTCGTGTCGGGCTCGAGGTAGCCGGTCTGCACGGCGTGGCCCTGGACCCGGATGCGCTCGAGGTCGGCGGCGAGCACCGCGGGGTCGGTGGGCGAGAGCCCGGTCACCGAGGAGAGCGGGGCCTCCAGGTAGGCCTGCTGGTGCTCCCGCGGGCCGTGGGCGAGCAGCACCAGCCCCGTGGCCGACAGGTGCAGGGGCAGCCGCCCCGCCACGGACGCCCGCACGGGCACGGCGCCGGGCTGCGAGAGCCGCTCGACGAGGAGCACCTCGCGGCCGTCGACGATGCCGAGCTGCACGTGCTGGCGCAGCGCGGCGTGGATGTCGCCCATGAACGGGCGGGCCGTGCGGGCGAGGTCGAGCTCCCGGGAGGAGCGGTTGGCCAGCTCCCACAGCCGGGTGCCCACCACGTAGTGGCCGCCCTCGACCCGCTCGAGCCAGCCCCGGCGGGCCATGTCGCGGGCCAGCCGGTGGGCCGTGGCGGTGGGCAGGCCGGTGAGGGCAGCGATCTGCCCGCCCGTGAGCCGGGAGTCCTCCGCGGTGAACGCCGCGAGGATCCGGTCCACCCGCTCGAGCACGGACTCCCCGGTGGGTGAGTTGGCCATGGTCCTCCGACCTCTCGTGGGGGCCGGGGGCCCGGTCGGGGCCGCCCGGCCCCCGGGACGGCGGCAGCCCCGTCCCGGACCGGGGTCCGGGGCGGGGCTGCCGTGGTGATCATGCGGTGATCACGACGCCGGCGTCAGTTCGAGCCGAAGTCGTAGTCCTCCAGCGGGATCGCCTGGAACTCGGCGGGCGCGTGCCCGGAGTTCTCCTCGGCGTAGCTGAAGTCCGAGAACGCGCCCGGCTCCGTGAACAGCGAGGCCTTCGCCTCGTCCGTGGGCTCCACGTCGATGTTGTTGTACCGCGCGAGCCCGGTGCCGGCCGGGATGAGCTTGCCGATGATGACGTTCTCCTTGAGCCCCACCAGCGGGTCGGACTTGCCCTCCATGGCGGCCTGCGTGAGCACGCGGGTCGTCTCCTGGAAGGACGCGGCCGACAGCCACGAGTCGGTGGCCAGGGAGGCCTTGGTGATGCCCATCAGCTCCGGACGGCCGGCGGCCGGGCGGCTGCCCTCGGCGACGGCCTTCCGGTTCGCCTCCAGGAAGCGCACGTTCTCGACGAGCTCGCCCGGCAGGAGGTCGGTCTCGCCGGACTCGATGATCGTCACGCGGCGCAGCATCTGCCGCACGATGACCTCGACGTGCTTGTCGTGGATGCCCACGCCCTGGGAGCGGTACACGCGTTGGACCTCGTCCACGAGGTGCTTCTGCGCCTGCCGCGGACCGCGGATGCGCAGCACCTCCTTGGGGTCGACCGCGCCGGAGACCAGCTGCTGGCCGACCTCCACGTGGTCGCCCTCGGCCACCAGCAGCTTCGCGCGGCGCAGCACCGGGTAGGCGATCGCCTCGTCCCCGTTGTCCGGGGTCACGACGAGCTTCAGCGCCTTCTCGGTGTCCTCGATGGTCACCCGGCCGGCGACCTCCGAGATCGGGGCGACGCCCTTCGGGGTGCGCGCCTCGAACAGCTCCTGGATACGGGGCAGACCCTGGGTGATGTCACCGTCCGAGGACGCGACACCACCGGTGTGGAAGGTGCGCATGGTCAGCTGGGTGCCGGGCTCACCGATCGACTGGGCCGCGATGATGCCCACGGCCTCCCCGATGTCCACCAGCTGGTTGGAGGCCAGCGAGCGGCCGTAGCACGACGCGCACACGCCGACCGCGGACTCGCAGGTCAGCACGGAGCGCACGCGCACCGTGTCGACGCCCGCGGTGAACAGGGCGTGGATCAGCGCGTCGGAGAGGTCGGCACCGGCCTCGGCCACGATCTCGCCGTTGGCGTCGGCCACGTCCACCGCGAGCACGCGCCCGTGCACCGTGTTCTCGATGTCCTCGTGCAGCGTGCGCGCCCCGGAGCCGGCCACGTCCGCGATCGGCAGGACCAGGCCGCGCTCGGTCATGCAGTCCGCCTCGCGCACGATGACGTCCTGCGAGACGTCCACGAGACGACGGGTGAGGTACCCGGAGTTCGCGGTGCGCAGCGCGGTGTCGGCCAGGCCCTTGCGGGCGCCGTGGGTCGCGATGAAGTACTCCAGCACCGACAGGCCCTCGCGGTAGGAGGACTTGATCGGGCGGGGCATGATCTCGCCCTTGGGGTTGGACACGAGCCCGCGGATGCCGGCGATCTGGCGGACCTGCATCCAGTTGCCCCGGGCCCCGGAGGACACCATGCGGTTGATGGTGTTCAGCGCGGTCATGTTGTCGCGCATCGCCTGGGCGACCTCGTCGGTGGCCTTCGTCCAGATGTCGATCAGCTCGGAGCGGCGCTCGTCGTCGTCGATCAGACCCCGGTCGTACTGGCCCTGGATCTTCGCGGCCTGCGCCTCGTAGCCCTCCATGATGGCGGGCTTCTCCGGCGGGGTCGCGATGTCAGAGATCGCCACGGTCACGCCCGAGCGGGCCGCCCAGTGGAACCCGGCGTCCTTGAGCTCGTCCAGCGTGTGCGCGACAGTCACCATCGGGTACCGCTCCGCGAGGTCGTTGACCAGCGCCGAGAGGTGCTTCTTGTCGGCGACGGCCTCGTCCCAGGGGTAGTCCTCGGGCAGGGTGTCGTTGAACAGCACGCGGCCCAGGGTGGTCTGCACGACCACCGGCCGGCCCGGCTCCCAGCCCTCAGGGGCCTCCCAGCCCTCGAACGGCACGAAGTCGTCCAGCTCGATCCGGCACAGCGCGTTGAGGTGCAGCTGCCCGGCGTCGTGCGCCATGATCGCCTCGGCCACCGAGGAGAACGACCGGCCCTCCCCGACCTCGCCCTCGCGGACGGTGGTCAGGTGGTACAGGCCGATGATCATGTCCTGCGAGGGCAGGGCGATCGGCTTGCCGTCCGAGGGCTTCAGGATGTTGTTCGAGGACAGCATCAGGATGCGCGCCTCGGCCTGGGCCTCCGGGGACAGGGGCAGGTGCACGGCCATCTGGTCGCCGTCGAAGTCGGCGTTGAACGCGCCGCACACGAGCGGGTGGAGCTGGATGGCCTTGCCCTCGACGAGCTGCGGCTCGAACGCCTGGATGCCCAGGCGGTGCAGGGTGGGGGCGCGGTTGAGCAGCACCGGGTGCTCGGTGATGACCTCCTCCAGCACGTCCCACACCTGCGGGCGGTAGCGCTCCACCATGCGCTTGGCCGACTTGATGTTCTGCGCGTGGTTGAGGTCCACCAGGCGCTTCATCACGAACGGCTTGAACAGCTCGAGGGCCATCTGCTTGGGCAGACCGCACTGGTGCAGCTTCAGCTGCGGGCCGACCACGATGACCGAACGGCCCGAGTAGTCGACGCGCTTGCCGAGCAGGTTCTGGCGGAACCGGCCCTGCTTGCCCTTGAGCATGTCGGACAGCGACTTCAGGGCGCGGTTGCCCGGGCCCGTGACCGGGCGGCCGCGGCGGCCGTTGTCGAACAGCGAGTCCACGGCCTCCTGGAGCATCCGCTTCTCGTTGTTGACGATGATCTCGGGGGCGCCGAGGTCCAGCAGCCGCTTGAGGCGGTTGTTGCGGTTGATCACGCGCCGGTAGAGGTCGTTGAGGTCCGAGGTGGCGAAGCGGCCGCCGTCGAGCTGGACCATCGGGCGCAGCTCCGGCGGGATCACCGGGACGGCGTCCAGGACCATGCCCAGCGGGGAGTTGTCCGTGGTGAGGAACGCGTTGACGACCTTGAGCCGCTTCAGGGCGCGGGTCTTGCGCTGGCCCTTGCCGGTGGCGATGGTCTCGCGCAGGGACTCGGCCTCGGCCTCGAGGTCGAAGGTCTCGAGGCGCTTCTTGATCGCCTCGGCGCCCATGGAGCCCTCGAAGTACATGCCGTAGCGGTCCACCATCTGGCGGTAGAGCGCCTCGTCGCCCTCGAGGTCGTTGACCTTGAGGTTCTTGAACCGGTCCCAGACCTGCTCGAGGCGGTCGATCTCCACGTTGGCGCGCTTGCGCACGTTCGCCATCTGGCGGTCGGCGGAGTCGCGGAGCTTGCGCTTCTCCGCGGCCTTGCCGCCCTCCTCCTCGACGCGGGAGAGCTCGGTCTCGAGGTCACGGGCGATCGCCGCGATGTCGGCGTCGCGGGTGGACTCCAGCTGCGCCTTCTCCCGGTCCACGGCGGCCTGCAGGTTCGGCAGGTCGTCGTGGCGGGCGGCCTCGTCCACCGACGTGATCATGTAGGCGGCGAAGTAGATGACCTTCTCCAGGTCCTTCGGCGCCAAGTCCAGCAGGTAGCCCAGCCGGGAGGGGACGCCCTTGAAGTACCAGATGTGGGTCACGGGGGCGGCGAGCTCGATGTGGCCCATCCGCTCGCGGCGCACCTTGGCGCGGGTCACCTCGACGCCGCAGCGCTCGCAGATGATGCCCTTGTAGCGCACGCGCTTGTACTTGCCGCAGTAGCACTCCCAGTCCCGGGTGGGGCCGAAGATCTTCTCGCAGAAGAGCCCGTCCTTCTCCGGCTTCAGGGTGCGGTAGTTGATGGTCTCCGGCTTCTTGACCTCGCCGTAGGACCAGGTCCGGATGTCCTCGGCGGTCGCAAGACCGATCCGCATGAGTCCGAGTGAAGATTCGTTGGACATGAGGGTCCTTTATCTCTTTCTCTAGAAAGCTTGACGTCTCGTCGGGGTGGAGCGGAGGGGCTCAGACCTCTTCGACCGAGCTGGGCTCGGAGTGGGAGAGGTCGATGCCGAGCTCCTCGGCCGCCCGGAAGACCTCGTCGTCCGAGTCGCGCATCTCGATCGTGTTGCCGTCGGCCGAGAGGACCTCGACGTTCAGGCACAGGGACTGCATCTCCTTGATGAGCACCTTGAAGGACTCGGGCACGCCCGGCTCGGGGATGTTCTCGCCCTTGACGATGGCCTCGTAGACCTTCACGCGCCCGTGCACGTCGTCGGACTTGACCGTCAGCAGCTCCTGCAGTGTGTAGGCCGCGCCGTACGCCTCGAGGGCCCAGACCTCCATCTCGCCGAAGCGCTGGCCGCCGAACTGCGCCTTACCGCCCAGCGGCTGCTGGGTGATCATGGAGTAGGGGCCGGTGGAGCGCGCGTGGATCTTGTCGTCCACGAGGTGGTGCAGCTTCAGGATGTACTGGTAGCCCACGGAGATCGGGTCCGGGAACGGCTCGCCGGAGCGGCCGTCGAACAGCCGCGCCTTGCCGGAGCGGTCGATCAGGCGGACGCCGTCGCGCGTCGGGTTGGTGTGGTCGAGCAGGTCGAAGATCTCCTCCTCGCGGGCGCCGTCGAACACCGGGGTCGCCACGTTGGTGGGACCGGACTGCGTCGGGAAGTTCGGCAGCTTGTTCAGCCACTCCGGGCTGCCCTCGATGTTCCAGCCCTGCTTGGCCAGCCAGCCGGTGTGCACCTCGAGCACCTGCCCGAGGTTCATGCGGCCGGGCACGCCCAGCGGGTTGAGGATGATGTCCACGGGGGTGCCGTCCTCCAGGAACGGCATGTCCTCCAGCGGCAGGATCTTCGAGATGACGCCCTTGTTGCCGTGGCGGCCGGCGAGCTTGTCGCCGTCGGTGATCTTGCGCTTCTGGGCCACGTAGACCCGGACCACCTGGTTGACGCCGGCGGGCAGGTCGTCGTCCTCGTCGTCCCGGTCGAACACGCGCACGCCGATGACCGTGCCGGACTCGCCGTGGGGCACCTTCAGGGAGGTGTCGCGGACCTCGCGGGACTTCTCGCCGAAGATCGCGCGCAGCAGCCGCTCCTCCGGGGTCAGCTCGGTCTCGCCCTTCGGGGTGACCTTGCCGACCAGGATGTCGCCCGCCTGGACCTCGGCGCCGATGTGGATGATGCCGCGCTCGTCGAGGGCGGACAGCACCTCCTCGGACACGTTGGGGATGTCGCGGGTGATCTCCTCGGCGCCCAGCTTGGTGTCGCGGGCGTCGATCTCGTGCTCCTCGATGTGGATCGAGGTGAGCACGTCCTCGGAGACCATGCGCTGGGACAGGATGATGGCGTCCTCGTAGTTGAGGCCCTCCCAGGACATGTAGGCGACCAGCAGGTTCTTGCCCAGGGCCAGCTCGCCGTGGTCGGTGGAGGGGCCGTCGGCGATGACCGAGCGCTCCTCGACGCGGTCGCCCTCGGAGACGATGACGCGCTGGTTGTAGGTGTTGCCCGGGTTGGAGCGCACGAACTTGTTGATCGGGTAGACCGTGGTCGTCCCGTCGTCGTTGAGCACGCGCACCAGGTTGGCGGAGACCTCCTCGACCACGCCGGCCTTGCGGGCCAGCACGGAGTCCCCGGCGTCGAGCGCCGCGTAGCGCTCCATGCCGGTGCCCACCAGCGGGGCCTCGGACTCGAGCAGCGGCACGGCCTGGCGCTGCATGTTCGCGCCCATGAGCGCGCGGTTGGCGTCGTCGTGCTCGAGGTACGGGATGAGGGCGGTCGCCACGGACACCATCTGTCGCGGGGAGACGTCCATGTACTGCACGGCGCTGGGGTCGACCAGCACGGCCTCGCCCGAGCCGTCGGAGGCGCGCGCGAGCACGGCGTCCTCGGCGAAGCGGTTCTCGTCGGTCAGCGGCGCGTTGGCCTGCGCGATCGTCACCCCGCGCTCGTCGTCGGCGGTGAGGTACTCGACCTGGTCGGTCACCACGCCGCCCACGACTTTGCGGTACGGGGTCTCGATGAAGCCGAACGGGTTGATCCGCCCGTAGGTCGCGAGCGAGCCGATGAGACCGATGTTGGAGCCTTCAGGGGTCTCGATCGGGCACATCCGGCCGTAGTGCGACGGGTGGACGTCACGGACCTCCATGCCGGCGCGGTCGCGGGAGAGACCGCCCGGGCCGAGCGCGGACAGGCGCCGCTTGTGGGTCAGGCCCGCGAGCGGGTTGTTCTGGTCCATGAACTGCGACAGCTGCGAGGTGCCGAAGAACTCCTTGATCGCCGCCACCACGGGGCGGATGTTGATCAGGGTCTGCGGGGTGATCGCCTCGACGTCCTGGGTGGTCATGCGCTCGCGCACGACGCGCTCCATCCGGGACAGGCCGGTGCGGATCTGGTTCTCGATCAGCTCGCCCACCGCGCGGATGCGGCGGTTGCCGAAGTGGTCGATGTCGTCGACGTCCACGACGATCTCGCGGGGCTCGCCGTTGCGCACGCCCTGGATCGTCCCGCCGCCGGCGTGCAGGGTGACGAGGTAGCGGATCATCGCCACGATGTCGTCGACCGAGAGCACGGAGGCGTCGTCGTCGTCGAAGGACTTGTCGAGACCCAGCTTCCGGTTGAGCTTGTAGCGGCCCACCTTGGCGAGGTCGTAGCGCTTCGAGTTGAAGTACATGTTGTCGAGCAGCGCCTGCGCGGCGTCGACCGTGGGCGGCTCCCCCGGGCGCAGCTTGCGGTAGATGTCCAGCAGCGCGTCCTCGCGGGACTCGACGGTGTCCTTCTCGAGGGTGGCGCGGATCGAGTCGTAGTCCCCGAACTCCTCGAGGATGCGGGCCTCGGTCCAGCCCAGGGCCTTGAGCAGCACGGTCACGGACTGCTTGCGCTTGCGGTCCAGGCGCACGCCGACCTGGTCGCGCTTGTCGATCTCGAGCTCGAACCAGGCACCGCGCGAGGGAATGATCTTCGCGGAGTAGATGTCCTTGTCCGAGGTGCGGTCCTGGCCGCGCTCGAAGTAGGCGCCCGGGGAGCGCACGAGCTGGGACACGACGACACGCTCGGTGCCGTTGATGACGAACGTGCCCTTCTCGGTCATCAGCGGGAAGTCGCCCATGAACACGGTCTGCTGCTTGATCTCGCCCGTGTTGTTGTTCATGAACTCGGCCTTGACGTACAGCGGCGCCGAGTAGGTGGCGTCGCGGTCCTTGCACTCGTCCATGGTGTACTTGGGCTCGTAGAACTCGGGCTCCGAGAAGGACAGGGACATGGTGCCCTGGAAGTCCTCGATGGGGGAGATCTCCTCGAAGATGTCCGCCAGGCCGGAGGTCGTGGCGATGCCCTTCTCGCCGTTCTCGAGGGCCTGCTGGACGCGTGCCTGCCAGCGCTCGTTGCCGACGAGACGGTCGAAGCTGTCCGTCTGGAGGGCCAGCAGGTTCGGCACGTCCAGCGGTTCGTGGATCTTGGCGAAGGAGATGCGGCGCGGGATGTTCCCGTCGGCCGGTCGGTTAGCGGTTACGTTCGAATCGGTGCTCGAGGCGACCAAGATGGATTCCTTCCACAGACCTGCAGTTGAATCGCGCAGTTCCCGATCGGGTCTACGGGAGCGCGAGGACCAGCGTCCTGATCTGCTGGTTCGCTTCCCGGGGGCGCCCACCGCTATATGAAGGCACGCAGAATGAGGGACAACGCAAATGTCCAGCATAGGCGCCGTCCGCCGATCTGTCCACACGGCCGGTGGACGCGAGCGCCCACCGGCCGTAGGATGAGGAATTTCGTGTCCTGGATCTCAGCGGCCCCGCGGGGCCGCCCGCGGAGGCCTCAGTCCCGCCGGTAGAACGGCAGCCGCGCGAGTTCGACGGGGGCGCGCCGGCCCCGGACGTCCACCTCGAGGGCCGTGCCCGCCCCGGCCGCGTCGGCGCGCACGAGGGCCATGGCGACCGGGTGCCCCAGCGTCGGGGAGGGCACTCCGGAGGTGACCTCCCCGACCACGTCCCCGGCCGCCAGCACGGGGTTGCCTGCGCGCACGGGGCGGCGGGTGAGGCCCCGCAGGCCCACGAGCACCCGCTGCGGCGGCGCCGCGGCCTGCGCCTCGAGCGCCGCCCGGCCCGTGAACTCCTCCTTGGTCCGCAGCGCCGTCTCGACGATCCGGCCCAGGCCCGCCTCGAACGGGGTGACCCCCGGGCCGAGCTCGTGGCCGTAGAGCGGCATCCCGGCCTCCAGGCGCAGGGAGTCGCGCGCGGCCAGCCCCGCCGGGACCGCGCCGTGCTCCTCCCCCGCCGCGAGCAGCGCGTCCCACACGGTGCGCGCGTGCTCGGGGGTGGTGTAGAGCTCGAAGCCGTCCTCCCCCGTGTACCCGGTGCGGGCCACGAGCGCGGGGACCCCGGCCACCCGGGTGGGCACGCACGCGTAGTAGCGCAGCCCGCGCACGGCGTCCGGGTCGGCGCAGCCGGCGGCGAGCAGGACGTCCTGGGCCGCGGGGCCCTGCACGGCGACGAGCGCCGTGGCGTCCGTGCGGTCCTCGACGGCGACGTCGAAGCCGGCGGCGCGCTCCCGCAGGGCCTGCAGCACCACCGCCGTGTTCGCGGCGTTGGGCACCACGAGGTAGCGGTCCTCGGCGAGGCGGTAGGTGATGAGGTCGTCGAGCACGCGCCCGGCCTCGTCCACCAGCAGGGAGTACTTCGCCCGGCCCAGCGCCAGGGTGCTGAGCCGGGACACGAGGGCGGCGTCGAGGAACGCCGCGGCCTGCGGGCCCTCCACGGCGACCTCGCCCATGTGGGAGAGGTCGAAGAGCCCGGCGGCCCGGCGCACCGCGTGGTGCTCGGCGACGTCGTTGGCGTACTTCAGCGGCATCTGCCAGCCCCCGAAGTCCGTGAACACGGCGCCGGCCTCGCGGTGGGCCGCCTCCAGGGGGGTGGTCCGGGCGCTCATCGGGCCGCCTCCGCGTTCTGGGCGGCGCCGGCGGCGAACGCCTCGACGGGCGGGCAGCTGCAGACGAGGTTGCGGTCCCCGGCCGCGTTCTCGACCCGTCCCACGGGCACCCAGTACTTGGCCAGGCGCAGCTCGGGCAGCGGGTAGGCGGCCTGGGAGCGCGGGTAGGCGCGCCCCCACTCGTCGGCGGTCAGCGCCTCGGCGGTGTGCGGGGCGTGGCGCAGCACGGAGTCCTCCAGCGCGACCTCGCCGTCGGCCACCGCGGCCATCTCGGCGTGGATCGCGCGCATGGCCGTCACGAACCGGTCGAGCTCCGCGAGGTTCTCGGACTCCGTGGGCTCGACCATGAGGGTCCCGGCCACGGGGAACGCGAGGGTGGGGGCGTGGAAGCCGTAGTCGATGAGGCGCTTGCACACGTCCTCGGCGGTCGCCCCGGAGGTCTTGGTGAGCGGGCGCAGGTCCAGGACGCACTCGTGGGCCACGAGCCCGCCCGGACCGGTGTACAGGGTCGGGAAGACGTCCGCGAGCCGCGCCGAGACGTAGTTCGCGGACAGGATCGCCGTGCGCGACGACGCGGTGAGGCCCTCGCCGCCGGTCATGGCGATGTACATCCACGAGATGGGCAGCACCCCGGCGGAGCCGTAGCGGGCCTGGGAGATCGGGAACGCGTCGGCGTCCGGGTCCCCGGCCACGGCCGCGGCGTCCTCGGGCAGGAAGGGCACGAGGTGCTCGGCCACGGCCACCGGGCCGACGCCGGGCCCGCCGCCCCCGTGGGGGATGCAGAAGGTCTTGTGCAGGTTCAGGTGCGAGACGTCCCCGCCGAAGCGCCCCGGCCGGGCCAGGCCCATCAGGGCGTTGAGGTTGGCGCCGTCCACGTAGACCTGCCCGCCGGCGTCGTGCACCGCCGCGCACACCTCGGTGACCTGCTCCTCGAACACGCCGTGCGTGGAGGGGTAGGTGATCATGATCCCCGCGAGCTCGTCGCCGACCGCGGCGATCTTCGCCCGCAGGTCCTCGAGGTCCACGGAGCCGTCCGGGGCGGTGGCCACGACGACGACCTTCAGGTCCGCGAGCACCGCGGAGGCCGCGTTGGTGCCGTGGGCCGAGGACGGGATGAGGATCGTGGTGCGCTGGGCGTCCCCGCGGGAGAGGTGGTAGCGGTGGATCGCCAGCAGCCCGGCGAGCTCCCCCTGGGAGCCCGCGTTGGGCTGGACGGAGACCGCGGCGTAGCCGGTGATCTCGGTCAGCCACGCCTCGAGCTGGGCGATGAGCTCGCGCCAGCCGAGGGTCTGGTCCTCCGGGGCCAGCGGGTGGATCCCGGCGAACTCCGGCCAGCTGATGGGCTCCATCTCGGCGGCGGCGTTGAGCTTCATCGTGCACGAGCCCAGGGGGATCATGGTCCGGTCCAGGGCCAGGTCCTTGTCCGCGAGGGAGCGCAGCCAGCGCATCATCGCGGTCTCGGAGCGGTGCAGGGTGAACACCGGGTGGACGAGGTAGGAGTCGGTGCGCAGCAGCGCTGCCGGCAGCTCCCACGCCGCGTCGGGCGCGGTGCCGGGCGCGGCGTCCGGCCCGGTCTCCGGCCCGGCGGGGGCGGCGCCGAAGGCGGCGAGCACGGCGTCGACGTCGCGCTCGTCGTGGGGCTCGCCCACGGACACGGAGACGTGGTCGGCGTCGACCCCGCGGACGTTGATCCCCCGCTCGGCCGCGGCGGCCACGACCGCGTCGGCCCGGCCGGGCACCTCGGCCAGGACGGTGTCGAAGAACCGGTCGTGGACCACGGTGGTGCCGGCCGCGCTCAGCCCGGCGGCGAGGCGCGCGGCGAGTCCGTGCAGGCGCTCGGCGATCGCCCGCAGCCCGTCGGCGCCGTGGTACGCGGCGTACGCCCCGGCGACGATGGCCAGCAGCGCCTGGGCCGTGCAGATGTTGGAGGTGGCCTTCTCGCGGCGGATGTGCTGCTCGCGGGTCTGCAGCGCCAGCCGGTAGGCGGGCCGGCCCGAGGAGTCGACCGAGACGCCCACGAGGCGCCCGGGCAGGTTGCGCTCGAGGCCCTTGCGGCAGGCGAGGAACGCGGCGTGCGGGCCGCCGAAGAACAGGGGCACGCCGAAGCGCTGCGCGGAGCCGACGGCGATGTCCGCGCCCTGCTCCCCCGGGGAGCGCAGCAGGGCCAGGGCGAGCAGGTCGGTCGTCACCGTGACGAGGGCCCCGGCGGCGTGCGCCTCCTCGGTGCGGTCGGCGAGCCCGGCGACGTCGCCGTCGACGCCCACCTGGGCGAGGACCACGCCGAAGCACCCGCCCTCGGGCAGCCCCGCGGCGAGGTCCGCGACCACGAGCTCCACGCCCACGGCCCGGCAGCGGCCCCGCAGCACGGCGAGGGTCTGCGGGAGGGTGCGGGAGTCCACCACGACGCGCCGGCTCGTGGACTTCCGGTTGGCCCGGCGCATCATCAGCACGGCCTCGGCCACGGCGGTGGCCTCGTCGAGCAGGGACGCGTTGGCGAGGTCGAGGCCGGTGAGGTCCATGACGGCGTTCTGGAAGGTCAGCAGGGCCTCGAGGCGGCCCTGCGAGATCTCCGGCTGGTACGGGGTGTAGGAGGTGTACCAGGCCGGGTTCTCGAGGATGTTGCGGCGCAGCACGGGCGGGGTGACGGTGTCCGCGTAGCCCTGGCCGATCATCTGGGTCATCACCCGGTTCTTGGCGGCGATCCGGCGCAGCGCGCTCAGCGCCTCGTGCTCGGCCATCGGGGCCGGCAGCCGCAGGGGCCGGTCCGCGGCGATGGTGGCGGGCACGGCGCGGGCGACGAGCTCGTCGAGGTCGGCGGCACCGACCGTCTCGAGCATGATCCGCGCCTCGGCCGCGTCCGGTCCGATGTGGCGTGACAGGAAGGACAAGGTCAGCTCCTCGTGGTCGGAGGCCCGGTGGGGCCCGTCCTGCCTCCCCGCTCTGTTCACTGACCTGAGAGTTTTCGCCGGCTCCGCACGGGAGGGGCTTGCACCGTCGGTGGCCCGGACCCGGCCGGCGGCCGGGGAGGACGGACCTCTTCAGAGTGGCCTGCTCGCAGCGGTACGGGGGCCTGAGAGATTCCCGGGGAGGATTTGCTCCTTCGGCGCCGGCGTCGTCCGGCAGCGGACGACGACGGACTCTCCCGCCGCGGGTGGACGGCCGATGTGGTTGTGCCTCCAGTGTCCCACATCCGGGAACGGCGCGAGGCCCCGGACGGCGTGCGTCCGGGGCCTCGCAGGAAGCGTTCGCGAGAACGCGTTCCGGGTGAAGCGGTTCCGAGGAACTTACTTGAGGGTGACGGTGGCGCCGGCGCCCTCGAGGGCCTCCTTGGCCTTCTCCGCGGCCTCCTTGTTGGCGCCCTCGAGGACGGCCTTGGGGGCGGAGTCGACGAGGTCCTTGGCCTCCTTCAGGCCGAGGGAGGTCAGCGCGCGGACCTCCTTGATGACCTGGATCTTCTTCTCGCCGGCGGCCTCGAGGACGACGTCGAACTCGGTCTGCTCCTCGGCCTCCTCGGCGGCGGCGGCCGGAGCGGCGGCACCGGCGACGGCCACGGGGGCGGCGGCGGTGACGTCGAAGGTCTCCTCGAACGCCTTGACGAACTCGGAGAGCTCGATGAGGGAAAGCTCCTTGAAGGCGTCGATCAGTTCGTCGGTGGTGAGCTTGGCCATGGTTGTGGCTCCTTTTCGATGTGGTGCCCCGACCGGGTTCGTCGGCGCGGGACGTTCTGGTTCCGTGGTGAGAATGTGCCTCGCGGCGGGGGCTGGCTAGGCTGCCTGCTCCTCGACCTTGGCGCGCAGCGCCTCGGCCGTGCGGACCGCCTTGGACAGCGGGGCCTGGAACAGCGCGGCGGCCCTGGACAGCGACGCCTGGGTGACACCGGCCACCTTGGCGAGCAGCACCTCGCGGGACTCGAGGTCCGCGAGCCGCGTGATCTCGGCCTCGCTGAGCGCCTTGCCCTCGAGGTAACCGCTCTTCAGGACGAGCTGCGGGTTCGCCTTGGCGAAGTCACGCAGGCTCTTGGCGGCCTCGACGGGGTCTCCCGAGATGAAGGCGATGGCGCTCGGCCCGGAGAGGTGGCCGTCGAACGCGTCGATGCCCATCTCCTTGGCCGCGATCGCGGTCAGCGTGTTCTTCACCACGGCGTATTCGGCGTTCTCACCGAGCGAGCGGCGCAGCTCCTTGAGCTGGGCCACGGTGAGACCGCGGTACTCAGTCAGGACAGCAGCGTCCGAGTTGGAGAACAGCTCCTTCAACTCGGCGACCGCGGCTGCCTTTTCCGGGTTCGCCATGGTACTCCTTCCGGTCTTCGATGCCGGGCGCTGCCGGAAGGGCTCGGGCACAGAAAAAGCCCCGCGCAGATGCCCGGGGCTCGACGGCACGGTCCGTGCAGGACGGAGCGTGCTGGCTGTGCTGGATCACCTGCGCTGGCCGTTCCTGGCGGAACTCTTACGGCTGCTCCCCCGTCCTGCGCCTCCCGAACGGGACGCGACGGGCAGGGGGAACCACGACCGGCGGTCTTTGGTACGCCCCAGGCTACCCTACGTCCCCGCCCCGGCCAAATCGGGGCGGGGACGCCCGTCAGGGGGCGGGGACCTCGCGGGACCAGACGCCGCTGCGCCCGGCCACGCGGAAGCCGAGCCGGTTGTTGACCCGGTTCATCCGGTCGTCGCCGCTGTGGCTCCACGAGTAGAGCGTGCGCACGGACGGGGCCGTGCGGGCGAGCTGCTGGAGGTTGGCCAGCTTGAGCCGGGTGCCCAGCCAGCGGCGGCGGTGCTCGCGCAGCACCACGGTCTCGTCCTGCATCCCGATGGCGGGCTCGTCGCCCGTCAGGACGATCTCGGTCATCCCCACGAGCCGGCCCGTGGCCTCGTGCTCGGCCACGGCGAACAGCGAGCGGTGGCCGGCCTCGGCGCGCAGCTGCTCGGTGCGGCGCACCCGCTCGGCGTCCCAGGGGTCGGGGTGGGCGGCGACGGGGGGCAGGAAGGTGTCGGCGGCCATGCGCGAGTGCAGCACGGCGAGCTGGTCGAGCCACCGCTCGGGGGCGGGCCCGTCCCAGGTGTGGATCCGGTAGGCCTCCGGCGGGGGCGAGGCCGTCGTCTCGCGCAGCAGCGCCTCCTCCCGCGCGGGCGGGAGCGGGACCTCGAGGACGGCGAAGTCGCTGACCGACTCGAGCCGGTAGCCGGCGTTGAGGGCGAAGCGGGTCTGCCGGTTGGACACGGGCAGCCGGCCGGAGCCGTCGGCGGCGTCGACCCACTCGACCATCCCGGGCGTGATGACGGGGAAGACGCCGGTGACGCTGCCGTCGCCCTCGATCTCCTCGGGGCCGGGGTGCTCGGTCTGGATCCGGATGTGCCGGCGGGACTCGCCCACGGCCAGCTGCTCGGCGGCGGCCAGCAGCTCGCTGCCGGTGCCCTGGGAGGTGACCTCCGGGTCGACGTCCACCACGACGTGCGCGGAGCCGGTGAAGCTCACGAGCGGCAGGCGCACCTCGGCGCGGCCCGCGAGCCGGCCGTCCGTCCAGGCCAGCAGGATGACGACGCGCTCGAAGGGGTCCTTGAGGTCGCGGTAGAGCTCCTGGGCGTCACCGGTGAGATCGGAGATCCCCCAGACGTGCTGCCGGGAGCGGCGCACGAGGTCCGCGACCCGGCCCAGCAGGCGCTGCGCGTCGTCGTCGAACTCGTCGGGGATGCGCATCTGCTCGATGCGCACCGGGAGGTGCTCGGTCACGGGGAACTCCCTTCCGGAGGCGCAGGCGCACTCCGCGGGCTCAGGCGGGGCGGAACGGCAAGGGGCCCGGCCGCAGCGGCCGGGCCCCCACCCGTGGGACTCTCGAGGGGTCCCGGATCACGGCGTCACGCGCCGACGACGACCTCGGTGGCGTTCGGGTCGACCGGGATGCCCGGGCCGAACGTCGTGGAGACGGTCGCCTTGGTGATGTAGCGGCCCTTGGACGCGGACGGCTTCAGGCGCAGGATCTCCTCGAGCGCCGCGGCGTAGTTCTCCGCGAGTTTGGCGGTCTCGAAGGACGTCTTGCCCACGATGAAGTGCAGGTTCGAGTGCTTGTCGACGCGGAAGTCGATCTTGCCGCCCTTGATGTCGGCGACGGCCTTGGCGACGTCCATGGTCACGGTGCCGGTCTTGGGGTTCGGCATGAGGTTGCGGGGACCGAGCACCTTGCCCAGGCGCCCGACCTTGCCCATCATGTCCGGGGTGGCCACGGCGGCGTCGAAGTCGGTCCAGCCGCCCTGGATGCGGGCGATCAGGTCGTCCGAGCCGACGTAGTCCGCACCGGCCTCCTCGGCGGCGGCGGCCTTGTCGCCGGTCGCGAAGACGACGACGCGGGCGGTCTTGCCGGTGCCGTTGGGCAGGTTCACGGTGCCGCGGACCATCTGGTCGGCCTTGCGGGGGTCGACGCCGAGGCGGAGGACGACCTCCACGGTGGAGTCGGTCTTGGCGCTGTCGATCTCCTTGGCCAGGGCGACGGCCTCGGCCGGGGCGTAGAACTTGCCCTCCTCGATCTTGGCGACAGCCGCCTGGTACGCCTTGCTGCGCTTTGCCATCTGCTTCTTCTCCTTGTGCAGTTGTGGTCTGCGGGCCGCGCTCGGCCCTGCCACGGGGAATTCGGTGGGTGGGTGGGTGATCAGCGGACGCTGATCACTCGACCTCGATGCCCATGGAGCGGGCGGTGCCGGCGATGATCTTCGCCGCGGCGTCGATGTCGTTGGCGTTGAGGTCTTCCTTCTTGGTCTCGGCGATCTCCCGGACCTGGTCCATGGTGAGCTTGCCGACCTTCTGGGTGTGCGGGACACCGGAGCCCTTGGCGACGCCGGCGGCCTTCTTGATCAGCTGCGCGGCGGGCGGGGTCTTCGTGACGAAGGTGAAGGAGCGGTCCTCGTAGACCGTGATCTCCACGGGGATGATGTTGCCGCGCTGGGATTCCGTGGCCGCGTTGTAGGCCTTGCAGAATTCCATGATGTTGACGCCGTGCTGACCGAGAGCCGGACCCACGGGAGGCGCCGGGTTGGCGGCGCCTGCCTGGATCTGCAGCTTGATCAGGCCGGAGACCTTTTTCTTCTTGGGAGCCATGTGCTGGTCCTTCTCTTGCTGGACGTACCGGCGCACAGGAGCGTACGGCGGCGGGTGGCCGCCGTGGCGCGGCGGCCGGTCGGCCCCCTCGGCGAAGCGTGCGCCGCGGAGGCCGGGACTGGTGGGCGGGCGGTGCCCGCGGGGGTCAGATCTTGGAGACCTGGTTGAAGCCGAGGGTCACGGGGGTCTCGCGCTCGAAGATCGACACGAGCACGACGAGCTGCTGGGACTCGACCTTGATCTCGGAGATCGTGGCGGGAAGGGTCTCGAACGGGCCCTCCTTGACGATCACGGACTCGCCGACCTCGAAGTCCACGTCGATCTGCGGCTGCGCGCTGGGCTGGGCCGCGGCCTCGGTGCCGGCGGGGGCCTCGAAGGTGGGGTTGAGCATCTCGAAGACCTCGTCGAGGCGCAGCGGGACGGGGTTGTACGCGTCCTGGCCGACGAAGCCGGTCACGCCGGGGGTGTGGCGCACGGCGCCCCACGAGGCGTCGGTGAGGTTCATCCGCACCAGCACGTAGCCCGGGATCCGCACGCGGCGGACGGTCTTGCGCTGGGCGTTCTTGATCTCGACGACCTCCTCCATCGGCACCTCGATCTGGAAGATGTCGTCCTCCATGTTGAGGGACTGGATGCGGGTCTCGAGGTTCGTCTTCACGCGGTTCTCGTAGCCGGCGTAGGTGTGGATGACGTACCAGTCGCCCTCCTGCCGGCGCAGCTTGGCCTTGAACTCCTCGACGGGGTCCACGGCCGGCTCGGCGGCGTCCTGGGCGGGGGCCTCCTCGGCGCCGAGGTCCTGCTCGGGGGCCGCGGCCTCCGGGGCCTGCTCGTCGACGTCGGCCGCCGCCTCGGCGGTCTCGATGCCGTTGTCGAGCTCGTGCTCGGTCACTGGATCTCCCTGCTCTCTGTGGATGTCGTGCTCTGGTGTGCCGCGGCGCCCGGTCCGCGCCGGCCGGTGCACTCCCCGGGGGTCAGCCGCCGGCGGCGTCGCTCCCCTGCCCGAAGATCCACAGCGCGGCCTGCCCGAACGCGAGGTCCAGGACGGAGATGAGCACCATCATGAACGCGACGAACACGAGCACGACCAGCACGTAGTTGACGAGCTCGCGCCGGGTGGGGGTGACGACCTTCTTGAGCTCGCCCACCACCTGGCGCAGGAAGAGGAAGAGCCGCCCGAAGAGCCCGCGGGGGCTCTCGGCGTCCCGCCCCGAGGGCTGACCCGAGGCCTTGCCGGCGGTGGTCTGCGACATCGGCTCTCCCTGTGTGGACTCGTGCGTGCCGTGCGGCGACGCCGTCTCGCCCGGACGGCGGCACCGGTGCCCGGGCCGCCGCGGGCCGGGCCCGGCGCTCCACGGGGAGCGCCGGATCCGACCCGGACTGGAGCAGGGCAGACAGGACTCGAACCTGCAACCTGCGGTTTTGGAGACCGCTGCGCTACCAATTGCGCCACTGCCCTTCGTGCCTCGCGAGGGCTCCCGGCGTGCGCACGCCGGGGTCGATCGCTCGGACCCGGTCACCGACTCTACCATCCGGCCCCGCGGCAACGGCGCGGCCGGGCAGGCGTCGGCGACACCAGTGGACCATCCTAGGGGACGGGGGCGCGGGCGTGCAATCCGGGCCCGGCCCGGGCGCGGCGCCCCCGGCCCGTCCCGGGGGCCCCCGAGTAGCATGGGCCCCACGCCAGCCCACCTGCTCCCGCCCCGGCGGGACCCGCCCGTCCCCTTCCAGGAGGCCCCCGCTCATGACCTCACCCCGCATCTCCCGGCGCGTCGGCGCCATCGCAGAGTCCGCGACGCTCGCGGTGGACGCCAAGGCGAAGGCGCTCAAGGCCGCCGGCCGGCCCGTGATCGGCTTCGGCGCCGGGGAGCCCGACTTCCCCACCCCGCAGTACATCGTGGACGCCGCGGCGGCGGCCCTGCAGGACCCGGCGAACTTCCGGTACACCCCGGCCGCGGGCCTGCCCGAGCTGCGCCGGGCGGTCGCCGAGCAGACCGCCCGGGACGACGGGTACACGGTCGACCCGTTCCAGGTGCTCATCACCAACGGCGGCAAGCAGGCCGTCTTCCAGGCCTTCGCCACGGTCGTGGACGAGGGCGACGACGTGCTGCTGCCCGCCCCCTACTGGACCACCTACCCGGAGGCCGTCAAGCTCGCCGGCGGCAACCCCGTGGAGGTCTTCGCCGGCCCGGAGCTCGGCTACAAGGTGACGCCCGAGCTGCTGGAGGCCGCGTACACGGAGCGCACCAAGGCCCTGCTGTTCTGCTCCCCGTCCAACCCCACGGGCGCGGTGTACTCCCCCGAGGAGACCGCGGCCGTGGGCCGCTGGGCGGCCGGGAAGGGCATCTTCGTGCTCACCGACGAGATCTACCAGCACCTGACCTACGACGGCGTCCCGTTCACCTCGATCGCCGCCGCGGTCCCGGAGCTGGGCGAGAACGTGGTCGTCCTCAACGGCGTGGCCAAGACCTACGCCATGACCGGCTGGCGCGTGGGCTGGATGATCGGCGCCCCCGACGTCGTCAAGGCGGCCACGAACCTGCAGTCGCACCTGACCTCGAACGTCAACAACGTCGCCCAGCGCGCGGCGCTCGCGGCCGTGTCGGGCCCGCTCGACGAGGCGCACCGGATGCGGGAGGCCTTCGACCGCCGGCGCCGGGCCATGGTCGAGGCGCTCAACGCGATCGAGGGCGTGGAGTGCCCCGTCCCGACCGGGGCGTTCTACGCCTACGCGGACGTGCGCGGGCTGCTCGGCAAGCGCTTCGGCGACGCCGTGCCGCAGACCTCCGCGGAGCTCGCCGAGCTGATCCTGGAACGGGCCGAGGTGGCCGTCGTGCCCGGTGAGGCGTTCGGCCCGTCCGGCTTCCTGCGCCTGTCCTACGCCCTGGGCGACGACGACCTCGCCGAGGGCCTGGGCCGGCTCCAGGACTTCCTGGGCGGCGCCGCGTGAGCGCGGCCACGACGGCCCTGGACGCCGTCCCCGCCTCCGCGGCCGTCACCGCGGGCCTGGTCGGCGGCTACGCGACCGCCCGCGCCACGGGCAACCGCCCCCTGGGCGGGGCCGTGCTGGCGGGCGCCGGGGCCGTGGCCGCGCACTCGTGGTGGCACCGGCGCGGGCCGGCCACGGCCGCCGCGCTCGGCGGGCTCTACGTCCTGGGCTTCGGGCTCTCCCACCCGCTGGCGAAGCGGATCGGCGCGTGGCCGTCCGTGCTCGCCGTCACCGCCGTCAACGCCGCCGCCGGCTGGGCCCTCGTGGACCGCGCCGGCCGCTGAGCCCGGACCCGGCCACGCACGACGCCGCCCGCCCCCGGCCGGGGGCGGGCGGCGTCGTCGGAGGCCGGGGCTCAGTCGCCCACGGCCTCCCGGCCGCGGCGCACCAGCAGCGGATCGGGGCCGTAGACCACGGAGGGGTCCTTGTCCTCGTAGTCGAACTGGTTCAGGAACCAGCGCATCGCGTTGAGCCGCGCCCGCTTCTTGTCGTTGGACTTGATGGTGATCCAGGGGGCGTGGTCGGTGTCGGTGCGCAGGAACATCTCCTCCTTCGCCTCCGTGTAGTCCTCCCACCGGTCCAGGGACGCCAGGTCCATGGGCGAGAGCTTCCACCGCCGCACCGGGTCGATCTGGCGGATCGCGAAGCGGGTGCGCTGCTCGTGTTGGGTGACCGAGAACCAGAACTTGGTGAGGTGGATCCCGGAGTCCACCAGCATCTTCTCGAACACCGGGGCCTGCTCCATGAACCGGTGGTACTCGTCGTCGGTGCAGAAGCCCATCACCCGCTCCACGTTGGCGCGGTTGTACCAGGAGCGGTCGAACATCACGATCTCCCCGGCGGTGGGCAGGTGCTGGATGTAGCGCTGGAAGTACCACTGGCCGCGCTCGCGGTCCGAGGGCTTCGTCAGCGCCACCACCCGGGCCGCACGGGGGTTGAGGTGCTCGGTGAAGCGCTTGATGGTCCCGCCCTTGCCGGCGGCGTCGCGGCCCTCGAACACGATCACGTGCTTGAGGTCGTGGTCCTGGCCCCAGTACTGGAACTTCAGCAGCTCGATCTGCAGCTGGTACTTCTCCAGCTCGTAGTCCTCCCGGGACATCCGCTCCGGGTACGGGTAGTCCTCCCGCCAGGTCTCCACGGCGGAGCCCCCGGGGTCGATGAGGTCGGGGTCCGGGGACTGCCCGTCGCGCACCGTGTACCCCTCGTCCACCAGCTTGTCGATGAACTCGCGCAGGTTCTCCCGGACCGGCTCCATGTCCTCGGCCATCGCGGACCTCCTTCCGGCCCGGACGGGCCCTCCAGGGAAGTGTAGGCACGACGGGGCCGCGCGCGTGCTGGTCCGCCGCGGAGGCCGACTCACTAGACTGGCCGTGCCGGGTGCGCCCGGCACGGCCGGACCCGCACGACCCCGCCACCACGACCGCCACCCACGACCGGCGCCCACCCACCGGTGGCCCGCGCCCGGCGACCTCGGAGGAGACTGCACGGATGAAGATCGGACTGCTGACCAGCGGCGGGGACTGCCCCGGGCTCAACGCCGTGATCCGCGGCGCGGTGCTGCACGGGATCAAGACCTACGACCACGAGTTCGTCGGCTTCCGCGACGGCTGGCGCGGGGTGCTCGAGGGCGACATCATGGACCTGCCCCGCACCAAGGTCCGCGGCCTGGCACGGGAGGGCGGGACCATCCTGGGCACCTCCCGCACCAACCCCTTCGACGGGCCCCTCGGGGGCCCGGAGAAGATCTCGGTGATGCTCGAGCGCCACGCCGTCGACGCGATCGTGGCCATCGGCGGGGAGGGAACCCTGGCCGGGGCCAAGCGCCTGGCCGACGCCGGGCTGCCGGTGGTGGGGGTGCCCAAGACCATCGACAACGACCTGCAGGCCACCGACTACACCTTCGGCTTCGACACCGCCGTGCAGATCGCCACCGACGCCATGGACCGGCTGCGCACCACCGGGGAGTCCCACCACCGGTGCATGGTCGCCGAGGTCATGGGCCGCCACGTCGGGTGGATCGCCCTGCACTCGGGGATGTCCGCCGGGGCCCACGCGGTGCTGATCCCGGAGCAGTCGGTGTCCATGGAGCAGGTCTGCGAGTGGGTCTCGGAGGTCTACGAGCGCGGCCGGTCCCCGCTGGTGGTCGTGGCCGAGGGCTTCATCCCCGAGGGCTTCGACCAGGTGGTCGCCGAGAAGGGCGCGGAGGCCTCCGGCCGCCCGCGCCTGGGCGGGGTCGGGGAGTACGTCACCGAGGAGATCGAGCGGATGACCGGGATCGAGACCCGCAACACCACCCTGGGCCACATCCAGCGCGGCGGGGCCCCGACCGGCTTCGACCGGGTGCTGGCCACCCGCTTCGGGATGGCCGTGGTGGACCTGGTGCACCAGAAGCAGTGGGGCAAGATGGTCGCCCTGCGCGGCACCGACATGGTGCGGGTGGACTTCTCCGAGGCCCTCGACGGGCTCAAGACCGTGCCCCAGCACCGCTGGGACGAGGCCCGCGTCCTCTTCGGCCGCTGACGCGCCGCCCCGCGGGGCGCGGCTGCTACGGGCGCGTCCCGCGGGGCCCGCGCAGGAAGCCGTCCTGGCGGCGGCCGACGACCTGCCCGGCGTCGGGGGCCACGATCACCTGCTGCGCGGCGGCCCAGCGGTCCTCGCCGTCCGCGACCACGAGCGCGGCGGCGGGATCCACCGAGCGCTTGAGCACGGCCAGGGCGATGGGACCTTCCTCGTGGTGCAGCTGCACCGAGGTGACCCGCCCGACCGTGCGCTCCCCGGCGAGCACCGGGGAGCCCGCGGCCGGCAGCCCGTGCTCGGAGCCGTCGAGGTCAAGCAGGGCCAGGCGGCGCGGGGGGTGGCCGAGGTTGTGCACGCGCGCGACCGTCTCCTGGCCCTTGTAGCAGCCCTTGGCCAGGTGCACCGCGGTGCGCAGCAGGTCGAGCTCGTGCGGGATGGTCTTCTCGTCGGTCTCGGTGCCCCAGCGCGGGCGCCACGCGGCGATGCGCAGGGCCTCCGCGGCCCAGGAGCCCGCGAGCGGGAGGTCCTCGGTGATGCGGGCGAGGTCGGCGCGCGGCACGAGCCGCTCGTACCAGGTGCGCTCCTCCCCGGGGTGCGGACCGTCGAGCAGGGCGTAGCTCCACCCGCCGGGGGCCACCTGCGGCCAGGGGTCGCGCCAGGCGACGCCCTCGACGCCGGGCACGGGGCCGGTTGAGCCGAGCACGGCCCACTCGTCCGTGCGGTCGGCGATCTCGACGCGCAGGGCGAAGCGCATGGACTGCAGCCACGCCACCAGGGGGGCGGTCTCGTCGGCCTCCGTGAGGAGCCACGTGGTGGCGCCGTCGTCGACGACGTGCGGGGCGGTCTCGATGCGGCCCTGCACGGACAGGAAGAGGGTCTCGGTGCCGCGGCCGGGCTCGAGACCGGTGAGCACCTGGGAGGAGAGCGTGGTGAGCCAGCTGAGCCGGTCGGGACCGCCGACGGTGACGACGCCCTTGTGGGAGAGGTCCACCACGGTGCCGGTCACGCGCACGAGGGCGCGCTGCTCGCGCACCGGGTCGCCGTAGTGCGCGGCGACCCCGCGGTCGGGACCGGCGGCCTCGACGGCGCCGGGCCGGCCCAGGAGGGGTGAGCGGTGCTCGCCCACGGGCTCAGCCCACCTTCTTGAGCTGGGCGGAGGCGTGCGTGGCCAGCGGTGCGCCGAAGGCGGCCATGTCCCACGCCCAGAAGAGGTCGCCGTGCACGAGCCCGTACATGCGGGTGGACGCGGCGTACTCCTTGGCCCCGCGGGCGCGGACCACGGCGTCGGTCGCGAGGTCGATCCGCGGGCCCTTGATCTGCCCGACGTAGAGCTCCGCGACGCCGCCGGGGTGGGTGAGGGTGACGAGGATGTCGAAGCCGCCGTCGGCGTTGCGCAGCCGCTCCACGTCCTCGGCGCCCTTGAGCACCGGCACGACGTCGGCCGGGAGCATCCCGGGGCCGACGTCGCCGTCCTCGAGCGTGCGGTCGATCTGCCAGAAGCCCTGCTCGACGGTGGCCGGGCGCATCGGCTGCCCCTCCTCGTCGAGGAGCGTCGCCTCCGCCCGGTACTGCAGGAACGGCAGGCCGTTCTGCTCGAACGTCACGCGCTGGCGGAAGGGTCTCTGCTCGGCCTCGCCGTAGCCCAGGAAGCCGTCACCCTCCCACTCGCCCAGCAACCAGGCGAAGGGGACGAGCTCGGGGGTCAGATCCGAGGGGATCTCGATCGGCACGGAACTAGTGCTGGCCCTTGAACAGACCGGTGATCACCTTCCAGGAGATCCCGAGGATGAACAGGCCGGCGATCCCCAGCAGGACGAGGTAGAAGATCTCGAGTGCAAGCATGGTCCCTAAGCTACCACGGTGCTCACCAGCCGGGCCGTGAAGAGCGCCCCCACGCCGAGGAACGCCACGGGGCTCACGCCCAGGGCCACGACCCCCCGCTTCGGGGAGCGCTTCGGGGCGGCCGCGATCACGCGGGCGCCCACCAGGGCCACCACCCCGGCGAGGACCGCGCCCACCACGACGAGCAGCCGAGGGTCCGCGCCGCTGGCCCGGTAGTCCTCCGCCAGGGCGATCCACCCGGAGGAGCTGACGGCCGCGAGCATCCCCGCCGTCGAGGCGACCGCGGACTCCAGCCGGTGCCCGGCGCCCTCGCCGCGGGCGAGCTCCGCGGCGAACACGGTCATCAGGGCCACGCCCACCACCGCGGGCAGCCACACGAGCTGCTGTCCCGGTCCGAGCTGGACGACCGCCGCCGCGACGATCCCGGCGGCGCTCATGATGACGGTGTGCCGGTGCCGGGCGGCGATGCCGGTGGCCGCGGGCCACCCCACGCCGATCACCACGGACATGCCGACGGCCAGCAGCAGCGGGGCGGGCGGGCCGACCACGACCGCGGTGAGGCCCGCCGCGAGGCTGAGCACGCTGCAGGCGGCGATCATGGCGTATCTCATGGGGCGGATGTTCCTGCACTGGTCGGGGTCGGGGCCGGTGTCCGGGGACGGGGCACGGGGCCGGACACGTGCAACGATAGCCGCTCGCCCCGCGGGAGCTCCCGGGGCGACGCTCCTGCGCCGCGCCGCGCCCGCGCGGGGCGACGGGACCCGGGACTTATACTGACAGCTCAGTCCGTACGCAAGAGTGGAGAAGTCTGAGTGTTCCAGATCCTGATGCTGACCGACGCGGACGGACCTTCGGCATCGGTGCTGCCGGCCCTCGACCTGCTCAACCACAAGGTGGCCGTCGCGCCCACGCGCACGGCCTCGGGCAGCCTCGACGGGCACGAGCCCGACGTGGTCGTCCTGGACGGCCGCACGGATCTGATCACCGCCCGCAACCTCGCCCAGCTGCTCACGGCCAAGGGCCTGGCGGCCCCGCTGCTCATGGTGCTCACGGAGGGCGGGATGGCGGCGGTGGCCGCCAACTGGATGGTCGACGACGTCGTGCTCGACACCGCCGGGCCCGCCGAGGTCGAGGCCCGCCTGCGCCTGGCCTCCTCGCGCACCGCCGAGGAGCCGGAGGACGACACGCGGATCCGCGTGGGCTCCGTGGTCATCGACGACGCCGCCTACTCCGCCCACGTCAACGGCCACCCCCTGAACCTGACGTACAAGGAGTTCGAGCTGCTGAAGTTCCTGGCCCAGCACGCCGGCCGCGTCTTCACCCGCGCCCAGCTGCTGAGCGAGGTCTGGGGCTACGACTACTACGGCGGCACCCGCACGGTGGACGTGCACGTGCGGCGGCTGCGCGCCAAGCTGGGCGCCGACCACGAGCACCTGATCACCACGGTGCGTAACGTGGGCTACAGCTTCACCACGGGCCGCGGCCGGGAGGACTGACCCGCCCGTCCGCCCCGTCCCGCCGCACCGCCCGCCCCGTCCTGCAGGAGGCCCCATGTCCCGGTCCGCGCCGTACGTCCTGGAGCGCCCCGCCGCGCCGCCGGTCGAGGAGATCACCGCGCTCGCGTCCCGCGCCGCCGCCGCCGACGGCGACCCGCCCTTCTCCGACCAGACGCTCGTGGACCTGCGGGCCGCCGGCGACCGGGTGCGCACCGTCCTCGCCCGCTCCTCCGAGGGGGAGCTCGTGGGGGCGGCCGTGCGCGTGCGCGAGCCGGACGAGGACGGTGTCCCCTCGCACCTGCTGGAACTGGTCGTGGACCCCGCCCACCGCCGCCGCGGGGTCGGCGGGTCCCTGGCCGCCGCGCTGGCCGAGGACCTCGCCGGGACGGTGCACGCGTGGGCGCACGGCGGCCACCCCGGCGCGGTGGCGCTGGCCGCCCGCCACGGACTGGCCCCCGTCCGGGACCTGCACCGGCTGCTGCGCCCGCTGCGGGGCGCGGAGGACGTCCCCCTGCCGGAGACGATGCCCGCCGGCTTCCGGCTGCGGGCGTTCGAGCCCGGCCGCGACGAGCAGGAGTGGCTGCGGGTCAACGCGGCCGCGTTCGCCGCGCACCCCGAGCAGGGCCGGATGAGCCTCGAGGACCTGCGGCAGCGGGAGGCCGAGCCCTGGTTCGACCCCGCGGGCTTCCTCCTGGCCGTCCCGGAGGCGGAGCCCGCGAGGGTGGCCGGTTTCCACTGGACCAAGGTCCACCCCGGCGACGGCGAGCACGCGGCGCTGGGCGAGGTCTACGCCGTCGGCATCGCCCCGGAGCACCAGGGCACCGGCCTGGGCCGGGCGCTGACGGCCGCGGGCGTCAACCACCTCGCGGCGCAGGGCCTGGCCGAGGTCATGCTCTACGTGGACGGGGACAACACCCCGGCCATGCGCCTCTACGAGCGCCTCGGCTTCCGCCCGTGGCACCTCGACGTCATGTACGCCGGCACCGTCACCCCCTGCCCCGACCAGACAGGACCGTCATGACCACGAAGCAGCAGGAAAGCCCGGAGCCCGCGCCCGCCCCGGAGACCCCGGGCGCCGCGCGGGCGTCAGCGACCGGGCCCGGCGGGGCCCACGGGGACCGGGACCGGATCGGCGACCCCGTCCCCGCCGTCCCGCAGGTCCTCGAGGGGCTGCACGGCCCCGAGCGCTTCCTCGACCGCGAGGCCAGCTGGATCGCGTTCAACTCCCGGGTCCTGGAGCTCGCCGAGGACCCGGAGCTCCACCTGCTGGAGCGGGTGCAGTTCCTGTCCATCGTGGCCTCCAACCTGGACGAGTTCTTCATGGTCCGGGTCGCCGGGCTGAAGCGGCGGATCGCCACGGGCATCGCCCGCCCGGCCGCCTCCGGGCTCTCCCCCGCGGAGCAGATGGAGGCGATCAGCCTCCGCGCCCACGAGCTCCAGGACCGCCACGCGCGCGCCTTCCACGAGCTGGTGCGCCCGGAGCTGGCCCGCGAGAGCATCCACCTGGTCGGCTGGGGCGACCTCGACGCCGCCACCCGGGAGCGGATCACCCGGGACTTCCACCAGCGGGTCTTCCCGATCCTCACCCCGCTGGCCGTGGACCCGGCCCACCCGTTCCCGTACATCTCGGGGCTCAGCCTCAACCTCGCCGTGATGGTGCGCAACCCGCAGTCCGGCAAGCGGCTCTTCGCCCGCGTCAAGGTCCCGGACCAGCTGCCGCGGCTGCTGTCCGTGGACGGCCCGCGGGCCCGGCACGCGCCGGGCCAGGAGGCCCGGTTCATCCCGCTGGAGGACGTGATCGCCCAGCACCTGGACGACCTGTTCCCGGGGATGGACGTCGAGGAGCACCAGGTCTTCCGCGTCACCCGCAACGAGGACCTGGAGGTCGAGGAGGACGACGCCGAGAACCTCCTGCAGGCCCTCGAGAAGGAGCTGCTGCGCCGCCGCTTCGGCCCGGCCGTGCGGCTCGAGGTCACCGACAGCATCAGCGGGGAGGTCCTGGAGCTGCTGGTGTCCGAGCTGGGCATCGACGAGTCCGAGATCTACCGGCTCCCCGCCCCCCTGGACCTGCGGGGCCTGGGCGTGATCGCCGGGATCGACCGCCCGGAGCTGCACTACTCGCGCCACGTGGCCCACACCTCCCGCTACCTCAACGCGGCGGAGACCGCGAAGGCCGCCGACGTCTTCGCCGCGACCCGCGCCCGCGACGTGCTGCTGCACCACCCCTACGACTCCTTCGCCACGAGCGTGCAGGCGTTCCTGGAGCAGGCCGCGGCGGACCCGAAGGTGCAGGCGATCAAGCAGACCCTCTACCGCACCTCGGGGGACTCCCCCATCGTGGACGCCCTCATCGACGCGGCCGAGGCCGGCAAGCAGGTCCTCGCCCTGGTGGAGATCAAGGCCCGCTTCGACGAGCAGGCCAACATCACGTGGGCCCGCAAGCTCGAGCAGGCCGGGGTGCACGTGGTCTACGGCATCGTGGGGCTGAAGACCCACTGCAAGCTCTCGCTCGTGGTGCGCCAGGAGGAGCACGGGCTGCGCCGCTACGTGCACATCGGCACCGGCAACTACCATCCCTCCACCGCGCGCTTCTACGAGGACCTGGGGCTGCTCACCTGCGACCCGGAGGTCGGGGAGGACGTCTCGAGGCTGTTCAACCAGCTCTCCGGCTACGCCCCGAAGACCGAGTTCCAGCGCCTGCTCGTGGCCCCGCGCTCGGTGCGCTCCGGGCTGGTGGGCCTCGTGGAGGCGGAGATCCGCAACCACCGGGCGGGCCGGCCGGCCCGGATCCAGCTCAAGTGCAACTCGATCGTGGACGAGGCGGTGATCGACGCCCTCTACCGGGCCTCGCAGGCCGGGGTGCCGGTCGACGTCGTGGTCCGGGGCATCTGCGCCCTGCGCCCCGGGGTCCCGGGCCTGAGCGAGACGATCCGCGTGCGCTCGGTGCTGGGCCGGTTCCTGGAGCACTCCCGCATGTTCACGTTCTGCAACGCGGGCGACCCCCTCGTCTACATCGGCTCCGCGGACATGATGCACCGCAACCTGGACCGCCGCGTGGAGACGCTGGTGCGGATCACGGACCCGCACCAGGCCGCGGCGCTGGTGCGGATGCTCGAGCGCTACGTCTCGGACGCCACGAGCAGCTGGCACCTGGACGCGCACGGCGAGTGGACCCGTCACCACCGGGACGCCGAGGGGCGGCCCCTGGAGGACATCCAGGACTACCTGCTGCGCAGCCGGGCCACCGGGCTGCGGACCCTCTGAGCACCGGTACCATCGTGGGGGCGCGACCCGCCGGCCCCGGCCGCGGGTCCGCGCCCGCCCACGCACCACGGACAGGGGACGAGAGAGCCGCCATGCCCAAGACCGCCCAGAAGAGCACCGAGAAGAGCACCGAGAAGACCGCCGAGAAGAGCAGCGAGAAGCCCACCGGCCGGGGCTCCGCGGACGTCCTCGCGGCCGGGTGCCTGTGCTGGCGGCGGGCGGGCGACGGCGTGGAGGTGCTCCTCATCCACCGGCCCCGCTACGACGACTGGTCCTTCCCGAAGGGCAAGCAGGACGCCGGGGAGACCCTGCCGGAGACCGCCTACCGGGAGGTGCAGGAGGAGATCGGGCTGCTCGCCCGGCTCGGCGTGCCCCTGCCCACCATCCGCTACGAGGTCAAGGACGGGGTCAAGGACGTGCACTACTGGGCCGCGGAGTTCGGCCCCGGGGCGCGCCCGACGCCGGACGGCCGGGAGGTCGACGAGGTCCGCTGGGTGAGCCCCGACGAGGCGCGGCGGATGCTCACCAACCGCTCCGACCGCGAGCCCCTGGCCGCGCTCGTCGAGCTGCACGGGCGCGGTGACCTGGCCACCCGCCCGGCGATCGTGGTGCGCCACGCCAAGGCGAAGCCGCGCTCCGCGTGGTCCCGCGCCGAGGGCGACCGCCCGCTGGCCGCGACGGGCAAGCGCCAGGCCCTCGCCGTGACCCGCCTGCTCCAGGTCTGGTCCCCGGAGCGCGTGATCACCTCGCCGTGGCTGCGCTGCCTGTCCACCGTCGTGCCCTACGCCCGCAAGGCCGGCGTGAAGGTGCGCGAGCGCCCCCAGCTGACCGAGGCCGCGCACAAGCGCCACCCCCGGCGGGCGGCCGCCGTGGTGGAGACGATGTTCGACAAGGACGCGCCCGTGGCCCTGTGCACCCACCGCCCGGTGCTGCCCACGGTGCTCAAGGTCCTCGCCCGGCACATGCCCCAGGAGCTGGCCGGGCAGCTCCCCGCCAAGGACCCGTACCTGTCCCCCGGGGAGATGATCGTCCTGCAGGTCGCCCGCCGGGACCGCCGGCGCGTGGTCTCCGTGGAGCTCGTGAAGCCGTACGACGACTGACCACCCACGACCCCCTCCCGAGGAGTCCCCGATGACCGTCCCCTCCCGCGCGCCCGTGCCGACCCCCTACGAGGACCTCCTGCGCGAGGTCCTCGCCGAGGGCGTGCACAAGGCCGACCGCACCGGCACCGGCACCCGCAGCGTGTTCGGCCGCCAGATCCGCTTCGACCTCGCCGAGTCCTTCCCGCTGCTGACCACCAAGCGGGTGCACTTCAAGTCCCTGGCCCTCGAGCTGCTGTGGTTCCTGCGCGGGGACTCGAACGTGCGCTGGCTGCAGGAGCGCGGCGTGTCCATCTGGGACGAGTGGGCCGACGAGAACGGGGAGCTCGGGCCCGTCTACGGCGTGCAGTGGCGGTCCTGGCCCACCCCCGGCGGCGGGTCGATCGACCAGATCGCCAAGGTCGTGGAGTCGATCCGCACGAACCCCGACTCCCGCCGCCACGTGGTGACCGCCTGGAACCCCGCCGAGGTGGACGAGATGGCCCTGCCGCCGTGCCACGCCCTGTTCCAGTTCTACGTCGAGCCCCGGCCCGAGGGCCCGGGACGACTCTCGTGCCAGCTCTACCAGCGCTCGGCGGACATGTTCCTGGGCGTGCCGTTCAACATCGCCTCCTACGCCCTGCTCACGGTGATGGTGGCCCAGCAGACGGACCTGCTGCCCGGGGAGTTCGTGTGGACCGGCGGCGACTGCCACGTCTACGACAACCACCTGGACCAGGTCGTGGAGCAGCTCTCGCGCGAGCCCTTCCCCTACCCCCGGCTGCGCCTGGCGCGGCGGCCGGCGTCGGTCTTCGACTACGAGTACGAGGACTTCGAGGTCCTCGACTACCGCCACCACCCCGCGATCAAGGCCCCGGTGGCGGTGTGAGCGCCGGCGAGCAGCGCCCCGCGGACCGGCCCGTGATCGGCGCGATCTGGGCGCAGACCACGAACGGGGTCATCGGCCGGGACGGCGGGATGCCCTGGTCCCTGCCCGAGGACATGGCCTTCTTCCGGCGCACGACGACGGGCCACCCCGTGATCATGGGCCGGCGCACCTGGGAGTCCTTCCCCGAGCGGTTCCGCCCGCTGCCCGGGCGCACCAACATCGTCGTCACCTCCGCCCCGGAGCGGGTCACGGCCGGCGCGGCCCCCGGCGCCGTGCTGACCGCCGCCTCCTGGGCGCAGGCCGTGGAGCTCGCGCTGGACAGCCCCGGGGCGGAGCGGATCTGGGTGATCGGCGGCGGGGAGCTCTACCGGCACGCCCTCGCGGACCCCGGGCACCCCGTGACGGAGGCCCTCGTGACGGTCATCGACCTGGACACCGACGGCGACACCCACGCCCCCGGGCTCGGCGGGGAGTGGGCCGCGGAGCCGGTCGTGGCGCCGTCGGTCTCCCGCACCGGGCTGGGCTACCGCATCGACCGGCGCACCCGCCGCTGAGCCCGGGGCCGGGGGCGGGGCGCTGTTCCGTCCGCGGGGGCCCTCCGGTAGCGTGAGCCCCACCACGAGCAGGAGGCCGACCGTGACCCAGCAGCACCCCCAGCCGCAGATCCACGACGACCCGCGGCTGCGCGTCGTCGACAACGCCGACCGGGAGCGCTACGAGCTGTGGCGCGGGGAGGACTTCGTGGGCTTCGAGGAGTACGAGAAGCGCCCGGACGGCACGGTGGAGCTGCGCAACACGATCATCGGCGAGCGGTTCGGCCGGCAGGGCTACGCCCGGACGCTGGTCACGATGCTCCTGGACCGCTTCCGCGAGGAAGGCGTGCCCGTGCGCCCCGTCTGCCCCTACGTCCAGGACTACCTGCACCGCTTTCCGCAGTACCAGCAGCTGATGGCCCCCGGTGTGGAGCTGCCCCCGGTCCAGTACGTGAAGGAGAAGCGCCGGCGCCGGCTGTCATTTCGCGCCCACTAGACTGGGGGCCATGACTTTTCGCTCGGGTGATTCGGTAGGGTTCGTCGGCTGGCGGGGCATGGTGGGCTCCGTGCTGATGCAGCGCATGCAGGAGGAGGGGGACTTCGCGGGCATCGCCCCCGTCTTCTTCTCCACCTCGAGCGCGGGCCGGCCGGCCCCCTCCTTCCCCGGCGCCGGGGACACCGGCACGCTGCAGGACGCCCACGACCTCGAGGCCCTCGCCAAGCTGCCGATCGTCGTTACCGCCCAGGGCGGGGACTACACCAAGGACGTGCACGGGAGGCTGCGCGCCGCCGGGTGGGACGGGCTGTGGATCGACGCCGCGTCCACCCTGCGGATGAACGACGACGCCATCATCGTGCTGGACCCCGTCAACCGCGACGTCATCGACGCGGGCCTCGCCCGCGGCGTGAAGGACTTCGTGGGCGGCAACTGCACCGTCTCCTGCCTGCTCATGGGCCTCGGCGGGCTGTTCCGCAACGACCTCGTCGAGTGGGCGACGTCCATGACCTACCAGGCGGCCTCCGGCGGCGGGGCCCGGCACATGCGGGAGGTCCTGCGGCAGTTCGGCGACCTCCACGGCGTGGTGGCCGACGAGCTCGCCGACCCCGCCTCCGCGATCCTCGACATCGACCGCCGGGTGCTCGAGGCCCAGCGCGGCGACGCCCTGGACTCCTCGATGTTCGGCGTGCCCCTCTCCGGCTCCCTCATCCCCTGGATCGACGCGGACCTCGGCAACGGGCAGTCCCGCGAGGAGTGGAAGGCCGCCGCGGAGACCAACAAGATCCTGGGCCGCACCGACGAGTACGCCCAGGACTGGGTGCCCATGGACGGGCTGTGCGTGCGCATCGCCACGATGCGCTCCCACTCCCAGGCCCTGACGGTCAAGCTGCGCGAGGACCTGCCGGTCGAGGAGATCGAGCGGCTCATCGACGCCGACAACGAGTGGGCCACCGTGGTGCCCAACACCAAGGAGGACTCGATGCGGGACCTCACCCCCGTGGCGACCTCCGGGACCCTGCGCATCCCCGTGGGCCGGATCCGCAAGCTGTCCATGGGGTCGGGCTACATCAGCGCCTTCACCATCGGCGACCAGCTGCTGTGGGGGGCGGCGGAGCCGCTGCGCCGCATGCTGCGGATCGCCACCGGCACCCTCTGACCCGGTGAGCGACAGCCCCGGCAACGACCGCCCCGTGGACGGCCCCGCGCTCCCGCCGGGGCTCGCGGTCGACCCCGCCGACCCGCACCCGCCGTACGAGCAGATCAAGCGCGCCGTGCTGCGCGGGCGGGAGGACGGCGGCCTGCCCGCCGGCACGCGGCTCCCGCCGGTGCGCCGGCTCGCGGACGGCCTCGGCCTGGCCGCCAGCACGGTGGCCAAGGCCTACCGCGAGCTCGAGGCCGCCGGCGTGATCGAGACCCGGGGCCGGCAGGGCAGCTTCGTGCGGGCCGCGGACCGGACCGAGGACCTGGCCGTGCAGGCCGCCGAGCGCTACGCCGCCGAGGCCCGCGCCCTCGGGCTGGCCCCCGACCGCGCGGTCGCGCTCGTGGCGGCCGTGCTGGGCCGCCTCGCCTGAACCGCCCCGGGCGGACGGCGGGCCTCAGGGGCGGGTGGCGCGCAGGTGGCGCGGCCCGGGCACGAGGTCGCCGGGCCCCGCGAGGGCGCGGCGGTGGCGCCGCTCGTCCAGCAGGTGCTGCGACCGGCGCCACCAGCTCATCACCTGGCGCTTGGCCCACCGGTTGAGCCGGCGCGCCCAGTGGAACTCGGTGCCCAGGATGCCGAGGCCCAGGAAGATCGCGAGCCACCCCGGGCCGGGGAGCACGAGCATCGCGATCCCCAGCAGCACGAAGAGCACGCCCAGCACCGTGACGACCGTCTTGTAGACGACGCGCAGCACGGGGTGGTGGACGGTCCAGCGCCGGAAGCGCGCGAGCCACCGGTGCATCCGCCCCTGGGTCCGCTCCCCCTGGGCGATCTCCTCCTCGAGGCTGCTCACGGCGGCCTCAGACCGCCGTGCCCACGATGACCGGCTCGGCGACGAGGTCCACCCCGTAGACGGAGGCGACGCCGTCGCGCACGGTCCGGGCCAGGAGCATGAGGTCCTCCGCGGAGGCCCCGCCCCGGTTGGTCAGCGCGAGCGTGTGCTTGGTGGACAGCGACGCCCGGCCGCCGGCGACCGCGGCGCCGTCGAGGCCCAGGACCTCGTTGCGGGTCCCGGGCAGCCCGAAGCCCTTGCCGAACCCGGCGTGGTCGATCAGCCACGCGGCGGAGAGCTTCACCCGGTCCTCGAGCAGGCGCCCGGCGGCGTCCGCGACGGGGAAGCGGGGGGCGTCGGCGGGGACCCGGTCCCCCAGCAGGTCCGCGGGCAGGATCGGGTTCGTGAAGAACGAGCCGGTGCTGTAGGTGTCCCGGTCGGCGGGGTCGAGGACCATGCCCTTGCCCGCGCGCAGGGCCAGGACGGTGTCCCGCACCGCAGCCAGCGGGGCGCGCTCCCCCACCGCGACGCCCAGGCGCCGGGCGAGCTCGGCGTAGCGCACCGGGGCGCTCTCGGCGCCCCGTGCGAGCCGGAAGCGCACGGCGAGGACCACGAACCGGGGCGAGCCCTCCACGGTGGTGCGCTTGAGCACCGAGTCCCGGTAGGAGAACGCCAGCTCGGCGGGCGTGAACTCGCGCACGCGCGCCTCGTGCCGGTCCCAGGCGCGCACGAGCTCGACGGTCTGCGCCACCTCCTGGCCGTAGGCCCCGACGTTCTGCACGGGGGTGGCCCCGGTCGTGCCGGGGATCCCGGAGAGCGCCTCGATGCCCACCAGGCCCTGCGCCACGGCGGCGGCGACGAGGTCGTCCCACGGGTGGCCGGCCTGGACCTCCAGGACCGCGGCCCCGGGCTCCTCGGCCACGACGTCGGCGCCCCGGGAGGCCACGTGCACGACGGTGCCCGCGAAGCCGGCGTCGGCCGCGATGAGGTTCGAGCCCCCGCCCACGACCAGCACGGGGCGGCCTTCGGCGTCGGCGGCCGCGACGGCGTCGACGACGTCCTGCTCGGCGTCCGCGCGCACGTAGTGGTGGGCGGGTCCGCCCACGGCGGCCGTGGTGAGCTCTGCGATGCGAGGGGAGTCCATGGCCGCCAGTTTATCGGCCGCGGCCGGCCGGCCGGTGCGCCGTCGCCGGCGCGCGCAGGGCGGGGACGAGCAGCAGGGACACGACGACGAGCGCCGCGACGGCGGCCAGGGCGTACCGCACGCCGACGGCCTCCCCGAGCAGGCCCAGCAGCGGCGGCCCGCCCAGGAACGCCCCGTAGCCCAGGGTGGAGACCACGGAGACGTTGGCCGCGGCGTTGTGGCGGTCGTCCGAGGCCGCGGACATGCCCACGGGGAAGCCGAGGGAGGCGCCGAGGCCCCACAGGAACAGACCCGCGATCCCCAGTTCCAGCCACGGGGAGACGATGAAGACCGCCAGGCCCACGAGGGCCAGCGAGCACGCCGCGCGCAGGATGGCGACCCGCCCGAACCGGTCGAGCAGCGGCGTCCCGGCGAGCCGGCCCGTGGTCATGGCGGCGACGAAGACCCCGTAGCCGACCGCGCCGAGCGCCTCGCTCGTGCCGTAGCCGGTGGTCAGGGCGAGGGCCACCCAGTCGTTGGCGGCGCCCTCCGCGAGGGCCACGCCGAGGGTGAAGACGCCGATGAGGACGGTCCGCGGATCGCGCCACGCCGCCCGCATCCCCCGGGCGGGGCGGTCCGCGGCCAGCGCCGCGAGGTCGATCGAGCCGGTGTCCGTCCGGGGCTCCTCCGGCCGGACCCGGGTGCCCTCGCCGCGCAGGAACGGCAGGGAGCCCCACACCAGGGCGAGGACCACCGCGGCCATGCCGCCGACGTGCCACACGACCGGCACGCGCGCGGCGGAGGCCAGGGCACCGACGGCGGCGCCGAGCACGGTGCCGATCGAGAAGAACGCGTGCATCACGGGCATGACGTGCTTGCCCAACCCGCTCTCAAGCGCTGCGCCCTCCACGTTGGCGGCCACGTTCCAGGTGGCCGACCCGAGACCGAACAGCAGCATCCCGGCGACCGTCACCGGCAGCGACGCGAACACGGACACGCCGAGGCCGATCAGCACGAGCCCGGCCACGACGACCGCCGACGTCAGCCGCAGGGTCAGGGACGCGCCGAGGCGCAGCACGGTCATCCCGGACGTGGAGACGGAGACGAAGGCGGCGACGGTCTGGGTGAGCAGCACGGCGCCCAGCGTGGCCGGGGACAGCCCGAGAGCGTCCGCGATGGCGGGCAGGCGGGTCAGCCAGGCGGAGACCGCGAGCCCCGATGCCAGGTACCCGGCGAGGACGGCGTTGCGCCAGGCCCTCACGCCAGCCGCACCACGGCCTGGGCCTTGACCAGCACCTTGAGGGGGGCCGCCGTCGCCGGGTCGGCGCCGGGGGCGGAGAGGTCGGGGGCCGTCACCGTGAGGTCGACGCGCGCGGTGCGCGCCGCGTCGTCGAGCGCACCGATCCTCCCGGAGACCGTCAGGGCCGTGGAGGGCTCCACCGCGGTGCCGTACCGGTTGGGCACGACGACCGGCTTGGTGAAACGGGTCTGGTAGTCGACGACGGCGCCCGGGTCGCCCGCCCAGTCGACGACGAGCTGGACGGCGGCGCCCATCGTGAGCATGCCGTGGGCGATGACGTCGGGCAGGTCCACGGAGCGGGCGAACTCCTCGTTCCAGTGGATCGGGTTGAGGTCCCCGGACGCGCCCGCGTACCTCACGAGGTCCGCCCGGGAGAGCTCGATGCGGCGCTCGCCGATGTCCTGGCCCTTCTCGAGGCCGTCGAAGGCAATGGTGGTGTGCACGGTCACTGGTCCTCTCCGCGTACCAGCAGGGACGAGACGGTGGTGGCGACCGGCTCCCCGGCCACGGTGCTGATCTCGGCGCGCGAGGTGATCATCGCCCCGGAGCCCATCGCGCGGACCTGGTCCACGTGCAGCTCGGCCACGAGCTCGTCGCCGGCGACGATCGGGCGGTGGTGGGTGAAGCGCTGGTCGGCGTGGACCACGCGCGAGAAGTCGATGCCGGCCTCGGGGTCGGCGATCAACGCCGCGTCGGCGCGCTGGGCCACGACGATCGCGAAGGTGGGGGGTGCGACGAGGTCCGCGTGGCCGAGGGCGCGGGCGGCGTCGACGTCGTGGTGCGCGGCGTGGCCGGCCTGCACGGCGCGGGCGAACTCGCGGATCGCCTCCCGGCCGACGCTGTAGGTCTCGGCCGGCGGGTACGTCCGCCCGACCAGGTCGGGGTTGACGGGCATGGCAGCTCCTCGGGGACGGGGCCGCCCGCCGGGCGGCGGGCGCCCGACCAGTCTACGGCGGAGCCCCACGGCACCGGGGGAACGGGCGGGGGAACGACAAAAGCCCGTGACCGGCAAGGATCACGGGCTTGTCGCCGTAGCGGTGGACGGGCTCGATCCGTCGACCTCACGATTATGAGTCGTGCGCTCTAACCAGCTGAGCTACACCGCCAGGTAGATGAGAACCCGTGGGAACCGGCCGGAGGGCCGGGCCACGGGAGCTCATCATGAGAGCCCCGACCGGGAATCGATCCCGGGACCTCCATCTTACCAAGATGGCGCTCTACCACTGAGCTATCGGGGCAACGACGAAGACTCTACCAGCACGTTTCGGCAAAACAAAAATCGGCCCGGGCGTCCCCGGCGGGGGCCCCCGGGGACCCGGACCGGTCCCGACCAGGACCTCAGCCGTCGTCCCCGTCGCTGACGGGCGGAGCGGGCCGCACGGGCACCGGCACCTGCGCCGGTGGAGCGGGAGGTGCCGCAGGCGCGGCCGGCCCGCCCGTCGCGCCCGTCGCGCCCGTCGCGCTCCTCGCCCCGACCGGGGACGGGCCCCCGGACGGGTCCGCGCCGGGGGCGGCGGAGCCCCCTGCCGTCCCGGGCAGCCTCCGGCGAGCCGTCCGGGGAGCGGTCCGGGGAGGATCCGGGTGCGCCCGTGACGGCGACCCCGTCGCGCACGACCTCGACCCGCTCCGTGCCGGTGGCGGCGCCCCACAGCAGCACCGCGAGGACCGTGACGACCACGAGGGAGAGGGCCGGCCAGAGGATCTTCATGGCGCCCGGTGTCCCGGAACGGCGTGAGACGGGCATGAGAACATGCGGGCCCCCTCACCGGCGGGAGGTCCGCCCGCGAGGAGGTCGTCGAGCAGCTGCTGGGCCAGGCCCCGCCGGCGCGGGCGGAAGGTGCAGACGCACGCGGGGCGCAGGCGGGTGACGGGGGCGGTGACCCGGCCGACCATGACACAGGCGGCCGGCCCGGCGACGACCATCGTCAGCCCCGCGATGACGAGGTAGCGCCACAGGGACGCCAGCACGATGTCCCGCTGGGCGCTCATGTCGAAGCCCACCACGAGGTAGCCCTGCCGGGGGTCCTCGTCGAGGCGCACGGAGATCACCCCCAGGCGCAGCGCGCGCCCGTCCTGCTCGTGGTCGAAGACGACCGTCCGGCCCGGGCGGGCGCGCTCGGCGACCGCGGCGACGGTGGCCGGGGCGTCGAGCTGGAATCGGGACCGGTGCGCGTGCTCGAAGGCCGGCTTCCCGTCGACGAGCACGAGGATGCTCTCGTGCTCCCCCGGCACGGTCGTGGTCATGAACGTGCAGAACAGCTGGGCGACGTCGGTGAACGGCTCCTCGGCCGTGGCGTCGAGGTCCTCGGACGGGGACGCGTCGGGGCCCAGCGGACCGCGCTGGGCCAGCCGCTGCAGCTCCCCGGCCTCCTGCACGATGTCCTGGCGCACGGACTCGTCGAGGTCCACGAGCCGCAGGTAGTGGGTGAGCCCGCCCACCAGGAGCAGGGCCGCGGCGAGGAAGCCGAGGGTGGTGGCCAGCACGCGGGAACGGACGGACCTCAGCTCCGTCCGCGGCCTCTCCCAGCGTGCGCCCGCCATGCGCCTCACCCCGGCGGCGGCGTGTGAGCGGCAGATGAAGGAACCGGACGAGGGGGACGGGCCGCTCGGCCCGTCCCCCTCGTCCTGTTCCCGTCGCCGTCCTCGGGGCGCGCTCGCGCCGCCGGGTCAGTACTTCTTCTGGCGCGGCTTGCGGAAGGGCCGGTCGCCGTCGCGGTCGGCCCGCTTGCCCTGGTAGCCGCCGCGGGAATCCCCGCCACGGGACTCCCCGCCGCGGGCGGGGGCGTTGCGGCGCGGCCGGTCCTGGTAGGAGGAGGTGCCCTTCGGGCGGGGACGCCCTCCGGCGGCCGGGCCGTGGTCGGCCTCGAGGTGGATCAGCTCGCCGTTGATCCGGGTGCCGGCGAGACGGTCCAGGGTCGAGGCGGGCAGGTTCTCGGGCAGGCCCACGAGGGTGTGGGTGGAGCGGATGTCGATCGCGCCGATCTGGCCGCCGCTCAGGCCGCCCTCGTTGGTGAGGGCGCCCACGACGGAGCCGGGCGAGACGCGGTGGCGGTGGCCGACGGCCAGCCGGTAGGTGGCCATGCCCTTCTCCACGCGCGGCTCCCGGCGCGGGCGCTCGTCGCCGTCCCGGCCGCGGTCGCGGGTGCGCTGGACCGGCTCGGGGAGCTCCTCCACGAAGAAGGGCCGCCCGTCCTGGGCCATCACGGCGATCGCGGCGGCGATCTCCACCGCGTCGACGTCGTGCTCGTCCTGGTACTGCTCCACGAGCTCGCGGAACTGGGTGAGGTCCTCGGACTCCATGGTGTCGGTGATCTGCTGCGCGAACCGGTCCTTGCGGGTCTGGTTCACGTCCTCGGTGGAGGGCATGCGCATGAGCTCCACCGGCTGGCGGGTGGCCTTCTCGATGGCCCGCAGCAGGTACTTCTCCCGGGGGGTCATGAACAGGATGGCCTCACCGGAGCGCCCGGCGCGGCCGGTGCGCCCGATCCGGTGCACGTAGGACTCGGTGTCGTGGGGGATGTCGTAGTTGACCACGAGGGAGATCCGCTCGACGTCGAGGCCGCGGGCGGCGACGTCGGTGGCCACGAGGATGTCGATCTTGCCGTCGCGCAGGGCCTCGACGGTGCGCTCGCGCATGTTCTGCGGGATGTCGCCGTTGATGGCGGCGGCGGTGTAGCCGCGGCTCTTGAGCCGGTCGGCGACCTCCTCCGTGGCGGCCTTGGTGCGCACGAAGACGATGACGCCGTCGTAGTCGCCGACCTCGAGGATGCGGGTCATGGCCTCCATCTTGTGGGAGCCCATCACCTGCAGGTAGCGCTGGCGGGTGTTCGTGCCGGTCGTGGTCTTGCCCTTGACCGCAATCTCCTGCGGGTCGCGCAGGTACTGCTTGGCGATCTTGCGGATGGCGGGAGGCATGGTCGCGGAGAACAGGGCGACCTGCTTCTCGACGGGCGTCTGGGAGAGGATCTCCTCGACGTCCTCGGCGAAGCCCATGCGCAGCATCTCGTCGGCCTCGTCGAGGACCACGTACTGCAGGTGGGACAGGTCCAGGGAGCCCTTCTTGAGGTGGTCGATCACGCGCCCGGGAGTGCCGACGACGACCTGGGCGCCGCGGCGCAGGCCGGCCAGCTGGGGGCCGTAGGGCGAGCCGCCGTAGACGGGCAGGACGGTGAAGTCCTCGAGGTGGGTGGCGTAGGAGGAGAACGCCTCGCCGACCTGGAGGGCGAGCTCGCGGGTCGGGGCGAGCACGAGCACCTGGGTGTCGCGGGAGACGCCGTTGACGTCGGCGAGCTCGGCGAGCCGGGACAGGGCGGGGATCGCGAACGCGGCGGTCTTGCCGGTGCCGGTCTGGGCCAGGCCCACGACGTCGTTGCCGCGGAGCAGCACCGGGATGGTGGCTTCCTGGATCGGCGTGGGCGTCTCGTAGCCGAGGTCCTCGACGGCGGAGAGCACGCGGGGGTCGATGCCGAGGTCGGCGAACGTGGTGGTGGGCTCGTCGGCGGTCTCGGGGGTGGCGGGGGTGTCGGACATGCAGGTTCCTCGTTCTGTGCGGGTGGCGGCCCGGGCGGTACCGGGTGGGGTGCCGGGGGCTGCGGCCACGGTGGGTGTCCGGACGTCCCTGCCAACCACTGGGTTCCCGCCTGCGGCGGGAGCGTCGGACACGGCGCGCGCGCGGCGCGGCCGAACACGATGCGCCTGGAGCGGCATCGCGTTGCACGAGAAAGTGAGGGAGTGACCGGATTCGGTCCTGTCAGTCTATCGCACGGGGGGCCCGGCTCAGCCCTGCCGCCGCACGACCACGAGGTGCTCCTCGTCACGCACGACGGCGTAGGGCGCGCCGTAGGCCTCCGTCGCGTACGCGGCGACGTCCCCGGGCGGGTTGCCGCCCCACGCGGCGCCCAGCCGGTCCACCACCACGTAGTCGGGGGGCGGGTCCCCCGCGTTGCCGATCCAGTGCACGTCCGTGGTGGGCACCAGGTGGTGGAGCAGCGTCAGGTCCGTGCTCACGCTGGCCCCCTGGGGCAGGGCCGCGACGACCGCGGCCTTGGCCGCGGCCCGCGGGTCCGCCCGGTAGGCGGCCGGGTCGGCGAGGTCGCCGAGCGGGCGGCCGGGGACCAGCAGGAGCGCGACGGCGAGGGCCGCCCACGGGGCGGCCCTCGCCGCGCGCCGCAGCGGCCGGTGCGGGCCGCGGCGCAGCCGGAGCACCGCGTCGACCAGGGCGGCGAGCACGACCGGCATGACCACGGCGTTGTAGTGCCACTCCGTGCCCCAGTAGCCGTGGTTCGGGGAGAGCATCCGCCACAGCAGGGTCGGCAGGGCCACGAGCGCCAGCGGCGAGCGGAGCACGACCCCCACGCCCACGAGCAGCGTGGTCAGCCAGGTCAGGGCCTTCTGCGCGGGCACGACGAGGGAGACCACGGCGGCCAGCGGGTCGGCGAGCGCGGCCCCGGCGTCGAGCCGGTCGGCGTAGGCGAACTCCCCCGCGGGGTTGAGGGCGGGCAGCACCACGGCCACGGCGAGGACGGACCACGCCGTGCCCCAGGCCGCGAGCACGAATCCCAGTGCCGCCGCGCGGCGGTCCCCGGGGGCCTCCCGGCGCGCGCGCCAGGCCAGGACGAGCCCGAGCACGGCGACCGTGACGCCGAGGTCCTCCTTGACGAACGCGACGGGCGCGGCCCACGCCGCCGCGCCCGTCCAGCGCCGCTCCACGAGCGCGCCCAGGGACAGCGCGAGCAGGGGCAGGGCGAAGGCCACCTCGTGGAACTGCACGGCCACGGCCGCCTGCACCCCGAAGCTCAGCCCGTAGGCGAGGCCCAGCGCGGTGCCCGGCGCAGCCCCGAGGGCGCGCACCGCGCACCGGGTCAGGGCCCACGCCGAGACGGCCACGAGCACGTCCTGGACCACGAGCAGCGTCAGGGCCGAGGGGAACAGCGCGTAGACCGGCCCCAGCAGGACCAGCAGCGGATGGAAGTGGTCGCCCAGCAGGTTGTAGCCGTGGCCCTTGATGTCCACACGGGGACCCTCGCCGGCGGCGTAGGACTTCGCGAGCTGCGTGAAGATGCCCAGGTCCCAGGACGGCACCTCCCAGCGGTGCCACTGCAGCAGCGACCACCAGAGGTAGAGGACCAGCACGAGGACGCCCACGGCCGCCGGCAGCAGGCGCGCCCCGCGGCCCGGGGCGGTCGCGGGGCCCGCGGGGCGCGGGAGGGCGGTGGCGGGCATGGCGCGGGGCTTCCTCGGGGACCGTCCGGGGGCGCACGGACGTCGGACAGGACTGCCATCATGGTCTCATGCCCTCCTCCGCCTCCCCCGCGCCGGCCGCGCCCGCGCGCCCGGCCGCGGACGGCGAGCTCGTCTGGGACCCGGACGGTCCCGTGCACCTGGGCCAGACCCTCGGGGTGCTCTCCCGCGGCGCCGCGGACCCCCTGGTGCGGGTGCTCGCCCCCGACGTCGTGTGGGTCGTGGCCCGCACCGCCGCCGGGCCGGTCTCGGCGCGCTTCTCCCGCGCCGGGACGGGGTCCCCGCTGCACCGGCCCGTGCTCGTGCGCACGTGGGGCCCGGGGGCCGAGCAGTTCCTGGCGGAGGCCCCGCGCTGGGCCGGGGCGGAGGACTCCTGGGCGCGCTTCGAGGCCTCCGAGGCCTTCCGCGCCCTGCCCCACCGGCTGGTCGCCGCCCGGCACCACCACCCCGGGCTGCGGCTGCCCTCCACGGGCCGGGTCCTGGACCGCGCCGTGGTCTCGGTGCTGGAGCAGCGCGTCACGGTCCGGGAGGCCGTGGCCGCCCACCGGCAGCTCGTGCGCCGGTACGGCGAACCCGCCCCGGGGCCCGCCCCCGGCGGGATGCGCGTCCCGCCGACCGCCGGGGCGTGGGCGGCCGTGCCCGTGTGGGAGTGGCACCGCGCCGGGGTCGACGGCGCCCGTGCGGCCACGGTGCGGCGCGTCGCCGAGCGGGCGGCGGCCCTGGAGCGGCTGGGCCGGGCGCCGCTGGACGCGGACCTGCACCGCGGCCTGCGCTCGATCCCCGGCCTGGGGCCGTGGACGGTCGCCGAGATCGTCCAGTGCACGCACGGGGACCCGGACTCGGTGAGCGTCTTCGACTTCCACCTCGCCACGTGGGTGTGCTGGTTCTTCGACCGCCGCCCCGGCGACGACCGCCGGATGCTCGAGCTGCTCGAGCCGTGGCGGGGCGACCGGCAGCGGGTCGTGCGGCTGCTGCGCGCCTCGGGCTTCCGCAAGCCGTCGTTCGCGCCGCGGCTGCACCCGGAGGACCACCGGAGGCGGTGAGCCCCCGGGCAGGTGAGGCAATCCTGTCCTTGCTGGCACGGTCCCGCCCACGGGCGTTGAATGGTGCCATGACCCAGGACCACCTCCTCACCGAGCCCCACGCCACCGGCTACACCGAGCGGATGAACAAGCTGCGCGCCGGGGTGCTCGGCGCCAACGACGGCATCGTCTCGGTCGCCGCGGTCGTGGTGGGCGTGGCCGGTGCCACGACGAGCACCGGCGCGATCCTCGTCGCCGGGACCGCGGCCCTGGTGGGCGGGGCCCTGTCCATGGCCCAGGGCGAGTACGTGTCGGTCTCCAGCCAGTCGGACTCCCAGCGGGCCCTGATCGCCAAGGAGAGGCGGGAGCTGGCGGAGATGCCCGAGGCCGAGCTCGAGGAGCTCGCGGAGATCTACGAGGCCAAGGGCCTGTCCGCCGAGACCGCCCACCGGGTGGCCCGGGAGCTCACCGCGCACGACGCCCTCGCCGCGCACCTCGACGCCGAGCTGAACATCAGCGAGGAGGACGTCGTCAGCCCGTGGAACGCCGCGGTCGCCTCCGCGCTGTCCTTCTTCCTCGGAGCCCTGCTGCCCATGCTCGCCATCCTCCTCCCGCCCGACGCGTGGCGGATCCCGGTGACGTTCGTCGCCGTGCTCGCCGCGCTCGGCCTCACAGGCTGGCTGGGCGCCAGGCTCGGCGAGGCCCCCCAGCGCGGCCGCGCGGCCCTGCGCATGGTGGTGGGCGGGGCGCTCGCCCTGGTCGCCACGTTCGCCATCGGATCGCTGCTCGGCGTCACCGCCGTCGTCCGGGGGCGGGGGCCGCTCAGGCGCCCGGCGCGTCCGGGGACTGCTTGGCGACCTCGGCGCGGACCTCCTCCATGTCGAGGCCCTTGACGGCGTCGATCACCTGCTCGAGGGCGGAGGCGGGCAGCGCGCCCGGCTGGGAGAAGACGAGGATGCCCTCGCGGAAGGCCATCAGGGTGGGGATCGAGGAGATCTGCGCGGACGCGGCGAGCATCTGCTGGTCCTCGGTGTCGACCTTCCCGAACACGACGTCCGAGTGCTTCTCCGAGGCCGCCTCGTAGGTGGGGGCGAACTGCTTGCAGGGGCCGCACCAGTCGGCCCACCAGTCGAGCAGGACGATGTCGTTCTCGGCGATGGTCTGGCCCAGGGTGTCCTGGGTGATGTCAACGGTAGCCATGCCTCCAGCGTAGGCGCCGGGCCGCGCGCGGGCACAGCATTTCACTCGTGGCACAAGGCCGGCCCGCCGGGCGCGAGGCGCGCTCCCTAGACTGGAGACCGGACCCGCGTTCGGAGGCGCCATGAGCTTCGAGATCGGCATCTTCTCCCTGGGCGAGGTCGCCCCGGATCCCGTCTCGGGCGCCCGCCCGGACAGCCGGCAGCGCCTGCGGGACATCATCGAGCAGGCCGAGGCCGCCGAGGACGCCGGGCTGGCCGTGATGGGCGTCGGGGAGAACCACGGCACGGACGTGGTGGCGGCCTCCCCCGTGGTGCTGCTGTCCGCGATGGCCGGGCGCACCCGGCGGCTGCGGCTGACCACCGCCGTCTCCGTGCTCCCGGCCGGTGACCCCGTGCGGCTCTACGAGCAGATCGCCATGCTGGACAACATCTCGGGCGGGCGCGCCGAGATGATCGTGGGCCGGGGGGCGTCCGAGAGGGTGCTGCGGGCGCTGGGGCTCGGGGGCCAGGACCCCGACGCCCTGTTCGAGGAGAAGCTGCTGCAGCTGCTGCAGGTGCTCGAGACGAGCCCCGTCACCTTCGACGGCGCCCTCACCCGTCACGCCGCGGAGCTGGACATCGAGCCGCGGCCCCTCCAGGAGGGGCTGCCCCTGTGGGTCGCCTCCTCCGGGAACCTGCGCTCCGTCGTGCGCGCCGCCGCGCTCGGCCTCCCCCTGGCCCTGCTGCGCACCCACGGCCCGTACGCCGAGGCGGTGGAGACGGTGGCCGTCTACCGCCGGTCCCTGGGCGAGTTCGGCCGCGACACCGCCACACCGGTGAGCCTCAACGTGCCCGGGTTCGTGGCCCGCACCACGGAGCAGGCACGGGAGGCGAGCTATCCGTACTTCGCCGCCGGCGCCCGCAGCCACGGGCCCATCGTGCCGGAGGACCCGCGCTGGAGCCGGGCGGAGTACGACCGGGAGTGCGCCCCCGAGGGGTCCCTCGTGGTGGGCGACGTCGACGAGGTCGTGGCGAAGATCGTGGCCCAGCAGCGTGCCCTGGGGCACGAGCGGCTGCTGCTGCGGATGGACGCCGGCGGGGTCCCGCACCCCCTGACGATCGACGCGATCGCCCTGCTCGGGACGGAGGTGCTCCCGCGCGTGCGCTCGGCGCTGGGCTGAGCCGGCCCCGCCGGCTCAGGGGATCCGGGTCAGCGGGCGGGGGACGCCGTGACGACGACGTTGCGGCCCCACAGGTCCTCGGTGTAGCAGCTGATGATCACGAGCCGGTTGGGCACGACGTTCCAGATGTCGCTGTCCTTGAGGGTGTCCTTGTCGTGGGTGACCACGGAGTCCACCACGTAGTCCACCGTCCCGGTCTCCGTGCGGACCTGGACCTCGCTGCCGATCAGGGACGGGTCGCTCAGGGCGTTGAAGGGGGCCTCGCGGCCCTCGAAGCTGTGCCCGGCGATGTAGGTGGTGTTCCGGGAGCCCGCGCCGGGCGTGCCGTACGGGGTGAGCCAGTAGCCGTCGGGCGTCTCCGGCGGGACCAGGGACTGGGCGGCGAGGTCCTGCTCGGTGGGGGTGAGCGGCAGGACGGGGACGTCGAGGCCCGCGTCCGGCACGCTGAGCCCCACGGGCGCGGCCGCCCGCGGCGCGTCCCCCGGGGGCTCCGGCGCGGTCGTCGCCGAGGTCCCGCCCGGGCCGGGCGTCCGGCTCGCGGACACGGACGGCGCCGCGGGGTCGGCGGCGGAGGGCTCCCCCTCCCAGGGCTGGGCCACGAGGACGGCGGCGCCCAGCGCGAGCGCGCCCAGGGCCGCGGCGGGGGCGGCCCAGCGCGGGCGGCGCGCCGGCGGTTCCGTGGGCTGTGCGGGATCCATGCGGACGGCTCCTGGGGCAGGGGTGGGGGTCGGGGACAATGCTATGCCCCGGTGCCGCAGGGCAGCGGCACCGGGGCGGTCGGCATCGTGGGATCAGACGCGCGCGCGGCGGCGCATCCGCAGGGCCACGGCGGCGGAGGCTGCGGCACCGGCGGCCAGGAGGGCGGCCAGCGGGGCGGCGTCGGTCTCCTCGGCCTGGGCGGTGTCCACGTTCAGACCGGTGTTGGTGCCGGTGTCCGTGCCGCTCCCGTCGTCCTCGCCCGAGTCGACGGTGCCGGCCGGGGCCAGCCCGCCGCAGCTCGCCTCGAACAGCGCCACGAGGTCGGCGCCGTTCTCCATGAACACCAGGCCCTCGGCGCGGGCGTCCAGGGCGACGGCCTGGAAGTGGGCCGCGGCGGCGGCGGAGGCCGCGTAGGCGTCGTCGACCGCCGGGTCGTCGGTGGACTCAGCGTAGGACTGCTGCAGGTCCGCGATCGCGGTCCAGGCACCCTGGGCGCGGTCGAGGGTGGAGTCGTTCACGATGGCGTCCTCCAGCACGGCCTGCTGGGCCTGGAGCTGCGCGAGGACGCCCTCGTCGGCCACGAGGGAGTTGAAGTGCACGCCCGTGTCGTGGAGCTCGTCGGCGGCGGTGATCAGGTTGCTCACCGTGGTCCCGGCCCCGGGAGCGGTGCAGGTGTCGGCGTAGGCGGCCGGGGTGCCCAGGAACAGGCCTCCCGCCAGGACAGCGGCCGACGAACCGGCGGCCACCCATTTCTTCACAGCAGTCATGTCGGTGTATCTCCTCAGTCGTGTCGGCCCCCTGGGCCCGCCCGCAGGCGGCAGCGCCCGGCAGACCGACCCATGGCGTCCCGGGCGCGCACCAGGGACCGTCGCAGGAGTCGTCGTGCTGCCGGTCATCCGGTGCGGGGGGTTCCCACGGTCAGCTCGGCGATGCTGAACCGTGCCCGGATGACTGCTGCACTCCCCAACATATAGGAAATCTCATACTGTTCGCATCGGTTAACGCAGTGTTTGCACAGCGTCGCGTCACAGTCGGGGCCGTCACCGCCGGGGTTCCGGGCCCCACCAGGGCCGTCACCCCTCACCGGACGGAAGGCGCCGCGCCCGGGCGAGGAGGCGGCCCGCGCCGCGACGGGACCCAGCGTCCCGGAGGGGAGGGACCGCGCGGGCACGGCCCCGGCGCCGCGGCACGGCTTCGGCGCTGCGGGGCCCTGGGAAGACAGAAGCACCCCGGACCGGTCGTCCGGGGTGCTTCGCGATGTCCTGCGACATCACCCGTGGCAGATGAGGGATTCGAACCCCCGTAGGCATTGCCAGCTGATTTACAGTTCGCTAACTCCCGTGCTTTGCTGGATCATCTTAAGCTAAGTTATGCTATCGCACCTGGTCAGATTGGGTTTTCGCACTTTTTAGTACTGGCCGGTGATGGCGAAGACTGCCGAATCCTCTAACAATTCCCTACCACTCAGACGTGGACCAGCAGATCGGGCCGCGGACATCGGGAACTTGGACAGCGTTGCGGGTCCTGCTGGCCGCCCGACTGCAGATGGATCATCAGCGCACCGCCAACCGCAACGCACTCACCGCGCTGCTACGCGGCCTCGACCTGGACATCGACGCTTCAGGACTCGCTCCGATCGGCCACGTGGGTCTTGTGCTCCGCTGCAGCCGTTGCTGCACCTACCCGGTCAGCGAAACGCTCCGAAAGCGTCTTCACAGCGGTCGCTTCTGGCAGCGCTGCCGAGAACTTCAGCTTCTCGACCATCTCCACAGGGACGCGCGGTAACACGTCGTCGAACGAAATATCTGCGAGCTGCCACAGATCCCCCGCATCGCGCAGAATCATGACGTCGTTGTACGACGGCCCCTCCGCCCCTCCAAGGCCGGCGCGCAGTGTCTCGTTGGCCTTGAGCCCGGCCCAGGTCCACAGGTGCGTGTCGTGCCCCGACCGTTCGAGGACGATCCCGTCCCCTGAGACCTGGTTGAACCGCATCTCGCGGACGAGGTCCAGCCGCTCGCTCGCTCGCCGTGACAGCGGCACATCTGGCGTCTCGCCGAGGACCACATCGCGTTGCGCTCGCATCATCTCGAACGACAGCGCGATTGCATCACTATGCCATCGGACGTCGCCCTTGTAGGTCACCGGGCTGACGACGACTTCGAACCGTTCCCAGTTCACGTGCTCGACGCGCCAGGCCCGACCGTTCATGAGGATGGGCTTGGCGTCGAGCTTCTCGGAGCCCTCGCGCGGCAACGCGAGTGGTGAGATGAACCCAAGTTCCTTGTTCCCACTCACGACGCGCAGTTCCTTCTCGGCGTCGAATGAGGTGAGCAGCTCCATGAAGTGGCGGCGGCCGAACGCCTTCTCGGCGGCCGGCCCAATCATCAGCAGTCCGCCGTCCTCGACGAGGAAGCCTTCGTCTCGCAGGTATGCGAGCACTTCATCGCCGTCGTCCATCAGTTCCAGTGATCCCCACCATTCCCGCCAGGTGTGGGCCCCGTAAGCGCCTTCTTGCAACGCGAGCGCCAGAAGCTGCTGGGCGGTGAGGTGCCGCGGGTGTGGCGGTGGCGTGATGGGCTCGACGAAGCCGCGCTTCCACAACAGAAGGAGGCCTGCGGCCTCGAGGAACGTGTCCGAGCTGGTGGCGAGGAACAACATGTTGCGCCTCGTCCCGGCCCGGCGTCCCGTGCGCCCGAGCCTCTGGAGGAATGAGGCAACAGTTCGGGGCGCGTCGATCTGGATGACACGGTCGAGATCTCCAATGTCGATGCCCAGCTCGAGCGTGGAGGTGGCGACGATGACGGTGTTCTGAGCCTCAGCGAATGCCTGCTCGGACCTGCGCCTCTCCTCTGCGGAGAGCGACGAGTGCGACACGAACGTCTCGACCCCGAGCGCGCGCAGCTCGAAGGCAAGCTGCTCGCTGACACGGCGTGACTCGCAAAAGACGAGCCGCTTCTCACCGCGGTGAAGTGCTGTGACGACCTTCGCCGCGTTCGCCACCGAGCCGACATAGTCGAGCAGCACCTCAGGCTCGGGAGCAGACGCCGCATTCTCCTCAAAGACCACCCGAAGTTTCCGTTCCCCCAGCCTGGTTGTGGTCTGGCCACTTTGTAGCCAGCGCCCGATCGCCTGTGGGTTGCCGACCGTCGCCGACAAGCCGACCCGCTGGATCGGCCGCCCTGCTATCCGTTCCAGGCGAGCCAGAACGCCGAGCAAGTGCCACCCGCGGTCAGAGGCCGCGAACGAGTGCAGTTCGTCGACGACGATGGCCCGCAGCCCTGGGAACAACCGGTTGTGGTCCACACGTCGCGACACGAGCATCGCTTCGATCGACTCGGGTGTGGTCAGCAGGATGTCCGGCGGGTCGGCGAGGATACGCCTGCGCGCGGTGTCGCTGACGTCGCCATGCCACAGTCCGACGCGGCGGCCAAGCCAGTCGCCGTACTTGGTGATGCGTGGGTGCAGGTTGTTCAGCAACGCCCGTAGCGGTGTCACGTAGAGGACGGACAGGCCGTGCCACTCTTCCTGGACCATTGAGGAGAGCAGCGGGAAGACGGCGGCCTCAGTCTTGCCACCGGCCGTGGGTGCAATGAGCACGCAGTCGGCGCCCGATCGCACGGGCTCGACGGAGGCCGCCTGCAGGGGGCGCAGGTTGGACCATCCCAGCGAGTTGACGACGTGGTACTCGATGGCCTCGTCGAGGCCGGTGCCGCTTGTCATGGCGCTAGAAGCCTAGATCGACGTCGTCGACCGACACCGCGGCGCGCAGGTCGCCCCGTGTCTGCGCTTCCCGCTCGACGTCGGTGAGCTCGGAGGCGCTAAGCGTGAGCTCGTAGTGCTGGCGCGGGTCGAAGTCCGGGAACTGATCGACGCGATCGAGTACGTCGGCGACCAGCTTCTTGAGGAAAACCCGAGGCGCCACCCCGGTCCGGCTGCCGAGTTCCCCAGCGACTGCACCGGCGAGGTCAGCGATGTAGGCGTCATCGACGACTGCGTGGATGCGCTCGGCCGCCTCGGTCCCCGCGGCGTAGATGTCGCGGACGCGGCTGCCGATCTCTACCAGCGACTCAGGCGTGAACCCGTGCAGGCGGATCTGCGTCGCCCGCGGGTTGTCGAATCGTACGTCGGTCGCGAAGTCGGTCTGCACCCGCTGGGCGAGAGGCGCAAGTCGTTGGACGCCCTGATGGCCGTCGTAGAAGGCGGGCGTGCCCGTCATGAGGAGGTAGAGACCCGGGAAGCGCCCGCTGTCGACCTCGTCCATGAGCTGGCGCAGCGCGTTGAGCGACTTCTCGCGCACGTCGGATCGCATGCGCTGAAGGGTCTCGACCTCGTCCAGGACGAGTACGAGTCCCGCGTAGTCCGAGTCGCGCAACACGGTCAGGAGCCCTTGGAGGAACCCGAGCGCGCCAAAGTGGTCGAGCTCGCCTCGCACGCCGGCCGACCGGCGTGCACTGGCAGAGACGTGCGGCTGGCCACCGAGCCACGCCAGCAGGGCATCCGCCTCGGCGTTCTTCGCGCTTGCGCTCATCTGGCGGTAGGCGCGCAGTGCCATGGCGAACGCGGGCGCTTCCTTCGACACCGATGCAAGGCGCTTTTCGAGCAACTCATCGGTCCGATGCTGGATGTCAGCAGAGTCGACGGTGCCGGCCGCCTGGACGTCCTGTCCGAGAACGTACAGCCAGCCGTCGATGACGTCGCGGAAGGCTCCGCTGGAGACGGTTGGCGTCGAAAGGTTCTCGACGATGCGCCGGTAGACCTTCTCGAGCTTGTACAGCGGCGTCTCGGTCTCGGAGATCTGGATCTCGGCGGTCGCGAAGTTCTTCTTCTTGGCCCGCTCGGTGAGCCAGCGGGAGAAAAACGTCTTGCCGGAGCCGTATTCACCCCGGACCGCTTTGAACTGAGCCGCGCCTTGCTTGACTGCGTCCAGCTCGCCGTCAATCGCGGTCTCGAATCTGCCGAGCCCTACGGCCAGGACATCAAGCCCTTGCTGCGGCACGGTGCCGCGGCGTAGGGCGTCGATGATCTCCCTGCGCCGCCGCGGGCTGATCGCAACATCCGCCATCACACCACTCCGAACTGGTCCTTGAGCATGTCGACGTCGAGCCGCAGGGTCTCACCATCGCTGTCGTAGGACAGGATGTCGTAGCCCTCGACGTTCAGGACGCGTTTGACCACGGCCAGCCCTTGCCCAATGCCGGCGTAAGGCAGCCCGGCGGCCGACGCGACCGTGTCCTGGTGCGCTCGCCCACCGCGGTGCACGAGAGTGCGTAGCACCGTCTCCACGAGCGGTCCGGCCCCGGTGGCTGCGCGCCCGGCGAGGCCCATCTGGTCAGAGTAGACCGACGACGCAAGCACTCTGGTAACAAGGTCGTCCGTCTTTGCCGCCACGGGAGTCTGCGGCTCGTCGACCTCGAACAACGTGGGCGCCGCCTTGCCGACGGCAGGCTTCTTGCGCGCCTTCGTCGCCGGAGCAGCCGTAGGCGCGGGTAGCGTCTCAACGACCGGGTCGTTCCACCACGCGGGCGCCTGCGGTGGCGCCGCCTCCCAACCGTCTGGCGCCGACTGCGCCAGCGACCGCTGGTAGACCAGCACTGGCACGGTCAGCTCGGCCAACGACGCGCCACCGTGGTACCCAGCCCGAGTCGGCCCGTACCGTGCGTCGTCGCGCCACAGGAGGATCGCCTCGCCGGCGTCGAGCGCAACGCGCGGCCCGCTCACCAGCACCTCGCCATCTCGGACCGGGCCCGAAGTTGCCGGTCGCCAGCGCGCATCGCCTCCAGCCACGGCGGGAAGCATCTCGGTCTGCCTTTCAACGACGTGGCCGTGGTCGGAGGTGAGCACGACGGCGCGTCCGGCGATCGACGCGGCATTGAGCAGCGCTCGCAGCGGCTCTAGGTCGCCCATGGCCCAGGACCGGCCGGCAGTGTCGTTCTTGTGCGTCGCGTCGTCGATGGCGTTGATGACCACGCCGACCACCGGTACGGTCGGGTCGGCGATCGCCAACCCGACGTCTTCCGCGAGCTGGGCCCCACCTGTGGCTCGTAACTCGCCCTTGTGGAACACCCGCGCGCCAGGGAACGCCATGGCAAGTCCGGACTTCTCCGTCGCCGAGTTGCCTCGGCGAATCTCACCGCAGAACAGGCTGGTTCGTGAAAGCCCGGTCATCGACGGCAACGATGCCACAGCGGCAAGGCGGCGCTTGGTCACTGCAGGGACCCACTCGACGAGACCTGAGCGACCGACCTCGGTAGCGAGATCGACCGCCACTGTGCCGCTCATCCCGTCCAAGACCACAAGCAGCACTCCGCCGTAAGACTTCCACGGATTGACTACCGTGCGCAGGACGTCCTCGATGCCCAGGGGTGGTCCGTCATTTAGTAGATCTGCCAGCGAACGCATCACCCCAGAGTCGGCGAGGTGCGCCGCAGCGACCTCGTCGCGCTTGCGACGCCGGTCGCGCACATGCTCAATCAGCCGCCCGTACGCGGCACCCACCTCAGCGTCAGACGAGCCGCTCCACAACACACCGATCGCGGAGTCGACCCATGCGCCATCGTCGAGCTGCCGCTGGAGATCTCCCCCGAGACTGTGGACCTCGGACTCCGGTGAGGCCAGCCAACGGGAGAGCCGGACGGCCATCCGCGGTGCAAGGTCCTGGCCGGCGAGGGCTGCCTCGCGGTGGTCGAGAACTGCCGCCAGTGCTTCCTCAGCACTAGAACCCTCGTCGAGTGCCTTGCCAAGCGCGCGCAGGCGGGCTGTGAATCCGGGGCGCAGGATCGACGAGCGCTCGGCCCCGGCGGGCCAGCCGAGATTGTCGCGCAGCAGCGCCTCGGCCTGATCGAGTACCACGCCGAGCCGTCCCTCGGGGTCACCCTCTCTCGACAGGCGCAGCACAGCGGACACCGAGGCGTTGGCGATCTCCCGCGCCTGCAGCGGTGTGATGGATCTGCCGCCCACGTAGCGCTCGAGCAACCGGGTGCGCGCGGCAACCTGCTCTTCGGTGAGATCGCCGGCAGGGTGAGGCCACAGCACGTCGATGGCCAGCCCGAGCGCGAGGGGCTTGACGAGTCCGCCCGGGGAAGCGGTCGTGCGGAGCGCGAACCCCGCGGCGGTGCCGTACTGCTGCTCGGCCCACTCGATCAGGTGCTCCTGCAGCTCTGGACCCACCGCAGACCAGGGAGCGCGGGACCCGTTGCTCAGCGTGGTGAGGATGACGGCGCCGTCCAGATCGCCTGAGTCAAGCTCCAACAGGTGCGCCAACAGGCCGCCGATGGCGTGCTCGGCCGTCACGGCGAGATCGGTCGACGGTGCCCATCCCTCGGCAGGCTCGTGGTCGAGCAGTGCAGTTGCTGCCCAGTCAAGCCTGCGCAGCTCGCGGCTAACTTCACGCGCCCCACGGAACAGCGCCGGGACACTCCCCCACTCGTCAGGGTCCTCGATCTGCTGGCGGTAAGCGCGGGCAAGCACCGTGTCACCGAGATCAGTGCGTGGCCGGTCGGTGAGTACTACCAGGTACTCGTCATCGGACTGCGCGGCGTAGGCGTCAAGGATGGCCAGCTGGGAGATGCCCTCGACCACCCGGACGCGATAACCGTCGACCGCCAGCTCACCGCCGTGCCAGTGCGGTTGGGCACGGATCACAAGCACGCGCGAGTCTCCCCCCTTGGCGATGAGCTCGGCTGCGCGCGACCGCACGAGCGCCTCAGAGACGGCGACGGTGCGCGCTGCTTCGGTCGGAGAGCTGGTCACTCCCACCTCCAGCTCACTCGCAGTTTCTTGCCCGGAACCGGGTTGGCCAGCTCGTCGCTGATCTTCTGCCCTATCTCTTGGACCTCGACGACGCGCGCGACCACCCGGCTCTTCTCAGCTGTCCGCCGCCGCTGACGCTCCTCCTCTTCTAGGCGGATGCGGTTAAGCTCGGCGAGCTTACTGGCGATCTCCGCCTCGCGCTCCTCCTGCTCGCGGCGCTGGGCCTCGAGCCGTTCTTGCTCACGCTGGAGCTGCGCCTCACGAGCCGCGCGCTCCGCGGCCGCCTTGCGCTCGGCCTCTTCTCGCTGCCGTTGGGCTTCCTCCTCGCGGAGACGCCGCTCCGCTTCCTCCCGTCGACGCCGCTCGATCTCGTCCGGGTCGTCAACCAGAGCCGTGGTCGCCTCACGCGCTGCAACGTCGAGGGCCGGCTTGAGCGGGGCGTGCAGTTCTGCCTGCCGTGCGACCTCTCGCAGCTGCGCCAGCGCGCGGGCCGCGCGGTCGCCGCCAAGCGCGGGCAGCTTGTTGATCAGCTCCCAGTTCGCGCCGCGCAGCGCGGCTACAACGTCGCCGGACGCGCTGATCGATCTAGCGATGGACTGCGACTCGGCAGGGAGGTCGAACTGGGCAAGTGCCTCGATCCTTGCCACTGGTCCATCGGCCGCGGCAAGGACGGCGACCAGATCCCGTGCGCGCGTCACCGTCTGCCACCGCGGCGCGGTCTCGTCCAGCCCCAGAGTCTCGGAGTGCGCAGACAGCTCCGCCGCGGCGTCCTCCGTCGTGTGTAGCATCGGACGGACCTTGCCCTTGAGCGCGTCGCTCACGCGCTGCAGCGCGGCGGTCGAGAGGTGGTACTCGTCAGCTCCCACGCCGAACAGCGCCTTGGCCCGAGTCAGCGCAACCTTCCATTCCTCCTCGGACGGCAGCACGGGCTCGCGCAGGAGCATGTCCGCAGTGAGCGCACCGATGCCAGGCTCGGATGTGCGGGCGCCAGCACGGTACCACTCGCGGTCGGTGACCTTGGCCCACGCCAGAACAAGCAGGTCCATGGCATCGGTCGTCATGCCACGCTCAGCCAACAGGCCGCGCAGAGTCCCGATGGTCACGTCGCCGGTGCCCGCGGCGCGGGTGAACTCGTCGAAGAACGCGAAGTGCTGGGCGTCGAGCGCGTAGGTGGTCTCGCGCAAGGCTCCAACGCCGTAGGCAGTCACCACACGGCGCACGCGGGTCCCGGTGGCACGGTCAATGTTGGCCAGACGTCCACCTGCGTCCACGGCTCTGCGCGCCAGGTCGAGCACGGCGTTCAGCTCGGCCCGGCGCACCTCCTCGGTGCCACGCTCGATTTCCGGGTGCTTGGGGTAGCGGGCGGTCAGCGCCGAGCCGAGTACGCCGACGACGGCGTCGCGCAATGTCGCCACCGAGGGCTGCGTCGGTGTGAACCCGTCGGCGAGGGTGACGAAGTTGGTCCCAGCGACTAAGGTCCCGAGGTTTTCTTCGTTCTTGGCGTCGATGCCGTAGGCCTGGCGCAGGAGCGCGGCCAGCTGGCTGCGCAGCGAGTCGCGCTGACCCGTCAGCAGCCGGCGCGCTGGCTCACGGTCGTTGACCGGCAGGTTCGCGGCGTACTGGTCGAACCGGTCGCCGGTGAGCAGGTACTCGAGCTGAACTAGCTTGCCCACGTCCTCCATGCGCTGCGTGGTCAGGAAGTGCGGCACCCACGCGATCGTGTCACTGAGGATTCCTTCCTGCCGAAGCGTGTAAATGCGCTCGACGTCGTCGGACGGTCCGCGGTCATCCATGTCGTCGAACGGGAAGTCGACCACGAGCTTCCACCGCCCGTCCGACGCCTTGAGTGCCTCGACGGGGAGCGCGACCTTGTCCCGGACGTTCCCGAACACGACGTCGACCGTCTGCTTTTGGCCCCGCCAGATGTGCTCGACCATGTACTCGCCTGCGTACGAACCAGTGACGACGGCGCCGATCTCGGCGACGAGCGTGTCGCGGATAAGTCGACGGCGGTTCGCGTGGGAGTCCTCCTGCGTGACGTGCGCGAGGATCGCGTCGAAGTCCACGCCCGTCAGCTGCAGGCTGATCACCGGGTCCGCGGTCGAGCTGACGGTGATCTCGGAGAACTTGGCCTGCCACTCAGTGGCCAGGGTCACGACCTGCCCGGACACATTCCCGCCGAACATCGACACGACGCTGCCGAAGTTGAGTGCGGCGAGCTTGGACGCCGTCAAATCTTTCAGCGACGTGGCCCCGGGTGCGATCGCCGCGACAAGGAGGGTCTTGGCGAGGCGGTCCTCGCGGCGGAACACGTGGTTGCGGTCGAGAGTCCGGGCGTCCGCGTCGGTGACGTGGTGCTTGTCCAGCAGGTACGGGCGCATCTTGCCGCGGTAGAAAGAGGCGGCCGCCTCGAAGACCTTGACCATGTCGTCAGTCAGCGGCTTGGCATCACCGAGCACGACAACGTCGAACAGGTCGCCGACTGGAATGACGTCTCCGACGGTGAGTTCTTCACGTCCGCGGTACAGCAGCTCGCTCATGATCTTCAGCGCGGTGCGCTCGCGCTGCATGATTGCCGACAGCGCGACCATCGCGTCCACGAGCGCCGGGGAGAACGGGTACACCTTCTCGAAGTCAACGGCGCCCGAGCCGGCCGCATCCGTCAGCAGGTGCCTCCAGTCCGTCGGGTTGGCACGCACGCGGGCGACGGCAGCGGCAAGTGCGGTCGCGCCGGCCTCCGACGTGGGCGTCAGCAAGCGCTTGTTGACGATCTCTGGAAGGTCGGCGGCGGCAAGGGTGATCTTGTCGAATCGGTCTTCCCACCACTGAAACGAGTCCTCGAGCGCGACTTGCTCGGCGCCGACGTTGCCCCCACCAAGGAACTCCTTAAGTGCTCGCTGCCGCGCGACGAACGAAATCATCGGGACCGCCATCTGCCCCGACCCGGTCTCGACTAGTTTGGCTACCTTGGAGGTCTCGTTCTGGATGAACGCCGAGTCGCGCAGGTGGTTGGCTAGCCACAGCACCAACTCGTCCAGGAACAAGACCAGTCCGTCGTAGCCCAGGTCTTTGGCGTGGGCGGTCATGATCCGCAGGCCCTGGTCGATCGGTAGCCAGGCCGAAGTGGAGGTGTAGGCCGGGAAGTAGGTCTCCACAAGCTTCACAGTCACCGCCTGCCGGTCGCGGTCGCTCGCTGTGCCATTGGCGGCCGCGTCGAGCTCGACGGGGGTCAACCCGCCCTCGCTGAGGGTGCCGAGCACGGGATCGAAGTCAGCCTCAAACTTCGAGAAGAAAAGCTCGTCGCCTATCTGCGCCCGCAGCGCTTGAGCATTCTGGAACAACAAGTCGCTCTGGTGGAGCACAGGGGCGGCAGCCTCCGGATGCTTCGCCTTGACAGTGTTGATGTACCCAGAGAACAGAGCACTTTCGAAGGACTCGGCCCCGATGAGGTGATAGTCGACCGCGAGGAACCTCCTTGCCATGACGTCCGCATGCTCGGCCACGACGTCTTGCAGCCCCTCCAGCGCACGCGCGTGCGGGTTTCCGGTCAGGAGCAAGTGCATCACAGCCATGTAGTGCGACTTACCGGCACCGAACGAGCCGTGGATGAACGCACCCTTGGCGTTGCCGCGAGTGAGCGCGGACTTCACCAAGGTCAGGCCCTCACCGAACGCCTCGGCGATTTTCTCCGTGACGACATAGTCCTTGAGGGTCTGCTCGGCGGCAGGGACGCCCTCATGGATGCGCATGACGAAGTCGTCGTCGTGGACGGCTCCGGGCACGTGAATCGCGTCGCGCAGCATCATCGCCAGGGCGCCCGCAGTGGGGGTGCTCATCGGTAAAAAACTCCGTTCATCAAGTACGTCACCTCTCGTCTACTACGGCGTGTGAAACCACGGTCGATCAGGCGCTGCGACGTCGCCCTCGCGTCACCGCCGGCGGACGCCACGCGTTCACGGCATCGCGGGTCATTTGCAACTGGGCCAGGAACTGGTCGATCTGACTGGTGACCGCTTGCGCCGCACTGGACCCGAACTCCGGTTCGAGCTCGGTGTGCCATTGGTGTAGCCACGGCTCCAGCTCGACGAGCCCAGCAACCATGGGTACCAGGGCTTCGTTCGACGCACCGAGGGCCTGCTGGTTCATGATCTCGCGAACCAGGGCAACCGCTTGGTCACGGTGGCTCCAGCCGGCCCAGCCGAGCACGAGGCTGTTGTCTCCCTCTCGCCCGACGCCCGGATACAGCACAAACCGCTCTTTAGGCACGTCGAGCTTGCCGCGGGCCTTCCAGTACTCAACTTTGTGAAAGTCCGTCGTCGAGTACTTCGGTGGAACCGGGATCGTCACCCTCTCCCCCGCGTCCTCGCGCCGCTGCAGATCCCAGACCGCCTGCCACTCACGGAACTTCTCTATGCCTGAGGGCTTGTACCGGTAGGCCGCGAGATAGGCAACCCCTTCCGTCGGCGCAAGCGAACCGATGACTGCCCGGAGATCAGGCTCGGCGCTACCAGTCAGAACTCGTGCGAGTTCGAGCAGGACGTCATCGTTTCGCAACAAATCCGCCAGCTCAGTTACCGAACGTGTGCTCGGCCCCTGGTAGTCGCGCCACAGCTCCGCGTCCTCAAGTCGTTCGAGAATCACAGCCTTCAGTGCATCTTGGAGGCGCTTGTCCCATGGCACGAAGTCCCAGGGCCGCTTGAAATCTGGCGTCTCAAGGAGCCGTATCGCGCGGTCACTATCGATCAGTTCCAGACGCGCTCGCACTAGGTCGCAATAGTCTGAGGGCCACCAATTCGGGATGGTGGTGGTTGTTACCTCCGCAAAGTCGCTAAACCACCTCGTCTTCACCTCCCCTCTCGACACCTTCTGCGCGAGCGAAATCTCGAACGCCCTCTCACCCACTGACAGTTCTCCGAAATTGCCGTGATACACGAGGTTCGACGTTCCAATATTGAAATGCTCGTAAATCTCCCAGTCGAGTTCTTCCTGCTGAAAGATCATTCGACGGCGGATGGATTTCCATCGCTCCGCGGCTGCTACGAGTTGGGCCTCAAGATTTCCAGTCCCCACATCGTTGAGCCACTTTGAGATGACTACCCGAGGCGACTGCTCCTCCATATCTCGAGCGAGCGAATCAAGCTTAGCCGCTCGATCCCTCGGCAAGGTGGCGGGCAGCGGGAAGTCCTGAAGCTTCGTACCTGTGAACTCATAAAAGTCACGCCACTTCTCGTCCTTCGAACTGCCACCACCAGGGCCGCCCTTGTTGTGGCTCACCTGCTTGAGCCAGAAACACGCCACCGAGCTATTGAGCACGGCAAGCAGCTGGAGATGCTGCTCCTCCGTCGCACCCTCTGGCAGCTTGATTACGGGTGCCGACTGCTTGAACACCTTCCCGCCCCAGTCCAGCACGAAATGGTTGTGCGTTGCGACGAACGCTAGAGTGATAACCGGTCCATCAACGCGGTCGAGGCCGAGCTGATGCCATTCCCACCAAGTGCGTCCTTCTTCACGGTAGGTCTTCTTGGAGAACGTTGCTCGGTTCCAAGCCTCCGTACGTACGGGCCACACCCACCTGTACGCGCCAGGGAATTTATGAATGTCGAGCAACCCCCGTGAGGTATACGGAAAGAAGACGTGATCGCCACCGTTGATGCCATAGTCGCGGACGAGGTCTCCCGTTACCAGGTAGCGAACAAGGTCGGGCTCGACCCGCCTCCTAGCGAACGCCTCACGCGGCGCTAGAAATGCGTCGTCGATATTGGTCATCCCCATCACTCCGACGAGTCGGATTACTGCCGCGAGCGGTTGAGCGGCCCCGTCGTCGAGGGCCTTCTTCAGGTCGCTGGCACCACCGCCGCTCAGCGACCACGGGAACGTAAACATGGTCTCCCGAGCGAGGTCAGCGACACTCACGTACGTGCCGTCGAAGCCCGGATTGTCGATATGGGCGACCAGTTCACTCCAGACGAGCCCCTTCGTCGGATCCTCCGGGGTGCCCGGCTCGCCACGGACGCCGAGGACTGCCCGCACCTTGCTGGCGACGGGCCGACGTCGCCGTCCGATGAGGATGACGGTCGGTGTGCCGTGGCCCGGAATGTAGGCGCCCGAGGTGTCGATGACGTGGGTGAGGTCGACAGGGTTGTCGAGGTGGTATCCCGCGAAGAGGTCCTCGATGACCTTCTTGCCGAACTCACGTTTCATGAACGAGTTGGACGTGATCTTCCCGACGTGCCCGGCGCCCTGTCCCGGTCCGCCCTTGACTGCGAGACGAAAGAACAGTTCCATGAACGGCACCGACAGCGCATACTTGCCGGCCGCCGTTGTGTAGGCCTTTCGGTAGATTTGGTTGAGGACTTTGTCCTTGACGGTGATGTAGGGCGGGTTGCCCACGACGACGTGGTACCGCCCGGGCTTGAGGATGTCGGTGTGATCGCCCAGGTCCTCGGTGTCATAGGTATACGTACCGTCGCCGAAGAGAGCTTTGGTGCCGCCTTGCTCGCCGAGGAGCGAGTCTCCGATAGCCAGGTGGAATCCCCACTCCTCGACGCCGACCAAAGAGGTCTCGCCTGCGGCCAGAATTCCCGCGACACTAAGGCGGAAGCGGGCGATGGCGACGGCGAAGGGATTGAGATCTACGCCATGGATGGAGTTCATCGCCTTGCGCACGCGCTGCTTGGGGTCCATGCCGGGCGCCTCGCCGGCCCACTGTTGGTTGAGGCGCTCGAACGCTCCGAGCAGGAAGTGGCCGGATCCGCAGGTCGGGTCGATCAACTTGAGCCCGTCAACACCAAATTCGGCGATTGCGGGCATCAAGGTGCGATCGAGGATGAACTCTTCGACGAACACCGGCGTCTGCAGCAGCGCGTAGGTCTTCTTTGCGTGGTCGGACAGGTCCTGGTACAGGTCACCGAGGAAGCGGGTGTCCAGGTTGGGGTCGGTGAAGTCGTGCACCAGCGCGCCGTCGTCGTCAGTGCGGCGCCAGAAGTCGACGAGACCCTTGGCGGCCTCGGCGCTGATCTCTGCGGTCCAGACCGGGTTGTGCTGGGGATCAACGAGCGATGCTCCGGCGGGCTGGGCTGCCAGCACGCGGAAGGACTGCTGGAGCCAGTCACGGTCGTGGTGGCTGGTGTTAACGCGGAAGTAGGCGGTCTGGTTCTCGCGTGCGCGGAGGATACGGTCGCCGGGCCCGGCGATCCAGCCGACTGGGACGGGCATTCCGTCGAGGGTGGCGCCGACGAGCAGGTCGTTATCCTCGCAGAACCGGACAAACGTCGTCGCGACGATCCATGCGACGGCCGCCTGATCGACTTCATTGTCTCGCCACGCACCCCAAGACAGCCCTGTGCGCTCGCGCTGCAGTGCTTCGGCGTACTCCCGCTGGAGAGCTCCACCCCAAGTGGTGGTTGGGTCGTCGGCGCGCTCCTTCAAGTCGGCCTGCAGGATCCGCCGCTGTACCTTGAGGGCGGCGAGGAGGGCAAAAGAGTCGATCATGCACAGTCTCCGGGATTGCTGGATTGAAGTTCGGTGGTCTTGTCGTCAGCGAGCTGGGCCATTTCGCGCGGAAGGTCTATCCAGCCGCTCGGGCCCAGTGGTACCGACCGACTTTCCAAGAGTGGGGCGCGGGCGTCGCCAGCCTTAGCGACCAGCAGCCAGCGGGCGGCAGGCCGCCTGGTGCCGGTATCCAGCAAGGTGGCAAGCAGCGAGGTCATGCCGTAGCGCACCAGCGGGCCGGCGTTCGTCAGCAGAAGCGGTCGGTGTGCGCTGAGTCGTTCTGCCCAGACGGGTTCGACCGACCTCTGGACGACACCCTCGAGTGCCTTCCACTGCTTGCTGTCATGGTCCAGGGAGTCATAGACGAGCAGACCGCTCCAGATACCACCGGCCTGCTCGATTTGCTCCTTGGTAGCGCTGATGACGAGCTCGGCGACGTCGAGCACATCTATATCGAACTTCGAGGCCAGCGCCCTCGCGGCGGCGACGTACCGCTTGGGCGTGACGGTGAGAGTGAGCGCCGAGTGCCTTTCGAGCGACTCAGTGAGCTTGCGCGCGACCTCAGTGGCAGGTGTTGGCGCGAACTGCGTCGTCGAGACCGTGCCCGTGGTGTACAGCCCGGTGTTCTTGGGCGCATAGATACCGTTCCGGTTCACCAGCTCGGGGTACAGCTCGCGCATGAGCGCGTTGAGCCGGTCGGAACTCGGCAGCGGCTCGGTCAGGTGCGGGAACCGCGCACTGAGCGTGCGCCGCACCGCCATCTGGCTGATTGAGCGGCCGGGCTTGCCGCGCATCGCGTACCCCAATGCCTCCTTGATGGGCAGTGCCCGTGGGTACAGCTCCTGAAACCCCGACACTGCCGCCGTCTGGCTCGCAGCCGCGGCCAATCGCAGGATGCGTGCATCGGTCACCTGCCACTGGCCGGTACCATCGAGGTCGTCGACGACGCCACGGAGCGCGGTGATCGCCGTACTGGCGGCGACGACGCCATCGGCAACCAGGTCGTCGGCCATGCTACCGAGCTCGCCGGCCAGGTCGGCGAGCAGGTCTGCAGGCGGGACAACTCCGCCGTCCTCCGCGGTCGCGGCGTGCTCGCTCAGTGCCAACAGGTCTACCTTGGCGCCGGCACGGCGGCGCAGCACGAACACAGGATGGGTGTCGCGTGCGTCGAACTCGACGATCGCCCGAACGAGCGCAGTGCCGTAGGTTAAACGTTCGGCGCCGTCAAGCGTGGAGCCGCGCAAGGTAAGGAGCGCGGCGACCGCCTCACGCAAGGTCATGACGCGCCCGGCGTTCGCAACGATGTTGGTCAGCTCGCTGCGCGCGGCGAGGAACGGCTTGTCCCTCGACCACTCGCCGACTGCGTCGTCGAGCATGCTGGTGACGCGTTCGCGCGTGGTCTGGAAGCTGGCCGCAACCTCGGCCGCCGTGGGCCACGACGTGCCGTCGCCGAGGCCGAGTAGGCCATGCGCAAGCGGCTTGTCCGCCGCTGGAAGCATTTCGAGCAGGTTGTCGATCACGCGGTCGACGCCGAGCGCTACCTCAACCCCCGGAGCAGGCTCGGCGGAGCCCAGTGCGGTGCGCCATTGCGCGATACGGGCCTGGATCTCCTTGCGGTAGGTCTCCCCCAGCCCGCGGATGCCGTTGATCTTGACCGGGTGCACGCCCAGCACGTCCGCGACCGTGACCACGCCGTCCAGGCGGCGCAGGGCGGACAGGGCCTGCGCGGACAAGCCTGACTGCTCCAACGGCGTCTCCAAGGTGACCTTGGAAGCGAGCTCATCGTCCTTCCGCCGGGCGTCCTCGTCCAGTGCAAGGCTCGCAAAGGCCTCGCCCCAGGCGTGCAGCAGGTCTTCGACGTTCCCGAACCGCTCCTTAACGTCGGGCGACAGGGCCTTGCGGAACAGCTCGGTGAGGCGCGCGCTCACAGCAGGGTCGAACGACGTCGGCTCCACCACCGGACGGTCCGTAGCGGAGGCAGGTGCGCCCGCGCCATTGGGCCACCACGGCAGCACACCAGTCGCCATCTCGAACAACGTTACCGAGATCGCCCATAATTCCGCCGCCCGGTCATAGCGGGTGCGACGTCCCTTTCCCAGGTATGGGTCGAGGTATCCGGGCGTGCCGGAGGAGACGTTGTCCAGAGGCTCGCGGGCGAGCGAGAAGTCAAAGAGCGTCAGGTGTGGTTTGCGATAACCGGGGTCCGGGGCGATACCGAGGTTCGCGGGCTTGATGTCGCGGTGGAAGACGCCCTTGACGTCCACCAGGTACGCCATGGCCTCCAGCAGGTCGGTGCCCCACCGCTGCAGCTGCTCCAGGGTCGACTGGCCTTCCTTGATCAGGCGCGTGGCGAGGGTCTCCTTGCCGGCGTCGGACATGAGCAAGGCACTTCGGCCACCGAGTTCGAGCGTCTCGATGAATCGGACGACGCGCGGGTGCTCAAGCCCTGCGAGCACCTCGGCCTCGATGTCGAGCCTGCGACCCGCGGCGTCGTCGCGAGCGACCTTGAGAATGAGCTCCCTGTCGTCGCCTGCTTCGTCATCCAGCACGGCGAGGGCCACGCCGGACGATCCCTCGCCGCGGCGACCGGCCACGAGGAAGCGGCCACCGATCATGTCGCCGGTTTGGGCGTCGAGCGGGTCCATGATCTCCGCGGGCGGGGCTTGGTCGTCCGGTCGGCGCACCTCGTCCCACGCGATGCGGACCAGCTCGAGCGCGTCCTCGACCGACGCCGGCCGCTCGGCCTCGTCGACAGCCGTCAGGTCGCCCACAACCTCGGCGAGGGAGTCCGGCAGTCCGGCGGTGACTGCGCGCAGGTCGAACCGTCCAGCCTGCTGCTGGATCTCCTGGACATCAGCGATCGTCGTGGCCGGTGCCTTTCCGGTCAGGATGAGGAAGGCCACGGCTCCAAACCCGAAGACATCCAGAGGCGCACCAGGTACGTCGGTGACTGACTGTCGGGCTTCGGGAGCGAGCCACACCAGGTCCTCCGCGCCCGCGACACCGAGCAGGTCTGTCACACCGCGGCTGATGACGGTCCACCGGGTCGTTGCGGCCGTCTCACGGTCCTTCTGCGCCGAATACCAGTCGCGAACTTCCAAGCGCGGGCCGTTAGGCGATGGTCGAACCCATACACGCTGCGGCGACAGCGCTCGGTGGAACAGGTGACGGTTGTGGGCGTACCGAAGGATGTCGCCGAGCTGCTCGACCATCGCGACCCGGTGGTCGAGCGTCAACGCGGCACCCTCGTCGGCGAGGAACGCGTCGAGCGGTCGTTCAGCGTCTTGGTATTCGAAGACCAGCGCCGGGCCGTCATCGGTCACCAGGAACTGCTGCGGGACGGCGATGCCCTCGTGGCGGATCCCGAAGGTGAGCTGGTACTCGCGCTGGGCGAGTTGCTCGATGCGCTTGCGCTCCGACGCGGATGCCCTGGGGTGCACGTCGTACAAACGCAGTCGTTGCTTGATCTTTGGCAGGTTCGGGTGCGTGACCACCACGTCCTGCCAGTCGACTCCTTCAGCGACGGGATCGGACTCGGCGACAGCGAAGTCGCCCACCATCCGCGTCTTCGGCGTCGGGCGGAAGTCCGCCTTCTCGCACAGGTGCCGCACGAGTTGGGCACGCTGCGGGTCGATGTTGTCCTTCGGATTCGCCGGCGGAGTAGCGAGGAAGTCGCTGAGCCGGAGCAGCGGAGGCTTGGAGCTGACGGAGTATCCGTCAAGCTTGACCACACCGGCGCGGCCGGAGGCGTCGACCGCGAACGTGGAGCCCTCGCCGTGCAGCACGACGAGCGCTTTGACCCAGGGGACGCGCTCCATCAGCTGGCCCGACGCGTACGACTTGAGTAGCGAGGCGAGGCGCTTGCTCTTGCGGTCGGTGACCAGGAACGGGTTCAAGTGCGTTTTGCCCGGCTGGTACCAGCGCTGGGAGTTGCCGGTGATGGTCCCGTGCCAGCCCTTGAGCTCGACGCAGAACAGGCCCACCGGCGTCAGGAGTAGGACGTCGACCTCGGCGGTGCGGTTGTTGGTATCAATGAAGGTCAGGTTGACCCACGCAGTCGTGCGCCCGTCGTCGGGCAGAACCTCGCGGAAGGCTTCGAGGGCGGCCGCCTCCTCCGCCGTCGCGGGCGGGCCCATCACCTTCCAGTTGGGCGAATCAGCCTTCATCGGTTTATCGGTGCTCCAGGGATTGCGGCGTGGGGGGGTCCTGCAGGCCAGTGTGCTGCACCGTTAGCCTAGTCCGAGGCGTCAGCGCGCGCGGTTCACAACACCCGAGGATGCGCCAATGTCGCCATCCAAGTAACTCACCGTGGCGCCAACCAGCTGCAGCTTGTCGGTCGGACCACGCCCGCTTCGCCAGGCTCTGAGCGAGTTCTGCTCAGCGTCGACGCACGCCTGTGGTTTCGGCGGAGGTCGGTGGGACAAATCACCGAGCAGACCAAACCTTTAGCAGTCCCCATGTCATATCCCTTGGACAGGACAGTTGGAAGCCAAAGAAATGCCCTTGATGCGCTCGACCATGGATTTCAGGACTGTTGCCGCCAATCCAGCCATGGGCTGAGGTTAGAAGCTGTGAACAGGATGTTGCCTCGCAGCAGCCTTCCCTCTTCCCCGAAGGAGTACGCCGCGTCGGGCTTCCAATTGGGGCTGAGGAAGACGAGGGATGCGTGCCTGGGAACTTGACCGACCGGCTTCAGGTCCGTGGGAAGGAACTCCACTGGGGTGTCGTCGAGCGACATGACGGTGAGGATCCCCGGTCCGGCATCCGGAGTCGCCCCATTGTCGCTGCTACCTGATCCCGCCGCTGCGCTTCCGCTGTGACCGAGAATCTTGGCGCGGGACTCAATCAGCTTCCGCCGCAAATCCAGGGCCCGGAGGATGTCACCCACCCCGACCCCGGGTGCGGTGACAACGGTGGCAACCGCGGCATCTACCTGGTCGAGCTGTTCCAGGGACAAGGCCACAAGCTCGTCGGCACCGAGCGTGGCGCGGCGCTCCAGCCCCCGCCGCAGAGCTTTGGCGACTCCGGAACGGGTGGTGATGCCCACTGTGGGGTCGCGGGCAATCTGCTCCAGAGTCTTACCTTGGGCGCGGAGCTCGAGGACGCGGGCCTCGTTCTGCAAGGCGATCTCCTGGTGCCTGCGCATGCTTGGGTCCTCCCTTAGGTGTCCCGGTTCGTGTCCTGGTGGGCGATAAGCTGCAGCTCTTGCTTTCGCGGAATCGGCACCACTTCGCTGATGGCCGCCGTCGCGCCCTTGGCGATCCCTCATCCTTCCTCCCTCCGGATTCCATGAGCGAGCACGATGTCGGCGTACCGCGCGGGATCGATGGCTTGGAAGTTTTCGTCCATGGCGCGAAGGTCACGATGGGCGCCACCGCGGTCAAAGTCCTCAGGATCGAGACCACGAGTGACGAGCCATTGGTAGAGGTGAGTCAGTTGCTTGAGGTCGCGCGAAAACGGGGCTGTGGTCATGGTGGGGTTCTCCTGGGAGAGATGGCTGGCGTGGATGTGGTGGAAGCGCCGCACGGTGACCTAATGTGCAGGCCGAACACAGGTACTTGCCACAGGAGAGGTGACAATAGGAGGTCGTAGCCCATGCTGGCCGCAGCCCTGCGAGGCCACTGGGAACCAAAACGAAGCAAGCGGTGAGTGCGCCGATCGCCGTGACGGATAGGGGTAGCCCGCGGTTCCCCACCGGGTCTCCCGGAAGTGCACAGGGAGTGCTCGGGGCCGCAAAGGACCGGGCGGAGCCGAGATCGACAGATCGGATACCACTGTCCGGTGATCGGAATGTCGTGACCGCAATGATCAGTGACGCAGCGGAGGTCAGTGAGGGGATCTGTGTCACGTTGTCCCTGCCGTTCGGCGTGGCACTGCGAGCATGGGAGCCAGATGGCGCCGTGGGGACAGTCAACGGGTGACGCCCTGTTCCTGCCTTAGCGGCCCCTCCAGGTTCCTCTCCCCCATGGACTCTTCATGGATCCCATGGATTCCTTCGTGCCAGGCGCGAGAATCCATGGGATCCATGGAGCTGTCAGTGGGATCCATGGGTGCGACGACAGGGACCTTGATTGCCCAGACGTACTTCGCCCCCTTGCCGTAGCCGCTCCGCCCGGTCGTGACCTCCGGATTTTTCATCTCTTTCCGGCGCCTCTGCAGGGTCTTGACGTTGAAGCCAGCAGCGGCTGCTGCCTTCTGCACTTCAGCGGCCGGCGCCGTGCCGCCTTCTTCGCTCAGGTACTCAATGATGAAGCGTTCGTAGATGTCACGATCATCCCCAGCGTCCTCCCGATGGCCCTCACGGTGGAGCAGTTCGGCCACGGTCACCTCAGACTCTCCGAGAAACCGAACTCGAGCCACGCTGGTCGGCCCGTCGCTGGTGGGCACATCGACCGATTCAAGGGCGAACCGGTAGGAGCCACTGCCAGTGCCGTAGTTGTTCTTGTCCTGGCTGAGGATTCGTTCCCCGCTCTGCTCGTCGGTGGCGAAGGCCAGGTAGGAGCGGGTGACGTCGCGCCAGGCGTGGGAGCCGGAGAGCCTGTTGCTCACCGAGCCGGCAGCCTTGCCGAAGTGGTTGATCAAAACCATGGCGGCTTGGTACTTCTGAGCGAGCGCCATCAGCGGTCCGTAGGCCGCACGGACGTCCTGGACCTTGTTCATGTCGCCGTACATCAGAGCAGGGGCTGGATCGACGAGGACCAGGCGCGCCCCGGTCTCCGACATGGCAATCTCGAGCTGAACAGAATCTAGGGGGAAGCGCAGTTCCCGCCGCATGGCCAGGGTGTCCGTGACAGTTTCCACCTCGATGGCGTACACGTGGTCGAGGTCGGCGCCGGCGGCGAGGAGGCGGGGCACCATGATGGAGTCCCAGTCGTCCTCCGGCCCAAGGATGATCACAGTGCCACGGGTCCCGTAGAGGTCACCGGGTAGCTCACCGCGGGTAAGTTGTGCCGCGAGATCCAACATGAAGGTGGTCTTGCCCTCCCCGCCCTTGCCGGCACAGATGGTCCCTGTGCCCAACGGGATCACGCCAGCATCCCCAGGCGCCCAGAACCACTTCTGCCGACGCGGGGTGATCATGGACGCCGGGGTCAGGAGGAGACGCTCGGTGGCTTCCTGCGCCGTCACGCGACCGGCCCCCTTCTCAAGTAGGCGGTCTGGGGCGGGAGCGGGCGAGACTCGTTGTTCTGGTCCTCAGCCAGGCGCTCCAGGAAGTCGTCGGCCGCGAGCGCGGCTTTTCCCCCTGCCTGATGCTCTCCGTCCGCAAAGCCGTGGTGGCGACCATGCTGATATGCCGCACAGACGACGGGATCGGCAGCCCAGATCAGCTTCTCGGCAAGATGGGTCACGGCGATTTCGGCGCGCACGACAGCTTCGACTCGGAGATCGCTGGAGACAGAAGTCTCGGAAGACTTCGAGATTGACATCGTAGTGATCCTGTTCAGGGGACAGAGTCGTCGGATTCCGACTGTGGCCGGACGGCGGCGCTCGAGCGCAGGAATGGTCACCGAAGGCTCACGCTTCGTCGTGCGGGTCGACGCCGAGGAAGTGGTAGAGCTCGGCGGTCGGGACCCGGAGCTTGCGTCCGAGACGGAGAACCCGAATGGGAAACTGCCCCAGCCTGACGAGCTCGTAGGCGGTGGAACGGCCGATGCCGAGAGCTTGGGCGGCATCGGGCCATAGGGGGATGGTGAGGGGCCGAGGACCGATCTGGTGCTTCATGTACACAACCTCCGAGTTGATGACCCGCAGGATGTCAGCGAGTCGCTCCAGAAGTACCACATCGTGCTGGACGATGCCACTTTCTCCATGTAGCGTGCACTGCAAGCACAACGAAGGGTGATTCCATGACTGAGTGGGCGACTGAGACCACACATCGGATCGGGCGTAACGTCGCCCTCGCACGGAACCGCAGGGGAATGTCCGCTCAGGAGCTGGCCGAAGTGTGTACCCAGCTGGGAGTGCCAATGAAACGGACATCCATTGCCAATCTTGAGAACGGGCGACGCGACAGCATAAGCGTGACTGATCTCATCGCTATCGCTAACGCCTTGGACGTCCCTCCCATTACCCTCATCTATCCCCACGATCAAGCAGGGGCAAAGATTGAGGCAGTACCCGGCTTACCTGTCATGACCTTCGACGCGCTGACGTGGTTCAGTGGAGAAAGACCGAGCTTGTTTGGTGGGGGTGACGCCGCTTCGGACCCGGAGTACTCCATACTCCGGAACCTCCGCAACATCCTGGCGGCCGAAGCTTCGGCGCGCCATTTTCTTCGTCACGAAACAGACGACTTCGAACTGCAGAAGCAGATGGTGAAGCACGCCGTCTCTGCCCTGCGGGGGGCGCTCTCCTACCGGGAAACATGCAACCAACTACTCGCCCATCCACTTCCAATCCCTGATGATCTGGCCCTGGTGTACATCCAGGCCAAGGCACACGAATTCAGCAGCCCGGAGGTTCTCTAATGGCCGGGTCCGTGTTCAAGCGCTGCACGTGCACCGCACTGGCTCTGACCGATCCGAAGAGTGGAAAAAGGCGGGTCTGCACTAAGTCGCACGGGTCCTGGTACTTCAACGTGCTCACCGGTACCACCGATCCCATCACCGGGAAGCGGAAACAAGTCGTCCGCAGTGGATTCAAGACCAAGCGGGAAGCTGAAGCAGCGCTCGTCGATTTCGTGTCCCAAATGAACGCCGGCACCTGGACCGACGATCGGGGCCTGACCACGGGAGCGTGGCTGAACACCTGGCTGGAGCGGAAGGTCGAAAACGGCCTTCGCCCTGCCACGGAGCGGCTCTATCGGCAGCATATTGACGACTACCTCATCCCGGGCCTCGGGAGTCTGCGATTGCGGGACTTGCGTCCCGGCCACGTGTCCGACTTCCTGGCCCACCTCCAGGCGACACCGGGGCGATGCGGGAGGCCATTGTCCGCAAACACGGTGACGCGGGTGCACGCCTGCCTCCGCTCTGCCCTGGCGACCGCGCTGAAGATGCGACTGGTCAGCTTTAACGCGGCCCGGGACGTGGAGTTGCCCAAGGTGCAGCGGGCCCGAGTGCGGCCATGGGAGCCATGGGAGCTGGGGGCATTCTTGGACGGAGTGCAGGGTGACCGGCTGGCACCGCTATTCGAGGTAATCGCCGGCACTGGGTTACGACGCGGCGAGTCCCTGGGATTGCGGTGGGAGGACGTCGACCTGACCAAGGGTGTGGTGACGGTCCGGCAGCAATTGACGGAGCGCTCAGGAACTGAGGTCGAGTGCCTCAGCTGCGAGTCGGTGCATCGGGGGTTGAGATTCGGGACGCCAAAGACGGATTCGGGCGAGTATCGGCGAATCGAGCTGGATGCCGGAACCACTGGCGTGCTACTCAGCCACCGCCTCACCCAGGACTGCGAGCGCCAAGAGTGGGGCTCGGAGTACGCGGATCACGACCTGGTCTTCTGTGCCGAGGACGGCAATCCCCTACGTCCCGAACGGGTGGACCGGCTGTTCCACCGGCTGACGGAGACGGTTCTGGTCCCCGCCAACCGCGATGACCCGAATGGGCCGAAGGTACCTCTACGGAAAGTACGGTTGCACGATCTCCGCCACGGACAGGCGAGCCTGCTCATGGCCGCAGGCGTGGACATGAATGTTATTTCCAAGCGACTTGGGCACTCCCGGTCGTCATTCACAGCGGACGTGTACGCGCACTTGCTGGAAGGGGTGGGGCGGGACGCAGCAGAGCGCGCGGCGGCGTTGATTCCGAGGCGGTCCTCGGCTGCTACCCCTGACGGGCAGTTCTAACATCCTTCTAACAAATCGGTCCCCGGGAGCCGCGGGGGGAGTGTCGCCTGACAGCAGAAAACCCCGGTTCCTAGGTGTTTCTCCTAGTGAACCGGGGTTTTCCCGTGCCGTGGCAGATGAGGGATTCGAACCCCCGTAGGCATTGCCAGCTGATTTACAGTCAGCCCCCTTTGGCCGCTCGGGTAATCTGCCGGGGTTGCACTGCCGGGCCTCGCGGACCGGCAACGGCGGCCCCCGCATGCGGGAGCACTTCAACAGTACAGAAGATCGGGCGGGATGCGAAATTGCCGCCGCGCCCCGCGGCGGGCCCGTCGGCCCGGCCGTCGACCCCTCAGCCGGCGATCCTGCGGCTCACCTGCTGGAGGAACGCCGCGGCCTGGAGCTCGGTGATCTCGCCGTGGGTGATGGCCTCCGCCAGGTCCTGGGCCACGCCCGCGAGCCGCTCCGCCACCTCGGGGTCCAGCTCTCCCGCCCCCGTCGGCGCGGAGCCCGGGGCTCCGTACGGGGACGCCGTCAGGGTGGCCGTGGCCATGGCCGGGGACAGGCCCAGGCCCGTCAGCAGGAGGACCGCCAGGGCGGTCGCCGCGACGGCGGGGCCGCGCCGGGTCCGGGAGGAACGGGGCACCACGTCGTCGGGATCCGTCGCTCTGCTCATGCCGCCATCCTCGGAGGCCGACCTGGACGGACCCTTGGGCGAAGGTCACGAAACGGTGACGGGACGCTCCCGGTAAACTGGAGGGCGAGTCCGGCGGGCACCCACCGGCCGCCCGCATCCCCGCAGCACAGGAGGCAGCATGGCCAGCGATTCCTCGTTCGACGTCGTCAGCAAGGTCGACAAGCAGGAGGTGTCCAACGCCCTGAACCAGGCGCAGAAGGAGATCGCCCAGCGGTACGACTTCAAGGGCGTCGGCGCCGACATCGACTTCTCCGGCGAGAAGATCCTCATGAAGGCGAACTCCGAGGAGCGCGTGAACGCCGTGCTGGACGTCTTCCAGTCCAAGCTCGTCAAGCGCGGGATCTCCCTGAAGTCCCTCGACGCCGGCGAGCCCTTCGCCTCCGGCAAGGAGTACCGCATCGAGGCGTCCGTCAAGGAGGGCATCGCCCAGGACCAGGCGAAGAAGATCACCAAGCTCATCCGCGACGAAGGGCCCAAGGGCGTCAAGGCGACCATCCAGGGCGACGAGCTGCGGGTCTCCTCCAAGTCCCGCGACGACCTGCAGGACGTCATCGCGCTGCTCAAGGGCTCGGAGCTCGAGGTCGACCTGCAGTTCATCAACTACCGCTGATCCGGGGCATCAGCCCCGGTCGGCGACGCGGGACCTCCCCGGAGTCCGCACGGAGTCCGCAGGAGCTCCGAGAACCTGCTGACCCATGGGGCCGGCGGCATCCCCGCGCGTGGTGTCCTCCGCGGTCGGCCCGGAGGCGCACAAGTGCCGGAGGTCGTGCAGTGGAGCGACCCCCGTCGGCCGGACCGGGGTGACGCTGGTTCCGTGGAGTCCCGTTTCTGCATTCCTGGGCCAGGGTGGTGTGCGCCCGTTCGCACGCAACCGGTGAGACCCGGCCCAGCGCGCAGTGGCGCCTGCGCCGGCTCCCGAGGTGGTCGGAGATCGCGTTGGCCCGCTCGAGCCTCGCCCTCCAGCGGTGCCGGTCGAGCAGCTCGACCGGCACGCGCGACCCGGAGCTCTCCCTGAGACCGTTGCCGCAGCAGCCAGCGATCGATCCCCTCGAGGGAACGAGCCCGGACTCCCCGGCCCGCTGGATGAACGCCCGGGAGCCAATCTGCACTGACGTGCTCGGCAGGGGATCACCATCCCCCGCCGCCGGGGTGCGGTTCTGCACGGCCATCGACATCGCACTGATCCTCGGCGCGGCGGACTCCTGCGGCACCGCCTCCCGGATCGGCTCCACGGCCCGCGGGTGCTTGCCGTTCCGAGGGGCGGACACCGGCGCCCGCCCACCGCGCGATCCCTTCCACCGGCGGTGTCCCTGCCGGCCGGCCGGCTCCTCGGATCACCGCAGCCGCGCCTGCACCGTGCTCCCCGGCTGGCCGGAGAGCAGGCCCAGTTCCGCGCCCGGCCCGGTGAGGTAGCGGTGGAGACCGTGGGCGACGATGGTGTTGCCCAGTGCGTTCAGATGTCGGCGGTCACTGCCGACGATCGACCGCGGAGGCAGGCCCATCGCCAGCCACCGCCGGTCGTGGCGCGACGCACCGATGCGGTACGGGCGCAGGGCAGGCAGGTCCCACAGCTCCGGATCGCGCAGGTCGGCCATGACGTCGTGGTACTGCGCCCCGTACCGGCGGCGGTGGGCGGCGTTGACCTCCTGCACCCGGTCCCAGCCGACCGTGCCGCGCCGGTCGGTGTAGGTGCACCACTGGCCCATGACCACCGAGGTGGCCGGCTCCACGGCATGGGTCGCCGCGGTGTCCGCGAGGACCCGGGGAATGTCCTCGATGTTGTTCTTGCCCATCCACAGCAGGTGCAGCCGGCCGCGGTCGGCTTCCTCCAGGCCGGTGTGCCACCGGACGGCCGCGCCCGGCTCCAGCGCGACCTCGTCCCCCGGCACGTCGCGGTGCAGGAACACCGCGCCGCTGCGGCCCGGCACCGACTGGATCGAGCAGCGCACCCCTGCGACCGTGCCCGGGATCGGCCCGCACCTGCCGGGCACGCGCCCGTCGGCGCTCGCCACGGTGACCGAGCCCCGGCCCGGCAGGCTTCCGGTCCCCGTACCGGAGGCCAGGTCCAGGACGTAGGGGTGGTCGTGGCTGCGCATCGACAGGGTCTGCCACGAGACGTCACCGCTGACCGCCCGCGTGGTGCCGGGCACGTCGAGCAGTTCGGACAGCAGGCCCTCGATGCGCACGGGGCGGTAGCCGGGCGGGTGCTGCCGGGCCAGCTGGCTGGCGGCGGAGGACGATCCCCACAGCACGAACCCGTGGGGTGGCGCGCTGGGCGCCGGGAGGCGCCCCCCCAGGACCGTGACGGCCGCGAGCAGCACCCCGCCACTGAGCAGGGCCCGACGCGACGTCGCCGCGCCCCCCGGTCCGTTGCCGGACATGCGGTGCTTCGGTCCGTGCGCAGTATTGCGCGCTGCGAACGGCTCGGCGAACTCCCCTGACACGACGCCCCCTACGATTCCCCCCGACCATGCTGTTAACTATGGTGAATTATTGAGGTGGCCCCGGCTGTCCACTCTTCTGCCCCGCGCCCGCCGGTGTCGCGCTCTCCTCTGCCACGCCCTCGGTCTCCTCGTCCCCGCACGGGCGCTCCAGGGACTGGCGCCCCGGACCATCGGCGGGCGACCCGAGGCCGTGTTGCGGCCACCAGCACCCGGCTCCAAGGCCCGTGGGAGACGGGCCATGGGCGCGCCCCGACGAGATCGCAGCAGGGCCCGCCGCTCGTGGCGACGGGCGTTCGCCATACCCGGCGACTGGTCCCCTGGTCGGTGCCGTCCCGGTGGGACGTCCATGCGGAGGCTCCGGGAGGCGGGGCCGTGACCGCAGGAGCCGACATCGGCCGACGGAGCGCTCCGGTGGAACACGGCCCCGCCATCCTGGGCCGAACCGGGCCGGCGGACCCTTCACGGGCTCTGCGGCCCGGCCGAGGACGGAGCCACCGACGACGGCGTGGCTGCCGCAGCCCCGGGGAACTCGCCCTCCACCGTGCCGTCCGTGGAGCACCCCCGGTGGACCGCTGCTGCACACCGACCCCGGAGCATCCGGCACCCATGGCGGCGCACTCCCCTGAGCCACCTGCGTGACATCTCGACGCTGCACGCCCACGGTGACGGCATGGTCGGCCCGGGTCCGGGACGAGGCGCCACCGTGGCGTGCGCCGGCTCCGCCGCCCCGACCACAGGCTGCGGCCTCCGGCGGACCGTCAGGGCTTCTCCACCACGTCCTCGTCGTCACGCAAGGCACTGTGAACCACTCCCCCGGCGGACGGGCAACGACGGATCAGCTCCCGGAACCCCACCTAGGGGCAGACCGGGTGGTGGCCCCTGGGGTGCGCGTGGCCGTTCAGTAGATCGGCCACGGGTCGCCCTGGAGGTCGTCGAGGGCGCCCGGGGCATCCTCGCCCGGCTCTCCCGCTGGTGCAGCGCGGTGCTCGGCAGTGGAGTGGAGACCGGCTCGCACAGGGAAGTAATAGACGAGGACGACAGCGCACAGCAGCACCAGGGCATAGACACAGGCGACGCCGGTCGGAGCGTCCAAGAACGAAAACGATGTTTGCAGGGCCCCCATGGTGGTCAGTATGTGCGCGTTTCCATGCAGGGCGCGTCCGCTCTGCAGCCCACAAGGAGTGGGGCGCCCACCGGTCCCCGGACGGCAGGAGGACCGGGCGGACCCCTGGGGATCGTGCATCCGCGGGCTCACCGGCTCCGCAGCGAGTCCGCGGACGACCGGTCACGGCAATCCCCGAACCACGCGGCCGGGAGGCGTCGGCAGGAACCGCCGAGCGCCCGGACCCGGCTCGCCGACGACCGCTGATCCGAGCCGTCCGCCCCGGTCGGCGAAAGCTCCGGGAGCCTGCCCCAGCACGGCCGGCCCGCGCGGCACCGGCGCCCGGGGACATGTCCAAACGGCCTCAGGCGACGTGGGGCGCCTGTCGCACGGCGGCGAGACGGCGCAGCTGCGCCAGCGCCTCGTTGTCGCCGACGCCGAACCCGCGCTCCCACTGCGCGGCGCACTCCGCCGCCTCGTCCTCGGTGACGTCGGCCTGCGGGTACACCCCGGGCGCCCAGGGGTTGACGCGGATGGCCGCCAGGAGGGCGCTCCACTGCCCGGCCGGCCGGTCGAAGTCGTTCATCAGCATCCGGTGGTTCCATCCGGCGCGGCGGCCCATCCTCTGCGCGTCGGTGATGCGGGCGATGTGCATCGGGGTGGTCATCGGTACCAGCCTCCAGGGATCGGATGGACCGGACACCCGCCCGTCAGGGACGAGCGCCCGTCGTGCTCGACCGTCCACCTGCCGCCCACGTCCCCTGCGCGCATCGACACTGCACGACGCGCGGATCCGTGCGAGCCGGCAGGAACCGGTTCATCTGTGCCTCCAGCAAGCCAGAACGCCGGTGAGCGCGGAAGCCCCCAGAAATGCCCCGTTGCCTGCGCCCGGAAGCGCGGCGAAGATCGGAGCAACCACGGCCACCTGTGCCGAAGCGAGCGCCGACGCGGGCACTGCTCCCCGGACACCCCTCCGGCCGCGCACCATCGGCGTCACAGTCGCGAATACCGCGGGTCCACGCCTTATCTTTAGTAACACTGGATCACACGGCCGGGGGGCAACTGTGAAGGCATGGAAGAGGACAGCGGTGGGGGTGCTGACGTCCGGCGCGCTCGTGGCCGGCGCCTGGGTGACGCCGGCGGCCGCGGCGGACGGCAAGGTCGACGTGGCCGTCGGCACGAAGGTCGTCCTGGAGAACGCGAGCATCAAGCGCGCCGCGGCCCGGGCCGCGCGCCTGTGCGGGGGCGAGGCCAGCGATTTCACGGAGGCGGCGCACAAGGCAGACCGCACCGGCAAGCACGTGATCGTCTGCACGGCCAAGGGGTCGAAGAAGCACGTGTCCTTCAGGTCCTGACCTGCCGCCCGCCCGGGCCGGGGAACCCGGACCCCGACGACGATGACGGCGCCCCTCACCTTCCGTGGTCAGGGGCGCCGTCGCCTCGTCGGGGTGCGCGTCAGCGGCGCAGGCCGGCCATGCCCTCGAGCCGCGCCACCCGGTCGGCCGTCGGCGGGTGGGTGCGGAAGAGGCCCGCCACCCCGCCGCCGCGGAACGGGTTGGAGATCATCAGGTGGGAGGTGTTGACCAGCTTCTGGTCGGCCGGGTCCAGCGGCCGGGCGCTCGTGCCCATCTCGATCTTGCGCAGGGCCGAGGCCAGGGCCAGCGGGTCGCCGGTGAGCCGCGCGCCGTCCTCGTCGGCGTCGTACTCGCGCGTGCGGGAGACGGCCAGCTGGATGACGGTGGCGGCGACGGGCGCGAGGAACGCCATGAGCAGCCCCACCAGGGGGTTGCCGCGCTCGTCGCCCCGGCCGGCGCCGAAGATGGCCGCGAACTGCAGGGCCTGGGCCGCGGACGTGATGATGCCGGCGACGGCCGCGGCGATCGACGACGTCAGGATGTCCCGGTTGTAGACGTGCATCAGCTCGTGGCCGAGCACCCCGCGCAGCTCGCGCTCGTCGAGGATCTGCAGGATCCCCTCGGTGACGCACACGGCCGCGTTCTGCGGGTCGCGCCCGGTGGCGAAGGCGTTCGGGCTCATCGTGGGGGCGATGTACAGGCGTGGCATCGGCCGGTCCGCCCGCTGGGAGAGCTCCCGCACGATCCGGTAGTACCCCGGCGCCTGCTGCTCCGTGACGGGGATGGCCCGCATGGAGCGCAGGGCGATCTTGTCGCTGTTCCAGTAGCTGTAGGCGGTCGAGAGCAGCCCGATCAGGGCGAAGACCCAGATGAAGAGGCTGCTGCGCATGCTGCTCGCGACGACCCAGCCGATGGCGAGCAGCACCGCCCACATGCCGCCGAGCAGCAGGACGGTCTTGAGTCCATTGTTGTGGTGGTGCATCACGGGCACGGCTCCTTCTGCCGGTGGCGTGGGGTCTGCGCTCAGCACAACGGCGGCGGAGGGCGCCGTCTTCCCGCTCCACCGTCCGCGCAGGCAGTTCCCAGGTCATTCCGAGCGTGTGTCCGGGCCCACCCCGTCCCGCCGCCGGAGGACCCGCCTCGCTATTGTGAGTCCGTCGTGATAACGCTACGGTGGGGGCATGCAGACAACGGATCGTCCCGCACCCGCGGACTCCGGCCGGGCTGCGACGTGGTCGGACCGGCTGCGCTCCTCCGGTCGCCGCGTCACCAAGCAGCGGCTGGCCGTCCTCGACGCGGTCGACCGCCGTCCCCACTCGACCGCCGAGGACGTCGTCGCGGCGGTGCGCGAGGTGCTGCCGACGATCACGGTGCAGTCCGTGTACGTGGTGCTGTCCGATCTCACCGCCGTCGGGATGCTGCGCAAGTTCGAGCCGCCGGCCTCCCCGGCGCTGTACGAGACCCGCACCGAGGACAACCACCACCACGCGTACTGCGTGCGCTGCGGCGCGGTCTCCGACGTCGACTGCGCCGTCGGCCGCACGCCCTGCCTCACGCCCTCCGACGCCCACGGGATGCGCATGCTCTCCGCCGACGTGGTCTACCGCGGCATCTGCGCGAGCTGCCTCGCCGCCGAGGGCGAGCCCGCCGGCGGGCTCCCCGCCGCCTGAGCGGCCCCGCTCAGCCGCGTCCGGCGCCCCCGCCGGCGTCCTTCTCCGTGCCGGCCGCCGGGTCCGCGCCCGCGGCCGGGTCCGTTCCCGCGGTCCGGTCGACCAGCGCCAGCAGCTCGCGCAGCTGCTCGGCCGTCAGTGTGGCCACCGGGGGCCGGGCGTTGAGGCAGATCTTCTTCGCCCCGGCGTCGAGGGCGAAGCGCAGCGCCTGCCGCGACGGCGCGGAGCGCACCTCCAGCGCCGGGTCCAGTGCGGCGATCTCCGCCGCGGACGTGAACAGCAGCAGGGTGTCCGGGGCCGCGCCCTCCTCCTCCGGCTTCGCGTAGACGGGCACCGCGCGCCCGCCCCGCACCCGGGCCCCGAGCAGCAGCACCGCGTCGGGGGCGAGCAGCCCCGCGAGCAGCTGCGGCATGCTGTTGTCGAGCAGCGCGGCCTTGACGGCGTCGTTGCGGGGCGAGCGCATGGCCCACTCCACCTGGGGGCGCCCGATCCGGCAGCCCTGCCGCGCCGGGTCGATCACGAGGTGGTCGTACTGGGCGTCGTCCACGAGCATCTGCAGGACCTTCACGGCGGGCTCGCGCAGCAGCACGGGCTGCCCGCCGCCCTCGTGGTGGCGCTCGAACATGGCCTGCGCCTCGGCGGCCGAGGTGTAGGCGGCCAGCGAGCGCGTCCCGTCCGCCTCGCCGAGCGTCTGGACCCGCAGCTGGGAGCCGGGGCCCACGGTCTCGCCGCCGGGACCCTCGACGAGGGTGCTCGCCGTGACGTCCAGCAGCAGGGACCCCGCCATGCACTGCCGGACGACCTCGATCATCCCGGCGTCGTCCGGGGCGCTCGCGAACCGGTCGATCGCGGCCCGCACCAGGGGGTGGACCACGCCCTCGCGCTCCGCCGCGCGCTCGGCGCCGGGCTCGAGCACCGGCAGCTCCACACCGTCCCGCCGCGCGAGCTCGCCCGCCCACGCGGGAGTCCGGGCCCGGGTGCGCGGAAACCGCTCCAGGTGCTCGAGCAGGTCCCGCGCCGTGTAAGGCCCCTCCGTGCCCCACGTGCCGGGCTCGCCGTCGAAGTCGTAGGTCCCGCCGATCCGGTAGGCGGGTTCGGGCCAGCCCTGCGCGAGGATCGCGACGGTCGCGGTGAACCAGGTCCCGCGGCCCGGCAGGTAGGAGCGCTCCCGCAGTTGCCGGACGGCGGGGATGACAGCGCTGTCCTCCTTGACGGGGCCCGCGGTGCCGGGGACCACCTGCTCGCCGCGCTGCTCGCGCACGCGCAGGTGCACGCGCCCGCCCTGGACCTTGAGGTCCACGATCATCCGGTCCCACCCCGGCTCGGTGCGCAGCACCGACAGCACCCACGAGCCGATGGTGTTGAGCAGCTCCTGCTGGCTGGGGCCGGAGGTGGCAGCGGCGGGGTTCTCGCTCATGCGGTGGCTCGTTCCCGGCCCGCACGGGGCCTGTTCGGATCGGGTGGACACGGGGCGGGGGCGGGCGGCCGGGCACGGCGGCGCCGGTCCGCACGCCTCGCGCCCACCCTACCGAAACGGGTGCCGCCCACCCCGGGCCGGGCCCGTGTCCCGGGGGCCGGGGACGCACCGGGCGCTTCCGCGGTGACGCCGGGGCGCGCGGGAGAATTGCTAGCCTTGGCGCATGACGAAAACGCTGCAGGACCTGATCGACGAGTCGATCTTCATCTCCACCGAGTACCAGGCCAGGCTGGCCGAGCTGACCCAGGGCGCCGGGTGGGACGTCGACTTCTCCGCGCCAGCGTTCACCCTGCAGACCGAGCCCCCCGTGACCCTGACCCCGTACCTGCTGGGCACCGACTCCGCCTCCCGCGGGTCGTGGATCTGGTCCTGGCAGGAGCTGGGGCACTTCCCCGCCGCCGTGGTCTCCGCCGCGGTCCAGGCCCGGGAGGCCGGCACCCGGCTGGGCGTGGCGGAGCTGTCCACCGACGAGCTGCCCGTGGCGGAGGGCCTGGCCCGCCGCCTGACCCTCGCGGCGAAGGCCGTCACGGGGATCTACGCGCACTACCCGGCGACCGCCGGCGGCGGGGTGACCGCGTGGCTGCTGCTGGAGGGGCCCGAGTTCGAGCTGCCCGAGCTGACCGTGGAGCGGATGATGCGGGTCATCGCGGAGGCCCTCACCACGGACACCGCCGTGGACCACAACCTGGCCGTGGACTCCTACGCCAAGCTGCGCGGCGCCCACATCGAGTGGGACACCGAGGCCACGTGCGTGGTGACCGTCGCCGACGGCGCCCAGCGCTTCTGGTTCGACGACCACCAGATCTCGGGCGTGGAGCCGGCCGAGCCGTCGGTCGGCCCCGAGATCCTCGCGGACCTCGCCGCGGACGCCCGGGCCCGCGCCGCCACCCTGCGCGAGGACCGCGCGGCGGCGGAGGCCACGGCCGCCCGCCGGGAGGCCGAGCCGCAGCGCGCCGCCGCGCCCGCCGAGGCGCCGGCCCCGCAGCCCGCCGCGCCGGTCGAGCAGACCGTGCCGGCGTCCCCGGAGCAGCCCGAGCCGCTCGAGGTGCCGGACTTCGTGGAGACCGAGCACGCCGAGCGCCCGGCCGAGCGGGAGCCGGAGGAGCAGCCGGCGGCCTACGCCGGGGCGGCCGAGGCCGACCTGCCGTTCGATCAGGAGCCCTCGGACCGCGACGTGCGTCCCGGCCGGGTGAGCACCACCGTGGTGCCCGGCCCCGAGCCCGTCCGGGCGGAGCCGGCCCGGGCGGCCGCCCCCGAGCGGGTGGCCGAGCCCGTCGCGGAGCCCGTCGCGGAGCCCGTCGCGGAGCCCGTCGCGGAGCCCGTCGCCGAGCGGGAGGTCGAGCGCGAGGTCGTCGCCGGCCCCGGTGTCCCCGGCAGCGCCACCGCGGAGCCCGTGGTGGACGGCGAGGAGGCGGCCGAGGAGCGCGAGGAGCAGGCCGAGCGCAAGAAGGGCTTCTTCAGCCGGTTCTTCGGGCTCTGAGCCCGGGCGGTACCCTCGAGCGTGACCGCATACAACACCGCACCCGGCCCGGGTCCCGACGCGCAGGCGAGGACCCGGGCCGGACTGCTGTCCGGGTTCGGCGCCTACGGCATCTGGGGCCTGTTGCCCCTCTACTTCGTGCTCCTCGAGCCAGCCACCCCGGTGGAGATCGTGGCGATGCGCGTGCTGTTCTCCCTCGTCTTCTGCCTGGCCGTGCTCGCCCTCACCGGCGGGCTGGGCCCGCTGGGCCGGGTGCTGCGCTCGCCCCGCACGATCGGGGCCCTGACCGTGGCGGGCCTGCTCGTGGGGAGCAACTGGTTCCTGTACACGGTCGCCACGACCACGGGCAACACGCTGGAGGCCTCCCTGGGCTACTTCATCAACCCCCTGGTGGCCGTCCTGCTGGGCGTGGTCGTGCTGCGCGAGCGGATGCGCCCGCTGCAGTGGGCGGCCGTGGGCGTGGGCCTCGCCGCCGTCGTCGTCATGGCGGTCTTCTACGGCGAGGTGCCGTGGCTGTCGCTGGGCCTGGCGTTCTCCTTCGGCTTCTACGGGCTCGTGAAGAACATGGTGGGCGGGGCCTACCCGGCGATCGTGACGCTCACGGTCGAGACGCTGGCCCTGGCCCCCGTCGCCGCCGCCGTCGTCGGGTCGCTGGCGGCCCGGGACCGGCTGAGCCTCGCCACGGAGGGGACCGGGCACTTCCTGCTGCTGCTCTCGTCCGGCGTGATCACCGCCGTGCCGCTGATCCTCTTCGGCGTCGCCGCGACCCGCCTGCCCCTGAGCACTGTCGGCATGATCCAGTACGTGGCCCCGATCATGCAGTTCCTCCTCGCCGTGCTGGTGCTCGGCGAGCGGATGCCGTTCGTGCGCTGGGTGGGCTTCGGGTTCGTGTGGTGCGCCGTGCTGCTGCTGGTGCTCGACGCGGTGCGCGCCCCGCGGGCCGTCCGCGCCTGACGGCGAGCCCGCCCCGGCCACGGGCGGTGACCGACCACGAGGAAGGACCGACCACGAGGAAGGACCGGGCACGAGGAAGGACCGGGCACGAGGAAGGGCCGGGCACGAGGAAGGGCCCCCGGCGCGGTGCGCCGGGGGCCCTTCCTGCGTTCCGGGCCTGGGGCCCGGGAGCGGATCAGGTGGTGCGGACGTAGTCGTCGGCACCGAAGCCCTGGTCGTCGTCGGGGACCTCGGGGGTGCGCCTGAGGTGCACCAGGGCGGCGACGAAGCCGCCCCACACCGTCAGCACGGCGATGAGCATCATGACGATCGCGACGGGGGTCATCGGGGGTCCTCCTCGGTCCGGGTGGGGGTGGTGGCGCCTTCGGCGCCGGACGTCCAGGGCGCGGTCTCGGAGGGCTCGGCCGCCGCGTGCCGGCCGGAGGAGGACGCGACGGTCCCCTCCTGGACGGTGCGGTAGGAGAACTCCTGGTCCAGGGCGGGCGTGCGCAGGGCGGAGTCCGACCAGCGGGACAGCGGACTGCCGTGGCGGAGCCGGTGCCGGTCGACGTGGGCGTCGAGGATCGCCGGGGACGGGCTGAGCTCGGACGCCCGGGAGGCCGCCGGCCAGGGGAGCTTCGAGAGCAGGTACGCGATCACGACCAGCCCGATGGCCATGCCCCAGCCGAACGTGCCGACGAACCACGTGGGCATCCCGCCGTAGCCCTCCGCGATGGTCGTGGTGAGCGTGTCGATGAGGATGTAGCCCAGCACGATCGGCGTGATGCCACCGGCCACGACCATCCACGTGCGGCCCAGCTTGAAGGACGACACCGAGTTGAGGTGGTCCCGCAGGGTCGGCAGGGCGGAGAAGCCGGCGGTCAGCAGCATCACGGAGACCAGGGCCGCGGCGACGATGCCGAAGTTGTTGACGAAGGCGTCCGTCACGTCCAGCAGGTTCAGCCCCGTGGTGGTCGGGAACAGCAGCAGGGAGATCACGGTCATCGGCAGGACCACCCCGATCACCGCGGTGCGCCGGCGCAGGCCCAGCTTGTCCTGGACCCCGGCCACGACGACCTCCGCGATCGACACGAGCGAGGTAAAGCCGGCGAAGGTCAGGGAGGCGAAGAACAGCACGCCGATGAGGGTGCCGAAGGGCGCCTCGGCGATGATCGTGGGGAACGCGATGAACGCCAGGCCGATGCCCGAGGTGGCGACGTCGCCCACGGCCACGCCCGCCGTCGAGGCCATGAAGCCCAGCGCCGCGAAGACGCCGATGCCCGCGAGGATCTCGAAGCTCGAGTTGCCGAAGCCGACCACGAGCGCCGAGCTGGTGAGGTCCGTCTTGGGCTTGAGGTAGGACGAATAGGTGATCATGATGCCGAAGCCCACCGACAGCGAGAAGAAGATCTGCCCGTAGGCGGCGACCCACACGGCGCTGTCGCCCAGCGCCGCCCAGTTGGGCGTGAAGAACGCGTTGAGTCCGTCCGTGGCGCCGGGCAGGGTGAGCGCGATGACCACGATCACCAGGAACATGACCACGAGCAGCGGGATGAGGATCAGGTTGACCCGGCCGATGCCGTTCTGCACGCCGAGCAGCAGCACGACGAGCAGCGCGATCCAGGCGATGCCCGTGGCGAGGAGCACGCTGGGGATGAAGTCGAAGCCGACCGTGACCTCCTCGGAGACCTGCATGAAGTCGGACATGAAGAACGCGGCGGGGTCCGCGCCCCAGGCCTTGTTGAACGAGAACAGCGTGTAGAGCATCGCCCAGCCCAGGATGAGGGCGTAGTAGACGGCGATCACGAAGCTGATGCCCATCTGCCACCAGCCGATCCACTCGGTCTTGGGGTGCAGGCGGCGGAAGGCCAGCGGCGCCGAGGCGCGGAAGCGGTGGCCGACGCCGTACTCGAGCATGAGCAGCGGGATGCCGGCGGTGAGCAGCGCGACGAGATAGGGGATGATGAACGCGCCGCCGCCGTTCTCGTAGGCGACGTAGGGGAAGCGCCAGATGTTGCCGAGGCCGACGGCGGAGCCGATGGCGGCGAAGATGAAGACCGTGCGGCTGGAGAACGCCTCGCGAGACGTGTTCTTGGCGACGGGTCCGGGTGGGGCTTGTTGGCTCATGGGTCGTCCTCGGGTGCGGTGGATGGTACGAATGCACCCAGGTTAGTCGCGTGCGGCCGTGCGCCGCACCGGAGGACGGAGGCGGGTCAGGCCTCGCGGTGGACGACGGCGTGCGCGAAGGCCACGAGCGCCCGCTTGGCCACGGAGTCGGGCAGGGGCGCGAGCGCCGCGATGGCCTCGTCGGCCCAGTGCCGGGCGATCCGCCAGGCCTCCTGGGTGGCCGGGTGCGCGGCGAGCGCGGCGACCGCCCGCGCGAGGGCCTCGTCGGAGGTCAGGTCGCAGTCGAGCAGCTCGACGGCGGCCCCGGCCTCGGCGTCGCCCTCGGCGGCCATCCGGCGCAGGATGAGCACGGGCAGCGTGGGCACGCCCTCGCGCAGGTCCGTGCCGGGCGTCTTGCCGGAGACCTCGTCCGCGCCGACGACGTCGATGACGTCGTCGGCGAGCTGGAACGCGATGCCGACCTTCTCGCCGTAATCCACCATGACGTCGACGACGTCCTGCTCGGCGCCGGCCAGCGCCGCCCCGAAGTGCCCGCACGCCGCGATGAGGGAGCCCGTCTTGCCGGCGAGGACGTCGAGGTAGTGCTCGAGCGGGTCCTGGCCCTCGCGCGGGCCGACCGTCTCGTGCAGCTGGCCCAGGACCAGGCGCTCGAAGGTGTCGGCCTGGATCTTGAGGGCGCGCTGGCCGAGCTCGGAGACCATGGAGGAGGCGCGCGCGAAGATGAGGTCGCCGGTGAGGATGGCGACCGAGTTGCCCCACACGGTCTGGGCGGTCGCCACGCCCCGGCGCAGCGGCGCGGAGTCCATGACGTCGTCGTGGTAGAGGGTGGCGAGGTGGGTGAGCTCCACGACGGCGGCGGCCTCGAGCACGGCGTCGTTGATCCCGCCGCCGATCTCCGCCGCGAGCACGGTCAGGAGGGGACGCACCCGCTTGCCGCCAGCCTGGAGCAGGTGGCGGGAGGTGATGTCGGCGAGCTGGTCGGCGCTGCGCACGGCGTCGTCCAGGCGCTCCTCGATCCGCGCGAGCGCCCGGAGCACGACCGGGCCGAGCCGCTCGTCGGACGCGATGAGGTCGAAGCCGGCGGGCAGCTTGACCTGATCGGCGCCGAGGCCCGTGCCGAGGCCCGCGCCGGGGCCGCTGGAGCTCGGGGAGGAGGATTCAGTCACGGTCCACCACTCTAGCGAGTTTTCGGGGGGCGGGTGTTGCCGGTGGGGGGCGTCAGGGCGTCCAGCAGGGCGATCACCCGGTCCTCCCACGTGTGCGGCGGGCGGTCGGCGAGCTCGGTCATCACCCGGACCACGAAGCGCATCAGCGCGGGCACGGCCATGCCCGTGCGCACGGCGGCCTTCATCACGGCCGGGCTGCCGATGAGCTGGGCGAGGACCCGGCCCTGCGTGAAGTGGGCGCCCCACTCCTGCCGCACCCGCTGCGGGTAGCGGGCGAGCACGAGCTCGCGCTGGGCGGGCCCGTGGGCGGCCGCGGCGGCCACGACGTGCTCGGCGGCGTAGCGGGCGGACTCCATGGCGTTGGAGATCCCCTCCCCGTTGAACGGGGACACGAGCCCCGCGGCGTCGCCCAGCAGCAGCATCCCGGGCACGTGGTGGGGCGTGCGGTTGAACGCCATGGGCAAGGCGGCGCTCAGCACGCGTCCCCGGCGGTGCTCCTCGTCGAAGGCCCACTCGGCGGGCATGGACGCGGTCCACCCGGCGAGCACCCTGCGGTAGTCCAGCGCCCCGAAGGCCGGGGAGGTGTCGAGGATCCCGAGGCCCACGTTGGCCGTGCCGTCGCCGACGCCGAAGACCCAGCCGTAGCCGGGCAGCAGCGCCCCGCGCGGGTCGTGGCCGTCGGTGAGCTCCAGCCACCCCTCCATCCAGTCGAGCTGCGAGCGCGGGGACTCGTAGTACGCACGCACCGCGACCCCCATGGGCCGGTCCTCCCGGCGGTGCAGGCCCGCGGACACGGCGGCGCGCGCCGAGTTGCCGTCCGCGGCGAGCACGACGTCCGCCCGGTGCTCCTCGGCCCGCCCGGTCCGGCGCCCGGCGTCGTCGACCACGGCGGCGCGGGCGCCGACGACCCGACCCGCCCCGTCGCGCAGCACCCCGGTCACGGCGCGCCGCTCCAGCACCCGGGCCCCGGCCGCCCGGGCGTGCTCGGCGAGCTGCTGGTCGAAGCCCAGGCGGGTGCGCACGAGCCCGTAGGAGGGGAAGTCGGTGAGCTCGGGCCAGGGCACCTCGACGCTGCGCTGCCGGGCCACGAGGCGCAGGCCCCGGTTGCGGGCGTAGCCGAGCCCGGGCCCGTGCGGCAGGCCCATGAGCTGCATCTCGCGCACGGCGCGGGGGGTCAGCCCGTCCCCGCAGACCTTCTCGCGCGGGAACGCGGTCTTCTCCAGCACGGTCACCTCGATCCCGGAGGCGGCCAGCCAGTACCCGGCGGTGGCGCCCGCCGGCCCGCCCCCGAGGACGAGGGCCCTCATCGGGTGGTGGAGGCGCCCGCGGCGGGCTTGAGCGCGCGGTGCACGGCCACGATGCCGCCCGTGAGGTTGCGGTACTGCACCCCGGTCCAGCCGGTCGCGGCGATCTCGGCGGCGAGGGCCTCCTGGTCCGGCCACGCCGCGATGGACTCGGCGAGGTACTGGTAGGCCTCGGGGTTGGACGCGGCGCGCGCGGCGATCCCGGGCAGGGCCTTCATGAGGTACTCGGTGTAGACGGTGCGCAGCGGCCCGAACGCGGGGGTGGAGAACTCGCAGATCACGAGCCGCCCGCCGGGGCGGGTGACGCGCAGCATCTCGGCGAGGGCGCGCTGGTGGTCCTGGATGTTGCGCAGCCCGAAGGAGATGGTCACGACGTCGAAGCTCTCGTCCGCGAAGGGCAGCCGCGTGGCGTCCGCCTGGACGAACTCGATGTCGGGGCGGCGGGCGCGGCCCACCTCGAGCATCCCGAGCGAGAGGTCCGCGGCGACGACGTCGACGCCCGCGTCCGCGTACGGCTCGGACGAGGTCCCGGTCCCGGCGGCGAGGTCCAGCACCTTCTCCCCCGGCACCGCGCCGACGGCCTCCGCGACGACCTTGCGCCAGCTCCGGGCCCGGCCCAGGGAGAGGATGTCGTTGACGAGGTCGTAGCGGGGCGCCACGTCGTCGAACATGGCGGAGACTTCGTGCGGCTGCTTGGACAGGTCTGCTCGGTTCACCCGCACATTGTCGCACCTCCCCCCGACGCCCCCTCGCGGCCGGGCGGGCCCCGGCCCGTGCCCGGTCCGGGGCCCGCACGGGCCTGTCGGCCGTCCGGCTTAGACTGGGGGGCGATGTCTGCCACCGACCCCGCCGTCGCCCCGCCGGTCCCCGTCCTGCACGCGCTCACGGTCTTCCTGTCCGAGCTCGGTGCGGGCCCCCTGCCGGACCTGCGGGACCTGCTGGCCGGCCCGGAGCTGCTCACGTGGACCGTGGACGGCCGCGGCCTGGTGGCCCACGGCCGCGCCGCGGAGCACGCCGTGCGCGGCGCGGACCGGTTCACGGCCGCGCGCGTGTGGTGGGACGACGTGGTCGCCGCCGCCGAGGTCGAGGACCGGGTGGGCGCCCCCGGCACCGGGCTGACCGCCTTCGGCGCGTTCACGTTCGCCGCGGACTCCGCGGCCGCGTCGGGCCTCGTGGTCCCGGAGCTGCTCGTGGGGCGCCGGGACGACGCCGCGTGGGTCAGCCTCGTCGTGGCGGTGGCCCCCGGCACGCCCTTCACGCTGAGCACCGACGACGTCGCCGCCGCCTGGGTGCGCCGGTTCGGCGCGGCCCCCGGGCGCGTGCCCGCCGGCGACGCCCCGGCGGGTCCGCCCGCCGCCGCGCACCTGCTCCCCGGGACCCTCGACGAGCGGGAGTGGACCGAGGCCGTGCGCGAGGGCGTCGGGCGGATCCGCGAGGGACGGCTGGAGAAGCTGGTGCTGGCCCGGGACGTCGTGGCCCGGCTGGACGCGCCCCTCGACCCCGTGGCCGTGGTCCGCGACCTCGCCCACCGCTACGAGCAGTGCTGGACGTACTGCGTCGGCTTCGGCGACGACGCCGGGACGGGGACGGGCCGGCTGGTGGGGGCGACCCCGGAGATGCTCGTGCAGGTGTTCGACGGCGTGGCCCACGCCCGGGTGCTCGCGGGCACGCTGGACCGGGACGCGGTGCCGGCCGCCGAGGACCCGCAGGCCTTCGCGGCCCGCGTGCTCGGCGAGTCCGAGAAGCAGCAGCACGAGCACGGCTTCGCGATCGACTCCCTGGTGGCGTCCCTCGCCCCGTACACGGAGGTCGTGACGACCTCGCCGGAGCCGTTCATCCTCGAGCTGCCCAACGTGTGGCACCTCGCCTCGGACGTCACCGCCGTGCTGCGCCCCGGGCCCGCGGGGGACCCGCCGTCCTCCCTGGAGCTCGCGGAGGCCCTGCACCCCACGGCCGCCGTGTGCGGGACTCCCACCGCCGTGGCGGCGGCCACGATCCCCGAGCTCGAGCAGATGGACCGGGGCCTGTACGCGGGCCCCGTGGGCTGGCTCGACGCGGCCGGCAACGGCGACTGGGGCATCGCCCTGCGCGGCGCGGTGCAGGAGGACGAGCACACCGTGCGGCTCTTCGCCGGCTGCGGCCTCGTGGCCGCGTCCGACCCCGAGGCGGAGCTCGCCGAGACCTGGGCGAAGCTGCGGCCCATGCTCCAGGCCCTGGGCCTGCGCCCGGCGGCCGCGGCCGCAGCGGCCGCCGGGCGCGGGGCCCCGGAGGCCTCCGCGCTCTAGCCCGTGCCCCCGGCGTCCCCGGGCCCGGTCGGCGGGGCGCGGGGGCGCGGACCACGGCGGTCGCGGCGGCACCGTATCCTTGTGACCCGAACACCGTCGGGGCTACCGCCCCGTAGGGCGGCGCCGTGCCGGTGCCGCCGAGCACCCCCGCGCCCACCGGCGCCGACGAGGAGAACCCGCACACGATGCCCGCCGTCCCCCGCCCCGTTCCCGCCCTGGCCCTGCTCGCCGCCGCTGGGCTCGCCCTCACGGGCTGCACCTCCACCGCGGAGGGCGCGGACTCCGCGACCGCCGACGGGCTGACCGTGTGCACCAACTCCCCCTACCCGCCGTTCGAGCTCGAGCGGGACGGGAGGATCGTGGGCTTCGACATGGACCTCGCCGACGAGATCGCCGCGGACCTGGGCGTCGGGAAGACCGTGGTGCAGGCCAACTTCGAGACCCTGGAGTCGGGGGCGGCCCTGGACACCGCCCAGTGCGACGTGGCGATCGCCGGCATCACGGTCACGGACGAGCGCGCCTCCGTCATGGACTTCTCCGAGCCGTACTTCAACGACGAGCTCGCCCTGCTCACGGCGCGGGACTCCGGCGTCGACGGCTTCGCCGGGCTCGGCGGGGCCGCCGTGGGCGTGCAGCAGGGCACGTCCGGCGAGGACCACGCGACCGACCAGGGCTGGGAAGTGCAGCAGTACGAGGACGTCGAGCTCATGTTCCAGGCGCTCGAGACGGAGGGCGTGGACGCCGTCGTCGGCAACGTCTCCGCCCTCGGCGAGCGCGCCGCGGCCTCCTCCGACCTCGAGCTGGTGGAGACCCTCGACAACGGCGAGGAGCTCGCCGTGGCCGTACGGAAGGGCAACACCGAGCTCCTCGCGCAGGTCAACACCACGCTGGAGCGCATCCAGGGCGACGGCACCCTCGAGCGGATGCGTGCCGACTGGATGGGCCTGTAGCACCGACGACCCCGACCCCGCACCGCACACCCCGGAGGAGATCCGCATGACCCATCCGACGTCCCGCCCGCACCGCGCGCACGCCGCCGCGGCCCTGGCCGCGCTGGCCGCCCTGGCCCTGGCCGGGTGCTCGTCCGGGAGCGCCCCGGAGGACGCCGCCGGGGAGGGCGCCGGCGCGTCGGCCTCCCCGGCCGTGGCCCTCGTGGAGCCCGGCAGCCTGACCGTGTGCTCCGAGTCCAACTACCCGCCCTTCGAGATGGAGCAGGGCGGCGAGATGGTGGGCCTGGACATGGACCTCGGCCGGGAGATCGCCGCGGACCTCGGCGTGGAGATGAAGAACACCACGCTGGGCTTCGAGTCCATCGAGTCCGGCGTCGCGCTGGACACCGGGCAGTGCGACGTCGCGATCTCCGCGCTGTCGATCACCGAGGAGCGCCGCACCGTCATGGACTTCTCCGACCCCTACTACGACAACGAGGTGGGGCTCGTGACCGACGGCGAGGACGGGGTCGACTCGATCGAGACGGCCCGCGAGGAGCAGGTCCCGGTCGGCGTCATGCAGGGCACCGTGGGCGAGACCCAGGCCCAGGAGCTCGGCCTCAACGCGGTGCAGTACGAGGACGCGACCACGCTGTTCACCGCGCTCAGCACGGGCGGCGTGGAGGCCGTGCTCGACGACGTCACCGCGATCGCCGAGCACGCCCAGGACGACCCCGACTTCGTGGTCCGGGACACCGCGGACCTCGACGACCAGCTCGGCATCGCGGTGAAGAAGGGGAACACGGCCATGCTGGAGCAGGTCGACGCGACCCTGGACCGGATCGAGCAGGACGGCGCCCTCGACCGGATCGTCGAGCAGTGGATCCCCGCGCACGAGAACTGACCGACGCGCCGGCGCCCCGGGCCCGGGGCGCCGGCCGAGCCACCGACCACCCGTACCAGCGAGAACGGACCCATCCATGGCCATGACCATGCACCAGAGAGCCCGGGTCAGCCGGGGCATCCAGTACGTCCTGCTGATCGTCGCCGTGATCGTGCTGATCGCGATCGCCGACTGGCCCCTGCTGATCGAGAAGGTGTTCAACCCGGACATCGCCGCCCAGCAGTTCCCCGGCATCATCGCCGTCGCGCTGAAGAACACCCTGATCTACACGCTGCTCGGCTTCGTGGTGGGCCTCTCCGGGGGCATCGTCCTCGCCCTGATGAAGCTCTCGTCCGTGGCGCCCTACCGGTGGCTCGCGACCCTCTACATCGAGTTCTTCCGCGGCGTGCCGGCCCTGCTCGTGTTCCTGGCCTTCGGCTACGGCATCCCCCTGGCCTTCGGCGTGCGCTTCAACCACTACGTGACCGTCATGATCGCCCTCGGGCTCGTGGCGGCGGCGTACATCGCCGAGTCGCTGCGCGCGGGCCTGCAGGCCGTCCCCAAGGGCCAGTACGAGGCCGCCCGCTCCCTCGGGATGTCCCACGCCCGGGCCATGGTCACCATCGTCATCCCGCAGGCGCTGCGGATCGTGCTGCCGCCGCTGACCAACGAGGTCATCCTGCTGACCAAGGACTCCTCGCTCGTGTACCTGCTCGGCATGGGCGTGGCCCAGTACGAGCTCACCAAGTACGGCCGCGAGGCCATCTCCGGGGCCGGCGCCGGGCTGACCCCGCTGGTCGTCGCGGGCGCCTGCTACCTCATCATCACGGTGCCCCTCGGCATCCTGACCCGCCGCTTCGAGTCCAAGACCGACCGCATGAAGAAGTCCTAGGAGCCCACCGATGAGCACCGCACACCCCTCCACGCCGCAGCCCGGGCCCGCCGACGGCCTCGCGGGCGCCGCCTCCGTCGTCGTCGAGGACCTGCACAAGTCCTACGGCTCCCTGGACGTCCTCAAGGGCATCTCCCTCAGCGTCGGGGCCGGCCAGGTGGTCTGCCTCATCGGCCCGTCGGGCTCGGGCAAGTCCACGCTGCTGCGCTGCGTGAACCTGCTCGAGGTCCCGCAGCGGGGCCGGATCACGATCGGGGACTTCGAGGTCACCGACCCCGAGGCCGACGTCGACCGGATGCGCCGGCACGTGGGCATGGTCTTCCAGCAGTTCAACCTCTTCCCGCACCTGAACGTGCTCGAGAACTGCACCGTGGCCCAGGTCAAGGTGCTCAAGCGGGACCGCGCCGAGGCCGAGCGGGTGGCCCGCGGCAACCTCGAGCGCGTGGGCCTGGCCGAGAAGGCCGACAGCATGCCCGGCCAGCTCTCGGGCGGGCAGCAGCAGCGCGTGGCCATCGCCCGCGCCCTGTCCATGGACCCGGCCCTGATGCTCTTCGACGAGCCGACGTCGGCCCTCGACCCCGAGACGGTCGGCGACGTCCTGGCCATCATGCGTGACCTCGCCGCCGAGGGCATGACCATGCTCGTGGTCACCCACGAGATGGCGTTCGCCCGCGACGTCGCCGACAAGGTCGTGTTCATGGACGGCGGCGTCGTGGTCGAGGAGGGGCCGGCCGCGGAGCTGATCGGCAGCCCGAAGGAGCCCCGCACCCAGAGCTTCCTGTCCCGGGTGCTGAACCCGACCCAGGTCGAGACCCCGGAGCACTGACCGCTCCCTCGGCACCGACCGCGCTCCACCGGCCACGGGCCCGTCGTCCTCGGACGACAGGCCCGTCCTCGTCCCCGGCCCGCCGGGCGGCTCCCCGGGGCGGGGCCTCAGGCGCCGCCGGCCTCGACCGCGGCCCGGATCCGGGCGTGCAGCCCGCGCAGCCCGCGGCGCTGCACCGGGACCTCCACGACCGAGCGGCCCCGCACGGGCGCGGCCAGCGCCTGCTCGAGGTCGGCGAGGGTCTCCGCGCGGCGGTGGGCCACGCCGTAGCCCGCGCACAGGGCCTCCAGCCGCGCCGTGTGCGGGGTGCCGAAGAAGCGTTCGACGGTCTCCCGGTACTCCTCCTGCTCCCCCAGCTGCCCGTGCTCGAGGGTCGCGAAGATCCCGCCGCCGCCGTCGTTGAGCACCACGACCTGCAGGTCGGGCTCCCGTTCGCCGGTGCCGAGCAGCAGGGAGGAGGCGTCGTGCAGGAAGGTGAGGTCCCCCAGGAACGCCCGGACGGGCCGGCCCGTGCCGAGGGCGGCGCCGGCGGCCGTGGCCACGGTCCCGTCGATCCCGGCGAGGCCGCGGTTGGCGACGACCGTCGGGGACGCGCCCGCGGGGCGCGCGGCGAGGTCGAGGTCCCGCACGGGGTTGGAGGAGCCCGCCACGAGCACGGCCCCGTCCCGCCGGCAGGCCTCCCACAGCCGGGCGGCCACGGCGGGACCGGTGGGCGGGCCGGCGGCGAGCAGCCGCTCGAGGGCCCCGTCCGCGGCGGCCCCGGCCTGCTGCCAGGCGGCGAGCCACCCGGGGGCGCCCCGGCCCGTGAAGGCGGCCGCCGCCGCCCAGTCCGCCAGGGGCCGCTCGCGCCGGCGGCCGGGCTCGTACCAGGCCACCGGCCCGGGCTGGAGGACCGCGGTGGCCACGCCGGGGCGGGCCAGCAGCGCCGCGACCGGGCGGGACAGGGTGGGCCGCCCGACCAGCAGGACGCGCTCGATCCTGCCCCCGAGGGCGGTGCCCAGCAGCAGCCGGTACGCGGCCGGGGCGTTCGGGCCCGAGCGGGCGTTCGACGACGGCTCCGCCAGCAGCGGCAGCCCGAGGGCCCCGGCGAAGCGGGCGGCGTCCGGGCCGGCCCCGTCACCGGCCACGACCACGGCGCGGCGCTGCTCCGCCCCCGGGTCCGGCTCCGGGACGGGACCGGCGGCGACGTGCGAGGGGGCCGGGGTCCCGGGCGCAGACGCCGGCAGGACGTCCGCCCAGGCCGCGAGCACGGGACCGTCCTCGGGGCCGGGGTGCAGGGGCTCGCGCAGGGCCACGTTGAGGTGGACGGGGCCCACCGGGGCAGGACCGCCGGGGCCCCGGCCGGCCAGGGCGGCGACGGCGGCCGCGAGGCGGGCGGGCCCGTCGTCGTCCCCGGGGACGAGGTCGACGGCGGCGCGCACGTGGTCCCCGAAGATCCCCGGCTGTCGGGTGGTCTGGTTGGCGCCGGTGCCGCGCAGCTCGGGCGGCCGGTCGGCCGAGACCACGACGAGGGGCACCTCGGCGTGGTCGGCCTCCATGACCGCGGGCAGCAGGTTGCCCACGGCGGTGCCCGAGGTCGTCACGACACCGGCCGGTCGCCCGGTCGCCCGGGCGATGCCGAGGGCGGTGAAGGCCGCGCCGCGCTCGTCGACGCGCACGTGCACCTCCAGGGCCCCGGCGGCGTGGGCGGCCGCCGCGGCGTAGGCCAGCGGGGCGGAGCGGGAGCCGGGGGCGACCACGAGGTGGCGCAGGCCCGCGGCCGCGAGCCGGTCGAGCACGGCGCGGGCGGTGTCCAGGGAGGGAGTGCTCACAGTGGTCCAGGGTAGCCCCGGACGCACCCGGTCCCCGGCCGGCCGACGGGCGGACCGGGGACCGGGGCGGCGCTCAGTAGGAGCGCCCGGCGGCCTTCGCGGCCTTCTTCGTCTCCGGGGTCGCCTTGCCGCGGTAGCCGCGGTAGCGGGGCCCGCGCTCGCCGTTCTTGCGGCGCTTGCCCCGGTTGCGGGACCGGCCCGGGGCGTCGGAGATCTCCCCCGGGAACTGCGGGTCGCGGCCCGCGGCGAAGACCTGCGCCACGGACGGGCGCGGCAGGGCGAACTCCCCGTCGGCCTGACGGGTCGGGAGCACGTAGTCGGGGAAGTACGAGCGGGGCTGCTCGAACGTCCCGTCCTCGCCCGGGTGCTGGACGGACACGTAGACCATGCCCTCCCGGTCGTGGATGACCGGCCCGGAGGTCTCCGCGTCCTGCGGGACGGCGAGGAACTGCCGGACGTTGCCGCGCTCGCCGCCGGTGAGGCCGACCCGGTACAGCCCGTCGTTGTAGCCGATGGTCCCCGGGGCGCCGTCGGTGGAGATCCAGAGGTTGCCCTGCGAGTCGAACGCCAGGTTGTCGGGGCAGGAGATCGGGGAGACCTTGTCCGCGGGGAACCCGGAGAAGTACACCGAGGGGTTCTTGGCGGGGTCCCCGGCCACCAGCAGGATGTTCCAGTCGAACTCGGTGGCGTCCGCGCGGTTGCCGCGCTCGGTGAGCTCGACGATGTGCCCGTCCCGGTTCTGCGTGCGGGGGTTGGCCTCGTCGGGCCCGGCCTTGCCGGCGGTGCCGCGCTGGGTGTTGTTGGTCAGCGCCACGTAGACCTTGCCGGTGTGCGGGGACGGCTCGACGTCCTCGGGGCGGTCCATCTTGGTGGCCCCGGCCTTGTCCGCGGCGAGGCGGGTGTGGACGAGGACCTCCTCGACGGACATGCCCTCGACCGCGGACTCGCCGCCCACCACGAGGGGCAGCCACTGCCCGGCGCCGTCGAACGCGCCGTCGGAGGGCAGCCGGCCCGAGCCGTCGATCTCGGCGGCGGTGTCCCCGGTGAACTTCGCAACGTAGAGGTCGCCCTCGGAGAGCAGCGTCATGTTGTGCGCCCGGTCGCCCTCGCGGTACGTCTTCGCGGAGACGAACTTGTAGAGGTAGTCGAAGCGCTCGTCGTCGCCGGAGTAGGCCACCACGGTGCCGTCCTCGGCCACGCGCACGTTGGCGCCCTCGTGCTTGAACCGGCCGAGGTTCGTGTGCTTGACCGGGGTGGAGTCCGGGTCCTGCGGGTCGATCTCGACGACCCAGCCGAAGCGGTTGGGCTCGTTCTCGTAGCCGGGCAGGGTGGAGTCGAAGCGGGGGTCGACCTCGTGCCAGCGGCGGCTCGGGGCCTCGGTGGAGATGCCGTAGCGCTTCTGCTCGGCGGAGCCGTTGCCCTTGAAGTACTGGTTGAAGTTCTCCTCGCCGGACAGGACGGTGCCCCACGGGGTGGTGCCGCCGGCGCAGTTGTTCTGCGTGCCCAGGACCAGGGTGCCGGTGGGGTCGTCCTTGGTCTTCAGCAGGTCGGAGCCGGCGGCCGGGCCGTCCACGCGGAACGGGGTGCTCAGGGTGATGCGCCGGTTGCGCTTCCCGCCGCGGACGTAGGACCAGGGCTGGCCGACCGCGGTGCGGGCGATCTCCACCACGGACATGCCGTGGGCGGCCATGGCCACCCCCACCACGCGCTGCAGGTCGCCCTGCTGCTCGGCGGGGAACATGATGTTCTCGTTGGTGTACTCGTGGTTGTTCACGAGCACGCCGGTGCGCCCGCCGCGGTCCGGGATGATGTCCAGGTAGTCGGAGTTGTAGCCGAACTGGCCCGCCTGCGCCGCGGCGGTCTGGTTGCGGGGGTCGAACTCCGGGGTGTCCGTGAAGAGGGGGTCGCCCCAGCGGATGATCGGGGACCAGTCGAAGCCCTCCGGGACGGTGAGGTCGTCCACGGTGTTGGGCACCGGGGCGATCGGGGTGAAGGAGAGCCCGGAGCGGCCGCGGCCGGCCTGGGCGGCCTCGGGGGTCGCACCGACGATCCCGATCGTCACGGCCGCCGCCGCGCCCAGGCCCAGGGCGGAGCGGCGGGTCAGGGCGGCGCTCGCGATGTCGCGGAAGTAGCCGTTGTCGGAGTGGTTGCACTCCGCCATGGCGCAGGCGTTGCCGCACTTGAGCTGGCAGGTGAGCGGGCTGCGCTTGCCGCGGGCGTGGCCCAGCATCGGCAGGAAGGTGCGCTTGGCGGTTTCGGTCATGACTCCCCTGGGGATCGGGTCCGCGGACGACCGCGGCCGGGAAACGGTGCACCGACACTGCACCACCGCCCGGTGAGGTCCCGGGAGCGGCCGGGGAAATGCCGGGTTAACGGCGGGTGTCCGCCCGGGGACGGCCGGGGCCCCGCTCAGCCGCCCGGTGGCCGGGTCCCCGGACGGGCCTCCGGGCGGGCCTGCGGGTCGGCCCGGGCGAGCAGCGCGTGCACCCGCCGGACCCGGTCCAGCCACCACCGCCGGCGCGGCGCGGGCACCGCATGGCGGGCCAGCAGCTGCGGGTCCGGCACGGCGTCCCGCAGCTCGAGGAACCCGTCCACGGGCCGCAGGGGCTCCCGCAGCACGTCGTCGCGCATCAGGGAGACGGTGCCCAGCCCGCAGGCGTACGGCAGCTCCGGCAGGGCGGCGGCGAGGGCCAGGCCCGCCCGGATGCCGACCGACGAGTCCAGCGCCGAGCTCACCACGGCGGGCAGCCCGGCCTGCGCCACGATCCCGAGGGCCCGCCGGACCCCGCCCAGGGGCGCCGCCTTCACCACGATCAGGTCCGCCGCTCCCGCCCGGGCCACCGCGAGCGGGTCGGTCTCCTTGCGCACCGACTCGTCCGCCGCCACGAGCACCGGGATGCCGCGGGCGGCGAGGCCCTCACGGACGGCGGCGAGGCCGGCGACCGTGGGCACGGGCTGCTCCGCGTAGGCGAGCCGGTGCTCGGCGAGGCGCTCCAGGGCCGCCAGCGCCCGGGCGACGTCCCAGCCGCCGTTGGCGTCCACCCGCAGCTCGGCGTCCGGGAGCAGGGCCCGCACGGCGGCGACGCGGGCGACGTCGTCGTCGAGGTCCTGGCCCCGCTCGGCGACCTTGACCTTCACGGCCCCCACCCGGCCCGCGAAGCCGGCGAGCACCGCGGCGACCCCGGAGACCGGCACGGCCGGGACCGTGGCGTTGACGGGGATCCGGGAGCGCACCGGGGCGGGGAAACCGTGCCACGCGGCGTCGACGGCGCCGCGCAGCCACGCCGCGGCCTCCGCGTCCCCGTACTCCGGGAAGGGGCCGAACTCGGCCCAGCCCGCCGGCCCGCGCAGCACCACGGTCTCCCGCACGTCCACCCCGCGGAAGCGCACGCGCAGGGGCAGGGCGACGACGTGGGCGTCGGCGAGCAGCTCGTCGAGCTCCGGCAGCGGCGGGGGCGGGCTCATGCGCCCCAGCCTATGCCCGCTCTCAGCCGCCCTTGATCCCGGCGTGGAATGATGGGGCTCCGCCGGGACCGCCCCGGCGCCGCCCGAGCGGGCCCGACCGCGCCCCGACCGCCAGGAGACCCATGACCGCGACCGCCCACCGTCCGGCCCCGACCGTCCTCGACGTGCTGGCCCACGTGCTCGGCGCCGCCCTCCCGTGGGCCGGTGCCGTGCTCGTGGGGATCGCGGCACTGACCACGACGACCGGCCAGTGGCTCGACGAGCGGGCCTTCCAGCAAGCCCACGGCGCGTTCCCGGACCTGTCCGCCCAGTCCCGCCAGCTGCTGGACCTGCTGCCCTGGGCGGTGGGCGTGGTCTCGGCGGTGTGCCTGGCCGTGCTCGTGGCCCGCTCGCGCCGGATCACCCCGGCCGTGACGGGGGCCGCGGTGGTCGTGCTGTCGAACCTCACGGTGCAGCTGCTCAAGCGGGTGTTCGTCGAGAAGCCGGACCTCGGCGTCCAGGAGGCCGTGGGCAACTCGTTCCCCTCCGGGCACACCGCCGCAGCGGCGGCGGCCGTGGCGGTGGTGCTGCTCGCGGCCCCGGCCCGGCTCCGTCCGCTCGTCGCGCTCGCCGGGGCGTGCGCGACCACGGCGACGGGGGTGGCGACGCTGCTCAACGGCTGGCACCGGCCCTCGGACGTGGTGGCGTCCCTGCTCGTCGTGGCGGGCTGGGCGGCGCTCGGCGGACTGGTGCTGCGCCTGACCGGGCCCGTGGAGCACCCCGCCCCCGGCGGGTGGCTCACCGCGGCGCTGGCCGTGGCCGGGGCGGGCGCCCTGGCCCTGGGGCTGCTGCCGCTGTGGGCGGCCCTGCGGATCCCCGGGGGCGGGTTCGCCGCGGCCGCCGGGTGCGCCGCGATCCTGGGGGTCAGTCTGCTGACGGCTGCGGCACTGGCAGCGCTGCAAGCTCCGCGGTCACGGCGTCCTCGCTCCTGATCCGCTCCAGGCGGTCCAGCAGGACGCGGGCGGCCCCCGGGCCGTAGGGCAGGCGGAACATCGACGCCGTCACGGGGCGCACGCCCCCGGACGCGGCGGCGGTGTTCGCGCTCGCGTCCACCCGCTCGATCGCGGTGCGCATCAGCTGGGCCTGCTGCCGCACGAAGCCGCGCTCCACCGGGTGCCCGTGGCCGGGGACGAACACGCTGTACCGGTCCAGGCCGGCCAGGTGCTCGAGCGCCGTGGCCCAGCCGCGGGGGAAGGAGTCCTCGAAGCTGGGGTCGGCGCCCTGCTCCACGAGGTCCCCCGTGAACACGACGTCGTCGGCGCCCACGCACACGTCGTTGTCCGTGTGCCCGCGGCCGAGCGCGAAGAGCACCGCGCTGCGCTCCCCCAGCTCGATGCGGGCCAGCGCGGGCCGGCGCCCCGTGCCCGGCAGGTGCCGGTTGGGCACGACCAGGCCGGTGTCCGGGCCGTCCGCGGCGGCCATCTCGGGCTCGTGCGTGCCGACGAAGGAGCGGTGGTAGTCGCCGTGCCGGAGGATCGCCTCGGCGCAGCCGCGGTGGGCCCAGAACTCCGAGGCCCCCTCCCGCTGGAAGACGGCGTTGCCCATGTAGTGGTCGTGGTGGGCGTGGGTGTTGACCACGGTCAGGGGCAGCCCCGTCAGGGAGCGCACGGCGTCGAGGATCTCCCGGCCCTGGCGCGGCCCGGCGCCGGTGTCCACCACGAGGGCGCGGCGGGTCCCGAGCACGACGCCGGAGTTGAGCCTCCAGTTGTCCGTGCTCACGGCGAAGACGCCGTCGCGGAGTTCGTTGATGCGCGCCACCCGTCCAGGGTACCGACCACGGCTGGCTATCCTGTCACGCATGACGTCCACCCGTCCGGGGGATGCGGCGGCGGGCGCCGGCCGCTACGCCCCCTCGCCCTCCGGGGACCTGCACCTGGGCAACCTCCGCACGGCGCTGCTGGCGTGGGCCTTCGCCCGCTCGAGCGGGCGGCGCTTCGTGCTGCGGGTCGAGGACCTCGACCGGGTCCGCCCCGGCTCCGCCGAGCGCCAGCTCGAGGACCTCGCCCGCCTCGGTCTGGACTGGGACGGGGAGCCGCTGCTGCAGTCCACGCGGGAGCCCGTCCACCGGGCCGTCGTGGAGGCGCTGACGGCGCAGGGCCGCACCTACGAGTGCTACTGCACGCGCCGGGAGATCCAGACGGCGGCGAGCGCGCCCCACGGGGCCCCCGGCGCCTACCCGGGCACGTGCCGCGGCCTGGACGGCGCCGAGCGGGCCCGGCGCCGGCGCGAGCGCCCGCCCGCGGTGCGGCTGCGCGCCGAGGTGCGCTCGCTCACGGTCGTGGACCGGTGGGCGGGCGCGTACACCGGGCTGGTGGACGACTTCGTGCTGCTGCGCAACGACGGGCGCCCCGCCTACAACCTGGCGGTGGTCGTCGACGACGCCCACCAGGGCGTGGACCAGGTGGTGCGCGGCGACGACCTGCTGCCCTCGACCCCGCGGCAGGCCCACCTGGCCGCGGTGCTCGGGCTGCCGCGGCCCGAGTGGGTCCACGTGCCCCTCGTGCTCAACCCGCACGGGCAGCGCCTCGCCAAGCGCGACGGCGCCGTGACCCTCGCGGAGCTCTCGGCCGCCGGCCACGGCCCGGCCGAGGTGCTGGGCCTGATCGGGCGGTCCCTGGGCCTGCCCGGGCCGGTCCGGACGGCGCAGGACGTCCTCGCCGTGTTCGACGAGGACGTCCTGCCGCGGGGGCCGTGGGTCGTGGACCCGGCCGGCTGGGCGGTTCAGCGGGCGGTCTGAGCCGCGCGGGGCAGGACCTCCTCGGGCTCGTGCGGGTCCTCCGGCTCGGCCAGGAACCGCGCGTAGGCGGGGGTGGTCAGGAACGCGGGGTACTCGTCGGCCAGAGCCACCTCCTCGAAGATCGACCGGGCGTCGTCGAAGCGGTCGCCCTCGGCGCGCTCGAGGGCCGCGAACTCCTCCTCGAACAGCTCCCGCACCCACTCGCGGGTGATCTCCTCGCCCTCGTCCGTGATGGCGCGCGTGTTCACCCACTGCCAGATCTGGGACCGGGAGATCTCCGCGGTCGCGGCGTCCTCCATGAGGTTGTGGATCGCGACGGCCCCGCTGCCGCGCAGCCAGGCCTCGATGTAGCGGATGCCGACCTCGATGTTGTTGCGGATCCCGGCCTCGGTGATCCGGCCCTCGGCCGAGGCGACGTCGATGAGCGCCTTGTCGTCGGGCACCACGTCCTCCCGCCGCCGGCCGAGCTGGTTGGGCCTGTCGCCGAGGACCGCGTCGAAGACCTCCTGGCACACCGGCACGAGGTCGGGGTGGGCCACCCAGGAGCCGTCGAAGCCGTCCTCGGCCTCGCGGGTCTTGTCGGCGCGGACCTTCTCGATGGCGGTGCGGTTGACCTCCTCGTCGCGCCGGCTCGGGATGAACGCCGCCATCCCGCCGATGGCCATGGCCTGGCGGCGGTGGCAGGCCCGCACCAGCTGCTCGGTGTAGGCGCGCATGAACGGCTGCGTCATGGTCACCGCAGCGCGGTCCGGCAGGATGAACCGGGGCCCGCGGGTGCGGAAGTTCTTGATGACGGAGAAGATGTAGTCCCAGCGCCCGGCGTTGAGGCCCGCGGCGTGCTCGCCGAGCTCCCAGAGGATCTCCTCCATCTCGAACGCGGCGGTGATGGTCTCGATGAGCACGGTCGCACGGATGGTGCCGCGGTCCACCCCGAGCATGGACTCGGCGCGGGTGAAGATGTCGTGCCACAGCCGGGCCTCGCGGTGGCTTTCGAGCTTGGGCAGGTAGAAGTACGCCCCCAGGCCGAGCTTCTGGAGCCGGCGGACGTTGTGGAAGAAGTACAGGCCGAAGTCCACGAGCGCGCCGGCGACGGGCTCCCCGCGCACGGACAGGTGCTTCTCCTCGAGGTGCCAGCCGCGGGGGCGGACGACGATCGTGGGATTGGCCCGGGCGTCCTTGTTCTCGAGCGCGTACTTCCTCCCGTCGGGGCCGGTGTGCTCGATGGTGCCCTCGAGGGCGTCGACGAGGTTGAGCTGGTTGGTCACGACGTTGGTCCAGTGCGGGGTGTTGGCGTCCTCCATGTCCGCCAGCCACACCTTCGCCCCGGAGTTGAGCGCGTTGATGGTCATCTTCCGCTCGGTGGGGCCGGTGATCTCGACCCGGCGGTCCTCGAGGCCGGGCGGGGGCGGCGGGACCCGCCAGCAGTCGTCCTCGCGGATCTGCCGGGTCTCCGGCAGGAAGGCCGGGTCCGTGCCGCGGGCGATCGCCCGGCGCCGCTCCTCGCGGGCGGCCAGCAGACTGCGCCGGCGCGGCTCGAACTCCCGGTGCAGCGCCGCCAGGAAGCCGAGCGCGTCGGGGCTGAGCACGCTGTTCTGCCGGGGCACGTGGTGGCCGGTGAGGGTCACGCCGTTGATCGTCACGGGGTCGCTGCTCATCGTCATCATGGCTTGTTCCTCGCCTGTTCCTCGCCTGGTGGACTCTGGGGTGGTGGGTGGCGCCGCGCCCGGCGGCGTCGTCGCCCTGCCGGGTGCGGCGCGGCCGGGGGCCCGGGCGGGGCCCCCGGCCGGGGGGGGCGGGGCGGGGGGGGGG
>NZ_JAMBOG010000069.1 GCF_023715525.1 Kocuria rosea | reverse complement strand
AACAGAAAGCTCAGATCGGTGTCACCGGCCTTGCGGTGATGGGGGCGAACCTGGCCCGCAACTTCGCCCGGCACGGCTACACCGTGGCCCTGCACAACCGTTCCGTCGGCAAGACCGACGCCCTCCTCGCCGCCCACGGGTCCGAGGGGTCCTTCATCCGCACCGAGACCCTCGCCGAGCTCGTCGACGCCCTGGAGTCCCCGCGCCGGATCCTGGTGATGGTCCAGGCCGGGGCGGCGGTGGACGCGGTGATCGAGGCGCTGGTGCCGC
>NZ_JAMBOG010000068.1 GCF_023715525.1 Kocuria rosea | reverse complement strand
GCTGCGGGGACAGGATCGCCCCGATCGGGCCCGGGTAGGTCGAGCCGTAGGCGTGGCCGCCGGTCTGCTCGTAGACCGGGCACACGTTCAGGCACGCGGAGCAGCGGATGCAGTGCAGCGCCGAGCGCCCCTCGGGGTTGGAGAGCACGGCGGAGCGGCCGTTGTCGAGCAGCACCACGTGCACCTCCTGCGGCCCGTCGCCGGGGGTCACCCCGGTCCACAGGGAGGTGTACGGGTTCATCCGCTCGCCCGTGGAGGAGCGCGGGAGCAGCTGGAGGA
>NZ_JAMBOG010000067.1 GCF_023715525.1 Kocuria rosea | reverse complement strand
GCCAGGTGGCGCACGGGCACACCACCGTGGGGGCGGCCAAGACGGCCTCGGCCGCGGAACGGATCGGGGACCTCAACCCGCTGGTGGGCGTGGTCGAGCACCCCCACCGGCTCACGGCCGCCACCGCCGCTGGGGTGCTGGCCGGTTACGACCTGGTCCTCGACGGCACCGACAACTTCGCCGCCCGCTACCTGGTCTCGGATGCGTGCGCGCTGGCCGGGATCCCGCACGTGTGGGGCTCCATCCTGCGCTTCGACGGGCAGTACTCGGTGTTCTGGGCCGCGCACGGGCCCACCTACCGCGATCTCTACCCGGTGGCCCCGGCCCCGGGAGCGGTGCCCAGCTGCGCGGAGGCCGGGGTGCTGGGGG
>NZ_JAMBOG010000066.1 GCF_023715525.1 Kocuria rosea | reverse complement strand
CCAGCGGGACCAGCCGCGCCCCGGGGATCGCCGCCAGCCGGGCCTCGTAGGGCTCGCGCACGTCGAGCAGCTCGAAGTCGGCCTCCCCCCGGCCCCGGGCGGCCAGCATCGCGGCCAGCTGCCGGGCGGTGACCGTGGGCGCGTCCCCGGCGGCAGCACCCGCCGCCGCACCCGCCGCCGCACCCGCCGCCGCGCCCGGCACCGTGCCGGTGGGCCCGTCCTCGCCGGCGTGGGCCCCGGCGTGGGCGCCGGTGTGGGCGGGGACCGCTGGGCGCCCGGGGGTGGGGGCCAGCGGGATCTCCCACCACCGCGCCGAGAGGGCGTCGTAGGTGGCGACCCGCCCGAGCATGGTGGTGCCGATCCCGGTGATCAGCTTGATCGCCTCCACGGCCATGG
>NZ_JAMBOG010000065.1 GCF_023715525.1 Kocuria rosea | reverse complement strand
ACCCGTGATACTTCAGGCTGCAGATGCGTTGGCGGCGTCAGCGCCGGTCCAGCGCAAACGTGAGTCAGGCGGGTTAATGACGTGTCACGACACACGAGAAGAGATATTTAATGACCATTGCTCTGGAATTAAAACAGCTCAAAAAAACCTATCCCGGCGGGGTTCAGGCGCTGCGGGGGATCGACCTGCAGGTCGAAGCGGGGGATTTTTATGCCCTGCTGGGCCCGAACGGGGCCGGAAAATCCACGACCATCGGCATCATCAGCTCGCTGGTGAACAAAACCTCTGGTCAGGTCAATGTCTTTGGCTACGATCTGGAGAAAGACGTCGTCAATGCCAAGCGCCAGCTTGGCCTGGTGCCGCAGGAGTTTAACTTCAACCCGTTCGAAACCGTGCAGCAGATCGTCGTTAACCAGGCGGGCTACTAC
>NZ_JAMBOG010000064.1 GCF_023715525.1 Kocuria rosea | reverse complement strand
ACCGCGTTGATCTTCACCGGGACCAGCCCGGCCGCGGCCGCGGCCTCCGCCCCCGCCAGGACCTCGGCGAGCCGGTCCCGGCGGGCCAGGGCGGCGAAGGTGTCCGCGTCCAGGCTGTCGAGGGAGATGTTGATCCGGCCCAGCCCCGCCGCCGCCAGGCCCGCGGCCCGGGTGGTGAGCCCGATCCCGTTGGTGGTCAGCGAGATCGGCAGTCCCGGGTGGGCCGTGGCCACCGCCGCGACGATCTCCTCCAGGTCCGGGCGCACCAGCGGCTCGCCGCCGGTCAGGCGCAGCTCGGTGACGCCCAGCAGGTCCACGGCGATGCCCACGATCCGGGTGATCTCCGCCGGGGACATCAGCTGGGCCGCCGGCAGCCAGGGCAGCCCGGCGGCGGGCATGCAGTAGGTGCAGCGCAGATTGCACTTGTCGA
>NZ_JAMBOG010000063.1 GCF_023715525.1 Kocuria rosea | reverse complement strand
CGACCGGCTGCTGCGCATACTGCTGCCCATGTGATCCCCCCAGACCCATCAGGTTTCCCATAGTGAACGCCTGTGACCAGGGAATCCACCCGCACTTGTGGGGAGACCACCCCCCAACCGGGGACACGACCACGCTCGGGACGTGCTGGAGCCGTGCACAGGTGAAAGCCTCCCGCCTGGGAAGCGGCACCGACGCCGTGACAGCCGCCGCAAGACGAGCAAGGGCCGCCCCACCAGTTGTAGACACGTCACAATGGGCCACGACGCAGCCCTGCACTGGACAAAGGTCTAGTCTCATCGACAGGAGGTTTGCAGATGAGAATTCGGGTGGGGGACGTGGCCGTCGCCGCCGGCGTGCTGCTGACGGCACCGGGAATGGCCGGGATGTGCTGCACGATCCTGGGAGGCCACTCCCCGCACGAGCTGGCGGTGGCGATGGTGGCACTGGGCCTC
>NZ_JAMBOG010000062.1 GCF_023715525.1 Kocuria rosea | reverse complement strand
GATAATTGTAATTTTTCGTAATAGCACGATGAAATCTGTTGGAGAGTGGATTATAGTTAAATCAGCAGGATTACTCAGTTAGTGTCAGGTCAGTTAGTCGTGTTCATCCCACAACGGTGTTTGCTAGTCGTCGTTTAAACCACTCAAAAGGGGATGCGTTATGGACGAATACTCGCCAAAAAGACATGATATTGCACAGCTACGCTTTCTCTGCGAAACGCTGTATCATGACTGCCTTGCAAACCTGGAAGAGAGCAACCATGGCTGGGTCAACGACCCGACGTCGGCTGTCAATCTCCAGTTAAATGAATTGATCGAGCACATTGCCACATTCGCTCTTAATTATAAAATTAAGTATGCAGAGGATAATAAGCTGATCGCTCAGGTTGACGAATATCTGGACGACACTTTTACGTTGTTCAGTAACTACGGCATTAACTCTACGGATTTGCAA
>NZ_JAMBOG010000061.1 GCF_023715525.1 Kocuria rosea | reverse complement strand
ATGCTCAGACCTCGCTGAGGCGGGGGGTTTCGTCGATGACCTCGACGGCGACCTCCCGCAGCTTGTCGAGGTGCTCACGGCCGTGGTGGCCGCAGAAGCGCAGTTCGAGACCTTCGGACATGACGGCCTTGATGAACGCCTGGGCGCCACAACGGTCGCAGCGGTCGGCGGCGGTCATCGTCTGTTCCATCGTTGCGGTCATATCCATCCTCCTCGTCGGACGGCGCGGGGGCCGTCTCACGCGTATTCGTGAACCCACACGAATGTGGTTCTCGACAATGAACAACAGTCTTCCACGTGGAGGCAGTCCCGCGAAGCCGGTTTCGATCTGCGGGCCTCCTCGCGCGCCCGAGCGATTGCCTCGACCCGCGTGCACCCGCGGCCGCACACCACCAAGCACACCACATGACGGAGCGCCCACGAGGGGTGGCTTGCGCGTGGCGACGCGGAACGACGGGGTTCGTCCGATAGCGTGTCGAG
>NZ_JAMBOG010000060.1 GCF_023715525.1 Kocuria rosea | reverse complement strand
CGACGTGCAGGGGGCCTTCCCCGGGTGGATCGCGCTGTGGCCGCTGGCCTCGGCGGCGGCGATCATCGTCGCCGGCCAGTCCGGCTCCCGGTTCGGCCTGGACCGGGTCCTGTCCTCGCGGCCGCTGACCGCCCTGGGGTCCTCCGCCTACGCGCTGTACCTGATCCACTGGCCGCTGCTGATCACCTATCTGGTGCTGCGCGACCGGCCGATGGCAGGACCGCGCTCGGGGGTGGTGCTGGTGGTCGTGTGCGTGGTGGCCGCGGTGGCGCTGACCCGCTGGGTCGAGAAGCCGCTGAAGGCCTGGGCGTGGCCGGAGCAGCGCAAACGGCGCCTGGCGGTCGTGGTCGCCGTCTGCCTGGCGCTGGTGGTCGTGCCGGTCGTGGCCGTCCAGCAGGCCGAGGCGCGGCGGGCGGCGCAGATCGTCGCGGCCGCCGACCGCAACAATCCCGGGGCCGCCGCCCTGGTGCCCGGCTTCCAGTACCAGGGCGACCCCGACGCC
>NZ_JAMBOG010000006.1 GCF_023715525.1 Kocuria rosea | reverse complement strand
GCAGCCGGTTGCCCTCCTCATCGGAGATCTCTCGGACACGCACACGCTCGGACATCGCAGCCTCCGGGGAAGACAAGACAACCCCAGTCTGCGCCTACACGGCAAACGTTCCCAGCCACGGCACTAGCCACCACGACTGGAAACCAGACCATATGCCAGGTCATCCTGCCACCTACTCATGCATCACACCCCTTTGGGTGCGTCCACCAGGAGGAAGGCCACTACCGTTCCCGGTAGCTTTCCCCTCAGTGTTGATGGTTGGTAGCTACGTCGAACTCGGCCAATTTGGTTTCCAGTTCGTTGCATACGTTACGGGCGATCAATGCGGCTACGGATGCCATATAATTTCAGTTCTCCATCTTGGCCCATCGGCAGGTCCGCATGAATCATCATTTTTGGCACGCTGAGGAAACGAGCGGTAATAATGTCCGGAACGGCTTGTACCCTTTGAAGCGTGTTGAAGTGATATCGATACCGCGCTTATCCCACCGGAGACCGGGCGAAGGCTTTGGCTCGGGTATTTGGGTGTGTTCGCGTAATGTTCAACGATGCTCTTGCCGCCCGGGAGTTCGCGAGGTGGAACGGTGCACCGATCCCAACCCATGTCGAGTTATCGGCCGCCCTTACCGTTGCCAAGACCACGCCTGAGCGGGCGTGGTTGGCCGAGGTGTCATCGGTACCGCTCCAGCAGGCGTTAGTGGACTTTGACCGAGCTCATCGTAATTTCCTGACTTTGCTTGCAGGTCAGCGCAAGGGGCCGCGTATGGGCGCGCCGCGATACAAATCCAAGCGGTCCCGTCAGTCTGCCCGCTTCACCGCCAATGCTCGGTTCCGGGTGGCGGAGACCACTTGCGGCGTTGGGCATGTGGTGCTGCCGAAGGTGGGCCGGGTGCGGTTTGCGTTGCCCCGGCTGCTACCGGTGACGCCGTCCAGCGTGACGGTAATCCGGGAGGCGGACGGGCGGTATTACGTCTCCTTCGTCGTCGATGAGCCTGCGCAACCGCCGTTGCCCTCCAGCGAACGGGTGTCCGGGGTGGACCTGGGGTTGATCGATCTGGCCGTGGTCACTTCTTCAGACGGCACTCGGGAGAAGGTAGCTAATCCGCGTTGGCTTAGGACCTTCGAACGCGCCCTGGTTCGGGCCCAACGTTCCATGGAAAGGAAGCAGAAGGGGTCAAGGAACTGGGATAAGGCCCGGCAGAAATTTGCGGCGCTACACCGGAAAGTGCGGGAGACCAGGCTCGACCATCATCGTAAACTCGCCCGTCGAATTGTTCGCGAAAACCAAGCGATTGCGCTCGAAGGGCTTCACGTGCACAGACTGGCGCGCAGCAGACTAGCTAAGTCCGTCCACGATGTCGGGTGGGCCACGCTCACCAGGCTGATTAAAGAAATGTCCGCCACTCACGGGCGCGATGTGATCATAATTTCTCCGTGGGAGCCCACCAGTCGAGTCTGCTCTGTGTGTGGTATCAACAACGGTCCCAAGCCGCTGTACGTGCGTACGTGGACCTGCGAGTGCTGCGGCGCCACTCTGGATCGGGACTATAACGCCGCCGTCAACATCATGGTCGCCGCCGGGCTGGCGGAGACGCTAAACGCCTGTGGACCAGACGTCAGACTTCGGCTAGCCGGAGCGGTCAGGGATGAAGCAGGAACCCACCGAACGGACTGCCATCGTGTGGCCGCGTAGGAATCCTCGCCAGCGCGGGGAGGAAGTCAATACCCTAATGATGAGGAGTGCAAGGGCTGCCTCATGGAACTAATGGGAATCCGTATTTGTGCCGTGTCCCATTGCCTGTGGATCACTGTGATGTAGTTCAACGGAGCTGCGGAATAAAACCTGTGGAGGCCGCGGTATACATTGTAGAAAGGGTGGGCCGTGGCAATTGGTCACCCCGTAAGTCCAAGGAAGCGCTTTTGCAGGGATCCGCGGTGCTCATCGACGGTATGCCATTCCTGCATAGCTGCCGGAGTGAGGTGATGAGACCGCGACTAAACGGTGTCGGGTGGCGGTCGGTGATCGACCTCCGGCGACGTACTCTAGACCGTCCGGGCGCGGCCACTTCGTCGCCGCCCCAACGCCCTGCCGCATTACAAGGAGATCGTCCGTGGAACCCGAACCGCTGGAACCCCTCGTCCGCTTCCTGGCCGTGGACCACGCCGCCGACCTCACCGGGCTGGCCGACCGGATTCCCGGTTCCGGTTTTCTCTGCTTCTATCCCAACGACGAGGAGTACGAGGGCTTCCTCGACGGGACGGGGCGGCTGTGGCTGCGCGGCGACGATGCCACCCCTGCTCGAGAGCTGCTGAAGGTGCTCGAGCCGCCGTTCCGCATCGCCTATCCCATCGCGCCGGCCGTCACGGCGAACGAGGAGTCGGTGGTCTCCGCCGGCGTGCTGCACACCCCCGAGGAGCTGGACGCCTACCGCGCCCGCTTCGCCGACGTGGACGGGGGCGTGGATGAGGACCACCAGGCCCACGCCGTGGACGCCTCCGGCCAGCACTGGACCCTGATCCTCGGCGCGGAGCCCGGCGTGGTGCTCGCGCTCTGCGTGGGCCGCGACCAGGACGGGACCCCGTTCTCCGAGCAGACCATCTTCGACGCCGCCACCCTGCCCCTGCCCATCACCGTCGTGGAGCTCGACTGAGACAGGGCCTCATGGCGTGACGAGAAGGTAATGCCCGCCCTGGCTCAGAGGAACGGGCGCAGCGGCTTCAGCACGAGCTCCGCGAATCGGGCGGCGGGGTGGCGCTCGTGCCACTGCTCGGCCGTCAGCGTCCGGCAGTTCTCGCTGTCGGCGGCGAAGATCCGCTCCATGTCCGCGGCGAAGGTCTCGTCGTGGATCTCCAGGGTCGTCTCGTAGTTGAAGCCCAGGCTCAGCCGGTCGATGTTGGCCGTGCCCACCATGGACCACTGCCCGTCGATGGTGGCGGTCTTCGCGTGGATCATGGCGTTGCGGTAGAGCAGCAGGGTGATGTCCTCGGCCAGCAGGGCGGAGTAGAAGCCGTGGGCGAGCCAGTCGGCGAGCACGTGGTTGGAGTTCTCGGGCAGGATCACCCGCACGTCCACGCCGCGCCGGGAGGCCTCGACCAGCGCCTCGAGGATCTGCTGGTCGGGGATGAAGTAGGCGGTGGTGAGGTGGATGTGGTGCCGCGCGCGGTGGATCGCGTCCAGGTAGACGCTGCGGATCGGGTAGACCAGGCTCGCGGGGATGTTGTTGATCGACCGCACCCGCGAGTCCCACTCGCCGGGGCTCAGGTGCGGCAGCCGGTGGCGCCGCCGGGAGGAGGGGTGGTTCCACACCGCCGCGAAGGAGTGGCTGAGCTCGAACGCCTCGGGCCCGGTGAGGCGCACGTGGGTGTCGCGCCACTCCGTGGCGTAGAGCGAGCCGATGTTGTAGCCGCCCACGAACCCGACCTCGTCGTCGACCACGAGGATCTTGCGGTGGGTGAGCCCGCTGGCCTGCACCGGGGTGAGCAGCCGGCGCACCCGCACGGGCGGGACACGGTAGACGTGCACGTCCGGGTGGAAGCGGTAGAACGAGGCGGGCACCACGAGGTTGCCGAAGCCGTCGTACATCACGTACACCTCGACGCCGCGGGCGGCGGCGTCGTTGAGGGCGTCGCGGAAGGCCCGGCCGACCTCGTCCCCCTTCCAGATGAAGGTCTCCAGCAGGATCCGCCGCTGCGCGCCCCGGATCGCGGCGAGCATGTCCCGGTAGAGGTCCTCCCCGTAGGTGTACGCCGTCGTGCCGGTGCCGGCCACCGTGCCCTCGAAGGTTCCCGGGCGGGGGAAGCCCGTGCGCCGGGCGCGCTTGCGGCGCTGGACCGCGTCCGTGCCCACGAGCGCCGCCACGACGGCGGCTTGCACGGCGCCGAAGCCCACGAGGGAGCGCACGGCGAGCGTGCGGAGGGGGCGCGAGCCGGGTGTGGAGGAGAACAGCATCGGCCCAGCCTATCCGCCCGCCCCGGCCGATCCCCGGAACGCCTGCGCCGGGGAGCGCCCCTCCCGGCTCCCGCGCTGCTGCCGCTCGGCGGTAAAGTCGTGCAGACGCCGTCCCGCCGAGGACACGTCCTCTGCCCCTTGATCCAGGACCGTGACATGACCTGCACCTCGTCGTCCTTCCCGACGATCCCCGCTCTCCCGCCCGTTCGCGACGACAACGGGGATGCGCCCCTCTGCGCCGGGCTCGACATCGGCGGGACCGCGATCAAGTACGCGCTCGTGGACCCGGTCCGCGGAACGACCGTCGGGCGGGTGCGCCGCGTGCCCACGCCGTCGCCGGCCACACCCTCGGCCGTGGTGGGCGCCCTGCGCGGGGTGCTGGAGACGCTGGAGGGCGAGCTGGAGCCGGGGAGGTCCCTGGCCGGCGTGGGGGTGGGCGTGCCGGGCATCGTCGACGACGGCGTGGTGCGCTCGGCCGTCCATCTCGACGACTCCTGGCTGGGCGTGTACGCCCCGCGGTTGCTCGCCGAGGGCCTGGGCCGGGAGGTCGCCGTGCTCAACGACGCCGACGCCGCCGGTCTGGCCGAGATGCAGTTCGGCGCCGCCCGGGGCGCGGGCGGGACCGTCCTGCTGATCACGCTGGGCACCGGGATCGGCTCGGCATTGTTCCTCAACGGGGTGCTGGTGCCCAACACCGAGCTGGGGCACATCTGGTTCGAGGGCCGCGACGTCGACGGCTGGGCCGGGGCCTCCGCCCGGATCGCGGAGCAGCTGGACTGGCCCACCTACACGGACCGGGTCCAGCGCTACCTGTCCCACCTCGAGGGCCTGATCTCCCCGGACCTCATCGTCCTGGGCGGCGGGATCAGCGAGCGGCAGGAGCAGTTCCTGCCCCAGCTGAGGCTGCGGGCCCGCGTCGTGCCCGCGCAGCTGCGCAACGCCGCCGGCATCGTCGGCACCGCGCTGCAGGCACACCGCGTGGGCGTCGCCGCGCGGTAGCGGCAGGGAGGCAGGTCGGCTACTGTCGGCCTGTCCTCGGAAGCCGCTCAGGGGGAGCGGAACGACCGTCGAGCTGATCACGGAGACACCGTGCCGGCAGCGGCCGGTCGTCGTGCCCGGGGGAAACGGAGGCACCATGCAGCGCAGCTCTCGGCCGTCCACCCACCGCCGCCGCCCGCGGGGCCGGCGCCTCGCGGCCGTGTCGGTCGCCCTGGCGCTCGCCGCGGGCGGAGGGGTCGCGGGTGCGCTCGCGCCCGCCGCCGCGGCCGAGGCTCCCGGCCCTGCCGCCGGTCCCGCCGCCGCCGATCCGGCCGCCGTCCGCCTCGAGACCGAGCTGCAGTCCCTGGCGGCCCAGGTGCCGGGGGAGCTGGGCTTCGTGCTCCTCGGCCCGGACGGCGCGCCCGTGCTGACCCACAACGCGGACCGCTCCTTCACGAGCGCGAGCCTCTACAAGCTCTTCGTGGCCCACGCGGTCCTCGACCGGGTGGACCGGGGCCTGATCGCCCTGTCGGACACCGTGCCCGGCACGAGCTTCACGGTGGAGGACGCCGTGCGGCGGACGATCACCTGGTCCGACAACGTCTCCGGGGCCGCCCTCGGGCGGTGGCTGGGCTGGAAGGAGGTCGAGGCCTTCGCCCGGGCGAGCGGCTTCGAGTCCACCACCTACGACCCCGACGCGGCGGGCGGCATCGTGCACATGACCACCACGCCCGACGACGTCGCGGACCTCCTCCAGCGCCTGCGCACGGGCGAGCTGCTCTCGGGCCCGTCGGGCGATCTGCTCCTGGGGTTCCTCACCGCGCAGGAGCTCACCTACGCGCTGTCCACGGGACTGTCCGCGGACGTGGAGTTCGCGCACAAGACGGGCCTGCTGGAGCAGGTCTCCCACGACGCCGGGATGGTGCGGCAGGACGGGCGGGAGCACGTCGTGGCGGTGCTGACGGACGGCTGGTCCGGCTACGACGACTCGAAGCCCTGGTTCCAGCGCATGGGACGGGCGCTGGACGACTACGTGCACGCCGCCGCCTGAGCCCGCCGGGCGGGACGGTCCGGCACTGACCGCCGCCCCGCCCGGCAGGGTTTCGCATTCCGGCAACGCTGGCGTCCGAAAACGAGACTGGTTCCCGCACATTCCGCCCGCTTACCCTCGACTCCATGATGAGATCCGCCGCACACGATGTCGCCCTCGAGCCCCGTCACCTGGCGGAAACACAGGAGAGGTACTTCGCCTCGGGGGCGTTCTTCGCCGAGCTGGCCGAGCTCGTGGCCGCCCGCACGGAGAGCGCCGGGGAGGACGCGAGCGTTGCGTGCAGGGCATACCTGAAGGACAGGATGGGCCCGCTCCTCGAGGAGATCGGCTGCACCTGGCGCGTGCTCGAGAACGAGGTGTGCCCCTCCGCCCCCTTCCTCGTGGCCCGCCGCACCGAGGGCGAGGACGTCCCCACGGTGCTGATGTACGGCCACGCCGACGTCGTGGCGGGCCAAGCCGGCCACTGGGGCGAGGGCCGGGACCCGTGGACGCTGCGCGCCGAGGGCGAGCGCTGGTACGGCCGCGGCGCGGCCGACAACAAGGGCCAGCACCTGATCAACCTCGCGGCCCTGCGGATGCTCGTCCAGCACAAGGGCCGCCTGGGCTTCAACCTGACCGTGCTGATCGAGACGGGCGAGGAGGTCGGCTCCCCGGGCCTGGCCGAGTTCGCGGCGGCCCACCGGGAGGAGCTGCGGGCCGACGTCTTCGTCGGCTCCGACGGCCCCCGCCTGGACGCGGACGTGCCCACCCTGTTCCTCGGCGCCCGCGGCGGGGTGAACCTCACCCTCGAGGCCGACCTGCGCGCCGGCCAGCACCACTCGGGCAACTGGGGCGGGCTGCTGCGCAACGCGGCCACCACCGTCGCCGCCGCGATCGGCACCCTCGTGGACGGCCACGGCCGGATCACCTGCGAGGCCCTGCTGCCCGCGGAGCTCCCGGCGTCCGTGCGCGCGGCGCTGGCCACGGTCGACGTCGAGGCCCGCGCCGGCGGACCCGCCGTGGACCGGGACTGGGGGGACCCGGAGCTCACGGCGGCCGAGCGCGTCTTCGGCTGGAACACCCTGGAGGTCCTCGCCCTCGACGCCGGCGACGCGGACGCCCCCATGAACGCCATCCCGGGCCGGGCCCGGGCCGTGCTGCAGCTGCGGTTCGTGGTGGGCACCGACCTCGAGGGCCTTCCCGGGCGGGTCCAGGCCCACCTCGACGCCCACGGCTATCCCATGGTCCGGGTCCGCGCGGGGACCGCCTTCCCGGCGTCGCGCACCGACCCCGACCACCCGTGGGTGCAGTGGGCCGCGGACTCGGTGCGCCGGCGGGTCGGGGACCGGCTGGCGGTGCTGCCCAACATCGGCGGCTCCCTGCCCAACCACGTCTTCACCGACGTGCTGGGCCTGCCGACCGTGTGGATGCCGCACTCCTACCCGGGCTGCAACCAGCACGCCCCCGACGAGCACCTGCTCGAGCCCCTCGCCCGCGAGGGCTTCGCCATGGCCCTCGGCCTCTTCGACGACCTCGGCGACCCCGCGGGCCGGCCCGCACCGCGGCCCCTCCCGTGGCCCCTTCCGCGGCCCGCCTCCTAGCCCGCCCCGCCGTCCGGCGGCCCTTCCCGACCCACCACCACGGAGACGCACATGACCACCACCGCCCCTCGCGCCGCATCCTCCCCGCCGCCCGGCCTCTCCGGCCGGCGCCGCGTCCGGGCCGTGGCCGCGGCCACGATCGGCAACGCCCTCGAATGGTTCGACATCGCCATCTACGCCCTGTTCGCGGTCTACATCGGGCAGAACTTCTTCCCCGCCGACGACCCCGGGGTCGAGCTGATCCAGACCTTCGCCGTCTTCGGCGTCTCCTACCTCATCCGCCCCCTGGGCGGGCTGGTCCTCGGGTCCTACGCCGACAAGCACGGGCGCAAGGCGGCCCTGGTGTGGACCATCCGCCTCATGGTGCTGGGCACGGCCCTGCTGGCCTTCATGCCCGACTACGACACCATCGGCATCCTCGCCCCCATCGGCATCATCCTGGCCCGACTGATCCAGGGCTTCGCCGCCGGCGGCGAGTTCGGCGCCGCGACGTCCTTCCTCGTGGAGCAGGACGGGGAGCAGGGGACCCGGCGCGGGTTCCTGGGCAGCTTCCAGTTCGCCAGCCAGGGCCTGGCCACCCTGCTCTCCGCCTCCTTCGCCGCCGGGCTGACCGCGGTGCTCTCCGAGGAGGACATGGTGGGCTGGGGCTGGCGCATCCCGTTCGTCTTCGGCCTGCTCGTCGGGCCGGTCGGCTACGTCATCCGCCGCTACGTCGACGAGTCCCCGGCCATGAGCGCCGACGACGCCGCCGCGCAGAAGGCGGACCTGCAGCCCGTCCGCAACCTGTTCCGCCACCAGTGGGGCGGGATCCTCATCGCCGCCGGCGTGCTCGTCGTCTCGACCGCCCTGAACTTCATCCTGCAGTACCTGCCGACCTTCAGCATCAAGCAGCTGGGCCTGAACCCGTCGCTGTCCTTCACGGCGCTGATGATCACCGGGGTGATCCTCACCTTCCTCACCCCCGTGGTCGGGGCGCTGTCCGACCGGGTCGGGCGGCTGCGCATCATGCTGCCCTCGGCGCTGCTCATCGGCGTCTCGGTGGTCCCCCTGTTCGCCTGGCTGATCGCCCGGCCCGCGTTCGGGACCCTGGTGGGCGTGATGATCGTGCTCGGCACGCTCAAGGCCCTGTACTTCGCCGCCCTGCCCTCGGTGATGGCCGACGTCTTCCCCGTGCGCTCCCGGGCCACCGGGCTGGCCTTCAGCTACAACACCGCCACGGCCGTCTTCGGCGGGTTCACCCCCACGATCGCCGCCGCGCTGATCACCCTCACCGGCCAACAGGTGGCCCCGGGCTACTACCTGCTCGTGGTCTCGATCATCAGCATCAGCGCGCTGCTGGCCGCCGTGCGCGTGCGGGGGATCCGCTGAGCGGAACCCGCCCCGACGAGGCGGCCGTGCCGGGCCCCGGAGCGCTCCGGGACCCAGCACGGCCGCCCTCCGCCACATCTGGTTCGAGGACGCCGCCGTGGTCCTCCTCGCCCTCACGGTGGTGCCGCCGGTCGGCGTGCTGCTCTGCGCGCCGGGGCCGTGGTGCTCAACGCCGTGCTGGCGCCGATCCACCGCCCGGGCCGCTGCTCCCGGCACCGAGCAGCCCACATCACAACCTTTACGGGCGTCACGGAATTGATATGGTGGAGCGCATGACACAGCACGAGGGCCCCGTCTCCGGCGGCGTACGACAGATCGAAGACTCCGTGCGGACGGACTTCCGGGACGCCATGTCCTACGGCCGCTACCTGGACCTGGACCGCGTGCTCGGGGCCCAGCACCCCGTGAGCCGGCCCGAGCACCACGACGAGATGCTGTTCATCATCCAGCACCAGGCCACCGAGCTGTGGCTCAAGCTCGTGCTGCACGAGCTGCGGGAGTCCCGCCGGCTGATCGACGCCGGGGACCTCGGCAAGGCGCTCAAGGGCCTGGCCCGCGTCAAGGCGATCCAGCGCACCCTCACCGAGCAGTGGTCCGTGCTGGGCACCCTGACCCCCCGCGAGTACGCCCAGTTCCGCGGCGCCCTGGGCAGCTCCTCGGGCTTCCAGTCCTACCAGTACCGCGCGGTGGAGTTCATCCTCGGCAACAAGCACCGCCGCATGCTCCAGGTGTTCTCCAGCGAGCCCGAGGCGCACGAGCTGCTCGCCACCCTGCTCGAGGAGCCCACCGTCTACGACGTGTTCCTGCGGGCCCTGGCCCGGGAGGGCTACGCCGTGCCGCAGGACGTGCTCGAGCGCGACGTCACCCAGCCGTGGACCTTCCGCGCCGACCTCGTGCCCGTGTTCCGGGAGATCTACGAGTCCGAGGACACCCCCTGGGGCTACTACGAGGCCTGCGAGGACCTGGTGGACCTCGAGGACAACTTCCAGGCCTGGCGCTTCCGTCACCTGCGCACCGTCCAGCGGACCATCGGCTTCAAGACCGGCACCGGCGGCTCCTCCGGCGTCGACTTCCTCAAGCGCGCCCTGGACCTCACCTTCTTCCCCGAGCTCTACGCCGTGCGCACCGAGATCGGCAACTGACCCTCCCCGCTCGCCCGCCGGCCCCGCGCCGGCCCCGACCGAAGGCCCGCCCATGACCTCCACCCCGGCCTCCCCGGCCACCGCGTCCGCCGCGCAGCTCGACGCCGCCGACCCGCTCGCCGGCTTCCGCGACCGCTTCCTCGACCCCGCCGGCGAGCACGTCGTCGCCTACCTCGACGGCAACTCCCTCGGTCGCCCGCTCGCGGAGACCCCCGCCCGGCTCGCCGAGTTCATCGGCACCGAGTGGGGCGAGCGGCTGATCCGCAGCTGGGACGAGCGCTGGATGGACGAGCCCACGGCCCTGGGCGACCGGCTCGGCGCGGTGGTCCTGGGCGCCGGGCCCGGCCAGACCCTCGTCGCGGACTCCACCTCGGTGATGCTCTACAAGCTGCTGCGCGCCGCCCTCGACGGCCGGCCGGGCCGCGACGAGATCGTCGTCGACCGCGACAACTTCCCCACGGACCGCTTCCTCGTCGAGGGCATCGCCGCCGAGCGCGGCGCCCGCATCCGGTGGATCCAGGCCGACCCGGCCACCGGGGTGCGCCCCGACGACGTCGCCGCCGTCGTCGGTCCCCGCACCGCCGTGGTCCTGCTCAGCCACGTGGCCTACCGCTCCGGCTTCCTCGCCGACGCCCCCGCGATCACCGCCCTCGTCCACGACGCCGGGGCCCTGGTGCTGTGGGACCTGTGCCACTCCGCCGGGTCCGTGCCCGTGGAGCTCGACGCGTGGGGCGTGGACCTCGCCGTGGGCTGCACCTACAAGTACCTCAACGGCGGCCCCGGCGCCCCGGCGTTCGGCTACGTCCGCGCCGGGCTCCAGCAGCAGCTCCAGCAGCCCATCTGGGGCTGGATGGGCGCCCACCAGCCCTTCGGCATGTCCCCGGACTACCGGCCCGCCGGGGACGTGCGCCGCTTCCTCACCGGCACCCCGCCGATCCTGGCCATGCAGCCGCTCAAGCACATGGTGGAGCTCATCGCCGAGGCCGGCATGGACGCGGTCCGGGAGAAGTCGGTGCTGCTCACCGAGCGCGCCGTCGTGCTCGCGGACGAGCTGCTCGCCCCGCTCGGCGCCGAGCTGGCCAGCCCCCGGGACCCCGCCGAGCGCGGCTCGCACATCACCGTGAACCACCCGCGCTTCCGCGAGGTGACCGCCGCCCTGTGGGAGCGCGGCGTCATCCCCGACTTCCGCCCCCCGCACGGGCTGCGGATCGGGCTGTCCCCGCTGAGCACCTCCTTCGCCGAGCTGCAGGCGGGCATGGAGGCCGTGCGGGACGCCCTGCTCGAGGTGCAGTGACCACGGTCCTCGACGACATGGTCTCCCGCCCCGGGAGCACCGTGTCCCTGCTGCGCACCGTCGTGGGCCTCTACCTGCGCGACGCCGGGGGCTGGATGCCCGCCCGGGCGCTGCTGGAGCTCATGGCGGCGCTCGGGGCGCCCGCGCCCCAGGCCCGCACCGCGCTGAGCCGGGTCAAGCAGCGCGGCGTCCTCGTGGCCGCGGCCCGCGACGGCCAGCCCGGCTTCGCGCTCGCCGACGGCGCCCGGCCCATGCTGGAGCGCGGGGACCGCCGAATCGACGGGCCGCGCAGCATGGGCCCGGGGGACGACTGGTGCGTGATCGTGTTCTCCGTCCCGGAGGAGGAGCGGGAGCGCCGCCACCAGCTGCGCCGGCGGCTGCGCTGGGTCGGCTGCGGCACCGTCTCGCCCGGGGTGTGGATCTGCCCGGACTTCCTCCGGGACGAGGTCCAGGACATCCTCGCGGAGCTGGGGCTCGCGGACCGGGCGGTGCTGTTCACCACCCGGGGCCTGCCCGCGGCGGCGGACCTGCCGGGGGCGATCGCCCAGTGGTGGGACCTCGAGCACCTGGCCGCGCTGCACCGCGGCTTCCTCGAGAAGTGCTCGGCCGTGCCGGCCACGGCCCCGGCGCCCACCGCCGGGACCTTCGCGGACTACGTCCGGTGCATCGACCACTGGCGGGTGATCCCCTACCTGGACCCGGGGCTGCCCCCCGAGTGCCTGCCGGCGGACTGGCCCGGCGCCGAGGGCGTCCAGCTGTTCCTGCGGATCCGCGACACCCACGCCGGGCCCGCCGCGGCGTTCGTGCGGGGCGTGCTCGCCGCGGGGCCCTCCCCGGAGCTCTCCCCGGCAGGTCCGGCGGAGGGCCCGTCCCGGTCCTGAGCGGTCCCGGGCCATACTGGAGGCCCGGGCGGAGGAGGCGATGACCGTGGTCCAGCTGCTGCCCACGCACCTGCAGTACTTCGCGGAGGTGGCCCGGACGGGCTCCGTCACCGAGGCCGCCGGCGCGCTGCGCGTGGCGCCGTCGGCCATCAGCCGGCAGATCGCCAAGCTCGAGGCCGCCTTCGGGGTGCCGCTGTTCACCCGGCACGCCCGCGGCATGGCCCTCACCGAGGCCGGCGAGGGCCTGCTGGCCTACACCCGGCGGGCCGAGATCGAGACCGGCGCCCTGCTGGCCTCCCTCGGCTCGGGCGCCTCGCCGCGCTCCCAGCAGATCGTCGTGGCGGCCACCGAGGGCTTCGCCCACCGGCTCGTGCCGGCGGCCATGGCCAGGCTGCGCCGGGTCCACCCCCAGGCCTCCTTCAAGCTCCACGTGGTGAGCGCCGACGAGGCCACCCGGATGGTGGTGGAGGGCGCCGTGGACATCGCCGCGACCTACTCCCTGGGCCACACGGACGGGGTGCGCGTCGAGCACACCTCCACGTGGCCGCTGTTCGCGGTGGTCAGCACCGGCCACCCCCTGGCGGGCCGGGAGACGGTGACGCTGGGCGAGCTCGCCCACCACCCGCTGGCCCTGGCGATGCGCGAGACCAGCCAGCGCCAGCTGCTCGACTCGGCGGCCCGCGGCGAGGGCCTGACCCTGCACGCGGTCCTCGAGTGCAGCAGGGTCGCGCCGATCTACGAGTTCGCCCGCTCGGGGGAGGGCGTCGGCTTCATCAGCGAGCTGGGCGCCCGCCCCCGCCCCGACGACGGCCTGGTCCACGTCCGGGTCGACCACTACGTCTTCGGCCAGCGCAGCGCCCAGCTGCAGACCCCGGTCGGGCGGCCCCAGGCGCCGCTGCTGCTCGACTTCCTGCGCCTGCTCATCGTGGAGCTGGACCCGGACTACGTGCCCGAGAAGGCCAGCTCCCTCACCCGGCAGCTGCCGCCGGCCTGACCCCGCGGCCGGCGCCCGCTCACGCGGGGAGCAGCTCCGGGCGCTCGGTGAACTCCAGGCCGTGGGCCTCCCCGACCGAGCGGTGGGTGACCTGGCCCGCGGCGGTGTTCAGGCCGGCGGCCAGGGCGGGGTCGGCCTCCAGGGCGGCGGCGACGCCCCTGTCGGCGAGAGCCACGGCGTAGCGCAGGGTGACGTTGGTCAGGGCGTAGGTGGAGGTGGACGGCACCGCGCCCGGCATGTTGGCCACGCAGTAGAACAGGGTCTGGTGCACGCCGAAGACGGGGTCCTCGTGGGTGGTGGGGCGGGAGTCGGCGAAGCACCCGCCCTGGTCCACGGCGATGTCCACGAGCACGCTGCCGGGCTTCATCGCCGCGACCATCGCGTTGGTCACCAGCTTCGGGGCCCTGGCCCCGGGGACCAGGACGGAGCCGACGACGAGGTCAGCCTCGGTCACCGCCCGCTCGACCTCGTAGGCGTTGGAGGCGATGGTCCTCAGGCGCCCGGCCCAGCGGTCGTCGAGCTGACGGAGCCGGTCGACGTTGATGTCCAGGATGCTCACGTCCGCGCCCAGGCCCACGGCCATCGCCGCGGCGTTGGTGCCGGCCACCCCGGCCCCGAGCACGGTGACCTTGGCCGGGCGCACCCCGGGCACCCCGCCCAGCAGGACGCCCTTGCCGCCGGCGGGGGCGGTGAGGGCGGAGGCTCCGGCCTGGACGGCCAGGCGCCCGGCGACCTCGCTCATGGGGGCCAGCAGCGGCAGGCGCCGGTCGGCGGTCTGGACCGTCTCGTAGGCGATGGCGGTGACCCCGGACTCCAGCAGGGCCCGGGTCAGCTCGGGCTCGGCGGCCAGGTGCAGGTAGGTGAAGAGGACGAGGCCCTCGCGGAAGCGGTGGTACTCCTCGGCCACCGGCTCCTTGACCTTCAGCACCATGTCGGCCCGGGCCCACAGCTCGTCGGCGTCGGCCACGAGCTGCGCGCCGGCGGTGGCGTACTCGAGGTCGGGGATGCCCGAGCCGGTCCCGGCGCCGGCCTCGACGAGCACCTGATGCCCGTGGGCGACCAGCTCGTGGACGCCGGAGGCGGTGATCGCGACCCGGTGCTCGTTGTTCTTCACTTCACGGGGAACGGAGATGATCATCGGAGGCCTTCCGCAGAAATCGTAGACTGGATGCGTCAACGGTAGGTTTCCGCGCGGTCTTTGTGGCGCTCGCCGCAGATCCTTCGGCAAGTGCCGCCGAACTCGCAGAATGGAACGCACAGTGACCTACCCCACGCGCCCTCCGTCGCAGGATCTGCGGCCGGTTCCCGAGCTCGACGCGCTGGACCGGCGGCTGCTGGGACTCCTGCGCCAGAACTCCCGGATGACCAACCAAGCCCTCAGCGAGGCGCTCGGGGTGGCGCCCTCCACCTGCCTGGCCCGGATGAAGGGACTGCAGCGCTCCGGGGTGATCCGCCGCTTCACGGTCGAGGTGGACCCGCGGGCGCTCGGGCAGAACATCGAGGCGCTGATCAGCGTGCGGATGCGGGCGGGCGCCCGGCACCTGATGGCCGCCTTCGGGGAGGGGCTGAAGAAGGTCCCGGAGGTCTCCCAGTTCTTCTTCCTGGCGGGCGCGGACGACTTCCTCATCCACGTCACGGCGCGGGACACGGACCACATCCGCCAGTTCGTCCTCGAGCACCTCTCCTCGAACCCGGCGGTGGCCGCGACCCAGACCAGCCTGGTGTTCGAGCACGTCCAGGGCTCCGACGACCTCTGACCGGCGGGGCCCGCGGTGCCCGCTCCCCGGAGGGGGCGGGCGGCCGCTAGCTGCGGCCGACGGCGTCCAGGACCTCGGCGCGGAGCCGGTCCAGGTCCACGGGCTGACCCTCGTGGAGCCCGTGCGCCCGGACCCAGGCGCGGGCGGCGCGCCACACCTCGTCGCAGCCGGCCTCGACCTCCGGGTGGGCCGCGCCGATGCGGGTCTGGGCCGGGTGCTCCGGGCCTTCGCCGGCGAAGAAGAGGACCGAGACCGGGTTGGAGCCGAGCCCCACCACGCCCCGGACGGCCACGATGACGCGGCCGTGGAAGCAGTCACCGGGGTGGAGGTCCCAGGCGCGCCGGACGGTCGCGCAGTCCGTGCCCGCGAGGCGGGACGCGGAGCGGCTCGTGCCCGGTGCCGACGACGCGTCGTGGTCCTGGCGCCGCTCCTGGATGCTGTCCTGCCGCAGGAGCCGGGGGAGCTGTGCTTCCGAGCCCATCGGGGGCCTCCTTCACCGGTCGTAGGAGGAGCGGTTCCTCCGCCGGGGCGGCGTGGAGCGCGGACGGTACGAGCAGGAGGAGGGGGGTCTTCTGGACGCACCGGCAACGGTTCCGAGCGTGCAGCGGGAAGAACGGTCTGACCCCTCCAGCATTCCCCGATCGGCCGGGCGGTGGAACCGTTGGCGGAATTGTTTCCTACAACAAATCGGCACCGGTCCCGAGAGCGCCGCCGGATCTCAGGGGAGCAGGCGCTCCAGCAGGTCCCGGCAGGTCCGGTAGGCCTTCTGGTCCGGGTCGATCACCGCGAAGTGGTCCCCGCCCACCTCGTGGAGCTCGGCGGGATCGCCGGCCGCGCGGGCCGCGGTCACGTAGTCCGCCGACAGGGCGAAGGGCACGGCGTCGTCGGTGCGGCTGTGCACGGCGTGCACGGCGGTCCCGATCGGCAGCGCGCGCGCCGGGTCGGCCAGGGCGAAGGGCCGCTCCAGCTGCGCGGACGTGCCGCCCATCAGGTTCCGGGCGGCCTGTTCGCTGAGGCCCAGCCGCTCGGCCGCGGCGAGGTCCAGCACGCCGGCCTGGCTCACCACACCCGCCAGGGTCACCGCCGGCCGGGCTCCGGGAGCGTCCGGGGGCAGCGTGTGCCGTCCGGCCGCCCACACCGCCAGGTGCCCGCCGGCCGAGTGCCCCAGCGCCACGACCCGGTCCAGGTCGAGGCCGCAGCGGCTGGCGATCGCGGCGAGGTGGTCGATGCCGGCGGCGACGTCCTCGAAGGTCCCGGGCCATCCGCCGGCGCCGGTCGCCCCGTCGGTGCCGGCGCGGCGGTACTCGAGGTTCCACACCGCGAACCCGTGCTCCACGAGGTCCTCGGCCACCGGCACGCCCAGCTCCGCGGTGTACTTGTCCCGCCAGTAGCCGCCGTGGACGACCACCACGGTGCCCCGGGGGGAGCGCCCGCCGCGGTCCGGCAGGTGCAGCCGGCCCCACTGGTCGGGGTGGGGCCCGTAGGAGTGCTGCTCCACCGGCGGCCGTCTCCGGCCGGACGGGGCCTGGGTCATCGTGGGACTCCCTCCGGGATCGCGGTGGCGGGCAGGGAGCGCCGGCTTCCGCCCCATCCCACTCTAGGGGCGAGGACTCCCCCCGGCGCGGACCCTCCCGTGCCGTCCCCCGTCACGGACGAGGGGGTCGCGGCCGGCGACGGGCCGTGGCAGCAGCGGCCCGCTGCTCGGTCCTGCCCGCCGGGGGGCTCGATAGGCTGGGGGCATGCCTGTTGAACAGAAAGCTCAGATCGGTGTCACCGGCCTTGCGGTGATGGGGGCGAACCTGGCCCGCAACTTCGCCCGGCACGGCTACACCGTGGCCCTGCACAACCGTTCCGTCGGCAAGACCGACGCCCTCCTGGCCGCCCACGGGTCGGAGGGGTCCTTCATCCGCACCGAGACCCTCGCCGAGCTCGTCGACGCCCTGGAGTCCCCGCGCCGGATCCTGGTGATGGTCCAGGCCGGGGCGGCGGTGGACGCGGTGATCGAGGCGCTGGTGCCGCTGCTGGCGGAGGGCGACATCATCATCGACGGCGGCAACTCCTACTTCCAGGACACCCGCCGCCGCGAGCGGGAGCTGGCCGCCCAGGGCATCGACTTCGTCGGTGTCGGGGTCTCCGGCGGGGAGGAGGGCGCCCTGAACGGGCCCTCGATCATGCCCGGGGGCCCGGCCAAGTCCTACGACGCGCTGGGGCCGCTGCTGGAGGACATCGCGGCCAAGGCCGTCGACGGCGCCCCGTGCTGCGCGTGGATCGGCCCCGACGGGGCCGGGCACTTCGTGAAGATGGTGCACAACGGCATCGAGTACGCCGACATGCAGGTCATCGGGGAGGCCCACGAGCTGCTGCGGGCGGTGGCCGGGCTGGAGCCGGGGGCCCAGGCGGAGGTCTTCGCCCGGTGGAACACCACGGAGCTGGCCTCCTACCTGATCGAGATCACCGCCCACGTGCTGGCCCAGGTCGACGCCCGCACGCAGGGCCCGCTGGTCGATGTGATCGTGGACGCGGCCGGGCAGAAGGGCACCGGGCGCTGGACGGTGCAGGAGGCCCTGGAGCTGGGCTCCCCGGTGACCGCGATCGCCGAGTCGGTCTTCGCCCGGGCGCTGTCCTCGGCGGAGCCGGCGATGCGCCGGCAGGCCCAGCAGGTGCTGCCGGCCGGGATCGGGGGGACCACCGAGGACGTGGTGGGTGACCCCGGGTTCGTGGAGGACGTGCGCAAGGCCCTCTACGCCTCCAAGCTAGTCTCCTACGCCCAGGGCCTGGACATGCTCACCATGGCCGGGGAGGCCTACGGGTGGGACCTGGACCTGGGGGCGATCGCGTCGCTGTGGCGGGAGGGGTGCATCATCCGGGCGCAGCTGCTGGAGGTCATCATGGCCGCCTACGCCGGGGAGCAGGCGCCGGCGAACCTGTTGTTCGCCCCGCAGTTCGTCACCGCGATCGAAGACGCCCTGCCGGCGTGGCGGCGGGTGGTGGCCCGGGCGGTGGAGCGGGGGATCCCGGCCCCGGTGTTCTCCTCGACCCTGGCCTACTACGACTCCCTGCGCCGGCCGCGGCTCAACGCCGCGCTGACCCAGGGGCTGCGCGACTACTTCGGGGCCCACACCTACCGGCGCGTGGACCAGGCCGAGGGCGTGTTCCACACCCTGTGGTCCGGGGACCGCACCGAAGTCGTCTCCTGACCCCACCCGACCCGGGCCTGCCCCCACATTCCGGCGCCGCAGGAGAGCCCGCCCCGCACACGGGGTGGGCTCTCCTCGATCCGCTCCGGCCTGAGCGGGCCGGGCGGGCACGACGGCCAGGCGCCGGAAGCACCCGATCGGCCGGCGGCACGGTCCACGACCGGTGAGCGGCACCCGGGCAGGGGCGGGGATGGTGCACAGAAGTATCAGTTCGCCGGGGATTTCCCGGCTAGTGTCATGGGTCACACCTTCGTAGATTTGAGGGCACCGGGCACCACCGGAACATCTTTCCGCTCGTCAGGTGCCTGTCCACCCGGTGTCCACGAAGGAGTGCCTCCGCATGTTCGGCATGCCGCGCCGCCTGCTCTTCGGCTATCTCGCCCTCGCCGTCTTCATGACCGGTGATGGTTTTGAGCTCACGTTCCTGTCCCGTTTCCTCGTCGAGAACGGCTTCTCGCCCACCCAGGCCGGCCTCGTCTTCACCGTCTACGGACTGGTGGTCGCGTTCTCCGCCTGGACCACCGGCGTGCTGGCCGAGGTCGTCGGCGCCAAGCGCCTGATGGTGCTCGGCGGCGTGCTGTGGATGGTCCTGCACGTCCTGTTCCTCACCGTGGGGCTGCAGAGCGTCGTCGGCACCATCCTCATCTACAGCCTGCGCGGGGTCGCCTACCCGCTGTTCATGTACTCCTTCGTGGTGCTGATCGCCCAGTCGGTCCACCCCGGTCGCCTGGCCTCGGCCATGGGGTGGTTCTGGGCCTCCTTCTCCCTGGGCATCGGCGTCATGGGCGCCTACGTGCCCAGCCTCCTGGTCCCGCGCATCGGCGAGTACGCCACCCTGTGGGCCTCGCTGCTGTTCGTCGCGGCGGGCACGGTGATGTGCGCCTTCCTCGTCCCGGGGGCGCCCAGGGAGGTGGACCTCTCCCAGAAGCTCCACGGCGAGGAGCGCACCCGCGAGCTGCTGCGCGGCGTGACCATCCTGGTGGAGAACCGGCAGATCGCGCTCTCCGTGGTCATCCGGGTCCTGTGCAACCTCACGCTCTACGCCTTCCCGATGATGATGCCGCTCTACCTGACCACCGGCGAGATCGGCGGCCAGGCGTGGTTCTCCCTGCCCGAGTGGATGACCCTCTGGGCGATCATGAACACCATCACCATCGGCGCGAACATCGTCTGGGGGCGGCTCGGCGACCGCTACGGCTGGATGCGCCAGATGCGCTGGTTCGGCTTCGGCGGCATGGCCCTCGCGGCTCTGGCCTTCGCCTACTTCCCCGTCTGGTTCGGTCCCAGCTTCCCGATGATGGTCGTTCCCGCCGTGGTCTTCGCCCTCTCGGTGACCGCCTTCGTGCCCATGGGCGCGGTCTTCCCGGCCCTGGCCCCCGAGCACCGTGGCGCCGCGATCTCGGCCCACAACCTCGCCTCCGGGCTCACCACGTTCATGGGCCCCGGCATCGCCACCCTGCTGCTGCCGGTCCTCGGCCCGGTGGGCGTGTGCTGGGTCTTCGCCGGTCTGATGGTCCTGGGCACCGTGACCACCTTCTTCATCCACCCGCCCCAGCCCGGCATCACGGCCGAGAACGGCCGGATGCTCCCGCGCCGCGAACGCCTCGCCGCCGCCTGAAAGGACCTGAGACCATGAACCCCACGACGCTCACGAACCCCACCAGCCCCACCACCGTCCCGACCCCGCAGGAGAGCACCATGGACGCCGTCGTCCTCGAACGCCAGCACGAGATCCGGGTCCGGCCCGTCCCCGGGCTGCGCCCCGTGGGCCCCGGCGAGGTGCGCATCGGCGTGCACACCGTCGGCATCTGCGGCAGCGACGTCCACTACTTCACGCACGGGAGGATCGGCCCCTACGTCGTCGAAGCACCGATGGTTCTCGGCCACGAGGCCTCGGGCACGGTGCTCGAGGTCGGCGAGGGGGTCACGCACCTGGCCGTGGGCGACCGGGTCTGCATGGAGCCGGGCATCCCGAACCCCCGCTCCCGCGCCTCCCGCCTCGGCATGTACAACGTGGACCCCGACGTGCAGTTCTGGGCCACGCCCCCGGTGCACGGCTGCCTGCAGCCGGAGATCCTCCACCCCGCCGACTTCACCTACAGGCTGCCCGAGCAGCTCTCCCTGGAGGAGGGCGCGCTGATCGAGCCCTTCGCGGTGGCGGTGCACGCGGCGACGAAGGCCCGGATCGCGCCCGGCGACGTCGTCGCCGTCGTGGGCGCCGGCACGATCGGCGTGCTCACGGCCGTCGCGGCCGCGGCGAGCGGCGCGTCCCGCGTGTACATCTCGGACGTGGCCCCGGAGAAGTTCGCCCAGGTCGAGGCCTATCCGACGATCCACCCGGTCGACGCCACCCGGCAGGACCTCGGCGAGGTGGTCCGCGAGGCCACCGACGGCTGGGGCGCCGACGTGGTGTTCGAGGCCAGCGGCAGCCCGCGGGTCTTCGGCTCCCTGTGGGAGGTGCCCGCCCCGGGCGGGACGGTCGTGCTGGTGGGGATCCCGGTGGACCCGGTGCCCCTGGACATCGCCGCGGCCCAGGCCCGGGAGCTGCGGATCGAGACCGTCTTCCGCTACGCCAACTCCTACCAGCGGGCCATCGAGCTGGCGGCCTCCCCGGCCGTGGACCTCAAGGCCCTGATCAGCGCGACCTATCCCTTCGAGGAGGCCGTCGCCGCGTTCGAGCGCGGTGCCGAGGGCCGGTCCACCGACACGAAGATCCAGATCCGCGTGGCGGGCGCCTGACGTGAACGTCACGGCACGGAGCTCGGCGGACGAGACCACCTCCCCGGTGCGGGAGCTCGTGGTCCCGGACCCGTCGAGCTCCGTGCGGTGGCACCAGCACGACTGGCCGCACCCGCTGGCCCGCTGGCACTACCACCCCGAGGTGGAGGTCCACCTCGTCCGGGAGAGCTCGGGCACGACGATGGTCGGCGACTACGCCGGGCCCTTCGACCCGGGCCACCTGAGCCTCATCGGCTCCTACCTGCCCCACAACTGGATCTCCCACCGCGACGACACGGAGGTGGTGCGCAACCGTGACGCCGTGCTGCAGTTCGACCAGGAGCGCTTCTTCGCCGCCGCCGAGGCGCTGCCGGAGCTGGAGTCCCTGCGCCCGCTGCTGCGGGCCGCCGCCCGGGGCATCGAGTTCCTCGGCCGCACGGCCGCCGAGGGGGCGGCCGCGCTCGAGGCCGTCGAGGGCACCTTCGGCCTGCGGCGCCTGGCCGCCGTCACCGAGCTGCTCGGCGTGCTGGCCGAGTCCCCCGAGGCCGAGCGCCGCTACCTCGACAGCCACGGCGGCACCTACCGGCTGGACGCCGGCGAGGCCGAGCGGTTCAACCGGGCGCTGGGCTACATCACCGACCACCTCGCGGACCGGATGCTGGTCCAGGACGTCGCCGACGAGGTGGGCCTGAGCCGCCCCGCCTTCTCCCGGCTCTTCGCCAAGGCCACCGGCGTGGGCTTCAGCCGCACCGTGATCCGCATGCGCGTGACGGAGGCCTCCCGGCTGCTGCGCAGCACGGACCTGTCCGTCGCGGAGATCTGCTACCGTGTCGGCTTCACCAACCTCTCCAACTTCAACCGCCACTTCCGCGCCACCACCGGCACGACGCCGTCCCGCTACCGCCGGATCGACCGGACCTGACCGCCGCACGGCAGCCGCCCCGCCGGCCGGGGCCGTGGGCCCGGGACCGTAGGGTGGGCTGATGACCTCGACGACGACCGTGGCCTGGCTGGAGCGCCACCAGGTCGCCCTGTACCTCGCGGCGATCGCGGCGGCCGTGCTGACCGGCTGGACGGTCCCGGGCGCGGAGGCCCTCGGCGCGGCGATCACCCCGGTGCTCGGGCTGCTGCTGTTCGCGACGTTCCTCGCCGTGCCGTTCACGGCGCTGGGCCGGGCCTTCGCCGACCTCCGCTTCCTGGGGGCGGTGCTCGGGCTGAACTTCCTGGTGGTCCCCGCGGTGGTGTTCGTGCTCTCGCGGGCGGTCGTCGACCGGGAGGCCCTGCTGCTGGGCGTGCTGCTGGTGCTGCTGGCGCCGTGCGTGGACTACGTCATCGTCTTCACCGGCCTCGCCGGGGGCGCGGCCGACCGCCTGCTCGCCGCCTCGCCGCTGCTGATGCTGGCGCAGACGCTGCTGCTCCCGCTCTGGCTGCTGCTCTTCGCCGGCCCGGCCGCGGTCGCGACGGTCGACCCGGGCCCCCTCGCGGAGGCGTTCCTGGTCCTCGTGGTCCTGCCCCTGCTGGTGGCCGCGGCGGTCCAACGGGCGGCGCCGCGGCTCCTCCTGGCCCGCCGGGTCGACCGCGTCATGGGCGCCGGGATGGTGCCGCTGATGGTCCTGACCCTGTTCACCGTGGTCGCCTCGCAGGTGCGCGGCGTGGGGGAGCGGGTGGCCGAGCTCGCGGCGGTGCTGCCGCTCTACGCCGGGTTCCTGGTCCTCATGGTCCCGCTCGGCCTGCTGGCCGCCCGGGCCGCCCGCCTGGACGTCCCCTCGGCCCGGGCCCTGGTGTTCGGCGGGGCCACGCGCAACTCGCTCGTGGTGCTGCCGCTGGCGCTCGCGCTGCCGGAGCGGCTGGCGCTGACGCCGCTCGTCGTCGTCGCCCAGACGCTCGTCGAGCTGGTGGGGATGGTCGCCCTGGTCCGGCTCGTGCCCCGGCTCCTGCCCGGCCGACGGGCCGTTCCCGGGCGCCGATGAGCCCCGCCCGGGGCGTCAGGCCGCGACGCCCACCTGGATGAGGGTGCTCCAGGGGTCCTCGAAGCGCAGCACGGCCCCGTCGTGGCGTGTGGTGATCCGGTGGTCCCTCAGCCGCGCCTCGAGGGCGGCGACGTCGTCGGCGGTCGGCAGGTCGATGTTGACCTGCCCGAGGCCCAGGGAGGCCGCCCGGGGGCCGGCCCCGGCGCTGTGCCAGGTGTTGAGCCCGATGTGGTGGTGGTAGCCGCCGGCGGCGACGAACAGGGCCGAGCCGACGTCGGCCATGACCTCGAAGCCGAGGATGTCCACGTAGAACCGCCGGGCGAGGGGGATGTCCCCGACCTGCAGGTGGACGTGCCCGAGGCCCGCCCGCGCGGCGGTGGGGCGGCCCAGGTCCTGCTCGCGCAGGTGGGTGCTCAGGAAGACGGTCGGGTCCAGGGGGTTGGAGGCCATGGTGACCAGGCCGCTGGGCTCGCGCCGCCACGTGTCCCGGGGGCGGTCGGCGTAGAGCTCGACCCCGTTGCCCTCGGGGTCGTCGAAGTAGAAGGCCTGGCTGACGAGGTGGTCGGCGCTGCCCGTGAACGACGTCGGCGCCACGGCGGCGACCGAGGCCAGGGCCGCGGCCAGCGCGGGCTCGTCCTCGAAGAGGACCGCGGTGTGGTACAGCCCCGCCTGCCCGCGCCGGGCCGGCGGGAGCTCCCTGACCTGGCGCAGCCGCACGACCGTGCGCCCATGGCGGCCCAGGACCGCGGTGTCCCCGGCGTGCTCGAGCACCTCCAGGGTGATCGCGCCGGTGTAGTAGGCGAGCATCGTGTCCAGGTCGGCGACGAGCAGCTCGACGGCGCCCATCCGGGTGCCGGCCGACAGCAGGTCCTCGGCCGGACGCGGCTGCAGGGAACGGGGGTCGGGGTGCTGGGCGAAGATCGGCATGGGACGGCTTTCCGTGGTGAGGACCGGAGGCGACGGCGCCCCCGCTTGTTGATACATCCTCAAGAGTAGCGCCGCGAAGGTTTCCCGTGCAAGCAAATGTTCTCGGGTGGGGCCGCCGGCCCGCCCGGTCAGAGCAGGAACACGAGCAGCAGGATGATCCCGACGATGACCAGGCCGAAGATGCCCCAGTTCTTGAGGGCGCCCGGATCGTCGTCCTCGACCCGGCCCGGGTGCGGGGCCGGAGGGCCGGCGGGCGGTCCGTACATCGGCGCCCGCGGCGCCGACGGCCCCGCGGGGCCCCCGACGGGCGGCACGCCGCCCGGGGCCCAGCGGGGGGCCTCGGGCGTTCCCGCGGGCGCCGACGGCGGCGCGGCGGCCGCCGGTCCCGCAGGGCCCGCCGCTCCCGGCAGCACCTCGCCCGACAGGGCCGGCCCGTCGGCCCGCGTGCGCTTCTCGGCCTCGCGCAGCACGGCCACGAAGCGCTCCAGCGCAGGGGAGCCGTCGTACTGTCCCGACATCAGCCGCTCGGCGCGGCGGCGCACCTCGCGGAAGACGCGGCCGTCGTCGTCGATCCCCAGGTCGCGGGCCGCCTCCGCCACGGCGATCGGGGGCTGGTCCGGCAGGGGGCGGGTGGCCCACTCCAGCAGGCCGGTCAGCAGGGGCCGCTGGAGGACGGGGGCCGCCGCGGCCCGGGCCCCCGGCACGCGGGTGAGCTCGAGCAGCCCGCGCGGCGGGGCCGACGGGCAGCCGGGCACGTCGCCCGGCGTCGACGCGGCGCGCTCGAGGTAGTGCCTGTCGTCGAACAGGGTCGCGAGCAGCACGGCGGCGGCGAACCGGTCCGCCTCGCCGGCGGGGCCCTGCGCGGTGCCGTCCCAGTGGGCGGCCAGCGCCCGGCGGGCGGGCTCGCCGGCCAGGCGGATCCGCAGCTGCGCGTCCTCGGGGCCGCGCACGGTCTCGGCCGGGTGCTCCACCGCGTGGCGCACCTGCGGGTCCAGTTCGAAGTTCATGGGGTCGCCTTCCGTCGTCGTCCGTGCCCCCATCGTCTCAGACGCTCCTGGGGGACACCCTCGTGCGAGCCGTGCCGCGGCTTGTAGGCTGGCCGTCCCGCAGCACCCCGATCCGAGAGAGCCCGAGAGAAGAGGACTGCCATGACCCACCGCAAGGACGGCGCCGACGACGGCACCGCGAAGGTGCGCGCCATCATCAAGAACACCCGCATCGCCCTGCTCACCCACGTGGACCCCGAGGGCCGGCTCGTGGCCAAGCCGATGGCCACCCAGGACGTCGACTTCGACGGCACCGTGTACTTCATCGCCGAGCGCGACTCCGACCAGGTGCAGCACCTCCAGCAGCGGCCTGCGGTCAACGTCGCCTACGCGGGCGACGGGGCGTGGGTCTCCCTCGCCGGCGCCGCCCGCGTGGTGGACGACGTCGCCAAGCTCAGGGAGCTGTGGGACACCTTCACCGGGGCGTGGCTCGAGGGCGGGCCGGAGAACCCGAACAACGTGCTGATCGAGGTCACCCCGGACACGGCCGAGTACTGGGACTCGCCCGGGGGCCACAAGCTCACGCAGGTGGCCAACCTGCTCAAGGCCTCGGTCACCGGTCGGCGGCTCAAGGGCGACAACGAGGTCGTCGACCTCTGAGCGTCCCCGCCCGCACCGGCCGCGGCCGGTACCGGGCTCAGGCGTCCTGGGCGGGGTCGGTGCTCTCGCCCAGGATGTCGTCGAAGGCCTCGCGCACGGCCTGCCGGGTGGCCAGGCGCACGCTCGCGGCGCTCTGCAGCTCGGCGGTGTCGGCGTCCGCGATGCGCTGACGCTCCTCCTTCTCCTGCTCCAGGGCGTGGTCCCGGGCCTGGCGGATGCGGTCCATGATCTCGTTGGCGTCCATGCTCCCAGCCAACCACGGATCCTCCGTTTTCGACAGGGGGCTGATGAACGTCGTGCGCAGTCATCTTCGGCGCCGGCACGGGGGCCGGCGGTAGGATCCGGCCATGACTGGTGCACTGGTTCGCCCCCGCCACGGCAAGCTCGTCGCCGGCGTCTGCGCGGCCCTGGCGGCGCGCCTCGGCCTGCCGACGTTCCTCGTCCGCCTCGGCTTCGTGGTCTTCGGGCTGGTCGGCGTCGGGGAGCTCGTCTACATCGCCCTCTGGATCATCATCCCGCAGGCGCCCTGAGCACCGGCGCCCTGACGACCGGTGCCCTGACCGCCGGAGACGGGCCGGCCGCGCGGGAGGCCACCCGGCGGACCGGCCGAGCTCGCACGCGTGGTGCAGGTCCCCGGGGACCGCGCCCTCGACGACCGTCCGGGCGAGGGCCTCGCCCAGCGCCGGGGCCTGCTTGAACAGGTTGTGCCCGGCCAGCGCGGTGACGCCGTCCTCGGACCAGATCCCCACACCGTCGTCGCCCCACGGCAGCCGGGTCACCCAGCAGTGCACGTGGCCGACCGGGGCCGGGTCGAGCCCGGGCAGGGCGCGCTCCACGTAGGCGACCGTCCGCTCGACCAGCGCGGCCAGGGCGGCGGGGTCGGCGACGCCCCCGTCGGGGTGGACACCGGTCGTCCCGCTCAGGCCCACCGAGAAGTGGCGGCCGTCGGGGTACGGCGCCGCGTACACGCCCGTCTCGCCGAAGGCCCCGCTGCCGTCCTGGAACGTGGGCAGCCCGTGGGCGGTGCCGGAGCGCACGGCGAACGTGGCGCGGGCGTGGGCGGCGGGGGCCACGGGCAGGGACAGTCCCGCCCCGCGCGCCAGGGGAGCGGTGCCCCGGCCGGCGCAGAGCACCACGTGGTCGTAGGCCTCGACGCCGGTGCCGGTGCGCACCTCCACGCGGTGCGGCCCCGCGCGCCCGACCGCGAGGACGTGGTCCTGCACCAGGGCGTCGCGCAGGCGCCCGGTGAGCGCCCCGACGGCCGCGAGCGTGCGGATGGCGCCGCCGTCGACGTCGAGCATGGCCGGGCCCGTCCACCCGGCGAGCAGGGGCAGGCGCTCGTGCAGCTCCTCGGGCGCCAGGCGGCGGGCGCGGACCTCCGGGACCTCCTCCAGCGCCCGCAGCTTGTCCTCGACGCCGTCGCCGATCACCACGGCGCCGTCGGGGGAGATCAGCTCGACGCCGAACTCCCGTTCCCACTCCCGCCACAGGGAGCGGCTGTGCGCCACCAGGGCGACCAGCCGGGGGTCCTCGTGGGCGTGGCGGAAGACCCGGGACCGGCCGGCGGACTGCCCGCCGCCCGGGCCCCGGACTCGTAGAGCGTCACGTCGGCCCCCCGGCGGCGCAGGGCCTGCGCCGTGGAGAGCCCGACGATCCCGGCGCCGATCACCGCAGTCCGTGTCATGACCCCGACCTAGCGGGAGCCGCCGGTGGAGGACGGGTCCGCGGGTGCGGCCTCCGGGGTGCCGCCGACCATGACGACGGCGCTCGCGGCCACGACGAGGGCCATGCCCAGCAGCTGCGGCACGGCGAGGACCTGGTGGAGGACCACGAGCCCCGCCAGGGCGGCGACGGCGGGCTCCAGGCTGAGCAGGATCCCGAAGACGGCCGGGGGGATGCTGCGCAGCGCCAGCAGCTCGAGCGAGTAGGGCAGCACCGAGGACAGCAGCGCGATGCCCACGCCCCCGGCCAGCACGCTCCCGGTCAGCGCGGGGGCGTGGGCGGTGGCGATCCCCACCGGGGTCACGAGGGCGGCGGCGACCACGAGGGCGACGGCGAGCCCGTCCAGCTGGTCGAAGTGCCGTCCCGCCGAGCGGCTGCCCAGGATGTAGGCCGCCCAGCCCGCGCCGGCCAGCGCCGCCCAGGCGATGCCGCCGAGGTCCAGCTCCCGCCACGGCACGGTGAGCGCCTGCGAGATGAGCACGACGCCCGCGAGCGCCGCCACCACGGCGGCCATGTCCCGCAGCCGCCGGGACAGCACCGCCGAGAGGGCGAGCGGGCCCAGGAACTCGATGGTCACGGCGACGCCCAGCGGCAGCGTGGCGAGGGACTGGTAGAACGCGAAGTTCATCCCCGCGAGGGACGCCCCGAAGAACAGGCCCGCCCGCCAGGCCTGCCCGCTCCGCCCGCGCAGCCGGGGACGGATCACCGCCACCATGAGCACGGCGCTGATGAGCAGGCGCATGGTCACCGTGGCCGAGGCCCCGATCAGCGGGACGAGCACGGCGGCCAGGGCGCCGCCGAACTGGACGGAGACGACCGCGGCCAGCACGTACAGGGTGGGACGCAGCTTCGTGCCGGGGGATGAGGCGAGGGTGGTCACCCGTTCAGGGTAGGGGAACGGCCCGGCCGCCCCGGTGGGTGCCGGGGCGGACGGGCCGTGGCCGCGGGAATCGGGGCCGCGGGAATCGGGGCCGTGGGGGTCAGGCGGCGAGGGCCAGGGGGGCGTGGCGCAGGCGGCACCCCTCGAAGGGGAACAGCCGGCGCACCCCCGTGCCGGCCTCGAGGATCCAGAGGACGCCCAGGTGGGGCGCGACCTGCCCCACGGTGCCGATGTAGCGCTCGTAGTCCTCGTCCCAGATCTCGACCCGGTCCCCGGATCGGACCTGGCTCAGATCGGTCGTCCACTTCTCAGCAGCGGTCATGACGCCACCTCCTGTCCTGATGCGTGTCGTGGTCAGCGTCGTGCTGACCCCTCCATGATGAGGCCGTTGTGTGGCCGGGAGATTTCCGGGACGCGGCCACTCGGTGCGGGGGCTGTTGAGATCCGTCACACCCCTCCGGGCGGGCAACCTCCGGCGGTTGCCTCTGCCGGGACGGAGGGCGGGGGATGTGGCGCGGGTCCCGCAGGGCCGGTGAAATTAAACACGTCGTCCACAGGGCGTTCTTCCGCTGTAACATGCCCCCGGCCGGGGCGTTCAGGCGTTCCGCACTAGGCTGGCGGCCATGGGCAACTACGCGGTGATCGGCGCCGGACTGATGGGTGCCGCCACGGCATGGCAGCTGGCCTCGCGCGGCGAGGAGGTCGTGCTGCTCGAGCGCACCGTCCCCGGCAACGACCAGGGCTCCTCCCATGGGTCGGCCCGCATCTTCCGCTACGCCTACGCCGACCCGTTCTACGCCCGGCTCGTCGTGCGCTCTGAGCGGCTGTGGGAGCAGGTGGAGCGGGAGTCCGGCCGGGAGCTGCTCCTGCGCTGCGGGGCGGTGGACCACGGGCCCGGGCGCGACCCGGAACAGCTCGCCCGGGTCCTCGACGACGCCGGCGTGGAGCACGTCCTCTGCACGGCCGAGCAGGCCGCGGCCCGGTGGCCGCAGCTCCTCTTCGACACCCCCGTCCTGTACCAGCCGACCGCCGGGGTGCTCGACGCCGGGTCGACCGTGGAGGCCCTGGTCGGCCTCGCCGTGGCCGTCGGGGCCGAGCTGCGCACGGACTGGCCGGTGTCCCGGATCCGGCGCACCGGCGCGGGCTTCACGGTGCACGGGCCGCAGGGCGCCACGGTGGAGGCCGGGCACGTGGTGGTCGCCGCCGGCGGCTGGCTGCCCGACCTGCTGGGCGAGCTCTCCCTGCCCCCGGCCTTCCTCGGCGCGCTGCCGCAGTTCACGGTCCGGGAGGAGAACGCGTTCCACTTCCCCTACCGCGACCTCGAGCAGGCCTGGCCCACGCTCATCCACGACGCGGCCATGCCCGTCTACGGCCTCCCCGGCGGCCGGGACGCCGGTTTCGCGGGCCTGAAGGTCGCCGAGTACAACGGCGGGCGGGTGATGGCCTCGGCGGCCCGGCGCACCGGGGTGGTGGACCCCGGCAACCGGGACCGTGTCGTCGAGTACGTGCGGCGGTGGCTGCCGGGAGTGGTGCCCGAGCCCTACGCCGAGACCACGTGCCTGTTCACCACCACCCCGGACGAGCACTTCGTCCTGGACACCGCCGAGGGTGTCACCGTGGTCTCGGCGTGCTCGGGTCACGGCGCGAAGTTCGCCCCGCTCATCGGCGTCCTGGCGGCCGACCTGGCCACGGGTGCGGCCGGGGTCCCGCCGGTCCTCCGCCCCGGCACCGCCGCGTCCGCCCCCTGAGCCGGCTCCCGGGGGCGGATCCCGGGAGCGCCCCGCGTCAGGGGCCCACGGCCCCGACGTCGCCGTCGTGGGTCGCCGCCCCCCGGCAGCGGACGGTGGGCCCCGGGACCGGCACCGCCGGAACGCGGCCCGCCAGGACCCGGCAATTTGACCCCGCTGCGCTACGGGTGTGAGCTGGCCACGACACCCGACGTCCCGTGCAGGAGGATCCCCATGCCCGAGTGGCTCGCCGCAGGCGGTGCCGGTCTGCTGGCCGGAGGCGCGCTGTTGCTGGGCAGCCTCATCGCCTGGTTCGTCGCCGTCCCGGCCGGGCTCGTCGCCGCCGTGATGGCGTTCGGCTCCGGCGTGCTGATCTCCGCGCTGTCCTTCGAGCTGGTGGAGGAGGCCGTGGCGCAGGGCGGCCTGGCCCCCACGGCGTGGGGCTTCCTGGCCGGCTCGGTCGTCTACGTGGCCCTCAACGTCCTGCTGGCCCGCCACGGCGCGCGCCACCGCAAGCGCTCGGGGACGCAGCAGCCCTCCCCGGCCGAGCAGGGAGGCAGCGGCGGGGCCATCGCCATCGGCGCCCTGCTCGACGGCGTGCCCGAGTCCATGGTGCTCGGGCTGAGCTTCCTGGGCGGGTCCGGCCTGAGCCTGCCGATGTTCGCCGCGGTGTTCATCTCCAACGTCCCGGAGGGGCTCTCCAGCACCGCCGGGTGGAAGAACGCCGGGCGCGGACCGGGCTACGTCTTCGGCATCTGGGGCTCCATCGCGGTGGCCTCGGGCCTGGCCGCGCTCGCCGGGTACCTGCTGCTGGACGGCGCCGCACCGGCCACCCTCGCCTTCGTCAACGCGCTCGCGGCCGGTGCGATCCTCGCCATGATCACGGACACCATGATCCCGGAGGCCTTCGAGAAGGCGGCGCTGTACTCGGGGCTCATCGCGACGCTGGGCTTCCTGGCCGCGTTCAGCCTGCACTCGCTGGGCTGACCGGGCCCGTCCGGCGTCGCGGCGGGGCCGGACAGGGAGGAGCCCCGGTGCCGTGGTCGGCACCGGGGCTCCTCGACGGCACTGTGGTCAGCGGCCGTCCGTGAAGTTCTTCGCCGCGTCCTTGACCTTCTCACCGGCCTGCTTCGCGTCGGCGGAGGCCTTGTCCGCAGTGCCCTCGGCCTGCAGATCCCGGTTGTCCGTGGCGTCGCCGAGCTTCTGCTTGGCGGTGCCGGAGGCCTTCTCCGCGGCGTTGTTGATCTTGTCTCCGAGTCCCATGGGCTCTCCCTCCGGTCGGTGAACAGGTCACTCAAGACTAGACCTCGCGGCGTGCCGGGGGAACGGGCCGGCGCCGGGTTATCCGCTGGGCGAACGGATGAGCGGTCCGCGCCGGGTCAGCGCTCGGGCACCTCCAGGCCCGCCCCGGCGACCCGCTCCCGCAGCCAGCCGGGGATCCTGCGGTCCATCCGCCGGTGGCGGGCGAGGTGGCGCTGGTACTCCTCGGCCGCGACCGGGTGCGGGGCGTGCGCGGGCAGCAGCGGCTCGTCGTCGTAGTTGAGGATGAGCTCCACCCCCGGGTGCGCCCAGCGCCGCCCGGACACCGTGACGATCAGGGTGGCGGACAGCCACGTCCCGTCCACGAGGTCGGCGTAGTCCTCCTGGAGGGCGCGGACCAGCCGGCGGGGCCTGCTGCGCCGGCCCGTGACGTCCACGGCGTGCGAGGTGGTGGTGCCGCCGCGCACCTCGCGCACCTGCAGGCGCACGTCGCGGCCCACGCTGAGCACGTCGAGCACGAGGGCGTCCCAGCCGGGCTCGGCGCCGTGGGTGCGGGTCAGCCAGCGGGCGAGCCGGTCGATGGTCCTGCGCTGCCGGTCGCTCTGGAGTCTGTCGTTGCCCACGGCCCCCACGCTAGCAACCGCCCGGTCCGCCCGGACGGCCGGCTCCACGGCCCGGTGCCCGGCAGCGCCGGGATCACTGGTAGGAGACGAACCAGGGCTTCGGCGTGAGCGCGAACGTCTGCTCGGGGGTGAACGTGGGCGTGTCCTCGTCGTAGAAGTTCTTCCACGCCATCCGCATCCCCTTGGGCAGCCCCTGTTTCAGCCGCTCCCACGTGCCCCGCTTGAGCTCCGGGGTGCCGTGGCCGTCGGCGTGCAGCACGAGCGCGAGCTCCGGGTGCGTGGTGTCCACGAGGTGGCGGTCGGTGATCATGGACTCCGCGAACTGGTGCAGGACCACGACCTTCTGCGGCAGGTCGTGCTCGCGGGTCAGCCGGGCGAGCCAGGCCGTCGTCGCGTTGACCTCCGCCGCGTCCACGGTCCCGATCTGGACGAGGTGCACCTGGTCCGGGCCCAGGCGCCACTCCGGGTCCAGGGCGAGCCCCACGTTGGGCAGCTTCAGCAGCTCCTCGTACTGCCGCGCCTGGCTGGTGAAGTCCTGGCGGCCCGGCTGCAGGTCGAGCACCACGTAGACGTCGTGCTCCGCGGCGGTCTCCACGAACGGGCGCAGCTCGTCGACCGTCATCTCGTCGGAGTAGTCGCCGTCGGGACCCGGCTCCGCCGACGCCGTGGTGGTGATGATCTCGAACGCGGGGACCACCGGTTCGGCGCTGTACGGCTCGTACTGCGCCGCGAGCTTCTTCGCCCGGGCGACCGACTCCTCCGGGCCCTGCTCGCCGAGCACGCCCAGCGCCGGCATGCCGGGCCGGCCGTAGAGGGCGACCATCCGCCGGCCGGGGAACACCTCCGTGCCCCCGCCGACCAGCTCCGCGCGCTCCTCCGTGGGGCTCGGCGTGGGCTCGGGGGAGGACGCGGAGGAGGTGGACGGCGACGCCGCCGCGCCGGCCGGTCCCGGCGCGGCGGTGCCGCTCCCGGCGTCCGGGGCGCAGCCGGCCAGCAGCAGCCCGGCGCTCAGGAGCACGGCGAGCAGGCGGCGCGGGGCGGGGCGGCTCACCGGGCGTCCTGGGCGGGGGTGTGCGCGGCCGGGTCCGGATCGCCCAGCTCCTCGAGCAGGCGCAGGCCGGAGCGCGCCCAGGCGATCTCCTGCTCGGCCCGGGCCACCTGGCCCTCGTAGGCGTAGACCTTGAAGCGGGTGATCCGCTCCCACTGCTCCTCGGGGTTCGCGGCCAGGCGGCGGGCCAGCGTGGGACTGGTGCGGTTCTGGAGCCCCGCGATCTGCTCGAGGGCCTGGCGCCGCTGCTCCTCGTAGTGCGCGATGTGCGCGCGCAGCTGCTCCGCCGCGGCGCCCGGTGCGGCCCACTCGAAGTAGGCGGCCTTCAGGTGGGCGGGGTCCCGCTCCCGGACGTAGGTCAGCGGCTGGTCCTGCCACGCGCGCAGCGCCCGCTCGCCCTCGGGGGTGATCGTGTACTCCGTCTTGGTGGCCCCGCGCGTGCCCCACGGCACGGCGCGGCTCGAGAGCAGGCCCTCGGCGTGCATCTTGCGCAGCTCCGGGTAGATCTGGGAGTCCGGCGCGTGCCACACGTGGCCCACGGAGGTGCTGAACTGCTTCACCACGTCGTAGCCCGTCATGGGGCCCGAGGACAGCAGCGCCAGCAGGGCCGAGCGGAGACTCACGGGGGGTCCTTTCGCAGCGGGCGGGTCGGTCGTAGGACGAGCCTAGCCGGAGGCCCGCCGTTCCAGGGGTTGGCACTCACTATGAACCTAGGTATTGTGTGTTCCACGTCACCAACTATCTATGTAGATAGTGAGTACCGTGTGCTCTCCCCGGACCGCTCAGCAGAGGACCGCGCCATGACCGTCGCCGCGACGAAGACCACCACGACCGCCAAGCTCCTGTCCCACCCGCTCAACGCCTGGTACGTGGCGGGATGGGACCACGAGCTCACCAGCAAGGGGATCCTGGCCCGCACCGTCGCCGGCCGCCCGCTGGCCCTGTACCGCACCGAGGAGGGCTGGGCCGTCGCCCTGGCGGACGCCTGCTGGCACCGGCTGGCCCCGCTGTCGCAGGGCAAGCTGGTGGGCCGCGGGGAGATCCAGTGCCCCTACCACGGCCTGCGCTACAACGCCGCCGGCCGCTGCACCTCGATGCCCGCGCAGGAGACGCTGAACCCGTCCGCCACGGTGCCGTCCTTCCCCGTGCTGGAGCGCTACCGCTACGTCTGGGTCTGGCTGGGCGACCCCACCCTGGCCGACCCCGCGCTGGTCCCCGACATGCACCAGCTGGACAGCCCCGAGTGGGCCGGGGACGGCGAGACGATCCACGCGCCGTGCAACTACCAGCTGGTGCTCGACAACCTCATGGACCTCACCCACGAGGAGTTCGTGCACTCCTCCTCGATCGGGCAGGAGGAGCTGTCCGAGTCGGAGTTCGAGGTCACCCACGACGAGCACTCCGTGACCGTCACGCGGTGGATGCGCGACATCGACGCCCCGCCCTTCTGGCTGAAGAACATGCGGGACAAGTTCCCCGGCTTCGAGGGCAGGGTCGACCGCTGGCAGATCATCCACTACTACTTCCCGTCCACGATCTGCATCGACGTCGGGGTCGCCGAGGCCGGCACCGGGGCGCCCGAGGGCGACCGCTCCCGCGGCGTCAACGGCTACGTGATGAACACGATCACGCCGGAGACGGAGCGCTCCTGCCACTACTTCTGGGCGTTCATGCGCAACTACCGGCTGGAGAGCCAGCTGATCACCACGCAGCTGCGCAACGGCGTGCACGGCGTCTTCGGCGAGGACGAGGCCATGCTCCAGGCCCAGCAGGCCGCCATCGACGCCAACCCCGACTACGAGTTCTACAACCTCAACATCGACATGGGCGGCATGTGGGTGCGCCGCCTGCTCGAGCGGGCGCTCAAGGCCGAGGGCCGTCTCGCCGCCGTGGACGCGGCGGCCCCGGCCGCCTCCGGCCGGGCCTGAGGCAGGAGGGACCACCGTGGCCGATTCCCGCTCCGAGGTGTGGCAGAACGCCGTCGTGGACTCCGTCGAGGAGGTCGCCGCCGGCATCCGCCGCATCGTCCTGCGCCCCGAGCTGCCCCGCCCCGCGAAGCCGGGCGAGCACGTCGACGTGCGCGTGCTCATCCACGGCGAGCAGGCCGTGCGCTCCTACTCCGTGGTCGACGCCACGGACGACGGCGGCCGGCTCGCCATCAGCGTCTTCCGCACCCCCGCCTCCCGGGGCGGGTCCGTGTTCATGCACGGGCTGGTGCCCGGGCAGGTCCTGGAAATCACCCAGCCCCTGCAGAACTTCCCGCTGCGCGTCGGGGCCCCCTCCTACGTGCTACTCGCCGGCGGCATCGGCATCACGGCGATCGCCGGGATGGCCGCGCTGCTGCGCCGGCTCGGGGCGGACTACCGGCTCGTCTACGTGGCCCGCTCCCGGGCCGCGATGGCCTACGCCGAGGAGCTCGCCGCCCTGCACGGCGAGCGCCTGCAGGCCCACGTCGACGACGAGGGCACGTCCCTGGACGTCGGGGCCCTGCTGGCCGGGGTGCCCCGGGACGCCGAGCTCTACATGTGCGGGCCCATCCGGCTCATGGACGCCGTGCGACGCGGCTGGGCCGAGCGCCGGCTCGATCCCACGAACCTGCGCTACGAGACCTTCGGCAACAGCGGCTGGTTCGAGGCCGAGCCGTTCGTCGTGCGCGTCCCGCGGCTGGGCGTCGAGACCGTCGTCGGCTCCGACGAGTCGATGCTGGAGGCCCTCGAGCGGGAGTGCGTCGACATGATGTCCGACTGCCGCCGGGGCGAGTGCGGGCTGTGCCAGGTGAAGGTCCTCGACCTGCACGGCACGGTCGACCACCGGGACGTCTTCTACTCCGACCGGCAGAAGGCGCCGAACACAAGGATGTGCTGCTGCGTCTCCCGCGCCGTCTCGGGCGCGGCCGGGGACGCCGGCAGCCGCTCCGCCGCCGTCGTGACCGTCGACGTCCCCTGACCCCCGGCCCCGACCCCCGGCCCCTCCCGCTCCGCCCGGCTCAGTCGAGGGCAACGGGCCCGAGCTCGTCGATGAGGTCGCCGGGGCCGGGGTTGCCGGGGGCGCTGGCGCCCCCGAGGTGGTGCACGACGCCCCACACGGCGTTGAGGCCGGTCGTGACGGCGCCCTCGGCCCACCCGGCGGTGAAGGAGATGTCGTCCCCGGCCAGGAAGATCCCGCGCTGGTGCTCGGGCAGCCCGTCCTGGAGGAAGTGGGTGAACAGGCGCTGCTGGTAGCGGTAGTGCCCGGGCAGGTTGGCCTTGAACGCGCCCATGAAGTTGGGGTCGGCCTCCCAGGAGACGGTGATCGGCTCGCCGAGGATGTGGGAGGCGATGTCGACGTCCGGGTAGATCTGCTTCAGGGAGTGCAGCATCAGCTCCACACGCCCGTCGGCGTCCAGGGACAGCCACTTCAGGGCGTCGTCGTTCCAGGTGTAGGACAGCAGGATCACGGCGGGCTTGTCCGGCCCGTCGTCGAGCAGGTACGTCGCCCGCGGCAGCCGGTCGGTGAGCGTCATGCTCAGCACCTCGCGCCCGGTGGCGGGGTCCACGTCCTTCCAGAACGGGCGGTCCACCATGACGAAGGTCTTGGAGGACTGCATGTAGTGGGAGCGCTCCATGGCGGTCCACATCGGCGCGGAGAACAGCGCCTCCTCGGTGTGGATGCGGGTGGACAGCAGCCACGACTGGCAGGTGGAGACCACGATCGGGTACTCCGCCGCGCGCCCCCACTTCTCCTCGATGCGGAAGTCGCCCACCCCGCCGTCGGCCCGGGGCGGACGGGTGATCCGGGCGACCGCCCCGCGCGGGGAGCCGGCGTGCAGGGAGGCCAGGGAGGTCCCCGCCGGCCAGTGGACGAGGTCCTCGGGGGCGTGCTGCCACAGCGCCTCGGGCAGGCGCTGGGCGCCCCCGACGATCCGCCGGTGCCCGTCGTCGGCGTCGGTGTAGACCACCCGCAGGATCTCCAGGATCGAGTTCGGGAAGTCGGTGTCCCACCCGCCGGTGCCGAAGCCGACCTGCCCGAAGGCCTCGCGGTGCTCGAAGCCGGCCTCCTGGAAGGCCTTGCTGGCGGCGATGAAGCCGTAGAAGGTCTGCTCGTCGAGGTCCTGGACCAGCCGGTTCCACAGCTGCTTGATCCGCCCGGTGTCCCGGGCGCGGATGGCCTCCTGCATCTCGTTGAAGCAGGCGCCGTCGTCGACGGCGTCGCGCCAGGCGCGGGCCACCTCGTGGAAGAAGGGGGGCAGGTCCTCGGGGGTGCGGGCGTAGTGGGCCTTGCCGCCGAGCTCGATCACGGTGCTGGAGGTGACGTCGGCCAGGGGGTTCGGGAACGCCTCGGTGGCCACGCCCATCGTGTCCGCGTAGTGGTAGAAGGCCCGCCCCGAGACCGGGAAGCGCATCCCGCCCAGATCGGCGGTCACGGACGGGGCGCCGGCGAAGGACGCGGTCTTGAGCCGCCCCCCGATGTCCCCGGCCTCGTAGACCACCGGGTGCAGGCCCAGCTTCATCAGCTCGTAGGCCGTCACCAGCCCGGACAGCCCCGCCCCGATCACGGCGACCTTCGTGCCGTGCGCGGCCTCGGGCACGCTGCCCAGGCCTGCCGGGTGCTGGAGGTAGGTGTCGTAGCTGAACGGGAAGTCGGGGTTCAGCATGGTCACGGGCGCGGTGCCCGGGCCCGAGTGGTCGATGTCGGTCGCGATGGTCACTTCGTGGTCTCCAGGATCTCGGGGGTCACGGACGTCTCGGACGTCCCGGGGGCGGGAAGGGCCTCGGCGGAGGCCCGGGCGTACTCCTCGTCGGTCAGGGCGGCCACGGTCGAGTGCCGGCGCCCGTAGCCGAGGTAGACCGCCGAGCCGACGGCCATCCACAGCACGAACACCACCCAGGTGCTGCTGCCGAGGTTGACCATCAGCAGCACGCACATGAGCACGGCCAGGACCGGGGTCACGGGGTAGAGCGGGACGCGGAAGGTGCGCGGCAGCTCCGGGCGGGTCCTGCGCAGGTGGATCACGGCCACGCTGACCAGGCCGAAGGCGAACAGTGTACCGATGCTGGTGGCGTCGGCGAGCTCGCCCAGCGGCACCAGCCCGGCGGCGGCGGCGATGACGCCGCCGGTGATCAGGGTGTTGGCCACGGGCGTGCCGGTCCGGGGCGAGACGCGGGCGAAGACCGGCGGCACGAGCCCGTCCCGGGACATCGCCATGAGGATGCGGGTCTGCCCGTAGAGGACGACGAGCACGATGCTCACGATCGCCACGACCGCCCCGAGGGCGAAGACCAGCGACACCCAGGGGCTGCCGGTGATCTCCTCCAGGATCCGCACCAGGGCGGCCTCCTGGCCGTCGAACCAGCCCCAGGGGCGGGCGCCGACGGCGGCCAGGGCCACGAGGATGTAGAGGGCGGTGATGATCACCATGGACAGGACGATGGCCCGGGGGAGGTCGCGCTGCGGGTTGCGCGCCTCGTCGCCGGCCGTGGACGCCGCGTCGAAGCCGATGTAGGAGAAGAACAGGCGCGACGCCGCCGCGGTGACGCCGGCGGAGCCCATCGGCAGCAGCGGGGCGAAGTTGCGGGAGTCGAACGCGGTGAAGGCCACGGCCACGAAGAGCAGCAGCACGGCCACCTTCAGGGCGACCAGCACGGTGTTGACCAGGGCGCTCTCGCGGGAGCCGCGGATCAGCAGGACGGTGGCGAGGAGGACGACGGCGACGGCCGGGACGTTGAACAGCCCGCCGTCCCCGGGCGGCTGGATGAACGCCGCCGGCAGCGCGACGCCGAAGGTGTCCGCGATCTCGGTGAGGTACTCGCCGGCGCCCACGGCGATGGCCGCCACGGACACCGCGTACTCCAGCAGCAGGCACCAGCCGCAGATCCAGGCCAGGCCCTCGCCCATCGTCGCGTAGGTGTAGGAGTAGCTGGAGCCGGAGACGGGCACGGCGCCGGCCATCTCCGCGTAGGACAGCGCCGAGAGCATGGCGGCGACGCCGGCCACGACGAAGGAGATCCACACCGCCGGGCCCGCGATGGGCACTGCGTCCCCGAGCACCACGAAGATGCCGGTGCCGAGCGTGGCGCCCACGCTGATCATGGTGAGCTGCAGCAGCCCGAAGCTGCGGAGCAGCCCGGTGTGCTCCGTGCCCGACTCGCGCATCATCTGCCGCAGCGGCTTCCGGCGGGTGAGCTGGCGGCTGAGCGTGAGCTCCGTGCTCCGGCGCTGCTGCGTCGGCGGTGACATGGTCATGGAGGCGTCCCTTTCGATGAGCGGCCTGCGTGTCACCCCCGACCCTACGAGTGTGACGCCGATCTCATCCGGGGCGATGTGCCCTAGAATCACCTCTCATGGGACAAAGTGCACCAGACGCTGCGGTCGGCCCGGTCGCCGCCCGGCTGCCGCTCGACCGTCTCGTCGCCCGCATGCCCGGCGAGCTCGAGGTGCTGCACGCCCCCGGGGGCAGCCTGTCCGAGACCGTGCGCTGGGTGGCCACGAGCGAGCTGGAGGACCCCACGCCCTTCCTGCTGGGCGGGGAGCTGCTGCTGACCGCCGGCGTCGTCCTCGCCGGGGGCCCGGCGCGCACGGCCGAGGCCTACGTGCGCCGCCTGGTGGCCGCAGGGGTCACCGCCCTCGGCCTCGGTCTCTCGCCGGTGCACGACGTCGTGCCCCCGGGCCTGCTGGAGGAGTGCCGGCGGCAGGGGCTGCCCCTGCTGCGCGTCGGCGAGCGCACGCCGTTCGTGGCCGTCACCCGCCGGTTCGCCGACCTGCTCGAGGCCGAGAGCGCCCGCGCCGCGCACGACCTGCTGCGGATCAACCGCCGGATGCTGCGGGCCGTGCTCTCCGGCAGCCCGGAGCGGGAGCTGCTCGCCGTGCTCGCCCGGGAGCTGGGCGCCTGGGTGGTGCTCACGGACGCGGACGGGCGGACCACGGCCTCGGCCGGACAGCGCGCCGTGCCCGCCGACCAGCTGAAGCCCCTCCAGGAGCGGATCCTGGCCGGGAGGGGCCCGCGGGTCGAGGTCGCCGGCTTCGAGGCGCCCCGGGCGGGCCACGTCGTGGGCCACCCGCTGCGCAGCGAGCGCGACGTCAATCTGGGCACCCTGGTGCTGGGCTCGGGCAGCGGCTTCACGCCGCCGCAGAGCACGGCCGTCTCCCTCGCGGTCGGGCTCCTGGAGGTCCTCCTCCGCCAGCGCACGGTGGGCAACTTCGGGCCCAGCCGCCTGGCCACCGCCCTGCTGCTGGACCCGGAGGCGCTGCTGCGCAGCTCCCCGGGGGACGGCCGGGCGCTGGCGCGGTCCCTGGCGCAGAGCATGTCCGGCGCCGAGCGGGACCCGGTGCGCGTCGTCCAGGGCGTGCGCCGCGAGGACCACGAGCCCTCCTGGCCTCCGCCCGCCGCGGACGAGCTGCACGAGCTGATCCAGCTGCGGCGCCTGTTCGACACGCGGCTGGTGGAGCTCACCGACTACGGGTTCGTCACCATCACCCGCTCCGCGGTCCCGGACCGGCTGGTGGCGGCGCTGGAGCGTTCCGGCTGGCTGGTCGCGGTCGGGGAGCCGGTCGGCCCGGCCGAGCTGCCGCGCGCCGGCGAGCGGGTGGCGGCGGTGCGGCGGCGGCTGCGGGTCGACGGCGCCAGCGCCCGGGTCGAGGACGTCCCGTGCTCCGTGGCCGGCCTGCTCGGGGCGGAGTCCGGCCGGCTGGTCGCCGAACGCCTCCTCGCCCCGCTCGCCGCCCTGCCCGGGGAGCGGCGCCGGCTGCTGCTGACGGTCCTGCGCTCCTGGCTGGGCGCCCACGGCAGCTGGGACGCCTGCGGCCGGGAGCTCGGGCTGCACCGCAACAGCGTGCGCCGGCACGTCGGCCACGTGGCGGAGCTGCTGCACGTGGACCTCGACGACGCGCGCCAGCGGGCTGAGCTGCTGATCGCCCTGCAGTTCGTGCCCGAGGAGCCCTGAGCGGGCCGGGGCTCAGGCGGGGCGGGGGCCGCTCCACTGCCCGTAGAGGTCCGGGCGGCGGTCCCGCAGATAGGGGACCAGCTCGCGCGCGGCGGCGACGTCCGCGGCGTCCACCCTCGCGTGCAGGAGCTCCGGCTGCCCGCCCGCGCGGGCGAGCAGCGTGCCGTCGGCGGCCGCGACCACGCTGCGCCCGCCCAGCTCCAGCCCGTCCTCGGTGCCGCAGTGGTTGGCGTAGGCGACGACCACCTGGCTCTCGAGCGCCCGGGCGGGGACGAGGACGTCGCAGACCGCGGCGAAGCCCGCGCCGAGCGCGGTGGGCACCAGCACGAGCTGCGCCCCCGCGTCCGAGGCGGCGCGCACGCTCTCGGGGAACTCCACGTCGTAGCAGATCAGCAGGGCGACCTGCAGCCCGCCGTGGGCGACGGTCCGCGGCCCGGCCGACGCCGGCGCGAAGGCCCGCCGCTCCTCCTCGCCGAACAGGTGCACCTTGTCGTAGGCGAGCAGCCGCCGCCCGGCGCCGTCGAGGAGCACGGCCGAGATGTGCCAGTCACCTCCGTCGCCGATCCGGGGCGCGCTGTAGACCAGGGAGATCCCGTGGCGGCGCGCGATGCCCGCGGCGCGCTCGGCGATGCGGTCCAGGTCCCCGGCGGTGAGCTCCCGCCGCACGCGCTCGGGGCTGTAGCCGCACGTGAACAGCTCCGGGGTGAGCAGCAGCTCGGCGCCCTCCTCTCTGGCCTGCCGGGCCGCCCGGTCGATGGTGGCGAGGTTCGCCTCGATGTCCAGGACGTCCGCCTGGGCCTGGAGGATCGCGATCTGCATGGGGTTCTCTCCTGAGGGGTGCGCGGCCGGGGTCGGCGCGGCCGAGCCGGACGGCGCCGTGTGGTCCGGAGCACAAGTGTGGCGCTCTGTTTCCCGTTGTGCAACAAAAGTTGTCGGATCGGCGCCCGAGGGGTCCGGAGTCACCAGCCGTGGCTGCCGGGCCCGCCCTTGAAGGGGCCGGTGACGCGCGAGGTGATCCAGCCGCCGTAGAACCCGCCCTCCTGCGGGAGCACCTCCTCGCCGTCGACCAGGCACCGGTCCACGGCCGCGGGCATCACCGCGACGTGCTCGCGCAGCACCTCGAAGCCCCGCTGCGGGGCGGAGCAGGTCCAGGCCGCCCGCGGCGCCGTCCGCCCCCCGCCCCGGAGGTCGAAGTACGCGGCCTCGCCCTTCCACTCGCACCACGTGGCGCCCTCCGTCGGCACGAGGCACCCGTCGGCGAACGCCTCCCGGGGCAGGTAGTACGTGGGTGGGTGGCTGGTCTCGAGCACCTGCAGCGCCGCGGAGGTGGCCGCGATCCGCTCCCCGCCCAGCCACACCTCCACGTGCTCGCGGCTGGGCTCCACGCGGGGCGGCCGGGGGTAGTCCCAGACGGACTCCTGCCCCGGGCCGGGAGTGGCGGGGCGGGGTCGTCGCACGGGGACCTCCGGCATGTCGACGGGTCCCCGAGCGGGGTGCGGGGACTCCCGCCCCAGCATGCGGCCGGGCGTCCGTGCGCACAACCGTTCCCCCGCCGGGGCCGCGGGGAAGCCCGGACGCAAAATAACTACCCGCATAGTGACTTCATTGAGATCGTCCACTATCGTGGTTCTCGTGCTGTGACGCACGTCATAGTCCGGCACGCACCCGCCGGCACCACCAGAGAGAGAACTCCCGATGGACCTCAAAGCGGCCTTCAAGGACGCGCCCATGACCTCCTTCCAGGTCCGGGCCGTCGTCATCTGCCTGATCCTCATCATGATCGACGGCTTCGACGTCCTCGTGATGTCCTTCGCCGCCCCCACCGTGTCGCGGGAGTGGGGCATCGAGCCCGTGCTGCTCGGCTACCTGCTCAGCGCCGGGCTGTTCGGCATGGCGTTCGGCTCGATCTTCCTCACGCCGGTCGCGGACAAGATCGGCCGCCGGCCGCTGACCCTCATCTGCCTCGTCATCATCTCCGCGGGCATGCTGTGGTCGGTCTTCTCCTGGGACACCACGTCCCTGCTGGCCTCCCGCGTCCTCGCAGGCGTCGGCATCGGCGGCATGATCGCCAACCTCTCCGTGATCGTCGCCGAGTACTCCAACCGCAAGCGCGCCGGGCTGGCCATGGGCGTCTACGCCGCGGGCTACCCCATCGGCGCCACGGTGGGCGGCTTCCTCTCCGGGTTCCTCATCGCGGAGTTCGGCTGGCGGTCCGCCTTCGCCCTGGGCGCCGGCATGACGGTGCTCATGCTCGTCGTCTGCTTCTTCACCCTCCCGGAGTCCTTCGAATACCTCATCGAGAAGCGTGACGAGAAGTCCCTGCCCCAGCTCAACCGCATCCTGGGCAGGATGGGCCACGCCCCGCTCACGGAGCTGCCGCCCGCCCCCGTGCAGGACGCCGCGTCTGAGACCGTGGTCAAGGAGGTCTTCGGGGCCCGGGTGCTCTCGCAGACCGTCCTCATGTGGTTCGGCTACGCCTTCCTCATCGCCTCGTTCTACTTCGCCAACACCTGGACCCCAAAGCTGCTCGCCGAGGCCTCGGGCGACCCCCAGACGGGCGTGACCGCCGGTGTGCTGGTCAGCCTCGGCGGCATCGTCGGCTCCCTCGGCTTCGGCCTGCTGACCTCCTGGATCAACCCCCGGACCCTCAACGTCCTCGGCCTGCTCGCCTCCGCCGTGATGTACGTGGTCTTCGCGTCCTCCTTCAACCAGGTGGGCCTGGCGCTGGTCGTCGGCATCTTCCTGGGCATGCTGACGAACTCCGGGGTGGTCGGCTACTACACGATCGTCCCGCCCATCTACACCGCCAAGGCCCGCGCCTCCGGCTTCGGCTGGATGATCGGCGTCGGCCGCCTCGTGTCGATCATCGCCCCGATCGTGGTCGGCTACCTCCTGGCCGGCGGGCTGCAGCCGCAGAACATCTTCTACCTGTTCGCGATCCCCCTCGTGCTCTCGGCCGTGTGCTCCTTCCTGCTGGGCCCCGCCCTCCGCAAGCGCGACGGGCGGGACGCCGCGGCCGGCCAGCCCTCGGTGGCGGCGGCCCGGTGAGCCCCCGGCCCCCGGCCCGCCCCGTCACGTGGCGGCCCACCCCCGAACAGGTGCGCGCCACCCGCCTGTGGGACTTCCTGGCGTGGCTGCGCCGGGAGCGCGGGGTGGACCTCGCCGACTACCGGCAGCTGTGGCGGTGGTCCGTCACGGAGCTGTCCGCCTTCTGGGAGGCCGTCGCGGCGTACTGCGGCGTGGTGGGCGAGGGGCTGGCGGGGCCGGCGCTCGCGCAGGACCGCATGCCGGGGGCCGTCTGGTTCCCCGGGGCCCGCCTCAACTACGCGGAGAACGTCCTGCGCCACGCGGGCGATCCCGCCCTGGCCGGCACGGCCGCGGTGCTCGCCGTCCACGAGGATGACCGCACCGACGCTCTCACCTGGCGGGAGCTCGAGGCGCAGGTCGCCTCGGTCGCGTCGGCCCTGCGGGCGTGGGGGGTGCGCCCGGGGGACCGGGTGGCCGCCGTCCTGCCCAACGTTCCCGAGGCCCTCGTCGGGCTGCTCGCCGCCGCGTCGGTCGGGGCGGTGTGGAGCATCAGCTCGCCCGACCTCTCGCCGGCCGCGACCCTGGACCGGCTCCGCCAGCTGGCGCCGAAGGTGCTCATCGGTTCCGACGGGTACGTCTTCGCCGGCCGGGCCCTCGACCGCTCCGAGCACCTCGCGCAGGTGGTGGCCGGGCTGCCGGGGCTGGAGCGGGTCGTCGTCGTGCGCGGCCTCCGTCCCGGGGCCGCGCCGGGGGAGGGGCGGATCGCCTTCGACGAGCTGCTGGCCCGGGAGGCGGTGCCCGCCTACGAGCGGGTGCCCTTCGACCACCCGCTGTGGGTGCTGTTCTCCTCCGGGACCACGGGCCGCCCCAAGGGCATCGTCCACGGCCACGGCGGCATGACCCTCGAGGCGCACAAGGGGGTGGGCCTGCAGCAGGACATGGGCCCCGGCGACCGCTACTACGTCGCGGCCAGCACGTCCTGGATGGTCTGGAACACGTTGGCGCACAACCTGCTCGTCGGCGCGTCCGTGGTCACCAGCGCGGGCTCGCCCACGGCGGGGCGCGCGGACCGGCAGTTCGACGTCCTCGCGCTGACGCGCGCCACGATGTTCGGGGTGGGGGCGGCGTACCTGTCCCTCGTCGAGCGCGCCGGCCTGGAGCCGGGCCGGGACCGGGACCTGTCCGCCCTGCGCTCGATCCTGTCCACGGGCTCCCCGCTGCCGGACTCGACGTGGGCGTGGGTCCACCGTGCCGTCAAGGCGGACGTCCACCTCGGCTCCGACTCGGGCGGGACGGACGTGTGCGGCGGGCTGATCGGCTCCAACCCGCTCGAGCCCGTCCACCTGGGGGAGCTCCAGGGACCCGTCCTCGGCGTGGCGGCGGAGGCGTGGAACGACGACGGGGAGCGGGTGGTCGGCGAGCTCGGGGAGCTGGTCGTCACCCGCCCCATGCCCGCCATGCCGGTGTTCTTCTGGGACGACCCGGACGGCGAGAAGCAGCGGGCCGCGTACTTCGCCACGTACCCGGGCGTGTGGCGCCACGGCGACTGGGTCACGGAGACCCCGCACGGCACCTTCGTGGTGCACGGGCGCTCGGACGCGACCCTCAACCGGCAGGGCGTGCGGATCGGCTCCGCCGACATCTACGCCGCCCTCGAGGGCCTGCCGGAGGTGCAGGACGCCCTCGTGGTGGGCGCCGAGCAGCCGGACGGCGGCTACTTCATGCCCCTGTTCGTGGTGCTGGCCGAGGGGACCGAGCTCACGGACGAGCTCGCCGGGCGGATCCGGCGGCGGATCCGGGAGCGCGCCTCCGCCCGCCACGTGCCCGACCGGATCCTGCAGGCCCCGGCCATCCCCGTGACGCACACCCGCAAGCGCGTGGAGGTGCCGATCAAGAAGCTGTTCTCCGGGGTCGCCCCCGACCGGGCCGTGAACCCGATGTCGGTGGCCAACCCGGAGGCGCTGCAGTGGTTCGTGGAGCAGGCCGAGCTCTTCCACCGGGGCTCCCGCCCGCACGCCCCCGCGTAGGAGCAGCCCCGCTCCGGAGGGCGGGGGTTGGGCTGCGCCGGCCCCCGGCGGGACCTCCTGAGCCCGCGTGGCCGGCCGCCGCGCCGGTGGGCCGCCGGCACGATCCTGCGCGTGCGCTCCCTCTTGCGCCGGGTGGCGGTCCCCGGAACAATGACTATTTATGAAGCACACTGATAAAAACGTCCTGTCCCTGGGTGCTCTCGCCCTCTCCGCGCTCCTGCTGACCGGTTGCGCCGGCGGCGGCGGCCAGGGCGGTGGCGGGGAGGCCACGAGCGAGGCCACCACCACGAGCGAGGCCACCACCACGGCGGAGGGGAGCCCCGCCGCCGACGAGAGCCCCACCGCGGACGAGAGCGCCACCGCCGACGAGAGCGCCACCGCGGACGAGAGCGCCACCGCGTCCCCGTCGGACACGGCCACCGGCGACGAGACCGGCACCGCGTCCCCCTCGGCCTCCGGAACGACCGGGGCCGGGGCGGAGGCCGGCGCGGTGGCCGGGGCGATCGTGGCCGCCGAGGAGTCCGTGACCGGCGGGCAGGTCTTCGAGATCGACCGCAAGGAGGACGGCGACGGCTGGGAGGTGAAGCTGGCCGTGGAGGACCGGGAGCAGGAGGTGGAGGTCTCCGCCGACGGGCAGGAGGTCACCCCCCAGGAGGGCGACGACGCCCTGGACCAGGCGGACCGGGAGAACCTCGCCCAGGTCCAGGTCCCCCTGGAGGTCGCCGTGCGCACCGCCCTGGACGAGGTCGACGGCACCCTGGACGGCGCCCAGCTGGACACCGAGGGCGGGACGACGGTGTGGGAGGTCGACGTCGACGACCCCGACGGCACCTCGGTGGACGTGTACGTCAACGTCGAGAACGGCTCCGTGCTCAAGGTCGACCGCTGACCCCGCCCGCCCCCGGGCCCGCGCCCGGCCCGCGGGCGCTCAGGACCGCCCCGTGAGAACCGCCCCTGTGAAAGGAACCGCCATGTACGACCCCCAGGCCCTGGCCGCCGCCGAGACCCACCTGATCCACGTGCTCGAGACCTCGACCCCTCCGCGCGATGCCAGCGCGTTCAAGATCACCGAGGCCGCCCAGGACTACCACGACACCATCGGCAGCTGGGACCTCCGCAGCGCCGACCCGCACGTCGTGGAGGAGCTACTGGCCCGCCACGCCAAGTAGCCCGCTCCGCACGTCCCGTCGCCCCCTGGCCACCGCACCCGCGGCGGGCGGGGGGCGACCCCGTGCCCGTCCGGGCGCCGGCCCGCCGGAGCCGGGCCGTGCCCGGGATCACGCGGAGCTCTTCTAAAATGAATGCCACTCATTTAGAGTGGCGGCAACCACGTGCACGCCCCGCAGAGAGGACCCACCATGAGCGACGTGCTGCAGAACTACGTCGACGGCGCCTTCGTCGACGCCCACGGCACCGGACGGATCGACGTCGTCGACCCCACCACGGGCCGGACCGCCGCGGTGTCACCCGTCTCCGACGCCACGGACGTCGACCAGGCCTTCGCCGCCGCCAAGCGCGCGTTCCGGACCTGGCGGCGCACCACGCCGAGCGAACGGCAGATGATGCTGCTCAAGCTCGCGGACGCGCTCGAGGCCCACAGCGCCGAGCTCGTCGACGCCCAGCACCGCAACACCGGCCAGCCCCGCCAGATGATCGCGGACGAGGAGGTCGGCGCGGGCGCCGACAACCTCCGCTTCTTCGCCGGCGCCGCCCGCACCCTCGAGGGCAAGGCCGCGGGGGAGTACCTCGGCGAGCACACCTCGTACGTGCGGCGCGAGCCGGTCGGCGTCGTCGCCCAGGTCACGCCCTGGAACTACCCGCTGCTCATGGCGATCTGGAAGCTCGGTCCCGCGCTCGCGGCCGGCAACACCGTCGTGCTCAAGCCCTCGGACACCACCCCCGAGTCCACCCTCGTCCTGGCCCGGCTGATCGACGGGATCTTCCCCGCCGGCGTGGTCAACGTCCTGCTCGGGGACGCCTCGACGGGCGCGCTCATGACCGGGCACCGGGTCCCGGCGATGGTCTCCATCACCGGCTCCGTGCGCGCCGGGCGCGCGGTCGCCCTCGCCGCCGCGCAGAACCTCACGCGCGGCCACCTCGAGCTGGGCGGGAAGGCGCCCGCCCTCGTCTTCGCGGACGCGGACCTGCCGGCGGCCGCGAAGGCCCTCGTGGAGTTCGGCACGTTCAACGCCGGCCAGGACTGCACCGCCGTGACCCGCGTGCTCGTCCAGGACAGCGTCCACGACGAGTTCGTGCAGCTGCTCGCCGCGGCGGCCCGCGACATCGTCACGGGGGACCCGGACGACTCCAGGAACTTCTACGGCCCGCTCAACAACGTCCACCACTTCGAGACCGTCTGCCGCAAGCTCGCCGAGCTGCCCGAGCACGCCACGGTGGTGGCGGGCGGCAAGCCGGTCGAGGGCTCCCCCGGCTACTTCTTCGAGCCCACGGTGGTCACCGGGGTGCACCAGGACGACGAGCTCGTCCAGGACGAGACCTTCGGCCCCGTGCTCACCGTGCAGCCGTTCGCCACGGAGGCGGAGGCCCTCGAGCTGGCCAACGACGTCGACTACGCCCTCGCCTCGAGCGTGTGGACCACCGACCACGGCACCGCCATGCGCGTCTCGCGCGAGCTCGAGTTCGGCTGCGTGTGGGTCAACACCCACGTCATGCTCGTCTCCGAGATGCCGCACGGCGGGTTCAAGAACTCCGGCTACGGCAAGGACCTCTCGCTCTACTCCGTCGAGGAGTACACGCAGGTCAAGCACGTCATGCACGCGCTGGACGTCTGAGCGGTCCGCGGGCTGCCGGGCGCGGCCGGGCGGGCTCAGTCCCGCCCGGCCGCGAGGCGCGCCCGGAAGCCGTCCAGCATCGCGCGCAGGGCGACGTCGAACGCCTGGTCGGCGGCCTCCCGGGCATCGGCCGGACGCGCGCGCACGGCGTCCGCGAACACCGGGGCCAGGTCGGCCCGGTCCCCCGGGTCGAAGATGTCCGCGGGCGCCGTGGCGTCGTAGGCCGCGCCGAAGACCAGCGACTCGACCGACACGATCGCGTCCACGATCCACGAGCGGTCCCAGCCGGCGTCGGCGAGGCCCCGGGCCACCGTCTCGTACATCTGGAGGGTGTGGGGCGAGTTCGCGACCGGCAGCACGGCCATGATCGGGATCAGGGGCGTGTGCTGGGCGTAGCAGTCGCGGTAGGACCGCGCCCACTGCTCGAGGGCCTCGTCCCAGGGCAGCTCGCCGAAGCCGGAGCGGTCGATGCCGCCGTTGATCCGGTCCTGGACCCGGATGAGCACGTCCCGCTTGGAGGGCGTGTGGTTGTACAGCGCCGACGCCGAGACCTTCAGCTCGCGGGCGAGCTCGGTCATCGTCAGGTGCTGGTAGCCGCGGGTGCTGACGATCCTGATCGCCGCGTCCGTGATCCCCTCCACCGACAGCACCGGCTGGGTCGGGCGGCCGCGCCGGCGAGGAGCGGTTCTGGCGGATGCCATGGTCGGGTCCTCCTGGGGGCGGGGCTGCGGGGCGGGTGCGGGTTCCTCGAGTCTAGGGCCGCGGCGACCTCCGGTCCTCCTTGACCGCCGCCGGGGCCGCTCCTAGCGTGGGGACGATGAGGCCCGCCGACATCCACTTCTACTTCGACCCCGTCTGCCCGTTCGCCTGGATGACCAGCCAGTGGGTCCGCACGGTCGGCGACCGGCGGGACCACCGGGTGGACTGGCGCTTCATCTCCCTGCGCCTGCTCAACGCGGACGTCGACTACGACGCGTGGTTCCCGCCCGAGTACGAGGCCGGCCACACCGCGGGCCTGCGCCTGCTGCGGGTGGCCGCCCGCACCCGCGAGGAGCACGGGCGCGAGGCCGTCGGCGCCCTGTACTCCGCCCTCGGGGCCCGCATCTTCGACTCCGACCCCCTGCCGGCGGAGGAGGACCCGCGCGAGGACCGCCGGGGCACGCGGCCGTTCCTGGAGCCCGTGCTCGCCGCCGCGGGGCTCCCGGCCGGCCTCGCCGAGGCCCTCGAGGACGACTCCCTGGACGCCGTGGTGCGCGCGGAGACCGAGGAGGCGCTGGCGCTCACGGGCAAGGACGTCGGCACGCCCGTCATCCACTTCGAGCCCCCGGAGGGCGTCGCCTTCTTCGGCCCGGTGATCAGCCGCCTGCCGCGGGAGGAGGAGGCCGTCGAGCTGTGGGACCACGTGGTGGCGCTCGCCCGGTTCCCGGGGTTCGCGGAGCTCAAGCGCAGCCTGCGGGAACGGCCCCGGCTGCGCGGCCTCGGGGTGGAGCCCGAGGAGGCCGGCGTGCAGGAGGACTGGCACGCCGGGAGCCGGCGCACCAAGAAGTAGGCCGTCCCCCGATCCCCGCCCCCGGTCCGGGGCGCCCCCGGGCGGCGTCCGGGAGCGGGGGCGTCGTGTGAACACTTCGTTTCGCCCCTTGACGGGCAGCGCCCCCGTGCCTCTTAATGAATCTAATTCATTTTGAGTGTGAAGGAGAACACAGTGACCGACCAGAGAACCCTGGGCAGCGAGACGGCGATCGAGCGCGACGTCGTGGTGGTGGGCGCCGGGCCCGCGGGGCTGACGGCCGCCCGCACCCTCGTGGCCGCCGGGAAGTCCGTGGCCGTGCTGGAGGCCCGTGACCGCGTGGGCGGGCGCACCTGGTCGAAGACGGTCGACGGGGCGTTCCTCGAGATCGGCGGGCAGTGGATCTCCCCGGACCAGACGGAGCTGCTGGGCCTGGTCGAGGAGCTGGGGCTGGAGACCTTCGCCCGCTACCGCGAGGGCGCCTCCGTCTACATCGGCTCGGACGGGGTCCGCCGGACCTACTCCGGCTCCCTCTTCCCGGCGTCCGAGCGGACCGTGGCCGAGATGGAGAAGCTCATCGGCATCCTCGACGACCTCGTCGAGCAGATCGGCGTCGCCCAGCCGTGGGCGCACCCGCTGGCCCGGGAGCTGGACACCGTCTCCTTCCACCACTGGCTGCGGGCCCAGTCTGACGACGAGGAGGCGTGCACCAACATCGGCATGTTCATCGCCGGGGCGATGCTCACCAAGCCCTCCCACGCGTTCTCCGCCCTGCAGGCCGTGCTCATGGCCGCCTCCGCCGGGTCCTTCTCGAACCTCGTGGACGAGGACTTCATCCTCGACCGCCGCGTGGTCGGGGGCATGCAGTCGGTCTCCGAGACCATGGCCGCCCAGCTGGGCGAGGACGTGGTGTTCCTGGACACCCCGGTGCGCACGATCCGCTGGGGCGGGCCCGAGGACACCTACGCCGAGCACGTGCCCGGCACCCCGGTCACCGTGTGGTCCGACCGACTCACCGTGAAGGCGCGCGACGTGGTGGTGGCGGTCCCGCCGAACCTCTACTCCCGCATCTCCTTCGAGCCGCCCCTGCCCCGGCTGCAGCACCAGATGCACCAGCACCAGTCCCTGGGCCTGGTCATCAAGGTGCACGCCGTCTACGAGAGGCCGTTCTGGCGGGAGGCGGGCCTGTCCGGCACCGGGTTCGGGGCCGGGGAGCTCGTCCAGGAGGTCTACGACAACACCAACCACGCCGACCCCCGCGGCACCCTGGTGGGCTTCGTCTCCGACGAGAAGGCCGACGAGGTGTTCGCGCTGGACGCCGAGCAGCGCCGGCGGGCCATCCTGGAGTCCATCGCCCGCTACCTCGGGGACGAGGCGCTGGAACCGGTCGTCTACTACGAGTCCGACTTCGGCTCCGAGGAGTGGACCCGCGGCGCCTACGCCGCCAGCTACGACCTCGGCGGGCTGCACCGCTACGGAGCCCACCAGCGCATCCCCGTGGGCCCGATCCGCTGGGCCTGCTCCGACCTCGCCGCCGAGGGCTACCAGCACGTCGACGGCGCCCTGCGCCAGGGCCGTCTCGCCGCGTCCGAGGTCCTCGGCACCACCACCCCGACCGCCGGCACCGCCGTGCTCGAGGGCGCGTCGCGATGACGGCGGCCCCGGGCGGGGCCCCCGCCCGCATCCTCAGCCAGCTCCCCGTACCGGTGGCCGTCGCGCCCCGGCCGGTCCAGGACAAGGAGGCCGCGTCATGAGCGCAGGCACCAACGAAGCAGCCCGCACGGACCGGCAGGTCGCGGGGCACGACAAGGGGCTCAGCAAGGGCTCCGTGGGCCTGCTCGGCTCCGTGGTCATCGGCGTGTCCACCATCGCCCCGGCCTACACCCTCTCCGGGGCCCTCGGCCCGACCGCCGCCGAGGTGGGCACCCACCTCCCGGCGATCCTGCTGGTCGGCTTCCTCCCCATGCTCCTCGTGGCCGTGGGCTACCGGCAGCTCAACCGGGCCATGCCGGACTCCGGGACGACGTTCACCTGGGTCTCCAAGGCCTTCGGCCCGTGGGTGGGCTGGATGGGCAGCTGGGGGCTGCTGGCCGCGACGATCCTGGTGCTGTCCAACCTGGCGGGCATCGCGGTGGACTTCTTCTACCTGGCGCTCGCCCAGCTCACGGGCAACGACGGGATCGCCGAGCTCACCCGCAACGTGCCCGTCAACGTCGCCACCTGCCTGGCGTTCGTGGCCGTCGCGGCGTGGGTCTCCTACCGCGGCATGGAGGCCACCAAGGTGGTCCAGTACGTGCTCGTGGCCTTCCAGCTGCTCGTGCTGCTGTGGTTCTCCGTCGCGGCGTTCGGCCACGTGGCCGGCGGCACGGCCTTCGACGGACTGACCCTGCGCCCGGAGTGGTTCAACCCGCTCGGCATCGACTCCTTCTCCGCGTTCGCCGCCGGGGTCTCCCTGTCCGTGTTCATCTACTGGGGCTGGGACGTGGTGCTCACCCTCAACGAGGAGAGCCGGGGGGCGGCGACCACGCCCGGGAAGTCGGCCATCGCCACGATCCTCGTGATCGTCGCCCTGTACATGGCCGTGGCGCTCGCCGTGCTGTCGTACTCGGGGATCTCGGCCGAGGGCCTGGGCCTGGGCAACGAGGAGATCCAGGAGAACATCTTCGCGTCGCTCGCCGGACCGGTCATGGGCCCGTTCGCCATCCTCATGTCCCTCGCCGTGCTGTCCTCCTCGGCGGCCTCGCTGCAGTCGACCATGATCTCCCCGGCCCGCACGATGCTGGCCATGGGCCACTACGGGGCCCTGCCGGCGAAGTACGCCCGGATCGCCTCCCGCTTCCGGTCCCCGGGCTACGCCACCGTGGCCTCGGCCGTGATCGCCTCCGTGTTCTACGCGGTGATGCGCGTGGTCTCCGAGAACGTCCTGTGGGACACCATCACCACGCTGGGCATGATGGTGTGCTTCTACTACGGCGTCACCGCCCTGGCCTGCGTGTGGTACTTCCGCGGCGACGCGCTGCGCAGCGCCAAGGACTTCCTGGCGAAGTTCCTGGCGCCGCTGCTGGGCGGGATCCTGCTGCTGGTCTTCTTCGTGCAGACGTCCTACGACTCGATGGACCCGGAGTACGGCTCCGGCTCGGAGATCGGCGGGGTGGGCCTCGTGTTCGTGCTGGGGGTGGGCATCCTGCTGCTGGGCCTCGTGGTGATGCTCCTGCAGTACCGCCGCGACCCGTCCTTCTTCCGGGAGCGCTTCGAGACCACGGAGCTGCCGGTGCTCGACTGAGCCCGGCCGGCGATCGGGGGCCGCGCGGTGGTCCGGGGGTGCCCCGGTCCGCCGCGCGGTGCCGTGGGCGGATCCTCGGTAGATTCGTCAGCAGCCGCGCTACCCGAGGAGCCCCACCATGCCGCGTCCCCGCTCACCGCTGCTGTCGGTCGAGGCCATCGTCACCGCCGCCCTCGCCCTGGTGGACGAGACGGGGGACTTCAGCTTCCCCCGGATCGCCCGGCGTCTCGGGGTCAGCCAGTCCGCGCTGTACAACCACATCGACAACCGGGAGCACATCGTCGAGCTGATGCGCGGCCGGGTGTTCGCGGACCCGGCGCCGGTCGACGTCGAGAACCTGCCGTGGGAGGACGCGCTGCGGGCGCTCGTGCGGGCCTACCGGGACTGCATGGTCGCCCATCCGCGCCTGGTGCCCCTGCTGATCACCCAGACCGTCCAGGACCCGGGGGTGATCGCGGTGTACGAGGACATGGCCGTCGTCCTCGAGCGCGCCGGGCTGGCGCGCGAGGCGATCGTCCCGGCCGTCTCGGCGATCGACTACCTGGCCCTGGGCTCGGCCCTCGACCTGACGGCGCCCGAGGTGGTCTGGGCCCCGCCGGAGGGCGGCTTCCCAGTCCTGAGCCGGGCCATCGAGCGCCTCGGCACCGTGGAGGAGCGCGCCGAGGCGGCCTTCGCCTTCGGGCTCGAGGTGCTGATCGCCGGACTGCGGGCGCAGGTGCTGCACGAACTTCACTGAAAGCCTTTCACCAAACCCTTGCCGTGCCGCCGGGCCGCCCACATACTAATGAAAGCCTTTCATTTAGTGTGATGGCACTCACTTCCGACTCCACCGACGGGGGAAGACCATGCCCGAGAACCGCCCTGTGCCGGACGACTCCGGCCGCGTCCCGCTGACGGCCGCCCGCGCCGTGTCCGTCTTCGGGATCAGCGTGGTCGGCTTCATGACCGCCAACCTGGTCCCGGTGATGATCGTGGCCCTCACCGGTGATCTCGGCTTCTCCGTCACGGGGGCCGGGACGCTGATGACGGTGGCGCTGCTGGCCTGCGCCGCGTCCTGCCTGGCCACCTCCCGCTGGGCGGCCCGGTCCGGGCGCCACGCCGTGGCCCGCGCCGGCCTGGCCCTGACCGCCCTGGGCTTCGGCGCCGCCGCCTTCGTTCCCTCCGTGCCGGTGGCCGTGGCCGGCGTCGTGCTCGGGGGCCTGGGCGCGGGCGGGGCGGTCTCCGCCGGGGGAGCGGCCCTGGGCGCGCTGCGCAACCCCGACCGCGCCTCGGGCATCAGCGGCTTCGCCAACCGCGCGATCGTCTCGGTGGTCCTGTTCGTGATCCCCGTGCTGGGCGCGGGCACGGGCAGCGCCTTCGGCCTGCTCGCGGGCCTGGCCCTGGCCGCGCTGCTCACCGCGGGGTGGCTGCCCGACCGCCCCGCACCGGAGGCGGCCGCCACCACCGCGACCACCGCCGGCGCCTCCGCCGCCGCGCCGGCCACCACGTCCCGGGCGACGACGGTCACCGGCATCGGGCTGCTGGTCTGCTTCGCCCTGTGGGCGCTGAGCGAGGACTCGCTGTGGGCGGTCGCGGCCACGATGGGGGCCGAGCAGGCCGGACTCGACGAGACCGGGATGGGCCTGGTGCTGAGCCTGTCCACCCTCGGCGGGCTGATCGCCTCGGCCCTCGTGGGGCTCGCCGGGCCGCGCCTGGGCCGCACGGTGCCGCTGGCGGTCGCCCTGGTGGCCGGGGGCGTGCTGAAGCTGCTGGCCGGGACGGTGACCGATCCCGGGTGGTACATGGTGGTCGTCATCGCCTGGAACACGATTTACATGCTGGCCTTCATCTACATCGTCGCTGTCGCCGCCGCCCTGGACGCCTCGGGGAAGTGGTCGGCCCCGGTGCTGGGCGTCTACCTCATCGGGTCCTCCTTCGCCCCCGTCCTCGGCACCGCCCTCTCGGCCGCCGCCGGCTACCCCGTGCTGGGCGTCGTCCTCGCCGGGATGACGTTCGTCCTGCTGGTCCCCCTCGTCCTGATCTCCCGCCGCTCCGTGCGGGTCGAGGCCGCCGCCCGGCCGGTGCCGGAGCCCGGGTTCCCGCAGGCGGCGATCGTCTGATGTCCTCCACTCCCCCGTCCTCCTCCCTGCGAACGGAGAGCAGTCCCGTGCTCACACGCACCCTGTACACCCACGCCACCGTGTTCACCGCCGACGGCGCCGACGCCGCGGCCTTCGTCGTCGAGGGCGAGCGCTTCCTGTACGTCGGCGACGAGGCCGGAGCGCGGCGCGCCGCAGGACCCGGCGCCGCCGAGGTGGACCTCGCCGGGGGGTTCGTCCTGCCGGGGATCATCGACGCCCACACCCACCTGCTGATGACCGGTCAGGCCCTGCAGAAGGTGGCGCTGCGCGACGCCGCGGACCTTCCCGAGATCCAGCGGCGGCTGCGCCGGGCGGCCGGGCAGAACCCGCACGCGCCCCGGATCCTGGGGGCCGGGTGGCTCTACAGCGCCCTCGGTGGCGCGGCGCCGACCCGGCAGCTGCTCGACGAGGCCGTCCCCGACCGCCCCGTCTACCTCGACGCCAACGACCTGCACTCGGTGTGGGTCAACAGCGCAGCCCTCGCGGAGCTGGGCATCGGGGACGCGACACCGGACCCGATCGGCGGCCGGATCAGCCGCGACCCCGTGACCGGGGCCGCCGACGGGATGCTCCACGAGACCGCCGCCCAGCAGATCGTCTGGCCCGCCCTCGCCCGGGCGGCCACCGACGCCGACCGCGACGCCCAGCTGGAGTCGGCGTTCGAGCACTACCTGGCCGTCGGCGTCACCGGCGCCGTGGACATGGCCGTCCAGGACGACGACCTCGCCGCCTTCCGCCGTGCCGCCGAGCGCCACGGCGGCTCCCTGCCCCTGCGCGTGAAGGGCCACTGGCTCGTCCACCGCCGCGGCAGCGACGCGGAGAACCTCGCCCAGGTCGCCCGGGCGGCGCAGCTGGCCCAGGAGCTCTCCGGGGAGTGGCTGCGCATCTGCGGGATCAAGCTGGTCGTCGACGGCGTCATCGACAGCTGCACCGCGGCCATGAAGGAGCCCTACGCCGACGGCAGCACGTGCGAGCCCATCTGGGACCGGGAGTCGCTGACGCCGGTGGTGGTCGCCGCCGACGCCGCCGGGCTGCAGGTCGCCCTGCACGCCATCGGCGACGAGGCCTCCGAGATCGCCCTGGACGCCCTCGAGCAGGCCCACAGGGTCAACGGCCCCCGGGACCGCCGCCACCGGATCGAGCACCTGGAGACGGTCACCGAGGCCAGCGTGCGCCGCCTGGCCGCCCTCGGCGTGGTGGCCTCCGTGCAGCCGGTCCACGCCGACCCGGCCATCCAGGACAACTGGCGGGCCGTGCTGGGCGGGCCCCGCACCGAGCGGGCCTACCCGTGGACCGAGTTCCTCGCCGCCGGCGCCACCCTGGCGATCAGCACGGACGCGCCCACCGCCCCCCACCAGCCGCTGCCCAACCTGTACGTGGCCACCACCCGCAGGTCGGCGCTGGACCCCTCGCTGCCCGCCAACGTGCCCGGCTACGCCCTGGACCTGGCCGACGCCCTGTGCCACGCCACCCGCGACGCCGCCTTCTCCTGCCGCGCCGAGCACCAGGAGGGCCGCATCCTCGCCGGACACCTCGCCGACTTCACCGTCCTCGAGGCCGACCCCTTCGCCGCCGAGGCGGCCCGGCTGCTGACCAACCGGGCGCGCCTGACCGCCGTCGGCGGCCGCATCGCCTTCGCCGCGGCCGCCGCGGTGGCCTGAGCGCCGCGCCCCCGACCCCGATCACCGACCGACCCAGGAGACCGAGACCATGCACCCTGCCACCCGCCCCGCCGCCGACCCCGCCGCGGCGGCCGCCACGACGGCCACCGTGATGCCCGCCGAGTGGGCTCCCCACGAGCGGACCTGGATGGCCTTCCCGCCCCCCAACGACACCTTCGGCCCCGCCGGGTCCGACACCCTGGAGCGGGCCCGCCGCGCCTGGTCGGCCGTGGCCCGCACGATCGCCCGCCACGAGCCCGTGACCGTCGTGGCCGACCCCGTCGACGCGGCCGCGGCCCGGGCCGCACTGGGGGAGGGGATCGAGGTCGTCCAGGCCCCCCTGGACGACGCCTGGCTGCGCGACTCCGGGCCCACCTTCGCCCACGGGGCCGACGGGTCGGTGGCCGCCGTGGACTGGGTGTTCAACGGCTGGGGCGCCCAGGAGTGGGCCGCCTGGGGGAGCGACCAGCACCTGGGCCGCTTCGTCGCCGAGCGGTCGGGTGCGGAGGTGGTCCCCAGCGCCCTGGTCAACGAGGGCGGGGGCTTCCACGTCGACGGCGAGGGCACCGTCCTGCTCACCGAGACCGTGCAGCTGGACCCCGGCCGCAACCCCGGCGCCACCAAGGAGCAGGTCGAGGCCGAGATCCACGCCCGGCTGGGCACCACCAGGGCGATCTGGCTGCCCCGCGGGCTGACCCGCGACTACGACGAGTTCGGCACCCGCGGCCACGTCGACATCGTGGCCGCCTTCGCCGGCGCGGGCACCGTCCTGGTGCACCGCCAGGACGACCCGGCCCACCCGGACTTCGAGGTGTCCCGGCAGATCCGCGCCGTGCTGGAGGCGGCCACCGACGCGCAGGGCCGCCGGCTGCGCGTCGTCGACGTCCCCGCCCCCACCGTCCTCGACGCCGGCGACGGGTTCGTCGACTTCTCCTACATCAACCACTACGTCGCCAACGGCGTCGTCGTGCTGTGCGCCTTCGACGACCCGAACGACGCCGTCGCCGCCCGGATCCTCGGGCAGGCCTACCCCGGGCGGGCCGTCGAGCCGGTCGACGCCCGCGACATCTTCGCCTTCGGCGGCGGCATCCACTGCATCACCCAGCAGCAGCCGGCCGCCCGCACGGGCGCCGGGCACGGGCAGGGCCGCCGATGAGCACCGTCGACGTCGTCGAGGCGACCATCGGGCAGCTGCGCGCCGCCCTGGAGGCCGGGCGCACGACGAGCGAGGAGCTGGTCCGGCTCTACCTCGAGCGGATCGCCGCCTACGACCGGGGCGGCCCCTGCCTCAACGCCGTGGTGGTGGACAACCCGCAGGCCCTGGCCGAGGCCCGCGCCTCCGACGCCCGCCGCGCCCGGGGGCAGACGCTGGGCCCGCTGGACGGCATCCCGTACACCGCCAAGGACAGCTACCAGGTGCGCGGGCTCACCGTGGCCGCGGGCTCGCCCGCGTTCGAGCACCTCGTCGCCCAGCGCGACGCGTTCACGATCGAGCGCCTGCGCGCGGGAGGCGCGGTGCTGATCGGGCTGACCAACATGCCCCCGATGGCCAACGGCGGCATGCAGCGCGGCGTCTACGGCCGCGCCGAGAGCCCGTACAGCGCCGACCACCTCACCGCGGCCTTCGGCTCGGGCTCCTCCAACGGCTCGGGCACGGCGACGGCGGCCTCCTTCGCGGCGTTCGGCCTCGGCGAGGAGACTTGGTCCTCGGGCCGGGCGCCGGCCTCCAACAACGCGCTGTGCGCCTACACCCCCTCGCGCGGGATCATCTCCGTGCGCGGCAACTGGCCGCTCGTGCCGACGATGGACGTCGTCGTGCCGCACACCCGCACCATGGCGGACCTGTTCGAGGTGCTCGACGTGGTCGTCGCCGACGACGCCGAGACCCGCGGCGACTTCTGGCGCGTGCAGCCCTGGGTCGAGATCCCGACGGCGTCGGCCGTGCGCCCCGCCTCCTACCGCGCCCTCGAGGTGGCCGACGCCGCCGCGGCCGCCCGGGTCCTGACCGGCGTGCGCCTGGGCGTGCCGCGCATGTACATCGGGGCCGACCCCGAGGCCGGCACCGCGGAGCACCCGGGGATCGGCGGGCCGACCGGGCGGCGCATTGAGCCGCGCGCGTCGGTGCTCGCCCTCTGGGAGGCCGCCCGCCGCGACCTCGAGGCCGCCGGCGCCGAGGTCGTCGAGGTCGACTTCCCCGCCGTGACCAACTACGAGGGCGACCGCCCCGGCGCCCCGACCATCGCCACCCGCGGGTTCGTGAGCCCCGAGTACCTGCGCCGGGAGATCCTCGACCTCTCCGCCTGGTCCTGGCACGACTTCCTCGCCGCCAACGGCGACCCCGCCCTGCACCGCCTCGCCGACGTCGACGGCGCCAGGATCTTCCCCCACCCGGCCGGCGCGCTGCCCGACCGCTACGACGGCTTCGACGACGACATCGCCGACTACCCGGCGTTCGTGCGCGAGCACGGCGTCCCCGTGCTCACCGGGATCCCCGGCCTGGAGGACGGGCTGCGCGGGCTCGAGCGGACGCGCCGCGTGGACCTCGAGCAGTGGATGGACGAGCGCGGCCTCGACGCCGTCGTCTTCCCGGCCGTCGCCGACGTCGGCCCGGCCGACGCCGACGTCGACGAGGCGTCCGCGGAGCTCGCGTGGCGCAACGGCGTGTGGGTGGCCAACGGCAACCTCGTGCCCCGGCACCTCGGCATCCCCACGGTGACCGTGCCGATGGGCACGATGGCCGACATCGGCATGCCCGTCGGGCTCACGATCGCCGGCCGCGCCTGGGACGACACGGAGCTCCTGCGCCTGGCGGCAGCGTTCGAGGCCACCGGCGCCCGCCGCACCGCCCCGCCGCGCACCCCGCCCCTGCAGGGGTGACCGTGCCGGTGCGGTGAGCCGCCGGCACGGGCCTGCTCGGGCAGATCGGGTGCTGACCGGGGCCGGGCCCGCGCACTGGGGTCACCAGATGTGCACCCGCTCCCCGGGGGCGAGCCACAGCCCGTCCCCGGGGCACGTCGCGAACGTCGCGTGGAAGGCGTCCATGTTGCGCACCACGCCGTTGCAGCGGAACTCCTCGGGGGCGTGCGGGTCGGTGGCGAGCCGGTTGACCAGCTCCTGCTGCCGGGCGGTCGAGCGCCACAGCGCCGCGTAGGCGTAGAAGAACCGTTCCCGGCCCGTCAGCCCGTCGAGCACCGGGGCGGTGTCCAGGTCCAGCCCCCGCTCCCGCAGGGCCATCCGGTAGGCCACCAGGGAGATCTCGAGCCCGCCGAGGTCCCCGATGTTCTCCCCCACGGTGAAGGCGCCGCTGACGTGGTGCTCGGCCGGGTCCAGTCCGCCGGGGGTGTAGCCGTCGTACTGGGCGACCAGTGCGGCCGTGCGCCGGGCGAACTCGGCGCGGTCCTCCTCGGTCCACCAGTTCTCGAGGTGACCGGCCGCGTCGTACTTGGCGCCCTGGTCGTCGAAGCCGTGGCCGATCTCGTGGCCGATGACGGAGCCGATCGCGCCGTAGCAGACGGCGTCGTCGGCGTCGATGTCGAAGAACGGCGGCTGGAGGATCCCGGCGGGGAAGACGACCTCGTTGAGCACGGGGTGGAAGTAAGCGTTGACCCAGTGGGGGTAGAGGAACCACTCGCCCCGGTCCACCGGGGTGCCCATCTTCCCGACGGTCCGGTCGTGCTCCAGCGCCAGCCCGGCCCGGACGTTGCCGAGCAGGTCCCGGGGGTCCAGGCGCAGCGAGGAGTAGTCGCGCCACGTCTCCGGGTAGCCGACCTTGACGGTGAACGTGGACAGCTTCTCGAGGGCGCGCGCCCGGGTGGCCTCCGACATCCACTCCAGCCGCCCGATCCGCTCCCGGTAGGCGGCCAGCAGGTGCTCGACGAGCTGCTCGATGCGGGCCTTGTGCGCGGGCGGGAACCAGCGGGCCGTGTAGGCCCGGGCCACGTCGTCGCCCAGGATCCGGGTGACGAGGAACTCGGCCCGCTTCCAGCGCTCGCGGGGGCGGGTGATCCCGGACAGCGCGGTGCTGTAGAAGCGGAAGTTCTCCTCGACGAACGTCCCGGGCAGGAAGGGGGCGCGCTTGGACACGATCCGCCACGCGTGCCAGATCCGGATCTGCTCCTCGGACCACGCCTGCCACAGCCGGCCGAGCCCGGCCACGAACGAGGGCTGGCGCACGATGATCCGGTCGAAGATCCCCGTGCCGCGGCCCGGGGTGGTGCCCTCGAGCCACGCGGCCCACGGCAGGCCCGGCGCCATCGCGTGCAGGCCGGCCACGTCCACGGGGTTGTACATCTCCTCGACGTCCCGGGCCGCGACCGTGTCCCACTGCGCGGCGGCCAGCTGGGTCTCCATGGCCATCACCGTGGCGGCGGCCTGGGCGGGGTCCACCCCCCAGTGCGCCGGGAGGCCGGCGAGCGCGAGCATCGCCGCGACGTGGTCCGTGAACGCCGCCCGCAGCCGCTCGTGCACGGCGTCCGTGTAGTAGGACTTCGAGGGCAGGGACAGCCCGTCCTGGCACAGGAAGAAGGAGTAGCGGGAGGAGTCCCGGGAGTCGTTCTCCACGAAGAAGGACAGCAGCCCGTCCACGCCGGTGCGCTGCAGGGCCGCCGAGGCGCGGGCGAGCCCGTCCTTGTCGCGGGCGGCGTCCAGCAGCGCGAGGTCGGGCTCCAGCGCGGCGCGGCCGCGGCGCTCGATCTCCTCCTCGTCCAGGAAGGAGCGGTAGAGCGCGCCCATGCGGGAACCGGGCGGGGCCTCCTGGATGATCTCGTGCACCCGCTCGGTGTTGCGGTCCGTGAGGATCGCGGACGCCCCGTCGGCCGAGCGGTCGTCCGGCAGCTCGTGGGCCTCGATCCACCCGCCGTTGACGTGGCGGTACAGGTCGTCCTGCGGGCGGACACCGGGGTGGACGTGCTGCAGCTCGAGGCCGGAGGCGGTCGTCACGGGCGCATCCCCTGTCGTCGTCGTGGGGTCATGGGTCTCGCGGTCCGAGCGGGCCGCGTCCTGCGCCCAGCCTACGGACGACGACGCCGTGGCCCGCCCCGTGCGGGCCACGGCGTCCGTGGTGCTCCTCACACCGCCCCGGCTCGTCCCGCGGGGTGGTGCCGTGCGTCAGCTCGCGGACGGCTCCGGGCTCGCCGATCCGGCGGCCTCCCCGGTGCCCAGCCACTTGCCCTCGAGCTCCTCGAGGGTGCCGTCCTCCTTCATGGCCGCCAGCGACTCGTTGACCTGGTCGAGCAGGGCGGTGTTGCCGGTCTTCACGGCCAGGCCCAGCTGCTCGCCGGTCTCGATCTCCTCGACCAGGCGCAGCTCGGGGTTGTCGGTGATGGCCGGGCCCATCACGGAGATGTTGCCGATCACGGCCTCGACGTCGCCGGTGTTGAGCCCCTGGATCATCAGGGCCGAGTCCTCGTACTGCACGACCTCGGCGTTGTTCTCCTCGGCCTGGGTCTCGCCCGTGGTGGCCTGCTGCACGCCCACGCGCTTGCCCTGGACGTCGGCCAAGGAGTCGATGTCGGCGTCCGGGGCCACCAGCAGGGCGAGGTTGTCGTCGAGGTAGGGGTCCGAGAAGTCCATGACGGACTCGCGCTGCTCGTTGATGGTCATCCCCGAGGCGGCGAGGTCGCACTGGTTCGAGTCCAGGGCCACGCCCGACTGGATGCCCTCGAAGCCGGTGCGGATGAACTCCGTCTGCACCCCCATGTCCTCGGCGATGCTGTTCACCAGGTCGACGTCGAAGCCGACGGTCTGCCCGTCCTCCGTGTACTCGAAGGGGCGGTAGGGGATGTCCGAGCACACCGTGAGCGTGCCCGGGGTGACCAGGCTGATCTCCCCGCCGCTCGCGTCGCCGCCGGCCTGCTCGCCGCCCCCGGTGCTCGAGCACGCGCTCAGCGCCAGCGCGGAGACGGCCAGCACGGACAGGGTGCCCGCCCCGCGGAACCTGCTCTTCATGGATCTGTCCTTCCCTCAGGAGGTGGGTGACCGCTCCGGGACGCGACGTCGTGCCCCGCGGGCGGCCGACCGCTGAATGTGCCTCAGTGTAGGGGCATTCGCGCTGCACATGTGCTGCGGAACACCGGTCGGTAGCACATTGCCCGGTGGGCCCGGCGCCGCCGGCGCGGACCGCCCGGGCTGGGGTTGGGCACAATGGAGCGCATGACCTGCATCGACGTCCCCCACCGGGCCGGGACCATCGACCCCCCCGGCGTCCCTGCCCCTGGGGGCAGGCCGTGATGACGGCCCAGGAGCCCGCGAGCGTCCGCGTCGACGTGTGGCTGTGGGCGGTGCGCGTGTTCAAGACGCGCTCCGCGGCCACGGCCGCGTGCCGCGCGGGCCACGTCAGGATCGACGGCACCTCGGTCAAGGCCGCCCAGCCCGTGCGCCCGGGCCAGCGGGTCACCGTGCGCCGTCCCGGCCACGAGCAGGTGCTCGAGGTCGTGCGCCTGCTGGTCAAGCGGGTGGGCCCGCCCGTGGCCGCGACCGCCTACGTGGACCACAGCCCGCCCCCGCCGGCACCCCTGCACGCCGCGGTGCCCCGGCGCGACCGCGGCGCGGGCCGGCCCACGAAGAAGGACCGGCGGGAGATGGACCGGCTCCGCGGCGGCGGGCCCGCCTGACCGGGCGTCGGTAGCCTGGTCCGGTGACCACGACTTCCCGCGCCCGCGGCCTCAACCGCCAGATCCTCGCCCTGGCCGTCCCGGCCTTCGGGGCGCTCGTGGCGGAGCCGCTGTTCCTGCTCGCGGACTCCGCGATCGTCGGCCACCTCGGCACGCCCCAGCTCGCGGGCGTGGGCGTGGCGGCGACGGCGGTGCAGACCGTGGTGGGGCTCATGGTCTTCCTCGCCTACAGCACCACCCCGGCGGTGGCCCGCCACCTCGGGGCCGGCCGGCTCGCCGAGGCCGTCGCGGTGGGCCGGGACGGCCTGTGGCTCGCCGCGGGCCTCGGCGCGGTCCTCTCCGCCGCGGGCTGGGCCCTCGCCCGGCCGCTGCTGGAGCTCATGGGCGCCCGCGGCGACGTCCTCGAGCACGCGGTGACGTACCTGCACTGGTCCCTGCCCGGGCTGACCCCCATGCTCGTCGTGCTCGCCGCGACCGGCGTGCTGCGAGGGCTGCAGGACACGAGGACGCCGCTGCTCATCGCGGGGGCCGGGGCGGCCGCCAACGCCGGGCTGAACCTCGTGCTCGTCCACGGGGCCGGGCTCGGGGTGGCCGGCGCCGCGATCGGCACGTCCGCCGTGCAGTGGGCCATGGCCCTGGCCTTCCTGGGCATCCTGCGCCGGCTGGCCCGCGCGCACGGGGTGGGCGCGGCGACGTCGTGGGCGCGCGTGCGCGGGCACCTGACCGTGGGCTCGTGGCTCATGCTCCGCACCCTGTCGCTGCGGATCGCGATCCTGGCCACCGTCCTCGTGGTCACGGGCCAGGGCGCGCAGAACCTCGCCGCGCACCAGCTCGTGATGACGGTGTTCAACTTCCTGGCCTTCGCCCTGGACGCCCTCGCCATCGCCGCCCAGGCCCTGCTGGGCCGGGACATGGGCGCCCGCGACCTCACCGACCCGGCCGAGCGCCGGGCGCTGCGCGACCTCATGAACCGGCTGCTCGCCTGGGGTCTCGGCTTCGGCGTGGTCACGGGCGTGCTCGTGGGCCTGCTCGGCACGCGCCTGGGCTTCCTGCTCAGCCCCGACCCCGGGGTGCAGGCGCTGTTCGCGGCGGCACTCGTCGTCGTCGCCGTGGGCCAGCCGCTCGCGGCCTACGTGTTCGTCCTCGACGGCGTGCTCATCGGCGCGGGCGACGCCCGCTATCTCGCGGTGGCCGGTGTGCTCAACCTGGCCCTGTACCTGCCGCTCCTGGGCCTCGTGGCGGCGTTCGCCGGTCCGGGCGCCGCCGGGCTGGTGTGGCTGTGGAGCGCCTACGCGGGCGGCTACCTGGGGGCCCGCGCGCTGACCCTCGGGCTGCGCGCGCGGGGCGACACGTGGCTGCTGGTCAACGCACGGTAACAAGCCGAATTCCACCGGCCCGTGTGGCGCGGATCACCTACGATTTCACCATGGACAGTGAGCTGAGCGCAGAGAACCAGGCCACCGGCGACGGCGCCGGGCGCGGCGCCGTGCTCGTCGGCGTCGACGGTTCGGACCAGGCCCGGCACGCCCTCGAACGGGCCGTCGAGGAGGCCCGGGCCCAGAGCATGTCGGTCCGTCTGGTCGGCGCCTATCCCGTCATCGGGGTGGGGGATCCCGGCCTGGAGACGCGCTTCACCGAGGCCGTCATGAAGGAGAACGCCGAGCACCTGGCCGAGGCGCGCGAGCTCGTCGAGCGGGCCGGGCTGCCCGTGGAGGTCGTCGAGGCCGCCGGTGACGCCGCCAAGGCCCTGGTGGAGCAGTCCCGCGACGCCGCGCTCGTCGTCATGGGCAAGCGCGGGCGGGGCGGAGCGCTGCGCGGACGTCTCGGCTCGGTCTCCGCGGCCGTCGCGGCCCACTCGAAGTGCCCGGTGATCATCGTCCCCGAGGCCGGCGAGGGGCGCCACGCCCGGCACGTCGGCGGCGCCACGGACGTCGCGCTCGAGCCCGGCGGGCCCGTCTCGGTCGACGACGTCGACTTCGCCGGCCGGGTGGTCGTCGGCGTGGACGCCCTCGGCTCCCGCAACCCCGCCCTGTGGAAGGCCGTGGAGTACGCGCAGCGGCACGGCCGCAAGCTCGCGCTGCTGTCCGTGAACGGGGCGCTGTCCGGGACGCCCACCTGGTTCCAGGACGAGTTCAACCAGGCCCGGTACTTCCACGAGGCGGACGAGCGGCTCGCCGAGATCTCCCGGGAGATCGCCGAGGAGCACCCGGAGCTGGCCGTGGAGCACCACATCTTCGTCGGGCGTCCGGCGCGCATCCTCATGCACGCCACCGACTCCGCGGAGCTGGTCGTGGTCGGCTCCCGCGGCATCGGCGGGTTCCGGGGGCTGCTGCTCGGCTCGGTGTCCCAGGCCGTGCTCGAGAACGCCACCGGCCCGGTCATGATCGTGCCGTCGCACCCCGCCTGAGCCGGGCCCGGTCCCGCCGGCCGCGCCGGCACGCCCCGATCACGAGCGGAGGAGGAAGCAGCGCGAGATGGCAGAGCAGATCGTCGTCGGCTACGACGGCTCCGAGTACAGCGACCGCGCCCTCGCCTGGGCCGTCCAGGAGGCGGCCGCGCTCTCGGCCGAGCTGAAGGTCGTGGTCTCCGTGGGCCGCCCCGTCGCCGTGGACCCCAGCCTGTACGGGCCCTTCCTCCAGGCCATCGAGGAGGAGGCGGAGAGGATCGCCGGCCGTGCGGTCGCCCGCGCCCAGGAGCACGGTGTCCGGGCCGTGGGCGTCGTGGAGCGCGGCGACGCCGCCGGGGTGCTGGTCTACGCGTCGGAGCCCGCGTCGGCGCTGGTCGTCGGCAAGCGCGGGCGCCACGGCGTGCGCGGGCGCGTGGGCTCGGTCTCGGCGGCCGTGGCGGCGCACGCGAAGTGCCCGGTGATCGTGCTGCCCGACCGCTGGGACCCGGAGGCCCGGGCCGGGCGCCGGGGGGCCGGTCCCTTCGCGGGACGCGTCGTGGCCGGCGTGGACCGGCTCGGCGGGGACAACCCCGCCGTCGTCGCGGGCGCCCGGTACGCCGGGCGCCACGGACTGGGCCTGGCCCTGGTCACCGTGGTGCCCGAGGCCGCGAACGTGCCCACGGGCTCGGCCGAGCTGGACCGCGCGGTGCGCGAGCAGCTCACCGCCCCGGCCCACGCCCTGGTCGACCAGGTCGCGGCCGCGGTGCGGGCCGAGCGCCCCGGGCTCGACGTCGAGACCTTCGTGTTCTCGGGCGTCCCGGCGGACCAACTGGTCCGGGCCAGTCGCTCGGCCGAGCTCGTCGTGGTGGGCAGCCGCGGCTACGGCGGGTTCCGTGGGCTGCTCATGGGCTCGGTCTCGCAGGCGGTGCTCAACGAGGGGGAGAGCCCGGTGATGATCGTCCCGGCCCGCAAGAAGGACTGACGGGTCCCCGGGGTGCGCTCACGGCGCGGCGGGGGCCGCCCGCCGCGCCGCCACCAGGGCGAGCAGGTGCTCGTGCACCGCCGTCTCCCCGGTGAGCTCGGGGTGGAACGAGATCCCGAGGACGTGGTCCCGCGCCACCGCGACCACCTCGCCGCGGTGCCGGGCCAGGACCTCGACCCCGTCCCCGACGCGGGTCACCACGGGGGCCCGGATGAACGCCGCGCGCACGGGGGCCCCCTCGCCGCCCCAGGCGAGCTCGGCCTCCTCGGAGGCCGTCTGGGCGCCGAACGCGTTGCGGGCGACCGTCACGTCGAGGACCTCGAGGGTCTGCTGGCCGGGGGCGGGGTCCTCGATCCCCCCGGACAGCAGGATCAGCCCCGCGCACGTGCCCAGGGTGGGCAGGCCGCCGAGCACCGCCTCCCGCAGCGGCTCCCGCAGCCCGAACAGCCTCAGCAGCCGGTCCACGGTCGAGGACTCCCCGCCGGGCAGGACGAGCGCGTCCAGCCCGGCGAGCTGCTCCGGAGTGCGCACGAGCACCGGCTCGGCGCCGAGCTCCCGCAGCATGGCCGCGTGCTCGGCGACCCCTCCCTGCAGGGCGAGCACCCCGACGCGCGGAGCGGAGCTCACCAGCCGCGCTCCGCGAGCCGGTGCGGCGCGGGGAGGTCGCCCACGTTGATCCCGACCATGGCCTCGCCGAGCCCGCGGGAGGCCTCGGCGATCTTCTCGGGGTCGTCGTAGAAGGCGGTGGCCTTGACGATGGCCTGCGCGCGGGCGGCGGGGTTGCCGGACTTGAAGATCCCGGAGCCCACGAACACGCCGTCGGCGCCGAGCTGCATCATCATGGCGGCGTCCGCCGGGGTGGCCACGCCGCCGGCGGTGAACAGCACGACCGGCAGCTTCCCGGTCCGGGCGACCTCGAGCACGATGTCGTAGGGCGCCGCGAGCTCCTTGGCCTTCACGTAGAGGGCGTCCGGGGACACCTTGTGGATGGCCTGGAGCTCGGCGATCTGCCCGCGGATGGTGCGGATGTGCTTGGTCGCCTCGGAGACGTCACCGGTGCCGGCCTCGCCCTTGGAGCGGATCATGGCGGCGCCCTCGGCGATCCGGCGCAGGGCCTCGCCCAGGTTGGTGGCCCCGCACACGAATGGGACGGTGAAGTGCTGCTTGTCGATGTGGTTGACGTAGTCGGCGGGGGAGAGGACCTCGGACTCGTCGATGTAGTCGACCTCCAGGTGCTCGAGCACCTGGGCCTCCACGAAGTGGCCGATCCGCACCTTCGCCATGACGGGGATCGAGACGGCGGCCTGGATGCCCTCGATGAGGTCGGGGTCGGACATGCGGGCCACGCCCCCCTGGGCGCGGATGTCGGCGGGCACGCGCTCGAGGGCCATGACGGCGACGGCGCCGGAGTCCTCGGCGATGCGGGCCTGCTCGGCGGTCACGACGTCCATGATGACGCCGCCCTTGAGCATGTCGGCGAGGCCGCGCTTGACGAGCGGGGAGCCCGTGAGCGGGGTGGCGGCGGTGGTCTGGGCAGGGGAGGTCTGCAGATCGGTCATGGACTCCATCCTCGGGCCGAAAGTGGTCCATTCCCAGGTCCACCAAAGGTAGAATTCAATGGACCACTTCTGTCCGGAAGGAGGAAGCCCTTGCGCCATCCCCACGACGTCGAGCTGCCCGTGCACGTCGACCGCGACGACCCTGCGCCGCTGCCCGCCCAGCTCGTCCAGCAGCTGCGAGGCCTCGTGGTCTCCGGCACCCTGCGCCCGGGCGACCCCCTGCCCTCGACCCGCGGGCTCGCCGCGCGGCTGGGGATCTCGCGCGGCTCCGTGGTCGCCGCCTACGACCAGCTGCACGGCGAGGGATACCTGCACGCGACCAACGGGGCCACGGTCGTCCACCCCGACCTCGCCCGCCCGGGGGCCGGGTCCCCCGCCGCCCGCCCGGAGCCCGCCCCGCCGGCGGTGCCGCGGCGCCCGGCGCGGGGGCGGCCGATGATCGACCTCACCCCGGGACGGCCCGACACGGCCCGCCTGGCCACCCCGCCGTGGCGCGCCGCCTGGCGGGACGCCGCCGCGGCGGCCGCGGGAGCCGCGCCGCCCCCGCCCCAGGGCTCCGAGGCGCTGCGCGAGCAGATTGCCGAGCACCTGCGGCTGATGCGGGGCGTGGTCCGGGACCCCGGCGAGCTCTTCGTCACGACCGGCGCCCGCGACGGCCTCCAGCTGCTGCTCGCCGTGCTGCAGGGCCACGCCGGCCGGCCCCTGCGCGTCGCCGTCGAGGACCCGGGCTACCCCTCGCTGCGCCGGGTCCCGGAGCGGCTCGGCCACGAGGTGCTGCCCGTGCCCATCGACGACCACGGCCTCGACCCCGCCCGCCTGCCCGCCGGCGCCTGGTCCCGGGGCGGTGCCTGGGAGGTCGAGCGGGCCCCGGACGCGGTCGTCGTGACCCCGAGCCACCAGTACCCGCTGGGCGCGTCGATGCCCGCGGCCCGGCGGCTCGAGCTGCTCGGGTGGGCCCGCGCCCACGACGCCCTGGTCGTGGAGGACGACTACGACTCCGAGCTGCGCTACGTGGGCGAGCCCCTGCCGGCCCTGGCCTCCCTCGACCGGGCTCCCGGCGCCGCCGCGGAGGCCCCGGCGCCCGGGCGGCTGCTCGGCGCCGGCGGGCACGTGGCCACCCTGGGCTCGTTCACCAAGGTCCTCGCCCCGGGGCTGGGCGTGGGCTACCTGCTGGCCCCGCCGGCCCTGCGGGACGAGCTGCTGCACCTGCGCACCGACCTCGGCAACCCCGCCTCCGCGGTGGTCCAGGACGCGATGGCGCGCTTCCTCGCCGGCGGCGGGCTGCGCCGGCACACCGCCCGGATGCGGCGCGAGTACCGGCGCCGCCGGGACCTGCTCACCACCGCGCTCACCGGCGTGCCCGGGATCCGGGCGGTGCCCATGGACGGCGGGCTGCACGCGGTGCTCGAGTTCACCGGCGAGGTCCCGCTCGAGGAGCAGGACGTGGTCGCCCGCGCCGCCGCGGCGGGGGTGCGGGTCGCGGCGCTGGGCTCCTACTGGGCGGAGGCCGCCCGCGGCGGGCGCCGCGGCGTCGTCGTCGGCTTCGGGGCCACCGGGGCGGCCCGGGGGGCCGACGCGCTGCCCGACGCCCTCGCCGTCCTGGCCCGCGTGCTCGCCGGGCCCGCCCGGCCGTCCGTCGGAGCGGCTCGCTAGACTGTCCTCCGGCCCGACCGGCTCCCCTCCCGAAAGGCGCACCGTGATCCCCGACCCGAGCACCGGCATCCACCGTGACCTGTTCGCGCCCACGCTGCTGCGCGCGCTCGTGGCCCTGGCCTTCGGCGCCGTGACCATCTTCTGGCAGCAGCCCTCGCTCGCCGTGGTGGCGTGGGGGGTGGGGCTGTACCTGCTGCTGACCGGCGCGGCGAGCGTCTTCCTGCAGCTGCGGCTCAACGGCAACGACCACGTCGACATGGGACCCAGCCGGCAGGTCCCGCAGTCCTACGGCGTGCTGTACGCGGTGGGCGGGATTCTCACGGTCCTCGGCGGGGACACCGCGAGCGGTCTCGTGCTCTACGCCGCGCTGATCATGGGCGTCGCCGGGCTCACGGAGCTGGCCCTGGGCCTGAAGTTCCGCACCGGCTTCCCCCTGGGCCGCGACTGGACCATCGCCGGGCTCGTCACGGTGCTCGCCGCGACCGGGCTCGTGCTCGTGGTGGACCTCGGCGCCAAGGCGCTGTTCGGGGTCGTGGGCGGAGCGGCCGTCGTCATCGGGGTGGCCCACCTGCTGGCCGCGCTGACCCTCCGGCACGAGGACCGGCAGGGACGGGCCCCCGCGGGGACGGCGTAGACTGGGCTACCGCACGCCGGGGGCTACCCCGCCGGCGAGCGCCCGCAGGAACACCACACAGGAGGACGAGTGGCACAGCGCAAGGGCTCCCGGGCCGACGTCAAGGGACCGCTCATGCTCTCCGCCGTGCTGGCCGCGGTCGCGTTCGTCGCCGTGGCGATCTTCGCGAGCGGCGGCACCGACAACGCCCTGCGCCTGGACCTCGCCTTCGTCGCCGCCGGCATCGTGTTCATCGTCGCCGTGGTGGTCAGCGCGACCCTCATGATCGTCGAGAAGCCCAACGAGGCGCACCTCGGGCAGGGCACCGGCGTGAACCGCTCCTCCGCGAAGCTCTACGCCGAGGCGCGCGCCAAGCGGGAGCGCGAGGCCGCCGCCCAGCGCACCGACGAGGCGCAGTTCGGCCAGCGGCTCCGCCCGGACACCGAGGGGGAGGACCTCCTGGGCCGCCGCTCCGCGGAGGGCTCCGAGCGCCCCGGCGACGACGGGCCCACCGCGCCGCGCGCCTGACCCGGCCCGCCCGCCGGCCGACGCACAGCATGCTTGGCAGCGGGGCCCCGGCTCACTAGATTGGAACCCGTCCGAAGCAGCAGGAGCGGACCGCGCCCCGCGCGGGACCGGAGAACGGGAGCCAGCATGAGCAACCAGTCCACCCCGCCCGTCGACTCCGCCGGCCAGCCCGAGGGCACGGGGACCGAGGGCCTCCAGCACGTCGTCGACCAGCGCCTCGGGCAGCAGCGCGACGGGCAGGACGAGGGCGGGACCACGCAGCCCCGCCCGGAGGACCAGGACGACGCCCCGGTCACCCCCGGCGGCGCCAACGCCTGAGCGGCGGAGCGCCCCGGCCGCCGGCGTCCTTGGCCGCTCCCCGGGGCCTCGGTAGATTGAACTGCACCTGAAGCAGCAGGAGCGGACCGCGCCCTGCTCGAGACCCGATGGCGGGAGCCAGCATGAGCAACCAGTCCACCCCACCGACCGACGACGGCGCCGACCCCTCCGGGGCGGACCAGGAGCGGGGCACCGGCAACGAGTGGCAGGGCGCGGAGGCCATGGACTCCGACGCGTTCCAGGAGGAGGTCGACCGGCGCCTCGTGGAGAACCAGGCCGAGGCGGGACCGGAGGACTCCAGCACCCAGTCGCCGCAGGAGATGAGCAAGTCCGAGCTGCCCGTGCTGGAGCAGCGCGACGACATCCTGGCCAATCCCGGCAGCACCGACGCCTGAGCGGACCACCGCGCTCCGCCGCGGCAGCGGCCCGGCAGGGACCTCGAATCCCTCCCGGGCCGCTGCCGTGCGCCGGGTCCCCGGACGGGCTCAGCGGCCGAAACCGCGCAGCCGCAGCGAGTTCAGCACCACGAACACGGAGCTGAACGCCATCGCCGCGCCCGCGATCACGGGGTTGAGCAGACCCGCGGCGGCCACGGGGATGGCCACCACGTTGTAGGCGAACGCCCAGAACAGGTTCGACTTGATGACGGCCAGGGTCCGGCGGGACAGCGCGATCGCCGTCGGGACGGACCGGAGGTCGTCGCGCACGACCGTGATGTCCGCGGCCTCGATGGCCGCGTCCGTGCCGGAGCCCATGGCGATCCCCAGGTCGGCCCGGGCGAGGGCCGCGGCGTCGTTGACGCCGTCGCCGACCATGGCCACCACGTGCCCGTCGTCCTGCAGGTCGCGCACGACCGCGACCTTGCCCTCCGGGCTGACGTCGGCGACGACGTCCCCGGCGGGGATGCCGGCCTCCTCGGCCACGGCCCGGGCCACGGCCTCATTGTCCCCGGTCAGCAACATCGGGCGCAGGCCCAGCCGCCTGAGCTCCTCGACCGCGGCGCGGGAGCCTCCCTTGACCGTGTCCCGCAGGTCCACGAACCCGGCGAGCGCCCCGTCCACGGCCACGAGGACCGTGGTGACCCCGCCCTCCTGGGCGCGGCGCAGGGCCTCGCGCTGGAGCTCGTCCAGGCGCACGCCGTTCCGCTCCAGCCAGGTGGTGCGGCCGACGACGATCGAGCGGGAGCGCATCCCGTCCGCCACGTTGGCGCGCACGCCGCCGCCGGGCGCCGAGGCGAAGCCGGTGGCCGCGAAGCGGTGCGGGGTCGCGGCGGCGATCGCCCGGGCGATCGGGTGCTCGGAGTGCTGCTCCACGGAGGCCGCGAGGTCCAGGACCTGGTCCTTCGAGTACGTGGACACGGGCGTCACCGAGGTCACGGCGAGCTGCCCGCTGGTGACGGTGCCGGTCTTGTCGAGCACCACGGTGTCCACGGTGCGGGTGTCCTCGAGCACCTCGGCGCCCTTGATGAGGATGCCCAGCTGGGCGCCGCGGCCGGTGCCGGTGAGCAGGGCCGTGGGCGTGGCCAGGCCGAGGGCGCAGGGGCAGGCGATGACCAGCACGGAGACGGCGGCCACGAAGGACGCGTCGACGTCCCCCGTCGCCACGAGCCAGCCGGCCAGGGTGAGCAGCGCGACGGCCAGGACCACGGGGACGAAGACCCCGGAGATCCGGTCGGCGAGGCGGGCCACGGGGGCCTTGCTCGTCTGGGCCTGCGCGACCATCCGGCCCATCTGGGCCAGGGTGGTGTCCGCGCCCACACGGGTGGCCTCGACCAGCAGGCGTCCGTCGGTGTTGATGGTGGCGCCCGTGACGGTGTCGCCGGGGCCCACCTCGACGGGCACGGACTCCCCGGTCAGCAGGGAGGCGTCCACGGCGGAGCGGCCCTCGAGGACCACCCCGTCGGTGGCGATCTTCTCGCCCGGGCGCACGACGACGACGTCGCCGGGCTGCAGCCGCTCGGCCGGGATCCGCGTCTCCTCGCCGTCGCGCAGGACCACGGCGTCCTTCGCGCCGAGCTCCAGCAGCGCGCGCAGCGCCTCGCCGGACTTCGCCGTCGCCCGGGCCTCCAGCCAGCGCCCGAGCAGCAGGAACGCCGTGACCAGCGCCCCGGTCTCGAAGTAGAGCGGGTGCTCGCCCATCGCCATGGCGTGGCCGGGCACGGCGTCGCCCGTCATGCCGGGGTCCCGCAGCAGGTTCCACAGCGAGAACAGGTAGGCGGCGGACACGCCCAGGGAGACGAGGGTGTCCATGGTGGAGGTCAGGTGCCGGGCGTTGACGGCCGCCGAGCGGTGGAACGGCCAGGCCGCCCAGGTGACGACCGGCAGCGAGAGCAGCGCGGCCGCCCAGGCCCAGTGGGGGAACTGCAGTCCCGGGACCATGGAGATCAGCAGCACCGGGACGGAGAGGAGGGCGGCCCAGACCAGGCGCCGGCGCAGCGACGCGGGGGAGCGCAGCGACGACGCCTCGCGCCCGGCGACCTTCGTCATGGCGTCGGAGCTGCCCGCGGGCGCGCCGTCGCCGCCCTGGGCGCCCCCGGGGCGGGGCGCGGCCCTGAGGACGGCCCCGTAGCCGGCGTTCTCGACGGTCCGGACGATCTCCTCGTCGCTCACCCCCTCGGGCACCCGGACGGTCGCCGACTCCAGGGCGAGGTTCACGGAGGCGTCGACGCCGTCGAGCTTGCCCAGCTTGCGCTCGACGCGGCTCACGCACGAGGAGCACGTCATGCCCGTGATGCCGAGCTCGAGGGTGCGCAGCGGTCCGGCGGCCTCGGTGGGGACGGGGGCGCGGGTGCCGGCCTCAGACAACGGAGTACCCCGCTTCCTTGACGGCCTCCTCGATCTCGTCGTCGCCCAGCTCGCGCGAGGAGGTCACGGTGACGGGGGAGACGCCTCCCGCGACGAGCTCGACGTCGACGGACTCGACGCCGGCCAGCTCGCTCAGCTCCTCGGTGACGGACATGACGCAGTGGCCGCAGGTCATCCCGGAAACGTTGACGGTGGTCTGCACGGTGCTCTCCTCTGGGGTGGGGTTCTTCGGTGCTCCGGCGCGGGGCGTGCCGCCGGGGTCAGCTCTTCAGCAGGCGCGCGATGGCCGCGGACGCCTCCTGGAGCTTGTCGTCGACGCGGGCCGCGTCCCCGGACTCCCGGGCGGCCTCGACGGCGCCCACGACGCAGTGGCTCAGGTGCTCGTCGAGCAGCCCCAGGCTCACGGCCTTGAGCGCGGACTGGATCGCGGAGATCTGGGTGAGGATGTCGATGCAGTACTTGTCCTCCTCGACCATCCGGTGGATGCCGCGGACCTGGCCCTCGATGCGGCGCAGCCGCTTCAGGTAGGCGTCCTTGTCCTGGGTGTAGCCGTGCGGCGGAAGGGTCTGGCTCATGCGTCCTCCTGGGTCGTCGGCCTCCAGCTTATACCCCTCCGGGGTATCCTTCAAGTGCCCTCCGGCGGAGGGGGACGCCGCGGGGGCTGCGGGCCGGGGAGCCGGTCACGAGGGCTCCGCGCGCGGATCCCCCGGGCGTGCGACGGGGAAGGACGCGGCGCCCGCCCAGCCGCCGGTCCGTCCGGCGGTCCCTGCGGAGTGTGGGAATCTGGAGGCATGGCTTCACTGATCGAGGACTACGCCCTGCTCTCGAACATGCGCACCGGTCCGCTGGTCTCCCGCACCGGGTCGGTCGACTGGTTCTGCGCTCCCCGGTTCGACTCGCCCTCGGTCTTCGGCGCCCTGCTCGGCGAGGCCGACCACGGCCGGTGGCTGCTCGCCCCCGCGTGCACCGTCCGGGAGGGCGCGGACGGCGAGCTCCTCGAGGACGACGACGGCGGGGCCCAGGTCGCCGAGCGGTTCTACGTCGAGAACACCTTCGTGCTGCAGACGGTCTGGGTCACGGACGCCGGTTCCGTGCGCGTGACCGACTTCATGCCCCTGACCTCCCGCACCGACGTGGTCCGCCGCGTCGAGGGCCTCACGGGCGAGGTCGAGATGTACCAGGAGCTGCGGATCCGCTTCGACTACGGCGCCGTGGTGCCCTGGGTGAGCCGCTTCGAGGGCGAGGAGGACCCGGGGGAGGGGGAGCCCGTCCCGCCCGTGCTCGTGGGCATGGCCGGGCCGGACGCCGTCGTCCTGCGGGGTGAGCCCCTGCCCGAGGCCACGGACGACGACGCCGAGCGCCGCCACCGCGGGACGTTCACCGTCTCGGCCGGCCAGGCCCGGGACTTCGTCCTGACGCACTTCCCGTCCCACCGCCCGCCGCCCGCGCCCATCGACGTCAACGAGCAGCTCACCCGCACCGTCGAGCTGTGGCAGGAGTGGTCCGGCCTGTACTCCCCGCCCGGCGGTCCGGCGGGCGAGCGGGTGCACATCGTGCCCGTGCGCGGCCACGCGGTCGCGAAGCGCTCCGACATCGTCCGGCGCTCCCTGCTGGTGGTGCGGGCGCTCATGCACCAGGAGACCGGCGGGCTCGTGGCCGCCCCCACCACGTCCCTGCCGGACGTCGTCGGCGGGGAGCGCAACTGGGACCACCGCTTCTCCTGGCTGCGCGACGCCGCGATGGCCCTCGAGGTCATGCTCGACCACGGCCACGACCGGGAGGCCGCGCAGCTGCGCAACTGGCTGCTGCGCGCCGTCGCGGGCGACCCGCACGACCTGCAGAACCTCTACGGGGTCTCGGGGGAGCGCCGCGGGCGCGAGCACCAGCTGGACCTGCCCGGCTACGAGCGCTCCCGCCCGGTGCGCGAGGGCAACGGCGCCGCGGGCCAGCACCAGACGGACGCGGTGGGCCACGTCATGGTCGTGTTCGAGAAGCTGCGCCGGCGCGGTGCCGTGGAGGACCACCTCTCCTGGCCGCTGCAGCAGGCGATGCTGCGCTCCGTCGTCGAGCACTACGAGGTCAAGGACCAGGGCCTGTGGGAGATGCGCGGCGAGCGGCAGTACTACACGCACTCCCGGGTGCTGATGTGGGCGGCGCTGCAGTCCGGCGTCGACGCCGTGCGCGTGCACGGGCTGCCCGGCGACGCCGCGCTGTGGGAGCAGCTGCGCGACGCCCTGGCCCAGGAGATCTGGACCTCCGGCTACGACCCCGAGGTCGGCTCCTTCGTCCAGTACTACGGCTCCAAGGCGGTGGACGCCTCCCTGCTGCAGCTGCCGCAGGTGGGCTTCGTGGCCTACGACGACGAGCGGATGCTGGGGACCGTCCGGCGGATCGAGGAGGAGCTGCGCCACCCCTGCGGGCTCATCCACCGCTACCGCAACGTCCTGGGCCCCGATCACCCCGAGGACCCGGACGCGTACTCCGGGGTGATCGGCGTGGACGGGTTCACGGCCCAGGACAACCCGCACCTGGGCGCCTCCCTGTGGCTCGCCGCCCAGTACGCGCGCTCCGGGCGGGCCGACAGCGCCGAGAAGCTCGTGGACCTCGTCCTGGCCAAGGCCAACGACCTCGGGCTGCTGTCCACCGAGTACTCCCCGGCGGAGCGGCGGCTCACCGGCAACTTCCCGCAGTCCTTCGCCCACCTGGCGCTCGTCCAGGCCCTCGACGCGCTCGACGCCGCCCAGGGCCGTCCGGTCGCGCCCGCCGGGGCCGAGGGGAGCGCCGGGTGAGCCGTGGCACCCCCGGTCCCTGGCGGGCCTCGCCGGCGGTGCGGATCGGGCTGTCGCTGTCCGTGGCCACCGGGCTGTACGGGATCTCCTTCGGGGCGCTGTCGGTGGCGGCCGGCCTCACCATCTGGCAGACCGTGGCCCTGTCCGCCCTGATGTTCACGGGCGGGTCGCAGTTCGCGTTCATCGGCGTGCTCTCCGGGGGCGGGGCCGGCGCCTCGGCCCTCGGCGCGGCGACCATGCTCGGCGTGCGCAACGCCGTCTACGGCATGAGCATGAACGCCCTGGTGCGCCCGCGCGGGTGGCGCCGGCTGCTGGCCGCGCACGTGACCATCGACGAGTCGAACGCCGCCGCCTCCTCCCAGACCGATCCGCTCGAGGAGCGGCGGGGGTTCTGGACGGCGGGCCTGGGCGTGTGGGTGCTGTGGAACGCGTTCACGGTCCTGGGGGCCCTGCTCGGCAACACCCTGGGCGACCCCGCGCGGTGGGGCCTGGACGGCGCCGCGGTGGCCGCGTTCCTGGGCCTGCTGTGGCCGCGGCTGAGCGCCCGGGAGCCGGTGGCGGTCGCCGTGGCGTGCGCCCTCGTGACGGCCCTGACCATCCCGCTGCTGCCGCCGGGGGTGCCGATCCTCGTGGCCGCCGTGGTGGCGGCCGTGCTGGGCCGGACCCGCGGTCCCCGGCCCGCCGCGGCGGGCCCCGTGGGTGCCGGGACGGGGGCGGGCGCATGAGCCTGTGGTTCTGGGTCCTGGCCGCGTGCGCGCTCGCCTACGCTCTGAAGCTCGTGGGCTACCTCGTGCCCGACAGGGTCCTGGACGACCCCCGCGTCGGGCGGATGGCCGGTACGGTGACCGTCGGCCTGCTGGCCGCCCTCGTGGTGATGAACGCGTTCGGCTCCGGACAGGCCCTGGTCCTGGACGCCCGGCTGGGGGCCCTGCTCGTGGCCGGGGTCGCCCTGTGGCTGCGCGCCCCGTTCCTCCTCGTGGTGGCCCTCGGGGCGGTCACGGCGGCGGTGCTGCGGCTGCTCGGGGCGGCCTGACTTCTTCGACGGGCGCCCGCACGCCCGCCGGCGGTGCTCCGGTGGCGCCCGGGGCGGTGCTCAGGACAGGGGGAGGATGGGCGGGATGATCCCGTCCTCGATGGCGCGCTTGTAGAGCTCGAGCTTCGTGCGGGCCGGGCGCTCCACGAGCGCGTACTTGCGGCGGATGCGCTTGAGGTGCTCCTCGACCGTGGACTCGGCGATCTCCAGCTCGGCCGCCACCTCCTGCTCCTGCATGCCGTCGACGTAGAGCGCGAGCACCTGGCGCTCCCGGGCGGACAGCTTCGCGGGATCCTTGCTGGGCAGCTCCGCCAGGGCGGTCTGCAGCCTGTCGCTGACGAAGTGGCCCAGCTGCCGGGCCAGGCGCATGGTCCGGAAGACCATCCTGATCGGCTCCCACTTGCCGACGGCCCCGCTCGCACCGAACGCCAGGGCGGAGCGGACCCGCACCACGTCGCCGGGCGGGGTCAGCACCACCACCGTGTGCTCGTGGGCGGTGAGCTCCATGATGTTCTGCGCCAGCGTCCGCCCGTCCAGGGTGCTCATGCTCAGCAGCACGACGGCGACGTCCGCCGCGTTCTGCTCCAGGAACTCCGGGACGGTGCCCGCCACGGTCCCGATCCGCACGCCGTGCTCGGGGTGCTCGAGGGACTCCCGCTGCATCGCGATGCGGGTCATGGGCTGGGGGCTGATGACGGCGGCGTTCAACATGTGGTGGGGGCTCCTCGACTCTTCCGCCCGCGATGAGGGCGGGGCCTCCCGGGCCGGCCGGGCGCCCGGCCTGCTCCGGCGGCCGGTGGACGGGGGTCCGCGGTCGATGCGCCCCCACCCTGAATATGCCTGAGGGGGCATACTCGGGCGGGAGGGGCCGACCCCGGAGCACTGGTCCTCCGGGCGGGTGCCGCCGGCGGGGATGGTGCGCTGTGTCCTCCCACGATCCAGGATCGGCACGCGCAAGGGCAAGGCGGATCCGTGCGGACCTGCAACTTCGTACACGGAACGCGCTCTGACCTGCGGCGTCAGCATGTCCGCGACGGCGTCGCGGGGAGCAATGTTGCCCGTGCGGGGCCGGGGCGGCCACCGCGCGGCGGAGAGGACAATGGAGGCGTCCGGATCGTCCGAGGAGAGGTCGTCCCCCATGCGCGCAGCAGTGCTGACCGAGCTCGACGGGGCGCCGCGCGACGTCGTCGCCGAGGCCGAGCTACGGGCCGTGCTCGAGCAGCTGGCGGCGCGGGGCGTCGAGGCGGTCGGGGAGCCCGACGAGAAACCCTTGGCGGAGGGCGTGCGGACGACCGCCGGGGAGCCGGCCCCGCCCGCGGGCAGCGGGGCGGCCGAGGCCGTGCTGATCGTGGGCGGTGGGACGGACGAGCCCCTCGCCGGGGCGCCGCTCACCCGCTGGGCCGACGCCGCCGGCGCCGCCGCCCGGGCCGGCCGGCCGGTGGTCGTCACGGGCCTGGCCCTCGACGCCGGCTGCGCCGGTGCCCGGGCCGAGCGGGTGCGGGAGCTGCTCGGGGCGGCCTCCTTCGTGGGCCTGCGCGACCCTGCTTCGCTCGCCGTGGCCCGCCGATTGTGCCCCGATCACCCCGCCCTGCACGTCGGGAGCGACGCCACCGCCCTCCTCGCCGTGCCGGGGCCTGCGCCGGAACCCGCTCCGGATCCCGCACGCGCACCGGAGGGGGCGGGGCGGCCGCGCATCGTCGTGGCGCTCACGCCCGCAGCGGGCCCGTTCACCCCCGACGAGGCGGCCCCGGTGCTCACCGCGCTGCTCGACGCCCTCGTGCACCGCACGGGCGGAACGGTCGAGCTCCTGCCGGGGGCCGCGGGGCCCCCCGGGCCCGATCCGGCCTTCCACGACCGCGTCGCCGCCCAGCTGACCGCGCCGCGGCGCGGCCCGGGGGAGGAGCGCGCCGCCGGGACCGCGGACGAGGTGGTCGCCCGCACGGCGTCCGCCGACTACGTCGTGACCACCCGCCCCCGGGCGGCGGCCCTCGCCGCAGCGGGCGGAGCCGCCGTCCTGCCCGTCCCGACCAGTGCATATGCCGAGCAGCGCATGCAAGGGGCGCTGAGCGGGTGGGGGCTCGTGGAGCACGCCGTGCCCCTCGCCGCGCTGCTCACCCCCGGCGACGCCGCCTGGGACACGCGGGCCGCGGCCCAGCAGTGGGCGGAGGAGACGGTCGGACGCCGGGAGGCGGTCCGCTCCGCCCTCGCCGCGGCCGCCCCGGCCCGCCGCGCCGCGGCCGCGCAGTGGTGGGACGCCGTCGCCCGCGCCCTCCGCAGCGGCGCCCCCGGCGACGTCCCCGCGCCCGGAGCCGCTCCGCGCGGGGTGGGCGCTCCCGTGGCCCGCGCCCTCCGGCGGCGGTACACGGTGCCCGAGGCGGCCGGGGCCCGCCCCACCGTGGCGGTGGTCCTGCGCACCCACGACCGCCCCGTGCTCCTGCGCCGCGCCCTCGACGACGTGCTGGGCCAGACGTTCACGGACTGGAGGCTGGTGGTGGTCGGCGACGGCGGGGACGCCGGTGCGGTGGCGGCGCTCGTGGAGGAGCGCCGCGAGGCACTCGCCGGCCGGGTCACCGTGCTGCACCACCGCCGCCCCCTGGGAGCCTGGGCGGCCGCCAACCGGGGGCTGCGGGCGGCCGACTCGGAACTGGTCGTCCTCCACGACGACGACGACCAGTGGCACCCCACGTTCCTGCAGCGCGCCGTGTCCCACCTCGAGAACCCGCTGGTCTCCGACGACGGGGTGCTGGTGCGCACGGAGGTCGTGCACGAGCAGGTCGAGCAGGACCGGATCCGGGAGCTCGACCGGGAGCTGCTGTGGCCCGGACGGCGCGACGTCACCCTCGCGGACCTCCTGCGCGGTGACGCCACCGCTCCCAGCTCGTTCCTCTACCGCCGGGCGGTGCACGGCGTGCTCGGGGACTACGACGAGTCCCTGACCGGGGCGGGGGAGTGGGAGTTCCTCCTCCGGTTCCTCGAGACCTTCACCGCGGGCCTGCTCGACGGGCGCCCGCTCGCCCTCCGGGGCGCGCTCCCCGACGAGCCCCCCGCGCGGGCGGAGGCACGGCGCCGGGAGGACCTGCTGGTGCGGGAGCGCCACCTCAGGCAGTGGACCTCCGAGAACGGCATCGGTCTGCCGCTGTACCTGAGCCGGGAGGCGCAGGACCAGGCCGGCCGGCTCCACCGGCGGATGGACGACTCCGAGCTGCTCGTCCGGGAGCTGCTCGCGCTCGCCCGCGAGCAGGCCGAGCGCATCGACCGGCTGGAGCGCACGGTCGCCGAGAAGGGGTTCGTGGCGTTCCTGCGGCGGACGTGGCGGGCCCTGGTGGGCCCCTGACCCGTTCCGGTGGAAGCCCGGGGCGCCTCCTCCCGCCGCCACGGCGACGATCTGCCGCGTGTCCCCCTGCAGATCCAGGATCTGCAGCGCCTGAGCCAACCGCTGGGCCCACTGGTCCAGCTCCGGACTTCCACCGTCGTGCACCGCCATCACGTCTCCTCCGGGCCGGGGGAGCCCCCGTCACGGGGCCGGACGGCACGGCAGGGGCACCCCGGCCCCAGGATCAGCACGGGAACCGGGGATGCACAACGACGCACCCCCGTCAGCGGGAGGACTCCTCCCGCAGCGCCTCCAGGAACCCGTGGACGTCCCGCGGGGACGTGTCCCACGAGCACATCAGGCGCACCTCCCCGGTGGTCTCCTCCCACACGTAGAAGGGGTAGCGCTGCTGCATCCGGGCGGTGACGTCCGCCGGCAGCACGGCGAAGACCGCGTTGGCCTGCGGCGCCTGCGTGACCTGGACCCCCGGCACGTCGGCGAGGCCGTCGGAGAGCCGCTGCGCCATGCTGTTGGCCCGCCGGGCGGCCGTCACCCACAGGTCCCCGGAGTACATGGCGAGCAGCTGCACGGAGACGAAGCGCATCTTGGACGCCAGCTGCGTCGAGAGCTTGCGCACGAACCGGGGCTGCCGCACGGCGTCGGGGTTCACCACGACGACGGCCTCCGCCCCCATCAGCCCGTTCTTGGTCCCGCCCCAGGAGAGGACGTCCACCCCGACGTCGACCGTCAGCTCGCGCAACGAGACGTCGAGGGCCGCCGCCGCGTTGGCGAGGCGCGCGCCGTCGAGGTGGACGGTCAGCCCCAGCCCGTGCGCGTGCTCGCACACCGCGCGCAGTTCCTCCAGCGTGTAGAGGGTGCCGAGCTCGGTGGACTGGCTCAGCGTGACGACGCGCGGCTGGGCGTGGTGCTCGAAGCCGAAGCCGTGGGCCTCGCGGTCGATCAGCTCGGGCGTGAGCTTGCCGTCGGGCGTGGGCACAGGGAGCATCTTCACGCCGCCGACCTTCTCGGGAGCGCCGCACTCGTCGACGTGGGCGTGGGCGGTGGCCGTGCAGATCGCCGCGTCCCACCGGTCCGTCATGGCGGAGAGGGCGACGACGTTCGCTCCCGTCCCGTTGAACACGGGGTAGCAGACCGCCTGCTCCCCGAAGTGGCGGCGGGCCACGTCCTGGAGGGCCTCGGTGTAGGGGTCCGCGCCGTAGGCGCCCACATGCCCTTCGTTGGCGGTCCCCAGCGCCTGGAGCACCTCGGGGTGGACCCCCGCGTAGTTGTCACTGGCGAAGCCCTTGCGGGCGGGGTCGTGCAGACGGGTCAGGGGGGTCTCGGTCACGGCATTCCTTCCGGAGGGTGGCGGCGCAACGGGCGGGCCTCGCACTCTACTAGGACTCCCGCACCGGGATCCCCGGACCGTCCGGGTGGTCCGCGGCCGGCCCGCCGTCGGCCGTTCCGGGGACGGGGCGCCGCCGCGCCCGTAACACCTGCTTCGCACGGGGCGATCCCGTGCTCGCCCCCGCCGACTCGACTATTTTGGGCACTCCCGGCAGGGCCGCCGTGGGGCCGAGAGGCAGAGACGAGGCAGCGGCGATGAGTGCACAACCGCAGGAAGGCATCCCGGGCTACGACTACGGATCCGCGAGGATCCCGCGGTCGCCCGTGACGACGGAGGAGCTCGGACTGCTCCGTCGGACCGTCCTCCTCACCGACGAGGACGAGAAGTACCTGAGGATGGCGGGTGAGGCCCTCGAGGGGCAGACCGACGACGTCCTCGACGTGTGGTACGGATTCGTGGGGGACCACCCCCACCTCCTCCACTACTTCGCCGACGCCCGCACGGGCGAACCGGACGCCGAGTACCTCGCGCGGGTGCGGGCACGGTTCGCCCAGTGGATCCTGGACACGTGCCGGCGTCCCTACGACCAGGCGTGGCTGGACTACCAGGAGGAGATCGCGCTGCGGCACACCAGCAGGAAGAACGAGACCGACAGTGCCCGCAACGCCCCGCCCGTCGTCCCGCTGCGCTACCTCATCGCGTTCATCTACCCGATCACGGCCACCATCAGGCCCTTCCTCGAGAAGAGCGGGCGGTCCGCCGCCGACGTGGCCCGGATGCACGACGCCTGGTTCAAGGCCGTGACCCTGCAGATCGGTCTGTGGTCCCGTCCCTACGCGCGGGACGGACACTTCTGATCCGCTGATCCGCTGATCCGCTGATCCGCTGCGGCGACGGGGGCGGCGCACCGGCCGCCCCGGCGGCAGGCGGCGCGGGAACGCCACGAGGACCGCTCCACGGTGGCACCTCCTCGATCGGCCCGGGACGGGTCCGGCCCGCCGGGGGTGCTCCCAGGGCCGGGCGCGGCCCGGTCCACCGCATCCGTCCGGGAGCGGGGACGGTGGGAGCGGGCCGGAGCCCTTGGTAGCGTCGGGGCATGCGCGTCGTGCTGGCCGCCGCAGCGGTGGTCGTGGGGACGGACGGCCGGTTCCTCCTGGTCCGGAGGGGCAAGGAGCCCCAGCGCGGACGGTGGACCGTGCCGGGGGGCTCGGTGCTGCCCCGCGAGACGGTCGAGCAGGCCGCCGTCCGCGAGACCTTCGAGGAGACCGGCGCCCGGGTGCGCGCGGAGCGCGAGCTCGGCGTCGTGCGGGTTCCCGGCGGCCGGGACGTCGTGTACGAGGTGCACGACGTCGCCGCGACATACCTCGGCGGCACGCTGCGGGCGGGCGACGACGCCGACGCCGTCCGCTGGGTCGCCCCGGACGAGTTCCGGGCGCTGGAGACCACCGACGGGCTCCTGGCGCACCTCGTGCGCTTCGGGGTCCTGCCCGCCCCGGAGGAACCCCGGCGGTGAGGGCGTGCGCTGCTCGGCGCGCGACGAGGCCGGGGCGCACGTGCTTGGATGAGCGCATGGCACGGACGCGCGGGTTCTACGTCGACACCGTCGAGCGCACCACCACGGCCGGGCAGGACGCCGTGTGGGCCGTGGTCGAGGGCCTGGGCGGGGAGCGCGGCTGGTACAGCACCGACCCGGTGTGGTTCGCCCGCGCCGCGGCCAACCGGCTGCACCTGCCGCCCTCGCGGCTGCGCCACCGGGAGGACCCGCGGCGACTGGCCGTCGGGCAGCGCCTGGACTGGTGGACGGTCGAGGCCCTCGAGCCCCCGCGGCGGCTGCGGCTGCGCTCGCTGGTGCGCATGCCGGGGGAGGCCTGGCTGGACATCAGCCTCCATCCCGGCCCCGGAGCAACGCTACTCTACCGCCAGACGACGGTGTTCCGGCCCGCCGGGGCGGCAGGCCACGCCTACTGGTGGGGGATGCTCGTCCCGCACCGGGTGGTCCTCGGCCGGCTCGCCGGGGACGTCCTGCGGCACGCCGGCTCCTGAGCCTCTTCCGCCCGGACCGGTGCGGTCGTAGCGTGGTCTCACCGGCCACTGTGGCGCCCGGTGGAAGCGGCCGGCGGCCGGGGGTGGGCCTCGGCACCGCCGCCGGGCGGAGCCTGCAGGAGTGTGCCGCCATGTCCGCCGACGCCCCGTCCGTCCCCGACTCCCATGCCCTGGCGGACGACGCCGTGGCCCTCGTCCGCGACTGGCTCACCCGGGCCGGCGACGGGCGCCGGCACTGCGACCCGGCCGCGGCCCGCCTGGCCACCGTCCTCCAGGACCCCCACGGGCTCGACTTCACCGTCGGCTTCGTGGACCGGGTGGTGCGCACCGAGGACGTCGAGGCCGCCGCCAAGGCCCTGCACGCGCTCGCCGAGATCGTGCCCCGCACCATGCCCCGGGCCGACCGCGCCGAGCTCCTCGCCGGCGCGGCCCTGGCGCCGACCGCCCCGCGCATCGTCGTGCCGGCCGCCCGCACCCGCTTTCGCCGGCTGGTGGGGCACATGATCGTGGACGCCCGGCCCACGCCCTTCGGCGAGGCCGTCAGGAGGCTGCGGGCCCAGGGGCACCGGCTCAACATCAACCTGCTGGGCGAGGAGGTCCTCGGCCGGGCGGAGGCGGACAAGCACCTCGCCGACGCCGCCGCGCTGCTGGACCGGGACGACGTCGACCACGTCTCCCTGAAGATCTCCTCCGTGGTCCCCCAGCTCTCCCACTGGGGCTTCGAGGGCACCGTGGAACAGATCGTCGACCGGCTGGTCCCCATCTACCGCTCCGCGGCCGGGGCCCCGGCCGGCACGAAGTTCATCAACCTCGACATGGAGGCCTACTCCGACCTGCACCTGACCACCGAGGTCTTCACCCGCCTGCTCGAGCGCCCGGAGCTGCGCGGGCTCGAGGCGGGGATCGCGGTCCAGGCCTACCTGCCGGACGCGCTCGCCGTCGTCCAGCGGCTCTCGGCGTGGGCAGGGCGGCGGGTGGCGACCGGCGGGGCCGGGATCAAGGTCCGGCTGGTGAAGGGCGCGAACCTGCCCATGGAGCGGGTGGACGCCGAGCTGCACGGCTGGCCCCTGGCCACCTGGTCCACCAAGCGGGAGACCGACACCCACTACAAGCGCGTGCTGGACTGGCTGTTCGTGCCCGAGCGGATGGCGGGGCTGCGGCTGGGCGTGGCCGGGCACAACCTCTTCGACCTCGCCTTCGCCCACCTGCTCGCCGACCGCCGCGGGGTGACGGGGCGGATCGTGTTCGAGATGCTGCAGGGCATGGCGGTCGAGCAGGCCCGGGCGGTCAGCACCGACGTGGGCGAGCTGCTCCTCTACGTGCCGGCCGTGCGCCCGGTCGAGTTCGACGTGGCCGTCTCCTACCTCGTCCGGCGGCTGGAGGAGAACGCCTCCCCCGAGAACTTCATGTCCGGGATCTTCGGGCTGCGCCCCGACAACGAGGTCTTCCGGCGCGAGGAGCAGCGCTTCCGGGCCGCCCTCGACGCCCTGGCCGCCGACGACGACGTCCCGGCCCCCTTCCGCGTCCAGGACCGGGCGGCGGCCGGCGCCGGCTCCCTCCGCCTGCCGCTCGACGAGCCGTTCCGCAACGAGCCCGACACCGACGTGTCCGTGCCGGCCAACCGGGCGTGGGCCGAGCGGGTCGCCGCCCGGATCGCGGACCGCGAGTGGTTCGACGCCCTGCCCGTCCCGGACCCGCTGGGACCCGGGGACGTCGAGCGCGTGGTGGCGACCGGGCGGGCCGCCGCGGAGGCCTGGCGCGCCCGCGGCGCCCGCGAGCGCGCCGAGATCCTCGACCGCGCCGCCGGCGTCCTGGCCGAGCGCCGCGCGCACCTGCTCGCCGTCGCCGGGGCGGAGGCGGGCAAGACCCTGGACCAGGGCGACCCGGAGGTCTCCGAGGCCGTCGACTTCTGCCGCTGGTACGCCCGCCGGGCCCTCGAGCTCGAGGGCGTCGACGGCGCCCGCTTCGTCCCCGACCGGCTCGTGCTCGTCACCCCGCCCTGGAACTTCCCGCTGGCGATCCCCACCGGGTCCACGGTCGCGGCCCTCGCCACCGGCGCCGCCGTCGTGCACAAGCCCGCCCCCGAGACCCGCCGCTGCTCGACCGCCGTGGTGCAGGCGCTGTGGGACGCCGGCGTCCCGCGCGACGTGCTGCAGCTGGTCGACTCGGCCGAGGGGGAGACCGGCCGGGCGCTCGTGGCCCACCCCGGGGTGGACCGGATCGTGCTCACCGGCGCCTTCGGGACGGCCCGGCTGTTCGGCTCCTGGCGGGGCGGGCGGCCGATGACCGCGGAGACCTCCGGCAAGAACGCCGTGGTCGTCACCCCGAGCGCCGACCGGGACCGGGCGGTGTGGGACCTGGTGACCAGCGCGTTCGGCCACGCCGGGCAGAAGTGCTCGGCCGCGTCCCTCGGCATCCTCGTGGGCAGCGTGGCGGGGTCCCGGCGGTTCCGCCGGCAGCTGCTCGACGCCGCGTCCTCGATGGTCGTGGACTGGCCCCAGAACCTCCAGGCACGGGTCGGCCCGGTAATCTCCGAGCCCGGGGACAGGCTGCACCGGGCGCTCACCCGGCTCGACCCCGGGGAGGAGTGGCTGCTGGAGCCCCGCCCCCTCGACGGCACCGGACGGCTGTGGCGCCCCGGGATCAGGACCGGGGTGGCGCCGGGCTCCTTCTTCCACCGCACCGAGTGCTTCGGGCCCGTGCTCGGGCTGATGAGCGCCGCGGACCTGGGCGAGGCCATCGAGCTGCAGAACGCCGTGGAGTACGGGCTCACGGCCGGGCTGCACTCCCTCGACCCGGAGGAGATCAGCACGTGGGCGGACCTCGTGCAGGCCGGCAACCTCTACGTCAACCGCGGGACCACCGGCGCGATCGTCCGGCGCCAGCCGTTCGGCGGGTGGAAGAAGTCCGCGGTGGGCCTCGGCGCCAAGGCGGGGGGCCCCAACTACCTCGTCCAGCTCGGCACGTGGGAGAAGGCCCCGTTCGCCGCGCCCGGCGCGGGCGCGGCGCTGGAGCCGCGGCTCGCCCACCACCTCGAGGAGCTGGTGCCGCTGCTGCCGGAGGCGGACGCCGCCTGGCTGAGGGCGTGCGCGGAGCAGGACCAGACCTGGTGGGAGCAGGAGTTCGGCCGGGCCCACGACCCCGCCGGCCTCGGGTGCGAGGCGAACGTGTTCCGCTACCGCCCCCGCGACGTCGTCGTGCGCGCCGCCGAGGACGCGTCCCTGACGGACGTGGCGCGGGTGGGACTGGCCGCGGCCCGCTCGGGCTCCCGCGTCGTCCTCGCCCCGGCCGCGGAGGTGCCCCCGCAGGTCCGTGAGCTGTTCCGCTCCGTGCTGGCCCCCAGCGGGGACGAGGCCTTCGCCCGGGTCGCGGCCGGCTGGTCCGACCCCGGCGGGGGCGGGCGGATCCGGGTGGTCGGCACCGGGCACGGGCTCGCCGAGGCCCTCGCGGACCGGCCGGAGGTCGCCCTGCTCACGGACCCGGTGGTGGGCGCCTCGCGGGTCGAGATGCTGCCGATGCTCGCCGAGCAGTCCGTCTCCGTCACGATGCACCGCTTCGGCAACCCCTCGACGGACGCCGAGACGGTGGTGCGCCACCTCATCGCCGTCCCGTCGGCCGTGGGGATGCCCGTGCAACCATCGGAAACCTGACCGCCCGCCCTGGTGGGGCCCGGAGGACGGTGCCAGCATGAGGGCATGCGTGCATCCCTGAGGTACCTCGCACTGGGGCTGGCCGGGGCGCTCGGCGTCACCGGCACCGCACTCGGCGGCTCCGCGGCCGTCGCCCGGGAGGAGCGGCAGCACGAGCGCCACGGGCCGCCCGTCGCAGCGGAGCCGCCCAAGGTGCCCACGATGACCGGCAGCGGCGGCGCGGTCTCCTCGGTGGACCCCCTCGCCAGCCGGGCGGGCATCGACGTCCTCGAGCGCGGCGGCAACGCGGCGGACGCCGCCGTGGCCGCGGCCGCGGTCCTGGGGGTCACCGAACCGTACTCCGCGGGCATCGGCGGCGGCGGGTTCTTCGTCCACTACGACGCCGGCACCGGGGAGGTCCGCACGATCGACGGGCGGGAGACGGCCCCGGCCACGTACACGGAGGACGAGTTCCTGGGCGCCGACGGCGAGCCCCTCGACTTCGCCACCGTGGTCAGCTCGGGCAAGTCCGTGGGCGTGCCCGGCACCCCGGCCACGTGGGAGGCCGCGAGCGAGGAGTTCGGCACGATGGACCTGGACCGGCTGCTGCGGCCCGCGGAGCGGATCGCGGCCCGCGGCTTCGCGGTCGACGAGAACTTCGCCGAGCAGACGGCGCAGAACGCCGAGCGCTTCCGGATGTTCCCCGAGACCGCACAGGTGTTCCTGCGCGACGGCGAGGCGCCCGAGGTCGGGACCGTGTTCCGCAACCCCGACCTCGCCCGCACCTACCGCACGATCCGCACCCACGGCGTCGACGCCTTCTACGAGGGCTCGATCGGGCGGGCCGTGGTGGACGAGGTCCGCGACCCCACCACCGCCGAGGGCGTGGACGTGTTCGCGGGCGAGCTGACGGAGGACGACGTGGCCGCCTACGAGGCGGTGTTCCGCGACCCCGTCTCCACCGAGTACCGCGGCCTGGACGTCTACGGGATGGGCGTCCCCAGCTCCGGCGGCATCGCGGTGGCCGAGACGCTGAACCTGCTCGAGGCCTACGACGAGCGCACCGGTGAGGACCTCTCGGAGGTCTCGGAGGCCCAGTATCTGCACCGCTTCTCGGAGGCCACCGCGACGGCCTTCGCCGACCGCAACCGGTGGGTCGGGGACGTCGCGGGGGTGCCCGTCGAGGAGCTCACGAGCCAGGAGTTCGCCGACGAGCGGGCCTGCCTGTTCGACCCCGCCGCGGCGCTGCCGCGGCCCATCCCCTTCGGGGAGCCCGACGGCGACTACGCCGCCTGCGCGCCGTCCGGGGCCCGACAGCCCGAAGCGGCCGGCGGCGTCTCCACCACCCACCTCAACGTGGCCGACCGGTGGGGCAACGTGGTCTCCTACACCCTCACCATCGAGCAGACCGGCGGCTCCGGCATCACGGTCCCGGACCACGGGTTCCTGCTCAACAACGAGCTCACCGACTTCAACTTCGCCCCCGTCACCGAGGGCGTCAAGGACCCGAACCTGCCGGCCCCCGGCAAGCGGCCCCGCTCGTCGATGAGCCCCACGATCATCCTGCGGGACGGCGAGCCGTGGATGTCCGTGGGCACCCCCGGCGGGGCGACCATCATCACCACCGTGGGCCAGATCATCACCGGGCACGTCGACCGGGACCTGCCCCTCGTGGACGCGATCGCCGCGCCGCGGCTGAGCTCCCGCAACGGCCCGGAGGAGGCCGACCTCGGCCTGGCCGACTCGGCGGTCGGCCGGCAGCTGAGCGGACTGGGCCATGAGCTCGTCCCGCCCCCGCGGCGGTGGATCGGCAACGCCTCGGCCATCCGGATCCTGGAGCGAGGCCGGTTCACCTCCGCCGCGGAGACCGAGCGCGGCTACGGCGGCTCGGCGATGGTGGTCCGCCCGGACCGGGAGCGCTGACCGGGAGCGCCGGTCCGGGGCGCCGGGCCGGCACCGGCCGGGACGGGCGCCCGCCCCGGCGCCTCCGCCGTGGTCAGTCCTGCCGGCAGGCCTCCCGGACCTGCTCCGCGCTGGACAGCTCGCCCGACTCGATGCGGGCCCGCAGCGCCTCGTACTGCTCCTGGCTCGTGGCGTGCGGGACCTCGCGGCCGTGGGCGTCCACGAGCCGTCCGTCCACGAAGGTGTCCCCGTCCTGCAGCGCGGCGAACTCCCGGGGGCTCAGCACCCGCAGGCCCACGGCGCCCATGCCCATGGCCTCCGTCCGGCGGCGTCCGCCGAGCTCGTTGAACAGCAGGTTGAGCACCAGCGCCATGACGGCCGCCGAGGAGATGCCGGAGGAGAAGATGACCCCCACCCAGTCCGGGAACTGCGCGTAGAACGCGGGCACCACGATGGGCACCATGCCGAAGGACAGGGCCACCGCGACGACGACCAGGTTCGCCCCGCCGCGGTAGTCCACGCGGGCCAGGGTGCGGATCCCCGAGGACATCACCGTGCCGAAGAGCACGACGCCGGCCCCGCCCATGACCGGCAGGGGGATGGCGGCGATGACCTGCCCCAGCACGGGCAGCATGCCCAGCACCACCATGAACGCCCCGCCCAGGGCCACCACGTACCGCGACCGCACCTTGGTGATGGCCACCAGGCCCACGTTCTGCACGAACGCGGTCTGGGTGAAGGAGTTGAAGACGGGGGCCACCGCCGAGGAGAGCATGTCCGCCCGCAGGCCGTCGGCGATGCGCCGGGCGTCCACCCGCGATCCGGTGATCTCGCCCAGGGCCATGATGTCCGCGGTGGTCTCGGCCATGTTGACGAAGATCACGATGGTCATGGCCACGACCGCGGCGAGCTCGAAGGTCGGGGCGCCGAAGTGGAGGACGGAGGGCAGGGCGAACCACGCGCCCTCCCCCACGGCCGAGAAGTCGGCGACCCCCAGCAGCCACGCCACCACGGTGCCGCCCAGGACGGCCAGCAGGATGGCCAGGCGGGAGACCGCGGGCCCGCCGAACCGGGACAGCACCAGCACCAGCAGGAGGGTGAACCCGGCCAGGGCGATGTTGGCCGGGGAGCCGTGGTCGGGCGACCCGGCGTCGCCGCCCATGGCCCAGCCGGCGGCGACCGGGACCAGGGTGATGCCGATGGTCGTGATGATCGTCCCGGTGACCACCGGCGGGAAGAAGCGCAGGACCTTGGCGAAGAAGGGCACGGCCAGGAAGCCGATCAGGGAGGCCACCATGATCGAGCCCATGACGGAGGGCATCCCGCCGTCGGAGGCCAGCACGGAGAGCATGGTGGCGATGCCGGTGAAGGACACGCCCTGCACCAGCGGCAGCTGCGAACCGATGCGCGGCAGCCCCCAGGCCTGGACGAACGTGGCGAAGCCGCCCACGAACAGGGCCGCGGCCACGAGCAGCGCGGTCTCCTGGGGGCCGTAGCCCGCGGCGCCGGCCACGACGAGCGGCACGGCGACGAGGCCGCCGTACATGGTCAGGACGTGCTGCACGGCGTGGACGGCGGTGCGTCCCAGGGGCAGCCGCTCGTCCTCGGGGCGGGGTGCGGTGGGCGCGGATTCCGGGGCGCGGACGGCGAAGGGCATGGGGCATCCTCGGGACGGGGGCGGGGTCTGGGAGAATGGTAGCCCTCCGGACCGGCCCCCTCGCCCGTCGTGCGCCGGGCCTGCGCCGGAGCCCGGCCCCGGTCCCGCACCCGTCCCGCCCCACCCAGGAGCAGCCCGTGTTCAGCCACGCCCCCGCCGACCGCCCCAGCCCGTCCGACGCCGCCCTCGGGGACCCCGCCCTGGACGCCCGGTGGCGCGCCGCGACCGCGGGCTGGCGGCCGTCCTCGATCCGGTCCGCGGACCCCGGCCGCACCTGGGCGTGGGTGCGCCACGCCTGGGAGGACCTCCTGCGGGAGCCTGCGCCCGGCCCGGAACCGGACGACGACGCCGGGTCCGGCGCCGCCGCGGGTCCGGGCCGGCGGGCGCAGGACCTGCTCGCCGTGGCGGCGCTGCTCGCCCTCCGGGACCGGTTCCGGGCCGTCGCCGCCGGGGGGCCGGTGCCGGCCGAGGTCCCCGATCCCCGCCGGGACGGCGCCCCCCTGGAGGACGACGAGGCGCTCGCGGTCGTGCGGCGGACGTGGGAGATCGACCCGCAGGAGGCCGAGGAGGACCCTGCCGGCTTCGCCGCGGAGGTCTCCGGGTTCCTCCAGGACCACCTGGACGAGCTCGCCGACGAGGTCCGGGACCGCATCCTCGCCCGCCGCGGGCCCACGCAGGTGTTCGCCGAGCTGTGGAGCCTGGACCACGGGGACGAGCTCGACCCGGGGCCGGAGCAGGACGGCCGGGCGCCCTTCCCGCTCTCCACGGACGACATCGCCTGGATCGTCAGCGGCGTGCCCGGCCCGGAGAAGCACACGGCGTGGGAGTGGCTCACGCGCTGAGCGGAGGAGCCGCCCCGGAATAACGGCAGCCGCGGAGCGCTTATAGGGACACGTCCACAAAACTGCGACCAGGAGCTCCCATGACCCTCCAGCTCGGCCTCAACACCTTCGGGGACATCTACCCCGGTCCCGACGGGCGGATGCTCAGCGGGGCCCAGGTGATCCGCAACGTCGTCGCGGAGGCGGTGCTGGCCGACCAGGTCGGCCTGGACTTCTTCGGCGTCGGGGAGCACCACCGCGAGGACTTCGCAGTTTCCTCGCCGGAGACCGTGCTGGCCGGCATCGCCACGGTCACGGAGCGGATCCGGCTGGGCTCGGCGGTCACGGTGCTGAGCTCCGACGACCCCGTGCGCGTCTACCAGCGCTTCGCCACGGTCGACGCGCTCTCGCACGGGCGCGCGGACGTCATCCTGGGGCGCGGCTCCTTCACCGAGTCCTTCCCCCTCTTCGGCTACCCCCTGGACGAGTACGAGGCGCTGTTCGAGGAGAAGCTCCAGCTGTTCGACCGGCTGCGCACCGAGGGCGAGATCACCTGGTCCGGCCGGCTGCGCGCGCCCCTCGAGGGCCTGGAGGTCTTCCCCAAGACCGAGTCCGGGGCGCTGCGCACGTGGATCGCCGTGGGCGGGTCCCCGAACTCCGTGGTCCGCGCCGCCCACTACGGGCTGCCCGTGATCTTCGCGATCATCGGCGGGCGCCCGGCCGCCTTCCAGCCCTTCGCCGACTACTACCGGGAGGCCCTCGCGCACTTCGGCCGGGAGCCGCAGCCGGTGGCGTTCCACTCCCCGGGCTACGTGGCGCGGACCGACGAGCAGGCCCGCGAGGAGTTCTTCCCGCACCAGGCCTACACGCACGCCAGGATCGGGAAGGAGCGGGGCTGGGGCCCGCTCACCCGGAGCGAGTTCGACGCGATGTGCGGGCCCGAGGGCGCCTACTTCGTGGGCTCGCCCGAGACCGTCGCGCGCAAGATCGTGCGGTCCTCGACGGCGCTGGGCGCCTCCCGCTTCGACCTCAAGTACGCGGTGGGCACCCTGGACCACGCCCGGATGACGCGCAGCATCGAGCTGTTCGGCACCGAGGTGCGCCGCTACGTCGAGGACATGCTCGCCGACGGCACGGCCGACGGCGCTGCCCGGTAGGAGCGGCTCAGGGGCGCACGGTGACGGCGCCCGGGGGCAGGACCGCGAGCACCGTGGTGCCGGTCCCGGGCCGTGACCTGATCTCGAGCGCGGCCCCCGCGGCGTCGGCGACGTCCCGCATGATCCGCAGCCCGAGGTGGCCCTCCGGCGAGCCCCGGGAGTCGTCGAAGCCTGTGCCGTCGTCGCTGATGGACATCACCGTGGCGCCGTGCTCCACCTCCAGGTGCAGGGTCACCGTGGACGCGTGGGCGTGCTTCGAGATGTTGGCGAGAGCCTCCCGGGCCACCTTCAGGAACATCCCCTCCTGCTCCGGCGTCAGGAGGACCGCCGGGCTGATCCGCACGGACGTGTCGATCCCCCGCCGGGCCAGCGGGTCCGCGAGCCGGGCCAGGGCCTTCGGCAGCCCGAGGGTCAGCAGGTCCGGGGAGTACAGGGCGGTGGTGATCCCGCGCAGGGTGCGCAGGCTGCCCTGCAGGATCGTGCGGGACCGGACCAGGGCCCGGCGCTGCTCCGGGTCGTCCGCGGTCATCTCCTGGGCCTCCAGGGAGTAGGACAGGCCGGCCAGGTCCTGGATCACGTCGTCGTGCAGGTCCCGGGCGACCCGCACCCGCTCCAGCTCGGCCGCGTCCACGGCGTGCTGGAGCAGGCGCGCGCGTGCGGAGCGGTGGTCCTGGATCCGCCGGGCGAGGCCCACGGCCGGTGCGAGCTGGGCCAGCTGGAACAGCACCAGGGTCAGGAGGAAGGCGGGAGCCAGGCTCATGAGCACGGAGCGTTGCTCCTCCCGCACGATCGAGTCGTCGTAGTAGACCTCGAGCACGAGCTGCTGCCCGGCGTCGGGGACGAACCCGACGTAGACCTCCACCAGCCGCCCGGCGCCGGCCTCGTGGGAGTTCTCCGCGTCCTGCTGGTGCTCGATGGTCGCGACCCCCTCGCCGCGGGCGACCAGTCCGTCGTCCCACGACGTCGGGCCGAAGTTCTGCCCGATGAGCTCGTGCTCGTCGGAGTAGACGATCGTGCCGTCGTCGTCCCAGATCTTGATGCGGCGGATGGTCCCGTCCTCCAGCCAGGGACGCATCCGGACGTCCAGCTGCGCCGTGGCGGCCGACCCGCCCGCCAGGAGGTCCTCGGTGATGAGGGGTGCGACGGCGTGGTTGGCGAGCCGCTGCGTCACGCGCAGGACGTGCTCCACGGCGTGCTGCTCGGCCACGGCCCGGATCCACCACGTCGCGGGCACCGCGGCGAGGAGCACCACCACCAGCCCCGCGAGCAGGAACCTGCGCACGGCGGCGTGCACCTCGGACCGCCCGGTGACGGTCCGTGCCGAAGGGTCCGGCGGGTCCAGGGCGAGGGTCGCGGCCTCCGGAACGGTGCGCTCCGCGCGGGGGAGGAGGTGCCTCACCGGTGGTCCGCCAGCAGGCCGAGGCGCGACGCCGCCGCGACCGCCTCGAGCTGGGAGTGCGCGCCCAGCTTGGCGAGGATGGCCTTGACGTAGCCCCGGCACGTGTTCGGGGTGATGCTCAGCAGCCGTGCGTTCGTCCCCACGCTGTGCCCCTGCGCCATCAGCCGCAGGACCTCCATCTCGCGCTGGGTCAGCGCCGGCGCGGTCGCGCCCCGGTGGCGGTCCGGGACCGCCGCCGCGAGCAGCGACGGGTGGACGGCCATCGTGCCGCACCGCGCGCTGCGGACGGTCTCGAGCAGGGTGGCGAGCGACCCGTCCTTCGGCAGGAAGGCGCAGATCCCGGTGCTCGCCGCGGCCTCCAGGACGTGCTGGGCCGGGTCGCCGGTCAGCATGACGACGCGGGTTCCCGGCCGGTCCGCGAGGATCCGGGCGGAGGCCGCCACGCCGTTGCCCCCGGAGAGGTGGTAGTCCATGACGACCACGTCGGGCCGCAGCGCCGCGCACAGCCGCACGCTCGACTCCACGTCGTGGGCCACCCCGACGCTGCGCAGATCGGGCTCCCGCCGCAGCGCGCCGGTCAGCAGCTCCGCGAACGTCGTGTGGTCGTCGACCACCAGTATCGAGGTGCGCGCATCACGCACCCCCTCCGCTCCATCGGTCATTCCAGACTCGCCCCCCGGCAACCCCCGTACTACGTACCAGTAGTATGGCGATCGCAAACCCGGGTGACCAAGCGGGAAGGTGTGGCCACTTCCGCGGTCGGCAGCCGGTTGCGCCCCCGGCCGACCTCGCGTGCACCGTCTCATGGATCCGGCCCTAGGCGGCCGGGCTCAGGGTGCGCCCCAGGAAGGCCTGGAGGACCGTGGCGGCCTCGTGGCGGGCGAGCGGCACCGGGTCGCCGGGCAGCCCGTCCGGGGCGCCGGCCTGGCCGTGGAGCACCAGCAGGGCGGACAGGACCTGCCCCAGCTCGCTGCCGGTCGACGCGGTGGCGTGCAGCATCCGGGTGTGGGCCGCCTGCAGTGCGGCCGACGGGGCGCAGCCGAGTTCCTGGTCGAGGACCCGGCGGCAGCGTTCGTAGGCCTGGAGGCCCTCGACCGGGCGCCCGAGCCCCTCGAGGCCCAGCACCAGCACCGCCCACGCACGCTCGAGCAGCCGGTCCCCGGCGAGCGCGGCCCGTGCATGCTCCACGGCCTCGCGGTGGAGCCCCAGCTCGAGGGCGGTCTCGGCGGCCGACACGCGGGCCTCGACCACGCGGGCGCCGTGCAGCTCGCGCTGGTGCTCCGCCCACTCGCAGCGCAGCTCGTTCTCCAGCAACGGCCCCGACGCCAGCTCGAGCGCCGCGCACCACAGCCGATACGCCGCCTCTGCGCGGCTGCGGCGGGCTCGCTCCACGGCGAGCTCGAACCGGTGGAGGTCCAGGTCCACCACGGCGCCGTCCATGACGTATCCGCCGTTGGCGGTCCGCAGGGGCCCGCTCCGGCCCGCACCCGGCTGGAGGCCGCGGCGCAGGACGCTGACGTAGCTCTCGAGGTTCTGCAGCGCCGCCGCCGGCGGCCGGTCCCCCCAGAGCAGCTCGACGAGCCGGTCCTTGGACACGGGCGTGCCCAGCTGCAGCAGCAGGATCTCCAGGATCTGCCGCTGCTTGGGTCCGCCGAGCTCCTGGGCCGTCAGGGTGCGGTCCCCCCGGCGTACCTCCAGCGGTCCCAGCACGCGCACCGACAGCCGCACCTGGCGCCCCCCGGCTGTTCTGTCGTCACCTGTCGTGGTCACGGTTCCCCCTTCCCGAAAGTGAATACCAGTCTGGAGCCGGGGGAAGGATGGGGTCAGCCCCGGATGGGGGGTGGGAGCCTCCCCAAAATGGGGGGTGCGGAAGGGTGGATGACGCTCTGTTTCCCCGCCGGCGCGGACCTGGACATTCGTCCTCCGGGTGCCAACTTTTCTCCAAGGTCCGCTCCCCATCGTGCTGGCATGACCACTTCCACCGTGCTCCCGGACGCAGGCTCCGCCGACCCGGACCGCCCCCCGAGGGCGGCCCGCCGGCGCTGGCTGGTCCCGGCGGCCTTCCTGCTCGGACTCACCGGGATCCTCGGCGTCGCCGTGCTGGGGCAGGACGAGGCGCCGAGCGCCCCGCTGGGTGCGGTGGCCCCGGTGCCCGGGGGACTCGCGCGGATCAACGGCGTCCTCCCCGTGGAGGACGGGGACGGCCCGGCCGCGCAGGACGAGCCCGCCGAGGGCGGCACCCACCGGGTGCGGGTGCTGCTGGAGCTCACCGCCCTCGAGGCCGAGGGCGTCGACTTCGACGCCGCGGACTGGACGGTGGACCGTCTCGGCGGGGGCGAGTCCGAGGCCGTGCGGGCGTCCGTCCAGGAGCGGTTGATCGGCCAGGGCGAGGTCCTGCAGGCCGAGCTCCTCTTCGAGGTCCCCGACCGGGCGCTCGAACTGACCCTCGAGGGCCCGGAGCGCGCGCGCCTGTCGCTCGGGGCGGACCACCACCACGGCGGCGGTCCGCGATGACCTCCTCGACGCGGCCGGCCGTGACCGCCGCGCTGCTCCACCGGGTGCCGCGGGAACCCGGCCCGACGTCGTACAACCAGCTCGAAGGAGAACACCCATGACCGTCTCGCGAAGGAACGTCCTGCTGCTCGGCGGCCTGGGGGCCGTGGGCGCCGGAGCGCTCGCGGTGCCCACCCGGTCCGTGGAGGCCAAGTCCGCCAGCGCCCTGCGCGACGCCGACATGCCCCGGCCCTTCCGGACGCCGTTCGTCGAGCCGCCCGTGCTGCAGCCCCGTGCCCGGACGGTCGACCCCGTGGACGGGCTGCCCGTGCACCACTACGTGGTCACCGAGCGGGCGGCGCGGGCCCAGATCCTGCCCCGGGCGGGGCTGACCACGCCGATCCTGGGCTACGACGGGATCTTCCCCGGGCCCACCATCAGCCTCGACCAGGGGACCAAGGCGGTGCTCCGCGTGCGCAACCAGCTGCCCGCCACGCACCCGCTGGACGGGCACGTCCTGTCCACCTCGACGCACCTGCACGGGTCCGCGTCCCTGCCGCAGTACGACGGCTACGCCAACGACGTCACGAACCCCGGGTTCTACAAGGACTACCACTACCCGAACTTCCAGCCGGCACGGACCCTCTGGTACCACGACCACGGCGTCCACTACACGGCGCTCAACGCCTACTCCGGCCTGGCGGCGCAGTACCACATGCACGATCCCCTGGAGCGGGCGCTCCTGCCGCAGGGCCGCTTCGACGTGGCCGTCACGATCTCGGACGCGATGTTCGCGGAGGACGGCTCCCTCGGCTACGACGACAACAGCCACTCCGGGCTGTGGGGGGACGTCATCCTCGTGAACGGGCGGCCGTGGCCGGTCATGAAGGTGCAGAAGCGCGTCTACCGGTTCCGGGTGCTCAACGCCTGCATCTCCCGGTCCCTGCGCCCCACCCTGAGCACGGGAGACCCGATCGCGGTCGTCGGCACGGACGGCGGGCTGGTGCCCACGACGCAGTTCGTGAACAACTACCGCCACGCCGGCGCGGAGCGCTACGAGCTGCTCATCGACTTCCGCAAGTACCGGACCGGGCAGCGGGTCGAGCTGCGCAACCTCTCCAACGACAACAACGTGGACTACGACTACACCCACCAGATCATGGCCTTCGACGTCGTCGACGAGCCCGTGGACACCTCCGACCCCACCTGGAACCGGATCCCGGCGCAGCTGAGCACGCACAACGAGGTGATGGCCCTGACGGCCGGCCAGTCCACGCGGACCCGGCGGTTCGAGCTCGACCGCACCAACGGGATGTGGACGGTCAACGACGTCACCTGGCAGGAGGTCGTCGCCAGCGGCTACAAGAAGGTCGCGGCCGAGGTGGACGTGAACGCCGTCGAGATCTGGGAGTTCGAGAACAACTCCGGCGGGTGGTACCACCCGCTCCACATCCACCTCGTCGACTTCCAGATCCTCAGCCGCAACGGCCGGTCCCCGTTCAACTACGAGCGCGGCCCCAAGGACGTCGTCTACGTGGGGGAGGGGGAGACGGTGCGGCTGCTCATGAAGTTCGGGCCCCACAAGGGCCGGTACATGATCCACTGCCACAACCTCTCCCACGAGGACCACGACATGATGGTCCAGTTCCGGGTGGGCCTCAAGGAGGACGACCCGGACCCCGACGACCCGATGACGGCCGCGCCCGCGAAGTGGGACGACGGCTCCGCGCCGGTGGTCGGCCCCAGCCCCACGCCGTCCTCGTCCTCGTCCCCGTCCTCGTCCCCGTCCACCTCGCCGGCTCCGAGCCCGTCGCGCTCCGCCACGGCGACGCCCACGCCCACGCCCACGCCGACCAAGGTCCGCAAGACCCCCGGAGGAAAACCGGGCGGCAGGTGATGGGCGCACCGGTCCGCCGCAGGACGGCCGCCGCGGTGCTGCTGGGCGCGGCGGCGGTCCTCGGCTGCCGGCTGTGGCTGGTCGAGCCCCTCGTCGTCGGCTCCGACAGCATGGAGCCCACCCTGCCGGAGGGCGGCGTGGTGCTCCTGCTGAAGGCCGGCTCCCCGGACCGGCGGGCGGAGCCGGGGTCCCTGGTGGTCTTCGCCGGCCCCGAGGACGGCCACACCACCGTGAAGCGGGTCGTGGCCGCCGAGGGGCAGACCGTGGCCATCGAGGACTCCGTCCTGGTCGTCGACGGCGACCCGGTCCCCGAGCCGTTCGTGGACCACAGCCGGATCGACGCCACCTGGTTCGGGCCCGTCACGGTCCCCCCGGCCCACGTCTTCGTCCTGGGGGACAACCGGTCCCCGTCCGTGGACTCCCGCGACTACGGCAGCGTGCCCGTCGCCGCCGTCGAGGCGACGGTCCTGCTGCCCCGCAGCTCGTGACCGCCGGCCCCGGCCCGTCCGGGATCCAAGACTTTTCCAAGAACCCCTGGATTCACTGGAGCAAACTCCGCGCCCGCCAGACCGGGCCGTTCCGGAAGGAAGCACCATGGAATCCTCGTCCCCGTCGCGCCCCGGCGTCTCGCGCCCCGGCGTCTCGCGCCGCGGCGCCCTCGCCGGGCTCGCCGCAGGACTCGCCGCCCTGCCCGTGGTGGGCGCCACGGGCGCCCACGCCGCCCCGCGCCGGCCGGCCCCGGCCGCCGCGCCCGGTGTCCTGTCCCGGGGAACGGGGCACGGTGCGGGCGAGCTGCGGGGATCCGGGATCGCGGTCACGGTCGGCCGGAAGGCCGAGGGCCGCTTCGGGGTGATGTTCCCGAAGCTGCCCGCCTTCTCGCCCGACGACGCGCTCCTGGTGGGCCTCGCCCAGCGGATGATCGACCGGACGCCGCCCCTGGAGGACGTCTCGCTGAGCAACGACGGCTTCGACAACCCCGACATCCCGGCCGGCTTCGCCTACCTGGGGCAGTTCATCGACCACGACATGACCCTCGACCGGACGCCGCTGCCCGCGCAGGAGCTCGACCCGAAGGGGCTCACGAACTTCGACACCCCCTTCTTCGACCTCGGCTCCGTGTACGGCCGGGGACCGGCGGCCGACCCCCAGCTCTACGACCCGGCGGACCCGCGGAGGATGCGCATCGGCCGGACCCCGGACGGCCTGCCGGACCTGCCGCGCCGTGCGGACGGGACCGCGGTCATCGGCGACCACCGCAACGACGAGAACCTGATCATCGCCCAGTTCCACCTGGCCTTCCTCCAGGCGCACAACAGGTTCGTGGACTCCGGGGCGTCGTTCCAGGAGGCGCAGCGCCTGACCCGCTGGCACTTCCAGTGGCTGATCGTCCACGACTTCCTGCCCCGGATCGTGGGCCGGCCCCTGGTGCGGAGCATGCTCGGGGCCGGCGGGAAGGGCCCGGTGGCCGTGGACCGCCGGTTCTACAGGCCGGGCAATCCCGCCCGCCCCATGATGCCCGTCGAGTACTCCGTGGGCGCCTACCGGTTCGGGCACAGCATGGTCCGCGCCGAGTACGAGATGAACGACGAGGTCACGATCCCGTTCTTCGGCTCGCCGTCGAACGACCTCCGGGGCTCCCGGCCGATACCGGCCGCCGCCCGGGCGGACTGGAACTACTTCTTCGACCTCCCCGGCGTCAGCGCACCGGACGACCGCAACCTGACCCGGCTCATCGACACCAAGCTGGCGCTGCCCCTGGCCGAGCTCCCACCCACCGTGGTCCAGCACGTCGACGGCGCCATCCTCAACCTGGCCCAGCGCAACCTGCTGCGCGGCAAGCGGCTCGGCCTGCCGGCCGGGCAGGACGTCGCCCGGGCCATGGGCGTGGCACCCATCTCGAACGACCGGCTCGGGCTGACCGAGCCCGGCTGGAACGGCCGGGCCCCGCTGTGGTTCTACGTGCTGAAGGAGGCGGAGCTGCTGGGCGGGCGGACGCTGGGCCCCGTGGGCGGGCGGATCGTCGCGGAGGTGATCCTGGGAGTCCTCTCCCTGGACCGTTCGTCGTTCCTCAACGCGGCCACCCCGTGGACGCCGGGAGCCACCCCCTTCGCCTGCGGCGACTTCCTCCGGATGGCCGGGGCGCTCGAGAACATGCCCACCGGCAACGAGGACGAGGACCCGGAGCGGGAGGAGGTGCCCGAGGACGAGCACCCGGAGGACGAGCACGTCGAGGAGACGGACTGAGCACCCCGAGCGCGCGCTCCGCGGCCCCCGGACCCTCGAGGTCCGGGGGCCTCCTCGTGGGGGAGCCCGGGCGCCGCCACGGCGGTCCCGGGCGCCGGGCGCGCCCGGCGGCGCAGGCCGTCCGCCCACGGGGGCATCCTGCGGACCGGGCGCGCACAGGCGCCGGCCCGCGCTCCGAGGAACTGGAGCGCGGGCCGGCCGGGGAGAAGGCGTTGCCTGTGCTGCTCTTATCCGGCGACCACCCCCCTGGCCTCCCCGCCGCGCGTGGACTGCACCAGCACGCTGGAGATGCGCTGGCCGGGCCCCGGCTTGGCCCGGTACTCCCAGTTGCCCAGGGAGTCCACCGGCACGGAGGCGATCTTGACAGGCCTGCCCGAGGTGGTGTTGTAGATGTTGACCTGCGAGGCGGGGTTCAGCAGGGCCGGGGCGCCGGGCACGAGTGCTGTGCCGGTGAGGCGCAACTCCTTGCCCACGCGGTGCCGGGAGGTCGCCGCGACGCTCACCCGGTCATCGCTCTTCAGCGTGACCGTCGCCGGTGCGCTCCTCACCCCGGCGGCGTTGGTGACCACCAGCTGGAGCACCGGGTCCTGGTCCAGTGCGGCGGGTGCCGTAGCGGAGGTGGCTGTGAAGAACGGCACGGTGACCTTGGGCTTGGCCACGGTCTTGCTGCTGAACGTCACGGTGGGTCCGCTCACCTGCGACCACTCGTACGCGGTCGCGTTCACCGAACCGGAGCCGTCCAGCTCCGCAGGCATGCCGCGGGCCACCGAGCCCGGCAGGGCCGCCACGGCCGCGGTCGCCGCCGGCTGCTCCACCGGGGCGGGGTCACCGGTGCCCGGGTTGTCCGGGGTCGTGCCCTCGGTGACGGGGCCCGGGTCCGGCTGCGGGGCGATCGGGTCCTCGCCGACCGGGCTGGCCGCGCCGCCGGTCACACCGACGGGCACCGTGGCCTTGCTCGTCTCCGAGGTGGAGACCGTGACCTCCACCGGCGGGGCCACGGTGTTGAACGAGGCCTTGAAGACGTTCGCGGTGCCCGTTGCGGCCAGCTTCCCGAAGCCGGCGACCGTCGGGGCGACCCCGGAGGACGACGTCGCCTCCACGGTCAGTGCGGTGCCGTCGTAGGTGGCGGCCGTGGCGACCGAGACGTCGGTGACGGCGACCTGGCTGCTGCTGACCGGTTTGTCGCCGAGGTTCCGGACCGTCACGCTCGCCGGCGCGGCCCCGGTGAACTTGATGCGGGCGTAGGCGCGCTCCGAGTCCCCGTCCTCCTTCTCCATGGGGGTGGTCTCGAACACGCCGTCCTGGCCGGCCACCTCGAGCTGGTCCCCGCGGCTGGTGGCGAAGACGTCGATGTACTCCCCGTTGACGACCGCCCGGTCGGTCTGCACCCCGGTGTTGGTTGAGATCTTGCCCATCACGGAGAACAGGTCGTTCCTGACGTCCAGACCGCCACCGCTCACCGAGAAGAAGTTGGTGCCGAACGGGCTGCCCGTGATGGTGTGCTCCACGTCCGGGTTGCCGAGGTAGCCCTCGGGGGCGCCGCTGTCCCACTTCAGGAACGGACCGACATCGCCCTTCAGGGGCGTCTGGAAGTTCCCGATGGCCGGCGAGACGTCCTCCACCAGCTTGCCCGCGCCCTCGGCGTCGGTGTCGATGGTCATCGTGCCGTAGGGATGCGTGAACGTCAGGGTGGTGTTGGGCGGGGCGTCCCTGACGGTGATGCGCTGACGGGCGAAGACGACCTGGTCCCCGGGGATCGGGTTCTCGTTGGCGAAGGCGGCCTCCAGGGCCAGGACGAGCACCGCCCGGCCCCCGCCGGGCAGCTCCAGCTCGGACCCGGCCAGCATGTAGAACGCCTCCCCGGGGAAGTTGCCCGGGAAGGAGATGGGCTTCGCCGGATCGGGGACGTCTCCGGGCAGGAAGCCGCACAGCGGGTTGTCGGCGTCCAGGCACAGCTCGGTCCGGGTCTTGGTGCGGTCCTCGTACCAGGCGGGGTACCCGTGGTCGGTGTTCACGGGCCCCACGGCGGTCAGGCCGCCCGGGTTGCGCTGGGTGACCTCGGTGGCGGCGATCGACGCACTGACTCCGGTGGCGCCGAGCAGGAGGGCGACGGACGCGGCGACGGTGCGGCGACCGCGAGAACGCCGTGGTGGATCCCGCCGCAGCCCGCGGGGACCGGTGGAGGTGCTCATGATGTCTCCTCAAGAAGCGATGGTGCTGACAGCGTGAATATGCGAAAGCACACTTGAGAAAACCCTGTGGCACCCGTGCCCGCCGCCGTCGCGGGCGGCGGGCACGGGGCGCACCGGCACGACGCACCGTGTCACATCGGGCCGGGGGGCGCTGCGGGGCTCAGCCCTCCAGCCGGGCCAGGGCGTCGGCCTGGTGCAGGACGTCCTGGCGCATCTCGTCCTCGAGGAAGGCGAGCAGCGCCCGGGAGAGGTCCGGGTTCTCGGAGGCGACCGCGTCCCGGGCCACGGCGGCGCGGAAGTTGTGGGCGAACGCGTCGATCGCGGTCTGGGCCACGCAGCTGTGCGTCGAGATCCCGCACAGCACGAGGTGACTCACGCCGAGATTGCGCAGCCGCGCCGCGAGGTCCGTGTCGAAGAACGCGCTGTCGCGCGTCTTGACGAGGCCCACCCCGTCCTCGGTGTCGAGGCCGGCGACGTACTCGGCCTGCTCCGTGCCGGGGTAGGCGAAGCCCTGGTCGTCGTCCTGCATGTTGACCGTCCAGGTGGAGCGGTCCCGCTCGTGCTGGGTGCGGATCAGCAGGATCGGGCAGCCGGCGCCGCGGGCGCAGCGGATCAGCTCGTTGGCCTTCTCCGTCACGGACTCGCGCTGCTCCTCGAGCTCGGGGAAGTCGAAGTAGGAGTTCTGCATGTCGATGACCAGCAGGGCCGTGCGGCCCTCGGCGCGGTGCTCGCGCATGGTGCCCCTCTCTGTTCGGTCGCGGCACAGGAGGCCGCGGAGGATCCGATCAGCAAACTTACTGCTTCGGGGTGCAATCCTCCACCGGCAGGGGCACCCCCCGCGGCTCGGGTAGCCTGAGGCGCATGGCTTATCACGCGGATGCCCTCGAGCTCGAGGGCAAGGAGATCCTGACCTGGGAGCGCTTCGGCGAGGCGACCCAGGAGCTCGCCCGGAGCGTCGTGGACAGCGGCTTCGTCCCGGACATCATCATCGCGGTGGCCCGCGGCGGCCTCCTGCCGGCGGGGGCCCTCTCCTACGCGATGGGGGTCAAGCTCTCCGACGCGATCAACGTGGAGTTCTACACCGACGTGCACCAGACCCTGCCCGACCCGGTGCTGCTGGCCCCGATGCTCGACACCGAGTCCATCACCGGGCAGAAGCTGCTCGTCGTCGACGACGTCGCCGACTCCGGGCGCACCCTCGCGCTCGTCCTCGAGCTGCTGCGCGGCTTCGGCGCCGAGGCGCGCTCCGCGGTGATCTACAGCAAGCCCCGCTCCGTCATCGAGCCGGACTACGTGTGGAAGGCCACCGACGAGTGGATCGTCTTCCCCTGGTCCGCCGCTCCGCCCATCACGGCGGGGTCCTAGCGCTCCGTCCCCGGGGCCCGCTCAGCGCAGCGCCGCCCGGACCCCGGGCCTGCTCGCGACCGCGAGCCACGCGACGTTGACCCCCACGAGCACGAGCGTGGTCAGGCCGGGCAGCAGGTGCCCGCCCACGAGCTGCAGCACCAGGCTGAACGCGTCGCCGAGGACGGCCAGCGAGCAGAACACGAGGCCCAGGACCCAGCCCCACTGCCGCTGGTCGCGCAGCGGGAAGTACACCAGCGCGTAGAGCCCGGCGGTCAGCACCAGCCCCATCACCAGGGCGATGGCGACCAGCCCGCCCCCCGGCGTCCCCACCGCCGGGCCCATGCCCTCCGTGCCCGGGAGCGTGGGCCCCGCGAGGGTCTCCACGACGCTGTTGAGCACGCCCACCGCGAAGGACACGAGGGTCAGCTTCAGCAGCAGCCGCAGCGGGCCGGTCATCGGCGGCCGCGGCGGGACCGTCGGCCCGCCCGGGCCGCTCCACTGCGGGGGCCGTCCGCCCCCGGGGTGGTAGGGCCGCTGCCCGCCGGGGTGCTGGGGCGGTGGACCGCCGGGGTGGAGCGGCGGCTGCCCGCCGCCGGGCGGCCGCGGGGCACCGGGGCCCTGGAAGCCGGGGCCCTGGAAGCCGGGGTCCGGAGCGCCGTCGGGGTTCTGGGTCATGGCGGGTGCCTCCTGGAGCGGGGCGGACGGTGCTGCTCACCGCCGAACCTACCGCCCCGGCGCCGGGGCGGCACGGGTTTTCCCGGTGTGCTCCCCGGTGCGTGCCACAGTGGGGACGGATCCGTGCGGCGCCGCGGCACCGGGGTAGTCTGTGGCGCAAGGCACCGACGGCGCGACCGGCCGACGGTCGTGCGCGGGAACGCCGCCGACCGTCCAGGCAGGAGCTGTCGACCATGACCCAGCACCACCGCACCGCCGCCCCCACCGAGGACCGGACCGACGCCCAGGTCGCCGACGCGCACGTCATCGACGCGCCGCTGCGCGCGGACGTCCGGCGGATCAGCACCCTGCTGGGCGAGACCCTGGTGCGCCAGCGCGGCCCGGAGCTGCTCGAGCTGGTGGAGCAGGTCCGCCTGCTCACCAAGGAGGCGAAGGCCTCCCCGGGAGACGACGCCGCCCGCCGCGTGCGCGAGCTGCTCGGGTCGCTGCCGCTGGAGCAGGCCACCGACCTGGTGCGGGCCTTCGCCCACTACTTCCACCTCGCCAACGCGGCCGAGCAGGTGCACCGGGTGCGCCTGCTCGAGCAGCGCCCCGAGGAGGACGGGTGGCTCGCCGCCGCCGTCGCCGACGTCGTCCGGGAGGCCGGGCCCGGGACGCTGCGGGCGGCCGTCGACCGCCTCGACGTGCGCCCGGTGTTCACCGCCCACCCCACCGAGGCCTCCCGCCGGTCGGTGCTGACCAAGATCCGCCACCTCTCCGACCTCCTGGCGCAGAGCCCGCCCGAGGGCTCCGCGGCCCGCCGCCGCCAGGACCGGCGCCTCGCGGAGCTCATCGAGCTCCTGTGGCAGACGGACGAGCTGCGCCAGAACCGCCCCACCCCGCTGGACGAGGCCCGCAACGCCCTCTACTACCTGCGGGAGGTGCTCACCGAGACCATGCCTGTGCTGCTCGCCGACCTCGAGGACCTGCTCGGACAGCACGACGTGGCGCTGCCGGCGGGGATCCCGCCGCTGCGCTTCGGCTCCTGGATCGGCGGGGACCGCGACGGCAACCCCAACGTCACCCCGGAGATCACCCGCCGGGTGCTGCAGCTGCAGGGGCAGGCCGCCGTCGACGTCGCCCTGGGCTTCCTCGACGTGCTGGTGTCCCGGCTGTCCTCCTCCACCGCGATCGTCGACGTGGAGCCCGAGCTGCTGGCGTCCCTGACGGAGGACGTGGCGCACCTGCCCGGCCTGGACCCGCGGGTGCTGGAGCTCAACACGCAGGAGCCGTACCGGCTGAAGCTCACGTGCATCAAGGCCAAGTTGCTCAACACCCGCCGCCGGTTCGCCGAGGAGACCGCCCACGAGCCGGGCCGGGATTACCGCACCACGGCCGAGCTGCTCGAGGACCTCGGCGTGGTGGCGCGCTCCCTGCGCCGGCACGCGGGGGAGCTCGCCGCCGGAGGGTCCCTCGCGGCCGCCACCCGCACCATCGCCGGGTTCGGCCTGGCCCTGGCCACGCTGGACGTGCGCGAGCACGCCGACGCCCACCACGAGGCCGTGGGCCAGCTCCTCGACCGGCTCGGGGAGCTGGACCGGCCGTACGCGGAGCTCGACCGGGCCGGGCGCTCACGGGTGCTCTCGGGGGAGCTGGCCGGGCGCCGACCGCTCGCCCCTCCCGGGCTCGCCACCGGGGCCGTGCAGCTGGACGGCGACGCCGACCGCACGTTCGCCGTCTTCCGGGAGATCGCCCGCGCACAGGCGATCTACGGCGAGGAGGTCGTGGAGACCTACATCGTGTCCATGACCCGCGGGGCGGACGACATCCTGGCCCCCGTGGTGCTGGCCCGCGAGGCCGGGCTCGTGGACCTCACCGGCGAGCGCGCCCGCGCCACCATCGGCTTCGCGCCCCTGCTCGAGACGGTGCACGAGTTGCGCCGCTCCGCCGAGGTGATCGACGAGCTGCTCTCCGACCCCGCCTACCGTCAGGTGGTGCGGGCGCGCGGGGACCTCCAGGAGGTCATGCTCGGCTACTCCGACTCCAACAAGGAGTCGGGGGTGATGACCAGCCGGTGGGAGATCCACCGCACGGAGCGCCGGCTGCGCGACGTCGCCGCCCGCCACGGGGTCCGGCTGCGCCTGTTCCACGGCCGCGGCGGCTCCGTGGGCCGCGGCGGCGGGCCCACCCACGACGCGATCCTCGCCCAGCCCAGCGGCGTCCTGGCCGGGGAGATCCGGTTCACGGAGCAGGGCGAGGTGATCAGCGACAAGTACTCCCTGCCCGCGCTGGCCCGCGAGAACCTCGAGCTGTCCCTGGCCGCGGTGCTGCGCGCGACCGCCCTGCACCAGGACCCGCGCTCCACGGAGGAGGAGCTGGACCGGTGGGGCGAGGTGATGGACGCCGTCAGCGACGCCGCCTTCGCCGCCTACCGCGGCCTCGTGGAGGACCCCGACCTGCCCGAGTACTTCGTGGCCGCGACCCCCGTGGAGCAGCTCGGGGCCCTGAACATCGGCTCCCGCCCGGCCAAGCGCCCGTCGTCGGACACGGGGATCGAGGGGCTGCGGGCCATCCCGTGGGTCTTCGGGTGGACCCAGTCCCGGCAGATCGTCCCGGGCTGGTTCGGCGTGGGCTCGGGGCTGCGGGCCGCGCGCGAGGCGGGGATGGAGGAGGACCTGCGCGCCATGCTGGAGCGCTGGCACTTCTTCCGCTCCGTGGTCTCCAACGTGGAGATGACCGTGGCGAAGACGGACCTCGAGATCGCCGCGCACTACGTCCGGGCGCTCGTGCCCGAGCGGCTGCGCCACGTCTTCGACGCCGTCCGCGAGGAGTTCGAGCTCACCTGCGCCGAGCTGGCCCGGCTCACCGGGGAGGAGGAGCCGCTGGGAGGCAACCCCACGCTCAAGCAGACGCTCGTGGTCCGCGACCAGTACCTCGACCCGATCTCCTACCTGCAGGTGGAGCTGCTGCGCCGCATCCGGCAGGCCGGGGAGGAGCCGGACGAGGGGCTGCAGCGGGCGCTGCTGATCACGATCAACGGGGTGTCCGCCGGGCTGCGCAACACCGGGTGAACAGGGCGGGGAGTTAGCGCGTGCCGGTCAGGGCCTGGCGGTAGGCGGCCAGGGCGGCGGGGGAGGAGTCGACCCTCCAGTCGCGCTCCTTGTCCTCCTGGAACCAGACGACGGCGCGCACGTCCCCCTGCCGGTCGAGGAAGTCGAAGAGCTGGGCGATCCACCCGGCCTTCGACTCCCCGTCCCGGGTCCCCTCGGCCGAGGCGGTCTCCGTCACGAGGACCGGCAGGCCGCTCCGGAGGGCGCGGAGCTCCTCGAGGCCGGGACCGAAGAGGTCCTGCGGGCCGGTCCAGGCCAGGGGCGGCGTGGCGGAGCCCCAGTTGTAGCCGTCGATCCCGAGGAGGTCGACCACGTCAGGGCCCGGGAAGAAGTCCGCCAGCCCGGTCCCGCCGGGACCCTCCCCCGTGGGCGCCGGGACGTTGGGGGCCCAGCACCAGCGGACGTTGTCGGCGCCGGCCGCGGCGAAGCGGTCGTGGACGTGCCGCCACGCCCGGACGTACTGCTCGGCCGTGTTGGCCTGCACCCCGGCGCCCCAGGGGTACCAGTCGCCGTTCATCTCGTGCGCGAAGCGCAGCACGAGGTCCCGGCCCCACCCGGCCAGGGCCTCCGCCCAGGTGCGGATCCGGTATTCGTGGTCGCCCGCGAGCAGCCGGTCGAGGGCGAAGGGCGGCTGCCGGGCCCCTCCGGCGGACCCGGCGCCGCCGGAGGGGGCGTACCAGGGCTCCCAGGTGAGCACGGGGGTGGCGCCCTGGGCCAGCACGGCGTCGAGGACCCCCAGCGGCGGGGTCTCGTGGGTCCAGTCGCGGAACAGGAGCATCCACCGCGGGGCGGAACCGGTCAGCGCGGCGTAGGCCGGGCCCTCCTGCGGACCGCCGGGGAGGAACACCCCGTGCTCCAGCGGCCGGATGCGGTGGTGCGGGGGGATGGACTCGATGGTGTTGCGCATGGTGCTCCGCTCGGTGCAGGCCGCCAGCGTCAGTGCTCCGGCCCCGGCCAGCACGGCGCGGCGGGAGGGGCGGGCGGCGCTCCGGTCGCCGTTGCGCCCCGTGCCCGGGGCCGCGCGGCTGCGGTGGTCCGGGGTCGTGCGCGAGCCGGTCCGGCGGGCCACGGGGACGTCCTCGCGCCCGTCAGCTCGGCACCGGGTCGGTCGTCTTCTCCTCCGGGGCGTAGCCGTCGTAGCGCACGGCCTGGATCAGCACGCTGAAGACGACCAGGTCGTACACCACCCAGGCCACGTTCACCAGGGTGCCGACGGGCTCGTTGAGCCCCACGGCCAGGCGCACGAGGCCCACCACGAGAGCGCCGGTCAGCAGTCCCATGGCGATCAGCTGGGGGCGGATCAGGTGCCAGTCGCGGCTGGTGCCCTCCTTCACCTTCGGGGTGACGGCGAAGCCCAGGGGCCGGCCGAACCACACGTTGCGCGCGGCCGTGGTGCAGGCCTTGATCCAGGTCGGGAACAGCGCGAGGCTGTACTGCTGCCCGCGCCAGGTCTTCGCCCCGCGCCCGGCGACCGCGAACAGGACCTGGTTGATGACCATGAAGGGGATGAACCGGATGAAGAACTCGGTGCTCAGGCTGGCGACCGGCAGGACCCCCAGCACGAGGTAGATGATGGGCGCGGCGATGTAGACCACGGCCGCGAAGCCGGCCAGGTAGCTCCACATCGTGGCGAAGTACATCAGGCGCTGGGTCCACTTCATGCCGCGCTTGGTCAGCGGGTTCTCCCGCAGCAGCACCTGGATCGTGCCCTGGGCCCAGCGCAGGCGCTGGGTGAGCATGGTCTTGAGGTCCTCCGGGGCCAGGCCGATGGCCAGGATCTCGTGGTGGTACACGCTCTTCCAGCCCATGGCGTGCATGCGCATGGAGGTGGCCATGTCCTCGGTCACCGAGATCGTCGCCAGCGGCATGATCGGCTGGGCCTCGTTGCCGCGCTCCACGGAGATCGCGTCGAGGACGGCCTGGACCGACTCCAGGGCCCCCAGCGGGGACCACTCCCGGCCGGAGAGGCGGGCCACGGCCTCGTCCACCTCGTCGGGGGCGAGCGGGCCGTGGCCGGCGTCGAGGCCCATGGCCGCGATCTCCGCCAGGTCCGCCTGCAGGGCGGAGAAGTCCGCGGCGACCAGTTCCTGGACGGCGGAGTCCACGGTGCGCCGGACCTCGTAGGTGATCTCGCTCAGCGACCGGCCGCGCTTGAGGTCGACCTCCGCCTGGTGGGTCACCCGCTCGACCTCGTCCAGCAGCCGGGCCACCACGGGATCGGCCGCCTGGCCGGACTTGCGCGCCTTGCGCACGGCCGAGCGCGAGCCCTTCAGCGCCCGGCGGATGTTGCGCTCGACCTCGTCCACGTAGCCGACCAGGCCCAGCTGCATCAGCGCCTCCCGGCGCAGGATCGCGTTGGAGCCGCAGAAGAAGGCCGCGTTCCAGCCGTCCTTGCCCTGCTGGAGCGGGCCGTAGAACAGCGGGGCCTGGCTGCCCAGCGGGTCGCTCTCGGGCACGTTGACGAACCACTGCGGGGTCTGGACCAGGGCGACCTTGCGGTTGTTGAAGTAGCCCAGGGTCCGGTCGAGGATTTCGGGCTTGGGGACCTGGTCGGCGTCGAGGATCAGCAGGAACTCGCCCTGGGTCATCATCAGGGCGTTGTTGAGGTTGCCGGCCTTGGCGTGGCGGGGCCGGTCCGCCCAGTCGGCGCTGCGGGTGAGGTAGCCGATGCCCTCCCGCCGGGCCTGCTCGCGCAGCTCCGCCCGGGCGCCGTCGTCGAGGATCCACGTATTGTGCGGGTACCGGATCGCCTGCGCGGCGCGGGCGGTCTCGAGCACCATCTCCAGCGGCTCGTTGTAGGTGGTGATGAACACGTCCACCGTCATCCCCGGCGGCGCCGGTGGCGGAGTGCGCTCCTTCAACCGCCACATGGTCAGGCCGAACAGCGTCACGTCGATCAGGCTGTAGGTCTCGGCCAGCACCAGCGGCACGGCGATCCACCACGCGGACCAGTTCAGCGACTCCAGCCACCGCCACGCCACGTAGTTGACGCCCAGCACAACGGTCAGAACCACCAACAGGCGAATCCAGAAGCGGTGCAAAGCCAGTCCTCCCTCGTCGGGGACCCGGGGCGACGACCGCGCCGCGGGACCGAGACACCAGACTAGGGGACGCCGCGGCGCGGTGCAGTCACCGACGGCGCCACCGTGCTCGCTCGTCCGCCAGCGGCCCGCCCTGCGGGATCCTGTCCTGCCCGGCCGCGCCGTGGCGTCGTGCCCGGGCCCCGGGGCGGCACAATGGGTCCTGCCCCCGTCACCCCCCCCCAGCGCGGAGGAACACCGTGAACTCCATCGCCCACCGATCCGTGCGTGCTGCGCTGCTCGCCGTCGTCCTGCTGGCGCTGGCCGCGCTGGTCCTCCCGGCCACCTCGGCGCGGGCGGCGGACGACGCGCCCGCCGGCTCGAGCCCGTCCGGGGGGCCGTACCTCGGGGCGCTGCTGGACTGGGCCACGGACTCGGCCGCCGCTCACGCGGAACGGTCGGGCGCCCCGGCCGCCGTCTACGGCCGCCCGGTCCAGCTGCCGATGAGCGACCAGGAGCAGGGCTACCTCCGGGACTTCTTCGTGCAGGTCGCCGGCCAGGGGGCGCACGCGCTGCTCACCGTCCGGCCCGAGGTGTCCCTGGAGAAGGTGGACGACGCCCGGGCCGCGGTCCTGGCCGCGCAGGTGGCGGACGTCGCCGAGGGGTACGAGGGCACCGTGTTCGTCCGGTTCGCCCCGCAGATGAACGCCTCCTGGGTGCCCTGGGGGCAGCAGCCCGAGGCGTACCGCGACGCCTTCCGCGCCGTGGCGAAGGCGATGGACGCCGAGCTGGGCGACCCCGTGATGGTGTGGTCGCCCACCGTGGGCGGTGACTACCCCTTCCGTGCCGCCTCGACCGTCCCGCCGTCGGGCGGGGACCTGGGCGCGCTGGACACCGACGGCAACGGGGTGTGGAACCAGGACGACGACGCCTACCGCCCCTACTACCCCGGTGACGACGTCGTGGACTGGGTGGGGCTGTCCGCCTACCACGACGACACCGGCGACGGGCCGGTCCGCAACACCGTCGCGGCCCCCGGGGCCTTCGAGGCGCAGCTGGGCCCGGCCCGCGCCACCGGCCCGCCCGCCGGGGAGGACTTCTACGCCGCCTACGCGGCCGGCCGCGACAAACCTCTGATGGTCGAGACGTCCGCCTTCTACAGCCCCGGTGCGGAGGGTGCACCGGAGCGGGAGATCAAGAGCGGCTGGTGGGACCAGGTCCTCGCGGCGGCATCCGGCGGGGACTACGACCGGATCGCGGCCGTGGTGTGGAACGAGACCGTCGAGCAGCGCGGCGAGGGGGCCGCGACCGTGGACTGGCGGATCACCGCCGACCCCGAGCTGGCCGCCGCCGCCGGCGACCGGCTGGAGGGCACGCCGGTGGTGACCGGCCCGGTCACCGAGCGGACCGTGCTGCACGGCGGCGGATCCGCCGCGGCAGGGACCGTGCTGGAGGGCCCGGCCGCCTGGGCGAGCGCGGTGGCGGTCCTGACCGCAGTCGTGCTCCTGAGCCTGCTGTTCTCCCGGCGTCCCGTCACGGGGTGGGCCTACACGGACCCGTCGCCGCGCGACGCCCGGATCGACATGCTGCGCGGGGTGGCCATCGTCTTCGTCGTCGTCAACCACGTCGGCCTCGCCTCGCTGTTCCAGCTGCTCACCCAGGAGACCGTCGGGGTGGTCTCGGGGGCGGAGCTGTTCGTGCTGCTGTCCGGGGCCGTCCTGGGCCTGGTGTACGGGCCCCGGGCGCGGGACGAGCTGGGGGAGGTCCTGGACCGCACGACCTCACGGGCCCGGAAGCTCTACGTCACCGCCCTGGTCGTGGTGCTGCTCGTCTTCGCGCTGAGCCGGCTGCCGTTCCTCGACGCCACGGCCGTCACGACCTTCACCGACCAGGGCACCGGTGCCGCCGGCGCCGGTGCGGCCGGCGCCGTCTACGACCTCTACGCCGGGATGGAGGGCCTGGTCGCGTACCCCGTCTCGGCGCACGCGATCCCGGCGGTGTTCCTCCTGCAGATCGGACCGTGGCAGTTCAACATCATGGGCCTGTACGTGATCCTGCTGCTGCTCAGCCCCCTGGTGCTGACCGCCTTGGCCCGTGGCCGGGCGTGGGCGGTCCTCGGGGTCAGCCTGGCGCTCTACGCCGGGGGATCCCTCCTGCGGATCCGCCTCCTGCCGTCCCAGTTCGAGGACTCCTTCCCGCTGCTGGTGTGGCAGGTGCTGTTCGTGCTGGGCATGGTCGGCGGCTACTACCGCCGGCAGATCGTCGCGTGGTTCGCCGCCCCGCCGCGGCGGGTGCTGCTGGTGGCCTGCCTGGTGCTGGCAGCCGCCCTCGCCCTGTTCTCCTGGTCCAGCCCCTACCTCACCAACGCCTACGACGTGCGCCTGACGCTGCTCCCGGAGTCGTCCTTCCGCGCGGTCTACGACCGCTTCTTCGGGCGCACCTACCTGGGCGTCGGCCGGCTGCTGAACGTGCTGCTGGTCGTCGTCGCCGCGTACACCCTGCTCAGCGTCTGCTGGCGGCCCCTCCACCGCGCCCTGGGCTGGTTCCTCATCCCCCTGGGCCAGGCCACCCTCTACGTCTTCGTCGTCCACGTGTTCGTCATCCTGGCCGTCACCAACGTCCCCGCGCTGCAGCGGGGCAACCTGTGGCTCAACACCGCCGCCTACGTCGTGGTCCTGGGCCTGCTGTGGGTCATGGTGAAGAAGAGGTTCCTGTTCGGGATCATCCCCCGCTGAGGCGCGGCCCGGCCCGCGCCGGTCGGCCGATCGGGCGCGGCGATCGGTACGCTGGTCGGTGTCGCCCGCAACACGTGCGATCGGCCCGTGCCCCGCGGGGTGACCGTCGCCGCGGACCGCGCGGGCGGCGCCGTCCAGGAGAGGAATGTCGATGCAGTTCACCGTCGAGCACAGGCCGGGCTACGCCCTGATCACCGGCACGGGCCGGTTGAACATGGTGGGGGCCCCCCGGCTGCGGGAGGTCGTGGCCGAGGTGGTGGACGGTGGGTCCAACCGCGTGGTGGTCGACCTGGGCGGGGTGGAGTTCATGGACTCCTCCGGGCTGGGGGCCCTGGTCGGCTGCCTGAAGGTCGCCCGGGGGGCAGGAGGGGACCTGCGCATCGCCGGCGTGGGCCCGCAGGTGAGGATGGTGCTGGAGCTCACCGGCATGCACCGGGTGCTCACCCCGTACGACACGCCGGACCAGGCGTTCGCCGGTGCCTGAGAGCGTGGTGCGGCGGGTCCGCCGAGGGCCCGCCACCGCCGCGACCGTCGAGGCCGTGCACGACGACCTCGACGGGATGTGGGCGGAGGCGGACTTCGTGCCCGAGGCCGACCGGATGGCGTTCACCCTGGCGGTCGTGGAAGCGGCCGCGAACGTCGTCGCCCACGCGGTGCCCGCCGCGGAGGCGCCCCTGGAGCTCGAGGTGGAGCTCACCGCCGGAGCCTTCCGGCTGGAGGCCAGGGTCTACGAGCTCAACGCCGCCCCGGCCGAGGTGGACCTCACCTCCGGCGCGGACGCCGGGGTGCACGGGGAGTCCGGCCGGGGCCTGTCCCTGATCCAGGCGCTGGTGAGCACCGTGGTCTTCGAGCGCCACGGGAACGACAACGTGTGGGTGCTGCGCCGGGACTCCTCCGGTCACCGGTCCTGACGGTCCGGGGCTCGGGCGGTCGTGCAGCTCGTGACCGCTCCGGCGGGGACCGCCGGCCGGGTGCGGGCCTCCCGGGCCGGGACGGGCGCGGCCCGGACCTGCCGTTCCAGCTCGCGGAGCGCGGCGCTGTTCATGTTGACCGTGATCGGGGTGCTCACCTCTCGTACCGCATGGGTCCGGATGCAGGTGGCTCCAGGAGCGCGACCCGACCGGCGGCGTCCCGCCGGGGTCACGGACGGAAGGGGTCGACGAAAGCCCTGGTCGGAAGCGGGTGGTCCTGCCCCCGGGGTTGCTGCGTGGCGTCAAGGGGGGGGGTAGCACGGGGACGCTGTCCTCGCGCGGGTCCCCTCCGCGCGGCTCAGCCCTGCTGGACGTGCAGGGTCTCGGCGGTGGCGGCGGCGACCTGCCGGTCGGGGTGCAGCGCGGCCAGGGCCGCCGCGCGCTCGGCGGCGCGGGCGGGGTCGAGGTCGAACAGGTGCAGGGTGCGCACGCCTGAGGAGAGCAGGGCGGAGGCCACCGCGGAGCCGGCTCCGCCGGTGCCGATCTGGACCACGTGCTCCCGGGGGACCTCGGGCAGCTGCGTGGCGAGTCCGGCGGCGAAGCCGCGGGGCGCGGCCTGCGAGGGATGTGCCCCGGGGCGGACGGGGCGCCCGGCGGATGGTCACGGCCGCAGCGGCAGCTCCAGCGCGAGGGTGGCGGCGGCCCGGCGCAGTTCGGGCAGGTGGTCCTGCAGTCCCCGCAGATCGGTCCGGAAGACGGGGGCCGCCAGGGAGACCGCGGCGATCAGCCGGTTCGACGGGGACAGGACGGGAACGGCGACGGCGGCCATGCCGATGTCGTTCTCCTCGGACTGGCCGGCCCAGCCCTGTCGGTGGACCTGCTCGATCTGGTGCCGGAGCTCGTCGCGGTCGGTGACCGAGTGCTCGGTGCGCGGGGTCAGGTCGACGGTCTCCAGCAGGTGCTCGCGCGTGGCGGGATCGGCGAAGGCGAGCAGGGCCTTGCCGAGGGAGGAGGTGTGCAGGGGTCCGCGGTCGCCGGGGTCGGTGGTGGTGCGGAACTGTGGTCCGTCCACCTTGTGCACCGTCAGGAACCGGTCGCCGTCGAGCACGGCCAGGATCGAGCTCTCCCCGGTGAGGTCGGTCAGCTGCTGCAGGACCGGGACCGCCGCCCCCTCGAAGCCCCGCTGGTGGGCGACCTTCTGGCCCAGCTGGTAGATCCGCAGGCCCAGCCCGTAGCGCTTCTCCTGCGGGTCGTAGGTGGCGAAACCGGCGTCGACCAGGGTGTTGAGCAGGCGGTAGGCCGTGCTGAAGGGGTACCCCGCCGCCTCGGCGATCTGGCCCGCTATCGCCCCCCGGGGGTACTCGCCGAGCAGCGTGAGCACCCCGAGAGCCTTGCCGACCGTGCCGGTCCTGTCCGTCATCGCGGTTCCTCCCTTGGCGCCGGGTGTGATGCGGATCATTCCGATAGTCCAATGTACAGCAATTATTGCCAACATGTGAGAACAAGGTGGAAGGTGCTTCCGGGCGCCTCTCCTGATCCCGGGCGTGAGCGCCGGGCCTCCTGCCGCCCCTCCTTCCCGACCACCAGACCTCCGAGTGAAGGGTCCCGTGATGGCCCACGCCTCACCATCGGCCGCCCATGTCAAGACGCCGAAGAGGGCGGCCCTGGCCAGCTGGATCGATTCGGCCCTGGAGTACTACGACTTCGCCGTCTACGGCACCGCCGCCGCGCTGGTGCTCAACCACCTGTTCTTCCCCGCCGAGACCTCCCCGGCGGTGGCGATCCTGCTGGCCACGGCCGTGTTCATCCCCTTCACCCTGGTCCTCACCGAGGAGCAGCTGTTCAGCTGGGGCTGGCGGGTCCCGTTCTGGCTCTCCGCCGTCGTGGTGGTCGTGGCCTACCTGATCCGCCGCCACCTGGAGGAGCCGCCCGCCTTCGTCCAGGCCCGCGCCGGGCTGCCGGGGCGGAAGCCGGCCACCCCGCTGTCGCTGATGCTGAAGCACCACAAGAGCGCCGTGGCCCGGATCGCGTGCGCGGCGATGATCAACACCGTCAACGTGGTGTTCCTGGTGTGGTCGCTGTCCTTCGCCACCTCCGTGGTGGGCCTGGAGCGCTCGAGCATGCTCTGGGTCTCCGTCATCGCCAACGCCGTGGCCCTGCTCGCGATCCCCGCGGCGGCCATGGTCGCCGACCGGGTCGGGCGCAAGCCGGTGTTCATCACCGGGGCGGCCGGGCGGTCGGGGCGGCCGGGCCTCCAGCACCTCGCGCTGACGCCCCGGGGCCACGGGCCCCGGTCCACGAGGCGCACGCCGCCGGTCCGGTCAGCGGCGTGCCGTCCTGGGGGCGCCCGGCTAGCTGTACCCGGTCACTGGGTTGGTCGCAGGCGGCTGATCGGCGGGTGGCCTCCGAGTGCGCTGTGACGCCTGCCAGTGTTGTAGTGCTCGAGCCACGGGGCAAGGGCCGCGGCGCGTTCGTCGTTGCTGGTGAAGACCTGCCGGTAGGCCCACTCGGTGGCCAGGGTGCGGTTGAACCGCTCCACCTTCCCGTTCTGCCAGGGACAGTGCGGGCGGATGAACACCTGCCTCGCGCCCAGGGTAGTGATGACCTCGCGCACGGCCGTGGAATGGCGGTAGGCCCAGGCGTTGTCGGTCATCACCCGCTCGATCCGGGGGATGCCATGGGCGGCGAAGTAGGCCGCGGCCCGGGCCAGGAACCCTGCACAGGTGGTGCCCTTCTCATCGGCCAGGACCTCGGAGTAGGCCAGACGGGAGTAGTCATCGACCAGTGAGTGGACGTAGTCGAACCCCACCCGGGTGCTGCGGTCCCGCCCGAGGCGGCTGCCGGCTCGCCCGTGAGCCCGCCACCCGCCACCGTCAGGGATCCGGCCGAGCAACTTCGGCGTCCATGTGCACCAGCTCCCCGGGCCGGTCGCGTTCGTAGCGCACCGCGGTGGCCTTCGAGGCCCGGATGACCGCCCCGGTGAGCCGGTCCAGCTCCCGCAGGTACGGGACCCGGTGGCGGCGCAGGACCCGTCCCACGGTCCTGGGGGCCATCCCGAGTTCGGGGCCGAGCCAGTCCTGACCCCGCCGGGTGGTGCGGCGCAGCGCCAGCACCTGCTGCTCGACCTCGGGTCGGGTGCGGGTCGGGGTGGTGTGCGGGCGACAGGACCGGTCGTGGAGGCCGGCCTCACCCTCGTGCTCGTAGCGGGCGATCCAGGTCGCCACGCACTTGCGGGACACACCCATGGCCGCGGCGATGTGGGCCTTGGGCATCCCGGCCTGGTGGCGCTGCACGATCAGGAGCCTGCCGTGGACGGTGGTGCGGGCATTACCGTGGGACATGGGAGCCTCCGTGGTGGATGTGGGCCTTCGACAAGCCACACCCCACCCGGAGGCTCTCCTCACGTCAACACCGCGCTACCAATCCCCTGCCCGGGTACAGCTAGCGGCTGCGGCGGCGGTCGACCAGGGCCGCGGTCGCCTCGGCGATCGCCCGCTCCTCGTCGGTCGGCACCACGAGCACCTCCACGGCGGAGCCCGGGGCGGAGATGCGGCGCACCTCGGGGGAGCGGACGGCGTTGGCGTCGTCGTCGACCGTGATGCCGAGGGCGCCCAGCCGCTCGCACACGCGCCGGCGGAACGGGGCGGCGTTCTCGCCGATCCCGGCCGTGAACACGAGGGCCTGCGTCCCGCCCACGGCCACGTGGTAGCCGCCGACGTACTTCGCCAGGCGGTAGGCGGCCATCTCCAGGGCCAGCTCCGCGCGCTCGTCACCGGCGTCCGCGGCCTCCTGGACGGCGCGCATGTCGTGGTCGCCGGCGATCGCCTTGAGCCCGGACTCCTTGTTGAGCATGGCGTCGAGCGTCTCCGGGTCCGCGGCGGGGTCCCGGCGCATGATGGCCGTGACCACGGACGGGTCGAGGTCCCCGGAGCGCGTGCCCATCACGAGGCCCGCCAGCGGGGTGTAGCCCATGGAGGTGTCGTAGGAGCGCCCGTCCTTGATCGCGGTCACGGAGGCGCCGTTGCCCAGGTGGGCGACGACGGCGGCGAACTGATCACGCGCGACGCCCAGGAACTGTGCGGCCTGTCCGGTCACGTAGTCGTGGGAGGTGCCGTGGAAGCCGTAGCGGCGGATCCCGTAGCGGGTGTACATGTCCTCGGGAATGGCGTAGCGCCAGACGTGCTCGGGCATGGTGCGGTGGAAGGCGGTGTCGAACACGCAGACCTGCGGCAGGTGCGGCCACGTCCGCTGCACGGCGCGCAGCCCCAGCACGGCCGCGGGGTTGTGCAGCGGGGCCAGCGGGGCCAGGCGCTCGATCTCCCGGATGATCTCGTTGTTGACCAGCACCGGGGCGGAGAAGCGCTCCCCGCCGTGCACCACCCGGTGGCCCGCGGCGTCGATCGTGCGCCCGGCCAGCTCCTCCTCGAGCCGCTCGGCCAGCAGCTCGAGGGCCTGCGTGTGGTCGCGGATCCCGGGCCCGCCGATGTTCTCGACCAGCCCGGAGGCCAGCACCTCGCCGCCCACCTCCCCCCGGGTGGCGACCTCCAGCGGGACGTTCTCGTCCAGGGCCGGCATGGTCGAGGTGTAGGGCTGCGGCTCGACGTCCGGGACGGCCACGACCTCCCGGACCTGGTACTTGAGCGAGGACGAGCCGCAGTTGACGACGAGGACCAGCATGGGCGAACTCCCTGGGGACGGCGGGGCGGGGACGGCGGGTGGTGGACTACATGCTCTGGGCCTGGATCGCGGTGATCGCGACCGTGTTGACGATGTCGTCCACGGTGCAGCCGCGGGAGAGGTCGTTGACGGGCTTGCGCAGCCCCTGCAGGACCGGGCCGACGGCCACGGCGCCCGCGGACTGCTGGACGGCCTTGTACGTGTTGTTGCCCGTGTTCAGGTCCGGGAAGACGAACACGGTGGCCTGCCCGGCCACGGCCGAGCCGGGGAGCTTGGAGGCGGCGATGGAGGCGTCGACCGCGGCGTCGTACTGGATCGGGCCCTCGACCTCGAAGTCGGGGTGCATGCTGCGGACGATCTCGGTGGCCGCGCGCACCTTGTCGACGTCCTGGCCGGAGCCCGAGCCGCCGGTCGAGTAGGAGAGCATCGCGACCTTGGGCTCCACCCCGAACCGGCGGGCGGTGCGGGCGGAGGCGAGCGCGATGTCCGCGAGCTGCTGCTCGTCCGGGTTCGGGTTCACGGCGCAGTCGCCGTAGACGAGGACGCGGTCGGCGAGGAGCATGAAGAACACCGAGGAGACGATCTTCACGCCCTCGGCGGTCTTCACGAACTCGAGGGCCGGGCGGATGGTGTTGGCGGTGGTGTGGGCCGCCCCGGAGACCATGCCGTCCACGTCGCCCGTCTGCACCATCATGGTGCCGAAGTAGGAGCCGTCGAGCATCCGCTCGAGCGCCGCCTCCTTCTGCACGCCCTTGTGCGCGCGCAGCCGCACGTACTCGTCGGCGTACTTCTCCCGCAGGACCTCGTCGTGCTCGAAGTCGATGAGCGTGAGCCCGTCCTCGTCGAAGTCGAGGTTGATGCCCTCGGTCTGGCACAGCTGCGCGATCCTCCCGGGGTCGCCGAGGACGGTGAGGTCGCAGAAGTTGCGGCGGTGGATCATCTCCGCGGCGCGCAGGATGCGGGGGTCCTCGCCCTCGGGCAGGACGATGTTCTTCCGGTCGGCGCGGGCGGCTTCGACGAGCTCGTGCAGGAAGCGCAGGGGGGTGCGCCGGGCGGGGCGGGGCAGGTCGAGCCGGCTCACGAGCTCCTGGCCGTCCACGCGGCGGGCCCACTCGCCCAGGGCGGCCGCCACCTTGCGGGGGTGCGCGCCCGAGAGGGTGCCGCGGGCGCGGGAGACCGCCCGCGCGGCGCTGTAGGTGTCGAGCTCCGTGGTCAGCACGGGGAAGGGTGCGGCGGCCGTGAGCTCCTGGATCCGTCCCTCGGTGGTGAAGCCGCCGGTCAGGAGCATCCCCGAGGGGACGGGCAGGGCGGGGGAGAGGGCCGAGGCCAGGGAGGCGACCACGATGTCGGCCCGGTCCCCGGGCGTGATGACGAAGTCGCCGTCGGCGAGCTGGTCGAGGTAGTGGCCCACGGTCATGGCCGCGACCTTCACGCCCCTGACGTCGCGGTCCAGGGAGACCTGCGCCGGGCCGGTGCCGAACCCGTGCGCGTCCCGCAGCTCGGCGACCGTGGGCGCGGCCACGGCCGGGTTCTCGGAGATGACGTAGACCGGCAGACCGCGCACCCCGCGCGCGGCGTGGGCGGTGAGCCGGTCCACCCACTCGGGCCGCGCCCGGTTGACGATGACGGCGTAGATGTCGCACCCGGCCTGGTGGAGCTCGGCGCGGGAGACCTCGATCGCGTTGAGCACGTCGTCGGGGCTCTCCGCCTCGTCGGCGCCGATCACGGCGAGGACGGAGGCGCCGAGGTTGTTGGCCATCCGGGCGTTCATGTCGAACTCCGCGGTGGCCGCGTTGTGGGCCAGCATGTCGGTCCCGTCCACCACGACCACGTCGCAGTGCCGGGCCATCTCGGCGTAGACGCTCACGGCCGTCGCGTCGAGCTCGTCGTGGTTCCCGGCCGCGAGCAGCTCACGGGTCCGTGCCAGGGACAGGCCCCCGCGGCAGCGCTCGTCCTTGAGCCCGAAGTTGCGCTTCATCAGCTGGAGCATGGGGTCGTCCGCCGGCGTCGCGCCGAGGTGGACGGGGCGGAAGTAGCCCAGGCGGTCGGTCTTGCGGAAGAGGGAGTCGGCGAGCCCCAGGACCACGAGCGACTTGCCGGACTGCGGTGTCATGGCGCTGACGTAGATGCCTTGGGTCATGGCGGGCGTCCTCCGATGGGCGGGCTCGGGGCGGGCGTGCTGGTCCCAGTCTAGGGTCCGCCCACCGGCCGGACCGGGGACGGGGCCGTCGCCGTCCCCGGGACTCCGCGCGGGGTGCGGCGCGGGGTGTCGCGGACCCGCCCCGGGTGGGAGACTGGGGGCATGCTGGTTGCCTTCTCCGTCTCCCCGACGGGCGGTGCGGACTCGAGCGGGTCCGTGCACGACGCCGTCGCCGCCGCCGTCCGCGTCGTCCGCGAGTCCGGACTGCCGAATCAGACCGATGCCATGTTCACGACCCTCGAGGGGGAGTGGGACGAGGTGATGGACGTCGTCAAGCGCGCCACCGAGGCGGTGGGCGCCTTCGGCCCCCGCGTCTCCCTCGTCCTCAAGGCCGACATCCGCCCGGGGCGCACGGGCGAGCTCAGCGGCAAGGTCGAGCGGCTCGAGGCCGCGATCCAGCGGCAGGCGATCGAGTCCTGACCCGCTCCGCGACCACCGTGCACGTGCGGGCCGCGGACGCCTCCGACGCCGCGGCGTGGTCCGCCCTGCACCGGCGCTGCCTCGACGAGACCTACCGGCCGCTCTTCGGCGACGCGTTCGCCGAGCGGCAGCACGCCGCGGCCGGGCGCGCGGCCGGCTACGACCGCGCGCTCCTCGCCGACCCGGGCGTGCGTACCCTCCTGGCCGTCGGCGACGACGGCGCCCCCCTCGGCCTGGCCGCGGCCGGACCGGCTCCCGCGGCGTGGGAGGCCAGGGCCGGGGTGCCCGCCCCCGTCCTGCCGCTGCAGCTGTTCCAGCTCTACACGCTCGCGGCGACCCACGGCACGGGCCTCGGCGCGGCTCTGCTGGAGGCCGCGCTCGGCCCGGCGGACGCCTACCTGTGGATCATGGACGGCAACCCCCGCGCCGAGCGGTTCTACGCCAAGCACGGCTTCCGTCCCCTGGACGAGTCGTTCCCGGCCGGCGGGCCCTGGGCGGGCCAGCACATGCACCGGATGGTGCGGACGGGCGCCGCGTGAGCCGCCGGTCCAGGCGGGCGCCGGACGCGCCGCCGTCCGCCGGCCCCGCGGCCGGCACCTACGAGATCTCCACCGGCACCGCCGAGCTCGTCCCGGACGAGTACGCGCCCGGCTCCTGGGTGCTGCACGTCAACGGCGTGCCCTCCTCCCACGTGGACCCCGAGCACCCCGAGCGCCTGGACTTCGAGTACATGCGCTGGATCGCCGCGCTCGTGGACGCCCACGTCGCCGCGCACCTGGACCCGGCGGCGCTGCGGGTGCTGCACCTCGGCGGGGGCGCCTGCTCGCTGGCGCGCTTCTTCGCGCACGCCCACCCGGCGGCGCGCCAGGTCGTGGTCGAGCTGGACGGCCGGCTCGCCGAGCTGGTCCGGACGTGGTTCGACCTCCCGCGCGCCCCGCTGCTGCGGATCCGGGTGGGGGAGGCCCGGGCGGTGACCGAGTCGCTGACCCCCGCCACGCGCGACGTCGTGGTCCGGGACGTGTTCGCGGGCGCCGTGACGCCGGAGCCCCTGACCACGGTGGAGTTCGTCCGCCACGTGGAGCGGGTGCTGGCCCCGGGCGGGCTGTACGTGCTCAACTGCGGCGACACCCGGGACCTCGCCGGGGCCCGGGCCGAGTTGGCGGCGCTGTCCGCGGTGTTCGAGCACGTCGCGGCCGTGGCCGATCCGGCGATGCTCAAGGGCCGCCGCTACGGCAACATCGTGCTGGCCGCGTCCCACGCGGCGCTGCCGGCCGAGGGCTCACCGGAGGCCGCGGCGCTCACGCGCGAGCTGCTGGGCGGGGCGGTCCCGGCGCAGTACAAGGACGCGGCGTGGGCGCGCGCGTTCGCCGGGGGCACCCCGCCGCGCCACGACCCCTGATCCGCGGCCCCTCCCCTGCGCGAGGGGCCGCGGATCAGGGGAGCGCGCACCCGTCACCCGGCCGGGCGCGACTCCTCCACCGCGGCCACGAACTCGCGGGCCAGCGCCACGAACTCCTCGGTCCGCTCGATCTGCGGCATGTGCCCGGTGTCCGGGAAGACGTGCAGCCGGGCGGCGGGCAGGGCGGCGGCCGCGGCCCGGGCGTGGTGAGCGGGCAGCACGGCGTCGGCGTCGCCCCACACCACGAGCACGGGCACGCCCGACGCGCGGATCCGCTCCAGCAGGTCCTTGCGCCAGCCGGGGAGCACGCCGAGCACCGGCAGCCCGATGCTGCGGTAGGTGCCGAGGAACGTGGCGCGGAAGTCCGGCTGGGAGCCCACCGTCGCGGCGTGGCGCAGCAGCTGGGGGGTGGCGAGGGCCGGGTCGAAGAAGCAGTTCTGGTTGGAGCGCACCGCGGCCGCCCTCGCGAGGGGCCGGAAGCGGGGGCCGAGCACGGGCAGCCGGGACAGCGCGGCCCAGAGCATCGGCATCGGCGAGACGTTGGCCTCGCGGCCGAAGCCCGCGCTGTTGGCCAGCAGCAGCCCCGCCACCCGCTCGGGGTGCTCGGCGGCGACCGTCATGGCCACGGCCCCGCCCAGCGAGTTGCCCATCAGGTGCACGGGCCGGTCCTCGCCCACGGCGTCGAGCACGCCGACCACGGCGCGCGCGAACGCCGCCAGCCCCGGCTTCTCCGCCCCCGCCGGGGTGAGGCCGAAGCCGGGCAGGTCGGTGCTGAGCACCCGGTGGTCCCGGGCCAGCAGCTCGTGGGCGGCCGACCAGTCCTCCAGGCTGCGGCCGATGCCGTGCAGCAGCACGACGGGCGGGGCGTCCGCCGGCCCGGAGAGGCGGATGCGCACCGGGCGCCCGGCCACCGGCACCGTCGTCGTGGTCCCGTTCGTGGTCTCCGCCGGGAGGTCCGGGGCAGGGTGCTCGCTCATGCCAGGGCCTCCTGGTGGTGGGTGCCGCGGCGCCGGCGGGTGCGCGGGACGAGGTCGAGGGTGCGGGAGAGCGGGGTGCGCAGGGTGGTCGCGGAGTCCAGCAGGTAGTTCTGCCGCACGCGCCACGGGTGGCGGTCCCCCTGGCGGGGGAAGCCCGCGATCGCGCGCCGGACGTAGCCGGAGCTCAGGTCCAGCAGCGGGTGCTCCCGCATCCCCTCGGCGCGCCGGGGCACCACGGCCACCGCGTCGTGGCGGTCCATGTGCCGCAGCACCTTGCAGACCAGCCGGTGGGTCAGGTCGGCCCGCAGGGTCCAGGACGCGTTGGTGTAGCCGATGCACAGCGCGAAGTTCGGCACGCCCGTGAGCATCGCCCCGTTCCACACGAACTGCTCGGACAGCTCCACCGGCGTGCCGTCCACCGAGGGCACCACCCCGCCGAAGAACCGCAGCTTCAGCCCCGTGGCGGTGACGACGACGTCGGCCTCGAGCACCCGCCCGCTGCGCAGCCGGATCCCCTCGGGCACGAACGTGTCGACCGCGTCCGTGACGACCTCCGCGCGGCCCTTCCTGAGCGCCTTGAACAGGTCCGCGTTCGGGACCGCGCACAGCCGCTGGTCCCACGGGTCGTAGGAGGGGGTGAAGTGCTCGGCGACCAGCTGCTCGGAGCCGAGGGCCCGGGCGGCCCTGCTCGTGAGGAAGGCGCGCGCCAGGGCCGGGCGGCGCCGGCAGAACTGGTAGAACGCCGTGCCGAAGAGGATGTTCTTCGTGCGGATCAGCCGGTGGGCCGTCCGCGGCGGCAGCACCCGGCGCAGCGCGTCCGCGCGCCTGTCCCGGCCGGGCACCGCGCTGATCCACGTGGGGGAGCGCTGGAGCATGGTCACGTGCGCCGCCTCGTCCGCCATGGCCGGCACGAGGGTCACGGCGGTCGCGCCGCTGCCGATCACCACCACCCGCCGGCCGGCCCAGTCCAGGTCCTCGGGCCAGAACTGCGGGTGCACCACGCGCCCGCGGAAGGTCTCGGCCCCCGGGAATCCGGGGGCGTGGCCGCTCTCGTAGTCGTAGTAGCCGGCGCACGAGTACAGGAACGAGCACGTCAGGGAGCGCCGGCGCACGGAGCCGTCCTCGCCGCGCTCCTCTAGGCCCAGGGTCCAGCGGTGCTCGCCGCCGGACCAGTCGGCCGAGACGAGCCGGGTGCGGAAGCGGATGTGCCGGTCGATGCCGAACTCCTGCGCCGTCTCGCGGACGTACGCGAGGATGGACGGGCCGTCGGCGATCGACTGCGGGTCCCGCCAGGGCTTGAACGGGTAGCCCAGGGTGAACATGTCGGAGTCGGAGCGGATCCCGGGGTAGCGGAAGAGGTCCCACGTCCCGCCGACGGAGTCCCGGGCCTCCAGGACGACGTAGGAGTGCTCCGGGCACTCCGTCTGCAGGCGGTAGGCCGCGCCGATCCCGGAGAGGCCGGCGCCGACGACGACCACGTCGCGGTGCTCCGCCGCAGGGGCGCCGCCGGAGGAGGGGTCGAGTTCGGGCATGGTTCCAGGATCGCCGAGCCGGCCCCGCCGTGCTTGACGCTGGACGACGATTGCTTGACCCTGGGCGACAGAAGGGAGAAGTCGTGTCCGTCATCAGATCCGCGGCGCTGCGGGGGTTCCGCGCCACGGTCGCCGAGCTCGGCGGCGACGCCGAGGCGCTCGCCGACGCCGCCGGCCTGCCCCGCGCCGCCCTGGACACCGACGACCTGCTCGTCCCGGCGCAGGCCGTGGGGCGGGTCCTCGAGACCGCCGCGCGCGAGCGGGACTGCCCCGACCTCGGGCTGCGGGTGGCCGCGCGCCAGGACCCCGGCGTGCTCGGGCCCCTGGCGCTCGCCGCCCGGCACTCCGAGACGGTGCGCGACGCCCTCGAGTGCACCTCCCGCTACCTGTTCGTCCACGCGTCCTTCCTCCAGCTGTCCCTCGGGGCGGACCCCTACGGCGCCCGCGGCGTGACGGCCGTGCGCTACGGCAGCTCCGCGGAGGCGATGCACAGCCCCCAGGGCACCGACCTCGGCCTGGGGCTGCTGCACCGGGCCCTGGTCTCGCTGGTGGGCGGGCGCTACGGGCTGCGCACCGTCGAGCTCGCCCACCGCCCGGCCGCACCGGCCCACGCCTACGAGGAGTTCTTCGGGGTGCCCGTGCGCACGGACCGGCCCGGGACGCTGCTGCGCATCCCCACGAGCACCCTGGCCCGCCCGCTGCACGGGGACGCCCGCGTGCGGCAGGTGGCGCTGGCCTTCCTCGACACCCAGCTCCCCCGCGGGGGCGCTGCGTGGACGCCCCGGGTCCGGGGCGTCCTGGCGCAGCTGCTCGGCACGGCCGCCCCCGAGATCGAGGCGGTCGCCCGGGTGCTGGACCTGCACCCCCGCACCCTCCAGCGCCGGCTCGCGGCCGAGGGCACCACCTACGGCGCCGTCCTCGACGAGACGCGGCGCGGCGCCGCCCTGCGCTGGCTCACGACGACCGACGTCCCCGTGAGCCAGATCGCCGGACTGGTGGGCCTGTCCGAGGCCTCCGCCCTCACCCGCTGCGCCCGGCGGTGGTGGGGCGTCCCGCCCCGCGAGGTCCGGCGCCGGGGCCCCGCGGCGTCCTGAGCGTGTCGCAGGGCGTCAACTTCCTGTCGTGGAGGGTCAAGCGCGAGCCCGCCGCGCCCGCGCAGACTGGGGGCGGTCCCCGTCCACCACCCAGGAGCAGCCCATGTCCCCCTCGGCCCCCTTCCGCTTCCCCGGCGCCACCGCCGTGCTCACCGGCGCGGCCTCCGGGATCGGGGAGCACCTGGCGCGCGGGCTCGCCGCGCGGGGCACCCACCTGGTGCTGCTCGACCGCGACGCGGCCGGCCTGGACGGCGTCGCCGCGTCGATCCGGGAGCGGCACCCGCAGGTGCGGCTGCGGACCGTGGTGGTCGACCTCGCGGAGCTCTCCTCGCTGCCCGCGGTCGCCGAGCGGGTGCTGGCGGAGCACCCCCGGATCGACCTGCTGGTCAACAACGCGGGGGTCGCCCTGGGCGGGCGCTTCGACCAGGTCTCGGCCGAGGAGTTCGACTGGGTGATGGACGTGAACTTCCGGGCGCCCGTGGCGCTGACCCGCCTGTTCCTGCCGGCCCTGCTGCGCGCCCCCGGCGGCCACCTGGTCAACGTGTCCAGCCTCTTCGGGCTCGTGGCGCCCCCGGGGCAGGTGGCCTACTCGTCGAGCAAGTTCGCGCTGCGCGGCTTCACCGAGGGGCTGCGCCACGAGCTGGCGGGGCGCGTCGGCGTCACCGTGGTCCACCCCGGCGGGGTACGCACCCGCATCGCGGAGTCCGCGCGCCGGCCCGCCACGGTGCCGGAGGACCGGGCGCGGGCGGACCGGGAGAGCTTCGCCGCCCTGCTCGGCTATCCGCCGGAGCGGGCGGCCGCCGAGATCCTCGGGGCCGTGGAGAAGCGCCGGGGACGGCTGCTGGTCGCCCCGACCGCCGTGCTGCCCGCCGCCCTGGCCCGGCTGCTCCCGGGGTCCTACTGGCCGGTCCTGCACGCGCTCACCCCGGTGCTGCAGGCGGTGCCGCGGGGCTTCCCGGGGCGGCGCCGGCGTGCCTAGGCTGGCCCCATGACCAGCACCGTGTACTCCGTGGCCGTCGACTGCCGCGACCCCGAGGCCCTGGCCCGCTTCTGGTGCGAGGCCCTGGGCTACGTCGTCCACGGCGAGGCCGAGGGCTACGTCGGGATCGCCCCGCCCGAGGACGTAGCCGGGCCGCGCCTGGACTTCCTGCTCGTCCCGGAGCCGAAGACCGTCAAGAACCGGCTGCACCTGGACCTGCGCGCCGCGGACGGCGACCAGGCCGGGGAGGTGGCGCGCCTGGAGTCCCTGGGCGCCCGCCGAGCGGACGTGGGCCAGGGCTCCGACGTGACGTGGGTGGTGCTCGCCGACCCGGAGGGCAACGAGTTCTGCGTGCTGGCCGACCTCGAGGACGACTGAGCCCGGGCTCCCGCCGCCCGGAGCGGCTCAGCCCACCACGCCGTCCACGTAGTACCACCGGCCGTCCTCCCGCAGGAACCGGGAGTTCTCCCGCTGCTCCCCCCGCCCGGCGGTCCCGGGGCCGCTGCGCCAGCGGGCCGTGAAGTCCACGTGCCCCTCCCGGTCGAAGGGCCCGCCGGCGGCGGTGCCGTGGACGTCGAGCCGGTACCAGCGCAGGGACGGGTCCAGCTCCAGGTGCTCGGGGCGCGTGCGCGGGTGCCAGGTGGCCAGCAGGTAGGCGGCGTCCCCGGCCGCGAACGCGCTGAAGCGGGAGCGCATGAGCAGCTCGGCGGTGGGGGCCGCGGAGCGGCCGGCGTGGAACCGCCCGCAGCAGGCCCCGTAGGTCTCCCCGGTGCCGCAGGGGCAGCGGGCGTCGTCGTCGATCATGCTCCTGTCCTATCACCGTCCGCTCCCGGCGGGATGACGGAAGGCGGCCGCCGGAGCGCTCCGGCGGCCGCCTTCTGCGCTCGCGCGAGCAGGGGCGGGGCTCAGGCCATCCAGCCCTCGACCACGCCCTTGCCGAAGAAGACCACGAAGGCCGCCGCGACGAGGTACATCAGCGGGTGGACCTCCTTGGCCCGGCCCTGGACGAGGCGGATGAAGACGTAGGAGACGAAGCCCGCGCCGATGCCGTCGGCGATCGAGTAGGTGAACGGCATGACCGCGAAGGTCAGGAACGAGGGGATGGCCAGCCCCCAGTCCTCCCACTCGATGCGCACCGCCTGGCGGGCCATGAGGAACCCGACGATCACCATCGCCGGGGCCACGGCCTCGAACGGCACGACGTTCACGAGCGGGGTGATGAACATGGCCAGCAGGAACAGCACGCCGGTGACCAGGTTCGCCAGGCCGGTGCGGGCGCCGTCGGCGATGCCGGTCGAGGACTCCACGAAGATCTGGTTGGAGGACACCGAGCCCGCGCCGCCGGCGATCGCCCCCGCGGCGTCGACGAGCAGCACCCGGTCCACGTTCTCGATCTGCCCGTTGCGGCCCACCAGCCCCGCCTGCTCCGACAGGCCCACCATCGTGCCCATCGCGTCGAAGAAGATCGAGAGCAGGATCGTGAAGATCAGCAGCAGCGCCGCCAGGGCGCCGAGGTTCGCGAAGGCCTCGAGCGGGGCGGCCGAGCCCACGAGGGAGAGGTCGGGCAGCGCGAACAGGGACGCCGGGGCGGAGGGCACCACGAGCGACCAGCCGGCGGGGCTGTCCACCGAGGAGCCGGAGGGCACGAACGCCTCGAGCACGTGCGCCAGGACCGTGGTGAGGACCACGGCGACGAGGATGGCCCCCGGCACGTTGCGCACCATGAGGGCGACCATCAGCAGCAGCCCGACGACGAACGTCAGCGTGGGCCAGCCCAGCAGCGTCCCGCCGTTGCCCAGCTGGACCGGCACGGTGGTCCCGGCCGCGTCCGGCATCCGGCGCACGAACCCGGCGTTGACGAAGCCGATCAGCGCGATGAACAGGCCGATGCCGACCACGATGGCGGTCTTCAGCGACGCCGGCACGGCGTTGAACACGGCGGTCCGGAAGCCGGTGAGCACCAGCCCGAACATGATGAGCCCGGCCCACACCACCAGGCCCATGACCACGGGCCACGTGATGCCCGGGGTGGTCGCGACGGTCACGGCGAGGAACGCGTTGACGCCCAGGCCCGTGGCGACGGCGAACGGCGAGCGCGCCACCAGACCCATGAGGATGGTCATCACGCCGGCGATCAGCGCGGTCACCGCGGCGACGCGCTCGCCGCCCAGGACGTTGCCCGCCCCGTCCGGGCCGTAGCCGAGGATCAGCGGGTTCAGCACCACGATGTAGCTCATCGCGATGAACGTCGCGACGCCGCCGCGGATCTCGCGCGGCACGGACGAGCCGCGCTCGGTGATCCGGAAGAAGCGGTCCAGGCCGTTGCGCGGCGGACGGGGCGGGGAGGTCTCGGCGGAGACGGGGGTGGAGGAGGCCATGGTGGTCCTTGGGCGGTCGACGGGACGAGGGCTCGGCACGAGGTGGGCCGAGGGGAGTCTACGGCGGTGGCGGCGTGCCGGCAGGCGCTCACCGCGGGTGCGGGACCGGGACGCGCGGGGCTGGGGCGCGGGCCTTGGGGACGAGCCTAACGGCGCCCCGGGCGCTCCGGGAGGGGCCCGGGGGTCGTTCCCGGCCGGAACAGGCCGCGGGCGCGGCGCGTTGTGCTGTGCACCACGACGGGCGACGACGCGTCCGGAGCGCGCCCGCGCGGCCCCGAGCTCTCGAACAGGAGTGACGAATCCCATGTCCCAGCCCTCCCGGATCCCTCCCACCACGTCGGGCAACTACCGCGTCCTCAGGACCGTGCCCACCTACGACGAGGCGCAGCGCATCGTCGACAGCCTCTCCGACGCCCAGTTCCCCGTCGAGCACGTCCGCGTGGTCGGCACCGGTCTGCGCTCCGTCGAGCAGGTCACCGGCCGGCTGACCAACGGCCGGGCCGCGCTCTACGGAGCCGCCTCCGGCGCGTGGCTGGGCCTGTTCGTCGGCCTGCTGCTCGGCATCTTCACCGTGGGCAGCTGGTTCGCCGTGGTCCTGTGGGGCGTGCTGCTCGGCGCGTTCTGGGGCCTGCTGTTCGGCCTGGTCGGCCACGCCGCGACCGGCGGGCGCCGCGACTTCCGCAGCGTCCAGGGCTTCGAGGCCGAGGCCTACGACGTCCTCGTGGAGGCCGAGTACATCGACGAGGCCGCCGCGAAGCTCGGCGGCGCCCGCCCCACCGCCTGATCCCGTTCCCAGCCCCCGGCCTCCCTCCACGAGGAGCGGACCCGGGGGCCATCTCATGTTCCGGGGGCTGTGTCAAGTGTGTTAATCGTCGGCGACGCAATGTGGCGTTTCATGACGGCCGAGGTGACGGACCGGAGGCGGCGGCGAACAATCGAGGGCATGACTCAGACGACCCGTGCGCCCCGCGCTGCCCGGAAGCCCAAGCCCGAGGGGCAGTGGAAGGTCGACGGCCGCGAGCCCCTCAACCCCAACGAGGTCTTCAAGCAGGCCGACGACGGGCTCAACGTGCGCGCCCGCATCGAGGAGGTCTACTCGAAGGAGGGCTTCGCCTCGATCGACCCGAACGACCTGCACGGCCGGTTCCGCTGGTGGGGTCTCTACACCCAGCGCAAGCCGGGCGTGGACGGCGGGAAGACGGGGTCCCTGTCCGACGCCGAGATCGAGGACGAGTACTTCATGATGCGCGTCCGGCTCGACGGCGGGGCCCTGACCCGCGAGCAGCTGCGGGTGCTGGGGCAGATCTCCTCCGAGTTCGCCCGGGACACGGCCGACATCACCGACCGGCAGAACATCCAGTACCACTGGATCGACGTCAAGGACGTCCCCGAGATCTGGCGGCGGCTCGAGGACTCGGGCCTGGACACCATCGAGGCCTGCGGCGACGTGCCGCGCGTGCTCCTGGGCTCCCCCCTCGCCGGCATCGCCGAGGACGAGATCATCGACCCCACCCCGGTGATCGAGCGGATCAAGTCCACCTACATCGGCTCCCCGGAGTTCTCCAACCTGCCGCGCAAGTTCAAGACGGCGATCACCGGCCACCCCTCCCTCGACGTCGTCCACGAGATCAACGACATCTCGCTCGTCGGCGTGGTCCACCCCGAGCTGGGCCCGGGCTACGACCTGTGGGTCGGCGGCGCCCTGTCCGTGGTGCCGCGCCTCGGCGAGCGCCTCGGGGCCTTCGTGACCGAGGAGCAGGCCCCCGAGGTGTGGGCCGGGGTCACCAGCATCTTCCGCGACTACGGCTACCGGCGCCTGCGCAACCGCGCGCGCCTGAAGTTCCTGATGGCCGACTGGGGCCCCGAGAAGTTCCGCCAGGTGCTGCAGGACGAGTACCTGGGCTACGAGCTCGCGGACGGGCCCGCGCCCGAGAAGGCCGCCACCCCGGGCGACCACATCGGCGTGCACCGGCAGAAGGACGGCCGGTACTACATCGGCGTGGCCCCGCGCGTGGGCCGCGTCTCCGGGCGGAAGCTTCTGGAGCTCGCCGACGTTATGGAGAAGTACGGCTCCGACCGGTTGCGCACCACCCCGCACCAGAAGCTCGTGCTCCTCGACATCGAGGAGGGCGACGTCGAGGCCGTCGTCGCCGACCTCGACGCCCTGGACCTGCAGGCGCGGCCCTCCGCGTTCCGCCGCTCGACGGTGGCCTGCACCGGCATCGAGTTCTGCAAGCTGGCGATCGTGGAGACCAAGCACACGGCCTCCGAGACGATCGACGAGCTGGAGCGCCGTCTGGCCGACGTGGAGCTGCCGCACCCGCTGGCCCTGCACGTCAACGGCTGCCCCAACTCGTGCGCCCGGATCCAGACCGCGGACATCGGGCTCAAGGGCCAGCTGCTGCCCACCGACGACGGCGGTCAGAAGCCCGGCTTCCAGGTCCACCTGGGCGGCGGGCTCGCGGCGGACGACCGCGCCGAGGCCGGACTGGGGCGCACCGTGCGCGGGCTGAAGGTCTACGCGGACGAACTGCCCGACTACGTGGAACGACTGGTCCGCCGCTTCCTGGACCAGCGCGCCGACAACGAGACCTTCGCCGAGTGGACCCTTCGGGTCGAGGAGAGTGAACTCGTATGACCACCACCACCACGCTGCGCGACGAGCAGCAGCTGCGTGCGCTGGCCGCAGCCGGCGCCGCCCACCTGCACGCCGAGCTCGACGCCGAGGGGCGCGTGCCCGCCGAGGGCGAGGCCTCCCCGGCCGAGGCCATCCGCTGGGTCGCCGAGAACTTCGACCTGCGCAAGGTCGCGGTCGCGTGCTCGATGGCCGACGCCGTGCTGCCCGCCCTCGTGGCCGAGCAGCTGCCCGGCGTGGACGTCCTGTTCCTCGAGACCGGCTACCACTTCCCGGAGACGCTGGGCACCCGCGACGCCGTGGCCCACGTGCTGGACATCAACGTCGTCGACGTCCTCCCCGAGCTGACCGTCGCCGAGCAGGACGCACAGATCGGCAAGGACCTCTTCGCGACCGACCCCACCCGGTGCTGCGCGATCCGCAAGATGGACCCGCTGAAGAAGTCCCTGGAGGGCTACGAGGTCTGGTTCACCGGCGTGCGCCGCGACGAGTCCTGGACCCGCACCAACGCCCCGATGGTGACCTTCGACGAGACCCACAAGCTCATCAAGGTCAACCCCATGGTGCGGTGGACCCTCGACGAGCTCCTGGAGTACTCGGAGAGCCACGGCCTGCCCGTGAACCCGCTGATGTCCGAGGGCTACCTCTCCATCGGCTGCGCGCCCTGCACCCGTCCGGTCGCCCCGGGCGAGGACCCCCGCGCCGGCCGCTGGGCGGGGAAGAACAAGATCGAGTGCGGGATCCACCTGTGAGCGCACCAGCGACCACGACGCCGAGCACCACGACGGACGGGACCATGACCACGACCACGACGCACAGCAGCCTCGACGCGCTGGAGGCCGAGTCCATCCACATCATCCGCGAGGTCGTCGCCGAGTTCGACCGCCCGGCCATGCTCTTCTCCGGCGGCAAGGACTCGGTGGTCATGCTCCACCTCGCGGCGAAGGCCTTCTGGCCGGGGCGGATCCCGTTCCCCGTGCTGCACGTGGACACCGGGCACAACTTCCCCGAGGTCCTCGACTTCCGGGACCGCACGGTCGAGCGGCTGGGCGTGCGCCTGGTCGTGGCCTCCGTGCAGGACTACATCGACGACGGCCGGCTGCTCGAGCGCGCCGACGGCACCCGCAACCCCCTGCAGACCGTGCCCCTGCTCGACGCGATCGCCGAGCACAGGTTCGACGCCGTGTTCGGCGGCGGGCGCCGCGACGAGGACAAGGCCCGCGCCAAGGAGCGGATCCTGTCCCTGCGCGACGAGTTCGGCCAGTGGGACCCCCGCAACCAGCGCCCCGAGCTGTGGAACCTCTACAACGGCCGGCACACCGCCGGCCAGCACGTGCGGGCGTTCCCCATCAGCAACTGGACCGAGCTGGACATCTGGCGCTACATCGAGCGCGAGAACATCGAGCTGCCGCCCATCTACTACGCCCACCCGCGGGAGGTCTTCCGCCGGGACGGGATGTGGATGGCCGTGGGCGAGTTCTCGCTGCCCACCGAGGCCGAGGACGTCGAGCTGCGCACGGTGCGCTACCGCACCGTGGGCGACATGTCCTGCACCGGCGCCGTGCTCTCGGAGGCCCGCTCGGTCTCCGACGTCGTGGCCGAGGTGGCCGTGTCCACACTGACCGAGCGCGGGGCCACCCGCGCGGACGACCGGATCTCCGAGGCCGCCATGGAGGACCGCAAGAAGGACGGGTACTTCTAGAGATGACTTCCCCCAGCACCGTGAGCTCGCACGGCTCCGCGCCCGAGCACGCCCCCACCATCGACCCCGGGTCGCTGTTCCGCTTCGCGACCGCCGGCTCCGTCGACGACGGCAAGTCCACCCTGGTGGGCCGGCTGCTCCACGACGCCAAGGCGATCCTGGCCGACCAGCTCGAGGCCGTGGGCCGCACCTCCGCCGAGCGCGGCTTCGGCGGCGGCACCGGCCGGATCGACCTGGCCCTGCTCACGGACGGGCTGCGCGCCGAGCGCGAGCAGGGCATCACCATCGACGTCGCCTACCGCTACTTCACCACCGACCGCCGCTCCTTCGTGCTGGCCGACTGCCCCGGGCACGTCCAGTACACGAAGAACACGGTCACGGGCGCCTCGACCGCCGACGCCGTCGTGCTGCTCGTGGACGCCCGCCACGGCGTGGTCGAGCAGACCCGCCGGCACCTCGCCGTCGTGGCCCTGCTGCGCGTGCCGCACGTCGTGGTCGCCGTGAACAAGATCGACCTCGTGGACTGGTCCCAGGAGGTGTTCGACCGGGTCGCCGCCGACGCGACCGACGTCGCCGCCCGGCTCGGGATCGAGGACCTGCACGTGGTGCCGGTCTCGGCCCTCGAGGGCGACAACGTCGTGGAGCGCTCCGAGCGGACCCCGTGGTACACGGGCCGCCCGCTGCTGCGGGTGCTCGAGGAGCTGCCCACCGTGGACGAGTCCGGCCGCGGCGCCGCCCGCCCGTTCCGCCTCCCCGTCCAGTACGTGATCCGCCCCCAGGGCGGGACCGCCCCCGGGGCCGACGCCGAGGCGCTGCGCGACTACCGCGGCTACGCGGGTCAGATCGCCTCCGGCACCGTCGCGGTCGGCGACGAGGTCGTGGTCCTGCCCTCGGGCCGGCGCACCACGGTGACCGGCATCGACGTCGCGGGCACCGCCCCCGGCCCCGGGGAGCCCCTGCCCGGCGTGCAGCTGGAGGAGGCGGCGGCCCCGCTGTCCGTGACCCTGCGCCTCGCCGACGACATCGACATCGCCCGGGGCGACCTGCTCGCGGGCGTCGACCAGGAGCTGCCCCGCCCGACGCAGGACCTCACGGCCTCCGTGGCGTGGCTGGGCGAGCGCCCCCTGCAGCCGCGGGCCCGGGTGCTCGTCAAGCACGGCACGGCCACGGTCCAGGCCATGGTCCAGGAGCTCGAGGGCCGGCTGGACCTCGACGAGCTCGTGCTGCAGGACGCCACGGCCCTGGAGCTCAACGACATCGGCCGCGTCCGGCTCCGCCTGGCCTCCCCGCTGCCCGTGGACCCCTACGACCGGCTGCGGCGCACCGGCGCCTTCCTGATCGTCGACCCGGCCACCGGCAACACGCTCGGGGCGGGTCTCGCCCGGGATGCCTGAGGTGGCGCGGCGTCGTCGACCGGGAGGCTGGCCGCTCGTCCTGGGGGCCCTCGCGGTGCTGGCCGTGCTCACGGTCGTCGCCACCGCGCTGCGGGCCAACGGGACGCTCGCGGCGTGGGAGCGCACCGCGGTCGAGACGTCCGACGCCGAGCGGCTGCGCCTCGGCTACTTCGGCAACCTCACCCACGGCCCGGCCCTGGTGGGGGTGCAGAACGGGCTCTTCGCCCAGGAGCTCGGGGACACGGAGCTGTCCACGCAGGTCTTCGGCAGCGGCCCCACGGCCGTCGAGGCCATGAACGCCGGGGAGCTCGACGCCGCGTTCGTGGGCCCCAACCCCGCGATCAACTCCTACGTCCAGTCCCGCGGCGAGTCCCTCACCGTCGTGGCGGGCGCGGCCTCCGGCGGCGCCCAGTTCGTCGTGACCGACGACGTCCGGGGCCCCGACGACCTCGCGGGCCGCACCTTCGCGACCCCCGACTTCGGCGGCACCCAGGACGTGGCGCTGCGCGTGTGGCTGCAGGAGCACGGCTACGCGGTGGACGGGCAGGGGGACGACGCCGTGGCCATCGCCCCCATGGCCAACGGGCAGGCCTTCCAGACGATCCGGCAGGGCCGGCTCGACGGCGGCTGGCTGCCGCAGCCCTGGGCCACGCGCCTCGTCCAGGAGGGCGGCGCGAAGGTCCTCGTCGACGAGCGCGACCTGTGGCCCGGCGGCCGCTACCCCACCACGGTGCTCGTGGTGCGCCAGGACTTCCTGGCCGAGCACCCGCAGACCGTGGAGAAGCTCATCGCCGGCCTCGACGAGTCCGTGGACTGGCTGCACGCCCACGAGGACGATCCGGCGGGGGTCGCCGAGGTGCTCAACAGCGGCCTCGAGGCCGCGCGCACCGATCCGCTGCCGCAGGCCACGCTCGTGGGCGCGCTCGACGCGATCGAGTGGACCGTCGACCCCCTGCCCGACACCTACCCGGCGCTGCTCGAGCACGCGGTGCACGCCGGCACCACCCAGGACGCGTCCGTGGAGGGCCTGGTGGACACCACCCTCCTGGACCGCGTCCGCGCCGAGGAGGACCGATGAGCACGACGGCGACGCCCGTGCCCGCGCGCACGGCCGCCCCCGGACCCGCGATCCGGATCGAGAACCTGACCAAGACCTTCGCCGCGGGCGACGGGCCCGTGCTGGAGGACGTGGACCTCAGCGTCGAGCGCGGCCAGTTCGTGGCGCTGCTCGGGGCCTCCGGGTGCGGCAAGTCCACGCTGCTCAACATCGTGGCGGGCCTGGAGGAGCCGACGGACGGGTCCGTGGCCGTGCCCGAGGAGGGCGCGGCGCTGATGTTCCAGGACGCCGCGCTGTTCCCCTGGCTCACGGCCCGCCGCAACGTCGAACTCGCCCTCGAGCTGCGCGGGGTGCCCCGCGCCGAGCGCGCCGGGCGCGCCGGGGAGCTGCTCGAGCTCGTCCGGCTGCCCCACGCCGAGCACAAGCGCCCCCACGAGCTCTCGGGCGGCATGCGCCAGCGCGTGGCCCTGGCCCGGGCGCTGGCCCAGGAGCGGGAGGTGCTGCTGATGGACGAGCCGTTCTCCGCGCTGGACGCCATCACGCGGGACCTGCTGCACGAGGAGCTGCTGCGGATCTGGCGCGCCACCGGGCGCACGATCGTGTTCATCACCCACAACGTGGGCGAGGCCGTCCGGCTGGGGGAGCGCGTGCTGCTCATGTCCTCCCGGCCCGGGCGGATCGTCCAGGAGTGGGACACCCGCCCCTGGAAGGACCCCGACGCCTACGGCTTCGAGGGCAACGCCCAGTCGCTCGACGAGACCCTCGGCGAGCTGACCCGCACCATCACCGGACGACTCCGGGAGGAGATCAGCCGCCATGCCGCCTGAGACCGCCGCCCTGCCCGCCGTGACCGGTGCCCGCGCCGACCGCGCCCCGGCCCCCACGGCGCGGGCCGACGCCCGCCCGCACGCCCCGGCCGACGAGCTGGCCGGCCTCGACGCCCTGCAGACCGAGCGCACCCGCCGCGCCCCGGTCGGGGAGGTGCTGCGCGCCAAGGTCGCGCCGCCCGTCGTCGCCCTGCTGTTCGCCCTGCTGCTGTGGCAGCTGCTCGTCGCCCTGCTCGGCCCCCGCCCCGACGTGGTGCCCGGCCCGCTCGACGTCGCCCGCCAGTTCGGCGCCCTCCTCGCGGACGGCACCGTGCTCGGCGCGCTCGGCACCAGCCTGTGGCGGGGGCTCAGCGGCTTCCTGATCGCCGTCGCCGTCGCCACCCCGCTGGGCCTGCTCGTGGCGCAGCGGCAGGGGTTGCGCAACGCCGTCGGGCCCCTCATCTCCGGGCTGCAGGTGCTGCCGTCCGTCGCGTGGGTGCCTGCCGCGATCATCTGGTTCGGCCTCTCCGACGCCACCGTGTACTTCGTGGTGCTCATGGGCGCCGTCCCGTCGATCGTCAACGGGATGCTCGCGGGCGTGGACCAGATCCCGCCCCAGCTGCGCCGCGCCGGGCACGTGCTCGGGGCGTCCGGCTGGACCATGGCCAGCCGGATCGTGCTGCCCGCCGCCCTGCCCGGCTACGTGGCCGGGCTCAAGCAGGGCTGGGCGTTCTCGTGGCGCTCGCTGATGGGCGCCGAGCTCATCGCCGTCGGCGGCTCCATCGGCTTCGGCCTGGGCTCGCTGCTCGAACAGGGGCGGACGGTCTCCAACATGGCCGTGGTGATGGCTGCGGTCATCGCGATCCTCGCCGTCGGCATCCTCGTGGAGCTGCTGTTCTTCAACCCCGTCGAGCGCCGGCTGCTGCGCGGGCGGGGGCTGCTCGGCCCCCGGGCGTGAGCTGCGTCTCTCCGCAGGGGAATCCTGCGACAACCTCACTAACGTTGGAACCGGTCCATGATGCGCGCGGAGCACACCGCGCGTGCACTCGAAAGGAATCCCGTGGCTGACACCACCACCCGACCCCTCCGCGTCGCCGTGATCGGCGCCGGCCCCGCCGGCATCTACGCCGCCGACATGCTGACCAAGTCCGAGCCCGTCAAGAGCGGCGAGCTCGAGGTCAGCATCGACCTGTTCGACCGCTACCCGACCCCCTTCGGGCTCATCCGCTACGGCGTGGCCCCCGACCACCCCCGCATCAAGGGCATCATCACCGCCCTGCGCTCGATCCTGGGCCGCGGCGACATCCGCTTCTTCGGCAACGTCGAGTACGGCAAGGACCTGATGCTGGCCGACTTCGGCGCCCACTACGACGCGGTGATCTTCGCCACCGGCGCCGTCTACGACGCCCCGCTGAACATCCCCGGCATCGAGCTCGAGGGCGTCCACGGCGCCGCCGAGTTCGTCGCCTGGTACGACGGCCACCCCGACTTCCCGCGCACCTGGCCGCTCGAGGCCCGGGAGGTCGCGGTCGTCGGCAACGGCAACGTGGCCCTCGACGTCGCCCGCGTGCTCTCCAAGCACGCCGACGACATGCTCGTCACGGAGATCCCCGGCAACGTCTACCAGGGCCTGAAGGCGTCCCCCGTCACGGACGTGCACATCTTCGGCCGCCGCGGCCCCGCCCAGGTGAAGTTCACCCCCCTGGAGCTGCGCGAGCTCGCCAAGTCGCGGGACGTCGACATCGTCGTCTACGACGAGGACTTCCAGTACGACGAGGGCTCCGAGCAGGCCATGGCCGAGAACAACCAGATCAAGGTCATGGTCAAGACCCTCGAGAAGTGGCGGGCCGACGACAGCCCGAAGACCGCCTCCCGGCGCCTGCACCTGCACTTCCTGCAGAGCCCCCGCGAGGTCCTCGGCGAGGACGGCAAGGTCGTGGGGCTGCGCATGGAGCGCACCCGCCTCAACGGCGACGGCTCCGTGTCCAGGACCGGCGAGTACGTCGACTACCCGGTGCAGGCCGTCTACCACGCGGTCGGCTACCACGGCTCCCGCCTGCCCGAGCTGCCGTTCGACGAGGCCCGCGGCGTGATCCCGAACGCGGAGGGCCGCGTGCTCGCCGAGGACGGCACCGTGCTGCACGGGCTCTACGCCACCGGCTGGATCAAGCGCGGCCCGGTCGGGCTGATCGGCGCCACCAAGTCCGACGCCCTCGAGACGGTCAACCACCTGCTCGAGGACCGGCCGCTGCTGCCGCCGCTGAGCCACCCGGACCCGCAGTCCGTCAACGACGTGCTCGAGGCCCGCGGCGTCGAGTACACCACGTGGGAGGGCTGGCTGGCCCTCGACGAGTACGAGCAGGCGCTCGGCCAGTCCTCGCACGACGCCGAGGGCAACCCGCGCGAGCGCGTCAAGGTCGTCGAGCGCGAGGAGATGGTGAGCGTCTCCCGCGAGGGCGTCGCGGAGCCGGTCGGCACGCACGCCTGATCCGCACCACCCCCTCCTCCGTCCCGCGGCGCGGCGCCGTCCGGGACGGAGGAGGCGGCACCGGGGCTCACAGCCCCAGCAGCTCCCGGGTGTGGTCGTTGAGGAACACCCCGTCCGGGTCGAGCGCCGCGCGGACGTCGAGGAAGTCCTGGAACCGCGGGTACACCGAGCGCAGGTACGCGGCGTCCCGGGTGTGCACGGTGCCCCAGTGCGGGCGTCCGCCGTGGGCCACGAAGATCTCCTCGGCCGCGGCGAAGGCCTTGGGCTCGTAGCGGCGCCAGTACTGCCGCAGCGCGATCCAGCCGGTGTCCCGGCCGTGGGCGGGGGACAGGTGCGCCTGCTCGGCGGCGGAGCAGCGCACGTCCACGGGCAGGGAGAACGCGTAGCCGCGGCGCTCGATGAGCGTCTGCAGCTCCCGGAACGCCACGGGCAGGTCCTCCACCGGCAGCGCGTACTCGGCGGAGACGAACCGCACCCGCCGCGGCACGGTGAACACCCGGTGGGAGAGGTCGCTGTAGGCCCGCGGGCTGTTGGTGAACGCGTCCAGCCGGTTGACCCCCGGGGTGGAGCGCGGCAGGACCGTGGCGAGCTGGTTGAGCCCGGTGGTGAGGGTGTTGCGCAGCAGGGCGTCGTCGATCCGGCGCACGGTGCGGGCCACGGGCGAGCCGGGGCGGGTGTAGGAGTCGGGGAGCTTGTGCAGCCGGGAGAGGATGCGGGTCTGCGCCGTGGAGGTGCCGGGCATCCAGAAGAACTCGAAGTGGTCGGCCCCGGCCATCCGCTCCCCGAGGGTGTCCACGAGCTGCCCGAGCGGCTCCCGGAACTCCGCCGCGTGCAGCCGGAACGCCGGCTCGCACTGCAGGGTCACGCCGACGACCACCCCGAGGACGCCCAGGCCCACCCGCGCGGCCTGGAAGACCTCGGGGCGCTGCTCGGCGCAGCACTCCAGGAGCTCGCCCTCCGGGGTGACCAGCGTCAGGGCCACCACCTGCTCGGACAGGGACCCGAAGGCCAGGCCCGTGCCGTGGGTGCCCGTCGAGACGGCCCCGGCGAGCGTCTGCCAGCTGCTGTCCGGCAGGTTGCTCACGGCCAGCCCGTAGTCGTCCAGGGCCCGGCTGAGCTCGCCGATCGTGGTGCCCGCCAGCGCGGTGACCCGGTGCCGGGTCGTGTCCACGCTGACCAGCCCGGCGAGGCCGCTGAGGTCGACCATGACGTCCGGGGCCAGCGGCAGGGCCGAGAAGCTGCAGCCGGAGCCGACGGCGCGCACGCCCAGGCCGCGGCGCGCGGCGGCGGCGACGCCCTCCGCCAGCTGGGCGACCGAGGACGGCAGGAGCACGTGCCGGGGCACGACCGAGTGGGTCCTGCCCCAGGTGGCCCATTCCCTCGTCCCGGTCTCCCCGGGCAGGGTGTCGGACAACGGGATCTCGCTCATCGGCGGGACCGTCCTTCCTCGGCGTCGGATGCGCTGTGCGCCCCCATCTTCTCACTCCGTTCCGCGCGCCCGCGCCGCACGAGGGCGCGCGGGAGGCGCGCGCGCGTACCATCGGAGGCGAAGCCCGGGACCGGCTCCCCCGCGGGCCGGGCCCGGGCCCCGCGCACAGGAGGACCGCCATGACCGACCGACCGTCACCGGACCGTGAAGAGGGCCCCGCGGAGGGCAGCGAGCCCACGCTGGGCGCGGAGGCGGTGCGCCGGCGCGTGCCGTCCGGCGGCGGGCAGAGCCGCTCCCTGGACGCCACGGGGGAGATCGTCGTGGGCGTGGACGGGTCCGACCAGAGCCTCGGGGCCCTGCGCTGGGCCGCCCGGGAGGGCCGGCGCCGCAGCCGGCCCGTCCGCATGGTCACCGCCTACAGCGTGCCCGTCTTCTCCGGCTCCGGGTTCGACACCGGCTACGCGACCGTCGACGAGGACGCGCTGGTCCAGGGGGTCGAGGAGCTGCTCAACCACGCCGCGGACCAGGTCCGGGCCACGGGGGTCGAGCTGCGGGCCACGGTCGAGACGGGCGACCCGTCCAGCGCCCTGCTGGAGCTCAGCCGCACGGCCGAGCTGATGGTCCTCGGCTCCCGGGGCCGCGGCGGCCTGCTGGGCCGGCTGCTCGGCACCGTCTCGACGGCCGTGCCCGCCCACGCCCAGTGCCCCACCGGGGTGGTCCCCCTCCCGTGGGCTGCGGAGCACCTGGGCGAGGAGCAGCTCACGAGCACGCAGGCGCTCGTCGAGGGCGTGGTCGTCGGCTCCGACGGCTCCCCCCAGGCCCGCACGGCCATGCTCCACGCCGCGGAGGAGGCGCAGCTGCTCGGCGTCCCGCTGACCGTGGTGTGCGCGCTGCCGCCCGTGAGCGGGGCCCTGGCCTGGATGCCCACGGCGGTGGACTTCGAGCTGATGTTCGACGACGTCGCCCGAGCCCTCCGGGGCGGGGTGGCGTGGCTGCAGAGCTGGTTCCCCGACCTCGAGATCGGCTCGGAGCTCGCCGACGGCTCCCCGGTGCAGGTGCTGGTGGAGCAGACGCGCCGGAACCGGCTGGTCGTGCTCGGCACGCGCGGGCGGGGCGGCTTCGCGGGCATGCTCCTGGGCTCCACGTCCCAGGGCGTGCTGCACAACGCGGCCGGCCCCGTGCTGATCGTCCCGGACCGCTACGACGAGCGGATCGAGACCCGCAAGGACTTCGACCGGGACGACGTGCGCCCCTGGGACGTCTGAGGGCGTGGCTCAGCCCCAGCCCAGCTCGTGCAGGCGGTCGTCGTCGATGCCGAAGTGGTGGGCGACCTCGTGGATGACGGTCACCGTGATCTCCTCCACCAGCTCCTCCCGGTCCGCGCACATCCGCTGCAGCGGCCCGCGGTAGACGTAGATGCGGTCCGGCAGGGAGCCGGCGCCCCAGCCGCCGTCCCGCGCGGTCAGGGGCACGCCCTCGTAGAGGCCGAGCAGCCCCGGGCAGTGGGCGGGCGGCTCCTCCTCGACGAGGATCGCCACGTTGTCCATCGCCCGGAACAGCTCGTCCGGGATGAGGTCGATCGCGTCGTCGACGGCGTCGTCGAACTCTGCGTGCGTCATCTCGATCACCCTCCCATTCCTACCCCACCGCCGCCCCCGCCGCGCGGGGGACCGGCGGGGGCGGGAATTGTGCAGAATCCGCGCCAGCCTCTAAGCTGTACTCGGTTTCTCCCGTGTCCAGACCCTGGTCGTCCAGGTCGTGGTCGCCGATGCGGGCGTTCTGGCCCCCATCGTCTAGCGGCCTAGGACACCGCCCTTTCACGGCGGCGGCACGGGTTCGAATCCCGTTGGGGGTACGCGGAACGGCGGTCCTGCCGCCGATTTGCACAACGAGGCAGAGATGCTGGTAAGATCAGTCCTCGTTGGAAACAACAAGGCCCTGTAGCGCAGTTGGTTAGCGTGCCGCCCTGTCACGGCGGAGGTCGCGGGTTCAAGTCCCGTCAGGGTCGCTCAGGCGGCGTTCACACCGGAAGGCACTTCCGCTGATGCAGCGCCGTCGCGGCATATCCGAGGATGTGCCGGGGCTCTGTAGCTCAGTTGGTAGAGCGTACGACTGAAAATCGTAAGGTCACCGGATCGACGCCGGTCGGAGCCACCGCGGAAACCGCCGGTCCCCCAGGGGGCCGGCGGTTTTTTCGCGTCCCGCGCCCGGTTGCCCCGCACCCGGCTGCCAGCCGGTCCCGAGGTTGGGACCCTAGTCTGGGACCGTGATCCGCCTTCTCCGACGCCCGGGCCCCCGAGGGGCGGCGCTCGCCCTGTGCGCGCTGGGCCTGCTCGCCCTGACGGGCTGCGGACCCGGACCGCAGAGCCGGGGCCTCGACGTCGACCCGTCGGCCGGCTCCGCCACCGCCTCCCCGCCGTCCGCCCCGCCCGCCGACCCGGAGACCTGCTTCGACGTGGCCAGCGCATACACCGCCCTGGGCCTCGTCCCGCTGTCCACCGACGAGACCGACCCGGACTTCCGCCCCCGGGAGACGGTCGCCTCCGTGCGCGAGCTCGCCTCCCGGATGCCCGCCGAGCTGCGGCCGGCGTTCGACGACGCCGTCGAGGCCCTGCGCTCCGCGGGCGGATCGGTGCAGCCCGCCGAGCTCGCCGCGCTGCACGGGGCGCTCGCCCCCGTCGGCGACTGGCTGCAGCGGCACTGCGTAGAGCCGACCCCCGCCGGATGATCAGCATCCTGTCTAGACTGGGCGCACGCGCCCCGGCCCGGGCCGCGGAAGGGAAGGAGCGACCATGACCGATCAGGAACCGGAGCGCGGGGCGATCGAGGACCAGCGCGAGGACCAGCGCGAGGACGGCCTCGTCGTCGAGCCGGACGCCGAGCTGGACCGCGACCTCCGCAGCAACGACCTCCCCGCGGAGGGGGAGGAGGGGTGAGCGGCGGGTCCCGCCTGGGCGGCGTCGCGGGCGCGGCCGGCCGGGGCGCCGTGGCCGGGCTCGTGGGCGCCGGCGTGATGACCCTGGGGGAGAAGGCCGAGCAGGCGCTCACCCACCGCCCCGACTCCTACGTCCCCGCCCGCGCCCTGCTGACCCTGCTGGGCCGGTCCCCCGGCGACGACGTGAGGCCGCTGCTCTGGAACCACGCCATGCACTACGGCACCGGCGCCGCGCTCGGCGCGCTGCGCGGCGTCTGGGCCGTCACGGGCATCCGCGGCGCCCGGGCCAGCGCGTGGCACACCGTGGTGCGCCTGGCCTTCGACCAGACGGTCGAGAACGCCACCGGCGTGGGCGCCCCGCCCGCGTCCTGGCCGGCCGGCGAGAAGGCCGTGGACGTCGTGCACAAGGCGGTGTACTCGTTCGTGACGGGCGCGGTGGCCGACCGGGCGCTGCCCCCCGTCCTCGCCTCCACCCGCGGGCGCACCAGCCACTGAGCCGCGCCCCGGCCGGGGCGCGCACGAGCGGTGGGCGGGCCGGTGCACCGCCCCGGCCCACCCGCCGTCCGTGCGCGGGGCTTAGCCCAGGCCCACCCACACGGCGGCCTCCGGCCGCAGGAGGCCGTCCGCGAGGGCGTCCTCGCGGCTGCGCACCAGGACCTCGCCCTCGGGCAGCGCGACCGGGGCGTCGCCCATGTTCGCCGCCACGAGGACCCGCTCGCCCGCGGGCGTCGTGTTGACGAAGGCGAGCAGGCGGGTGGCGGCGTCGTGGGCGCCGTGCCACGCGAAGGAGCCGCGGCCGAGACCCAGCTCCCGGCGCTGCCGGATCGCGGTCCGGTAGAGGCTGTGCGTGGAGCCCGGGACGCCCACCTGGCGGTCCGCGGCGAGCTCGCCGAAGGCCTCCGGCTGCGGCAGCCACGGCTCGGGGCCGAAGCCGTGGCCCGGTTCCCCGGCGGTCCAGGGCAGCGGCACCCGGCAGCCGTCGCGGCCGATCTCCTCGCCGCGGGTGCGGGCGAACGTCGGGTCCTGGCGCAGCGCGGAGGGCAGGGTCGTGTGCTCGTGCAGGCCCAGCTCGTCCCCCTGGTAGAGGTACGCGGAGCCCGGCAGGGCGAGCTCGACCAGGGCGGCGGCGCGGCCGCGGGCCAGGCCCTGGTCGTGGTCGGGCTGCTCGGCGTCCGCGTCGATGCCCTTGGGATAGGCGACCGGGTCGGAGAGCCCGAAGCGGGAGACGTGGCGGACGGTGTCGTGGTTGGAGAGCACCCAGGTGGTCGGGGCGCCGACCTTCGCCGACTCCGCCAGCGAGTCCTCGATGGCCCGGGACATCCGCGCCCAGCTCCACCCGGCGATCAGGAAGTCGAAGTTGAACGCCTGGTGCATCTCGTCCGAGCGGACGTACATCGCCAGCCGGTGCGCCGGCTCGACCCAGGCCTCGGCCACCATCATCCGGTCGCCGTCGTACTCGGCGAGCACCCGGTGCCAGTCGCGGTAGACCTCGTGCACCCCGTCCTGGTCGAAGTAGGGGCTGCCGGTGCTCATGGGGGTGTCCGGCTGGTCGTGCTCGCGCGCCGCGTGCTCGCCCTCCACCATGCGCACCTGGTGGTCCCAGTCCGGCAGGCCCTCGGCCTTGACCAGCCCGTGGGCGACGTCCACGCGGAAGCCGTCCGCCCCCCGGTCCAGCCAGAAGCGCAGGACGGAGCGGAACTCCTCCCACACCTCGGGGTTCTCCCAGTTGAGGTCGGGCTGGGTGCTGTCGAACAGGTGCAGGTACCACTGCCCGTCCGGCAACCGGGTCCAGGCCTCCCCGCCGAAGACGGAGCGCCAGTTGTTCGGGGGCAGCTCCCCGTGCTCGCCGCGGCCCTCGCGGAAGACGTAGCGGTCCCGCTCGGGGCTGCCGGGCCCGGCGGCGACGGCGGCGCGGAACCACTCGTGGTCGCTGGAGGTGTGGTTGGGCACGAGGTCCACGATGAGCTTCAGCCCCAGCTCGGCCATCCGCTGCCGCATCCGGTCGAAGTCCTCGAGGGTGCCGAAGCGCGGGTCGATGTCGCGGTAGTCCGCGACGTCGTAGCCGGCGTCGTTCTGCGGGGAGACGTAGAACGGGGACAGCCACAGGGCGTCCACGCCGAGGTCGGCGAGGTAGTCGAGCCGGTCGACGATGCCGGGGAGGTCGCCCATCCCGTCGCCGTTGGAGTCGTTGAAGGAGCGGGGGTAGATCTGGTAGATCACCGCGGACCGCCACCACGGGGCGTCGGCGGTCGCGGGGGGCGTGCTGGCCTGCTGCGTCATGGGGTTCTCCTCGGGGCCTTCCGGGTCGGAGGATGTGCGTCCCAACCTAGCGAAGTCCGGGCGCGCGGGGGAGCGCTCAGCTCGCGCTCTCCAGGTGGGCCAGGGGCAGCCAGCGGTGCATCAGCCGCCGGAACGCCACGGCCGCCCCGGTCGCGTCCTGGGCGGCCAGCAGCTCCACGGCGTCCTGGAAGTCCTCGGGGCTCTCGTCCGGCTGGAACCGGTCCGCGATCGCCCCGTAGTGCAGGACCACGAGGGAGTTGGCGGAGAACGCCCCCAGCCACCGGCCCAGGTGGGTGAGGTCCTCGGCGAGCTCCTCGAGGTCCTCGCCCGCGGTGTCCTCCACGACCTGCGCGGCGCGCACCACCCGGCGGGTCGCGACGTCGACCGGCACCGCGCAGCGGTGCACGCGGTTGCCGTGGTGGAAGCTCTCGGTGTGGTCCTCGGGGGTGAACAGGGCGAACCAGGCCATGGGCACGGTGAAGGCGGACTGCCGGGCGTGGACCGGGGTGAAGTGCTCGCGGGTGACCCGCTCGCCCGCCGCCCGGACCGCCTCCTCGGGGATGAGCAGGTTCGGCAGCGGCTGGCCCCCGTCCTCCTCCGCCAGCGCGACCAGCCGCAGGGAGCGGCGCAGCCGCTGCGGCGGGTGGTAGACGGGGAAGTCCCCGACGCCCGCGGCCAGCATCCGCCGCCCCGCCGGAGCCGCCGAGAACGGCAGGACCCACAGGGGCTCCACGGCCGGGGGCAGCGGGTCCTCGCCCGGTTCGGCCAGGCGGGCGAGCTGCTCGGTCAGCTCGTTCACCCCGGCCTCCTCGGGCGGCAGCGCCCGGGACAGCAGGGGGGCGTAGACGGCGTCGAGCTCCTCGCCGGGCACGTAGACCCGGAGGGAGAACTGGTGGGGGATCCCGGTGGCCGAGCGGAAGGTCCGCCCGACCTGCAGCAGCTGGGCCACGGCGCTCAGGCGATCTCGACGATCACGGGGGCGTGGTCCGAGGCGCCCTTGCCCTTGCGCTCCTCCCGGTCGATCACCGCGTCGGTGACGCGGGCGGCCAGGGCGGGGGAGTAGAGCTGGAAGTCGATGCGCATGCCCTCCTTCTTGGGGAAGCGCAGACCCTTGTAGTCCCAGTAGGTGTAGACGCCCGGGCCCGGGTGGCGGGGACGCACCACGTCCTGGTAGCCCGCCTCCTCCAGGAAGGCCCGGAACGCCGCGCGCTCGGGCTCGCTCACGTGCGTCAGCCCGTTCCGCAGGAAGAAGTCCATGTCCCACACGTCCTCGTCCTGCGGGGCCACGTTCCAGTCGCCCACGAGGGCGACCTGCGCCCCGGGGTCCTCCTCGACCCACTGCCGGGCGTGGTCCTTGAGCACGCGCAGCCACTCGAGCTTGTACGGCATGTGCGGGTCCTCCAGGCCGCGCCCGTTCGGGACGTAGAGGGACCAGACCCGCACCCCGCCGCACGTGGCCCCGATCGCCCGGGCCTCCTGCACGGGCTCCTCGCCCGGCTTGCCGAAGGCGGGCTGGTCCGGGAAGGTGCGCCGGACGTCGTCGAGGCCCACGCGGGAGGCGATCGCCACGCCGTTCCACTGGCTCAGCCCGAAGTGGGCGACGTCGTAGCCCATGAACTCGAACAGCTCCCACGGGAAGCTCTCGTCCTTCGTCTTCGTCTCCTGCATGGCCAGGACGTCCACGTCCGACCGCTGCAGCCACGCCTCCACGCGGTCGGCACGGGCGCGGACGGAGTTGACGTTCCAGGTGGCGATCCTCATGGCCCCCACGTTACCGGCTGGCCCGGACGGGCGCCGACGGGCGCGGGCGCCCCGCCGGGCCGTTCATGCCGGGGCGTTAGTACCGGGACGGACGGACGCCGCGCCGGCCCACCTGGGGCTTCCCGGCCGGGCCCCCTCCTTTTGTTGCAAATGCTAATTTGTTCGTGGCCCGCGACCCCCGGCGGCGCCGACACCCGACAGGGAGAGCACCATGAACCTCAGGCGGTCCGTCCTCGCGGTGGCCACCGCGGCAGCCCTCGTCCTCGGCGGTGCTCCGGCGGCACCCGCGGCGGAGCTCCCCGCCCCGGCAGCGTCCGAACCCGGCACCGCGCCGGCCGGCGCCCTGAGCGGCGGCAGGAGCGTCGGCGGCGTGCCCGCCGACCTGCCGGCCGAGCTGCCCGGCGGCCGGGCCGCAGCGGCTCCCGAGGGCTCCGGCGGTCCCGGCGCGGCCGCCGCGGCGACCCCCCTGCCGACCACGGTCCAGCAGATCACCGAGGTCTTCGACATCGTCAACGACCACCGCCGCCAGGGAAACCGGGCGCCGCTGGCCTACAACACCGCCCTGTCCCGCAACGCCCAGCAGTGGGCCGAGTCGATGGCGGGCGCCCGCACCCCCCTGTACAACCCCGGCCCCTACACCGGCGCCCCCGCCGGGGCGCTGCGGATGGACCAGTACTACGGCAAGGGCGAGTTCACGGGGACGTTCGCGGGCCCCGACGCCGTCGAGGCGATCACCCACTACCTCCTCGACTTCTTCCCGCGCAACGGCACCGACCAGTTCGCCCGGGACCTCACCCACCTGGGCATCGGGGTCGCCAGCGTCCCCACCACCGGCCCGGCCGGACCGGGGTGGGAGACCTACGTGACGATCTACTTCTACGCCTATCCGGCCGGCAAGCACGTGCCCGGCACGTACGCGAGGCCCGCGGACGGGTTCGTCCCGCCCTACGCCCCACCGCGGATCCCGCCCTTCGCGGACGTCGCCACCGGCCACGTGTTCTACAAGGAGATCGCGTGGCTGGCCGAGCGCGGGATCTCCACCGGCTGGGTCTCGGCCACCGGGGTGCGCACCTACAGACCCGCCCAGCCGGTGGCCCGCTCCCAGATGGCCGCGTTCCTCTACCGGGCGGCCGGCTCCCCGGCCTACACCCCGCCCCGGGTCTCCCCGTTCCGGGACGTCCCCACCGGCCACGTGTTCTACAAGGAGATCGCGTGGCTGGCCGAGCGCGGGATCTCCACCGGCTGGGTCTCGGCCACCGGGGTGCGCACCTACAGACCCGCCCAGCCGGTGACCCGCTCCCAGATGGCCGCGTTCCTCTACCGGGCGGCCGGCTCCCCGGCCTACACCCCGCCCCGGGTCTCCCCGTTCCGGGACGTCCGCACCAGCCACGTGTTCTACGACGAGATGGCCTGGCTGGCCGAGCGCGGGATCTCCACCGGGTGGGTGGCGGGGGACGGGAGCGTGACCTACCGGCCCGGGCTGGACGTCACCCGCGGCGTCATGGCCGCGTTCCTCTACCGCGCCGACCCCCTGCTCTGACGCCCCGGCCCGGTGCTGTGCTGCGGTGGTGCTAGCCGCGCCACCAGTCGTCGAGCATCGTGACGGGGGTCGTGCGCTTGTGCCGGGTCTTCAGGTACTGGGCCTCGATCCGCTCGGCCACGGCGTCGTCGACCTCGCGGCCCTCGAGGTAGTCGTCGATCTCGTCGTAGCTCAGCCCCAGCTCGACCTCGTCGGCCTGGCCGGGCTCCTCGTCGAGCAGGTCGGCGGTGGGCATCTTGCTCCACAGCCGCTCCTCGGCGCCCAGGCACTGCAGGAGCAGGCGGTTCTGCCGCTTGTTCAGCCCGAACAGCGGCAGGACGTCGGCCCCGCCGTCGCCGTACTTGGTGAAGAACCCGGTCACCGACTCGGCGCCGTGGTCGGTGCCGACCACCAGCAGGCTGTGCTCGCCGGCGACCGCGTACTGGGCGACCATCCGCACGCGGGCCTTGACGTTGCCCCGGTTGAAGTCGGAGATCTCCCGGCCCGTCGCGTCCGAGAAGCCCCGGTCGAAGCCCTCCACCGCCGTGCCGATGTCGTACGTGACCGTGCGGTCGGGGGCGATGAAGCGCAGCGCCGCCTGGGCGTCCTCCTCGTCGTGCTGGACCTTGTGGGGCAGCCGCATCGCCACGAACTGCACCTCGGCGCCCTCCTCGGTGAGCTTCTCGACCGCCAGCTGGGCGAGCCGGCCCGCGAGCGTCGAGTCGAGGCCGCCGCTGATGCCCAGGACGAAGCCCCGGGTGCGGCTGGCCCTCAGGTAGTCGCAGAGGAACTGGACGCGTGCATCAACCTCCTGCTGCGGGTCGATCTCGGGCTTGACGCCCATCTCTTCGATGATTGCTGCCTGCAGTTTCCGCATGCACTCATGCTAGTGCCGGGCCTTCGCGCGGCGGCAAGGGACCCGCGGATAGGATCGGGGCATGCCCCTGCACGACGCCGGACCCGTCCGGCCGGCCCGCTCGCGCCGGCCGCAGGCCGCCGCGTGCTGCCGCGCCGCCGGGGCCGCGCTCGCGCTGGGCGCCGTGCTGGCCGGGTGCGGGACGCCCGCGGGCGCCGAGCGGGTGGACGTCTACGCCGCGGCGTCGCTGACCGAGGTGTTCACCGACCTGGCCGCCCGGTTCGAGGAGCAGCACCCCGGGGTGGACGTGGCCCTGAACTTCTCGGGCTCCGCCGATCTCGCCGTCCAGATCGCCGAGGGCGCGCCCGCGGACGTCTTCGCCGCGGCGGACGAGCGGACCCTGGACCGGGTCCTGGACTCGGGGCGGGCCGCCGGCACGCCGCAGCCCCTGGCCACCAACCGGCTGACGATCGCGGTGGCCCAGGGCAACCCCGAGGGCGTCCGCTCGCTGGCCGACCTGCGGCGGGAGGACCTCAGCACCGTGGTGTGCGCCGAGCAGGTCCCGTGCGGTCAGGCCGCCCGGACGGTGCAGGACCTGGCCGGGGTGTTCCTGGACCCGGTCAGCGAGGAGAACTCGGTCACCGACGTGCTGGGCAAGGTCCGCGCCGGGCAGGCCGACGCCGGGCTGGTCTACGTCACCGACGTGGCCGCCCACGAGCAGGACGTGGACGGCGTGCCCCTGCCCGCGGCCGCGCAGGTCACCAACCCCTACGCGGTGGTGGGCGTCGAGGGCGGGGACCGGGAGCGGGCCGAGCAGTTCGTGGCCTTCGTGACCGGGCCGGCCGGCCGGGAACGGCTGGCGCAGGCCGGCTTCGGGCCTCCGGGGCCCCCCGACGGGTGAGCACCCCGCACGACGACGCACCACCGCAGCAGCACACCGACCCAGGGAGACGAGCATGAGCGAGCAGTCGCAGGAGCAGCCGTACGAGAACGTCCTCGTCGACCGGCGCGGGCGGGTCGGGGTCCTCACCCTGAACCGGCCGAGGGCGCTCAACGCCCTGAACGCCGCGACCTTGCACGACGTCGTGGCCGCCGCCGGGGCCCTGGACACGGACCCGGGGATCGGGGCGATCGTCCTGACCGGCTCCGAGCGGGCCTTCGCGGCCGGGGCCGACATCAAGGAGATGGCCCGGCGCACCGCCCCGGAGATGTACCTCGCGGACTGGTTCGCCGGGTGGGACGCCTTCACCCGGGTGCGCACCCCGATCGTCGGGGCCGTCGCCGGCTACGCGCTGGGCGGGGGGTGCGAGCTGGCCATGATGTGCGACGTCCTGATCGCCGCGGACACCGCCCGGTTCGGGCAGCCGGAGATCAACCTCGGGGTGATCCCCGGGATGGGCGGCTCCCAGCGGCTGACCCGCGCCGTGGGCAAGGCCAAGGCCATGGACATGGTCCTCACGGGCCGGCAGCTGGACGCGGCGGAGGCCGAACGGGCGGGGCTGGTCTCCCGCGTCGTGCCCGCCGAGGCCCTGCTCGACGAGGCGCTGGCCGTGGCGCAGACCGTCGCGGAGAAATCGCTGCCCGCCGCGATGGCGGCCAAGGAGGCCGTCAACGCCGCCTACGAGACGACCCTGGCCCAGGGCGTGCTCTTCGAGCGCCGGCTCTTCCACGCCCTGTTCGCCACCGCCGACCAGAAGGAGGGCATGGCCGCCTTCGCGGACAAGCGCGACCCCCGGTTCACGCACCGCTGAGACCCCGCCGCGCACACCCGCGATCCGCCGTCCGGCCCGCACCGGCTACCCTGGCCGTGTGGGGAAGACGTGGAGCGAGCCCGAGCCCGGCCGGACGGGGCCTCCGCCGGAGGAGCCGGGCGAGCGGGGCCCGCACGACCCCGGCACGCCGGGCGCCGATGCGTCCGGAGCCTCGCGCGCGACGCCGTCCGCCCCGCTCGACGTGCTCACCCGCGTCTGGGGCTACGACGCCTTCCGCGGCCGTCAGGCCGAGATCATCGAGACGGTCACCCGCGGCGGCGACGCGCTCGTGCTCATGCCCACCGGCGGCGGCAAGAGCCTGTGCTACCAGGTCCCCGCGCTCGTCCGGGAGGGCACCGGCGTCGTCATCAGCCCGCTCATCGCGCTCATGCACGACCAGGTCGACGCCCTCGAGCAGCTGGGTGTGCGCGCCGCCTACCTCAACTCCAGCCAGACCGCCGAGGAGCGCCGCGCCGTCGAGCGCCGTCTCCTGGCCGGCGAGCTCGACCTGCTCTACCTCGCTCCCGAGCGCCTGCCGGTGGCGGCCGGGCTGCTCGACCGCGCCCGCGTCGCGCTCTTCGCCGTCGACGAGGCACACTGCGTGGCCCAGTGGGGCCACGACTTCCGCCCCGACTACCTCGGCCTGACGATCCTGCACGAGCGCTGGCCCGGAGTCCCGCGTATCGCCCTCACCGCCACCGCGACCGAGGAGACGCGCCAGGAGATCGTCCGCAACCTTCGCCTGGACGGGGCCCGCGTCTTCGTCTCCGGCTTCGACCGGCCCAACATCCAGTACCGTGTCGGGCCCAAGCAGGACGCCCGCCGGCAGCTGCTGCGGCTCGTCCGGACGGAGCACGACGGCGAGGCCGGGATCGTCTACTGCCTCAGCCGCGCCTCGGTCGAGCGCACGGCCGAGTGGCTGGCCGCCCAGGGCGTCGACGCGCTGCCGTACCACGCCGGCCTGTCCGCCGAGACGCGCCTGCGCCACCAGACCCGCTTCCTGCGCGAGGACGGCGTGGTCATGGTCGCGACCATCGCCTTCGGCATGGGCATCGACAAGCCCGACGTGCGCTTCGTCGCCCACCTCGACCTGCCCAAGAGCATCGAGGGCTACTACCAGGAGACCGGTCGCGCCGGGCGCGACGGGCTGCCGTCGACCGCGTGGCTGGCCTACGGGCTGCAGGACGTCGTGCAGCAGCGGCGGATGATCGAGGACGGGGAGGGGGACCGGCAGCGCAAGCGCGCCCAGACCCTCCACCTGGACGCGATGCTGGCGCTGTGCGAGACGGTGCAGTGCCGCCGTCAGCAGCTGCTGCGCTACTTCGGCGAGGCGAGCGGGCCGTGCGGCAACTGCGACACCTGCCTCGACCCGCCCGAGGCCTTCGACGGCACGGTCCCCGCGCAGAAGCTCATGTCCACGATCGTGCGGCTGCAGCGGGAGCGGGGCCAGCAGTTCGGCGCCGGGCACCTGGTGGACATCCTGCTCGGCCGGCAGACCGAGCGGGTGGTGCGGATGCGCCACACCGAGCTCACCACGTTCGGCATCGGCACCGAGCTGAGCGATCAGGAGTGGCGCGGGGTGGTGCGCCAGCTGCTCGCCCGGGGCCTGCTCCAGGTGCAGGGGGAGTACGGCGTCCTCGGGATCACCGGCGCGGCGGGGGAGGTGCTGCGCGGGCAGCAGCAGGTGCTCCTGCGCCGCGAGTCCGAGCGGAGGAAGGCCCCCCGCACGTCGAGGACCGGTGCCGCGGTCCCGGCCCTGGACGAGCCCCAGCAGGAGCTCTTCCAGCGGCTCCGGGCCTGGCGCTCCGGCGTGGCGAAGGAGCAGGGCGTGCCGGCGTACGTCGTCTTCACCGACGCGACCCTCGCCGCGATCGCGCAGGCGCGGCCGGACTCGCTGAGCGAGCTGCGCGCCGTCTCCGGCGTCGGTGACGCCAAGCTGGAGCGCTACGGCGAGTCCGTCCGCCAGGTCGTCGCCGGCGCCTGAGCTCCGCCCTCGCCCGTTCCCCCGCGCGTCCACCGTGCGGACGACTCCCGTGGACCCCGGGGCCCGGCCCGGTGGAACGATCCCTGCGGGCGGCCGGGTGCCGCACCTGCGCCTGTTCGGCTGTGCACGAGCCGCAGACGCGGATAGCATGGCTCCGTGACCGAGCTCAGGATCACTGACGCCGCTCGTTTCCTCGGCGTCAGCGACGACACCGTCCGGCGCTGGATCGACCAGGGCACCCTGCGCAGCGCCAGGAGCGCGACCGGCCAGACCGTGGTGGACGGGCTGGAGCTGGCCCGCCTGCTCAAGGAGCGCTCCGTGCGGCCCGAGGACCCCGCGCGGGTCGCCAGCTCCGCGCGCAACCGCTTCGTGGGGCTGGTCACCGAGGTCGTCTCGGACACCGTGATGTCCCAGGTGGAGCTGCAGTGCGGTCCGCACCGCGTGGTCTCGCTCATGAGCACCGAGGCCGTCCGGGACCTGGGCCTGGAGCCCGGGCGCGTGGCCACGGCCGTCGTCAAGTCGACCGACGTCGTCGTCGAGACCCCCGGGGCGTGAGGCGGCCGTGCGCGCCGGGGACTCCGCCTCCACGGGGGCATCCGCCGGGCCCGCCGAGCGGCTCGTGACACCGTGACCCGGCGTCGCCCCCGCGGCTTCGGCACCGTCCCTCGATGGGTGTGGCTCCCGGCGGCACTGGGCGCAGGCGTGGTGGTCCTGCCCGTGCTCGCCATGCTCGCCCGGGTGGACTGGGCCGGTTTCCCCCGGCTGGTCACCTCGCCCTCCGCCCTGCACGCGCTGGGGCTGAGCCTGCGCACCGCGTCCGCGAGCACCGCCCTGTGCGTGCTCCTGGGCGTGCCGCTGGCGCTGCTCCTGGCCCGCACCGCGTTCCCGGGCCGGCGTGCTCTGCGCGCCCTCGTCCTCCTCCCGCTCGTGCTGCCCCCCGTCGTCGGAGGACTCGCGCTGCTGCACACCTTCGGGCGCAACGGGCTCGTCGGCCGCCACCTGGAGCTGGCCGGGGTCAGCATCGCCTTCTCGACCGCGGCGGTGGTCCTCGCCCAGACGTTCGTGTCCCTGCCGTTCCTCGTGGTCAGCCTCGAGGGGGCGCTGCGCACGGCGGGGGAGCGCTACGAACGGGTCGCCGCGACCCTCGGCGCGGGCCCCGGCACCGTGCTGCGCCGGGTGAGCCTGCCCCTCGCGCTGCCCGGCCTCGCCTCCGGGGCCGTGCTGGCCTTCGCCCGCAGCCTCGGGGAGTTCGGGGCCACGCTGACCTTCGCCGGCAGCCTCGAGGGCGTCACCCGCACCCTCCCGCTCGAGATCTACCTGCAGCGCGAGACCGACCCCGACGCCGCGATCGCCCTGTCGCTGGTGCTCGTGCTCGTCGCCGTGCTCGTCGTGGGCGTCTCCGCGCCGGGCCGGCGCCGGGGCGCCCGGGCGCGGAGCGCCGACGGCGGCGGGGACGGGGCATGAGCCTGCACGTCACCGCCCGGCTGCGCGCCCGCGGTCTCGACCTCGCCGTGTCCATGGCCGACGGGCAGACCCTGGCGGTGACCGGGCCCAACGGGGCCGGCAAGTCCTCCCTGCTCGGGATCGTCGCGGGCCTGCTCGTGCCCGACACCGGCCGGGCCGTCCTCGACGACCGCGTCCTGTTCGACCTGGACGCGCGCGGCCGGGGGCCCTGGGTGCCGGCCCACGACCGCGGCGTCGTCCTCCTGGCCCAGGACCCCCTGCTGTTCCCGCACCTGAGCGTGCTCGAGAACGTCGCGTTCGGGCCCCGCTCCCGCGGCGCGGGACGGCGCGGGGCCCGCGAGGCGGCCGCGCAGTGGCTCGACGCCGTGGACGCCGGCCCCCTGGCCGGGCGCCGCCCCGCGGAGCTCTCCGGGGGGCAGGCCCAGCGCGTCGCCGTGGCGCGGGCGCTCGCCGCGGACCCGCGCCTGCTGCTGCTCGACGAGCCGTTCGCGTCCCTCGACCGGACCGCGGCCCCCGCCCTGCGCGAGCTCCTGGGCCGGGTCCTGGCCGGGCGCATGGCCGTGATCGTCACGCACGACCCCGCCGACGTCGGCGCCCTCGCCGACGCCGTCGTGCGCCTGGAGCGCGGGAGGGTCCTGCCCGGGCCCTGACCCGCCGGCCCGGCCGGGCTCACCCGGCGCGGACGCCGCCCACGATGAGCAGGCCGAGCTCCCGGTACGCGCTCGGGCCCTCCAGGCCGCCCATCCCCGTGCGCTGCTGGATGCGGTCCATGGCCGAGGAGATCACCTCCGCGATGAAGCCCGTGGGCACCGGCCGGAACTCCCCGGTGGCCACTCCCTCGGCCACCAGGGCGGCCAGCTTCGCCGAGGCGATGCGCGTGTTGCGCTCGTAGACCTCCGAGGCCACGGGCGAGCCGGCCACGTCCTGGAGGAACCGCGGCGAGGCCGGCCGCAGCTGCTCGGCCATCGCCTCCAGGTAGGCCAGCAGCCGCTGCGCCGCCCCGCCGGGTCCACGCAGGGCCTCCTCGGTGCCCCGGCTGACCTGCTTGAAGAAGGCCACGAGCACGGCGCGCACCAGCTCCTCCCGTCCGCCGGCCAGGGCGTAGATCGTGGCCTTGGAGCAGTGCAGCCGCGCCGCCGCGCCGTCCATGGTGAAATCGCGGAAGCCCTCGCGCAGGAAGAGCGCCAGCAGCTCGTCGAAGAGCTGGCGCTGGCGGGGCGTGCGCGCCGGCGCCCCGTGCGCGGAGGCTGGCCCAGTGAGGTCCGTCACAGTACGATCGTACTCACAACCGTACTGTTCGACCCGGTCCACGCGGGCCACCCCTCCGCCCCGGACCGACGAGAGGACATCCCATGATCCCGGTCCTGCGCGGGGAATCCCCGTCCGTGGAGCACGCCGTCGGCATCCCGTTCCCGGACGCCGACCTCTTCTCCTTCGCATCCCTCCTCGTGCCGCCCGAGCGCGAGCGGCTCGCGGCCCTGCACGCGTTCCTGCAGGCGGAGATCCGTCCCGTCGTCACGGAGCACTGGAACCGCGAGGAGTTCCCGGCGCACCTGCTGCCCGCGCTCGCCGAGCACGGGCTCGGCGAGCTCGAGCTGTCCGGGGCGAGCCGGCTGTTCCGGGGACTGGCCTACGCCGAGGTCGCCCGCGCGGACGTCTCCCTGTCCGCCCTGGTCGGCATCCACAACGAGCTCGTCCTCGGGCTGATCGACGCGCTGGGCTCCGCGGAGCAGAAGGCCCGGTGGCTGCCGGGCCTGCGCCGGTTCCGGGCGCTGGGGGCCTTCGCCCTGACCGAGCCGGAGCACGGCTCCGACATCGCCGGGGGCCTGGCCACCACCGCGGCCCGCGACGGGGGCGGGTGGGTGCTCTCCGGGGCCAAGCGCTGGATCGGCTCCGGTACCGTCGCCGACGTCGCCGTGGTCTGGGCCCGGGACACCGCCGACGGGCAGGTCAAGGGCTTCCTCGTGGAGACCGACCGCCCCGGCTGGTCCGCCACGAGGATCGAGCACAAGACCGGTCTGCGGATCATGCAGAACGCCGACATCGTGCTCGACGAGGTCCGCGTCCCGGCCGACGCCCTCCTGCCCGGAGCCACCAGCTTCGCGGCCGCCAACGAGATGCTGCGCAACTCCCGCGCCTGGGTGGGCTGGCAGGCCGCCGGGGTGCAGCTGGGGATCTTCGACGTCGCCCGCGCCTACGCGATCTCCCGCCACCAGTTCGGCCGGCCCCTCGCCGCGTTCCAGCTCGTGCAGGAGCCCCTGGCCCGGATCCTCGGCCACGCCACCGCGTCCCTCGGCCTGATGACCCAGATCGCCCGCCTGCAGGAGGACGGGCTGCTCGACATGCCCCACGCGGCGCTGGCCAAGGCCACCACCACGTCCCTGGCGCGGGAGGCCGCCGCGGCCGGCCGGGCCCTGCTCGGCGGCAACGGCGTGGTCACCGACCACGAGATGGCCAAGCTCTTCAACGACGTCGAGATCCTCTACACCTACGAGGGCACCTACGAGATCAACTCCCTCATCGTGGGCCGCGCCGTCACCGGCGTCTCCGCCTTCGTCTGAGCCCCTCCCGTCCCCGCCCGAAAGGACCTCCATGGACGTCACCGACACCTCCGCCCTCGTCACCGGCGCCGCCTCCGGCCTCGGCGCCGCCGCCGCCGCGATGCTCGCCGCGCGCGGGGTGCGCGTGACCGCCGTCGACCTCCCCACCGCGATCGACCGGGCCCCCGCCGTCGACGGCCTCCGCTACGTGCCCGCCGACGTCACCGACCGCGACGCCGTGCGCGAGGCCGTGGCCGCCGCGGCCGACGCCGGTCCCCTGCGCACCGTCGTCAACTGCGCCGGCATCGGGCCTTCCGCCCGCGTGCTGGGGAGACAGGGCGTGCACGACCTCGACCTGTTCGAGACCGTGCTGCGCGTCAACCTGATCGGCACCTTCACCGTGCTGACCCTGGCCGCCGAGCGGATCGCCGCGACCGGGCCCGTCGACGACGACGGGCAGCGCGGGCTGGTCGTCAACACCGCCTCCGTCGCCGCGTTCGAGGGCCAGGTCGGCCAGGCCGCCTACGCGGCGTCGAAGGGCGGGGTGCACAGCCTGGGCCTCACGGCGGCCCGCGATCTCGCGAGCTCCGGGATCCGGGTCAACACCATCGCCCCCGGCGTGATCGAGACGCCCATGCTCGCGACCGTGAGCGAGGAGTACCGGGCCGGGCTGGCCGCCGGGGTGCCCTTCCCGCGCCGGCTGGGCCGGCCGGAGGAGTTCGCGCAGCTCGTGGCGACCTTCGTGGACAACGACTACCTCAACGGCACCACCGTGCGGATGGACGGCGCCCTGCGCATGGCCCCCCGCTGAGCGTCCCGCCGGTCCGCCCGCGCGGGCGGTGGAACGGGGACGGATCGCCGCGGCCCTAGACTGGTCGGCATGACCACCGACTTCTCGCCCGTCGACCTCGCGACGGCCCGCGACCGCCTCCGCCAGCTGATCGTCGACCTCGCCGTCGTGCGCGGGAAGGTGACCCTGGCCAGCGGCATCGAGGCCGACTACTACGTGGACCTGCGCCGGGTGACCCTCCACCACGAGGCCTCCCGCTACGTGGGGCAGGTGATGCTCGCGCTGCTCGACGAGGCCGGGATCTCCTTCGACGCCGTCGGCGGGCTCACGATGGGCGCCGACCCCGTGGGCCAGGCGATCATGCGCACCGCCGGGGACCAGGGCCGGGCCGTGGACGCGTTCGTGGTCCGCAAGGCCCAGAAGAGCTACGGGATGGGCCGGCAGGTCGAGGGCCCGTCCGTCGAGGGCCGGAACGTCGTCGTCGTCGAGGACACCTCCACGACCGGCGGCTCCGCGCTCACGGCGGTGGAGGCCCTGCAGCGCGCGGGCGCCAACGTCGTGGCCGTGGCGATCATCGTCGACCGCCGCACCGGCGCCAAGGAGCGGATCGAGCAGACCGCCGGCGTGCCCTGCCTCTACGCCTTCACGAAGGACGAGCTGGGGCTTGACTGACCCCGCGCCCGGCACGGACGGGGCCCCGGAGGTCGGCGTCGGCCCGTGGGAGGGCCCCTGGCCCGAGGGCGAGCACTGGGACCCCGAGCTGCTCGCGCACGGGGACCGGCGCAACGTCGTGGACGGCTACCGGTACTGGAGCATGGACGCGATCGTCGCGGACCTCGACACCCGCCGGCACGGCTTCCACGTGGCCGTCGAGAACTGGCAGCACGACCTCAACATCGGCTCCGTGGTGCGCACCGCCAACGCCTTCCTCGCCCGGGAGGTGCACATCGTGGGACGGCGGCGCTGGAACCGGCGCGGCGCCATGGTCACGGACCGCTACCAGCACCTGCGCCACCACGGCAGCGTCGAGGAGTTCGTCGCATGGGCCCGGTCCGAGGGCCTGCCCGTGATCGGGATCGACAACTTCCCCGACTCCGAGCAGCTGGAGACCTACGACCTGCCCGAGCGGTGCGTGCTCGTGCTCGGCCAGGAGGGCCCCGGGCTCAGCCCGCAGATGCACGCGGCCGCCGAGGTGACCCTGTCCATCGCCCAGTTCGGGTCGACCCGCTCCGTCAACGCCTCCGCCGCGGCCGCCGTGGCCATGCACGCCTGGGTGCGGCGGCACGTGTTCGGCCAGACCGTCCCCTGACGGAGCCGCGTCCGGTCGTCGTTCCCCGGCGCCGATTTGGCTAGAGTGGGAGCCAGGCCACACCCGACCCGAAGGAGCCAGCATGCCCATCGCCACCCCTGACGTCTACGCCGAGATGATCGACCGCGCCAAGGAGAAGGGGTTCGCCTACCCGGCGATCAACGTCACCTCCTCCCAGACGCTCAACGCCGCGATCCGCGGCTTCGCCGAGGCCGGCTCGGACGGCATCATCCAGGCCTCCACCGGCGGCGCCGCCTACTGGTCCGGGGCCTCGGTGAAGGACATGGTCACCGGCTCGCTGGCCATGGCCGCCTTCGCCCGCGAGGTCGCCAAGAACTACGACGTCAACATCGCCCTGCACACCGACCACTGCCCGCAGGACAAGCTCGACTCCTTCGTGCTGCCGCTGCTGGCGGAGTCCGAGAAGGCCGTGGCCCGCGGCGAGGACCCGATCTTCCAGTCCCACATGTGGGACGGCTCCGCGATCGCCCTCGACGAGAACCTGCGGATCGCCCAGGAGCTGCTGGCGCGCACCTCCAAGGCCAAGATCATCCTCGAGGTCGAGATCGGCGCCGTCGGCGGCGAGGAGGACGGCGTCGAGAACGAGATCAACGAGGACCTGTACTCCACGGTCGCCGACGGCCTGGCCACCGTCGAGGCCCTCGGCGCCGGGGAGAACGGCCGCTACATCACGGCCCTGACCTTCGGCAACGTGCACGGCGTGTACAAGCCCGGCGGGGTCAAGCTGCGCCCCGAGCTGCTCCAGCAGATCCAGCAGGAGGTCGGGGCGAAGATCGGCAAGGACCGCCCCTTCGACCTCGTCTTCCACGGCGGCTCCGGCTCCTCCGCCCAGGAGATCGCCGACGCCGTCTCCTACGGCGTGGTCAAGATGAACGTCGACACCGACACCCAGTACGCCTTCACCCGCCCCATCGCCGGGTTCATGTTCGCCAACTACGACGGGGTCCTGAAGGTCGACGGCGAGGTCGGCAACAAGAAGAAGTACGACCCGCGCGTGTGGGGCGCCCTGGCCGAGGAGTCCATGGCCGCCCGCGTGGTCGAGGCCTGCCAGAACCTCGGCTCCGCCGGGACCTCCGTCAAGTAGGTCCTCCCCGCTCCGCGCCCGCGGAGCCCGACGGCGGCGTCCTGCCCGGTGCGGGGCGCCGCCGTCGTCCTCCCCGCACCACCTCCCCCGCTTCCCGCACCGAAAGGACCCGCCCCGTGAACCTTGCCGGCAAGAACCTCCTCGACGGCCCCGAGCCCACCTACCTGACCGAGGAGCCGGGCCTGACCGAGCGCATCGAGGCGGGCGACGAGGCCGAGGACCTGGCCGCGCGCTTCCCGAAGGCGCCCCTGGCGTGGGCCCTGTGCGCCGAGGACGCCCTCGCCGAGGGCCGCACCCTCGAGGGCTACGCCTTCGCCCGCGTCGGCTACCACCGCGGCCTCGACGCCCTGCGCGGCCACGGCTGGAAGGGCCACGGGCCCGTCCCGTTCTCCCACGTGCCCAACCAGGGCTTCCTGCGCGCGCTCGCGTGCCTGGGCCGGGCCGCGGCCGCGATCGGCGAGTTCGACGAGGCCGAGCGCATCCAGAAGTTCCTCAACGACTCCGACCCCACCGCCGCCGAACAGCTGCGGCGGTAGCCCCTGCCACGAAAGGACCGTCCCATGCGCGTCGCAGTCCCCCGGGAGATCAAGCCGGCCGAACAGCGCGTGGGCCTGCTGCCCGCCGGGGTCGCGCAGCTCGTGCGCGACGGCCACGAGGTGCTCGTGGAGACCGGCGCGGGGCTGGGCTCCGGGTTCGACGACGACGCCTACGCCGCCGCCGGGGCGGAGGTGACCGACCGGGAGGCCGTGTGGGCGCGGGCCGAGCTGCTGGTCAAGGTCAAGGAGCCGGTCGAGGCCGAGTACGGGTTCCTGCGCCCCGACCTGACGCTGTTCGCCTACCTGCACCTGGCCGCCGACCGCCCGCTGACCGAGGCCCTCGTGGCCTCGGGTGCCACCGCCGTGGCCTTCGAGACCGTGCGGGCCGGGCGCACCCTGCCCCTGCTGCGGCCGATGTCCGAGATCGCGGGACGGCTCGCCGCCCAGTCCGCCGCCCACCACCTGCAGTCCAACGCCGGGGGACCCGGCATCCTCATGGGCGGGGTCCCCGGCGTCGCCGCCGCGAAGGTCGTGGTGGTCGGCGGGGGCACGGTCGGCACCCAGGCCGCGCTCGCGGCCACGGGGCTCATGGCCGACGTGACCGTGCTGGACGCCGACGGCGTGCGGATCCGGGAGCTGACCGACCTGCTCGGTCACCGCGCGCGGGTGCTCATGAGCGACGAGCACGTGCTCGAGGAGGAGATCGCCGGGGCGGACGTGGTGATCGGCGCGGTGCTGGTCCCCGGGTCGGCGGCGCCGAAGCTGGTGCGCCGGGAGCACCTGGGGATGCTGCACGACCACGCCCTGCTCGTGGACGTGGCGATCGACCAGGGCGGGTGCTTCGAGACCTCGCGTCCCACGACCTACGACGACCCGACGTTCGAGGTCGACGGCATCACCCACTACTGCGTGGCCAACATGCCCGGTGCCGTGCCCCGCACCGCGACCCGGGCGCTGGCCAACGCCACGACGCCCTACCTCCGCCGCCTCGCCCGGGACCCGCAGCAGGCCCTGGGCGCCGACCCGGAGTTCGCGGCCGGGCTCAACGTGGCCGGCGGGACGATCCGCCACGCGGGGGTGGCCGCCGCGTTCCCGGACCTGCCGGCGCAGCTGGGCTGAAGGGCCCGGGGTGCGGGGCCGCGCAGGCCGCACCGACGGGCGGGTGCGGTGGCAGCCCTGCCGCTTCCCCTCTAGGGTGGTGGCATGGGCGAACAGGGAAGTGCGGCGCGAGCGCTGGTCCACCCTGTCCGGCCGTCGTCAGGCAGCGCCTCGATCGCTCAGGAGGACGTCGGCGGCTTCTCCGCCGGTCAGAGATAGGCGTGCCCGCGCCGGACTCCTGGCCGATGCCGCCTCGGCGGCTCCAGGAGCGCTGCGCTCCGTGGAGCGCCCGGGCCGCTGCCCGGGCACGTCCTGGGCGTGTGCCGGCCATCCTGCTTCGCGGACCCGACCGCCTGATCCCCTCCCGCGCTGCCGCACCGGGTGCTCCTGCCCCCCGGGCCCGTTCCGGCCCCGGCCGGCGCCCTGCTGCGCGCGTGCGGGAGCCCCTCTGCACCCCCGAAGGACTTCCCATGCACCCGCTGACCGAACAAGAGATCCGCTCCAGCTTCATCAACTGCTCCCGCCGGGACGCCGCCCGCCTGCCCGTGCCCCCTGAGCTGGATCAGGTGGACTGGGACCGCCTGGACTACCTGGGCTGGCGCGATCCCCAGTCCCCGCGGCGCGGATTCGCCGTCGTCCCCACCGAGGAGGGGCCGAAGGGCATCGTCCTGCAGACCTCCGGGCCCGCGGGGCCGGGCAAGCAGGCGATGTGCGCGTGGTGCCAGGACGTGCGCCTGCCCCACCCCGTGGTCATGTACGTGGCCCGCCGGTCCGGCGCGGCCGGACGGGACGGCTCCACCGTGGGCACCTTGATCTGTGAGGGCTTCCAGTGCTCGGCCAACGTCCGGAAGCGCCCGCCCTCCCCGTACAAGGGCTTCGACATGGACGCCCACATCGCCGACCGCATCGCCGGCCTGCGCGAACGGCCCCGGGGCTTCATGGCGGCGGTGGACCGCTGACCGCACCCGCCGGGGGGCCGGGCAGCACGCACCTGCGTCCTGTCCGGCCCTGCTCCCGCGCGGCGGCGCTGCTCCTCCTGCGGAACGGACGGCACGTCCCCGGCGGCGCCGACGTCGTCCGCCCGGAGGTCGAGGACCGTGGAGCTCGCGGGCACGGCCTCGGGCTGTTCGTGGACGGGTGGCCGCCACCGGGAATCCCCTCCCGCCACCCCCACCAGTGCCGGGCAAAGCCGTGGAGCAGCAGCACCGGCTCGCCCCGTCCCGGCCACGTGCCTCCGCAGGCCGCCAGGTCCTCCCGGGCCGCGCTCAGCGGCCGCATCCGCGGGCTGCCCCGGGCGGTGGGTGAGCCGGTGGGCGAGGAGGACCGTCAGCGGAGCGCCTCGGGGTTGACCAGGTGGGGTGGGGTGCGTCCTGCGGCGATGGCGATGGCGTTCAGCGCCGCGAGCCGGGCCATCTCGGCGCGCACGGGCACCGTGGCGGAGCCGATGTGGGGCAGCAGCACGGTGTTGTCCAGCTCGGCCAGGCCCGCAGCCAGGGCGGGCTCGTGCTCGTAGACGTCCAGCCCGGCAGCGGCGATGGTCCCGTTCCGCAGGGCGGTGACCAGAGCGGTCTCGTCCACGACGGGGCCGCGGGCGGTGTTGATCAGGACGGCCGAGGGCTTCATCCGGGCCAGCACGTCCGTGTCCACGAGGTGGTGGGTGGACACGGTGAGCGGGACGTGCAGGGAGAGGTAGTCGCTGCGGGCCACCAGGTCCTCCCAGGACACCTGGGCGACCCGCCCGGCGAACTCGCCCAGCTCCTCTTCGGTGACCTCGCGGTGTGCCGGGGGCCGGGGGGCGAAGAGCACGGTCATGCCGAAGGCCAGGGCCCGGCGAGCGGTGGCCCGGGCGATGCGCCCGAAGCCGGCCAGGCCCAGCACCGCCCCGGTGACGTCGTGGCCCAGCAGCAGCTGAGGCTCCCAGCCGGTGAACCGGCCCTGGCGGACCATGCGGTCGGCCTCCACGACCCGGCGGGCCGTGGCCAGGATCAGGGCCAGGGCCACGTCGGCGGTGGCGTCGGTGAGGACCCCGGGGGTGTTGCCGACGAGGATGCCGCGGCCGGTGGCGGCGGCGACGTCGATGTTGTTGACCCCGACCGCGTAGTTGGACACCCCCCGCAGCTTCGCCGCAGCCAGCAGCTCGGCGTCGACGCGGTCCCGCAGCTGGGTGAGGACCACGTCGTAGTCCCCCGAGGCGCACAGCTGCGTCAGGCGGGCGTGGTCGGGGGGTGCGGGCAGGACGGTGACCGTGCCGGCCTCCTCCAGCAGCGGCAGGCCAGGATCGGGGATGGGGGTGGTCACCAGAAAACGTGCGCTCATGATCGGTCCTTTCGCGCCCACGGCCATGACCGGGGCTGAGTGGAGGCCGGGCGGGAAGGCTGTCCGCTCCCGGATGATCCGGCCGGGGAAGGCCACCGGGCGACGGCGGGAAGCGGAAGCCCGTGCGCGCTCATTCTGCCGGTGCGGTGATCCTGCAGGTTTCGTCCGTCACGGGGAGACCAGGTGAGGGTCGGTGCGGAGCCGGCGGTTGAGGTCCTCGGCGGCGGCCTGGAGGGCGGTGGCGGCTCGGGGGGTGGGCGGGGCCCCGGCGGGGCCGGTGATGCTGAGGGCTCCCACGGGCAGGCCGTCGGCCCGGCGGAGGGCGGCGGCGACCGCGCTGAGGCCTGGGCCGGACTCCTGGAGGTCCCAGGCGGTGCCGTGGGCCCGCACGCCGTCGAGCTCGCGGTCCAGGGCGGTGCCGGAGGTGATGGTCCGCGGCCCCGCCCGCTCCAGGGGGCTCCTGAGGTAGAGGGACAGCCACTCGGCGGGGTAGCGGGCCAGCATCGCCTTGCCGGCCGCGGTGGCGTGGGCGGGCAGGCGGTCCCCGGCCTGCGGGACCCCCGGCCGTCGGCTCGGACCGCTCAGGGCCTCGACGACCAGGACCTCGCGTCCCTCCAGCACGCTCAGCTGCACGGGCCGGCCGGTGGCCCGGTGCAGGTCCACCATGGTGGTCAGGGCCAGCCGGCGCACCTCGTGGGGCCGCTGCGTCCTCGCGCCGAGCTCGAACATCTTCAGGCCCAGCAGCACCTCGTAGCCCCGCCGCTCCAGCAGGCCCTGCTCGACCAGCTCCTTGACGATGCGGTGCACGCACGACAGCGACAGGCCGGTGCGGTGGGCCAGCTCGGAGCACCGCGCGGACCCGGGACCGCCGGAGAAGGCCGCCAGGACGAGGGCCGCCTTCGCGGCCATGGACAGCGTCGAGGCGTCGGGACCTGCCCGCCCGGGGTCGATGCTGACGGCGCTCATCAGATCCTTCCCGCCCTCTCCACCACGTGCTCTCCTCGCCTGTGTCCTGCGTCACTTCCCGGAACAAATCCTCGCGGAGTGAACGTTGACTGTCAACAGTCAACTGCGATAGCGTGACATGGCACACAGTCCGGCGCTGCACGTCGAGGCCCACGCCGATGGCGCCGGCCACTGAGGGCGCTGCTCTGCACGGCAGGAGCGCCCTCCAGGACGAACCCTTCCCAGGGTTCCCGGCCGTGTCGCAGCCCGAGACCCGTTCATCCCTGACCCATTCGAGGAGCATCATGTCGAGTACTCAACGCACCGCTGTCATCACCGGCGCCACCTCCGAGAAGGGCATCGGCGTCACCACCGCCCGCCGCTTCGCCCGCGAGGGCTGGGGGGTCGTGATCCTGGACCTCGACGGTGAGAAGTCCGCGCAGGTCGCCCGGGGCATCGCGCAGGAGTGCGGTGTGCCGGCCTTCGGCCACGCGGTCGACGTGTCCGACGAGGCCTCGGTCACCGCCGCCCACGACGCCGTGGCCGCCGAGGTCGCCGCGGGCGACCTGCCCCCCGTGGGGGCGGTGGTCAACATCGCCGGCATCACCTCCCCGGTGGACTTCCTGGACACCACCCTGGAGCTGTGGCACAAGGTCATGGACGTCAACGCCACCGGCACCTACCTGGTCACCAAGGCCTTCCTCCCCGAGATGATCGAGAACGGCTGGGGCCGGATCGTGAACATGTCCTCCGTCTCCGCCCAGCGCGGCGGCGGGGTCTTCGGCAAGGTGCCCTACTCCTCGGCGAAGGCGGCCGTCCTGGGCTTCACCAAGGCCCTGGCCCGTGAGCTGGGCCCGACCGGGGTGACCGTCAACGCCGTCACCCCGGGTGCGGTGGACACCAACATCCGGGTCGGCAGCACCCCGGAGCAGGAGGCCGCCATTGCTGCGAGCGTTCCCGTGGGGCGCACGGCGACCACCGAGGAGGTCGCGGCGTCGATCACCTTCCTCGCCTCCGAGGACGCCGCCTACCTCACGGGTGTGACCCTGGACATCAACGGCGGCAGCCACATGCACTGACATCCACCGCCCGTGCGACGGCGCCCGGACCCCTCGGAGGACCGAGGGGCCCGGGCGCCGTCGTGCCGGTGGGGCGCCGGTCCGGCATCTCCCCGCCCGATTTCCTCGCGTTCCCGCCCCGTTCCCTCGCGGAGGCTGGTGCCCGTGCCGTGGGCGCAGCGGCAGCGGCCGCACACGGCTGTGGGCCGGACGGAGCGGTCCCCGTCCGGCCCACAGCCGTGTTGTGGTGCGTCCGCGATCAGTCCGCGCGTTCGGTGCGGCGGGGGTGGAGGAGGGTCTTGATCTTCTCGACGATCTTGGTGGTGGAGACCCCGTAGCGGTCGTTGAGGGTGGGCAGGGCCCCGGCGTCGAGGAACGCGTCGGGCAGCCCGACGGGAGTGATCTGGCGCAGGATGCCGTCGCGCACGGCCGCGTGGGCGACGGCGTCGAAGAGCCCGCCGATCACGGTGTGGTTCTCGCAGGTGAGCACCAGGCGGTCCCGGCCCAGTTCCCGCAGGATGGTGTCCTCGTCCAGTGGCTTGAGGGTGGGCACGTGGAGCACCGCGACGTCGACCTTGTCGGCCTCCAGGGCCCTGGCGGCCTCGAGGGCGCGTTCGGTCATCAGCCCGGTGGAGATCAGCAGCACCTCCGCCCCGTCCCGCAGCATCTTGGCCTTGCCCAGCTCGAACGTGTAGTCGTACTCGTCGAGCACCCGGGGCACCTTCCCGCGCAGGATGCGGGTGTAGGTGGGCCCGTCGTGGGCGGCCAATTGCGGGACGGCCTGTTCGATGTCCACCGCGTCGCACGGGTCCACGATGGTGAGGTTGGGCATCCCGCGCAGGATCGCGATGTCCTCGGTCGCCTGGTGGGAGGGCCCGTAGCCGGTGGTGAGCCCGGGCAGGGCGCAGACCATGTTGACGTTGAGGTCGGCCTCGGCGATGTCCAGGCACAGGAAGTCGTAGGCCCGGCGGGTGGCGAAGACCGAGTAGGTGGAGGCGAAGGGGACGAAGCCCTCCATGGCCAGGCCGGCGGCGGCCCCGAGCAGGGCCTGCTCGGCCATGCCGATCTGGTAGAAGCGGTCCGGCATGGCGTCGCGCAGGATGTGCAGGTCGGTGTACTTGGCCAGATCCGCTGACAGGCCCACGATCCGCTCGTCGCGGGCCGCGAGCTCCACCAGGGCGTGGCCCAGCGGGGCCGCGGTGGTGCGCTGGCCCTCACGGGCCAGGGAGGCGCTCATGGCGTCGGAGGTCAGCCTCTGCTTGGGGGCGGCGCTGGTGTTCTGGGTGGTGTTCATGCCTGGGACGACTCCTTCAGTCGGTCGTGGGCCTTCTGCCATTCGTCGGCGGCGACGGACATGAAGTGCAGCTTCTCGCGGTTCTCCAGGAAGTCGACGCCCTTGCCGAGCTTGGTGTTCACGACCAGGCACCGCGGCTGCCGTACCTCGAGGGCGCGCAGCTCCTCCAGGGCGGTGAGCACGGCGGCGACGTCGTTGCCGTCGACCCGGCGGGTGATCCAGCCGAAGGACTCGAACTTGCCCTCGATGGGCTCCATGCCCAGCATCGCCTGGCTCTTGCCGTCGGCCTGCTGGTCGTTGAAGTCCACGATCGCGATCAGGTTGTCCAGCTCGTGGTGGGCGGCCACGGCGGCGGCCTCCCAGGTGGAGCCCTCGTTGAGCTCCCCGTCGGAGAGGATGTTGTAGACGAACGCGGGGTTGTCCTTGCGCTTCAGGCCCAGGGCCACTCCGTTGGCGATCACCAGGCCGTGGCCCAGGGACCCGCCGGAGATCTCCACCCCCGGGGTGTAGGAGGCCATCGCCGACATCGGCAGGCGGGAGTCGTCGGTCGCGTAGGTCTCCAGCTCCTCCAGCGGGAGGAACTTCGCCTCCGCCAGGGCCGCGTAGAGCGCCAGGGCGTAGTGGCCGATGGAGAGCAGGCACCGGTCCCGGCCCTCCCACTCCGGCTCCTCCGGGCGCAGGTTGAGCTGGTCGGCGTAGAGCACGGCCAGCACGTCGGCGATGTCCAGGGCCTGGCCGATGTAGCCCTGGCCCTGGACCTCGGCCTGGATCAGCGCATTGGTGCGGATCCGGAAGGCCGCCTCCTTGATCCGCTGCAGGCGCTCGGTCTCGACCGGAGCCGGTTCGGTGGTTGTTGGCATGGGTTTCACCTCGAGTGATGTGGGTCGTGGCGCGGACGGTGGGCGGCGGGGAGGCCGTGCGAGGACCGCGCACCTGCTGTGCCGGCCGGTGCGCACCAGGGCTCTCCCGCCCCGAGCCGGCTCGCGCCGATCGGGGCGTTTCACGGGCCGAGCCCGCGGCTGAAGGCCTCCGGTCCGCCGAAACCTCCAACGTTGACAGTTAACAGTGAAGCAGGTCACGTTGGTGCTGGCAAGAGGGGCTCGGTTCGCGGAGGAGCCGGGAGTGCACGTCCCCCTGCCGTGCACCGGTTCACTGCTGACTGTTGACAGTGACTGTGGTGTGACTCACACTGGACGCACTTGTTGTTAACAGTCAACACCGGAAGGGTTGATCATGAGCACTGATGCTCTCCAGATGCGCGGCCACGTGCACGGCACCAAGGACGCCAAGCGCGTGGCCGTCGGTTCCGGTGTGGGCGCGGTCATCGAGACCTACGACTTCATCGGCTTCGGCACCGCCGCCGCCCTCTACTTCGGCCCGGCGTTCTTCCCCGGGGCCGACCCCGTGACCGCCACGCTGGCCTCCTTCGCCACCCTGGGCGTGGGGTTCGCCGCCCGCCCGCTGGGCGGGATCATCGGCGGGCACCTCGGCGACAAGGTGGGCCGCAAGCCGGTGCTGGTGACCTCGCTGATCGTCATGGGCCTGGCCACCTTCCTCATCGGCCTGCTGCCCACCTACGCCCAGGTCGGGATCATCGCCCCGATCCTGCTGGTGGTCGTGCGCATCGTGCAGGGCCTGGCCTTCGGGGCCGAGTGGGGCGGGGCCATCCTGATGAGCTACGAGCACGCCCCCTGGAAGTCCAAGGGCAAGTACACCGGCATCGTCCAGGCCGGCTTCCCCGTCGGGCTGCTGCTGGCCAACCTGGTGTTCCTCGCCAGCGCGAACCTCGCGGGCGACCTGGCCTGGCGCATCCCGTTCCTGGCCTCCATCGTGCTGGTCGTCGTGGGGCTCATCATCCGCTCCAAGGTGCCCGAGTCCCCGGTGTTCGACGACGTCAAGGACCACGGCGACATCGTGAAGAACCCGATCGTGCAAGTGATCAGGGACGACTGGCGCAACATCGTGCGCGGCATCTGCCTGCGCGTCGCCGAGACGGCCGGCTACGCCGTGTCGGTGACCTACATGATCTCCTACCTGCACACCGCCGAGCTGGCCACCAAGACCGAGACCCTCACCGCCCTGTGCGTGGCCTCCGCGATCGGCATCTTCGCCACGATGGCCTGGGCGCGACTGACCGACCGCATCGGCCGGCGCCCGCTCTACATCGCCTCCTGCGCCTTCGCGGCCGCCTTCGGGATCCCGATGTTCCTGCTGACCAACACCGGCGCGTTCCTGGCCGTGATCGCCACCATCGTCATCGCCTACGCGGTGTGCCAGAACTCCCTGGCCGGGGCTCAGGGCGCCTGGTTCCCCGAGCTCTTCCAGGCCAACACCCGCTCCTCGGGGGCGTCGCTGGCCTACCAGATCTCCGCGATGGTCTCGGGGTTCACGCCCTTCATCACCACCCTGCTCTTCATCCAGCTCGGCTGGACGGGCCCGGCCCTGCTGTTCTCCGCCTACGCGGTGATCGGCCTGCTCGCCGCCCTGCTCACCCGTGAGACCTGGGGGCCGGCGGAGCGACGCCTCGCCGAGGAGGCCTCCGTCCAGGAGCCCGTGCCTGCCGGTTCGTGAGCGACGCGCGCTCGCCGGCTCCGGAGCCCGGGGCCGACGGCCGGGAAGCAGCGGGTGCGGCCCGGTCCCAGGCGGGACCGGGCCGCACCCGTGTCCGCCGGCGGGCGGACGAGGCGCCTCGCAGGATCCGTGCACCGGGGACCTCCGGTCCGGCTGAGCGGATTGTCCTCCGTCAACGGTTAACCGGCACGTATGATCGAGGCATGGCCGGATCGGCCGCGGCAACCCGCAGGGGTCTGCACCGGGGCCGCGCTGGAAGCGCCGCGTCATGAGAACGGCACCGGCCCGCCGTGACCGCAGACCACAGGGCCACAGACCTCTCTCGCCCCCGCTCTCGAAGGACGACCTCGATGACCACTCAGACAGCCGCCCTGGCGGGCCTGGCCAAGGTGAACCTGCGCCAGCAGGCCCTGACGGCGCTGCGTCGTGCCATCACCACCGGAGAGCTGCCCCCCGGCACCCACCTGGTGGAGACGGAGCTGTCCGAGCAGCTGCAGATCAGCCGCGGCACCCTGCGCGAGGCCATGCGCCAGCTCCAGCAGGAAGGCCTCATCTCCGCCGGGGCCCGCGGCCGGCTGTCCGTGCGCAGCCTGGACGCCAAGGAGATCCTGGACATCTTCGCCGTCCGCGCGGCCCTGGAGGCCCTGGCCGTCCGGACCCTGAGCCAGGCGGAGAACCGCGACGCGGCCGTGGCCACCCTGCGCGAGGCGGTGCGGGCCATGGAGGAGGCCGTCGAGCACACGATGGAGGAGCGGATCGAGGCCGACCTGAACTTCCACCGCACCCTGTGCCAGCTCACCGGCAACGCCATGCTCCTGCACTCGTGGCAGTCCCTGGAGGGATCGATCCGGATGTCGTTCATGTGGGCCGGCATGGAACGGGCCGTCGGGAACATGCGCGTGGACCGGCACACCACCATCGTCGACGTCATCGCCGCCGGCGACGCGGCCGCGGCCGCGGACTACATGCTCTCCCACATGGACGAGGCCGCCGCCAACCTCGTCACCTGAGCGTCCGCCGGGGCCCGAGGGCCCCGCCCGTCGGGAGCGCCGGCGTGGCCGTGCTGCCTAGACCGTGATGACCTCGAGGCCGAGCTCGGCCGCGCGGGCCTGCTCGTGGGGGGAGAGCACGTGGTCGGTGATGACGGTCGTGAGGGCGTCGGCGTCGGCGACCCACCCGAAGGTGGTCCTGCCCCACTTCGTCTCGTCGCACAGCAGGACCACGCGGCCGGAGTACCGGATGGCGGCGGTCTTGATCGCCGCGTCCTCTGCGTCGTAGGAGGTCACGCCCTCGGGGAACGAGAACCCGCAGCAGGAGATCACGGCGGTGTCGAAGCGCATGGTCGTGATGCTGTTGAGCGCCTGGGCCCCGGTGGCGGAGAGCTCGTCGGGGCGGATGTCCCCGCCGCACACGGTGATCGGGACGCCGGCGTCACCAAGGACGGTCGCGGCCCGCAGGGACAGCGGCACCACGCGCAGGCTGGGGTCCTGGAGGTGGCGCGCCACCTCCAGGCAGGTGGTGCCTCCGTCGAGCACGACGCTCTCGCTGGGAGCCAGCATCGCGACGGCGGCAGCGGCGATGCGCCGCTTGGCCTCGGGGTTGACCGAGGTGCGAGCGGCGAACGGCGTGGTGACACCGCGCAGGGACAGCCGGCGGGCGCCGCCGTGCGTGCGCCGCAGGACGCCCTCCTTGTCCAGCTGCACCAGGTCCCGGCGCACGGTCGCTTCCGAGGCTCCCAGCCTGTCCACGAGCTCGGCCACGCTGACGTTCTCGGCGGTCTCGAGCAGGCGCAGGATGCCTTCCCGCCGTTCCAGTGTTCCCATGCGCGCAGTCTATGCCCATGTGATCGTTCGATCACATTTGCTCGACTGATCGATCAACTTCCGTAGGATGGGAACCATGCGACTGCTGCTCATCCGCCACGGCCAGACCCAGCCCAACGCCGACGAGGTGATCGACACCCGGATCCCCGGGCCCCCGCTGACCGCCCTGGGAACCCGGCAGGCGGCGGCGCTGCCGGAGGCACTGGCGCAGGTCCTGGCCGGGGAGGACCTCGGGGCGCTGTGGGTCTCGAGCATGCTCCGCACCCACCAGACCGCCGCGCCCCTGGCCCGGGCGCACGGGCTGAGCCCGGTCGAGCGCCACGGCCTCCACGAGATCCAGGCCCCGCACTGGGAGCTCTCCGGGGACCCCGCCCACCTCGACGCCTACTACGACGTCGTGCTCTCCTGGGCCCACGGGCAGCTGCAGCGGCCGATGCCCGGCGGGGAGACCGGCGAGGAGTTCTTCGCCCGCTACGACGCCGTCGTCGACGAGGCCGTGCGCGCCGCCCGGGCGGCCGGGCAGGACACCGTGGCGGTGGTCGGCCACGGCACGGCCATCCGCTGCTGGAGCGCCCGGCGGGCGGACAACCTCGACGCCGCCACCCTGGAACGGCGCCCGCTGGAGAACACCGGCGTGGTGGTCCTCCAGGCCACCCCCCAGGGCGCACGCCCCTGGACGTGCCGCACCTGGATGGGCGCACCCCCCAGCGGCATCGGCGCCCACGCCCCGGCCGGGCCCGCCGGCGCACCGCTCGCCTGAGCCCCCGCCGCCGCGGGCCCCGGTCACCGTCGGGCGGCTCGACGGTGGCCGGGTCCTGCCGGTCACCGGCACGGACGTCGCCGAGGAGGTGCATGACGACCCCGGCCAGGGGGCGCTCCTCCTGGTGCGGTGGTCGATGCTCCGTCGTCGGAGGGGCGGCAGCGGAGGAGAGGTGGCGCGAGGTGAGGGCGCAGACGGCCACCCCGGTGTGCACCGGGCGGGCATGCTCCCCGGTCAGCCCTCATGGCCGGCAGGGAGTCCCTGCTGAGGGGTGTACCGGCAGGGTGTCCCTGGCGTGGCGGAGCAGATCTATCCTGGCGGGATGGACAACCGCACCGAGGTCCGCGAGTTCCTCATGTCACGCCGGGCCAAGCTCACCCCCGAGGCCGCCGGACTGCCGGCCGGGGGCACCCGGCGGGTGCCGGGGCTGCGCCGGAGCGAGGTCGCGGCCCTGGCCGGGGTGAGCGTGGAGTACTACGCCAAGCTCGAGCGCGGGCAGGTCGCCGGGGCCAGCGCCTCGGTGCTCGAGGCGATCGCCGCCGCCCTGGGCCTCGACGACACCGAGCGGGCCCACCTGTTCGACCTGGCCCGGGCCGCCGACGGTGTGCCCACCTCGGGACGGCCCCGGCGGCGGGCCGTCAGGCCGGTGACGGCCCGGCCCTCCCTGCAGTGGGCGCTGGAGGCGAGCACCGAGGCGGTGGCCTTCGTGCGCGATGCGCGCCAGGACCTGCTGGCCGTCAACGCCCTGGGGCGGGCCTTCTACGCCCCGCTGATCGGGGCGGGCGGGCGCACCCCGAACCTGGCCCGGTTCCAGTTCCTGGATCCGGCCTCCCGGGACTTCTACCCCGACTGGGAGGCCTTCGCGGGGATGTGCGTGGCGATCATGCGCGCCGAGGCCGGCCGGGACCCGCACGATCACCGGCTGCAGGAGCTGGTGGGGGAGCTGTCCACCCGCAGCGAGGTCTTCCGCACCCTGTGGGGGGCGCACGACGTGCGGACCCACGGGGCCGGCACCAAGCGCTTCCACCACCCGGTGGTGGGGGAGCTGGTCCTGGCCTACGAGGAGCTGGCCGTCACCGCCGAGCCCGGGCACGTGCTCATGATCTACACCGCCGAGCCCGGCTCGCCCTCGGCCGAGCGGCTGCGGCTGCTGGCCTCCTGGGCCGCCGACCGCCCCGCCGCCGTTCCCCGCTCCTGACCGCGCCCCTGGCCGCGGCCCTGCCGGGGACGACGGGGCCGCTCCGGCGGCGGGTTCACGGCTCCAGGTGGCGGGCCAGGTTCGCCAGGGACGAGGCGAGACCGGCCGCGTGGGCGTCCGCGGAGATCCCCGCGGGAACGTCGTCGGCACGGATGTCCACGCGGGTGCCGCCGTCGACCTCGGTGACCTCCCACGTCATGGTCATGGTGCCGGCGTAGGCGGGGTCGTCGGAGACGAAGTCCACGGCCTGCACGATGCGCACGCCGGGGACGATGTCGACGAAGCGCACGTCCACGACGTCGGAGTCGGCGGTGGCCTTGCCGGGAACGGCCGGGGCGCTGGCGTAGGTGAGGACCATGCGGTAGGACCCTCCCGGCCGGGCGTCGAACCGTTCGAAACGACCGCTCATCCCCTCCGGGGGCAACCATGCCGCGAGCGCGTCCGGGTCGACCAGGGCGGCGTAGACCTGGTCCGGGGAGGCGGCGACCACCCGGGAGGCGGTGTCAGTTCGTGCCACGGCGCCATCGTAGGGCCTCGGCCCCGTTCACGGCGTCCATCGGGTCGGGTCCCGGGCCGGCTGCCGGCACGCGGGTGCGCCCGAGCAGCGAACCCGCCAGCGCACGGTTCAACCCGGGCAGCGCGAGGAGGCGGAGGGCCGCGTGCCGCTTCCGCAGCGTCGCGCTGCTCGACGGGAGGAACCACTCGATCCCGGATCGTCCGGCTCGTTGTCGTTCGGCGACGACAGGCCTCCAGCGCCGTTCGTAGGCGGACAGCCCGTCCGGCACCGTGGGCGCCGACGCGAGCTGGGCGGCGAGCACGGACGCGCCGGCCACCGCGAGCGAGGCGCCCTGGCCGGCGACGAGCGACACGGCCTGACAGGCGTCCCCTGCCAGCACGACATGGCCGGCGCTCCACCGGGGGACCTCCACCTGGGCGACGACGTCGTAGTACATCCCGCCGGAGGGCGGGCAGCGGTCGAGCGCTGTGGGCACCAGCCAGCCGAGGCCCGCGAACGCGGTCCGCAGCGCCGCACGGGCATCGTCGGGCCTGGCCGCCTCCGGGGTGCGGTGCACCGTGAAGACGGCGGTCCGGCCGTCGCGCAGTGCGTAGAGGCCCATCATCCGATCGACGGTGTCGGTGAGGTGCAGGCGGTCCCCGAGCAGAGCGGGCAGGTGCGGATCGGTGAACGTGAAGGCCGCGGTGTGCAGCCCGAGGAGGCGGATGTACTGCTCCTCCGGGCCGAAGACCAGTGATCGGGTTCGGGAGTGGATGCCGTCGGCGCCCACCAGCAGGTCCGCCTCGAGGACGGTCCCGTCGTCCAGGACCCCGCGGACCGAGCCGGGCCCGTCGTCGATCCGGTCCACCGTGCACCCGAAGCGCAGGTCGACGCTGCCGGCGACCTGCTCGCGCAGGGCGAGCTCGAGGTCGGGGCGCATGAGGCTCATCAGCCGGCCGTCCAGCGCGCGGGCGAAGCGGGCGTAGCCGGCGCCGGCTCGACGCCGGCCGTGGTCGTCGACGTAGACCAGCTCGGAGATGGGGTGGCTCAGCTCGCGCAGTCGCGGCAGGATCCCCATCGCCTCCGCGGCCGCGTACCCGGGACCGAAGAAGTCGAGCATGTAGCCCTCGGCGCGGGGTCCGGCGGCGCTCTCCACCACCGTGACCGCCCAGCCCTGACGGTGGAGCTGCAGGGCGCAGCTGAGACCGGCGATGCCGGCGCCGCAGATGATGGCTCTCACGGTCAGGTCCTACGTCACGCGGTTGTTCTTCCCACGATTCTGGACAGGTCCGCGTCGTTGCGGAAGGGGGGTGTGCGTTCCGGCGGCCGTGCCCCGCTCACGGGCCTGCGATGAGGCGCAGGCCCCGGCCGTGCTGCCGGGACCGCAGCGGTGCCTCCGCCTGGACCGCCCATCCGTCCTGGTGCTGCTCGGAGCGTGGCGCCGGTCCCGCGACCGCGAGGACGGGCCCGAGCACCACCATCCCGATCGACGGGTCGTGCAGCGAGTGGCCCCACAGGAGCGTGCCGCGCATGCCGGTCACCTCCCCGACGGCCGCGTCGAGATCCTGGCCGGGGCAGGTCGCGGGATGCCCTTCGCCCAGCCTGTGCAGTTCGACGACGTGCTCGGCTCCTGGCCGGCGCCGAACCGGAAGCAGGTCCCGACCTCCGGGCAGGCCCCGTCGAGGGTCTCCGGGAGTGCGGTGCCGGCTCCGTGCTCGCGGGGGCCGGTAGCGTAGGGGCCATGACAGTGGATGCTGGGACCCCCGAGGAGGCAGCCCGGGTGCGCGCTCTGCACGCGCTGAACGTCCTCGACACCCCCAAGGAGGAGCGCTACGACCGGGTGGTGCGCATCGCCCAGCAGGTCTTCGGGGTGAAGGCCGCCGCGGTGAACCTCATCGACGCCGACCGGCAGTTCACCAAGGCCGAGACCGGGCTGGACGGGCTGGTCCACGCCGCCCGCACCGACTCGCTGTGCGCCCGCACCGTCGAGGCCGACGCCCCGCTGGTGGTGCCCGACGCGGTGGTCGAGGCGCGGTTCGCCGGCAGTGCCTTCATCGCCGGACCGGACCCGGTGCGCTTCTACGCCGGGCACCCGCTGCACGCCCCCGGCGGGGAGCCGGTGGGCTCGCTGTGCCTGGTCGATGACCGTCCCAGGGAGCTGGACGCGCGGGAGCGTCGCCTGCTGGCCGAGATGGCCGGGTGGGTCGAGCGCGAGCTCGCCGCCCAGGACGAGATGGACCGCGCCGCCCAGGTCCATCGCCTGATCATGCCGCAGTCCACCCCCCGGCTGGACGGCTACGAGCTGGCGGGCCGCTGCACGCCCACCCGGGACCTGGGCGGGGACTTCTACGACTGGTTCCCGCTCGGTGACCAGCTGCAGGTCAACGTCGCCGACGTGATGGGCAAGGGAGTGCCGGCGGCCCTGCTGGCCTCCTCGGCCCGCACCGCCCTGCGCGGAGCGTCCGGGTTCCTCGGCCTGCCCGAGGCGGTCGACGAGGCCGCGGCCACGATCGCGCCGGTGCTGGAGGAGGCCGGGGCGTTCGTCACCGCGATCTGCGTGCGCCTGGACCCGGGCACCGGGGGCCTGCGCTGCGTCGATGCCGGCCACGGGCTCGGGGCGATCTACCGGCCCGACGGCGGCTACCGGCGCCTGCGCTACTCCGGCCCGCCCATCGGGGTCCTGCCCGGCCTGCGCTGGGAGGCCCACGACGACGTCCTGGCCCCGGGCGAGACCCTGGTGGTGGTCTCCGACGGCTTCCTGGACTACTTCTCCGACGACACCGCGGCGATCCGGGCGGCCGCGCAGCTGATGGCCGACACCGCCGACCCGCAGGAGTTCGTCGACCGTGCCACCGCGTTCGCGCTCGAGCGCGGCCGGGAGGACGACGTCACGGTCGTGGCGCTGCACCGCCGGCCCTGAGCCGGACCCGTCCACCGCACGCACGCACCGTCCCGCAGTGCCGGTGGCCGAGGGCGGTCCTCCATCCGGCCGGCGCCACCACGGCCCCGGTGATCCTGCGCAGAGGCGGCAGGGGGTCGTCGCCGGCCTCGGACGCTGGGCGCGGCAGTGGTGGGGCGGTTCCCGGAAGCCGGCGCGCCCCGAAGGGCACGCCCATTTGTTTAATGCGAATGATACTCATTAGCATGGGAGCCTGCTGATGAAACTCTGACGAGGGAGAGTCCGTGCGCGCTCGGGCCCGGTGGGACGTGGTGGATCTGGGTGTCACCGTGGGCGGAACGCCTGTGCTGCAGGACGTGAGCTTCCGGGTGGAGCCCGGCCGGCGGACGGCTCTGCTCGGGGCCTCGGGGTCGGGCAAGTCGCTGACCGCCCTGGCCCTGCTGGGGCTGCTGGGCCCGCAGTTCCAGGTGGAGGGCACCGTGCGCGTGGACGGCCACGAGCTGCCGTGGCGCCAGGCGCCGGGACGGCGTCCCGGGGTGGCGGCGGTCTTCCAGGACTCGACGACCGCCCTGAACCCGGTGGTCCGCCTGGACCGGCAGCTGCTGCCCCCGATCGCCCGCCGGCGGGGGCTCACCGCCGGCAACGCCAGAGACCTCGTGCAGGGGCTGCTGGCCGAGGTGGGCTTCGAGGACCCGGGGCGGATCCTGGACAGCCGGTCCGCGCAGCTGTCCGGTGGTCAGCGCCAGCGGGTGTGCCTGGCGTGGGCCATGGCGGCCTCCCCGGGGCTGCTGGTGGCCGACGAGCCGACGACGGCCCTGGACATGATCAGCCAGCGCCACGTGGTCGACGCGCTGCGCCGGTGCACGGGGGAGGGGCGCAGCTCCTTGCTGTTCATCACCCATGATCTGGCCGTCGCGGCCAGCCTGTGCGAGCACGCCGTGGTCCTCGAGCGCGGACGGGTGGTGGAGTCCGGGCCCATGGACCGGATCCTCGCTTCCCCGCAGGCGCCGTTCACCGCCGCTCTGGTGGCCGCCGCCCAGGCCGGTCAGCCGCCTGCTGCGGCACCGGTGGGAGTGGCCTCGTGACCCCGCCGCCCGAGCCGGTCACCCTCCGCGGTGTGGGACTGGGCAAGTCCTACCGCGGCCCCTCGGGAACCGCCTCGGCGCTGGTCGACGTGGACGTGAGCGTCCGTGAGGGGACGGCCCTGGGGGTGGTGGGCCCGTCCGGGTCCGGGAAGTCCACGCTGCTGTCCGTGCTCCTCGGAGCGCAGCGCCCGGACCGGGGCCGTGTGCTGTTCGACGGCGCGCCCGCGGCCGGTCGGCAGCGGATCCGCCGGCTGCGCCGGGCGGTGCAGTACGTCCCGCAGGATCCGGCCTCCAGCCTCGACCCCCGCCGGTCCGTGGGCCGGCAGCTGCGGGAGCCGCTGCGGCGGTTCCGCGTGGACGGCGACCATGCCCGCATGGTCCGGGAGGCGCTGGAGCGGGTGGGGCTGGGCGCCGAGCACCTGGACCGGCGCCCCCACGAGCTGTCCGGGGGACAGGCCCAGCGGGTGGCCATCGCCCGCGCCCTGGTGATCCGGCCCCGGATCCTGCTGGCCGACGAGGCGGTGAGCGGGCTCGACGTGCCCCTGCGCCGGCAGGTGCTGCAGCTGCTGCGGGAGCTGCACACCGAGGCGGGGCTGGGCCTGCTGTTCGTCTCCCACGACCTGGCCGCGATCCGGTTCCTGTGCGACCGGGCGCTGGTGCTGGACCACGGACGGGTGGTCGAGGAGGGGCTCACCGGCCGGCTCCTCGACGCTCCTCGTCACCGGCTGACCCGGGAGCTGGTGGATGCTGTTCCGCGCCTGCCCGCCTGAGGCCCGCACACCACCGGGCGCCCAGCCGGTGGCCGACCACGGCGTCCACGCCGTGGTCGCGTTCCCGGCCGGTGCCCTGGGTGCCCTCACCGGTCCGTCGTCCGCACCGTCTTCCTCCGAAAGGACCCCTCGATGATCCTCCGCCCGCCTCCGTCCCGTTCCCGCTCCGCCCGCCGCCTCGGCGCGGCCGGTGTGGCCGGCGCCAGCGCCGTGCTGCTCACCGGATGCTTCTCCGCGGACCCCGGTGCCGCCGGCGGAGACGGCGGCACCGGGGGGCGGATCGAGGTGGCCATGCTCCAGCCGCCCCGCTCCGGGCTGTCCCCGCTCAGCGACGACGCGTTCAAGCTCTCCCGGTGGTCCACCGCCGAGACGCTGGTGCGCCTCGACGAGGCCGGTGAGGCCCAGCCGCAGCTGGCCACCGACTGGCAGCAGCTCGACGGCACCACGTGGTCCTTCACCATCCGCGACGGGGTGACCTTCCACGACGGCACCGCGCTGACGGCCGACAACGCCGCGGCCGCCCTGCAGCACGCCGCGAGCGCGTCCCCGGCCCCGCGGATCCTCGACGGGGTGCAGATGGAGGTGGACGCCGAGGGCGACACGGTGCGGGTGACCACTGCCGAGACCGACCCGCTGGTCCCGCAGCGGCTGTCCAGTCCCCAGCTGGCGATCCTGGCCCCGGCCGCCTACGAGGGCACCGCGGTGGACCCGGTCGGTCACGGCACCGGGCCCTTCGAGCTCACCGGCGTGGACGGCACCTCCGGGGCCACCCTCGACCGCTACGAGGACCACTGGAACGGTCCGGCCGCGGCGGCGGGCATCGACGTGTCCTTCGTGCCCGACGGGACGGCCCGGGCCGCGGCCCTGCGGACCGGGGAGGCCGACGTCGTCGAGGCCGTGCCCGTCGGCCAGGCCGCCCGGATCGAGCAGGACCTCCTGCAGGAGGTGCCCATGCCGCGCACCAACACCGTCTACCTCAACACCGAGCAGGGCCCGTTCGCCGACCCCGCGATCCGGGCGGCCGCCCGGGAGGCCCTGGACCCCGGGGCGGTCGTCGAGGGGGTCTACGAGGGCCGGGCCGATGAGGCTGCCGGCCTGCTGGGCCCGGCCATCCCCTACGCGGCGGCCGGCCGGGACACCGGCGCCTACCGCACCGCCCTGGCGGACCGGGCCCAGCCCGAGGACCCCCAGGGCAGGAAGATCACCATCGGCACGTTCACCGACCGCGCCGAGCTGCCGGAGGTCGCGGTCCAGCTGCAGCAGCAGCTGGAGGCCGCCGGCTTCGAGGTCGACCTGGACGTGCGCGAGTACCAGTACATCGAGGCCGACGCCCTCGAGGGCGAGTTCGACGCGTTCGTCCTCTCCCGGGCCACCGTGCTGGACTCCGGGGACCCGGTGGCCTACCTGGTCAGCGACTTCGGCTGCGAGGGCTCCTTCAACCTCTCCCAGTTCTGCTCCGAGGCCGTCGACGCGGCCCTGGACCGGGCCGAGAAGGCCGCCCCCGGGGAGGAGCGGCGCGCGGCCATCATGGAGGCGGAGGCGGCGATCCTGGCCGAGGACGCCGCGATCCCGATGCTGCACGAGCGTGTGATCCAGGGCGAGCAGAGCGGCGTGGCCGGTGCCGCCCGTGATCCGCGCGAACGCGAGCTGGTCACCGCCGAGACCACCGTGGCCGGATGAGGGGACGGGGTTGGGCCGCGGCCCTGATCTCGCGCACCGCGTCGCTGGCCGCGGTGGTGGTGCTCATCGGGGCGCTGCCGTGGTTGTCGGGCAGCAGCCCCGAGTACACGATCCTGCGCGCCCGCTACGCCGACCGGGAGCCCACCCCGGAGGTCCTCGCCCAGATCCGTGCCGAGCTCGGCCTGGACCGCGGTCCCCTGGGCGTGTTCACCGACTGGGCCTCCGGGGTGCTCGCCGGAGACCTCGGAACCTCGTGGATCTCCGGGCACCCGGTGCTGCCCGGGGTGGTGCAGGCCGTGGGGGTGTCGATGACCCTGATGGGAGCCGCCCTGGTGGTCGCCCTGGTGCTCGCCGTCCTGCTGTGCCTGCCCGCGGTGCGGGCCGGGCTGGACGGGCGGCCCGCCCGGGGCGCGGGCACGGCGGCGGCGGCACTGACGGCGCTGCCGGAGTTCCTGCTGGCCGCCGTGCTGCTGGTGGTCGTGGCGGTGGGACTGGGGTGGCTGCCCCCGTACGGGTGGCGCGGACCCGAGCACGTGGTCCTGCCCGCCCTGGCCCTGGGGATCCCGGCCGGCGGGCTGATCGGGCGGCTGGCCGGGACCGCCCTGGCCGGGGCCTTCACCGAGCCCTGGGTGCAGGCCTGGGCCGTGGCCGGCCACCCCCGGACCCGCATCGCCGCCGCGGTCACCCGCCGGGCCCTGCCCGGGGTGGTGGGACAGATCGGGCTGGTCGTCATCGGCCTCACCGGCGGTGCGGTGGCCGTCGAGGAGGTCTTCGCCGTCCCGGGCCTGGGCCGGTCCCTGCTGGGGGCCGCCGCGGCCCAGGACCTGCCCACCCTGCAGGCCGGAACCCTGGTCCTGCTCGTGCTGGCCACGGTCTGTGGGGCCCTGGCGGTGACCGCCCAACGGGTCCTGCTCGGACCCGCCGCCCGGACCGGACACCTGCCCGTGCCCCGCCCGCCTGCGGTGCCGCGACCCCGGTGGTGGGCGGTCCCGGCGGCCTCCGCCACCGCCCTGGCGGCCCTGGTCCTCACCGGGCTCCTCCGCGATCCCTACAGCTCCGCCCACGAGCGGCTCCAGGCCCCGTCGCCCGCCCTGCCCCTGGGGGCTGACGCCGCCGGGCGCGACGTCCTGGCCCGGGTCGGCCACGGCGCGGTGGACACCCTGGGGCTGGCCCTGCTGGTGGCCGCCGCCTGCCTGGTCATCGGCCTGGCCGTGGGACTGACCGGACGCTGGTCCACCGGCCCGGTCGAGGTCACCAACGCCGCGCCCCCGATCGTCGCCGGCATCCTCGTGGTGGCCGTCGCCGGGCCCTCCGGAGCGGGAGCCGCGCTCGCCGTGACCGCGGTGAGCTGGGCCCCGCTGGCGGCCCACACCGCCGCCCTGGCCGCCGAGATCAGCGGCCGCCCCTACGTCCGGGTGCTGCCGCTGCTGGGCGTGGGCCGGGCACGGGTCCTGCTCGGCACCGTCCTGCCCTCCCTGCTGCCGGAGGTGAGCCGCCACGCGGTCCTGCGCCTGCCCGGCATCGCCCTGGCCCTGGCCGCCCTGGGCTTCCTCGGGCTCGGACACCAGCCCCCCACCCCCGAGTGGGGGCTGCTGCTGGCCGAGGGCATCGGCTACGTCGAACGCGCCCCCTGGACCGTGCTCGGCCCGGCCTCCGCCCTGGTGCTCGCCGCCGTCCTCGCCGTCTCCCTCTCCAGCGTCGAGAGCGCACCTCGTCCCGGCCTGCCGCAGGGTCCGGTCCCGGCGACGCCGGGGAGTTCTCGGTGATCCCCTCGGGACCGTCCCGAGAAGCCCCTGGAGACCCCGTCCACGGAGGTGCTGCGGTGTCAGGGCACCACGCCGGGATGCACGGGCCGCGGAGGAGCTCCGGCGGTTGCCGCCCTTCTTCCCCAGGGGCGCTCCCCTGGACGGCATCGGCGCCCCGGCCGGGTCCGGGCTCGTGGAAGGGTCAGGGGCGGCCGGTGCACTCCCGGTAGTCCAGTTCGACGCTCAGGTCCCGGTGCCGTTCCATGGTCACGGGGTGGGGCCCGGCCGGGGAGAGGTGCTCGTGGTCGAGCTGACGGGTGAGGCGGCTGTGCAGCAGCTGCACCTGCTCCAGGGGCAGGTGCTCCAGGTCGTCGGGGAAGTCCTGGTCCGGGGCCAGCAGCGTGGCCGGGACCAGGACGGGAGGATCCGTGCGACGGGTCGGGCTGCGCCGACCGCAGGCCGGCTCCTGGGCGGTGTGGTCGGGGGCAGGATGCACAGCAGCTTCTTTCGGTGGCTACGACAAGGTCGTGGCCGACTGCCCGACGCGTCTGCCGGCCTAGAGCATCTCCTCCGCGCGCAGCACCCGGGGTGCCCTGGCGGAGTGGGCGCCCAGCACGGGGCCGGATCGGGTCACGCCACGGCCCCGCCGGTGGCCGGCGGGGTGGAGGGGTTGAAGTGGGCGGTCACCGGCCCGTTGTTGGCGCGGGTCACCAGCTCGGCGGCCAGCTCCCGCAGCTTGATGTTGCGCCGGTTGGAGAGGGACTTGAGCAGCTCCACCGCTTCGTCGTGCGTGCAGCCCTGCCGGCCCATGACGATGCCCACCGCCAGGTCGATGGTGCTCCGCGACTGCATGGCCGCGCCCATGTCGGCCTCGGTGTCGTGGTGACGGGCCAGGCGCACGGCCAGCCGCATCGCGCGGGAGGCCAGGGCGACCTCGCGCTCGATCGCCGCGACGGTCGTGGGGTCGAACTGGCGGAGGGACTCGGAGTAGACGTTCAGGGCGGCCCTGGCCTCCCCGTCGAGGTCGAAAGGGGCGGCCAGCACGGAGCGGATCCCGGTGCCGGCCGCGGCCCGGGCGTAGGGCGGCCACCGGTCGTCGCTGCGGCTGTCGGCCAGCAGCACCAGCCGCTGCTCCTCCGCGGCCGTCAGGCACGGGCCGCCGTCGAAGGCGTACTGGACCTCGTCCAGGGCCGCGGCGCGTTCGTGGCTGGTGGCCACCGTGGCCGCGGTGCTCCCGCGCAGCACGGTGATCGAGCACCACAGGTCCTCGGCCCCCTCGGCGAGGGCGGCGGCTGTGCCGGCCACGAACTGCTGGAGGAAGTCGGTCAGATCCGTCGAGCTCAGCAGCAGCTCCTCCAGTTCCAGGGCGCGTGCGTTGATCACCGTCAGATCCGCCATGGGTCCAACCCCCGTTCTGTGTCCTGCGCGGACCCCCTCGCCGCGCCCGAGACCGGTGTGGAGGCACACCGGCGGCAGAACTGTACCAGGAGGTAACCGCACCGGAGCCCGACGTCACGGTCCCGGACCTTCATGCACCGTCCTGACCGCGCCCGCCCCGGGGTCCGCGCGCCCGTGCGGGGCGGTCGGCATCACGGGGGTGAGCGGGCAGACCGGGGCCAGGGCCGTCAGCGCGGTGCGCACGGCGTGGAAGAGGTTCCACCGGCCGGGAGCCGGTGATCTCGACGTTGGCCCGCACGGCGTGACCGTCAGGGCAGTGGTGCACAGCACACCCGCCGCCGCGAGGAGCACGCTCATCCTCCTGCGGGCAGGCGCTCGACCTGGACGGCGACGTCGCGGAGGATCTCCGGCCAGTCCCCCCGGCCGGACTCCGGGCCCAGGCGGACGACGACGCCGGCGGGGTCGACGTGGACGAACTGCCCGATGCTGCCGCGGGCGTAGAAGCGGCCCGCACGGGCGGTGTCGACCCACCACCAGTACTGGCGGCGGGCGGCCGGGCCCCCGGAGGCGTCCCGTGCGGTGGCCCGTTCCAGGACCGGGCCCATCAGCAGCGGGCTGCAGTCGTTGCGGTGCCACCGCTGCCCGGCGTCATCCCGCGGCGGCGCGGGGCCCGGGACCGAGGAGCCCGGCGGCAGCCAGGACCAGCAGCTCACGCTGCTCCCGCGGCAGCCGCACGCGGCGGCGCAGATAGGCCTCCACGTCGATCGCGGTGGCCTCCCCGCCGAGGCCGACGTACTCCCACCACAGCTGGACCGTCTCGACCCCGGCCGCGGCCAGCGCCTGCTGGACCCGGCGTGCCTGACGGCTGCCGCTGGCGTCCTCGTCCACGGGCTCCTCCTCGTGACCTCGCCGTGGCGCACGGGCGCGGGACGACGCTGTCCCGGGCCCGTGCGC
>NZ_JAMBOG010000059.1 GCF_023715525.1 Kocuria rosea | reverse complement strand
CCACGGTCACCCCCCCGCCATTGCCGAGGCGGGCAGCGGCGGGCGCGAACCACGGTGGTCCCAGGTCCCTGCGAGCACAGCACCCCCGGCTGCCCCCCTGCCACAGCGGGGGGTGGAGCCCTGAGGACGGCACTCGGCGCGGACCGCCCACCGCCGGCCTCCGCCTCTCACCGCGAGCGCCCCCGGCACACCGCCGGCGCACACCGCCGGCGCACACCGCCCCACCGCACACCGCCCCACCGCACACCGCCCGTGACCGGGGTTCCAGCGGCCGGAGCGCGCACCACCGGGATATCCCTCCGTCACCGCGGACACACCCCCTGAGCGGAAGCCGACGCACCGGACAGGCCCTGGATCCTGACCCACGCGGCGCCGATGGCCGGCCTCGTCCTCTCCGCGGCCACCATCCCGCTCCAGACCCGCCCACCACCCACGACCCCAGCCCCAGCACCCCGCCAGCACCCCAAAAGAGCCCCGAAAGAGCCCCCATCACCGCCCCGCCCGCTACAGACCGCATCCCGCCCAGCCCCCACCGTCAGCGACCCAGCCCTCAGCGACGCCTGCACGACCATCATCG
>NZ_JAMBOG010000058.1 GCF_023715525.1 Kocuria rosea | reverse complement strand
GGATCATCACCGATGATCACCACCCGACCGGTGAAACCCTGCCGCCGCGCGGCCCGAGCCGCCGACAACCCCGCCAGCGAAGCACCAACAATGACCAGCGACTCCATCAACAACCCCTTCCGGGCCTCAGGATGCGAACACAGAAAAACGGCAACGGGAGTCGGGAGATCCTCATCCGTGGATGGGCGCGTATTACGCAACCCGCGTCGTAATGTGATTATTAGCGTGACGCGCGTCACGAACCGCTGTCAAGTTGGGGAGCGTTTTTTTCGCACCCCCTGATCCCCTCGGTTTCGGTCGGCGCCGCCGACCCGCCATTCCTTGACACCCCTCGCCGAGAGCCGGACAATGTTGCGAATTACGACATAGGTTGCGCACCGCGAGCCCATTTCCTGGAGCTCGTGTCGCTTCTTCCCAGAACCCACCGAAAGAACCGTTCTGATGCACAAGGCCTGCGCCCTGACCGATCTCGCCCCCGGTGACGCCATCCGGCTCGACACCTCTCCCCCGATCGCGGTGTTCCACACCGAGGAGGGCGAACTGTTCGCCATCGACGACACCTGCACCCACCAGGACGCCTCCCTGGCCGACGGCTGGGTCGAGGGCTGCGAGGTGGAGTGCCCGCTGCA
>NZ_JAMBOG010000057.1 GCF_023715525.1 Kocuria rosea | reverse complement strand
CTCAGCCGCCGGAGAAGGGGGGCAGGACGTCGAGGGTCGCGGCGGCCGGGACGCGGGTGTCCGGGTCGGGGCAGGCCACCCCGTCGAGCAGGAAGCTGGAGCGGGCCAGGACCTGCCCCAGCGGCGGCTGCCCCACCGGCGGGGTGCGGTGGCGGGCGGCCAGGCAGGCCTCGACCTCCCGGCGGGCCACGGCCCCCGGCCCCAGGTCCAGGACCTCCGCCTCGGTCCCGGCCGCGGCCCGGGCGGCGGCGAAGTAGCGGATCAGCACCACGCTCAGCCCCCGATCGCGCTCATCGAACGCTCCGGCTGCACATAGCCGGGCGAGCCCAGCCCGGGCCGGTCCATCCCGTGGGCGGCCGGCTTGGCCCACATCGCCGCCCGCCACCGATCGGCCACCTCCGCGTCGGTCGCCCCGGCCCGCAGCAGCCCCAGCAGGTCGACCTCCTCGTGGGAGAACAGGCAGGAGCGCACCCGCCCCTCGGCGGTGATCCGGGTCCGGGTGCACTGGTCGCAGAAGGGCTCGGTCACCGAGGCGATGATCCCCACCGTGCCCAGCACGGCGTCCCCCGCGGCCTCACCGGTCCCGGTGGCCGTGGTGGCGGTGGCGTGGGGGTGGACCTCCCACAGCTGGGCCGGGGCCCCGGCCCGCGGGCCCGGGTGGGCCACCAGCCGGAACCGCTGCCCCAGCCGGTGGCGGATCTCGGCGGCGGTGACCAGGTGCTCGCGGGTCCAGCCGTGGTCGGCGTCCAGGGGCATCTGCTCGATGAACCGCAGCGCGAACCCGCGCCCCAGCGCCCAGCCCAGCAGCTCGGGGGCCTCGTGGTCGTTGACCCCGCGCATGAGCACCGCGTTGATCTTCACCGGGACCAGCCCGGCCGCGGCCGCGGCCTCCGCCCCCGCCAGGACCTCGGCGAGCCGGTCCCGGCGGGCCAGGGCGGCGAAGGTGTCCGCGTCCAGGCTGTCGAGGGAGA
>NZ_JAMBOG010000056.1 GCF_023715525.1 Kocuria rosea | reverse complement strand
GTGTCCCCGGTTGGGGGGTGGTCTCCCCACAAGTGCGGGTGGATTCCCTGGTCACAGGCGTTCACTATGGGAAACCTGATGGGTCTGGGGGGATCACATGGGCAGCAGTATGCGCAGCAGCCGGTCGGGGGATCGGGGCAGGGACACCACTGGGGACACCACTGGGGGTGCCGGTGCGGGGCAACGCTTGGCGAAGGAACGGTCGCCGGGGGAACGGTCGCCGGCAGAACGGTCGCCGGGGGAGCGGTTGTCGGTGCGGGTGCTGGGCCCGCTGGTGGTGGCCCGGGGCGAGCACGTGCTGACGGACAAGGAGCTGGGCGGGCCGCGGCAGCGGCAGATCCTGGAGATCCTGCTGCTGCAGCCCGGGATCCCGGTGTCTAAGCAGCGGCTGGTGGACCTGGTGTGGGGGGAGCGGGCACCGGCCGGGGCCCTGGGCACGGTGGAGAGCTATGTCAGCGTGCTGCGCCGGTCCCTCCAGCCCGGCCGGGGGAAGACCGGTCCGCTGAGGACCGCCAACGGGGGCTACCTCATGGACCCGGCGATGGTGGAGGTGGACCTGCACCGGTTCGACCGGTTGTTCGAGGCCGCCCGGGGCTGCCCCACCCGGGAGGCCTACCCGTTGCTGGTCGCCGCCCTGGACCTGGCCGCAGCACCTCTGCTGGAGAACGAGCTGGGCTGTGAGTGGGCCGGCTCCCAGCGCACCCTGCACGCGGCCCGGGTGGGGCAGGCCCGGGTGCTGGCCGCCGAAGCCGCCCTTGAGCTGGGGCGGGTCGCGGAGGCGGTCGCCCGGGCCCGGGCCGTGCTGGGGCAGGAGGCGGTGAACGAGCGGGCCTGGACGGTGCTGGTCCTCGGGCTCGAGGCGGGCGGGCACCCGGTGGAGGCCCTGCAGGCCTACGACCAGTGCCGGAAGGTCCTGGACCGGGACCTGGGGTGTTGCCCGGGGCCGGTGCTGCGCGCGGCCCACCAGCGGGTCCTGGAGGCCACCGCGGCGACCGGTGACGAGCTGGCGCAGGCCGTGGCGGCCCTGCTGGTGCTCCACGGCCACCACCA
>NZ_JAMBOG010000055.1 GCF_023715525.1 Kocuria rosea | reverse complement strand
ATGGAGTATGGCGAATCATCCGGCGCCGGCGTTGCTGTTGCGCCACGGAGATCGGGCGGAGCTGACTCGGCTGGTGCGGTCCTCCTCGGTGCGAGCCGGGCTGGTGCAGCGGGCGCGCATTGTGCTGCTGGCCGCCGACGGGGAATCGAACACTGCGATCGCGGAAAAGCTTGGGGTCTCGCGACCGACAGTGCTCGAGTGGCGCAATCGATATGAAGCCCGCGGGGTGGCCGGGCTGGCGGACGAGCCGAGATCGGGCCGGCCGCCGGTCCTGGACCACCGGGCGATCGTGGCCGCCACGCTGAGACCGCCGCCGAAGAAGTACGGCGTCACTCACTGGTCTTCCCGGTTGCTGGGCACTCACCTGGGGATCAGTAACTCCACGGTGGCCAAGGCCTGGCGCGACTACGGGGTGGCCCCGTGGCGTGAAGGCACGTTCAAGTTCTCCACCGATCCCGAACTGGTCGCCAAGGTCGTCGACGTCGTGGGGCTCTACCTGGCCCCGCCTCAAAATGCGGTCGTGCTGTGCGTGGCTGAGAAGTCCCAGATCCAGGCCTTGGAACGCACCGCGCCGAGGTTGCCGATGCAGCCTGGCCAGCCGGCGTGCCGCACCCACGACTATGTACGGCACGGGACCTCAACCGTGTTCGCGGCCCTGCAGCTCGCCACCGGCCACGTCAGGCCCGCGTGCAAGCCCAGGCACCGACGCCAGGAGTTCTTGGCCTTCCTCAAGCACCTCGCCCGGGCCTACCCGGAGAGGGAACTGCACCTGGTGATGGACAACTACGCCACCCACAAGACCCCCGAGGTGAAAGCCTGGCTGGCGGAAAACCCACGGTTCCACGTCCATTTCACGCCGACCTCGGCCTCCTGGTTGAACCTGGTCGAGGTGTGGTTCTCCATCATTGAGCGCCAGGCCCTGCGCCGGGCCGATGTCGCCTCGGTACCCGAGCTCAACGCCAAGATCCGGGCCTTCGTCACCGGCTGGAACGACCGTTGCCACCCCTTCGTATGGACCAAGACCCCCGATGAGGTCCTGAAGAAAGCCAACCGCCAGATC
>NZ_JAMBOG010000054.1 GCF_023715525.1 Kocuria rosea | reverse complement strand
ATCCGCTGCTCCGCGTGCCTGAACGTGTGCCCGGTCTACGAGCAGACCGGCGGCCACGCCTACGGCTCGACCTACCCGGGCCCGATCGGGGCGATCCTGTCCCCGCAGCTCACCGGCATCACCTCCGCCGAGAACGCGTCCCTGCCCTACGCGTCCTCGCTGTGCGGGGCCTGCTACGACGTGTGCCCGGTGAAGATCAACATCCCGGAGATCCTCGTGCACCTGCGCGACGAGGACGTGCGCACCCGGCACGGGGAGCGCTCCGACGACGGCGCCGCCGCGGCACCGTCCCGGACCCGGCGCGGGCCGCGGGCCCCGTCCCAGATGGACCTGATGATGAAGGGCGCCTCCTTCGTCCTGTCCTCCGGCACGCGCGTGGCGCTCGCCGAGAAAGGGCTCCCGCTGGGCCGGGCCCTTGCCGGCCGGGACCGCGCGATCTCCTGGCTGCCCGGGGTGGTGGGCGGCTGGACCGAGCAGCGGGAGATCCCCGCCCCGCCCAGGCAGTCCTTCCGGAACTGGTGGGCCGGCCACGCCGGCGAGGCCGAGCAGCGCGCCGAGCAGGACGGGCTCCGGGACCACGCGGCCGACGAGGAGAGCGGGCGATGAGCACCGACGCGAAGACCGAGATCCTCGCCCGCATCCGCGCCGCGCTGCACGACGCCCCGGCGGCCCCCGAGGTGCGGCGCGACTACCGCGTCTCCTCGGACCGCCCGCGCGAGGAGATCCTCGAGATGCTCGAGGACCGGCTCCTCGACTACAAGGCCGGCGTCCACCACGAGACCGCCGCGTCCCTCCCCGAGAGGATCGCGAAGCTGCTCGGGGCGTCCGCCCGGTACGTGGTGCCCGCCGGGCTGGACCCCTCCTGGCTGCCGGAGGACACCGCCGCCTGGCATGCGATCGTGGACCCCGGCGACGCCCGCGAGCCCGCGGCCCTGGGGGTGCGCGAGCTCAACGCGGTGGACGCCGTGGTGACGTCCTCGACCGTCTCCTGCGCGGAGACCGGCACGATCTTCCTCACCGGCCGCCCCGAGGAGGGCCGGCGCGCCATCACCCTGGTGCCGGACC
>NZ_JAMBOG010000053.1 GCF_023715525.1 Kocuria rosea | reverse complement strand
TGTACTGCCCAGGGAGGTTGGTCAATCGGGTGACGGGTGGGTGGTTGCCGATAGCGGTGTGTGGCCGGTGATGGTTGTAGTGATGCAGCCATCCCGGCAGTGCGGCCCGGCGGGCCTGCTCGGTCGGATAGTGCCGGGAGAAGGCCCAGCCCTCGGCGAGGGTGCGGTGGAAGCGCTCGACCTTCCCGTTGGTCTGCGGCCGGTACGGGCGGGTCTTCTTCACGCTGATACCCAGTGCGGCGCAGGCCGCCCGCCAAGCACCGGAGCGGTAGGCGGCCCCGTTGTCCGACAGCACCCGCTCCACGGTGACCCCACGGGCGGCGAACCACGACACCGCCCGCAACAGCACGCCCACCGCGGTGTCGGCTCTCTCGTCGCCGTGGATCTCGGCGTAGGCCACCCGCGAGTGGTCATCGACCACGGTGTGCACGAACGCGGTACCCAGCAGTGGCTTGTGGGTGGCCGACCGGCCGGTCCCCGGTGTCGCCCACCGGTTACGACCACCCTGTTGCCTCCCGACGTAGCGCCATCCACCGCCGTCGGGAATGTTGCCCAGCTTCTTCACATCCACGTGGATCAGCGCCCCCGGTGTGGCGTGCTCGTAGCGGCGGATCACCTCCCCGGTGCGGAGGTCGATGTGGCGCAGCCGGTTCACCCGGCAGCGCACCAGCACCGCGTGCACGGTGGAGGCCGGCATCCCCAGGGCCGCGCCGATGGCCACCGGGCCCAGACGCTTACGCCAGCGCAGGGCCACGACCTTCTTCACCAGCTGCGCGCTGGTGCGGGTCGGGCACCGGTGCGGGCGCGAGGAGCGATCACTCATTCCGGCCGCGCCCATGGCCCGGTAGCGATCGGCCCAGCGCTTGGCCGTGGGCCAGGCGACGTGGAAGAACGCCGCAGCCTGGGCTACCGGCCACCCGTCCTCGACGATTAACCGGGCGATCCGCAACCGTTGGCGTGGAGTCAGTGCGGCATTAGCGTGGGACATCGAGGGCCTCCTCGTCGGATGCGGAACCTAGACACTTCCACTCCAACGCAGGAGGCCCTCCTCATGCATCAACCAGCGCAGATAAGTCGCCGCACCTCAACCAACCACCCTGGGCAGTACA
>NZ_JAMBOG010000052.1 GCF_023715525.1 Kocuria rosea | reverse complement strand
CGAGAGCATCGCGATGGCGGTGGTGGCGATGATGATGGCCACCACCACGTCCGTGCCGCCGGTCCACAGCACGATGGCTCCGGCCAGGGCGGGCATGAACCCGGCCAGCAGGATGGAGGCCATCTGGTAGCCCACCGAGATCCCGGAGTAGCGCACCGCGGTGGGGAACAGCTCGCAGTACAGCGCCGGCAGCGGGGCGTAGACCAGGGCGTGGCCCAGGGCCAGGAACAGGGCCACCCCGGCGATGATCGCCCACTGCTGGCCGGTCTGGACCAGGGCGAAGATCGGCCAGGCCGTGAGGATGATCGCCGCCCCGCCCAAAAAGAACGTCTTCTTGCGCCCGATCCGGTCCGAGAGCGCCCCGAAGACCGGGATCATCACGATGTTCAGCGCCGAGCCGATCATCACGGCCACCAGCCCGTAGTTGCGCGGGACCCCCAGGGTGGTGGTGACGTAGGAGAGGACGAAGACGGTGAACAGGTAGTAGTTGCCGGCCTCGGCGAAGCGGCCGAAGATCGCGATCAGCAGCGGCTTGCGGTGGTGGGCGAACAAGACCTTCAGCGGGGCCTTGTGCTGCTCCCCGGCCTCGAGCATGCGGGCCTGCTCGGCCAGGAACTCCGGGGACTCCGCGGCGTTGAGCCGGATGTAGAGGCCCACCGCGGCCAGCACCACGGCCAGCAGGAACGGCACCCGCCAGCCCCAGGTCTCGAAGGCGTCCCCGGAGATCGCCGCGGAGGCGGTCACCGCGGCGGTGCCCAGCAGCAGCCCGCAGGAGACCCCGATCTGGGGCCAGGAGCCGTAGAACCCGCGCCGGCCCTTCGGGGCGTTCTCCACGGCGATGATCGCCGCCCCGCCCCACTCCCCGCCCACGGCGAAGCCCTGGGCCAGGCGCAGCACGCACAGCAGGATCGGGGCCCAGATCCCGACCTGGGCGTAGGTCGGGAGCAGGCCGATGAGCACGGTGGCCACGGTCATGATGGCGAAGGTCAGGATCAGGGTGGCCTTGCGCCCGATCCGGTCCCCGAGGTGGCCGGCGACGAAGGCGCCGACGGGCCGGGCGACGAACCCGACGCCGAAGGTCGCCAGGGCGGCGATCTGCCCGATGCCCGGGGCCATGGCGGGGAAGAACAGCGGCCCGAAGACCAGGGCGGCGGCGGTGGCGTAGACGGTGTATTCGTACCACTCGACGATGGCGCCGATGGTGCCCGAGTACAGGGTGCGGCG
>NZ_JAMBOG010000051.1 GCF_023715525.1 Kocuria rosea | reverse complement strand
CTAGTGCCGTGTCAGGCAGCTTTTGCGATGTGGATGGTGGCGGCTTTGTCGAGAACTTCGACCAGGCGGTGGTCGTGGGCGTGGCGGTTACGCCAGGCGATGTAGCGGCGGATCATCGAGGCCTGCTCGCGGTGGCTGGGATGATCCGTGCCGTCGAGGGCGAAGTAGCGCAGCGCGGTGAACTGGGCCTCAATCCGGTTCAGCCAGGAGGCGTAAAACGGGGTGTAGGCCAGCTCGACGTTGTTCGCCGCCGCCCAGTCACCGACCCGCTGATCGGTCTTCGTGGACAGGTGCGGTGAGAAGTTGTCGCACACGATCGCGATCCGTTGCTGCATTGGGTACAGCGTCCGCAGGTAGCGGCAGAACGCCAGGAACTGGGTGCGCGTCTTGCGCACCTTCACATGGGCGTAGATCTTGTTCTTCGATAGGTCGAAGGCCGCCAGCAGGTGGCGCACTCCATGCGGGCGGGTGTAGGTCGCGCGGCGTCGCCGGCGGCGCGGATGATCCTGGTCGCCGGCGCCCACAGCTCGCGGGGCCCACTGCCTGCCCGGGCGGGGCTGGAGGTTCAAGGGCCCGAACTCGTCCAGGCAGATCACCACCTCCGGATCCACCAGCCCGTCGCCGCTGTGCTCGCCCGCGGCCACGCGCCCGTCGGCGAGATCATAGAGGTGCAGCACCCGGTGCTTCTTCGCCTCGTAGTCGGGGTCCGTGGAGGTCTTGAACGTCTTCACCGCTTGAAAGGACACGCCCGCCTGGTGCAGCAGCGTGCGCAGCCCTTCGTGGGAGATGTCCTCGACCACCCCCTCGGCCACCAGGAACTCGGCCAGCTTGGACAGGCTCCAGGTGGAGAACGGCAGCCCGTGATCGGCTGGCCGGGACAGGGCGACCTCCCGGATGCGCGCCCGGTCGGCGGCGGTGAACTTCGGCGGGCGACCCCCGGCGTACTTCGGGTACAGGGCATCGAATCCGTCGGTGTTGAAGTTGTGGATCACCTCCCGCACCCGGTCCGGGCTGGTGAAAGCCACCTCGGCGATCTTCACCGCCTCCATGCCCTGGGCCGAGAGCAGCACCATCTGCGCCCGTCGCCAGGTCACCACTGAGCCGCCGGTACGACGCAGCAGCCTCAGCAGCCGGTTGCCCTCCTCATCGGAGATCTCTCGGACACGCACACGCTCGGACATCGCAGCCTCCGGGGAAGACAAGACAACCCCAGTCTGCGCCTACACGGCAAACGTTCCCAGCCACGGCACTAG
>NZ_JAMBOG010000050.1 GCF_023715525.1 Kocuria rosea | reverse complement strand
CGTGCAGCCAGTACCGGCCCAGCCCCAGCGCCCGGCCCGACTCGAGCTTGCGCGTGAAGGACAGGGTGAGGAAGAACGCCGAGATCAGCAAGAAGACGTCCACGCCCCCCGAGACCCGCCCGAGGAATACGTGGTAGACCACCACCAGCAGCACCGCCACCGCCCGCAGCCCCTCGACCTCCGGACGGAACCCCGAGTACCGGTCCAGGTGGGGCTGGGCTCCTTGGGCCGAGCCGTGCCGGGACGGGCGGGGTCGCGCTTCGGCGGCAGGGCCGACCGTGGTCAGCATGGGGGACCTCCTGGGGAACGCCGCGCCCGGGGGGAGGGGGGACGCGGTCGGGACTCCAGAACTCTACCGGACCCGCTGGAGGCAGCACGGAGGGCGGGTCCGCGCGCACCCCTGCCGACCCGTCACCGGCCCCCGGCCCGGGCGACCGCCCGGTCCCACGCCTCCTGGAAGGCGGGGAGGGCCGAGCGGGCATAGACCTCGGTGAGGTGGTTGCTGTCCCGGTACACCCACACGTTGCCGATGGACGGCGGGCAGTACCCGTCCGGGCAGATCACGTCGGTCAGGTCCATGGACCCGAAGCCGGGCACCGTCTGCTCCAGGGCGGCAGCCGGGCTCTCCTGCGAGCCGAGCGCGCCACCGAGCGAGAGGCCGCACGAGGGGTCGTCGGCGCCCTTCTCCACCGCGCAGGAGGTCCGGTCGGTCGGCCACCGGGGGTTGTCGCGGATGCCGACCACCGTGATGCCGCGACCCGTCCAGTGCCGCGTCTCGCCCTCGTACCCGGTCAGGACGGCTTCGTCACCGTCGCCGACCCGGTCGTAGGTGGCCTGGGTGAAGAGGATGTCCGGCGGGCGGTTCTCCACGAGGGCGCGGGTGGTCTCGTACCACTCCCGGCACTCCGGCTGCGGGTTGGGATGCTCGGCGGTGAAGAAGCACCCGGGGCGCAGGAAGGTGATCAGGGTCCAGCCGCGCTGCTCCGCGAGCCGTTCGAACGCGGGGATCCAGTGCTGGACGTGGCTGTTGCCGATGGCGTAGATCACGGTGGCCGAAGAGCCTGCCTCGTGCACCACGTGGCAGCCGCTCGGCACGGTGTAGTGCTGCGTCCAGTCCCCCGGGCACTCCTCCCCGAGGTCCTCCGGTTTCTCGCTGAGCCCCTCGGCCGGGGGCAGGGTCGGGGCGTCGGGGTCGCCCTGGTACTGGAAGCCGGGCACCAGGGCGGCGGCCCCGGGATTGTTGCGGTCGGCGGCCGCGACGATCTGCGCCGCCCGCCGCGCCTCGGCCTGCTGGACGGCCACGACCGGC
>NZ_JAMBOG010000005.1 GCF_023715525.1 Kocuria rosea | reverse complement strand
GCGGTCCTTGTCCCAGTCGCGGTCGTGGTCGCGGTCCTTGTCCCAGTCGCGGTCGTGGTCGCGGTCCTTGTCCCAGTCGCGGTCGTGGTCGCGGTCCTTGTCCCAGTCGCGGTCGTGGTCGCGGTCCTTGTCCCAGTCGCGGTCGTGGTCGCGGTCCCTGTCCCAGTTGCGGTCCTTGCTAGGGTGACCCGGCTTGGGCTCGACCGGGGCCTGCTGGACCGGGGCCTGCTCGGCGGGGGCCTGTTCGGCGGGGGCCTGTTCGGCGGGGGCCTGTTCGGCGGGGGCCTGTTCGGCGGGGGCCTGTTCGACGGGGGCCTGCTGGACCGGGGCCTGTTCGGCGGGGGCCTGTTCGACGGGGGCCTGCTGGACCGGGGCCTGCTCGGCGGGGGTCTGCTCGACCGGGGCCACTGGCTCCGGCGTCGGCGCAGTGGTGCCCGCGTCAACGGGGACGTCCACTGCTGGCGTCAGGGCGGGATCCGGTGTGGCAAAAGTGGACGGATCGGAAAGAGCGGCCGCTACCTCCGACACCGTGGTCGTCTCGGCGGCTCCGGAAGCCGACGAGCTGTCGACCGCGAATGCCCCGGTGAACCCGGAGAAGGTAATCGCCGTGGCGGTAGGAGCGACGAGCAGAGCGCGTGCCAGTTTCTGGTTCAAGGTATTCCCCCTGTCAATGCGAGTGATCCCCTATCACTCGCTGGTACTAATTAACTTATGCACACAAGCGGGCCGGTGGTCGTCCCTACATGTGCCCCTGGCGGTCCAGGAGAGGGGGTTGATACGTCTGCATCCAATGGGGTGGTGGCCCGAGGTGGGACTCCACACGGAAGGCCTCGGAGGCCGCTCCCGGCGATTGACCCACGCGGATGGCGAAGCCGGTGTGGCCTGGGGCGACTGTCGATCGCACCGATCGATGTGGGCTGACAGGGCTGTTGCGTGAGATCCCGCCGGTGCGCCCGGACGGCTCGCGGCGATGCCTGCCCACCCGGTGTCAGGGCAGCACGACGGCGCCCCGTCCCCTGAGCTGGGGACGGGGCGCATGGCCGGCGCGGGAGACGCTAGAGCTCGAAGCGGTAGTTCTTCGGAGCGACCGTCAGCCCGGAGGTGGTCACGGTCAGCCCGCGGGCCTTGTCCTCCTCGCGGTCCACGCCCACCCGCGTGCCCGGCGGGACGACCACGTTCTTGTCGAGGATGCACCGGTCCACCACGGCGCCCTCGCCGACCCACACGTTGTCCATGAGCACGGACTGGCTGACGGTGGCGTCGTTCTGCACCAGCACCTTGGGGGAGAGCACCGACTCGTGCACCCGCCCGCCCGTGATGAGCACACCCGCGGAGAGGATCGAGTCCGTCGCGACGCCGCCCTCGCCGTGGGGGCCGCGGACGAGCTTGGCCGGCGGGGCCTGCACGCCGTAGGTGTAGATCGGCCACGAGTAGTTGTAGAGGTTGAACACCGGTAGCGGGCGGATGAGGTCCAGGTGGGAGTCGTAGTAGGAGTCCAGGGTGCCCACGTCGCGCCAGTACTGCCGGTCCCGGTCCGTGGAGCCCGGGACGTCGTTGCCCGTGAAGTCGTAGACGGCCGCCTCGCCCCGGTCGGCGAACCACGGCATGATGTCCCCGCCCATGTCGTGGTCGGTGTCGTCCTTGGACTCGTCCACGCGCAGGGCCTCGACCAAGGCGTCGGTGTCGAAGACGTAGTTGCCCATCGAGGCGTAGAAGGCGTTCGGGTCGTCGGGCAGGGGAGCGGTGGACTGGGGCTTCTCGACGAACCGGGTGATCCGGGTGGGGTCGTTCGGGTCCGTCTCGATCACGCCGAAGGACGTCACCATCTCCATGGGCTGGCGCACGCCGGCCACCGTGGCCCGTGCCCCGGACTGCACGTGGAAGTCGACCATGGCGGAGAAGTCCATCCGGTACACGTGGTCCGCCCCCACGACGACCACGATGTCCGGCCGGGCGTCGTCGACGAGGTTCAGGGACTGGTAGATGGCGTTCGCCGACCCCAGGTACCAGTCCTTGCCGCGGCGCTGCTGCGCCGGGACCGTGGTCACGTAGTTTCCCAGCTGGGTGGACAGCCGCCACGTCTCGGAGACGTGCCGGTCCAGGGAGTGGGACTTGTACTGCGTGAGCACCACGATCTGCAGGTATCCGGAGTTCACGAGGTTGGACAGGGCGAAGTCGATGAGCCGGTAGCTGCCGCCGAAGGGGACCGCCGGCTTGGCGCGGTCCTCGGTCAGGGGCATCAGGCGCTTGCCCTCGCCCCCGGCGAGGACGATCGCGAGAACCTTCTTACGGTGGGGCATGAGGACCTCTCTGACATCTTCGGCAACGGGCTCGCATCCGCCTGGCGGCGCCGAGGCAATCGACAGGCGCCTTCATTGTGTCTTAACCCGCGGGAACTGGGTGACCCCCACCACGGCGCGAGTCAAAATGTCGTCCGGTGCGGGGCCGCCCGAAAGTCTCCGCCGCGTTCCGGTGGCAGGGGCGGGCTCCTGCAGTACGCTCGGGAACGTGCGAGTCGATATCTTGTCCAAGGAGTTCCCGCCCGAGATCTACGGCGGCGCCGGAGTCCACGTGTCCGAGCTCTCGCGGGTCCTGGCCCCGCTGGTCGACCTGAAGGTGCACTGTTTCGGTGCGCCCCGGGAACCGCGGGTCAACGGGGCGGAGGTGAAGGCTTACCCCGTGCCCGGCGAGCTGGTGGACGCCAACGCCGCCATCCAGACGCTCGGGGTGGACCTTGCGATGGTGGGGGACGTCGCCGGTGCGGACGTCGTGCACTCGCACACGTGGTACGCCAACATGGCGGGCCACCTCTCCTCGCTGATGTACGGTATCCCGCACGTGCTCTCCGCCCACTCCCTCGAGCCGCTGCGCCCGTGGAAGGCCGAGCAGCTCGGCGGCGGCTACGCCGTCTCCTCCTTCGTGGAGAAGACCGCCTACGAGGCGGCTGCGGCGATCATCGCCGTCTCCGACGGCATGCGGCAGGACATCCTGCGCTCCTACCCCGAGGTGGACCCGGACCGGGTGCGCACCGTGCACAACGGCATCGACGTGAGCCAGTGGGTGCGCGACGAGGGCACCGACGTCCTCGAGGCCTACGGGATCGACCCGGCGAAGCCGTCCGTGGCGTTCGTGGGGCGGGTGACCCGGCAGAAGGGCGTGCCGTACCTGCTGCGCGCCGCGGCCCTGCTGCCCGAGGACGTGCAGCTCGTGCTGTGCGCGGGCGCCGCCGACACCCCCGAGCTGGGCGCGGAGGTCAACGCGCTCATCCACGACCTGAAGGCCACGCGCTCCGGGGTGGTGCTCATCGAGAAGATGCTCCCGCGCCGCGAGATCGTCCAGATCCTCTCGCACGCCACGGCGTTCGCGTGCCCGTCCGTCTACGAGCCGCTGGGCATCGTCAACCTCGAGGCCATGGCGTGCGGCACCGCCGTCGTCGCCTCCGCGACCGGCGGGATCCCCGAGGTCGTGGTCGACGGCGTCACCGGCCGGCTCGTGGCGCTCGAGCAGGTCCAGGACGGCACCGGGACGCCGCTGGACCCCGAGAAGTTCGTGGCGGACTTCGCGGCGGCGCTCACGGAGGTCGTCTCCGACCCCGCCCGGGCGCGGGAGATGGGTGCGGCCGGCCGCCGCCGCGCCGAGGAGGCCTTCGCGTGGGAGTCGATCGCCGAGCGCACCGTGGAGGTCTACCGCTCCGTGCTGTGAGTCCCTGCCGTGAGCGTTCGGCGCCGTGCGTCCGGTGCGGGGCGCAGGAGGCGGCGGTCGTCGGGGCCGATGTGAACCGGCGGCGGACATGTGGTAACTTATTCCCTGTTGCGTTCAGCGAAGGCCGCCGGAAACGGAAGCAGGCCGGACCTGGATCCACTCGCGCGGGTGGCGGAATAGGCAGACGCGCTAGCTTGAGGTGCTAGTCCTCGTATTAGAGGGTGGGGGTTCAAGTCCCCCCTCGCGCACGACGGGAAGGCCCCGGACCGGATGGTCCGGGGCCTTCGTCGTCCCCGGAGTCGTTTCTCTGGTTGCCGGTGTCGCTCTGTGCGCGGTGGGCGTCTGCTGCTCGCCGCGCCCAGGAGATCGAGGCAACGCAATCTGCCGGTCGGTCCGGTGTTCTCCCGGTGCCGCAGAGGCGACCGGATACGGGGTGGCCTCCGGCGGATGCCGGTGCCGATGCCGTCTGTCCGTGCACCGTCCATGCGGAGGGCACCGGCGCCGGGAGGCAGGTCGTCGTGACCGTCGGTCCGTTCGCCGTCGTGGTCCCCGCCGTGTTCATCGGCATCGGCGCCACGCCGGCCTCAGCGCCGCCCTGACGGTCGGGGGACCGGTGGGGTGGTCGCGGCTGCCCCAGGGACGACGAGCGAGGGCTTTCCCGCCGAAGCCGTGACAGTGGCACTGTGCGCGGTGCTGCTGCTGCCGGCGGCCGAAGACGTGGTCTTCCGCCGGCTGGTCCTCGGCTGGATGCTCACCCGGACGCCGAGCCCTCCAGTGATGCCGACGGCCGTGGTGCAGCTGCTCCTCCCGGTGGTGGCGGCCGACGCTGCGGTTCCGGGCGCCGGAGATCGGCGAGAGGGACTCCCTGCCACCACGGCAGGCGGGGGCGACGGGACGGGAGGGAGCCCGCGATCACCGCGGCAGATGGCGCTGCAGCCACATGGTGCACCACAGCTTCAACCGCATCTCGTCCCAGGATGGGGCGTCCACGACGAGGGCGGCGGGCCCGTACCGGTGGACCGACTCGACACCGTCGCGGTCGGTGAGCTCGGCGATCAGCTGCTCGACGACCGCTGGGTGGGCGTCGGCGATGTCCTCGCGCAGCCCGACGTCGAAGCAGTCCACCTCGGCGACCACCGTCACCGGCGGCTCCTCGACGGCGGCCGCCTCCCGGCCCTCCCCGCGCAGCGCTGCGATCGTGCGGCGGGTGTGGGCGAGCATCTCGGTCCCGCTCATCGCCGGCCGGCCGTGGGCGGACTGGTAGGCGCTGTAGAGCGGCATCCCGGGGAGGAAGACCTCGTGCCCGGCGCCGGCGAGCACCGGGTGGTTGAGCGCCGGGTAGTCGCTGATGCGGTGGTGCCCGACGCGCCACCGCGCCTCGGGCACCGCGGTGGTGAGCACCTGGCCGAGGTAGGAGGCGAAGCCGTCGACCAGGGCGAGGGCGGCGGCCGGCGGGTGCGGGTCCACGAGCTTGCCGTGGCGGGCCCAGCTGGGCCACGCGGGGCGAGTCGGGTCGTCATCCAGTGCTCTTGGATCCACGCCGAGCTCGGCCGCCCGGGCGGTGATCCACTCCCAGGCCGGGGCCACCGACTCGACCGAACCGTCGAGGAGCTCGCCGGGGCCGGGTCCTCGACCGGCCGGCGCTGAGCGCAGGTGCTGCAGCGCCGGGTCGCGCTCGGCCAGATACGCATCGAGTGCCTCCGCAGCCTGCTGCGGGCTCATCCACTCGTAGAGCAGCTCCGTCATGGACGTGACTCTACTGCGGGGGCGGAGCCGTCGCGGGCCGACGCGGACGGCGGCCGACGGTCAGCCACCGCGGACAGGGACGCCGTGCTGGTCACTCCTGGCGCGGAATCCTGCGGACCATGGCGACGCTGCTACCGGCGACGATGCCGTAGAGGAACGCCCCGGTCAGCTCGAAGCCGTTCTCCCGGACGGCCTGGGCCAGCTTGGCCTCGCCTTCGTCCAGGCCGATGAACTCGGTCACGGTGCCCGAGGCGAAGACCGGGCCGTCCCCGGTCTCGCTTTCCACGACTTTCCACCGGGTCTGCCCCTCGTGCCCTCCGCCGGCCTCCTCGCCCCAGTCCACGACCAGGACGTAGAGCGTGTTGGTGCCCTCCTCCAGCTGCTCGATCGCGCGGGTGACACTGCGGCGCAGGGCGTGAATGTCGCCGCCGCAGTCCTGTTCCAGGTGCTCGCGCAGGAAGGCCAGCAGGGCGTCGTCGTCAGGCATGGGAGCTCCTCCTGAGGTACGTGGCGTCGTTGACGGAACTGATGGTAGTCCGACCGGCACGGCGCGGTGACGACGGACCCGGCGATGCTCAGCGCCGGACAGCCCGGCAGCGGCAGGACGAGCACGAGCGCCTGCCGCAGGAGGGGGTCGGCCGCCACGGGTCAGTCGCACCCACCCCCGCCGCCGCCGTCACCACCGTCCCCGCCGGAGGAGCCCCAGATCCCGGCCGAGCCGGAGTCCGAGGAGGCGCCGCCACGGCTGTCGCGGGACCGGGTGGGGCGGTGCCGGGACCGGCGGGCGCGGAGGAGGACCGTCGCGGCCAGCGCCAGGGTGGCCAGGGCGAGGACCACGAAGAGGGCGACGCTGGTGGCCGAACCGGGCTCGGGCAGCAGCGTGGCGCTCAGCAGGGTGGAGGTGCTCATGGTCGGAACCTAGCAGCGCGGCGGGTGCTTGGGCAGCGGCTCGCCCGGTTGCGCCGTTCCGGCACGACCAGCCGGTGCCGGGCTGGCTGTCGCATGCCTGCGAGGTGCCTCCGGAGCCCGCCCACGACGTCGGGCGTGGGTGGCCGCCGGTACGCCCGGCACGCTCCGGCACCGACAGCGAGGGGTTCCCCGGCCTCATCCGCCAGGAGGACCGCACGCGCCTCCCGCGGGTCCGTCCTCGCCGTGCCCGTGGTCATGGCCCTCGCCGGTGCCCTCTGCGCGGTGGGCGCGCCGGGGGCGTACCGGACGGTGCCCGTGCGCCCGGCTCTGCTGGGCGACACGACGAGCCACGTCTCCACGCCCCAGCGTGCCGGGGCACTCCGGGCGCCCGACCGGAGCCACCGGCTCACCGTCCTCAGGCGGGCCACAGGTACGGGATGGAACAATCACCGGCGAACCACTCGGCGCGGAACCAGGAGAGAACGATGGCGGCGACGACAGCGCGGACGATGACACGATGGGGATTCGGCGTGCTCGCCGTCGCGATGCTGGCCGCGGCGGTCGTGCTCGGGCAGACGGCGCTCATCACGGTGGCGCTGCTGGTCGCGCTGGCCGGCATCTCCGGGGACCTGCGCCGGACGCGGGCGATCGCCGACCGTTCCTAGCCCAGCCGGCGTGCGCCCGGGTCAGCGAGGCAGGTGGCGCTGCAGCCACAGGGTCAGCCACATCTGCAGCCGGAGCTCCTCCCAGGACGGGGCGTCGACGACCAGCGCTGCGGGCCCGTAGCGGTGGACCGACGCGACGCCGTCACGGTCGGTCAGCTCGGCGATCAACCGGTCCACCAGCACCGGATGCTGTGCGGCGATGTCGGCGCGCAGCCCGACGTCGAAGCAGTCCACCTCGGGGACGACGGTCACGTACGGCTCCTCGGCGGTGGCCGCCTCAGGCCCCTGCCCGTGCAGCGCGGAGATCGTCCGCTGCACGTGCTCGAACATCTCGGTCCCGCTCATCGGGTCCCGTCCGTGGGCGCTCTGGTAGGCACTGTAGATCGGCAGGCCGGGCAGGAAGACCTGGTGCTCGGCGGCGGCGAGCACCGGGCGGTTGAGCATCGGGAAGTCGTTGATGCGGTGGTGACCGGCCTGCCACGACGCCTCGGGGACGGCGGTGGTGATGACCTCCCCCAGGTAGGCGGCGAACCCGTCGACCAGTGCCAGGGACCCGGCCGGCGGGTGCGGGTCCACGAGCATCCCGTGCCGCGCCCAGCTGGGCCAGCGGGGCCGGGTCGGGTCCTCGGCCAGCGGTCGGGGATCGACGCCGAGCTCGGTGACCCGGTCGGTGACCCACTCCCACACCCGCGCCACCGAGTCGACGGAGCAGTCCAGCGCCGCGGCCGGGTCCACGCGCTCGTCGGCCAGCGCGGAGCGCAGACGGTCCAGGGACGGCGCCCGCTCGGCGAGGTACTCCTCCAGCGCGGCGGCCGCCTGCTGCGGGGTCATCCACTCGTAGAGCAGCTCCGTCATGGCGGAACTCTACTGGGCAGGCCCGTCGCCGGGAACCGGTCACCGGGCGGGCGAGGCGCAGGGCACGGTGGACCCGGTGCTCCGCGCCGGGGGCCGTGCACCGGGTCCGGCCCCGCGGCCGGTGCACCCGGCCGGAGGCTCAGTGCAGGACTAGCCGCGTGCCGGCCGGCACGGGCAGGGGACCGCCGTGGCCCGGTGCCAGGACGCCGAAGTCGGTGCCGGAGAGCAGGCGGAGTGCCGTGTCCTCGGCCCGGACCGGATCGTGGTGGTAGGGAGCGGGCAGCATCTGCGGGGCGCCGAGGACGGGGGAGGTCATGTGGCCGGTGATCACCGCGTCGCCGGCCGCGACGACGCCCGTGTCGCCGATGAGGAAGGACGTGTGCCCGGAGGTGTGACCGGTGGTGGCGACGGGCCGCATCGCCCCGGGCAGATCGAGGACCTCGACGTCGGTGTCGAAAGGCGTGAGCGCGGAAGCCGCGACGGTGACGTCCCTGAGCCCACCGGTGCGGATCGCGTGGACGCACCACTTCGCCCAGCGCCAGGAGCGCAGCGCCCGCGGCAGGGACCCTCTCGGGCCGATCTGCTTGCGGGAGGTGCCGGTCATGTTCGGCACCTCGGCCGCCGCGCAGTGGATCGGCACGCCGGCGTCGGCGAAGCGCCCCAGGGTGCCGATGTGGTCGGCGTGGGCATGGGTGACGACGACGGCCTCGGGCAGGCCGGTGGCCCCGGCCGCGGCGATGGAGGCGTCGACGAGCTCGCGGTCGTCCGGGTAGCCGCAGTCGACGAGGGTGTAGGCCTCCCCGTCGCGCACGATCAGCCAGTTGGCCGCCGGTCCGGTGACCAGGGTGGTCCCCGGGCCGAGGTGGTGCAGGTTGCCGGTGGTGCTCCACTTGCCCATTGCTCGCGCTCTCCTGGGGTCGACGACGACACCGCCGGCCGGGGTGGCGCCGTGGCGGACCACCCGCATCGGCGGGGCCCGGGCCATCGGCGACAGCGGCGGGTCGGGCCGGACACGGCCTCCGGTCCAGTCTCCCCGTCCCCGACACGCCCGCCGGAGGGCGCCGGTCCCGTGCCGGCCTCCGTGCGGGTGCTGCCGGGACGGACCGCCGGACGGGGCGGGTCAGGCGCGCAGCCGCTCCGGACGCCCGAGGTGCTCCAGGAGGCTGGGACGCAGAGCAGGCGCGGGCTCGTCGGTCCCGGGCCCGAGGGAGGCGGCCAGCGGGACACCGGACGCCGTGCGGGAGGGCTCGGCGTCCCGTGCTGCCGCCTGGCCGTGCTGCCCCAGGTCCTGTAGACGCGCGTAGCGGGCCCGCTGGACGACCCAGGTGGCGAAGTACAGCATCCACAGCAGCATGATGAGCGCCATGGTGGTGTCGAACCTGCTCCCCGGCGACCATTCGTAGAGAACGCGGCAGGTGAGGGGCACTCCGACGGCCCCGAGCCCGATGATCAGTGCGTTCTCCTGGTCCTTGGACACAGTGGCTCCCCCTAGTCCCACGGCATGGTCCCTGCATCGTGTCATGTGCGAAAAGGAACTGTCTGACCCCACTTGTGGGGCCGATCCGGCGGGAGGGCGCCCCCTCCGTGTGAGGACATATGACACGACGACCTCCGGTGACCGGTGGGGTGGGTCATAATGGGGCGAACTTCCCCGGCGCGCGGGGAACGGGCGGTCGGAGCTGAACCCTTTCCGGGTGCGGCCTGTGAGGAGGTTGATGCCGTCTCATGGGTGGGGTGTTCCGGCATGAGCTCACGGTCTCGGACCCTGAGGTGGTCGCCGCGCTGGGCGATCGGACCGGGCTGCGCTTCGGGTACAGCACCACGGATCCGCGCTTCGCCTACCACCTGTCCCGGGCCGGGGACGAACAGGTCGCCGTGTCCGCGGTCCGCGTGGGCGGGGCGATGTCCCTGTGGGGCGACACCGAGGGCTTCACGGTGGCCAACGTGCACGGGACCCGGTACGACTGGCAGACCCGCGAGGAGACCGGGAGCGCCGCCGCGGGCTCCTCCGTGCTGTTCCGTCCCGGGCACCCGTCGCTCGTGGTGGCCGAGGACGTGGACGTCACCCTCGCCCACCTGCCGGTGGACCTGGTGCAGGAGACCGCCGACACGGTCTACGGCACCGACACCCCGGTCCTCTTCGCCTCCTCCACCCCGATCAGCGACCGATTGGGACAGTTCTGGACGCAGCTCGCCCGCTACGGGGCCGACGTGCTGGGCACCGAGGCCTTCGACGAGCCGCTGGTGCGCGCGGACCTCACCCGCAACCTCGCCGTGGGGCTGCTCGAGTGCTTCCCCCTGGTCGGGGACCCCGACGCGCGGTATTTGTCCATGGAGGCGCAGACTCACCGCTACCGGGCCGCCGTGCAGTTCTTCGACGACCATGCCGCGAGCCCGGTCACCGTCGAGGACGCCGCCCGTGCCGCCGGCACCACCACGAAGGCGCTGGTCAGGGCGTTCCGGGCCAACCACCCGCTGGGGCTCACCCCGGCCCAGTACCTGCGCCGGGCCCGGATGGACGCCGCCCACCGCGAGCTGCAAGTCGGCGACCCCGCCCGCGGGGACACCGTGAAGGACATCGCCGCCCGGTGGGGTTTCACGCACCCGGGCCGCTTCGCCCAGTACTACCGGCAGATCTACGGGACCACTCCTCGCCAGACCCTCGGCTCCTGACACCCGCCGGAGCGCGGGGGCCGGCCATCGGAGGTTCCGCGCTCCCCTTGTCGCGCCGTCCCAGGTCCCCGGCCGCGGCCGGGCGACCACAGGGAGGAGAGCCGGGCACCCCTGGCGACCCGACCGGGCGGCCTCGGCCGGTGCTGCGTCGAACCGCAGGATCGGCGGTGCCTCTGACGCGCACAGGCCTCGGACGCGCCCGGCAGGGATCCAGGACGTGGCCCCGGAGACCACGGGAGGCTCAGCCGGGACGGACGCCGGTGACGGCCACGAATCAGCGGCCGAGGTCGGCCCACCGCGTCGTCCGGGCGCTGTTCACCAGGACCGGGTCCACGGGTGCCGTCTCCGGCAGGAGCACGACCATGGTGGACAGCGCGCGGGAGGGCCAGGTGGACAGTCCGCGCACGGGGAGGAACGCGGGCGCGTCATCGCCACGGTGCATGCGCACGGCCTGGCCCAGGAGGAGCAGGCCGGCCACGGCCAGGCCGACACCCACCCAGGCCGGGGCGCGGTAGCCCCACCCGGCGGAGATCACGGCCCCGCCCAGGAAGGCCCCCAGGGCGTTGGCCAGGTTGAAGGCCGCGTGGTTCATCGCGGCGGTCAGCGACGGGGCGTCCTTGGCCTCACGGAGCAGGCGCATCTGCAGCGCCGTGCTGAAGACGGAGCCCATGATCCCGATCCACAGCACGCCGAGCACGGCCGCGGCCGGGAGGTGGACGAACAGGCCGAAGAAGGCCAGGGCCACCGCGGAGACGGCTCCGGCGCCCAGCGCGGTCTTCTCGATCGAGCGGTCCAGCAGGGGGCCGACGAGCAGCGAGCCCGCCGTCATGCCCACCCCGTACACGGCCAGCACCCACGGCACCGCCGAGATGTCGAGGCCGCTGAACTCGGTCAGGGTGGGGGAGATGTAGGTGTAGACCGCGAACATGCCGCCGAAGCCGACGGCGCCGGCCAGCAGCGTCAGGGTCACCTGGGGACGACCCAGGGCCCGGACCTCCTGGGCCACGGAGACGCCGCCGGTGTTGTGGGTGCGGGGCACCCAGGCGGCGAGGGCCGCGACGGTGAGCAGCCCGATGGCCACCACGAGACCGTAGCCCGAGCGCCAGCCCAGGGCCTCGCCGAGGAACGCGGCCAGGGGCACGCCGATGATGTTGGCGACCGTCAGCCCCAGGGCCACGCGGGCCACGGCGGTGCCGCGGCGTTCGCGCGGCACCATCGAGGACGCCACCACGGCGGCGACCCCGAAGTAGGCCCCGTGGGGCAGGCCGGAGAGGAAGCGGGCGGCGTACAGCCAGTCGAGCGAGGGCGCGGCCGCGGACAGGACGTTGCCGGCGGTGAACGCGGTCATCAGGCCCAGCAGGAGCGTCTTGCGCTCCACCCGGGCGGTCAGGGAGGTGACCAGCGGCGCGCCGACGACCACGCCCAGGGCGTAGAGCGAGATGGCGTGGCCGAGGGAGGGGATCGAGGCGCCGAAGTCCTCGGCGATGAAGGGCAGCAGGCCCATCGAGGCGAACTCGGTGGTCCCGATGCCGAAGCCGCCCAGGGCGAGGGCGAGGAGCGCGAGCCGGGTCCCGGTGGGGCCGGGGGCGTTGACGACCTGGAGCAGGGCGGTGCGGGGCGCTGACATGGCGGTTCCTTCCGTGTGGAGCGGGGGAGGGGAAGGCGCGTCGTCGAGCCGAACTGGATGAGGTCACGATGCTACGGACGATGTCGCGGGCGTCCAATGCCCTGGCGGTGTGATCTTGGACAAACGGACAATGGTGTGATAGAGCTGGCGCTCCGTTGCGCCGGACGCAGGAGGCGGAGGTCGGCACGGTGGCAGGACGTGCGGTGGTGGTGGGCGCCGGCATCGGCGGCCTGGCGGCGGGCGCCGCTCTGGCCCGCGCCGGCTGGCAGGTGAGCGTCCACGACCGGGCGCCGGTCCTGGACCCCGTGGGAGCCGGCATCAGCCTGTGGCCCAACGCGCTGCGGGCCCTGGACGTCCTGGGCGTCGGGAACGCCGTGCGGGAGCGGTCGGTCCTGGGCGCCGGTACCGGGATTCGCCGTCCCGACGGGCGGTGGCTGGGGCGCAGCGACGTCGCCGGTGCTCTCGAGGCGCGCTTCGGGGACCCGGTGGTCGTCCTGGCCCGAGCCGAGCTGACCGGTCTGCTCCGGGAGCTCCTGCCCTCCGGCGCGCTGCACCTGGGCCGGTCCGTCGACGCCGTGGCGCCCGGGGACCCGGCCGGCGGCGAGCGGGCCGAAGTGCTGCTCAGCGACGGGGACCGGATCGGGGCGGACCTCGTCGTCGCCGCCGACGGCATCCGCTCCCGTCTGAGGAGTTCCCTGTTCCCTGGACACCCCGGGCCCGCGTACGCCGGGTACACCGCCTGGCGCCTGCTGGCACCGGCTCCGGCCGGGGCGCAGGGCGCGGAGACGTGGGGGCCGGGCGGCCACCGGTTCGCCGTCGTCCCGATGGCCGGGGGCCGCGTGTACTGCTACGCCACCGCCACCACCGCGGCGGGGATCACGTACGAGGACGACGCCGCGGAGCTGCGGTCCCGCTTCGGCAGCTGGCACGACCCGATCCCGGAGGTCCTCGCCGGGCTGCGAGCCGGCGACGTGCTGCACCACGACGTCCAGGAGCTCCGCACGCCCCTGCCCTGCTTCACCTCGGGCCGCGTCGCCCTCGTCGGCGACGCCGCCCACGCCATGACCCCGGAGATGGGCCAGGGAGGATGCCAGGCGCTGGAGGACGCCGTCACCCTGGCCGCCCTCACCGTGGACGGGAGCCTGCCGGCCGCCCTGGAGCGGTACACCGGGGTCCGGCTGCCGCGCACCACGCGCATCGCCGCCCGCTCCCGCTCCACCGCCCGCCTGACGCAGGCGTCCGGCCCGGTGGGCACGCGCCTGCGCGACCTCTCCGGTCGGCTCCTGGGCCGTGTCCCCGCACGGGTGCTCGTCAGGGGACTGGCGCCCGTCGTCGACTGGTGCCCGCCCGGCGCGGGCTGACCCGCGCGGCCGGGCCGCAGCTCCGTGCGGGATGACGTCTCAGGCGGGACGGCTGCGGTCGCGGAGCACCTCCACGCCGTCGCCCTCGAGGTCGTCCAGGTAGGCGGCGCGGCCCACGGTGGCCATGAGCAGCGCGAGAGTCGGCCCGGTCACCAGCGGACCGTCACCGGTGGCGAAGGGGCCGTCGGCGGCCTCCAGGCGCAGGCCCTGCACCCGCCGGCGGCCCACCACGACGAAGTCGGAGCCGCTGTGGTACTCGGCCAGCCGGGTCAGCACCGGCGGCGGGTAGGCACGGTGGATGCCCAGTGGGCGGCGGATGTCCTCCGCGTGCACGACCGCCTCGCCCAGGGGCACGATCCGGGACCCGGTCGGGGACCGGGTCCCGGTGCGCACCGAGTCGAAGCGGCGCAGGGTGTCGGCGCCGTCGGTGCCCAGCTGCTCGGCCAGGCGCACCGCGACCTGACGGTCGAAGTCGAACCGGCAGCCCACCACTCCGGCGAACCAGCGGGCGGGACCGAGCGCGGCGCCGGCGGTGAGGTGGGCCAGGACCTCGCGTACCGTGAGCCCCGCGCACAGGGACGGTTCCGCCCACTGCTCCTCGGACAGGTGCTGGAGGTCGCGCGCCAGCGCCGCTCGCTCGGCGTGCGTGGCGCTCCAGTAGGAGGACATGGCACCAGGCTATCCAGCGTGCTACCCGCGCCGCCGTCGCGCCGCGAGGACCGTGCGGTGCCGGTCGTGGCGAGAACGTCAGCCGAGGAGCCCGAGCAGCCCGACGGCCAGGCCGGCGGCGGCGCACACCCCGAGGGTGCGCAGCACGGACCACCTGAGGCGGAAGACCATGACTAGGGCGGCCGCGGTGATGAGCACGGCCTGTGGTTGCAGGCTGGTCAGCTGCGGGAGATCGAGCCGGACCGGTCCCCAGGACAGGGCGGTGGTGGCGGCGAAGAGGGTGTGGACGGCGAAGTAGACGGCGAGGTTGGCGATCACCCCGACCACGGCGGCGGTGATGCCGGTCAGCGCCGCCGACAGCGACGCGTTCCCGCGCAGGCGCTCGACGTAGGGGGCGCCGAGGAAGATGAACAGGAAGCAGGGGACGAAGGTGACCCAGGTGGTCAGCAGCGACGCCAGCACGGCCGCCACCCACGGGTCGAGGGTCCCGGGGTCGCGGAAGGCCCCGAGGAAGGCCACGAACTGCACGACCATGATCAGCGGCCCCGGGGTGGTCTCGGCCAGGGCCAGTCCCCGGGCCATCTCCCCGGGCCCGAGCCACCCGTAGGTGGCCACGGCCTGCTGGGCCACGTAGGCCAGCACCGCGTAGGCCCCGCCGAAGGTGACCAGGGCGGTGCCGGAGAAGAACAGGCCCTGCTGGGTGAACACGCTGTCCGTGCCGGTGAGCAGGGCGGCGGCCCCGACCGGGGCCAGCCACAGCGGAACCCCGATGCCCAGCACCAGGGCGGCGCGCCTGCCGGAGGGGCGGGAGGTGTGGAGGGCGTCATCGGCGATCACCGGGGCTGGACCATCAGCGGTGTCCTTCTTCGCGGGGGCGACCATGATCGCCGGGCGGAGCCTGCCGATTACCCAGCCGCTCAGGGCGGCGGCGGCGACCACGGCGGGGAAGGGCACCGCGAACACGGCCAGGGCCAGGAACGACGCCACGGCGATGGCCACCAGCGCCGGGTGGTGCAGGGCGCGCCGGGCGACCTTGAGCAGGGCCTGCGCGACGATGGCCAGCACCGCCGGGGCCAGCCCGGCGAACAGCGCCACCACGACGGCCGTCTCCCCGAACGCGGCGTAGATCCCCGAGAGCACCAGCAGCGCCACGACGCCGGGCAGGACGAACAGGGTCCCGGCGATCAGCCCGCCGCGCGTGCCGTTGAGCAGCCAGCCGATGTAGACGGCCAGCTGCTGGGCCTCGGGCCCGGGCAGCAGGGTGCAGTAGGACAGGGCGTGCAGGAACCGCCGTTCCCCGATCCAGCGGTGCTCCTCGACCAGGGACCGCTGCATGACCGCGATCTGCCCGGCCGGGCCGCCGAAGGTCTGCAGGGAGATCTTGAACCACGCGCTGGTGGCCTCCCGCAGCGGGACGACGTCGTGGATCCGGGGGCTGGCGCTCATGGTGGTTCCCTTCCGCTGCGCAGGACCGCGCGGCCCTGCTCGGCGATCTTGTCGGCGCCAGCCGTCGGGGCTCGTGAGCGGCCGGGCCGGTGGCCGGGTGCCGCGGCGGGTGCCGCGGTGTGCTCCGCGACCCGGTCCACGGTACGGGGTGCGCGGCCCGGGGCGACAGGGAGGCGGCAGCTGCCCCTGACGATGTCGGGCAGTCACCCGGTGCGCCGGGGGGCGGTGCGGGGGGAACCGCCTGCGAGGACGGCCTCAGGAGTGCAGCGTGCTGATGGGGGAGCGCCCGTAGTGGTGGCGGTAGGCGGCGGCGAACCGGTCGAGATCGGTGAAGCCCCAGCGGTGGGCGATCGCCGCGACGGTGGCCCCGAGGGCGGGGTCGGCGTCCATCAGCTCCTGGTGGGCGCCGTCCAGGCGGGCGGTGCGCAGGTAGGCGAGCGGGGTGGTGCCCGTGTGCTCGCGGAAGGCGCGCTCCAGGCGGCCGGGGGACAGGCGGGCGGCCGCGGCGATCTCGCCCGGCCCGAGGGGGAGCTCGCGGTGCTCGTCGATGAAGGCCACCGCCCGGCGCACCGGCCCGGGCAGGACGGGGGCCTGGTCCACGGGGGCGTCGACGTCGTGGAAGGTGCCGGGGAAGGTCCACAGCAGGGCCGTGGCGATCCTGCGGTAGGCCTCGACGCGGATCAGCGGGATGCTCATCGCCTCCTCGTTGTCGAGCACGTCGTCCTGGAGGTGGCGCACGGTGTCCCTCCAGTGCTCGGCGGCGGCTCCGGTGCGGGGGGTGCGGTCGTGGAAGCGCAGCCGGAAGTCGTCCCGCTGGAGCAGCTCGGCGGCGTGGTCCTCCACCCAGGAGCGCTCCAGCGCCGTGGTGGTCAGGTGGGCGGCCTCCAAAGTGGCGGTGAAGGGCTCCTGCGGCAGCAGGAACGGGCCGTCGTCGGCGCGGGGCCGGTCCCGGCCGGTGCCGATCGTCATCCGGCCCCGGCTCACCTGGGCGATGCTCAGGGCCTCGGGAGGATCGATGCCCACCTGCAACGACGACGACGGGCCGAGCTGGGACTGCCGGCACATCAGGGGCCCGACGAGCGTCCAGGACGCGGTCAGCTCGAAGTCCGGCGCCGTGGAGGCCTGCACCTCGGCGCGCTTGACCACCCAGCGCAGGGCGTCAGCCGCCGCGCCGGCATCGGCGGTGACGAAGACATCGCGCTGAACGGCCCCCATGGCGCACCACCCTAGAGTCCCCGGGGTCCGGTCGGATAGGCGCGGGAACGTCTAATGCTCCACGTTTCACCGCCAGGGACGGGGTGGAGGAGCCACGAGCGGGGAGCCGGACAGCACGCGGTCCCGGACGGGCGGCACCGGCGTGTCCCTTCCCCTCTCCCCGGCGCCGCGCCAGAGTAGGAACCGCACGGGCCAGCGCCGACCGCACCGACAGGAGATCCTCATGGGGCAGCTGATCATCTCGGAGTTCATCACGCTCGACGGCGTCGTCGACTCCCCAGGCGGCGGGCCGCACCCCCACGCCGGCTGGACCTTCCAGCAGGTCCCCTTCGAGGAGGCGGCCTACGAGATCAAGGACCGGGAGCAGCGGGAGGCGACCGCGATGCTGCTGGGCCGGGTGAGCTACGACGAGTTCGCCCCGGTCTGGCCGTCGATGGAGGAGTTCGCCGAGTACAACGCCATGCCGAAGTACGTGGTCTCCTCCACCCTGACCGACCCGCAGTGGAACAACACCTCGGTGCTGCGCTCCCTCGACGAGGTCGCGCAGCTGAAGGAGAGCACCGACGGCACCATCCTCGTGCACGGCAGCGCCACGCTGGCCAAGGGGCTGGCCGCCGCCGACCTCGTGGACCGGTACCACCTGCTCGTGTTCCCGGTCCTGCTCGGCCGGGGCAAGCGCCTCTTCGACGACTCGGCCGACACGCTGCGCACCCTGGAGCTGGCCGAGCACGAGGCCTACGCCAACGGCATCGTCAAGGCCGTCTACGACGTCGTGCACTGACCGGCGGCCGGGCGCTCCCGGCCGGGGCGTCAGAACGGCCTCGCGCCGCGCCGGTAGCTCAGGGCGCCGGGGACGCGGCCGGCGTCGCCCAGCGGCTCGCCGCGGGCGAAGCCGGCCCACAGCCGGCGGACCTGCCGGCCGTGGGCCTCGATCTCCTCCCACGTCGCACCGGCGACCAGCCCGGTGTGCGCCCAGGTGCGCTCGTGGCCGAACAGCAGCGGCAGGTCGATCGTGTGGGCGGCCCCGTACGGGTTGCCGGGGGCGGCCCAGGAGAGTCGATAGGTGTGCGCGGTGCCGCCGGCGCGCACGTGGCGCCGGGCGAAGCGGCGGATGGCCCGCGAGTAGACCTCGGCGGTCACCCAACCCACGACGGCGCGGCGGACCAGCGGCCCGAGCAGGGGGAGGCGGACCCACCGGAGCAGGGCGGGCCGCGTCGGCAGGAAGAACCGTGCCTCCTCGGTGGTGTGGCCGATGAGGACGTCGATGTGCGGGGCCACCTTGTCCCACGCCGCGTCGACCTCCTCCTCGGCCGGCAGGGGGTGGTGGCCGTACTGGGTGCCGAAGGCCATCGCGCCCATGAGCCCGAAGGAGGCCGCGTGGGCGGCGACCTCGGCCTGGAGGGCCACCACCTCTTCTGCCGGGGTGGCGGCGGTGACGACCTCGGCCGCGGCCGCCATGGCGGCGTTCATCTTCGCCCGGCCGCGGGAGATCCCCAGCGGGGGGCTCTGGAGGATGGCGCGGCGGAACAGGGCGGGAGCCTCGGGGGTGGCCATGAGGTGGGCCACCGCATCGGCCCCGGCGGACTGGCCGAAGGCGGTCACCTGGTCCGGGTCCCCGCCGAAGGCCGCGATGTTGCGCCCCACCCAGCGGAACGCCTCGATCTGGTCGAGCAGTCCCAGGTTGGCCGGGCGGTGGTGGCCGGTCCCCAGGTAGCCGAACAGGCCCAGCCGGTAGGTCACCGAGACCACGACCACGCGTTGTTCGGCCACGAGCCGGGCCGGGTCCATGATCGGGGCGTCCCCGGCCCCGGTGGTGTAGGAGCCGCCGTGGATCCAGACCATCACGGGCAGCTGCTCGCCGTCGGCCAGGTCGCGGGGCAGGGTCACCGACAGCCGCTGGCAGTGCTCGTCCTGCGGCAGCCCGTCCATCGCCCCGCCGAGGACCTCCTCGAGGAAGGGGGACCGGACCTGGGCGCAGGCCGGTGCGGGCTCCGTGGCGGGAAACGGCTCCTGCCAGTCCGGTGCCGCAGCGGGGGCGGTGAACCGGTCGGCCACCGCGTAGGGGATGCCGGTCGCGCGGACCACGTCGCCGTCGGCCCAGCCGAGGACGGGGCCGCAGGGAGGTGTGAACGTGAGCGTGGTGATCATTCTGCCCATTATGGCCAGCCGCCGGCCCGGGCGCGCCCGGCGCCCGCGCCGCCGCGGGAAGCAGGTCGGGGGCAGCGGCTAGCCTGGAGCCGTGACCGGCTCCCTCTTCGACGACCTCGACCGCCCCGAGCCCTCCGGCGCCCCCGGGGGCGATCGGCCGGACGACGTCCCCGCCCCGGGCCGGGCCCGCCCCCGGTCCCGCAGCCGCGCCCCGCTCGCCGTGCGGATGCGCCCGCGCACCCTGGACGAGGTCGTGGGCCAGCAGCACCTGCTCAAGCCGGGCTCGCCGCTGCGGGTCCTGGCGGGGGAGGACCGGGGGCCGGCGGGGCCGTCGTCGATCATCCTCTGGGGTCCCCCCGGCACGGGCAAGACCACGCTCGCCCACGTCATCGCCCGCGGGGTCTCCCGCAAGTTCGTGGAGCTGTCCGCGATCACCGCGGGGGTCAAGGACGTCCGCAAGGTGATGGACGAGGCGCTCACCGACCGCGACCTGCACGGGCGCACCACGGTGCTGTTCCTCGACGAGATCCACCGCTTCACCAAGGCCCAGCAGGACGCCCTGCTGCCCGGGGTGGAGAACCGGTGGGTGGTGCTGGTCGCCGCGACCACGGAGAACCCGTCCTTCTCGGTGATCTCCCCGCTGCTGTCGCGCTCGCTGCTGCTGACGCTGCGGCCGCTGGAGCGGGCCGACATCGCGGCGCTGCTGGACCGCGCCGTCGCCGACCCCCGGGGCCTCGGCGGACAGGTGGAGCTGTCCGCACCGGCGCGGGAGCACCTCCTGGACCTGTGCGGGGGCGACGCCCGCAAGGCGCTGACCTCGCTGGAGGCCGCGGCCGGCGTCGCGTTCTCGGAGCAGGACGCCGCGGAGCAGGACGCCGCGGAGCGGGACCACGGCGCCGTCCCCCAGATCACCCGCGCCCACGCCGAGGAGGCCCTCGACCGGGCGGCGGTGCGCTACGACAAGAACGGCGACCAGCACTACGACGTGGTCAGCGCGTTCATCAAGTCCATCCGCGGCTCGGACGTCGACGCCGCGATGCACTACCTCGCGCGGATGATCGAGGCGGGGGAGGACCCCCGCTTCATCGCCCGCCGGCTCATCATCTCCGCGGCGGAGGACATCGGCACGGCCGATCCCACCGCCCTGCCCACCGCGGTGGCCGCCGCGGAGGCCGTCCAGCTCATCGGCATGCCCGAGGGCCGCATCCCCCTGGCCCAGGCCGTCGCCCACCTCGCCACCGCCCCGAAGTCCAACGCCGCCTACACCGCGATCAACGAGGCCATCGCCGACGTGCGCGCCGGCCGGGCCGGCCCCGTGCCGGCGCATCTGCGGGACGCCCACTACGCGGGGGCGGACCGGCTGGGCCACGGCCGCGGCTACGTGTACGCCCACGACGCGCCCAACGGGGTGGCCGCCCAGCAGTACCCGCCGGACGAGCTCGTGGGCACCGACTACTACCGGCCCGTGGACCGGGGCCGCGAGCGCCAGATCGCCGAGCGCCTGGAGATCCTGCGCGGCATCGTCCGGGGCGGCCAGTGACTCAGCGGCCCGAGAGGTAGCGCACCACGCCGCCCGCGGTGCGCTCGTCGACGACGAGGTCGGTCACGACGCCGGCCCGCAGGGCGCCGACGAGACCGCGGATCTTGTGCTCGCCCGAGACCACGCACAGCCGGCGGGGGATCCGCCGCAGCTCCGAGGGGGTGGGCCCCGAGGCGCGCCGGTTGAGGCCGATGTCCGCGTAGGTGCCGTCCTCCCGCAGGAACACCGTGCACACGTCCCCGACCACCCGCTGGGCGGTCAGCGTCCGGAACGCGTCCTCGTCGAGGTAGCCGCCGCTGTAGACCTGGGAGACCATGGGCCCGCGGAAGGCACCCACGCTGAAGACGGCGAGGTCGGCGGTGTTGCGCACCGCCAGCACGCGGCGCACGGTCGACTCCTGCCACATCAGCTCCCGGGTCCGCTCGTCGTCGAAGAAGGCGGGGGTGGGGAACGGGTACAGGGCGGCGTTGAACGCGGTGGACATCTGGGCCAGCAGGGTCGCGGAGCGGGCCGCCCCCGCGGGGTGGACGTTGACCGCGCCGTTCATCTGCACGACCGTCGCGCTGCGCGTGCGCTTGGGCTGCAGGTGGGAGGCGACCGCCGACGTCGTGGTGCCCCACGCGACCGCGAGCGTCATGCCGTCGCCGAACCACTCCCCGAGCAGCGCGGCCGCGCAGCGGGCCACCGACTCCAGCCGCTGCGAGTCCGTGGCGCTGCGGGCCGTGCCGGCGACGTGCACCGTGACCCCGAACGTGCTCTGCAGCGTGCGGGAGAGGTCGTCCACGGGGCTGCCGGGGGAGGCCAGGCTGATCCGCACGATGCCGCGGTCGCGGGCGCCCTGCAGCATGCGCGAGACCGTGGAGCGGGAGACGCCGAAGCGCTCGGCCACCGCGTCCATGGTCATTCCCTGCACCCAGTAGAGCTCGGCGGCCTGGTAGAGCTCCGCATCTTGGTGCATCCGCAAACCCTTCCCCTGCACGTCCGTTCGTATTGGTTGAGCATAGGTGCACCGGAGGGAAGAGTGTGAGTCACAGCACACCGGGGCGCTCCGCCCCGGGCCCGTCGAAAGGCCGCACCCATGTCGTTCCCCACCCTGTCCGCCACCGACCGGAAGCAGGCGCTCGCCGCGCTCACCGACGGCACCGAGCTCGACGTCCTCGTCGTCGGGGGCGGCATCACGGGGGCCGGGATCGCCCTCGACGCCGTGTCCCGCGGCCTGCGCACCGGCATCGTCGAGGCCCAGGACTGGGCCGGCGGCACGTCCCAGTGGTCCTCCAAGCTCGTCCACGGAGGCCTGCGCTACCTCCAGCAGCTCGACTTCAAGCTCGTCGCCGAGGCCCTGCGGGAGCGCGAGCTGCTCCTCGACTTCCTCGCCCCGCACCTCGTCAAGCCCGTGCCCTTCCTCTACCCCCTGACCCACCGGTTCTGGGAGCGCCCCTACGTCACCGCTGGCATCGGCCTCTACGACGCCCTCGCCCACATCGGCGCGAAGGTCGCCACCCTGCCCTACCAGCGCCACCTCACCGCCTCCGGCGTCCGGCGGCTCTTCCCCGACGTCAGGCCCGGGTCCATGGTCGGCGCCGTGCAGTACTGGGACGCCCGCGTCGACGACGCCCGCCTCGTCCTCACCATCGTGCGCACCGCCGTGCGCTTCGGGGCGCTCGCGGCCAACCGCACCCGCGCCGTTGGCTTCCCCACCGACGGCAGCGGCCGGGTGGTCGGCGCCACGATCCGCGACCTCGAGACGGGCACCGAGCACCTGGTGCGCGCCCGCAGCGTGATCGCGGCGACGGGGGTGTGGACGGAGCAGACCCAGGACCTCGCCCACGCCGAGGGCGGGCTGCAGGTGCTGGCCTCCAAGGGCATCCACATCGTCGTCCCGCGCGACCGGATCCGCAGCGACACCGGCCTGATCCTGCAGACCGAGAAGTCCGTGCTGTTCATCATCCCGTGGGAGCGGTACTGGCTCATCGGCACCACCGACACCCCCTACGAGCAGGACCTCGAGAACCCGGTGGCCTCCGGCGCGGACATCGACTACGTCATCGACCACGCGAACGTCGTGCTCGACCGTCCCCTGACCCGCGACGACGTGATCGGCACCTACGCCGGGCTGCGCCCGCTGCTGCAGCCGGGGACGAAGCAGGACGGCGGCGAGCAGTCCACCAAGATCTCCCGGGAGCACACGGTCACAGAGGTCGCCCCCGGGCTGATCACCATCGCCGGCGGCAAGCTCACGACCTACCGGGTGATGGCCGAGGACGCCGTGGACCTCGCCCTGGGCGCCGAGCGCGCCAGGCAGCTGCCGTCCGTCACCGACCGCACGCCGCTGCTGGGCGCCGACGGCTACCTGGCGCTGCGCCGGCAGGCGGGCTCCCTGGGCGCCCGGTTCGGCTGGGACGAGGAGCAGGTGCTCCACCTGCTGCGCCGCTACGGGTCCGCGGTCTCCGAGATCGTCGCGCTCGCCGAGGCCGACCCGGACCTGGGCCGCCCGCTCGCCGGGGCCGCCCCCTACCTGCGGGCCGAGATCGTCCACGCCTGCACGCACGAGGGCGCCCTGCACCTCGAGGACATCTACGACACCCGCACCCGCCTCACGTGGGAGCGGCCCCGGCACGGTCTGGACGCCGTCGAGGAGATCGCCGACCTCGCCGCCGCGGCCCTCGGCTGGGACCTGCAGCGCCGGGCCGCCGAGGTCGAGGCCTACCGGGCCCGGTGCGCCGCCGAGGACGCCGCGGCGGCCGCGGCCGACGACGCCGCGGCCGCCGCCGCCCGCGCCGCCGCCCCCGACGTGCTCGACGCGATCCGCCCCGCCGGCTGACCGCCGGACGGCCACCGGTCGACCGCCGGTGCCCGTCTCCCTCCTGCGACCGCCCGCCCGGGCGGCCCGCGCCACCCCGTCCGCCCGTCCGCCCGTCCCGAGGAGCCGCTGTGCTGTCCACGTCCCTGCCACACCTCTTGCTGCAGACCGCCCCCACCGTGCCCGCGTCCCTGTCCACCGTCTTCCTGTCCGAGATCGCCGGCACCGCGACGCTGCTGCTGCTCGGCGCCGGCGTCGTCGCCAACGCGGTGCTGCCCCGGACCAAGGGCCTGGGCGGGGGCTTCCTGATGATCAACTTCGGGTGGGGCCTCGCGGTGTTCGCCGGCGTCTACGTCGCCTGGCAGTCCGGGGCCCACCTGAACCCGGCCGTCACCGTGGGCCTGTGGGCCTCCGGCTCCGCGGAGTACGCCCCGGGGGTGCCCGTCACCGCGGCCAGCACGGCGGTGTACTTCGCCGGGGAGCTCCTCGGCGCGTTCCTCGGCGCCGTGCTCGCCTTCCTCGCGTACAAGAAGCACTTCGACGAGGAGGCGGACCCGGATACCAAGCTCGCCGTCTTCTCCACCGGCCCGGCGATCCGCTCCTACGGCTGGAACCTCGTCACCGAGGTGATCGGCACGTTCGTGCTCGTGGCCGTGATCCTGCTCTTCGGCAACACCCCCTCGCAGATCGGCCCGCTGGCCGTGGCCCTGCTGGTCGTCGGCATCGGCGCCAGCCTCGGCGGGCCCACCGGTTACGCCATCAACCCCGCCCGCGACCTCGGACCCCGCATCGCCCACGCCGTGCTGCCCATCCGGGGCAAGGGCCCCAGCGACTGGGCCTACGCCTGGGTCCCCGTGGTGGGGCCCCTGGTCGGCGGCGCGCTCGCCGGCGGCTACTACCAGCTCTTCGCCAACCCGCCCGCCTGAGACCCGCCCGCCGGAGACCTGCCGCCTGAGATCCCGCCCGCCCGCAGCACCCGCCATCCGTCCACCGGAGCACCACGAAGTGAGGAACCACCCATGAGCACCCAGCCGAAGTACGTCATGGCCATCGACCAGGGCACCACCAGCTCCCGCGCGATCATCTTCGACAAGCAGGGCAATGTCGTCAGCGTCGGCCAGCTCGAGCACCAGCAGATCTTCCCGCGCGCCGGGTGGGTCGAGCACGACCCCATGGAGATCTGGCTCAACGTCCGCAAGGTCGTCGCCGAGGCGGAGGCCAGCTCGGAGGTCGGCCCCCGCGACATCGCCGCCGTGGGCATCACCAACCAGCGCGAGACCACCGTGGTGTGGGACCGCACCACCGGCAAGCCCGTCTACAACGCGATCGTCTGGCAGGACACCCGCACCCAGGCGCTCGTCGAGCAGTTCGCCGGGGACGCGGGCATGGACCGCTACCAGGAGCGCACCGGCCTGCCGCTGGCCAGCTACTTCGCCGGGCCGAAGATCCGCTGGATCCTCGACAACGTCGACGGCGCCCGGGAGGCCGCCGAGCGCGGGGACCTCATGTTCGGCACGACCGACTCCTGGCTCGTGTGGAACATGACCGGCGGCGTCGAGGGCGGCGTGCACGTCACCGACGTGACCAACGCCTCCCGCACGATGCTCATGAACCTCGACACCCTGGACTGGAACGAGCAGATCTGCGAGGAGATGGGCGTGCCCGTCTCGATGCTGCCCGAGATCCGCTCGTCCTCCGAGGTCTACGGCAAGGGCCGCACCCGCGGCTTCCTCCGCGACGTGCCCATCTCCGGGATCCTGGGCGACCAGCAGGCCGCCCTGTTCGGCCAGGCCTGCTTCGAGAAGGGTATGGGCAAGAACACCTACGGCACCGGAAACTTCGTGCTCATGAACGTGGGCACCGACGTGGTCCCGGCCAGCCACGGGCTCATCGCCACGGCCGGCTACAAGATCGGCGACGCCCCTGCGGTGTACGCCCTCGAGGGCTCCATCGCGGTGACGGGCGCGCTCGTGCAGTGGCTGCGCGACAACCTCGGCATCATCTCCTCCGCCCCCGAGGTGGAGGTGCTCGCCGGCACCGTGGAGGACAACGGCGGCGCGTACTTCGTGCCGGCCTTCAGCGGCCTGTTCGCCCCGCACTGGCGGGCCGACGCCCGCGGCGCCCTCGTCGGGCTCACCCGCTACGTGACGAAGGCGCACATCGCCCGGGCCGCCCTCGAGGCCACGGCCTACCAGTCCCGGGAGGTCGTCGACGCGATGAACGCGGCCTCGGGCAGCCCGATCACCGAGCTGCGCGTCGACGGCGGGATGACCGCCAACGAGCTGCTCATGCGGTTCCAGGCCGACCAGCTGGGCGTGCCCGTGGTGCGCCCGGGGGTCTCCGAGACCACGGCCCTCGGCGCGGCCTACGCCGCGGGCATCGCCGTGGGCTTCTGGGCCGACACCGCCGACGTGGCCCGCAACTGGGCCGAGGGCGCCCGGTGGACCCCGACGATGGGGGATGAGGACCGCGAGCGGCTCTACCGCAACTGGAAGAAGGCCGTGACCAAGTCCCTCGACTGGGTCGACCGCGACGTCGACTGACCCCGCGCCGCCAGGCCGCAGCACCGTGCCGCCCGGGCCGGACCGGGCGGCACGGTGCTGCTCCCGTCGCCGGCCACCCCTCGGCGGCGCCCTCGGCGGGGCGCGTCGGGGGCGGGCGGTGCGAGGGCGCGCGAAAGGGGCGGGCGCAGGCTATACTGGACCGTCGGCCGGCAAGGCCCGTGCCCCCGCGCGCCCGGCGCACCGCTGTCAACCACGGTGCTCCCCGTGCGGCCACGGCGCTTGCAGGACGAGAGGATTGCGGCTGATCCTCACCTCTCCGACGGGACCGATCCCGTCCTCGGAGGCCGGACCGACCAGAACACGCTTCCCCCGCGCGACGGGGGAGCACCGCATTGTGAAAGGTAACCGTGGCTAACAACACGCGTGCGCGCCGTCAGGTGCGCAAGTCCCGCGCCCTCGGGATCGCCCTGACCCCGAAGGCCGAGAAGTACTTCGAGCGCCGTCCCTACGGCCCCGGCGAGCACGGCCGTGCCCGCCGGAAGGCCGACTCGGACTACGCCGTCCGTCTGCGCGAGAAGCAGCGTCTGCGCGCCCAGTACAACATCCGCGAGAAGCAGATGCACCTGGCCTACGTCGAGGCCAAGCGCCAGGAGGGCCAGACCGGTGAGAACCTGGTCGTCCTGCTGGAGTCCCGCCTCGACGCCCTCGTCCTGCGCGCCGGCTTCGCCCGCACCATGGCCCAGGCCCGCCAGATGGTCGTGCACCGCCACATCCTGGTCGACGGCCAGCGCGTGGACCGCCCCTCGTTCCGCGTGAAGGAGGGCCAGCTGATCCACGTGCACCCGAAGTCGGAGAAGATGGTGCCCTTCCAGGTCGCCGCCGCCGGCGCGCACCAGGCCGTGCTCCCGGACACCCCGGGCTACCTGGACGTGCAGATCGACCGCCTCCAGGCCAAGCTGGTGCGCAAGCCCAAGCGCGCCGAGGTCCCCGTGACCTGCGAGGAGCAGCTCGTGGTGGAGTACTACGCCCGCATGGCCTGATGCCAGCGGGCTCCCGTCCCCGGCGCACGCCGGGGACGGGGCCCCACCGGCGGAGAGCCCGCGGCGCCTGCGCCGCGGGCTTTTCCGTTCGGTACAGTTGGTCACCGGGCGCCGCGCCGGTGCCCCGCCCGCCCGCCGCGGGCCCCCGCCCCCGACCAGACCAGCAAGGAGCGCCCCGCCCCATGACCGGTGGAGAAATCGCAGGACTGCTCGCCGCCGGGGTGTTCGCCGTCCTGGTCGCCCTGCTCGCCGTGCCGATCCTCAAGCTCGGCAAGGTCTTCGACGAGCTGCGGCTGACGATCCGCTCGCTCAACAACGAGACCGTCCCGCTCATCGACGAGGTGACCCGGACCGTGTCGACCACCAACTCGCAGCTGGAGAAGGTCGACGGGATCACGACCAACGTCTCGGACGCCTCCGCGAACGTCTCCGCGCTGTCCTCCCTGGTGGCCTCCACCGTGGGCCAGCCGCTGATCAAGGTCGCGGCGTTCTCCCACGGGGTGCGCCGCGCCTTCACCGGGGACGACCCGTCCGCCGGGGCCCGCCGCGCGGATCCCTTCGGCGGGCCCACCACCGAGCCGGGTCCGCGCGACCCGGCCGCCTAGGGAGGACCCAGCATGAGCTTCTGGGGCAAGCTTGCCCTCGTGGCCGCCGGCACCGTGATCGGCGCCGCCGCAGCCCGGATCACCCGCACCCCCGGCCAGGACCTCGACGTGCGCCGCGGCGCCGCCGCCGCCCGCGCCCCCCGGCCCGGGGACTGGCGCTCCCGCCTCTACCGCTTCGCCGCGACCGTCAAGGCCGGCATGGACGAGCGGGAGGCCGAGCTGCGCGCCTCCTTCGGCGTGACGCCCCCCGGCACGCCGTCGTCCCCCCTCACCGGCCGCGACGCCGCGCCCGGGCTCCTCGACGCCCCCGACCCCTCGACCGACCGCGAAGGAAAGCACCGGTAATGCTCTCTCAGGAAATCACCAAGCGCTGGCTGGACTACTTCGAGCGCCAGGGCCACACCGTGGTGCCCTCCGCCTCGCTGATCTCCTCCCAGCCCGGTTCCATGTTCACCATCGCCGGCATGGTCCCGTTCATCCCGTACTTCCTCGGTCAGGAGACGCCCCCCTACCGGCGGGCCACCTCCATCCAGAAGTGCATCCGCACCCTCGACATCGACGAGGTCGGCAAGACCGCCCGTCACGGCACGTTCTTCCAGATGGCCGGCAACTTCTCCTTCGGCGACTACTTCAAGGAGAAGGCCATCCCTATGGCCTGGGAGCTGCTCACCGGCCCCGTCGAGCAGGGCGGCTTCGGCCTCGACCCCGACCGCCTGTGGGTGACCGTCTACGAGGGCGACGAGGAGTCCTACGCGCTGTGGAGGGACACGGTGGGCCTGCCCGCCGAGCGTATCCAGCGCATGGGCCGCGACGAGAACTACTGGGACACCGGCCAGCCCGGCCCCGCCGGGCCCGACTCCGAGATCTTCTACGACCGCGGCCCCCGCTACGGCCAGGAGGGCGGCCCGGCCGTCGACGACGACCGGTACATCGAGATCTGGAACCTCGTGTTCATGCAGTACCAGCGCGGCGAGGGCTCCGGCAAGGACTACGAGATCCTCGGGGACCTGCCGGAGCAGAACATCGACACCGGCCTCGGCGTCGAGCGCCTGGCCATGCTCCTGCAGGGCGTCGAGAACTTCTACGAGACCGACCAGGTCCGCCCCGTCCTCGACAAGGCCGCCGAGCTGTCGGGGAAGACCTACCGCGGCTCGGAGAGGGCCGACGAGGAGGGCTACGCCGACGACGTGCGGATGCGCGTGGTCGCCGACCACGTCCGCTCCTCGCTGATGCTCATCGCCGACGGCGTCAGCCCGTCCAACGAGGGCCGCGGCTACATCCTGCGCCGCCTGCTGCGCCGCGCGATCCGCGCGATGCGCCTGATGGGCGTCACCGAGCCGTGCCTGCCCGTGCTGCTGCCCGCCTCCCGCGACGCCATGCGCGGCGTCTACCCCTACGTCGCCGAGGACTTCGAGCGGATCTCCCGGATCGCCTACGCCGAGGAGAAGGCGTTCCTCAAGACCATCGAGTCCGGCACCACCCGGCTCAACGAGGCCGTGGCCGGCGCGAAGCAGCAGGGCCAGGCCGTCTCCGGCGCCGAGGCGTTCGCCCTGCACGACACCTACGGCTTCCCCATCGACCTGACCCTCGAGATGGCCGCCGAGGCCGGGGTCGCCGTCGACGAGACCGCCTTCCGCGGCCTGATGGAGGAGCAGCGCCGGCGGGCCCAGGAGGACGCCCGCGCCAAGAAGGGCGCCCACGCGGACCTGTCCGTCTTCCGCCGCCTGCTCGACGAGCGCGGCTCCGTCTTCACCGGCTACACCGTCCTGCGCACCGAGACCGCCCTGCGGGCCCTGCTCAGGGACGGCGTGACGGTCCCGGCCGCGTCGGCGGGCGAGCACGTCGAGGTCGTCCTCGACGAGACCCCCTTCTACGCCGAGGCCGGCGGCCAGGCCGCCGACACCGGCACCATCACCGGCGACGGGTTCGTGCTGGAGGTCTCCGACGTGCAGCAGCCGGTCAAGGGGCTGTCCGTGCACAAGGCCGTCGTGCGCGAGGGCGAGGCCGTCTCCGGCACGCCCGTGGTCGCGCAGGTCGACGTCGCCCGCCGCCGCGCCGGGGAGATGGCGCACTCGGGCACCCACATCGTGCACGCCGCCCTGCACGACATCCTCGGCCCCGACGCCGTCCAGCGCGGCTCCTTCAACAAGGAGGGCTACCTGCGCTTCGACTTCGCCTGGGGCGAGGGCCTGTCCGAGGAGCAGCGCCGGGAGATCGAGGAGGTCTCCAACACCGCCATCCACGACAACTTCCAGGTCGTCACCCAGGAGATGGGCCTCGACGAGGCGAAGGCGCTGGGCGCCATGTCCCTGTTCGGCGAGAAGTACGGGGAGCGCGTGCGCGTCGTCGAGATGAACGGGCCGTGGTCGCGCGAGCTGTGCGGCGGCACCCACGTGGGCGGCACCGCCCAGATCGGCTCGCTCACCCTGCTCACCGAGCAGTCCGTGGGCTCCGGCAACCGCCGCGTCGAGGCGCTCGTGGGCCTGGACTCGTTCCGCCACCTCGCCGCCGAGCGCACCCTGGTCCACCAGCTCACCGACATGCTCAAGGTGCAGTCCTCCGCCGAGCTCCCCGAGCGCCTGGCCACCACCCTGGACAGGCTCAAGGCCGCCGAGAAGGAGCTCGCCGGGCTGCGCCGGGAGAAGCTCCAGGCCCAGGCCGGGGCGCTGCTCGACGGCGTGCGCCAGGTCGGGCCCGTCAAGGTCCTCGTGCACGACGCGGGCGAGGTCGCCGGCGCCGACGACGTCCGCTCCCTCGCCCTGGACCTGCGCGGGCGGCTCATGGCCGACGCGTTCGTCGTCGCGGTGGCCGGTGTCGCCAAGGGCCGACCGGTCGTCCTCGTGGCCACCACCGAGGGCGCCCGCGAAGCCGGTGTGAAGGCCGGCCGGCTCGTCCGCACCGCCGCCACGGTGCTCGGCGGCGGGGGCGGCGGCAAGGACGACGTCGCGCAGGGCGGCGGACAGGACCCCGCGAAGATCACGGCGGCCCTGGACGCGGTGCTCGCCGACGTCGCCAACGCGACGGCGGGCGCCACCGCGTGAGCGCAGGCTTCGCCCGCGGACGACGGATGGGGGTCGACGTCGGACTCGTCCGCGTCGGGGTCGCCCTGTGCGACCCCGACGGGATCCTCGCGACCCCGCTGACGACCCTGCGCCGGGACCCGAAGAAGGGATTCGACGTCAAGCTGCTGGCCGGGCTGGTCCAGGAGCACGACGCCGTGGCCGTCTACGTCGGGCTGCCGCGCAGCCTCGACGGCGGCGAGAACGCCTCCACCGCGATGGCCCGGGACTACGCCGCCGCCCTGGTGCGCCGGCTGCACGCCAAGGGCCGGGACGTCCCCGTGCGGCTCGTCGACGAGCGGCTGAGCACGGTCGACGCCCACCGCGCGCTGCTGGAGGCGGGCGTGTCGCGGCGGGAGCACATGGACAAGGTCGACCAGGTGGCCGCCGCCACCATCCTGCAGAGCGCCGTGGACCGGGCGAAGGCGACCGGCGCGGAACCGGGCCAGCTCGTGCCCGGACCCGCGGCCGGGCCCCCGCCCCCGCCCGGTTCCCGCCCCGGGGCCCCCGTCGTGGCCCATAATGGGGGAGACCCCGGTGCGGACCACCCTGCCCCGGGGCACCTCGACGGACGGTCCCGGCACGCCGGGGACGCCGCCGCCGCGCCCGAGGGGGCGCCGGGGGCACCGTTGACGACCACCGATCCGGACGGAGAGCATTCGTGAGCGACGACCCGTACGACCAGGCGGCCTCCCGCCGTCCCGAGGCGCCCCGCGAGCCCTCCGGCGCGGGAGCGGCCGGGCGCCTCGGCAGCCTGCTGGACGCCCCGTCGTCGCGCGAGGACTCCACGGGCCTGCAGGGCGCCTTCGAGCACGAGGAGCTGACCCCCGAGCAGGTCAAGCGCCGGCAGCGGCGGGGCCGGGTCTCCCTGACCACGGCCATCGCCCTGTTCCTGCTGGCCGCGCTGATCACCGTGTCCGTGCTCGGCTCCACCTTCAGGTGGTTCGAGGTCCGCGACTACCGCGGCGACGGCAAGGACCCCGTCACCTTCTCCGTGGCCGAGGGCGCCACCACCGGGCAGATCGCGGTGGCCCTCGAGCAGCAGGGCGTCGTCGCCGACGCCGAGACGTTCATGGAGGCCTACCAGGAGGAGCACGCGGAGGAGTTCATCCAGCCCGGCGAGTACGAGCTGCGCACCGAGATGAGCTCCGAGAGCGCGATCGACCTGCTGATGGAGGAGGAGGAGGCGACGCACTACGCGGCCGTGGCCCAGACCCTGCGGATGAGCGACGTGTTCGAGATCCTCAGCAAGTCCACCGGCATCCCGATCGAGGAGTTCGAGGCCTACGCGGAGGACACCGCGACCTTCGGGATCCCCGACCGGTTCCCGAGCCTCGAGGGCTGGCTGCACCCCGGCGAGTACCGCTTCCCCCTCGACGCGAGCGCGCAGCAGATCCTGCAGACCATGGTGGACAGCACCCGCACGACCCTCGAGGGCGCCGGGATCACCGACGACGACGCGGCGTTCGAGGCGCTGACCATCGGGTCGATCATCGAGTTCGAGGTCCAGCCCGAGCACTACGACGTCGTGGCCGGGGCGATCGAGAACCGCCTCGAGAACCCCGAGGGCGAGACCTCCGGGTTCATCCAGTCCGACGCGTCCGTGACCTACGGCCTCGGCCGGAAGGGCTACGACTTCTCCGAGGAGGAGCGCCAGGACGAAGGCAACCCCTACAACACCTTCGCCCACCCGGGCCTGCCCGTCGGCCCGATCGGCTCCCCGGGCGACGCCGCCATCCAGGCCGCCGCCGACCCGGAGGACAACGGCTACTACTTCTGGGTGACCGTGGACCTGGACACCGGCGAGACCAAGTTCGCCGAGACCTACGCCGAGCACCTGCGCAACGTCGACGAGTACAACCAGTGGTGCGGCGAGAACGAGGGCCGGTGCGGGTGAGCCCCGCCCGGGCCGCGGTGGTGGGCCACCCCATCGGCCACTCCCGCTCGCCCGACCTGCACCGCGCCGCGTACGCGGTGCTGGGCGAGGACGTCGACTACGCCGCCCACGACCTCGTGGAGGACCAGCTGCCGGCGTTCGTCGACGCCCGGCGCGGGGACCCTGCGTGGCGCGGGCTGTCGGTGACGATGCCCCTGAAGTCCGTGGCCGCCGCGTGCGCCGACGAGCTCACCGGCCTCGGCGCCGCCGTGGGCGCGGTCAACACCCTGCTCTTCCGCCCCGGCGCCACGGTGCTCGGGCACAACACGGACGTCGCCGGGATCGTCGGGGCCGTGCGCGCCGCCGGCGCCGTGCCCGCCGCGCCCACGGCCGCGGTGCTGGGCGGCGGGGGGACGGCCACCGCGGCCGTCGCCGCCGCCGGGCTGCTCGGGGCCGGGCGGGCCGACGTGTTCGTCCGCTCCGCGGCCCGCGCCGAGCGCGCCGTCGAGGCGGGCCGCCGGCTCGGGCTGCCCGTGCGGCTGCGCCCCTGGGAGGAGGCGGCGGGCGCCCTGGCCGGCTACGACGTCGTGGTCTCGACCCTGCCGCCGCACGGCGCCGACGAGCTCGCCGCCCGCCTCGCGGCCACCGCCCCCGCGACGGCCGGGGTGCTGCTCGACGCCGCCTACGACCCGTGGCCCTCGGCCCTCGCCCGGGCCTGGGAGGGCGCGGGGGGAGCCGTGGCCCCGGGACTCGATATGCTGATCTTCCAGGCGGTCGATCAGATCCGCCTGTTCACCGGGCGCAGCCTGGGCGAACCCCTGCCCCGCGAGCAGGACGTGATCGCTGCGATGTGCACGGCGGTGGGACGGCCCATCCGCGTCGTCCCGGCCGTGTCCCGGACCCGACCCTGACGGCAGGGCGCGCCCCTGCGGGCCCCCGCCGTCGAGACCCCGAACGGAAAGAGTTGTTATGTTGCGTTGGCTCACGGCCGGCGAGTCGCACGGCGAGGCGCTCGTCGGGATCATCGAGGGCGTTCCCGCGGGGGTGGGCCTGACGAGCCAGGACGTGCGGGACGCGCTGGCCCGCCGCCGGCTCGGGTACGGGCGCGGAGCCCGGATGAAGTTCGAGCAGGACGAGGTGCGCCTGCTCGGGGGCGTGCGCCACGGCGTGACCCAGGGCGGGCCCATCGCCGTCGAGATCGCCAACACCGAGTGGCCGAAGTGGCGCGACGTGATGTCCGCCGACCCCGTGGACCCGGACGTGCTCGAGGGCCGGGCCCGCAACGCCGCCCTGACCCGCCCCCGCCCCGGCCACGCCGACCTCACCGGCATGCAGAAGTACGGCTTCGGCGAGTCCCGGCCCGTCCTGGAGCGCGCCAGCGCCCGGGAGACCGCCACCCGCGTGGCCCTGGGCGTCGTGGCCGCGAAGCTCCTCGAGGCCCTCGGCGTGGGCCTCGTCTCCCACACCACCGCGGTCGGGGCCGTCAGCGCGCCCCTGGACGCCCCCCGCCCGCTGCCCGCGGACGTCGCCGCCCTCGACGCGGACCCGCTGCGCTGCTTCGACGCCGCCACCTCGGAGGCGATGGTCGCGGCCGTGGACGCCGCGCACAAGGACGGTGAGACCCTCGGCGGCGTCGTCGAGGTCCTGGCCTACGGCCTCCCGCCGGGGCTCGGCTCCTACGTGCACTGGGACCGGCGCCTGGACTCGCGGCTGGCCGCGGCCCTCATGGGCATCCAGGCCATCAAGGGCGTCGAGGTCGGCGACGGCTTCCTCACCGCCGCCCGCCCCGGCTCCGCCGCCCACGACGAGATCGTGCGCGACGCCGACGGCCTGGTCCACCGCGTCAGCAACCGCGCCGGGGGCATCGAGGGCGGCATGTCCATCGGCGACGCCCTGCGCGTGCGCGCCGCCATGAAGCCCATCGCCACCGTCCCCAAGGCCCTGCGCACCGTGGACGTCGCGACCGGCGAGCCCGCCCGCGCCCACCACCAGCGCTCCGACGTGTGCGCGGTGCCCGCCGCCGGCGTGGTGGCCGAGGCCATGGTCGCGCTCGTGCTCGCCGACGCGATGACGGAGAAGTTCGGCGGGGACTCGGTCGCCGAGACCCGGCGGAACAAGGACGCCTACCTCGCGGCGATCCCCGCGTCCCTGGCCTCCTCCGGGGAGCTCGGGGCCTTCCGGGCCGACGCCGCCGCGTCCGCCGGTGACCACATGGGCGACCCCCTGGTGGCCCCCGCCGGCCCCGAGGGGGCGCAGCCGTGAGCGCCCCGCTGCCCGGCGCGGCCCCGCAGCGACCCGTGGTGCTCATCGGGCCCATGGCCGCCGGGAAGTCCTTCCTCGCCCTGCACATGGCCAAGTTCTACGGCTACGACTTCGTGGACGCCGACCAGGTCATCGTCTCCCGCTACGGGGTGATCCCGACGATCTTCGCCGAGCACGGGGAGAAGTACTTCCGGGACCTCGAGGCCGACACCATCGCGGAGGTCCTGCGCGACCCCGACCACGCCAACGCGATCTTCTCCGTGGGCGGGGGCGCCCCCATGACCCCGTCCGTGCGGGAGCTGCTGCGCCACGAGCTCGTCGCCTACCTGCACGTGGACGCCGGGACGGTCCTGCCGCGGATCAGCGGCAACCGCACCCGGCCCATGCTCCAGCCCGACCCGGAGCGGCGCTGGCAGGAGCTCTACGACGCGCGCCGCGGCTGCTACGAGGAGCTCGCCGACATCACCCTCGACGGCACCCGGGACCGGCCCGTGGCCGAGATCGCCGCCGACCTCGAGGCCGAGATCACCCGGCTGCGCGCCCTGCGCGCCCCCGGCACCACCCAGGAGGTCCAGTCATGAGCGAGTCCGCCCGCGGCACCGTCACCACCATCCCCGTCACGGGCGAGCGCCCCGGGGAGAACTACGAGGTCCTCGTGGGCCACGGCCTGCTCGGGGAGGTCCCGCGCGTGCTCGGGGACCGCGTCCAGCGGGTGCTCGTGATCCACCCCCGCGCCCTGCGCAGCACGGGCGACGTGGTGATGGAGCAGCTGCGGTCCCAGGGCTACCAGGCCTTCACCGCCGAGATCCCCGACGCCGAGGAGGGCAAGCACGTCCAGGTGGCGGCCTTCTGCTGGCAGGTGCTGGGGCAGAACGACTTCACCCGCTCGGACGCCGTCGTCTCCGTCGGCGGGGGAGCGGTCTCCGACCTCGCGGGCTTCGTGGCCGCGACCTGGCTGCGCGGGGTGCGCGTGGTGCACATCCCCACCACGCTGCTGGGCATGGTCGACGCCGCCGTGGGCGGCAAGACCGGGATCAACACCGCCGAGGGCAAGAACCTCGTCGGCGCCTTCCACCCGCCCGCGGGCGTGCTGTGCGACCTGGACACCCTGCGGACCCTGCCCGAGAACGAGCTGCTCACGGGCATGGCCGAGGTCGTCAAGTGCGGGTTCATCGCCGACGAGCGGATCCTCGAGCTCATCGAGGCCAACCCGCGGGCCGTGCGCGACGCGCAGTCGGACGTGGTGCGCGAGCTCGTCGAGCGCGGCGTGCGCGTCAAGGCGGAGGTCGTCTCCGGGGACCTGCGCGAGGCCGGGCGCCGGGAGATCCTCAACTACGGGCACACCCTCGGCCACGCCATCGAGCACAACGAGCGCTACCAGTGGCGCCACGGCGCGGCGGTGTCCGTGGGCATGGTCTTCGCCGCGGAGCTCGCCCGCACCGCCGGCAACCTCGCGGACGACGTCGTCGAGCGCCACCGCGCCGTGCTCGGCTCCCTCGGGCTGCCCACCACGTACCGGTGGGACCAGTGGCCCCGCCTGCTCGAGGTGATGAAGCGGGACAAGAAGACCCGCGGGAACCTGCTGCGCTTCGTCGTCCTCGACGCCGTGGCCCGGCCGCGGATCCTCGAGGTCCCCGACCCCGCGATCCTCTTCGCCACCTACCAGGAGATCGCCGAGGGCGCGCCCAGCTAGACTGGTCCGCGGTCCGGCGAGACCCACCGACCGCACCCACCGCCGACTTCGCAGACCGACAGAGAGAGAACCTGTGGCAACCACCAACGACATCAAGAACGGCACCGTCCTCAAGCTCGAGGGCAACCTCTGGAACGTCATCGAGTTCCAGCACGTCAAGCCGGGCAAGGGCGGCGCGTTCGTGCGCACCAAGCTGCGCAACGTCACCTCCGGCAAGGTGGTCGACAAGACGTTCAACGCGGGCGCGAAGATCGAGACGGCCACCGTGGACCGCAGCGACTACCAGTACCTGTACCAGGACGGCGCCGACTACGTCTTCATGGACAACAAGACGTACGACCAGATCACCGTGCCCGGCGAGGTCGTCGGCGACGCCGCGAACTTCATGCTCGAGAACCTCAACGCGACGATCGCGATGCACGAGGGCGCCCCCCTCTACATCGAGCTGCCCGCGTCCGTGGTGCTGGAGATCACCTACACCGAGCCGGGCCTGCAGGGCGACCGCTCCACCGGCGGCACCAAGCCCGCCACCGTGGAGACCGGCTACCAGATCCAGGTGCCGCTGTTCCTCGAACAGGGCACCAAGGTCAAGGTCGACACCCGCACGGGTGACTACCTGGGCCGCGTCAACGAGTGAGCGCCCGGGGCAAGGCGCGCCGCCGCGCCGTCGAGATCCTCTTCGAGGCCGAGCAGCGCCACGAGGACGCCCGTGAGGCCATGGAGCGCCGCCGCCTGCACAGCGACGCGCTCGTCTCCCCGTACGCCGAGGAGCTCGTGCAGGGCGTGCTCGTGCGCCGCGGGGAGATCGACGAGTACCTGGAGACGTACTCCCAGGGCTGGACCCTGGAGCGCATGCCGGCCGTGGACCGCAACATCCTGCGCGTCGGCGCCTGGGAGCTGCTGTTCAACGACGAGGTCCCCGACGCCGTCGCCGTGGCCGAGGCCGTGAGCCTCGCCAAGGAGCTCTCCGGCGACGAGTCCCCGCGCTTCGTCAACGGCCTGCTGGGCCGGCTGCAGCAGATGAAGCCGACCCTGCTCGGCTGACCCGCGGCATCCCGGACACCCCGTGCTCCGCGCTCCCGCGCGGCGGCGCGGGGTGCTGCCGTCCCCGGGGCCGCGAGCGCCCCGCACGCCCCGCGGCGGAGGAGACGGGCGTCACCCCCGGCCGGGGCGGACCGGCCGGACGTGCTAGTTTGGGCGGAGCAAGCAACCTTTAAGTCCGTCCTGTGAGGCGGGGAAGGAGGCGGCACCCATGAACGACGGCACCTCCGTGGCCGGTCCCCCGACGGGGCCCGTGACCGCGCGCGTCATCCTCTCGGCAGCCGACATCGACCGCGCCCTGACGCGCATCGCCCACGAGATCCTCGAGTCCAACAAGGGCAGCTCGGACCTCGTCCTGCTCGGCATCCCGCGCCGCGGCTACCCGCTGGCCCAGCGGATCGCCGCCAAGATCGCCGCGACGGACCCCGGCTTCGACGCCGCCGCGAGCCTCGGCCAGCTCGACGTGACGATGTTCCGCGACGACCTGCGCAAGAACCCCGCCCGCACCCCCCAGCCCACCCGCATCCCGGTGCAGGGCATCGACGGGCGCACCGTCGTGCTCGTCGACGACGTCCTCTACTCCGGGCGCACCGTGCGCGCCGCCCTCGACGCCCTCGTCGACGTCGGCCGGCCCCGCGTCGTGCGCCTCGCCGTGCTCGTCGACCGCGGCCACCGCGAGCTGCCCATCCGCGCCGACCACGTCGGCAAGAACCTGCCCACCTCCTCCCAGGAGAAGGTGCGGGTCCGTCTCGCCGAGACCGACCCCGAGCCGCGCTCCGCCGAGCACGCCGACTGCGTCGTCATCGAGGCCCCCGCGCCGGGGGCGGGCGCATGAGGCACCTGCTCTCCACGAAGGACCTGTCCTACGACGCCGCCCTGACGATCCTCGACACCGCGGACCAGATGGCCGCCGTGGGCCAGCGCGCGGTCAAGAAGCTGCCCGCGCTGCGCGGGCGCACCGTGGTGAACCTCTTCTTCGAGGACTCCACCCGCACCCGCATCTCCTTCGAGACCGCCGCCAAGCGGCTGTCCGCGGACGTCCTGAACTTCTCCGCGAAGGGCTCCTCCGTCTCCAAGGGCGAGTCGCTCAAGGACACCGCGCAGACCCTCGCCGCCATGAGCGCCGACGCCGTGGTGATCCGCCACTCCGCGTCCGGCTCCCCGCAGCAGCTGGCCGAGTCGGACTGGATCGACGCCGCCGTCGTCAACGCCGGCGACGGCACCCACGAGCACCCCACCCAGGCCCTGCTCGACGCGATGACGCTGCGCCAGCACCGCGCCCGCACCGAGGGTCGTGAGAGCACCCGCGGCCTGGACCTCGAGGGCATGCACGTGGTGGTCGTCGGCGACGTCCTGCACTCGCGGGTGGCCCGCTCCGACCTGTGGCTGTTCACGACCCTCGGCGCCCGCGTCACCTTCGTCGCCCCGCCCACGCTGCTGCCCGTCGGGATGGGGGAGTGGCCGTGCCGGGTGCTGTTCTCCCTCGACGAGGCGCTGGACCCGGCCCCCGACGCCGTGATGATGCTGCGCGTGCAGCGGGAGCGGATGCACGCCGCGTTCTTCCCGACCGCCCAGGAGTACGCCCGCGAGTGGGGCTTCACCCCCGAGCGCCTCGGCGCGCTCGACGCCGCCGGCGCCTCCACCGCGATCATGCACCCGGGCCCCATGAACCGGGGGCTCGAGATCTCCTCGGCCGCCGCCGACTCCCCGCGCTCCACCGTGCTGGACCAGGTGCGCAACGGCGTCTCCGTGCGGATGTCCGTGCTCTACCTGCTCCTGGCCGGCGACGACCTCGACACCCCCACCGACCCCGCACGACTCCAGGAGCGCTGACTGCAGTGACCTCGTACCTCATCAAGGGCGCCCAGCTGCTGGGCGAGCAGACCGCCGACCTCCTCGTCGACGAGGGCGTCATCCAGCGCGTGGGCCCCGACCTGGCCGGCGCGGCCGGCGACGCCCGCGTCGTCGACGCCGCGGGGCTGGTCGCCCTGCCCGGGCTCGTTGACATCCACACCCACCTGCGCGAGCCCGGCCGGGAGGACGCCGAGACCGTGCAGACCGGCACCCGCGCCGCCGCCCTCGGCGGCTACACCGCCGTGTTCGCGATGGCAAACTCCGACCCCGTGGCGGACACCGCCGGCGTCGTCGAGCAGGTGCACGAGCTCGGCCGCGCCGCCGGCTGGGTCGACGTGCGCCCCGTGGGCGCCGTCACCGTGGGCCTGAAGGGCGAGCGGCTCTCCGAGATCATGGCGATGGCCCAGTCCCGCGCCGCCGTGCGGGTGTTCTCCGACGACGGCATGTGCGTGCACGACCCGGTGCTGATGCGCCGGGCGCTGGAGTACGTCAAGGGCTTCGACGGCGTCGTCGCCCAGCACGCCCAGGAGCCGCGGCTCACCGAGGGCGCCCAGATGAACGAGGGGACCGTCTCCGCCGAGCTCGGGCTCACCGGGTGGCCCGCCGTGGCCGAGGAGGCGATCATCGCCCGCGACGTCCTGCTCGCCGAGCACGTGGGCTCCCGGGTGCACATCTGCCACCTGTCCACCCGGGGCTCCGTGGACATCGTGCGCTGGGCCAAGCAGCGCGGCATCGACGTCACTGCCGAGGTCACCCCGCACCACCTGCTGCTCACCGACGAGAAGGTCCGCACCTACGACCCCGTCTACAAGGTCAACCCGCCGCTGCGCACCGACGAGGACGTGCACGCGCTGCGCGAGGCCGTGGCCGACGGCACGATCGACGTCATCGGCACCGACCACGCCCCGCACCCGGCCGAGGACAAGGAGTGCGAGTGGTCCGGCGCGGCCAACGGCATGACCGGGCTCGAGACCGCCCTGTCCGTCGTCCAGCTCACCCTCGTGGACACCGGGCTGCTGACGTGGCGCGACGTCGCCCGGATCACCTCCGAGACCCCCGCCCGGATCGGTCGCCTGGCCACCCAGGGCCGGCCGCTGCAGGAGGGGGAGCCCGCCCACATCACGCTGTGGGACCCGGCCGCCCGCACCGTCGTGGACCCCGCCCGCCACGCCTCCAAGGGCCGCAACAGCCCCTACCGGGGCATGGAGCTGCCCGGGGCCGTGCGCGCCACGTTCTTCCGCGGCCACCCCACGGTTCTCGACGGCGCGCTGCACACCCCCGCGCCCACCGCCTGAGCACCCTGCCCCGTCCGCTCCGCCCCTTCCAGCCCCCGGAGGCCCCCGTCCCATGGGACCCGAACTCACCACCCTGGCCGCCACGCTGCTCGTGGTCGCGGCCCTGTTCGCCCTGATCCGGCGGGGGTGGGCCGCCCGCGTCCGGCGCCAGTCGGGGCTGGCGCCCCTGCCCGGGGTGCCGGCCGGGATCGAGGAGCGCACCCCGCGCCTGGCCGTGGCGGGCATGTACGTCTCCACCACGGAGTCCGGTGCCCCGCTGGAGCGGATCGCCGCCCACGGCCTCGGGGTGCGCGCCCGCGCCACCGTCTTCGTCTTCGACGACGGGGTGCTCTACGACCGGGACGGCACCCCGCCCCTGTTCGTGCCCGCCGCCGCGATCACGGCCGTGGGCACCGCGTCCGGCATGGCCGGGAAGTTCGTCGAGAAGGACGGGCTCGCGGTGCTCACCTGGTCGCTGGGCGGCACCCTGGTCGACACCGGCTTCCGCACCCGCCGCGCCGAGGACAAGGCGCGCCTGGTCGCGGCCGTCCAGGCCGTCGCCCCCGCCCGGCGGGCCTGACCGCCCGCCCCCGACTTCCCTGACCCGCAGCTACGAACGTGAGGACGACCTTGAGCTCGATCACCACTGACCCCGCCGTGTTCGTGCTGGAGGACGGCCGCGTCTTCCGCGGCCGCGCCTACGGCGCGCTCGGCACCGCCCTCGGCGAGGCCGTGTTCTCCACCGGCATGACCGGCTACCAGGAGACCATCACCGACCCGTCCTACGCCGGGCAGCTCGTCGTGCAGACCGCCCCGCACATCGGCAACACCGGCGTCAACGCCGCGGACGCCGAGTCGTGGCGGATCTGGGTGGCCGGCTACGTCGTGCGCGACGCCGCCCGCCGCCCGTCCAACTGGCGCTCCGAGGGCGCCCTCGACGAGCAGCTCGCCGCGCAGGGCGTCGTCGGCATCCAGGACGTCGACACCCGCGCCATCACCCGGCACCTGCGCGACCGCGGCGCGATGCGCGGCGGCATCTTCTCCGGCCCGGACGCGCTGCGCCCCGAGGCCGAGCTCGTCGCCGAGGTCGCCGCCGCCGAGCGGATGGAGGGCCGCGCCCTCGCCGAGAGCGTGTCCGCCCCCGAGGCCTACGTCGTGGAGCCCGCCGAGCACGGCTGGGGCGGCGAGGTCCGCCACGAGCTCGTGGCCGTGGACCTCGGGATCAAGTCCATGACCCCCCACCGCTTCGCCGAGCGCGGCGTGCGCGTGCACGTGCTGCCCGCGCACACGACCGCCGAGCAGATCCGGGCGCGGCGGCCCTCGGGCGTGTTCTTCTCCAACGGCCCCGGCGACCCCGCCACGGCCGAGCGCCAGATCGAGACCCTGCGCGGCGTGCTGCGCGCCGGGGTGCCGTTCTTCGGCATCTGCTTCGGCAACCAGCTGCTGGGCCGGGCCCTGGGCTTCGGCACCTACAAGCTCGTCTTCGGCCACCGCGGGATCAACCAGCCCGTGATGGACCGCCAGACCGGTCGCGTGGAGATCACCGCCCACAACCACGGCTTCGCCGTCGACGCCCCGCTCGAGGGCCCGGTGACGGCCCCGCTGGCGGAGTTCGGCCGCGTCGAGGTCAGCCACGTGTGCCTCAACGACGACGTCGTGGAGGGCCTCAACTGCCTCGACCTGCCGGCGTTCTCGGTGCAGTACCACCCGGAGGCCGCCGCGGGCCCGCACGACGCCTCGTACCTCTTCGACCGGTTCATCGCACTCATGGACACCTACCGGGACGGCTCCGCCGACCCGACCATCGACAACGCCGTTCCCCGCGGCGCGCAGGGCGCGCAGAGCGCGGAGGACGCACAGGAAGGGCAGCACTGACATGCCGCGCAGGACAGATCTCAACAGCGTTCTCGTCATCGGGTCCGGCCCGATCGTCATCGGGCAGGCCGCCGAGTTCGACTACTCGGGCACGCAGGCCCTGCGGGTGCTCAAGGAGGAGGGGATCCGCGTGATCCTCGTCAACTCCAACCCGGCGACCATCATGACCGACCCGGAGTTCGCGGACGCCACCTACGTGGAGCCCATCACCCCCGAGGTGGTCGAGAAGATCATCGCCAAGGAGCGCCCCGACGCGGTGCTGCCCACCCTGGGCGGGCAGACGGCCCTGAACACCGCGATCGCCCTGGACGCCAACGGCGTGCTCGACAGGTACGGGGTGGAGCTGATCGGCGCGAACGTCGAGGCCATCAATCTCGGCGAGGACCGCGAGCAGTTCAAGGGCGTCGTCGCCCGCTGCGGCGCCGAGTCCGCCCGCTCCGTGATCGTGCACTCCATGGACGAGGCCCTCGCCGCCGCCGAGGAGCTCGGCTACCCCATGGTGGTGCGCCCGTCCTTCACGATGGGCGGGCTCGGATCGGGCATGGCCTACGACGAGGCCGACCTGCACCGCATCGCCGGGGCCGGCATCCAGTACAGCCCGACCTCCGAGGTGCTCCTCGAGGAGTCGATCCTCGGCTGGAAGGAGTACGAGCTGGAGATGATGCGCGACAAGAACGACAACGTCGTGGTCGTGTGCTCCATCGAGAACTTCGACCCCGTGGGCGTGCACACCGGCGACTCCATCACCGTGGCCCCGGCCATGACGCTCACCGACCGCGAGTACCAGAAGCTGCGCGACATCGCGATCGCCGTGATCCGCGAGGTCGGCGTGGACACCGGCGGGTGCAACATCCAGTTCGCCATCGAGCCGGACACCGGCCGCGTCGTCGTCATCGAGATGAACCCGCGCGTCTCCCGCTCCTCGGCCCTCGCGTCCAAGGCCACGGGCTTCCCGATCGCCAAGATCGCGACCAAGCTCTCCCTGGGCTACACGCTCGACGAGATCCCCAACGACATCACCCGCAAGACCCCCGCGTCCTTCGAGCCCACCCTCGACTACGTCGTGGTCAAGGTCCCGCGCTTCGCGTTCGAGAAGTTCCCGGCCGCGGATCCCACGCTGACGACGACCATGAAGTCCGTCGGCGAGGCCATGGCGATCGGGCGCAACTTCACCGAGGCGCTGCAGAAGGCCCTGCGCTCCCTCGAGCAGAAGGGCTCCTCCTTCTCCTACGCGGCTCCCGAGCTCGACGCCGCCGGCCTGGACGCGCTCGTCGACGCCGCCCGCACGCCCACCACGGAGCGGATCCACCAGGTCCAGCAGGCCCTGCTGGCCGGGGCGGGCGTGGACCGGCTCTACGAGGCCACGGGCATCGACCCCTGGTTCCTCGACCAGCTCGTGCTGCTCAACGAGGTCGCCGAGGTCGTGCGCCAGGACACCGACCTCACCCCCAAGACCCTGCGCCTGGCCAAGCGCCACGGGTTCTCCGACGAGCAGATCGGCGCCCTGGTCCACATCGACCCGGCCGTGGTCCGCGGGGTGCGCCACGCCCTGGGCATCCGTCCCGTCTACAAGACCGTGGACACCTGCGCCGCGGAGTTCGAGGCGTTCACCCCGTACCACTACTCCTCCTACGACGAGGAGTCCGAGATCCGCGGGCACGACCAGCCGTCCGTGATGATCCTCGGCTCCGGGCCCAACCGGATCGGGCAGGGCATCGAGTTCGACTACTCCTGCGTGCACGCGTCCATGGTGCTGCGCGAGGCCGGGTACGAGACCGTCATGGTCAACTGCAACCCGGAGACCGTCTCCACGGACTACGACATCTCGACCCGGCTGTACTTCGAGCCGCTGACCTTCGAGGACGTCATGGAGGTCGTCGACGCCGAGCGCCGCACCGGCGGGCTGCTGGGGGTCTTCGTGCAGCTGGGCGGGCAGACGCCGCTCAAGCTCGCCGCGCAGCTCAAGGCCGCGGGCGTGCCCATCCTCGGCACCACCCCCGAGGCCATCGACCTCGCGGAGGACCGCGGGGAGTTCGCCCGCGTGCTCGCCGAGGCGGGGCTGCGCCAGCCCCGCAACGGCACCGCCTCGACCTTCGCGGACGCCAAGCGGATCGCCGACGAGATCGGCTACCCCGTGCTCGTGCGCCCCTCCTACGTGCTCGGCGGGCGCGGCATGGAGATCGTCTACGACGAGCCCGCCCTGGCGCGCTACCTCGAGAACGCCACCGAGGTCTCCCCGTCGCGGCCGGCGCTGATCGACAAGTTCCTCGAGGACGCCGTCGAGATCGACGTGGACGCCCTCTACGACGGCACGGACCTGTACGTGGGCGGCGTGATGGAGCACATCGAGGAGGCCGGCATCCACTCCGGTGACTCCGCGTGCACCCTGCCCTCCATCACGCTGGGCCCCGACGTCGTCGAGCGCGTGCGCGAGGCGACCCTGGCCATCGCCCGCGGGGTGGGGGTGCGCGGGCTCATCAACATCCAGTTCGCCGTGGCCTCCGACCTGCTCTACGTCATCGAGGCGAACCCGCGGGCCTCCCGCACCGTCCCGTTCGTCTCCAAGGCCACGGGGGTGCAGCTCGCCAAGGCGGCCGCGCTCATCGGGGTCGGCACGACGATCGCGCGGCTGCGGGAGCAGGGCCACCTGCCCGAGCGCACCGACGGATCCACCCTGCCCGCCTCGGCCCCCGTGGCCGTCAAGGAGGCCGTGCTGCCCTTCGCCCGGTTCCGCACCGCCGAGGGCGCCGTGGTGGACTCCCTGCTCGGCCCGGAGATGCGCTCCACCGGTGAGGTCATGGGCCTGGACAAGTACTTCGACACCGCCTTCGCCAAGGCCCAGGCCGCCGCGAACGTCTCCCTCCCCACCGGCGGGCGGATCTTCGTCTCGGTCGCCAACCGGGACAAGCGCGCGTCGATCGTCTACGTGCGGATGTTCCGCGACCTCGGCTTCGAGATCCTCGCCACGCGCGGCACCGCCGAGGTACTGCGGCGCAACGGCATCGAGGCCACCGTGGTGCGCAAGATCCGGGAGGCCGCCGCGGGGGAGCGCACCATCGCGGACCTGATCACCGCCGGGGAGGTCGACCTGGTCTTCAACACCCCCGCCGGCGGGGAGGCCCGCGGCGACGGCTACGAGATCCGGGCCGCGGCCACCAGCGTGGGCGTGCCGGTGATGACCACGGTCTCCGTGCTCGGGGCCGCGCTGCAGGCCGTGACCGCGCTGCGCTCCTACACGTGGGACGTCACGAGCCTGCAGGAGCACGAGGAGCGGCTGCGCGCGATCCTGCGCCCCCAGGAGCCGGAGGTCGTCGGTGCCTGACCCGTCGGTGCCTGACCCGTCGGTGCCGGCCACGCCGAGCGCCGGACCCGACCGCGCCCCCTTCGGCGCGCGGCTGGGCCGGGCCATGGACGAGCACGGGCCCCTGTGCGTGGGCATCGACCCGCATCCGGGCCTGCTGGACGCCTGGGGCCTGCCCCGCACGGCCGAGGGGCTGCGCCGCTTCGGCCTCACGGCCCTCGAGGCCGCCGCGGGCCACGCGGCGGCGGTCAAACCCCAGGTGGCGCTGTACGAGGCCTACGGGGCCGCGGGCCTCGCGGCCCTCGAGGAGCTGCTGGGGGCGGCCCGCTCCGCCGGGCTGCTCAGCGTGGCCGACGCCAAGCGCGGGGACATCGGCTCGACCATGGACGCCTACGCCGCGGCGTGGCTGGGGGAGGGCTCCCCGCTGGCGGCCGACGCCGTGACGCTCAGCCCCTACCTCGGCTTCGAGTCGCTGCGCCCGGCCCTGGACCTCGCCGCCCGCACGGGCCGCGGCACGTTCGTGCTCGCGCTGACGTCCAACCCCGAGGGCCGCTCCGTCCAGCACGTCGGCGGGGACGCCTCCGTGGCCCGCTCCGTGTGCGAGGCCGCCGCCGCTGAGAACGCGCGGCTGCTCGGGGACGCCGGTGCGCCCGGGACCACGACCGCCGGGCGCGGTGCGCTCGGCTCGTGCGGGCTCGTCGTGGGTGCGACCGTCGGCGACGCCCTGGGCGCGCTCGGCATCGACCTCACCGCCGTGCGCGGGCCCCTGCTTGCGCCCGGCTACGGGGCCCAGGGCGCCCGCGCCGCGGACCTGCCCGCGGTCTTCGGGCGCGCCGGCGCGCAGGTGCTGGCCACCTCCAGCCGGGCGATCCTGCGCGAGGGCCCCTCCGTCGCGGGGCTGCGCGAGGCGGTGCGGCGCTCGGCCGGGGAGCTCGCGGAGGCCCTGGGCTGAGCCGCGGGGCGTCCCCCGCGGCTGACTTCCCTGGTCACGCCACGGTTGCGGTGGTTTACCATCCATCGTTACTCATGTAGTTTCTTTAGCAAACGGGCTGTCCGTCCCACCGCGGGGCGGGGGCTGCGGCCCGTCGTGACGAGGAGGAACTACATGGCACTGCGTCCGTTGACCGACGACGAGCGGGCCGCTGCGCGGGAGAAGGCCACGAAGGCGCGGACGGCCCGCGCCGACGTGAAGAAGGGCCTGCGGGAGCGCTCGCTGACGATCGCCGAGATCCTGGACCGCGCCGACCGGGACGAGGCCGTGAGCCGGCTCAAGGTCTCGGACCTCCTCGAGTCCACCCCCGGGATCGGCAAGGTCCGCTCGGCGGCCATCATGGACGATCTCGGCATCGCCCGCACCCGCCGGCTGCGCGGGCTCGGCGTGCACCAGCGCAAGGCCCTGATCGAGTACTTCGACCGCTGAGCCCCGCCCGGCGCCCGCCGGCCCCGCCCCCGTCCGCGGACCGGAGGGGGCCCCGGCGGGCGCCGTCGGGACCACGGCGCCGGATCGGCTAGATTGGGAGGACCACCCCACCCCCAGGAGGATCTCCGTGAGCCCTGCCGCGCCCCGCGCCGAGCGCCCGTCCCTCACCGTGCTCGCCGGCCCCACGGCCGTGGGCAAGGGAACCGTCTCGACCTACGTCCGGGACCACTACCCGCAGGTCTGGCTCTCCGTCTCCGCGACCACGCGCGCGCCCCGGCCGGGCGAGACGGACGGCGTGCACTACTTCTTCGTCTCCGACGACGAGTTCGACGTGATGGTCCGCGACGGCCGGATGCTGGAGTGGGCCGTCGTGCACAACTCCCACCGCTACGGCACGCTGCGCTCCACCGTGGAGCAGGCGCTCGAGACGGGGCGCAGCGTCCTGCTGGAGATCGACCTGCAGGGGGCCCGCCAGGTGCGCAGCACCATGCCGGAGGCGAACTTCGTGTTCCTGGCCCCGCCCAGCTGGGACGAGATGGTCGCCCGGCTCGTGGGCCGGGGCACCGAGACCCCGGCGCAACAGCGGCAGCGGCTGGAAACCGCTAAACTGGAGCTCGCGGCCGAGCCGGAGTTCGACCACACCGTCGTCAACGACCGCGTCGAGCGCGCCGCCGCCGAACTCGTGTCGCTCATGGGCCTCGACCCCGAGCAGACATCCTGATCCCCGTCCACCTCGTTTGGAGCAATCGCTTGTCATCCCACACCGAAGGCATCATCAACCCGCCGATCGACGCCCTGCTGAAGAAGTCCGACTCCAAGTACGGGCTCGTCATCTTCGGCGCGCGCCGTGCCCGGCAGATCAATGCCTACTACTCGCAGCTGCACGAGGGCCTGTTCGAGTACGTCGGTCCGCTCGTCGACACCCAGCTCAACGAGAAGCCGCTGTCCATCGCCTTCCGTGAGATCGACGAGGCGCTCATCGAGGGCCGTCCCGTCGAGCACGCCGGCTTCGCCGAGAACGGGCAGCTGACCACGGAGCAGGATCTGGCCGCCGACGTCTTCGGCGCCGACTTCTTCGCCCAGGGCACCGAGGACGACGCCGCGGCGTTCACCGCCGACACCCCGTTCTCCGCCGACGCGGCCGTGGACTTCTCCTCCGGGGACCCCCTGGGCGACCTGCCCGGCGGGCTCCAGGACACCCCCGACAACGGTGCCGGCGACGCGGGCGACTCCGTTCCGCCGGAGCCGGGCCAGGCCCCCGGGGACCTCCGGGACCTGTGAGCCGGACCCGTCCCGCCCGGCGGGCGGTCGCCGCGTGAGGGTTGTCCTCGGCGTCGGCGGCGGCATCGCCGCCTACAAGGCCGCCCTGCTGCTGCGCCTGTTCACCGAGGGCGGCCACACGGTCGTGCCCGTCCCCACCGAGTCCGCCCTGAAGTTCGTGGGCGCCCCCACGTGGGAGGCCCTGTCCGGGCAGCGGGTGAGCACCGACGTCTTCGAGCGGGTGGACGAGGTCAACCACGTCCACCAGGGGCAGTCCGCCGACCTCGTCGTCGTGGCCCCGGCGACCGCCGACGTCCTGGCCCGCGCCGCGCACGGGCACGCCGACGACCTGCTGACGACCACGCTGCTGGCCACGCGGGCCCCCGTGCTGTTCGCCCCGGCCATGCACACCGAGATGTGGCTCAACCCGGCGACGCAGGCGAACGTCGCGCTGCTGCGCGCCCACGGGCACACCGTGCTGGAGCCCGCCGTCGGCCGGCTCACCGGCCCCGACTCGGGCCCGGGCCGGCTGCCGGACCCCGAGCTCATCCACGCCGCCGCCCTGCGCCTGGTGGCGCGCGAGGAGGACGCCGCGGCCGGCCCGCTGGCCGGTGCCCGCGTGCTCGTCAGCGCCGGCGGCACCCGGGAGCCGCTGGACCCGGTGCGCTTCCTCGGCAACCGCTCCTCGGGCAAGCAGGGCGTGGCCCTCGCGGCCGCCGCGCGCGACGCCGGCGCCGACGTCGTGCTCGTGGCCGCGCACCTGGAGACCCTCGTGCCCCCGGGGGTCGAGGTCGTGCACGTCGGCACGGCCGAGCAGCTGCGCCGGGCGTGCGTGCGCGCGGCCGCGCGCGCTGACGTCGTGGTGATGGCCGCGGCCGTCGCCGACTACCGCCCCGCGACGGTCGCCGCCGCGAAGATGAAGAAGGCCGAGGACGGGTCCGACCCCGTCATCCGGCTCGTGCGCAACCCGGACGTCCTGCGGGAGCTCGTGGACCTGCGCAACACCGCCCGCCGCCGACAGCTCGTGGTGGGCTTCGCCGCCGAGACGGGCGACGACGGGACGGACCCCCTGACGTTCGGGCGGCAGAAGCTCGTCCGCAAGGGCTGCGACCTGCTGGCCGTCAACCAGGTGGGGGAGGACCTCGTGTTCGGCCAGGACGCCACGGCCGTCACCGTGCTCTCCGCCGCCGGCGGCCCGGAGCAGGTGCTCGAGGGGACCAAGGCCGACGTGGCCCGCGGCCTCGTCGAGCGGATCGCGCAGGAGCTGGCGGCCGTGCGCGCCTGAGCGCCCGCCGCAGCCCCGGCCCGCCCGCGCTGTGCCGCCGGCCGCGCTGTGCCGTCCGGGGCGGCGGGTAGTGTGGTCTCCCGTGAGCGAGACGACCCAGCACCTGAGACTGTTCACCTCCGAGTCCGTCACGGAGGGCCACCCCGACAAGATCTGCGACCAGATCAGCGACTCCATCCTCGACGACCTGCTGCGCCAGGACCCCGAGTCCTCCGTGGCCGTCGAGACCATGGTGACCACCGGGCTGGTGCACGTGGCCGGGGAGGTCAAGACCCGCGGCTACGTGGAGATCCCCAACGTGGTGCGCAAGTGCCTGCTGGACATCGGCTACAACTCCTCGGTGCACGGCTTCGACGGCGAGTTCTGCGGCGTGTCGATCAGCGTGGGCGAGCAGTCCCCGGAGATCTACGAGGGCGTGTTCAACTCCCTCGAGGTGCGCGAGGGCACGGCCGTCGACGCCCGGGACGCCCAGGGCGCCGGCGACCAGGGCATCATGTTCGGCTACGCCTCCAACGAGACGGAGGTCCTCATGCCGGCGCCCATCTGGATCGCCCACCGGCTCTCCGAGCAGCTCACCCGCGTGCGCAAGACCGCGGTGCTGCCCGGGCTGCGCCCCGACGGCAAGACCCAGGTCACCCTGGGCTACGACGGCCACCGCCCGGTGGCGGTGGACACGGTGGTGGTCTCCTCCCAGCACGTCGAGGGCTACGACCTCGACCAGCTCGCCTCCGACCTGCGGCAGAGCGTGATCACCCCCGTGCTCGAGGAGTCGGGGCTGGACCTATCCGCCACCCAGGTGATCATCAACCCCGCCGGCAACTTCGTCCGGGGCGGCCCGGTGGGCGACGCCGGGCTCACCGGGCGCAAGATCATCGTGGACACCTACGGCGGCATGGCCCGCCACGGCGGCGGGGCCTTCTCCGGCAAGGACCCCTCGAAGGTGGACCGCTCCGCCGCGTACGCGATGCGCTGGGTCGCCAAGAACGTGGTGGCCGCGGGCCTCGCCGAGCGCGCCGAGGTGCAGGTCGCCTACGCCATCGGCCGCGCCGCCCCCGTGGGGCTCTACGTCGAGACGTTCGGCACCGAGACGGTCGACCCGGCCCGCATCGAGCGGGCCATCCGGGAGGTCTTCGACCTGCGCCCGCTGGCGATCATCGAGGACCTCGACCTCAAGCGCCCCATCTACGCCCGCACCGCCGCGCACGGGCACTTCGGCCGCACCGACCCCGAGTTCACCTGGGAGCGCACCGACCGCGTCGAGGACCTGCGCTCCGCCGCCGGGGTGTGACCGTGTCCCCGGAGGAGTCCCCGGCCGCCGCGCAGACCCCGCGGCAGCTGTCCCTCCTCACGGGGTTCCCCCCGCGCCCGGCACGGCCCGACGCGAAGGGCGTGGGTGCCGCGCTCCTCGCCGAGCGCGACCCCGTGGCGCGGGTGCTGCTGGACACGCACGTCCCGCACCTGGACCGCCCGTTCGACTACGCGGTGCCGGCCGAGCTCGCGGACGCCGCCGTGCCCGGGGCCCGCGTCAAGGTGGGCTTCGCCGGCCAGGAGCTCACCGGCTTCGTCCTGGAGCGCGTCGCGGACTCCCAGGTGAGGCAGCGGCTGCAGCCGCTGCGCCGGGTGCTCTCGGCGCTGCCGGTCCTGTCCCCCGAGATCGCGCGGCTGGCCGAGGACGTGGCCGCGCGCTCGGCCGGCACGGTCGCCGACGTCGTGCGCGTGGCCGTCCCGCCGCGGGTCGCGCGCGTGGACAAGGAGCTCGAGCAGCGCCTGGCCGAGGACCCCGGGCACTCCACGGGCCTGTCCCCGCACGCCCCGGCCCCCTCCCACGACGCCGCGCTGGCCGACTACGCCGGCGGGCCCGCCTTCCTGGCCGAGCTCACCGCCGGGGGCGCGCCCCGGGCCGTGGCCGAGGTGCTCCCGGCCCACCCGGCCCACGACTGGACCGACGTGCTCGCCGCGGCCGTCGGCGCCGCCTGGCGGGCCGGGCGCGGGGCCGTGGCGGTCGTGCCCGACCAGAAGGCGCTGGCCCGGCTCGAGCGCGCGGTGGCCGACGAGATCGGCGCCGAGCACCTGGTGCGACTGCACGCCGACGACGGGCCCACGCCCCGCTACCGGGCGTTCCTCGCCGCGGCCACCGGCCGGGTGCGGGTGGTGCTGGGCACCCGCTCCGCGGCCTACGCCCCCGTCGACGACCTGGGGCTGGTGTGCTGCTGGGACGACGGCGACGAGAACCTCGTGGAGCAGCGCGCGCCCTACCAGCACGCCCGCGACGTGCTGCTGCTGCGGGCCGGGCGCAGCGGGTGCGCCGCCCTGTTCGCCGGCCACGCCGTGAGCCCCGAGGCGCAGCGGCTCGTGAGCACCGGGTGGGCCCGGCGGATCGCCCCGGAGCGGGACGTGCTGCGCGCCTTCATGCCGCGGATCGTCTCGACCGCCGACTCCTTCCACGCCGCCCGCGACCCCCTGGCCAGCCGGGCGCGGCTGCCGGAGACCGCCTTCCGCGCCGCCCGGGCCGGACTGGAGCACGGACCGGTCCTCGTGCAGGTGGCCCGCGCCGGCTACGCCCCGCACCTGGCGTGCGAGCGCTGCCGCGAGCCGGCCCGCTGCCGGCACTGCGAGGGCCCCCTGGGGGTCGGCTCCCGCCGCGGCGTCCCGCGCTGCGGGTGGTGCGGGCGCTCCGCCCACGGCTGGACGTGCACCGCGTGCGGGTCCCGGCGGATGCGCCTGGTCACGGTGGGGGCGCTGCGCACCGCCGAGGAGCTGGGCCGGGCGTTCCCGCAGGTGCCCGTGGTCGCCTCCTCGGGCGACGCCGTGCGCCCCGAGGTGGGCGCCGCCCCGGCGCTGGTGGTGGCGACCCCCGGGGCCGAGCCGGTCGCGGAGGGGGGCTACGCCGCGGCCCTGCTGCTGGACGGCAACCAGATGCTCATGCGCCCGGCCCTGCGGGCGGCCGAGCAGACGCTGCGCCGTTGGTGCAACGCGGCCGCTCTCGTGCGCCGGGCCCGGGACGGCGGGGTCGTGGTCGTCACCGCGGAGCACGAGAGCGCGGTGGGGGCCCTGGTGCGCTGGGACCCCGCCGGCCACGCCGAGCGCGAGCTCGCCGAGCGCCACGCCCTGGGCCTGCCGCCCGCGGTGCGCTCGGCGGCCCTGACGGGCCCGGCGGCGGCCGTCGCCGCGTTCCTGGCGGACCTCGAGCTGCCCGGGGCCGTGCGCGTGATCGGCCCGACCCCCCTCGAGGACCACGAGCCGGGCCCCGGCGGGGAGCCGGCCCCGCACCGGGTGCTGCTGTTCTTCGGCTACGGGATCGCCGGGGAGGTCACCCGCCGGCTGCGGGCCGCCCGGGCCAAGGCCTCCGCGCTGCGCAAGCACCCGCCCGTGCACGTGCGCTGCGACGTCACCGACCTGCTCTGAGCGCCCCGGTCCGCCGGGGCCTTGGCGGGCGGGCCCGGGTGTGGTTGGTTGGTCCCACGCGGCGGCGCCGCCGCGGCCGTCACGCCGGGAGGTCACCGTGGGAGATGAGGTCCGCGCCCGCAGCTACACGCGGGAGGAGCGCCAGCGCTACCGGGAGAAGGTCCGCCGGGACCTCGACGTCTTCGAGCTGATGCTCACCCGCAGCTCCTTCGAGTTCGACCGGCCGATGACCGGGCTGGAGATCGAGCTCAACCTCGTCGACGAGCGCTTCGACCCGCACTTCCGCAACGCCGAGGTGCTCGCGGCGATCGCCGACCCCGGCTACCAGACGGAGCTGGCGCAGTACAACATCGAGCTCAACGTCCCGCCGCGGCCGCTGCCCGGCCGGGCCGCCCTGGAGCTCGAGGAGGACCTGCGCGCCTCGCTCAACGCGGCGGACGCCAAGGCCCGCGAGATCGGCTCGCGGCTGCTGGCGATCGGGATCCTGCCCACGATCATGCCCGAGCATTACCAGCAGGAGTGGATCAGCGACAACAACCGCTACGCGGCGCTCAACGACTCGATCTTCGTGGCGCGCGGCGAGGACATCCGGCTAGAGATCGCGGGCCCGACCGGGGAGCGGGTCGAGACGTGGTGCGACTCGATCGCCCCCGAGTCGGCGTGCACGAGCGTCCAGCTGCACCTGCAGGTCGCCCCGTCGGAGTTCGCGGCCCACTGGAACGCCGCCCAGGCGCTGTCCGCCCCCCAGGTCGCGCTGGCCGCGAACAGCCCGTTCTTCTTCGGCCGGCGGCTGCACGCCGAGACGCGGATCGAGCTGTTCAAGCAGGCCACGGACACCCGCCCGGTCGAGCTGCGCAACCAGGGCGTGCGCCCGCGGGTGTTCTTCGGGGAGCGCTGGATCACCTCGATCTTCGACCTGTTCGAGGAGAACGTCCGCTACTTCCCGGCGCTGCTCGCCGAGTGCTCCGACGAGGACCCGATGGCCAAGCTGCTGGCGGGCGTGGCCCCGCAGCTGTCCGAGCTGCGGCTGCACAACGGGACCGTCTACCGCTGGAACCGGCCGATCTACGACGTCGTGGGCGGCATCCCGCACCTGCGGGTCGAGAACCGGGTGCTGCCCGCGGGGCCCACGATCGCGGACGTGCTCGCGAACGCCGCGTTCTACTACGGCGCCGTGCGCGTGCTGGCGCGCCAGGAGCGGCCCGTGTGGACGCGGATGAGCTTCGCGGCGTGCGCCGAGAACTTCGCCCGGGCGGCGCGGGACGGCATCGACGCGAGGTTCTACTGGCCCGGCTTCGGGGAGGTCTGCGCCGACGAGCTGGTGCTGCGCCACCTGCTGCCGCTGGCCCACCAGGGCCTCGAGGAGTGGGGCGTGGCGCCGGAGGTGCGCGAGCGCTACCTCGGCATCGTCGAGGCGCGCTGCGTCGCCGGGGTCACCGGAGCGACGTGGCAGACGCGCGCCGTCGAGCGCCTCGAGGCCCGGGGCGCGGACCGGCGCACCGCGCTGCGGCGCATGCTCGGGCTCTACGCGGGCCACATGGACGGCAACGCGCCGGTGCACACCTGGCCGCTGCCCTGACGCGCCTGACCGCGGCCCGGGCCGGGCGCGGTCACCGGCGGGCCGAGCGGCGCTCGTGCACGCCGCGGGCGACCTCCACGAGGGTGCGCGCCGAGTCGACCCACGAGTACGCCCGGGCCCGTTCCAGCCCGGCCAGCACCTGCGTGCGCCGTCGCTGCGGGTCCTCGAGGGCGCGCACGGCGGCGGCGAAGGCGGCGTCGTCGCCGGCGGGCGCGTAGGAGGCGCCGGAGCCGGCGACCTCCCGGAAGATCGGCAGGTCGCTGCACACCACCGGGGTGCCGGCGGCGAGCGCCTCGACGACCGGCAGGCCGTAGCCCTCGGCCCGGGAGGCGGTCAGCAGCGCGGACGCCCGGGCGAGCAGCGCGGCGTAGTCGTCCTCGCTCACCCCGTCGTGGACCACGACCCGCGCGCCCGGGGGCACCAGGGCCTCCAGCTCGGCCCGCCGGGACGGGGAGATCCCGGAGAGCAGGTGCAGCTCGTGGTCGGGCAGCCGTCCCGCCGCGCGGACGAGCGTCTCGACGTTCTTGTAGGGCAGGAACGCGCCCATGTAGAGCAGCAGCTTCTCCCGGCCCGGCAGCCGGGCGAGGGCCTCGGCGTCGCCCAGCACGGAGCCGGGCTGCGGGGCGTTGGGCACGACGTGCACGGGCCGGCGGGTGAGCCGGTGGGCGGCCATGAGCTCCCGGGTGGTCGCGGAGACGGTGACGACGGCGTCGGCGCGGTCGAGCAGCACGCGCTGCGGCCACCAGGCGCGGTGGTAGAGCCGCCAGCCCGCGCGCACGGGTGCCGGCAGGTCGGCGGGGGGCTGGGGGTGGTCGTAGTAGATGAGGTCGTGCAGGGTGAGCACGAGCCCGTGCCGGCGGCCCGCGGAGCCCATGGTCTGCATGGGGGAGAAGACCACGTCGGGGCGGTGCCGGTTGAGGACCAAGGCCGTGGCGGCCTCGGCCGCCGAGACCGGGGAGGGTCCGAGCACGTGCGGGACGTCCGGGAGCATGGCCAGCTGCCGCGGGTCGCTGACGAGCATCGCGAGGTCGAGGTCCGGGTCGGTGGCGGCGAGCCCGGCCGTGGCCTCGATCAGCCCCGCCCCGTAGCGGCTGATCCCGTCGTGGCGGCCCAGCCGGGTGTAGCGGGCGTCCATGAGCAGCCTCATCGGCGGGACCCCCCGTGGCGCCGGCGGCGGACGGCCCGCTGCAGCCCGGTCAGGGGCGCGGTGAACGGGCCGGTGAACGGTCCCGTGGTCGGGGCGCTGAGGTCCGCGGGCGGCAGCTCCCGGTGCAGGGCGGCGGGCCCGCTGCCGGGAGGCGGGGCGCCGGCCGGCTGGGGGGCGACGGTGGGCTCGGGGGCGGGGGAGGCGAGGAAGTCGTGGACGAGCTCGGCCGTGCGCTCGGGGGCCTCGTAGTGGATGAGGTGCCCGACCCCGTCGAGGACCTCGAGGCGGCGCCGGGGGATCCAGGAAGCCATCCGCCGCTGCGCGGCCACGGAGCCGAGCTCGTCGTCCGCGCCGACGACGAGCAGCGTCGGCATGCCCAGCTGCATCGCGACCTCCGCGACGGTGGAGGAGACCGACGCCCGGTACGCCTCGAGCAGCACGTCCCGGTTCGCGAACGCGGAGAAGTAGGCCCGGTGCTGGTGGCGCACGTAGCGGCGCACCGCGGGGTCCGGGGACTTGGTCATGACCTCGCTCATGGCGTCGGTGACGGTCCCGCTCGCCAGCAGCCGCCGGCCGAGGCCGGCGGGCAGCACCCGGCCCAGCCGGTAGTAGGCGACGGCGAGGCGGCTCAGCGCCGCCTGGGAGCCCTCCAGGGCCGGCTCGCAGATGGGGTTCACGAGCACCAGCCGCTCGACCATGGCGGGGTGGGCGGCGGCGAAGTGGGCGGCCACCACGGACCCGAAGGAGTGGCCCAGCAGCGCGACGCCGGGCCCGGTGCCGTCCCGGGCGGGGCCGTCGTGCACGGCGCCGCCGGTGAGGGTCTCGAGGAAGCGGTGCAGGAACCCCGCGTAGCCGGCGACGTCGTGGGCCCGGTCGGGGAACGGCTCGGAGCGGCCGAAGCCGGGCAGGTCGGGGACGACGACGTGGTAGCGGTCCCGGAGCCGGTCGGCGATCAGCTGCAGGCCGTGGTGGTCGCCGCGGAACCCGTGCACCAGCACGAGCAGGGGCTTGGGGGTGCGGTCGACGTCGTAGAACCAGTAGCGCACCCGGTGGCCGTCGAGCACGACGCTGCGCCGCTCGGCGTACGGGTCGTGCAGCCGGACCCGGGGCGCGGGGGTGCCCGGCGCGGTGTCCGGCGGTGTGTCCGGCGGTGTGCCCGGCGCGGTGTCCGGCATGGTTCCTCCCTGCGGGCCGGTGCTCGCCCGGTGGTCGCGGCCCGCTGACGATGCTAGCGGGCGGGTGGGGGACCGCGGGCCGGGGCGCCGGTGCCGCTGGGCTACCATGGGACGGACTCCACCACCGTTACCACCGTCGGCGCGCGCCGGGGCCCCGTGATGCCCGCGCGCCGCCCACACGACCGTGCGCGGCCCGCACCCGGGCCGGCGCCGGTCCCACCGACCGCGAAGGCGAGGACCGTGACCGAACAGCTGCACACGACCGAGACCACCGGGTACGACTTCCGCGCCATCGAGGCGAAGTGGCCCTCGTTCTGGACGGAGCAGAAGGTCTTCGAGCCGCTCGACGACGGGTCCCGGGAACGCCGCTACGTGCTGGACATGTTCCCCTACCCCTCCGGGGACCTGCACATGGGCCACGCCGAGGCGTTCGCGATGGGCGACGTCGTGGCCCGGTACTGGCGCCAGCGCGGCTACGACGTCCTGCACCCGATCGGCTGGGACTCCTTCGGGCTGCCGGCCGAGAACGCGGCGATCAAGCGCGACGCGCACCCCGCCGAGTGGACCTACGCGAACATCGAGACCCAGAAGGCCTCCTTCCAGCGCTACGCGATCAGCGCCGACTGGTCCCGGGAGATCCACACCTCCGACCCGGAGTACTACCGGTGGACGCAGTGGCTGTTCCTGCAGTTCCACGCCAAGGGCCTGGCCTACCGCAAGAACTCCCCGGTCAACTGGTGCCCCAAGGACCAGACGGTGCTCGCCAACGAGCAGGTCGTCAACGGCGCGTGCGAGCGCTGCGGCACCCCGGTGACGAAGAAGGCCCTGAACCAGTGGTACTTCAAGATCACCGACTACGCCGACCGGCTGCTCGACGACATGGCGCAACTGGAGGGGCACTGGCCCGAGCGCGTGCTGGCCATGCAGCGCAACTGGATCGGCCGCTCCGAGGGCGCCCACGTGCACTTCACGATCGAGGGCGCCGGCGAGGGCGGGACCGACCGCGACGTCACCGTGTTCACGACCCGCCCCGACACGCTCTACGGCGCCACCTTCTTCGTGGTCGCCGCGGACGCGGACCTGGCGCAGGAGATCGTCGCCCCCGAGCACGCCGAGGAGCTGGCCGCCTACCGCGAGCAGGTCAAGGCGCTGTCCGACATCGAGCGCCAGGCCACCGACCGGCAGAAGACCGGGGTGTTCCTGGGCCGCCACGCCCTCAACCCCCTCACCGGGGAGAGGCTGCCCGTGTGGGCCGCCGACTACGTGCTCGCCGACTACGGCACGGGCGCGATCATGGCGGTGCCCGCCCACGACCAGCGCGACCTCGACTTCGCCCGCACCTTCGGCCTGCCGGTGCGCGCAGTGCTGGACACCGGCGAGGAGGACCCGGCCGTCACCGGGATCGCCACCACCGGCGAGGGCACCCTGATCAACTCCGGGGAGCTGTCCGGGCTGGAGAAGACCGAGGCCATCGAGCGCGCCGTCGCCGTGGTCGAGGCCGCGGGCACCGGCGAGCGCCGGGTCAACTTCCGGCTGCGCGACTGGCTGCTCTCCCGCCAGCGGTTCTGGGGCGCTCCCATCCCGATCGTCCACTGCGCGGCGTGCGGGGAGGTGCCCGTGCCCGAGGACCAGCTGCCCGTGCGGCTGCCCGACGACCTGCGCGGCGAGCAGCTGGCCCCCAAGGGCCGCTCCCCGCTCGCGGCCGCCGAGGAATGGGTCAACGTCGAGTGCCCGGCGTGCGGCGGGCCCGCCCAGCGGGACACCGACACCATGGACACGTTCGTGGACTCCTCCTGGTACTACCTGCGCTTCGCGTCCCCCACCGACGAGAACGCCGCGTTCGACCTCGAGCAGACCCGCAGGTGGCTGCCCGTGGACCAGTACGTGGGCGGGGTGGAGCACGCCATCCTGCACCTGCTGTACTCCCGGTTCTTCACCAAGGTCCTCTACGACCTCGGCCTCGTGGAGTTCACCGAGCCGTTCAAGGCGCTGCTGAACCAGGGGCAGGTGCTCAACGGCGGCAAGGCGATGTCCAAGTCGCTGGGCAACGGCGTGGACCTCGGCGAGCAGCTCGACGAGTTCGGCGTCGACGCCGTGCGCCTGACCATGGTCTTCGCGTCCCCGCCCGAGGACGACGTCGACTGGGCGGACGTCTCCCCGCAGGGCGCGCAGAAGTTCCTGGCCCGCGCCTGGCGCCTGGCCCAGGACGTCGCCTCCGCGCCCGGCACCGACCGGGCCGCCGGGGACCAGGCCGTGCGCCGGGCCGCCCACCGGGCCGTCGACGACGCCGCGCAGCTGCTCGACGGGGGGAAGTTCAACGTGGTCGTCGCCAAGACCATGGAGCTCGTCAACGTGGTCCGCAAGGCCATCGACTCCGGCTGCGGGCCCGCCGACCCCGCCGTGCGCGAGGCCGTCGAGGCGGTCGCGGTCCTGCTCTCGCTCGTCGCCCCGTACACCGCCGAGGACATGTGGCACGCCCTGGGCCACGAGGGCTCCGTCGTCGTCGCCGGCTGGCCCGCGGTCGACCCCGCCCTGCTCGTGGACGACACCGTGACGGCCGTCGTGCAGATCAAGGGCAAGGTCCGGGACCGGCTCGAGGTGCCCGCGGACATCACCGAGGACGCCCTGCGCGAGCTCGCCCTGGCCTCCGAGGCGATCCGCCGCCAGCTGGGCGATGCCGAGATCCGCAAGGTGATCGTGCGCGCGCCCAAGCTCGTCAACATCGTCGCCTGAGCCGGGTGGTGGGCCCGCGCCGGACCGCCGTCGTCACCGACGACGCCGCCGCCCTGCCCCCCGCCTGGCGGGAGGCCGCCGCGCGGGAAGGCGGGCTCGCCGTCGTGGAGCTGCCCGTGCTGGTCGACGGCCGGCCCCTGCCCGCTCCCGGGGACGGTACCCCGCAGGAGCTGCTCCGGGCGGTCGCCGAGGGACGGCCGGTGACCACGTCGCGGCCGTCCCCGGGCCGGTTGCGGCGGGTCTACCAGCAGTTCCAGGACGCCGGGTACGACGGGATCGTCTCCGTGCACCTGTCGGGGGAGCTGTCGGGGACGGCCGGGTCGGCCCGGATCGCCCGGCAGGGCGTCGACGTGCCGGTCACGGTCGTCGACTCCCGTACCGCCGCGATGGCCCAGGGGCTCGGGGTGCAGAGCGCGTGGCGCGCGGCCGGGACCGGGGCGGACGGGGAGCAGGTCGCCGCCGCCGCCCGCGAGGGCAGCCGGGACGCCGCGCTGCTGCTGTGGGTGCCCTCCCTCGAGCCCCTGCGCCGGGGCGGGCGGATCGGCCCGGGCGCGCCGGACGCGCTCCCGCAGCCGGGGTCGCTGCTGAGCGTCGCCGGCGGGAGGCTCGTGCCCGCCGGCACGCCCGGCGCGCCCGCCCGGGCCCGGTTCGGCGCGCTGGTGGGCGCGGCCCTGGCCGCCGCGGAGCCCCGGGACCCGGTGCTGGTGATGCACCACCTGGGCGACGGGCCCGCCGCCCGGGAGCTCGGCGAGGAGCTCGTGGCCGCGCACCGGCCCGGCGCGCGGCTCGTGGTCTGCCCGCTGCCGCCCGTCCTGGCGGCCCATGTGGGCCCGGGCGCGTGCGCCGCCGTCGTCGAGCGCCACCGCCTCCCCGCACTGCCGCCCTCCGTCGCCCGGCGGCGCTGAGCCCCGGCGTCCGGGCTCCCCAGAGCCCTTCGTCCGCCCGCGCCGTCCCCAACCCGGGTCCGGGCCGCTCCGTGGCGGACCCCCAGGGCGTTGGCTGGGCACCATGACCGGCACCGTCCACCCCAGCCGACGCCGCCCGCCGTCCGCCGAGCCCGCTCAGCGGACCGGGCCCCCGAGCCCACCGAGCGGACCGGGCCGCCCCCGCCCACCGGGCCTCCTGAGCCCACCGGGCGGACCGGGCCGGGCGGCAGCCCGCCCGGGCGGCTGTCCGCGCTGCTGGCCGAGGCTCCCGCCCGCGGCCCCCGGGCCCGCACCGTCCGGGACGGAGGGCCCCGCCCACCGGTGGCACGTCGCCGCGCGCACCCGGGTGCCGCGGTCCCTGCTGCTGCTCGTCTTGGCCGCGCTGGCGGTCCCCGCGTGGGCGGTGCTCGGTCCCGGCTCCGCCGGCGACGCGGCCCCCGGAGCCCCGCCCGTTCCTGCCGCCCCGGGCGGCTCCGCCCCACCGGGCGCCGGGCCCTCCGCCTCACCGGGCGCCGGGCCCTCCGCGGCGCCCTCACCGGGTGGGACGCTGCTCGTGCACGTGACCGGGGAGGTCGCCCGCCCCGGCGTCGTGGAGGTCGGGCCCGGGGACCGGGTCGTGGACGCGGTCGAGGCCGCCGGGGGGCTCACCGGGGCGGCCGTCACCGAGGGCGTCAACCTCGCCGCCCCCGTCGCCGACGGCCAGCAGGTCCTTATCCCCGACACCCGCCCCACCCCGCGCCGCCCCCGGCAGCCCCGGGCACGCCGGACCCGGCAACCGCCGCCGGCGCCGCCTCCGCCGACGGCGCCGGGCTGCTGGACCTCAACACCGCCACCGCCGCGGACCTCGAGGCGCTGCCCCGGGTGGGGCCCGTGCTCGCCGAGCCGATCGTGGCGTTCCGGGAGCAGAACGGGGGCTTCGCGTCCGTGGCCGACCTCGACGCCGTGGGGGGCGTCGGCCCCGCGCTCATGGAGGCGCTCACCCCGCTGGTGACCGTGTGAACGGCCCCGCCGGGTGGTGGGCGCGGGCCCTGGAGCACCAGGAGCTCCGCGACGCCCGCGCCCCGGGGCGCACCTGGGACCTGCGGCTGCTGCCCGCCGCGCTCGCCGCGTGGGCGACCGCGCTGCTGGGCACCCGTCTGCCGCTGGGGCAGGCGGCCCTCGGGGGCGGCGCGGTCCTCGGGCTGCTCGCCCTCCTGGGGGCCGTCCTCCCGCCGCTGGTGCACCGGGCGGTCCGGGCCCTGCACCGCGGGCCCGGGAGGGCCCCCGCCGTCCGCCGCTCACGGGGTGCTGTGCCGTGGTCCGCGCTCGGGCTCGCCGCCCTCGCGGTGGCCGCCGTGCTCCTCGGCACGGCCGCCGAGCGCCGTCCCCTCGCCGACGGGGCGCTGGGCGAGGCCCTCGCCGGGGGCGGGAGATTCACCGTCACCGCGCGGGTGCTCGAGCCCCCGCGCCCGTGGGCGTCCGCCGGGCCGGACGCCGCGGCCGCGGGCGAGGACCGCACCGGCGCCGTGGTCCGGCTGCGCCTCGACGAGGTGGTCCAGGGAGGGCGGGGCGAGGCGGCCGGGGTGCCGGCCACCGTCTTCGCCGACGGCCCCGGCTGGAGCGCCCTGACCCCCGGGGCCCGCATCTACGCGGTGCTCGAGGCCCCGCCCGCCCCGTGCCCCGGGGCCCTCGTGCTGCGCGCGGCCGCCGCGCCCAGCACACTGCCCGCCGAGCGGCCCCCGCCCGGGAGGCGCTGCGCGGGCGCTTCGTCCTGGCCACGGCCGGGCAGGGGCCCGACGCCGCGGCCCTGCTCCCCGGGATGACGTTCGGCGAGCGGGCCGGCCTCGGACCCGAGCTGGAGCAGGCCATGCAGGACACCGGCCTGACCCACCTCACCGCCGTCTCCGGCTCCAACTGCGCCCTCGTCACGGCCCTCGCCGGGCACGCCGCCCTCGCGCTGGGGGCGGGCCGGCGTACCTGCCTGCTCACGGGCCTGGGCGCCCTGGCTGCGTTCGTGGCCCTCGTCGGCCCGGACCCCTCCGTGCTGCGCGCCTCCGTGATGGGCGCCCTCGGCGCGCTGAGCCTGCTCACCGGGCGCGCCGCTGTCTCCCTGGCCACCCTCGCCGGGGCCGTGGTGGCCCTGGTCGTGGCCCGGCCCGCGCTCGCCGCCGAGCTCGGGTTCGTGCTCTCGGTGCTGGCCACCGCGGGGATCGTGGTCAGCGGCCGGCCTCTCGCGCGCCTGCTCGGGGCCCGCGTCCCCGAGGTGCTGGGCGTGGCCGTCGCGATCCCCGCGGCCGCCCAGCTGTGGTGCGCGCCCGTCCTGGTGCTCCTCCAGCCCGCCGTGCCGGTGTACTCCCTGCCCGCCAACGTCCTGGCCGGGCCGCTCGTGCCCGTCGTGACGGTGTGCGGACTCGCCGGGCTCCTGCTGCTGGGCGTGCCCGGGGACGCCGCCGCGGACGCCCGCCCTGCTCCCGCTGGGGGCGGGGGCCGTCGGCGCGCGCCTGGTCGCCGGGATCGCCCGCGTGCTCGCCGCCGCGCCCGGGGCCCTCCTGCCGTGGCCGGAGGGGCCCGCCGGGGTGGCGCTCATGGGCGTTCTCGCCGCCACCGCCGTGCTCGGCGTGCACGCCCTCGACGTCCGGCGCCGCCGGCCCCGGCCCTCCGCCGGGACGCTGCGCGACGGTCCCGCACCCCCGGCGCGCTCCGAGGTGCACCGGCGCCTGCTGGCGCGGCGGCGCCGGAGGCGGCGCGCCCTGGTTGCCGGTGCGCTGCTGGTCGTGGTCGTCGTGCTGGGCCTGCGGGCCCTGGCCGAGCTGCGGCGGCCCCCGCCCGCGTGGGAGGCCCTGGTCTGCGACGTGGGCCAGGGCGACGCCGTGCTGCTGCGCACGGGCCCGGACCGGGCCGTGCTCGTGGACACCGGCCCCGACCCGCGGGCCCTGGACCGGTGCCTGCGCCGCGGCGGCGTGCGGGAGCTGGAGCTGGTGGTGCTCACGCACGCCCACGCCGACCACACCGGCGGGCTGCCAGCCCTGACCCGGCCGGCGGGCGTGGCGGAGGTCTGGTACTCCACCGCCGCCCCGGACCCGCCCGCGGAGATCGCCGCCGCCCTGCCCGCCGTTCCTGTGCACCGGCCCGCCCCGGGGGAGACCCGCTCCTTCGGGGTGCTGCGGCTGACGGTGCTCGCCCCCGCGGCAGCCGCCGCCCGACGGTGGGGGCCGCCGTCGTCGTCGGAGGAGAACGACGCGTCCCTGGCCCTGCGCGCCGAGCTGACCGGCCCCGACGGCAGCACCGTCTCGTGGCTGCTGACCGGGGACCTCGAGGAGGCCGGGGCGCGCGCCCTCGTGCGCGCCGCCGGCCCGCTCGCCGACGTGGACGTCCTCAAGGTCTCCCACCACGGCGCCCGCAACGGCGGCACCGGCGTCGTCGACGCCGCGAGCCCCCGCCTGGCCGTGGTCTCCGTGGGCCGCGACAACGACTACGGCCACCCCCACCCGACGATCCTCGCCCACCTCGAGGCGCGGGGCGTGCCCCTGCTGCGCACCGACCGGCACGGCAGCGTCTACCTGCTGCGCGAGGGGGACCGCCTGCGGGCGCTGCCCGCCGGGCCCTGAGCCCGTCTGCGCTGCTGCCCGCACCGCCCCCGCCCGGAGCCGTCCCCGGACGCCCCCGGCCGTGAGAAGCTGGGACCACACCGACCCCACCACCGAAGGACGCGGCCATGACCCCACCACGGCGCCCCGCTCCCGCCGCCACCGGACCCACCTGGCGGGACGTCGAGCCGGCCCCGCTGATCCTGCTCACGGGCCCCGAGGACTACCTGGCCGCCCGTGCGCGCGACCGCGTGCGCGCCGCCCTCAAGGACCGGCGCGGGCCCGTGGAGCTCAGCGCCGTCGACGCCGCCGCCTACGCCCCCGGTCAGCTCGCCGCCCTCGCCAGCCCCTCCCTGTTCGACGACGCGAAGCTCATCCACGTGGCGAACCTCGCCGCCATGAACGACGAGCTCCTCGCCGACGGGCTCGACTACGTCAAGGCCCCCGACCCGGACGTCGTCGTCCTGTGGGAGCACAGCGGCGGCAACCGCGGCAAGAAGCTTCTCGACGCGCTCAAGGCCGCCGGCGCCGTGGTCGTCGAGTGCAAGCCTCTGAAGTCGGACCGGGACAAGAGCGAGTTTATCCTCACCGAGTTCCGCTCGCACCGCCGCCGCATCGACCCGGACGCCGCCCGCGCCCTGGCCGCGGCCGTGGGCAGCAGCACCGCGGAGCTCGCCGCCGCGTGCGCGCAGCTGCTCTCGGACGGGCCCGAGACGATCACCTTCGACGACGTCGAGAAGTACTACGGCGGGCGGGTCGAGGCCACCGCGTTCAAGGTCGCCGACGCGGCGCTGGCCGGGCGCACCGAGGCCGCCCTCAAGCTGTGGCGCCAGGCCCTCGACACGGGCGTGGATCCCGTGCCCATGGTCGGGGCCCTGGCCGCCAAGCTGCGCACCATCGCCCAGGTGCACGGCACCCGCGGAGGCTCCGGCCAGCTCGCCCAGCGGATCGGGGCGGCCCCGTGGCAGGTGGAGCGCGCGCAGGAGGAGTCACGGCGCTTCTCCGAGGCGGACCTGGTGCGGATGCTGGGCGCCCTGGCGGAGGCCGACGCCCAGGTGAAGGGCGAGGGCCGGGACCCGGCCTACGCCGTGGAGCGGGCCATCACCACGATCGCCCTCGCCGGCCGGCGCTGACCCGGCGCCGCCCGCCGCCGGTGCGGCGCCGGGCGGGACGCGGTCGTGCCGGGCGACGGAACAGGCCCCGTCCCGGAGAGGGACGGGGCCTGTTCCGTGCGCCCGCCGGAGCGGGCGCGGTTCGCGGGGAACCGGGAATCAGATCTTGGCGACGCGCTTGGCCAGACCGGACTTCTTGTTGGCCGCGTTGTTCTTGTGCAGCACGCCCTTGCTGACGGCCTTGTCCAGCTTGCGGGCGACGTTGCGCAGAGCGTCCTGCGCGGCGTCCTGCTGGCCGGCGGCGACGGCCTCGTCGACCTTGCGGATGAGGGTCTTCAGCTCGGACTTGTAGGCGTTGTTGCGGAGGCGCGACTTCTCGTTGGTGAGAATGCGCTTCTTCTGGGACTTGATGTTGGCCACGTGTAACTCCTTGGCGATGGATGCGGAATTCGGTCAGTGAGGGCAAACAGGCCGGTCATGAGACTGAGCGGGAGCGGGGACACCCGAGTGGCGGCCGACCTGCAGTGCCCGACGACCAGCGCGGACACACAGCAGAAAAGTCTAGCAGACGCCGCCCCGCTCCCGGGTCCGCGCCGCCGCGCGGCACGGGCCCGGGCAACGGATGGTGCGGGTCAGGGCCGCCGGCGCACCAGCTCGGCCGCGACCCGGTCGAAGCGCTCCACGGGCAGCACCGCGCCCTCCCGCCGGACGTCGGCCGGCAGCACCCGGACCACCCGGTCGAGCTTCACCTCGGAGGCCCGGCCCCGCCGGTCCCACGGCCCGGTGCCGACGTCGACGTAGTCGGGGTTCCGGGTGGCGTGGTTGGTGCGGTCGCGGGAGGTGAGCATGAGGCACAGCAGGTGCTCGCCGGCCCGGTCCACGACCAGCACGGGGCGGTCCTTGCCGCGGCCGTGGTCCTCCTGGAAGGGCACCCAGGTCCACACGATCTCGCCGGGGTCCGGCTCGCCGTCGGACAGGGGCCGGTAGACGGGGCGGACGGGTCCCCTCCAGTCGCCCGGGTACGGCGCGGAGAGCCTGCCGCGGTGCGCAGCCGCGTCGGGGCCCGGCCCCGCGGGTGCGGCGGGCCCGCGCCGCGGTGCGGACGTCCCGGCACCTTCGCCCGCGGAGTGCCGGTAGGCGTCCAGGGCGCGCACGGCGAGCCGGCCCAGGGCGCGCAGGTTCAGCTTCATGCGCCCACTCTAGCCACGGCCCCGGGCCGTGCCGGGGCGGTGGGGGGCCAAATGGCCCCCCACCGCCAAACGTGGGAAACTGGACAGCTGAATCACCGGCACGGTCCCCGTTGCCGACCGTCCCAGGACCTCCCCGGAAGCGCCCCGCGCCTCCCGAGAAAGGACCGCCCGTGTCACCGCTGGCCGTCAACGCCCCGGTTCCCGCCTCGACCGACCCGTCGATCCTCCGGAACTTCTGCATCATCGCCCACATCGACCACGGGAAGTCCACGCTCGCCGACCGCATGCTGCAGGCCACCGGGGTCGTGACCCCCCGGGAGATGAAGGAGCAGTACCTCGACCGGATGGACATCGAGCGCGAGCGCGGGATCACCATCAAGTCCCAGGCCGTGCGGATGCCCTGGAACGTCGCTGGCGCCGACTACGCGCTGAACATGATCGACACCCCGGGCCACGTGGACTTCACCTACGAGGTCTCCCGCTCCCTGGCGGCCTGCGAGGGCGCCCTGCTGCTCGTCGACGCCGCGCAGGGCATCGAGGCCCAGACCCTGGCCAACCTGTACCTGGCCATGGAGAACGACCTGACCATCATCCCGGTGCTGAACAAGATCGACCTGCCCGCCGCCCAGCCGGAGAAGTACGCCGAGGAGCTCGGCAACCTCATCGGGGCCGACCCGGAGGACGTGCTGCGGGTCTCGGGCAAGACGGGCCAGGGGGTGGAGGCCCTCCTGGACCGCATCGTGGAGCTGGTCCCCGCCCCGCAGGGCGACGCGGACGCGCCGTCCCGGGCCATGATCTTCGACTCCGTCTACGACACCTACCGCGGCGTGGTCACCTACGTGCGCGTGGTCGACGGGAAGCTCAGCCCCCGGGAGCGGATCCGGATGATGTCCACCGGCGCGCAGCACGAGCTGCTGGAGATCGGCGTCATCTCGCCCGAGCCGAAGCCGAGCGCCGGCCTGGGCGTGGGCGAGGTGGGCTACCTCATCACCGGCGTGAAGGACGTGCGCCAGTCCCGCGTCGGCGACACGGTGACCAACCACCAGCGGCCCGCCAGCGACTCCCTCGGCGGCTACGAGGACCCCAAGCCCATGGTGTTCTCCGGGCTGTTCCCGATCGACGGCTCCGACTACCCGGTGCTGCGCGACGCCCTGGACAAGCTCCAGCTCAACGACGCCGCGCTGGTCTACGAGCCCGAGTCCTCGGCGGCCCTGGGCTTCGGCTTCCGCTGCGGCTTCCTGGGCCTGCTGCACCTGGAGATCGTCCGTGAGCGCCTCGAGCGCGAGTTCAACCTGGACCTGATCTCCACCGCCCCGTCCGTCAGCTACAACGTCACCCTCGAGGACGGCACCGAGCGGGTCGTCACCAACCCCTCCGAGTTCCCGGCGGGCAAGCTCGCCGAGATCCGCGAGCCGATGGTCGCCGCGACCGTGCTCGCCCCCTCCGAGTTCATCGGCGCGATCATGGAGCTGTGCCAGACCAAGCGCGGCCAGCTCAAGGGCATGGACTACCTCTCCGAGGACCGGGTGGAGCTGCGCTACCGCCTGCCGCTGGCCGAGATCGTCTACGACTTCTTCGACCAGCTCAAGTCCCGCACCAAGGGCTACGCCTCCCTGGACTGGAAGGCCGAGGGCGAGGAGGCTGCCGACCTCGTCAAGGTCGACATCCTCCTGCAGGGCGAGCCGGTGGACGCGTTCAGCGCCATCACCCACCGGGACAAGGCCTACTCCTACGGGGTGATGATGACCGGCAAGCTGCGCGAGCTCATCCCGCGCCAGCAGTTCGAGGTCCCCATCCAGGCCGCCATCGGCTCCCGCGTCATCGCCCGCGAGAACATCCGCGCGATCCGCAAGGACGTGCTCTCCAAGTGCTACGGCGGCGACATCTCCCGCAAGCGCAAGCTGCTCGAGAAGCAGAAGGAGGGCAAGAAGCGGATGAAGATGGTGGGCCGGGTCGAGGTCCCCCAGGAGGCGTTCGTCGCGGCCCTGTCCTCCGACGAGCCCGGCGACAAGAAGGACAAGAAGAAGTAGTGTCCCCCGCCCAGCCCGACGGGCTGCCCGCCCCCCTCGACGGGCGCCTGCCCGCCTCCGCCGCGGCAGGCTCCGCCGGTCGCTCCCTGAGCCTCTACGTGCACGTGCCGTTCTGCGCGGTCCGCTGCGGGTACTGCGACTTCAACACCTACACCGCGACCGAGCTCGGCCCGGACGTCTCCCAGGACGTCTACGCCGCGGACGCGGCCGCCGAGGTGCGCTGGGCCCGGCGCGTGCTCGAGGACTCCGGGGTGACCGTGCGGCCCCTGCACAGCGTGTTCTTCGGCGGCGGCACCCCCACGTTGCTGCCCGCCGCGGACCTCGCCGGGATCCTCGCCCAGGCGCGGGACACCTTCGGCCTCGCCGACGGGGCCGAGGTCACCGTCGAGGCGAACCCGGACTCGGTCACCCCCGGGTCGCTGCGCGTGCTGGCCGACGCCGGCGTCACCCGCGTGTCCTTCGGGATGCAGTCCGCCGTCCCGCACGTGCTCGCGGTGCTCGACCGCACCCACGACCCGGACAACGTCCCGCGCGCCGTGGCGTGGGCCCGCGAGGCCGGCCTGGGCGTGAGCGTGGACCTGATCTACGGGGCGCCGGGGGAGTCCCTCGCCGACTGGGAGCACTCGGTGCGCACCGCCGTCGGCTACGCGCCGGACCACGTCTCGGCGTACTCCCTGATCATCGAGGACGGCACGAAGCTCGCCGCCCGGATGCGCCGCGGCGAGGTGGCCCCCATCGACGAGGACGACCAGGCCGACAAGTACGAGCTGGCCGACCGGCTGCTCGCCGAGGCCGGCTACGAGTGGTACGAGGTCAGCAACTGGGCGCGCCCGGCCGGCGCGGACGGGCGCGCCCACCGCAGCCGGCACAACCTCGCCTACTGGCACAACCAGGACTGGTGGGGGATCGGCCCCGGGGCGCACTCCCACGTGGGCGGCACGCGCTGGTGGAACCTCAAGCACCCCGTGCCCTACACGCACCGCGTGCGGGCACAGCACTCCCCGGCCGCGGGCCGGGAGGTCCTGGACGCGGCCACCCGCCACCTCGAGCGGGTGATGCTGGAGGCGCGGATCCGCGACGGTCTGCCCGTGGCCGCCCTCGACGACGACGGCCGCACCGCGGTGGCCGGGCTGATCGCCGACGGGCTGGTCGAGCCGGCGCACGCGCTGCGCGGGACGGTGGTGCTCACCCTGCGGGGCCGGCTCATGGGCGACGCCGTGGTGCGGCGGCTGCTCGGCTGACCCACGGCACGGGGCCGGGAGCGCTCAGCGGCGCGCGGCGCGCTCCCGGGAGCGCTGCTGCAGCCGCTCCCCGATCCGGTCGTAGAGGCGGGTGTTGTAGCGGTAGACGTAGGGCTCGCCCCGGTTGACCTGGATGCCGCCGGCGAGGGAGCTCACGGCGAGCAGCACCCACGCCGCGGCGGCCGCGAGCGCGAAGAGCCACCCGATGAACGGCACGGGCGCCACCAGCGCTCCCACGACGACCACGAGCGAGGGCAGGAGGGTGAAGTTCATGGCCTCCTTCGCCTCCTGCTCCGTGAACCGTCCCCGGCCGCGAAAGACGCGGTGGATCAGGAAGGACGGCAGGAACCCGCCGACCCCGCCGAAGTGCGCGAGGGTCGCCCACTGGCGGTCCTCGGCGACGGTCAGCGGCTGCGCGACGGGGGTGATGCCCTCGAAGGGCGACTCGGCGCTCTCTCGGCTCGATCGGGGGTCGGTCTGAACGGGCAACGGGAGTCCTTCAGCGGCGGGACCGCGGCGGGCGCGGTCGGTGGATGGCGTGGACCCATCGTACCGGCCGGACGCCCGGTTCTCCGGGCGTCCGTGACGCCGTGTGTGCCTTTGTGACGTGACGTCGGTCGCCGGCCCGGCCCGGTGCGCCCCGGTCCGTGTGGAGGACGCACGGGGCTCAGGCGCCGGGGGCGGTGAGGAAGTCGATGAGCTCCTCCACCCGGCCCAGCAGCGCCGGTTCCAGGTCGGCGTAGCTGTCCACGCGGGCGAGGATGTGCTGCCACGCCCGGCCCAGGTCGCCGGGGGTGCGGTGGGGCCAGCCGAGGGCCGCGGCGGTGCCGGTCTTCCAGTCGGTGCCGCGTGGAACGGCGGGCCACGCGTCGATGCCCAGCGCGCCCGGCTTCACCGCCTGCCAGATGTCCACGTAGGGGTGGCCGAGCACCAGCACGTTGCCGGCCGCCCCGGGCAGGTGCATCGTGCGCTCGGCGATCCGGGACTCCTTGGAGCCGGGCACGAGGTGGTCCACCAGGACGCCCAGCCGGCGCCCCGGCCCGGGGCCGAACTCCTGCACCGCGGCGGGGAGGTCGTCCACGCCGTGCAGCGGCTCCACGACGATGCCCTCGACGGCGAGGTCGTGGCCCCAGACCTTGGCGACCAGCTCGGCGTCGTGGTAGCCCTCGACCCACACGCGGGAGGCCTTGGCCGTGGAGGCGCGCAGCCCCTCCACGGCCACCGACCCGGAGCGCGTGCGGGCGGGCTTGCGCGCGGCCGGGGCCGAGCGCGGCTCGACGACCACCACCGGCGCGCCCTCCAGCAGGAAGCCGGGGCCCAGCGGGAACGCCTTGACGCGGCCCCGGCGGTCCTCCAGGCCCATGACCCGCATCCCGCCGATGGTCTCCAGCGACACGACGGCGCCGACCCAGCCGGTGGTGACGTCCTCCAGCAGCATCCCCGGCGCGACCGCCACCTCGGCCGAGACGGGCCGGCGGCGGGCGAGGGCGTCGTCGTCGAGGCTGCGCGGGCCCCAGCCGTAGTCGCTCATGGTCGTCCTCCCCGGTGCCGGCCCCGCGCGGGCCGCGCGGATCAGCCGGAAGCGTACCAAAGGGCCGGCGTCCCCGGGGTCCGGCACGGGGGCTACACTGGAGCGCATTGGCACTGTGCGCGCCCGAGTGCCAGGACGGCGGGCGCGGGGACCGACCCGGGGAGGAGTGACGTGAACCAGCCGAGACGACTGCAGATCCTGCAGGCCATCGTGGAGGACTACGTGCACTTCCGGGAGCCCGTGGGCTCGAAGGCGCTCGTGCAGCGCCACCGGCTCGGGGTCTCCTCGGCCACCGTGCGCAACGACATGGCCGCGCTCGAGGAGGAGGGGCTGATCGTCGCCCCGCACACGAGCTCGGGGCGGATCCCCACCGACAAGGGCTACCGCACGTTCGTCGACCAGATCGCCTCCGTCAAGCCCCTCTCCGGGCCCGAGCGGCGGGCGATCCACAGCCTGCTCGACGACGCCGCCGACATCGACGAGGTCATGGAGCGCACCGTGCGCCTGCTCGCCCAGCTCACCCACCAGGTGGCGGTCGTGCAGTACCCGCACGCCTCGGGGGTGACCGTGCGCCACGTCGAGGTCGTCGACCTCGGCGAGGGCCGGGTGCTCGTCGTGCTCATCCCCACGAACGGGCGGGTCGCCCAGCGCGTGGCCGTGCTGCGCGGGTCCCCGGACGAGACCCAGCTGCTCGAGCTGCGCGCCCGGCTGCTCGCCGCCGTCATCGGCCGCCCCCTGACGGCGGTGCCGGACGCGCTCCGCGCCCTGACGGCGGGGCTCGCCCCGCCGCTGCAGCCAGCCGCCGCGGCCGTGGCCGAGGCCGTCGCCGCCCTGGCGGCGGGCGGGGCCGAGCACCGCATGGTCATGGCCGGCACCGCCAACCTCGCCCGCGCCACGGGCGACTTCCATCTGAGCATCGGCCCGGTCCTCGAGGCGCTCGAGGAGCAGGTCGTGATGCTGCGCCTGCTCTCCGAGATGGAGCAGGACGCCCGCGGCGTGGCCGTGCGGATCGGCGCGGAGAACGCCGCGGGACCGCTGTCCGAGGCCGCGGTCGTGGCCACCGGCTACGGTCCCGAGGCGCAGTCCAAGGTCGGCGTCGTCGGCCCCATGCGGATGGACTACCCGTCCACGATGGCGGCCGTGCGGGCCGTCGCCCGCTACCTCTCCCGTATCCTCGGGGGCTGAGCCGCGGCCGGCTCCCCCGCACCTCCCGACAGACCTCCCCACAGACCTCTCGACAGAACGGACCACGGTGAGCGATCACTACGAGACCCTGGGCGTGTCCCGGGACGCCAGCCAGGAAGAGATCAAGAAGGCCTACCGCAAGAAGGCCCGCAAGCTGCACCCCGACGTCAACCCCAGCCCCGAGGCGTCGGAGGAGTTCAAGCGCGTCTCCCACGCCAACGACGTCCTCTCCGACCCCGACAAGCGCCGCGTCTACGACGCCACGGGCAACGAGAACGGCACCGACACCGGTTTCGGCGGCGGCTTCCCCGGCACGGGCTTCGGCTTCGCGGACATCTTCGACACGTTCTTCCAGGGCGCCGGCGGAGCGGGCTCCGGGCGCCGCGGCCCCGCGTCCCGCACCCGCCAGGGCCAGGACGCGCTGATCAACGTGCGGGTCTCCCTCAAGGACGCCGTCTTCGGCACGGAGAAGAAGATCACCGTGGACACCGCCGTGGTCTGCCCCACCTGCGACGGCTCCTGCTGCCAGGAGGGCACCCGGCCCGAGACCTGCGAGGTCTGCCACGGCTCCGGGCAGGTCCAGCGCCAGGTCCAATCGATCCTCGGCACCGTCGTCACCGCCGCCCCGTGCGCCACCTGCCAGGGCTTCGGTACCGTCATCAAGCACCCCTGCCACGAGTGCTACGGGGAGGGCCGGGTGCGCGACCGCCGGCCCCTGACCGTGAAGATCCCGGCCGGCGTGTCCACCGGCAACCGTATCCGGCTCTCGGGCCAGGGCGAGGCCGGCACCGCCGGCGGGCCCAACGGCGACCTCTACGTCGAGCTCAAGGTCGATCCCGACCCCACGTTCGAGCGCCAGGGCGACGACCTGCACGCCCGCGTGCGCGTGCCCATGACCTCTGCGGCCCTCGGGACCACCGTGACCCTCGAGACCTTCGACGGCGAGCGCGAGGTCCCCGTCACCCCCGGGACCCAGACCGGGCACACCGTGACCCTGCACAACCTCGGCGCCACCCGCCTGCGCGGCGGCGGCCGCGGCGAGCTCTTCGTCCACCTCGAGGTCGAGACCCCCACCGGGCTCGACGACGAGCAGCGCGAGCTGCTCGAGCAGCTCGCGCGGCTGCGCGGGGAGGAGCAGGCCACCGGCACGACCCTCGACTCCGCAGCCGGGTCCGGCGGGTTCTTCTCCCGGCTCCGGGACCGGTTCTCCGACCTGTGAGCCTGCCCGTCTTCAAGGTGGACCCGGGCGGGCTCGCCGGGCTGGCCCCCGGGGCGGAGCTCACCGTCACCGGCCCCGAGGCCCGGCACGCCGTGACCGTGCGCCGGCTCGCGCCGGGGGAGGCCCTCGAGCTCGTCGACGGGGCGGGCACCCGCGCCGCCGCGCAGCTCGTGGACGGCGAGAAGGACCGCATGAGCGTGCGGGTCCGGTCCGTGTGCACCGAGACGGCGCGCCGGCCCCGGCTGGTACTCGCCCAGGCCCTCGCCAAGGGGGACCGCGACCTGCTGGCCGTGGAGACCGCCACCGAGCTGGGCGTGGACGCCGTCGTGCCCTGGCAGGCCGACCGCTCCATCGTGCGGTGGAAGAAGGAGCGGGCCGCGAAGAGCCACGAGAAGTGGGTCAACACCGTCGCCGCCGCCGCCAAGCAGTCCCGCCGCGCCGCCTGGCCGGAGGTCGCCGCGCTGTGCACCACGGCGGCGCTCGCCGACCTGCTCCGGGAGCCCGGGACCCTCGGGCTCGTGCTGCACGAGGCCGCCGAGCACCCCCTCGCCGGTCCGGCGGGGCTCGTGCTCGGGGCGGGCGGGGCGCCGGAGGGCCCGGGACACCGCCCGGCGTGGGGGGACCCGGAGCGGATCGTGCTGGTCGTCGGCCCGGAGGGCGGCATCGCCCCGGAGGAGCTGGAGCGCCTCGGCGCCGCCGGCGCCCGGACCGTCCGGCTCGGGCCGGAGGTGCTGCGCAGCTCCACGGCCGGGCCCGCGGCCCTCGCGGTGCTCAGCGCCGCGCTGGGGCGCTGGTCGGGCGGGACCGCCTGAGCCCACCGGCTCAGGGGGCGCCGACCACCACGTCCTTGTCGTCGCGCACCGGCCCGCCCTCGGCGTCGCGGCCGATCACGGACACGACGTACTCCCCGGGGGGCAGGTCCACCTCGGCTCGGAACTCCGCCGGGCGGCCCTGCGCGGGGACGACCGTCACGGGCCCGCCGGCGACGGTGCCGTCGTCGTCCTTGGCCGTCACCGTCCACTCACAGTCGCGGACCCCCTCGAGGACGCGGCCCGAGAGGGCGAGGCGCCCGTCCGAGCGGGTGCCCTCCTGCGGGTCCACGAGCCACACCGGCGCCTCGAGCTGCTCGTCGGGCCGCACGGGCTCCCCGAGCCGGACCGAGCCGAAGACCTCCTCGTGGGGCCGCCCGTCGACGAGAAGGACCACCTGGGGCCGCGAGCCCTCCGGCAGCAGCCCGGCGGTGCGCGCCGCGGCCGCCACGGTGTGCGCGAGCTGCTGGAGCGCGAGCCGGGCGTCCTCGGCGGCCAGGTCCTGGCGGAACGCGTCGTCCGGCAGGTCCACGGTGATCGTCCCGTCCGGGGACGTCGAGCTGCCGATCCGGTCCACGGCGTTCCACAGGCTCCGGTAGTCGGGGTCCTCGGGGGCCGCGGCCGTCATCAGCTCGGCGGCCGCCGCGATCGGGTCCGCCGCCCGGGACCCCTCCGGCGGGTCCCGGAACTCGCGGAACAGCAGCTGCTCGCCGTCGGCGCCGCCCACCCAGTAGACCGGCAGCTTCGTGGTCGCCACGGACCCGCCCGCCGTGCCCCCGGCCGTGGCCCGGTCCGAGCTCCTCGCGGGCGCGGCGCCCGTGCCGTCGGCCGGCGGCGCCGCCTCGCCGCACCCGCCGAGCGCCACGGCGGCCGCCGCGGCCCACGCCGCCGCGCGGCGCGGCGCGCCGGTGCGCCGGGGTGGGGGAGCGGGCATGGGGGGGCACCTCGTCCTTCCGGGTCCGGGCTGGGGGCGGCGGGGCAGGCGCCCGGGGCCTGGACCGGCCCCCCGGCCGGAGGGCCCGCCCAGCAAAGCACAGCCGCCGCGGGCGACCCCAGCCCAGGCGCCCCGGAGCCGGGGACCGATATCAAATCGGAATCTGGGCCGCGCGCGCCGCCCGGTGCGGTGCGCGCGGTACCCTGGAGGGACCACAAACCCCGGCGCGTTCCCGACGCCGGCCGACGAGAGAGTGAGAGCACGGCCCCCGCGGCCGCACCCATGACTGAGACGCTGCCCGGCACCACGCACCCCCTGACGGCCCGCACCGTCATCACCTTCCCCGACCGCGAGACCATGGTCCGCAGCCTCGGCACCGGGGACGACACCCTGCGCCAGGTGGAGGCCGCCTTCCCCGGTCTCGTCACCCGCCCCCGGGGGCTCGAGCTCGGCCTCGAGGGCCCGAGCGCGCCCGTGCAGATCGTCACGACGCTGTTCGAGGAGCTCAAGGTGCTCGCCGGGCGCGAGACCGCGATCACCCCGCAGGTCATCGCCCAGCTGCTCGAGATCATCGGACGGGACCTCTCCGCGCGGCCCAGCGGGGCGCTGACCCAGAACATCCTCTCCAGCCGGGGCCGCAAGATCCGGCCCAAGACCCTGCGGCAGAAGGCCTACGTCGACGCGATCGACGAGCACACCGTGGTCTTCGGCATCGGTCCCGCCGGCACCGGCAAGACCTACCTCGCGATGGCCAAGGCCGTGCAGGCCCTGCAGGCCAAGGAAGTCAACCGGATCATCCTCACGCGCCCGGCGGTGGAGGCCGGCGAGCGGCTCGGCTTCCTGCCGGGCACGCTCAGCGAGAAGATCGACCCCTACCTGCGGCCCCTCTACGACGCGCTGCACGACATGATGGACCCCGACTCGATCCCGCGGCTGATGGAGGCGGGCACCATCGAGGTCGCCCCGCTGGCCTACATGCGCGGGCGCACCCTCAACGACGCCTTCATCATCCTCGACGAGGCCCAGAACACCACGCCGGAGCAGATGAAGATGTTCCTCACCCGGCTCGGCTTCGGCTCCAAGATGGTGATCACCGGGGACGTCACCCAGGTCGACCTCCCCGGGGGCACGTCCTCCGGGCTGCGCCAGGTCCAGCACGTGCTGGGCGGGGTCGAGGACGTCGCGTTCGCGGAGATGACCGCCGAGGACGTGGTCCGCCACGAGCTCGTGAGCCGGATCGTCAGCGCCTACGACGCCTTCGACACGACCAACCGCCGGCGCAACGAGCGCCGGGACCGCAAGGACGCCGTCCGCGCCGCCCGCGAGACCACCGCGGGCGCCGCCCCCGAGGCCCCCGCCGCCGACGGCGGGGCGAGCGCCTGATGGCCGTCGAGTTCGATCTGCAGCACGACCCGGCCGACGTCGCGCCGGCCGACCGGGAGGCCTGGGCGGCGGTCGACGTCGAGCTGCTGGGCCGGCTCGCCGGCTTCGCCCTCGCGCGCCTGCACGTGCACCCCGACGCGGAGCTGTCGATCGCGGTCGTGGACGAGGAGGAGATGGCCCGCCTGCACGTCGAGTGGATGGACCTGCCCGGCCCCACCGACGTCCTGTCGTTCCCCATGGACGAGCTGCGCCCCGGCACCCCGGAGCAGCCCGCGGAGGGCACGCTCGGGGACATCGTGCTGTGCCCGCCGGTCGCCCGCCGCCAGGCCGAGGCCGCCGGGCACCCCACCGCCGACGAGCTGTGCCTGCTCACCGTGCACGGCATCCTGCACCTGCTGGGCCACGACCACGCGGAGCCCGGGGAGCGGCAGGTCATGTTCGCCCTCCAGCGCGACCTGCTCACGGACTTCCTCGGCCGGCCCGCCCCGGTCGAGACCATGGAGTAGGCCGGGTCCATGACCAGCGCCATCCTGATCGCCGCCGCGATCGTCTTCCTCTGCACGGCGTTCGTGCTCACCGCGGCCGAGACGGGGCTGACCTACCTGCCCCGGGCCGAGGCCGAGGCCGTCGTGCGCGACGCCCCCGACTCCGCGGCCGCGAAGGTCCTCGCCACGCCCACCGCCCACCTGCACGCCCTGCGCTTCTGGCGCGTCTGGTTCGAGACGGCCTCCGCCGTGGCCGTCGCGCTCGTGGCCCTGGACGCGCTCGACGACGTGTGGCTGGCCGGGCTGCTCGCCACCGTGGTGATGGCCGCCGTCGGCTTCGTCCTCACGGGCGTCTCGCCCCGCCAGATCGGGCGCAGCAACGCCGTCGGCACCGTCCGCTTCACCGCGGGTCTCGTGCGGGTGCTGCGCGCGGTGCTGGGCCCCGTGCCCGGGCTGCTCGTGCGGCTGGGCTCCGCCGTCGCCCGGGACCCCGGGCACACCGACCCCGGGTTCCTCACCGAGGAGGAGCTGCTCGAGTTCGTCGACCGCTCCACCGACCAGGACCTCATCGAGGGCGACGAGGCGGAGCTGCTGCACTCGGTCTTCGACCTCGACGACACCAACGTCCGGGCCGTGATGGTCCCGCGCACGGACATGGTCACCGTCGACGACGACGACACGGTCGACAACGCCCTGAACCTGTTCTTCCGCTCCGGCTACTCCCGCATCCCCGTGATCGGCGACAGCGCCGACGACGTGCTGGGCATCCTCTACCAGAAGGACCTCTCCGAGCGGGTGCACCGCGAGGGCACCGACCTCCGCCGGCACGGGCTCGCGCAGCTGGCCCGGGAGGTCCGCTACGTCCCGGAGTCCAAGAAGGTCAACGAGCTGCTGCGCGAGATGCAGCTGGAGTCCATCCACGTGGCGGTCGTCGTCGACGAGTACGGGGGCACCGCCGGGCTCGTGACGCTCGAGGACCTCATCGAGGAGCTGCTGGGCGAGATCGTCGACGAGTACGACCGGGAGAAGCCCGAGGTCGTCGAGCTGGGCGACGGCCGCTACCGCATCTCCGCCGGACTGGGCGTCGAGGACCTCGGCGACCTGTTCGGCGTGGACCTCGAGGACGACGAGGTCGACACCGCCGGCGGCCTGCTGGCGAAAAGCATCGGCCGGGTGCCCATCGTGGGCTCCCGCGCCACCGTCGAGGGCATCGTCCTCGAAGCCGTGACCCTCGAGGGCCGGCGCAACCGGGTGGGCCAGCTCGAGGTCCGCAAGGACCCGGACTGGGTCCCGCCCGGGTCCACCGCCGTGGACCCGGCCGCCCTGGAGTCCGAGGAGGAGACCCACCACCATGTCTGAGCACGACCGCACCGCACCCGCCGCCGAGCCCGCCGCCGAGCCCGCCGCCCCGTTCCGGGCCGGCTTCGCCGTGCTCGTGGGCCGGCCCAACGCCGGGAAGTCCACGCTCACCAACGCACTGGTCGGGCAGAAGGTGGCGATCACCTCCAACCGGCCCCAGACCACGCGCCACACCATCCGCGGGATCGTGCACCGGCCCGAGGGCCAGCTGGTGCTCGTCGACACCCCGGGGCTGCACCGGCCCCGCACCCTGCTGGGCCAGCGGCTCAACGACCTCGTCGCCGACACCCTCGCCGAGGTCGACGTGATCGGCTTCTGCGTCCCCGCCAACGAGAAGATCGGCCCCGGCGACCGCTTCATCGCCCAGCAGCTCGCCGCGTCCGGCAACAAGCCGGTCGTCGCGATCGTCACGAAGACGGACACCGTCTCGCGCGCGGAGCTCACCGAGCAGCTGCTGGCCGTCACGGAGCTCGGCCGCTCCGTGATGGCGGAGGAGCGCGCGGCCCGCGCCGAACGGGCCGAGCGGAGCGCCCGCAAGCCTCGCCACCGCGCCGGCGGCCCGGCCCCCGCTGCCGCCGGCGCCGACGAGCCCGGCTGGGCCGACGTCATCCCGGTCTCCGCGGTGGACGGCTTCCAGGTCGAGGCCCTCGCGGGGCTGCTCGTCGGGCGGATGCCGGCGTCCCCGCCGCTCTACCCCGACGGGGAGCTCACCGACGAGCCCGAGCTGACGATGGTCGCGGAGCTCGTGCGGGAGGCCGCGCTCGAGGGTGTGCGGGACGAGCTGCCGCACTCGCTCGCCGTCGTCGTCGAGGAGATGGTGCCCCGCGAGGGCCGCCCCGCGGACCGGCCGCTGCTCGACGTGCGCGTCAACGTCTACGTGGAACGGCCCTCCCAGAAGGCCATCGTGATCGGCAAGGGCGGGGCCCGCCTGCGCGAGATCGGCACCAGCTCCCGGACCGCCATCGAGGCCCTGCTCGGCACGAAGGTCTACCTCGACCTGCACGTGAAGGTCGCCAAGGAGTGGCAGCGGGACCCCAAGCAGCTCTCCCGCCTCGGCTTCTGAGCCCCGTCCGGCCCGTTCCCGGCCCCGGGAGCGGGCCCGTGCGGTTAGCATGGCTCCCGGCTCCCGCTCCGGGCGCCGCCCCCCACCCCCCGGACCCCGGCCTCCCGGCCGGGGTCGTCCCAGGAGAAGATCACCGTGTCCACACTGAGCACCGACACCCCCGGCCCGGACCGACCCCGCCGCTGGTCCCGGCGACGCTGGGCGGTGCTGGTGCTCGTCGCGGTCCTGGTCGCGGTGCTGGGGGCCGGCGCCGCGGTGGTGTGGCGCCTGCAGTCGAACCTGAACACGTCCCCGCTGGACCTGGGCAACGGTGCCGCCGCGGTGGAGGACGGGCCCCTGGACGTGCTCGTCATGGGCACCGACACCCGCGAGGGCGAGGGCAACGACCAGTACGGCGACGACGGGGACAGCACGGGCGCCGGCCTCACCGACGTGATGATGCTGGTGCACGTGACGGAGGACCGCGACGAGGTCACGGTCGTGTCCTTCCCGCGGGACCTCGTGGCGGACCTGCCCGAGTGCACGGACCCCGACACGGGCAGCGTCCACCCCGCGGAGGAGCAGGCGATGCTGAACTCCGCGATCGAGAACGGCGGGCCGGGCTGCACGGTCGCCGCCATCAACGAGCTGACCGGGCTGCGGGTCGACCACTTCATGCTCGCCGACTTCAACGCCGTCAAGGAGCTCTCCTCCGCCGTCGGCGGCGTCGAGGTCTGCGTCAACGAGGCCGTCGACGACCCCAAGTCCGGGCTGAAGCTGCCCGCGGGGGTGTCCTCGGTGGAGGGCGAGCAGGCCCTGGCCTTCCTGCGCAGCCGCGCCGCGTTCGGCGACGGCGGCGACGAGAGCCGGATCCGCTCCCAGCAGTCGTTCCTGGCGTCCCTGGCCCGCAAGGTCAAGGCGGAAGGGACGCTCACCGACCTGCCCAAGCTCTACGAGATCGCCGACGTCGCCTCCCGGAACCTGCACGTCGACGAGGACCTCGGCTCCGTGCCCACCATGGTGGGCCTCGCGGGCGCCGTGCGCGGCATCGACCTGGGCAGCATGGCGTTCGTGACCGTGCCCACCGAGGCGTACGAGCCCGACCCCAACCGGCTCCAGCTCCAGGAGGAGGCCTCCGCGGAGCTCTTCGCCGCCCTGCGCGAGGACCGGCCCCTCACCTCCCCCACGGACGCGGCGAGCGGCGCCGCGACCGACGCGCCGTCCTCGTCCGCGGAGCCCTCGGCGTCGGCGACGCCGACCCCGGCCGTGGACCCCGCGACGGTGCCCGTCACGGTCGTCGACGCCTCGGGGGCCGAGAACCGCGACCAGGAGATCGTGGAGCTGCTCGAGGACGCCGGCTACGCCTACGCCGAGCGCGGCCCGGAGGTCACCGAGCTGCCCGGCACGCAGGTCTTCTTCGGGACCGGCTGGTACGAGGCGGCCGTCCAGGTCGCCGAGCTGCTGGGCGTCCCGTCGTCCCAGATCGTGCCGACCACCGCGATCGCGGGCGTGCAGGTCTCGGTGGGGCAGGACTTCACGGAGGGCGACCGGCTCGACGTCGGCTCCGTGCTGCCCGACGACCTCAACGGGCAGACCGCGGAGCAGTTCACCTGCCAGCAGGCCGCCGAGGAGTGGTGAGCCGGGCCCGGGGCGCCGGGGCGCGCCCGGGCGCGTGGTACGTTGGACCCATGCGGACAGGGAAGCTCCTCCTTACGTGCCGCAACGGGGCCTGACCCGTCGAGCGAATGGCCGGCCTCCCGTTGCGGAGTTCCTGATGCCCGGCCACCCGCAGACGTCTCGAGCAGAACAGGCCAACCCCATGCGCAACTTCCAGCAGCCCTCCGGCATGCCGACCCACAAGTACGTCCCGTACCAGGTGCAGTTCCCCGTAGACCTGCCGGACCGCACCTGGCCGGACAAGGTCATCACCGAGGCCCCGCGCTGGTGCGCCGTCGACCTGCGCGACGGCAACCAGGCCCTCATCGACCCCATGAACTCCGACCGCAAGCTCAAGATGTTCGAGCTGCTCGTGCGGATGGGCTACAAGGAGATCGAGGTCGGCTTCCCGTCGGCCTCCCAGACCGACTTCGACTTCGTCCGCCGCCTCATCGAGGAGGACCGGATCCCGGACGACGTGACGATCCAGGTGCTGACCCAGTCGCGCGAGCACCTCATCGAGCGCACCTACGAGGCCATCGACGGCGCCGACCGGGCCATCGTCCACCTGTACAACGCCACCTCCACGCTGCAGCGGCGGGTGGTCTTCGGCCAGGACATGGACGGGATCGTGGACATCGCCCTGACCGGGGCGCGGCTGTGCCTGAAGTACGAGGAGCAGCTGAGGAACACGGCCGTGACCTACGAGTACTCCCCGGAGTCCTACACCGGCACGGAGCTCGAGTTCGCGGCCCGCATCTCCAACGCCGTGGCCGAGACCTTCGAGATCGGCGGGGACCGCCAGATGATCCTCAACCTGCCCGCGACCGTCGAGATGGCGACCCCGAACGTCTACGCGGACTCCATCGAGTGGATGTGCCGCAACCTCTACAACCGCGAGGCCACCGTCGTGTCCCTGCACCCGCACAACGACCGGGGCACCGGCGTGGCCGCGGCGGAGCTGGGCTACCTGGCCGGCGCCGACCGGATCGAGGGCTGCCTGTTCGGCAACGGCGAGCGCACCGGCAACGTGGACCTGGTGACCCTGGGCCTGAACCTGCTCACCCAGGGCGTGGACCCGCAGATCGACTTCTCCGACATCGACGAGATCCGCCGCACCGTGGAGTACTGCAACCAGCTGCCCGTGCCCGAGCGCGCCCCCTACGGCGGCGACCTCGTCTTCACGGCCTTCTCCGGCTCCCACCAGGACGCCATCAAGAAGGGCTTCGAGCAGATGGACAAGGACGCCGCGGCCCAGGGCAAGGCCGTCGACGAGCTGGTCTGGGCGGTGCCCTACCTGCCGATCGACCCCAAGGACCTCGGCCGCACCTACGAGGCCGTGATCCGCGTGAACTCGCAGTCCGGCAAGGGCGGCGTCGCATACCTGCTCAAGCACGACCACGGCCTGGACCTGCCGCGCCGCGCCCAGATCGAGTTCTCCCGGGTGGTCCAGGAGCACACCGACACCACCGGCGGCGAGGTCTCGGGCGAGCGACTGTGGACGGTGTTCGCCGACGAGTACCTGCCCACCAAGCACGACGGCGGGCCCAGCCGCTGGGGCCGCTACCGGATCACCAGCCTGAGCACCTCCACCGGTGAGGAGGGCGGGGAGACCACCCTGGAGGTCGGCCTGGACGTCGACGGCGTGCAGCACCACCGCACGGCCCAGGGCAACGGCCCGATCGAGGCGCTGCTCGGGATCTTCGCGGCCGAGGGCGTGGACGTGCGCGTGCTGGACTACTCCGAGCACGCCCTCTCCGCGGGCGGCGACGCGCAGGCGGCCAGCTACGTCGAGGCCGCCGTGGGCGAGCGCGTCCTGTGGGGCGTGGGCATCGACGCGAACACGACCCGGGCCTCCCTGAAGGCGGTCGTCTCGGCCGTCAACCGCGCCGTGCGCGACGCCCAGGGCTGAGCCGGCCGGGCTCCCCACCACTGCGGCGGGCCGCCCCTCCCGGGGGGCGGCCCGCCGCCGTCGTGGCGCCCGGGGTGTCCGCCGGGCGTGGGAGAATGGTGCGGTGGCCAGGACGACCTTCGCATCGCGCAGCTACCGGGACGACGCCGTGGTGCTGCGCACCTACAAGCTCGGCGAGGCGGACCGGATCGTCGTGCTGCTCACCCGCGAGCACGGCCAGGTCCGGGCCGTGGCCAAGGGGGTGCGGCGCACCACCTCCCGCTTCGGCTCCCGGCTGGAGCCCTTCAACGTGGCGGAGCTCCAGCTCGTCACCGGGCGCAACCTCGACATCGTCGCGCAGGCCCTGGGCAAGCGCGGCTACGGGTCCTTGATCGCGGCCGACTACGCCAAGTACACCGCGGCCGCCGCGATGGCGGAGGCCGCGGAGAAGTTCACGGAGAACGACGACGAGTCCGCCGCCCAGCAGTACCGGCTGCTCGTGGGCGCGCTGTCGGCCCTGGCGCGCGGGCTGCACGAGCCCGGGGCGGTGCTGGACTCCTACCTGCTGCGGGCGGTCTCCACCGCCGGCTGGGCCCCAAGCTTCACCGACTGCGCCCGGTGCGGCGCCCCGGGCCCGCACGAGGCGTTCTCCGCCCCGCTGGGCGGCGCGGTGTGCCCCGTCTGCCGCCCGCCGGGCGCCGCGGCCCCCGACCCCGCCACCGTCGAGCACCTGTCGGCGCTGCTCACCGGCGCGTGGGAGCGGATCGACGCCGTCGAGCCCCGCACGGCCCGGGCCGCCGCCGGGATCGTGGCCACCTACGTACAGTGGCACCTGGAGAGGGCCGTCCGGTCCCTGAACCTCGTGGAACGGAGCTGACCATGCCCGGCTTTGCCGCCCCGCCCCCGCACCCCAGCGGTGCCCTCGCCCCGGACATCCCGGACCGGTTCGTCCCCCGGCACGTCGCCGTGGTGATGGACGGCAACGGGCGCTGGGCCAACCAGCGCGGCCTGCCCCGCAACGAGGGGCACAAGGCGGGGGAGGCCGCCCTCATCGAGGTCATGGCCGGGGCCATCGAGATGGGCATCCCGTACGTCAGCGCCTACGCCTTCTCCACCGAGAACTGGAAGCGCTCCCTCGACGAGGTGACGTTCCTCATGAACTACACCGCCGACGTCATGGCCCGCCAGCTGCCGACGTTCCAGGAGTGGGGCGTCCGGATCCGCTGGGCCGGGCGCCGGCCGCGGCTGTGGCGGTCGGTGATCAACCGGCTGGAGGAGGCCGAGCGGGCGACCCGGGACAACGACGTCGTGACCCTCACCATGTGCGTGAACTACGGCGGGCGCGCCGAGATCGCCGACGCCGCCGCGGCCATGGCCGCCGACGCGAAGGCGGGCCGGCTCAATCCCCGCAGCATTGACGAGGCCACGGTCCAGCGCTACCTCGACGAACCGGACCTCCCGGACGTCGACCTGTTCCTGCGCTCCTCGGGGGAGCAGCGGATCTCCAACTTCCTGCTGTGGCAGTCCGCCTACGCCGAGCTCGTCTTCCAGGACGTCCTGTGGCCGGACGTCGACCGCCGCACGCTCTGGGAGGCGGTCGAGGCCTACGCCCGCCGGGACCGCCGCTACGGCGGCGCGGTGGACCGCGTCGCGGGCCCGGCCCCGGTCTGACCCCGGGCCCGTCCCGGCAGGGACGCGGGCCGGCTACGCCCCGGGCCCGGGCAGCCGCCCCAGCCACGCCAGCAGCTCCCGCTGGGCGGCGCGCCGCACCGGCCCGCGGGACAGGTGGACGTCGTGGACCGCGCCCTCGTAGGAGCGCACCGTGACCGCCGCGCCGAGGTCCGGCGCGTGCCGGCGGATCTGTCGCACGTCCAGCACGGAGTCCGCCGAGCGCATCTGCTCGGACCACCACGGGCGGATGCAGGAGCGCGCGGAGACCTGGACCAGCACCGGGACCTCGATGTCCAGCCCGCCCGCGACCTCGCGCTGGGCCTGGAGGACGGCGTGGAGCCAGCCCGGGGTGATGCCGAAGCTCGTCTCGGGGCGCCACCGCGGGTCGATCGCCCACTCGCCCTCCGCGCGGTCGCTGAGCACCCGGAAGTAGTGGCTGCGCGGGCGCACCCGCAGGGCCCGGGCGGGCGCGCGCCCGGACGCCCGGGCGAGCACGGGCCGCAGCGCCGTCCCGAGGGCGTCCGCGCCGTGGCAGCCGATCCACGGGGCGACGAGGGCGAGCCCGGCCAGCCGCCCCGGGTGGCGGGCGGCCCACAGCGCGGCCGTGAGCCCGCCGGTGGAGTGGCCCATGAGCACGAGCCGCCCGCCCGGCCCGGGGACGCCGTCCTCGGCCATGACCCGCAGCGCGGCGGCCACGTCGTCGTCGTAGTCGGCGAGGTCGGTCGTGTGCCCCGGGCTGGCGGTCTCCTCCGCGAGCACGTCGTCGGTGAGGTTGCGCCCGTAGCCGTGCAGGTCGAGGGCGTAGAACGCCCATCCCGCGCAGGCGAGCGTGCCGGCGAGCTCGGCGTTGAAGAAGTAGTCGGACCACCCGTGCAGGTACAGCACCGCGTCGCGGGGGGCCCGGCGGAAGGCGCCGCCCGCGGGACGGTGGCGGACGACGGTCGCGGTCGCGTGCGGCGCGGACCCGGCCGGCAGCTCGACGGTGCGGGCCTCGAAGCCCGGCCCGAGCACGTCGGGGACCCAGGGGCCCGGGGGAGCGCTCATCGCCTCACCTCGTGTGCAGCTCGGTCGTCGTGCGGGCCCGCCCGGGCGCCGGCGCACCGGGCGGGCGCGGCGGCTGTGGAAGACTGGGCCCATGCGCTTCTACCCTACGTTCTTCAAGGCCGTCTTCTCCCGGATGGACCCGGAGCGGGCCCACCGCGTCGGGTTCCTGGGCATCCGGGCGGCCGGCGCGACGCCGCTGGGCGCGGCGCTGCGCGTGTACACCCGCCCCGACCCCGGCTCGGAGGTCCGGGCCCTGGGCCTGCGCTTCCCCTCGCCGTTCGGGCTGGCCGCCGGCTTCGACAAGGGGGCCGAGGGGATCGGCGCGCTGGCCGACCTGGGCTTCGGGCACGTCGAGATCGGCACCGTGACGGCCCAGGCCCAGCCGGGCAACCCCCCGCCCCGGCTCTTCCGGCTCGTGCGCGACCGCGCCGTGGTCAACCGGATGGGCTTCAACAACGACGGCGCCGAGGCCGTCGCCCCGCGCCTGGCGCAGGCGCGCCGGAAGCTGGAGGCCGACCACAGCGGACGGGCCCGCCCGGTGATCGGGGTCAACATCGGCAAGACGAAGGTCGTCCCGCTCGAGGCCGCGGTGGACGACTACCTGCAGAGCACCCGCACCCTCGCCCCGCTCGCGGACTACCTGGTCGTCAACGTGTCCTCGCCCAACACCCCCGGGCTGCGGCAGCTGCAGGAGATCGAGAGCCTGCGCCCGTTGCTGTCCGCGGTGGGCCGCGCCGCCGACGAGGCCGCCGGGCGGCACGTGCCGCTGCTCGTGAAGATCGCCCCCGACCTCTCGGACGACGACGTCCTGGCGGTCGCCGACCTCGCCCTGGACCTGGGGCTGGACGGGATCGTGGCGACCAACACCACGATCGCCCGCGGGGAGCTGGGCCTCGTGTCCCGTCCCGCCGAGATCGAGGCGTGCGGGGCGGGCGGGCTCTCCGGGGCACCCCTGCGGCGGCGCTCCCTGGAAGTGCTGCGGCTGCTGCGCGAGCGGGTGGGGGACCGGCTCGTGCTGGTCTCCGTGGGCGGGGTGACCACGGCGGAGGACGTCCAGGAGCGCCTCGACGCGGGCGCCACCCTGGTCCAGGGCTACACGGCGTTCCTCTACGAGGGACCCTTCTGGGCGCGCCGGATCAACCAGGGCCTCGCCCGGGCCGCGCGGCGCGGCCGCTGAGACGACTCCGCCCCCGTGCCGGTGCGGCACGGGGGCGGAGAAACGGGCGGGGGACGGTCAGGAGGGCCGCTGGCCCCGGGCGACCTGCGGCTTGGGCAGCCGCAGCCGCCGCATCGTGAAGGAGCGCATGGCGGCGTACCAGCGCACGCCCGGCTCCACCGAGCCGAACTTCGCCTGCAGGGCCTTCTTCATCCGGCCGGTCGTCAGGACGGCGTCGACCGCGCCCAGGACCATGAGCGCCCAGATGGCGTAGACGCCGTACGTGGCCACGTACTGGTTGGGGAAGAAGAGGATGAACAGCGCGAGCACCGCCACGACCATGAGGTACTCGGCCACGTTGAACCGGGAGTCCACCCAGTCCCGGGCGAAGCGCCGCTGCGGGCCCTTGTCGCGGGGCCCGAGGAAGCGCTCGTCGCCGGCGGCCATGCCGGCCTGCGCGCGCAGCCGCTGCTCCCGCGCCGCCTCCCGGGACTGCGCCTTTGCGGCCTTGCGGTCCTCCGGGACGAGCGGGCGGCGGCGGGCCGCCTCCTGCTCCTTGCGGCTGGGCGTCGGCCGGCCCTTGCCCGCGGTCTGCCGGGGCGCGGGCGGAGCCCCAGGGGCCCCCCGTTCCGGCAGGGGGGCCTGGGCGGTCACCGACGTGGAACCCGCGCGATCTGCATCCTTCTTGCGTCCAAACACCTGTCAAGGATAGCGGACGGGCGTCCGGCGCCCCGCCGGGACGCGGACGTAGGGTGGGCACCATGACCGAGCCCTACACCCCGTCCGCGCCCCTGCCCGTCGACGCCGTGCGCGAGGCCGTGCACGCCGACATGCCGCGTATCGTCGAGGAGCTCACCGAGCTCGTCGCGATCCCCGGCATCGCCTGGGACTCCTTCGACCCGGAGCAGCTCGAGCGCAGCGCCCGGGCCGTCGCCGGCCTGCTGGCGCAGGCCGGGCTCGACGAGGTCGAGATCCTGCGCGTGCCCCTCGGCAGCACGCCGGGCCGGCCCGCCGTCGTCGCCCGCCGCCGGCCCGCGCCCGGGCGCCCCACCGTCCTGCTCTACGCCCACCACGACGTCCAGCCCCCGGGCCGCCGCGAGCTGTGGTCCTCCGACCCGTTCGCCGCCGAGGAGCGCGACGGCCGCCTCTACGGCCGCGGCGCCGCGGACGACAAGGCCGGGATCATGGCCCACGTCGGGGCGCTGCGGGCCGTGGCCGCGCAGCTCGGGGACGACCTCGGCCTGGGAGTGACGGTCTTCGTCGAGGGGGAGGAGGAGGCCGGGTCCCCGTCCTTCCGGGACTTCCTGGAGGCGTACCGGGACCGGCTGGCCGCCGACGTCATCGTCATCGCCGACTCCTCCAACTGGGAGCTCGGCGTGCCCGCGCTGACCACGAGTCTGCGGGGGATGGTGGGCGCGGTGGTGGAGGTCTCCGTCCTCGACCACGCGGTGCACTCGGGGATGTACGGGGGGCCCGTGCTGGACGCGCCCACCCTCCTGGCGCGCCTCGTCGCCACGTTCCACGACGACGACGGCGCCGTCGCCGTGGCGGGGCTGCACGCCGAGGACAGCACCGACCTGGTCTACGACGAGGACCGGTTCCGGGCCGACGCCGCCGTCCGGGACGGCGTGCGGCTGGCCGGGCGCGGCTCCGTGGCCTCGCGGCTGTGGACGCAGCCGGCCCTGTCCGTCACCGGGATGGACGTCACGCCCGTCGACGTCGCGTCCAACACGATCATCCCGTCCGCGCGCGCCAAGCTCAGCCTGCGGGTCGCCCCCGGCCAGGACCCCGCCGGGGCGGCGGAGGCGCTCCGGCGCCACGTCGAGGCCCACGCTCCCTTCGGCGCGCACGTGCGCTTCGAGCTCGAGGAGACGGGACAGTCCTTCCGCACGGACATGGGCTCCGAGGCGGCCCGCATCGCCCAGTGGGCGCTGGGAGAGGCGTGGGGCCGGCCCGCCGTGGAGACCGGCATCGGGGGCTCCATCCCCTTCACCGCCGACCTCGTCGAGCTCTACCCGGACGCCCAGATCCTCATCACCGGTGTCGAGGACCCCGACTCCCGCGCCCACAGCGCCGACGAGTCGCTGCACCTGGCGGAGTTCGAGCGCGCGGTCCTCGCCGAGGCCCTCCTGCTGCTCGCCCTGGACGCGTCCGGGCGCGACGGCTCCCGGCTCGCCGAGGCGGGCCAGGACAGTCCCGCGGACCGGGAATGAACCCGGGGCCCGCGCCGTTGTGCCCCACGGTAGACCCGCCGCCGGCTCGACACCGCGCGGCACCCATCCACAGAAAGTGAGCATCATGAGCGTCACGACCGACAACGGCGCCGCAGTGGACGGCCTCCCGACCCACGGCGTCGCCCTGACCGAGGTCGCCGCCGACAAGGTCCGTGCCCTGCTCGAGCAGGAGGGCCGCACCGACCTGCGCCTGCGCGTGGCCGTGCAGCCCGGGGGCTGCTCCGGCCTCATCTACCAGCTGTACTTCGACGAGCGGATCCTGGACGGCGACGCCGTGCGCGACTTCGGCGGCGTCGAGGTCGTCGTGGACAAGATGAGCGTGCCCTACCTCGAGGGCTCGACCGTCGACTTCGAGGACTCGATCTCCAAGCAGGGCTTCTCGATTGACAACCCCAACGCGCAGGGCTCCTGCGCCTGCGGCGACTCCTTCCACTGAGCCGCCCGGCCCTCGCGAAGAGGCCCGTCGTCCCTCCGGGCGGCGGGCCTCTTCGCATGCCCGGAGGCCCCGCCGGCTCCGCCGGGGAGGGCCCCGCCGACACTGACACAGTGTCAGCGGATGTCTGGGACTGGGGGTAAGCTCGGAGGGAAACATTCCCCAAGACTGTGTCCAGGCTCTCGGAACCGGGGCCTTCGGCGCGCAGACGACGAGCACGACAAGAAGAGGAAGGGCCGTCTGTGAGTTCGCACACACGAACCGGCAGCCGTCGCCGCACGGCAAGGGTGTCGGCGGTAGCAGTCCTGGCAGCAGCTGCACTGACAGGATGCTCGGAGGACGCGAAGCTCGGGTGGATGCCCACCGAGCGTGGCACCACCGACAACGCTGACATGATCCTGGACCTGTGGATCGGTTCCTGGATCGCCGCACTGGCCGTGGGCCTGATCACCTGGGGCCTGCTGCTCTGGTGCATGATCGCCTACCGCCGCCGCAAGAACGAGACGGGCTACCCCCGCCAGATCGCCTACCACGCGCCGCTCGAGGTCTTCTACACCGTCGTGCCGATCGCGCTGATCGTCTCGCTGTTCTTCTTCACCGAGCGCACCCAGGCGGCGGTCACCGACCGCCACGCGGACCCCGACGTCACCGTCCAGGTCTACGGCAAGCAGTGGTCCTGGGACTTCAACTACCTCGACGAGGACGTCTACGAGACCGGCACCCAGGCGCACCTGGACGGCCAGGAGGGCGCCCCCGACCGGGTCCCCACCCTGTACCTGCCCGTCGACAGCGAGGTCGAGCTCGTGCTGAACTCGCGCGACTCCCAGCACTCCTTCTGGGTGCCCGCCTTCCTCGAGAAGTCCGACCTGTACCCGGGCCGCACGAACTACCTCAGCTTCACCACCGGGCGCGAGGGCGAGTTCTACGGCAAGTGCGCCGAGCTATGCGGCGAGTACCACTCCGAGATGCTGTTCAACGTCGCCGTGGTCAGCCAGGCCGAGTACGACGCCCAGATGGAGGCCCTGCGCGCCGCCGGCCAGACGGGCCAGCTCGGCGCGGAGTACGACCGCGACTCGTACCCGGACCCCGGGGAGGAGTTCACGTTGGACTCGCCCGGTGCCGAGTTCCCGGGCAACGTGGACCAGGAAAACGACCAGACTTCGAACAACTAAGGAGTACCGGTGTCTACACTCGAGTATTCACGGGACGAGGCGGCCACCGCGGCTCCGCGCGTGGTGCCCCGGTCCCGGGGACGGTGGGCGGTCAAGCTGCTGACCTCCACCGACCACAAGGTGATCGGCTACCACTACCTGATCTCCGCCTTCGGCTTCTTCTGCATCGCCGGCGTGATGGCGCTGCTGATCCGTGCGGAGCTCTTCCAGCCGGGCATGCAGATCCTGGAGACCAAGGAGCAGTACAACCAGCTGTTCACCATGCACGGCACCCTGATGCTGCTGATGTTCGGCACCCCGCTGTTCACCGGTTTCGCCAACGTGATCGTTCCGCTGCAGATCGGCGCCCCCGACGTCGCTTTCCCGCGGCTGAACGCCCTGTCGTTCTGGTTCTTCCTCTTCGGCTCCCTGATCGCCACCGCGGGGTTCATCACCCCGGCCGGTGCCGCCTCCTTCGGCTGGTTCGCCTACACGCCGCTGAGCAACTCCTCCTTCACCCCCGGCCTCGGCGGCGACCTGTGGGTCTTCGGCCTGGCGCTGTCCGGGTTCGGCACGATCATGGGTGCGCTGAACTTCATCGCCACGATCATCTGCATGCGCGCCCCGGGCATGACCATGTGGCGCATGGGCCTGTTCACCTGGAACTCCCTGATCACCTCCCTGCTGATCATCATGGTCTTCCCGGTCCTCGCAGCGGCGCTGTTCGCCCTCGGCATGGACCGCACCATGGGCGGGCACATCTTCGACCCGGCCAACGGCGGTGCCATCATGTGGCAGCACCTGTTCTGGTTCTTCGGCCACCCCGAGGTCTACGTGCTCGCGCTGCCGTTCTTCGGCATCGTCTCGGAGATCATCCCGGTGTTCTCGCGCAAGCCGCTGTTCGGCTACAAGGGCCTGGTCTTCGCCACGATCGCCATCGCGGCCCTGTCCGTGACGGTCTGGGCGCACCACATGTACGTCACCGGCGCCGTGATGCTGAGCTTCTTCGCGTTCATGACCATGATGATCGCGGTCCCCACCGGCGTGAAGTTCTTCAACTGGATCGGCACCATGTGGCAGGGCTCGATCACCTTCGAGACTCCGATGCTGTGGGTGCTGGGCTTCCTGTTCACCTTCCTCTTCGGTGGTCTCACCGGCGTCATCCTGGCCACTCCGCCGCTGGACTTCCACGTCTCCGACAGCTACTTCGTGGTCGCGCACTTCCACTACGTGATCTTCGGGACCGTGGTGTTCGGCATGTTCGCCGGGTTCTACTTCTGGTGGCCGAAGTTCACGGGGTACTTGCTCAACGAGCGCATCGGCAAGATCCACTTCTGGATCCTGTTCGTGGGCTTCCACACGACGTTCCTCATCCAGCACTGGCTGGGCGTCGACGGCATGCCGCGCCGCTACGCGGACTACATGCCCGAGGACGGGTTCACCTGGATGAACCAGATCTCCACGGCCGGGGCGATGCTGCTCGGGCTGTCGATGATCCCGTTCTTCTGGAACGTGTACACCACGCACAAGAACGGCCAGAAGGTCGAGGTCGACGACCCGTGGGGCTTCGGCGGATCCCTCGAGTGGGCGACCTCCTGCCCCCCGCCGCGCCACAACTTCACCTCGCTGCCGCGCATCCGCTCCGAGCGGCCCGCGCTCGACCTGCACCACCCCGAGCTAGCCGCGGAGTCCCCGCAGCAGAGCCCGGTCGACGACGGCGCGATCGCCGCACGGAAGGGCTGAGCATGAAACTGTCCATCAACCTCTTCGTCCTGCTGGGCGTCTTCTGCCTGCTCGCCGGCGTCGTGTACGCCTTCCTGTCCGACTTCACCGACCTCGTCGGCTTCCCCGCGCTGCTGGGCGTCGGCCTGATGTCCCTCATGCTCGCGGTGTACCTGTGGCTGGTCGACCGCAACACGGGCGGGATGCTCCCCGAGGACAAGCTCGACGGTGAGATCGTCGAGTCCGCCGGGGAGTACGGCCACTTCTCTCCGTGGAGCTGGTGGCCCCTGCTGATCGGTGTCGGCTGCGCCCTGGCGGTGCTGGCCATGGCCATCGACTGGTGGATGCTCATGCTCGCGCTGCCTGTGGTGGCGATCGCCCTCGTGGGTCTCGTCTTCGAGCACTCCCGGGGTGAGCACGCCCACTGAGCGGCCTGCGCCCCGAGACGCGCAGAGAGGCCCCGGACACCCTACGGTGTCCGGGGCCTCTTCCCGTTCCGCCGCCCTCCCGCGGCCCCACCGAACCCCGTCTGCTGCCGGGTGACCCGCTCCCGGGTGCCGCGGTGAGCCGCCGCCGGATCGGTCCTCGCCCGGGCACCGTCGGCGGCTCGTCACGCTGGCGGCGACCTCCACCGATCGGACCGGGGGAGCCGCGAGGGGTGCGGGGGCGCGCGGTCTCTCACGTCGCCGGCGGTGCCTCCCCGCACCGGGGGACGGCCACGAGACCGGCCTGTGCCGTCCTCCCGGGCCCGCACCGTGCCGGCCGAGTCCGCGGGTCGACATCGTACGGCGCTCTGCCTGCAGCGGCGGCCCAGGGGCGCGTGCAGGACGCCCCCACCCGCCGTGCGCCCCGCCCGAGCCCCGTGCCCGGCCAGGCGGCGGAGGCGGGGAGCTGCCGGGTCAGGACGGCCGACCGGGGCCCGGGCGGTGTCCGCGCCGCCTGCTGCTGCAAGGTCCGGCTCGGGCGGCTGCGGCACGGCCACGGCGGGCCCTGCGTGGGGCCCACGTGACCCGGCCCGTTGCCGGTCTCCCGAGGAGCGCGGTCCACGAGACGCCGGACGTGGCGTCGTCCGGTTGCCATCCTGCGCGGTCCGGGCCTGTGCCGCCGGCAGTGCCGGCTCGGACCGCCTCACCCCGTCGTGACCGCTGCGCCGCAGTGCGGTCGTCCCAGCCCTCGGCAGGCACGCGGCACCACGGGGGCGCGGCCCGGTGGGAGCACCGTTCGGCGGGCGGCGTGCACTCGATGAGCCCGGCGACCGCAACCGCCGCTCCCCGCGGACCGACAAGGCCGGACGCTCGTCGGCCGGGCGGTGACCAGGGCTCGGGCGTCCTCCCGGGCGTCGTCGAACCCGGAAGGCCTGGAGAGCCGGCGCCGGCCGGGACCCGGGCGGACAGGCGGGCCCGGCGGAGGCCCGGCTCGGCGAAGCCGGCCGGGACCGACGACGCGGGCAGGAAGCGGTGCCCCGGCACCGTGCGCGGAGACTCCTGGGCCGCTCCCACGGGACCGCAGTGGGGCGCGAGCGTCCGGTGCTCCATACCCAGCACTGGTGTCTCCGACGCTGGACGGTGTGCTGCGGCGGTGTGGGGCTCGGCACCCGTGTTCCCGTCCGTCTAAGCCCCGCAGGGGGGGCGTGGCCTGTCCCGCGGACCGTGCGTGTCCTGGCGGCCCTGGCGGCCCGTCGCAGCGGGTCCGGCAACATCTCTGTCGCGGACGTCCACGACTGGACGTGGCAGGCGTACCGGGCAACCGCTGGCGTCCGGCCATCGGAGCAGCCGCGCTCCTCCGGCGCTGGCCGACGTGTGCGCAGAGGGGACCGACCGAGGGGTCGAGTCGGCGGAAGAGCCGGGCCGCCGGAGCCGCCGGTTCCGCATCGGCTCGATGGCCGGTGGCGGCTGCCGCCTCGTTCCTCTACCCCCAGCGGGCGACCAGCACGAGCCGCGACGGCCCCCCGTGTCGTCCGACGCCCCGCCCAGCGCACCGCAGCCTGCGGCTGAGGGTGCTTCCGGCACTGCTACCGCCCCGACAGCCAAGGACGCGCTCCCGACCGCCCGGCCCGTAGGGAGCGTCCCGGCCGGCTCGCCGGGCCCACGCGCGGATCCCGGTTCCACGGCGGCGGTGGCGGGCTGGGCGCTGGCGCTGCCGATCGGCCCCGGCGGCGGCACGTGCCGACGCCACGATCTCCGGTTCCGAGGCATGCCTGCACGCGCCGGCCCGTGCCCCCCGACCGTGCAGCGGGGCGAGCACGGGCGTCAGCACATGCAACACTCCCTCACCGGCTCGGGCGAGGAGGGCCACGGCAGAAGACGAGGGCCCCGAGAGGAATGATCCTCTCGGGGCCCTCGTCAGCAGGGAAGTCGCCGGGTCAGCGGACGAGCTCCTTGTCCTGAGTGCCGGCCGTGACGGCCTCGTGGTGGTGGTGCGCCGCCTCGAGCTCGGCGGGCGTCACCGGGGCGACGCGGTCCTCGAAGAACCAGCGGCTGATCCGGCCGCGTGCCTTCTCGAGGCCCGTGATCTTGCCCTTGCCGTTGGGCTCCGCCGGCTGCACCTGGTAATCCGGGAAGGCGACGAGACGGTACCGCTTGTACTCGTCGATCGGCTCGTGCACCTCGATGAACTCACCGTGGGGCAGCTGCTGCACCCGGCCGGTCTCGCGGCCGTGCAGGACGATCTCCCGGTCCTTGCGCTGGAGCGCCAGGCAGACGCGCCGCGTGATGATGAATCCGAGGATCGGGCCCACGAAGTATGCGGTGCGCAGCCAGTAGATGACGTCGTTGAGGGAGACGTGGAAGTGGGTGGCGATGAGGTCGCCGGAGGCGGAGACCAGCATGACCGTGTAGAACACCACGCCTGCCACGCCCATCGCGGTGCGGAACGGCGCGTTGCGCGGCCGGTCCAGGAGGTGGTGCTCCCGGTCGTCCTTCGTGACCCACCGCTCGAGCCACGGCCACGCGGCCATGAGCGCGAACAGGATCATGATCGGGACCATCGGCAGCAGCACGTTGAAGGGGATCGACATGCCCCAGAAGGTCCACTCCCAGCTGAACGGCCAGTTGCCGGGCATGAGGCGCACGGCCCCGTCGGTGAAGCCCATGTACCAGTCTGGCTGCGAGCCGGCCTGGACCGGCGAGGGGTCGTACGGGCCGTAGTTCCAGATCGCGTTGATCGTGGTGGTCGCGGCCAGCAGGGCCATGATGCCGAACACGATGAAGAAGAACCCGCCCGCCTTGGCGGCGTACACCGGGCCGACCGGGAAGCCCACGACGTTGTTCTCGGTGCGGCCGGGGCCGGGGAACTGGGTGTGCTTGTGGACGACGACCATAAACAGGTGCACCACGATCAGCCCGAGGATCGCCGCGGGAATCAGCAGCACGTGGATGATGTACAGGCGCGGGATGATGTCGTGGCCCGGGAACTCGCCGCCGAACAGGAACATCGACAGGTAGGCGCCCACGATGGGGATCGCCTTCAAAATGGCGTCGGCGATGCGCAGGCCGTTGCCCGAAAGGACGTCGTCCGGCAGGGAGTAGCCGGTGAAGCCGGCCACGATCGCCAGGAGGAACAGGCCCACGCCGACGAGCCAGTTGAGCTCGCGCGGGCGGCGGAACGCCCCGGTGAAGAACACGCGGAGCATGTGCACCGACACGGAGGCGGCGAACACGAGCGCCGACCAGTGGTGGAGCTGGCGGAGGAAGAGGCCACCGCGGATGTCGAAGGAGATGTCGAGCGACGACACGTAGGCCGCCGACATCTCGACACCCTGCATGGGTACGTAGCTGCCCTCGTACTCCATGGATGCCATGGACGGGTCGAACCACAGGGCGAGGAAGGTGCCGGAGAGCAGCAGGATGACGAAGGTGTAGAGCGCCACCTCGCCGAACATGAAGGACCAGTGGTCCGGGAAGATCTTGCGGCCGAACTCCTTCACGATCGGCGACATGCCGACGCGGGTGTCGACGAAGTTCGCGATCCGACCGGTGCTGGTCTGCGGCTTGTACTCGTAGTCAGTGGACGTGGACATCAGTTTGCCTCACCCTGCATCTCTTCGACATGGGTACCCCGCTGCGAGTAGGTGGGGCCCACCGGCTCGTGGAAGTCGCTCCGGGCCACGAGGTAGCCGTCGGCGTCAACCGTGATGGGCAGCTGCGGGAGGGGACGGGCGGCCGGCCCGAAGATGACCTCGCACTCGTTGGTGAGGTCGAACGTGGACTGGTGGCACGGGCACAGCAGGTGGTGGGTCTGCTGCTCGTAGAGCGCGACGGGGCAGCCGACGTGCGTGCACACCTTCGAGTAGGCGAAGATGCCGTCGACGTTCCAGTCCGCGCGGTCGGGGGAGACGTTGACCGACTCCGGGTCCAGGCGCATGAGCAGGACCACGGCCTTGGCCTTCTCGTCGAGGTAGCCCTCGTGGTGGCTGAGCTCGTTAAGGTTCTCCGGGACGACGTGGAAGGTGGAGCCCAGCGTGACGTCCGAGGCCTTGATCGGAGTCCCGGACGGGTCGCGCACCAGGCGCACGCCCTCGTCCCACAAGGTCTCCTTGAGCGGGTCCAGGTTGGTCGGGCCGAGGTCCTTGAGGAGACCGATGAACGGCAGGGGAGCGACGACCGCCGCGCCGATCAGGGTGTTGCGCAGCAGCGGGCGGCGCTTGATGCCCGACTCGTCGTAGACCGTGGTGAGGATGCTCTGCGCGTCGGCGCGCTGCTCCTCGGTGCGCACGGCGTGCCGGCTCTCGACGAGCTCGTGGTCCGGCATGAGGGTCCGGGCCCAGTGCACGACGCCAATCCCGATCCCGAACATGGCCAGGGCGATGCCCAGCCCGAGCAGGAGGTTCTGCAGGCGCAGGGCGTCGGTGGCCGTGGGGTTCGTGACGTCGTAGAGCGGTCCCTCAACCCGGACACCGAAGTACCCGACGAAGAACATCACCGATCCGAGGATCGAGATCAGGAACAGCAGCGACACCTGCCGTTCGGCCCGCTTCGCCGCCTTGGACTCGACGTCCGTGAGGCGGGGGCGGTGCGGGGGCAGCCCGGGGTCGGGGAAACGCTCCATCTCCGTGGTGCCCGTAGTGGCAACGGTTCCCGACTGGTGGGGAGTGCCGTCACTGTGGCTTCCCATGTGGTCCCTCATTCTTCTCTTGGTGCAGTTGATCGTAGCTTCGGGGTCCGACAACCAGTGCCGGCACGGAGCGTCAGGCGGACCGCGAGGTGAGCCAGACAGTGAACCCGATGATGACGGCCAGTCCGATGGTCCAGACGAATAGGCCTTCGGAGACCGGGCCGAGCGAGCCCAGCGAGAACCCGCCCGGGCTCGGGTTGGTCTCGAGGGTCTTCAGGTACGTGATGACGTCCCGCTTCTCCTCCGGGGTGATGTTCGCGTCGTTGAACACGGGCATGTTCTGCGGGCCCGTCACCATGGCCTCGTAGATGTGGTTCTCCTCCACGCCCATCAGCTCCGGTGCGTACTTGCCCCGGGTCAGCGCGCCACCGGCACCGGCGGCGTTGTGGCACATCGCGCAGTTAGCCAGGAAGACCTTGGCGCCGTTGGCGGCGTTGCCCTGGGTGACGTCCAGGTACTCCTCCTCGGGAACGCCCGGGCCGGCGCCGAAGGTCGCGACGTAGGCGGCCAGCTGCTGGGTCTCCTCGGCGTCGAACTGGGGAGCCTTCTGCGGTGCCTGGGGGCCGTTGGCCTGCATCGGCATGCGCCCGGTGCCCACCTGGAAGTCGACGGCGGCTGCTCCCACCCCGACCAGCGACGGTCCGGACGGCGTCCCTGCGCCCTCCATGCCGTGGCAGGTGGAGCAGTTCGCGAGGAACAGCTTCTGACCCTCTTCGATGTCCTGCGCCGTGTAGGTCTCGGTCTGGGCCTTGGCCTCGTTGGTGGTTGTGGCAACTGCGTAGAGCCCACCGGTGAGGAGCAGGGCCAGGACCATCAGTACGAGGACTGCGAGAGGGTGGCGCCGCTGTTGCGAAAGTGCCTTCACGTCAAACGTTCCTTTAACTCGGTGCTGCGTTGGTTTGCTGGGGGCGTCCCCGGGACGACGTGGACTACTTGAGGAAGTAGACCACGAGGAAGAGGACGATCCAGACGACGTCCACGAAGTGCCAGTAGTAGGACACGACGATCGCCGAGGTGGCCTCGTAGTGCCCGAAACGCTTGGCGACGAACGCGCGTCCCATGATGCACAGGAAGGCGATCAGGCCTGCGGACACGTGCAGGGCGTGGAAGCCCGTGGTGATGTAGAAGGCGGAGCCGTACGCGTGGGCCGGGATGCTGACGCCGTGGCCGATCAGCTCGGCGTACTCGTAGGCCTGCACCGCCACGAAGAAGGCGCCCATGAGGAACGTCAGCGCGAACCACTCGACGACGCCCCACCGGGTGAACTGGAACAGCCCGCCCGTGCGGCGCGCCTGGAGGCGCTCCGCCGCGAAGACGCCGAACTGGCAGGTCACGGAGCTGAGCACGAGGACGATGGTGTTCACCAGCGCCAGCGGGATGTTCAGCTTGGCGGACTCCTGCGCCCAGAGCTCCGGAGAGGTCGAGCGGAGGGTGAAGTACATCGCGAAGAGGGCGGCAAAGAACATCAGCTCGGAAGCGAGCCACACGATGGTGCCCACGGAGGTGAGGTTGGGCCGATTGATCGACCCGCCTGCCGGCTTGGCTGGGGTATGGGTTGCAGTCGTCACAGAGACATTATGTCGCCAAAACTCCCGGTGGACCAACCACGGCCGGGTTCGGGCGGTTCGCGGGTCACGACGCGCCGGACGGCCCTCGACCTGCCCGTCCGGCGGGCCCGCGGGGCGGATCGGCGCGGCCGCCCGCCCCGCCGGGGGAGCTCCGGGCGAGGTGTGATGTGTGCGACAGGGCGGGCCCGGCGGGCACGGTCGGGCGCGGAGCGCTCCTGCGGCGCCGGGGGATACGATCGGGGGCGTGAACACGACGACCTCGGCGACCGCGCCGCACTTCGAGTGGCCCGATCTGATCACCGCGCTGATCGGGGGCACGGACCTGACCCGTGACCAGGCCTACTGGGCCATGGACACGATCATGTCGGGGGAGGTGCCCGACGTGGTGATCGCCGGCTTTCTGGTGGCCCTGCGGGCCAAGGGGGAGACGGTGGAGGAGCTCACCGGGCTCGCGGACGCCATGGTCCGCAACGCCCGTCCGGTGGACGTGGCCGGTCCGGCGCTGGACATCGTGGGCACCGGGGGAGATCGGCTGGGGAGCGTGAACATCTCCACGATGGCGGCGCTCGTCTGTGCAGGGGCCGGGGTGCAGGTGGTCAAGCACGGGAACCGGGCCTCGTCGTCGAAGTCGGGCTCCGCCGATGTGCTGGAGGCCCTGGGGGTCCGGCTGGACCTGCCGGTGGAGATGGTCGAGTCCGCCGCGGCGCAGGTGGGCATCACGTTCTTGTTCGCGCAGACGTTCCACCCGTCGATGCGCTTCGCCGCCGCGGTGCGGAAGCAGCTGCGCGTCGCTACGGCGTTCAACTTCCTGGGCCCCCTCACTAACCCCGCGCGGGTGGCGGCCTCGGCGATCGGGGTGGCGGACCCGGTGCTGGCGCCGCTGCTGGCCGGGGTGTTCGCGGCGCGGGGGGACCGGGCGCTGGTGTTCCGTGGGCAGGACGGGCTGGACGAGCTCACGGTCACCGCTCCGTCCGCGGTCTGGGAGGTGCGCGGCGGGAAGGTCGAGGAGCACGAGTTCGAACCGCTCGACTTCGGCATGGGCCGGGCCGACATCGAGGATCTGCGAGGTCGGGACGCCCGGTACAACGCCCGCGTGGTGGAACAGGTGCTGGCGGGGGAGGCGGGGCACATCCGCAACGCCGTGGTGCTCAATGCCGCGGCCGGCCTGGTCGCCTTCGACCCGGTGGCCCAGGGCTCTCTGGAGGAGCGGATGGCGGCTGCGATCCGGCGGGCGGAGGAGTCCATCGACAGCGGCGCGGCCCGGGGGGTGCTGGACCGCTGGATCGCGCACACCCGCGGCTGACCGGGCCCTGACCCACCGCTGACCCGTACCGCCGCCGGGGCCGGGTCCGCAACGACGAGGACGCGGACCGGCGAGCACCCGGGCCCACCGGCCCTCGCCCTCGTGCGTGCGGGGCACGGGCAGGACTGTGCGGCTATTCGATGCCGAGGGAGAAGGCGGCGTCGAGGTCGTGCTTGCTGTAGGTGCGGAAGGCGATGTTGGTGTTGGTCTCCACGACGCCGGGGACCTTGGAGAGGCGGTCGGCGATGACGTCGGCGAGGTCTTCGTGCTCGTGCACGCGCACGATCGCGATGAGGTCCCATTCCCCGGTCACCGAGTAGACCTCGCTGATCCCGGGGATGTCGGAGACCTGCTCCGCGACCTCGGGGATGCGGTCGGCAGTGGTCTTGATCAGGACGATGGCGGTGAGCATGGGGCGCCTCTCGGGACAGGGGTCCGGTGGTGGACCGGTGGGACGGATCGGTCAGCGGGCTCGGCGGCCGCTCGGCCCGGCGGCCCGGGGCGTGCCCCGCCGCACGAGAAGCCGGGTGACGGTGCGGGGGACCAGTAGGAAGACCGCCAGGACGACCAGGGCGACGAGCACGAAGCTCGGCGCGGTGCCCGCCCCCGTCACGTCCCGCAGGGCCATCCCCACGGCCACGGTGGTCAGCCACAGGGCCACGCCCCGGGGCCACACGGCGACGGGGGCGCGGTGCACGCGCCAGACCGCCCAGCCGGCGGCCAGACCGACCAGGAAGGGCCAGGCGGTGCCCAGCAGGCCAGTCAGCTCCAGGGCCGGGGCGTCAGGGGCGTGGGTGCGGCGTCCCAGCGCGGCGAAGACCAGGATCAGGGCGAGGTCGAGGACCAGGGGCACGGCCCAGGGGACCGGCCGGTGCCCCAGGCGTGCCCGGGCAGGAGGTGGGGAGCTGGCCACGGTGCGCATGGACGCAGTCTAATGCTCGCCGTTCCAGGGCTACCCGCGAGGATCCACCGACCATCCTGAAAGGCATCGACGTGGAAGTCAGGGTCGAGACCGGTGCCTGAACTCTCACGTCCAGGTTCAGTGATCCACGGGAGGGGCAGGCGTTAGTCCGCTGCCGCGGTGGTTCTGCCCGAGGCGCGGGAGGCCGGGAAACGGCGTCGGGTGGCGCCAGAACAGGGCGGCGTCCGGGGACACTGGAGCATGCCTGCTACGTCTTCTGCTGCGGATGCGGCAGCCACTGTCCTGAGTCATGCCCGCCGCGCCTGGCCCGGCATCCGCCGTGAGGTGGTGCCGGCTCTGGTCGTGTTCTGGATCAATCTCGCCGCGTGCGGGCTGGTCTTCGCGGCTCTGGAACCGGACGACAACTGGCTAGTCGGGCTCTACTGGTCGGCCGTGACCGGCTCCACCACCGGGTTCGGGGACGTGCTGCCGTCCTCGGTGGCCTCGATGCTGCTGACGATCTACGCCATCGCGTCGTCGTGGGTGCTCAACCTCGTAGTCGCGACGCTGCTGATCAAGAACGTGCTGCCCGAGCCGCACCTGTTCACCGACGCCGAGCAGCGCCACGGCCAGGCCCACGACGCGGTGCAGACCGCTCACGCTCGCTACCAGAGCGCGATGAGCGAGGCCCTGCACCGCAGCGTGCTAGGAGAGGACCCTCGCACCCTGGCCGCATACGGCGACCTCGCCCACGCCGAGCACCAGCTGGCCCACGCCCAGCACGCCCTGGACCGCGAACAGGCCCAGCGCGGCGAGCCCCGCGTCGGCTCCACCTCCTGGAGACCCCCGCGTCCTCGCTGAGCCGCGTCCTCCGGCGGGTCGTGACCGTCGCGGGCGCACGACACGCAGATTCGTCGGCCGCCCGGCCGGGCGGTGGGGTCCCCGGGGTCGGCTCGAGAAGGGGGCCTTCACCGCCCGTGGTGCCGGCCCGGGGTGGGTTGATGACGTTGATGGTCAGGGAGGGTTTGAGATGAGGTGCAGGGCCGGTCATGCTGTGGGAAGCCCTGTGGGACACCTCACTCCCGGGTTTGCCGCCGGTCGTCCCCGATGGGGTGTCGGTTCGTGGCGGGGGTGGGCGGTGGGTCCGGACGACGACGTCCCGGCTCCCCTGGCCGTCCGGGCCGGGTCCGGTGACAGGTCACCGCGCCGTGGGTCCTGCCCGGAGTGGTGCGCTCCCTGCGCAGGGGCCCTGTCAGGGCTGCCCGCCCTGACGGTCCGGGCACGGGGTGGGAGAACCCCGGTGGGCAAAGGTGCCGACCGGCGGTGGCGACAGCGAAGGAGATCACGATGAGCAGCAATTCCATGGGGGCAGACGCCTGGTCCGTGCGGGGCCGAGGGGAAGCAGCCGTCCAGGTCGGCGGGCGGGCCGATCGGAGTGCGCCGCCGCTGACACGATCCCGGGGCGCCGATCGCCTGGGGCGGATGTGGCCCGCCGGGCCGGTCCGTGCCGAGGCGGGGGGCTGGGTCCCGGCGCTGCCCGCGGTGGTGGTCCACGGCCGAGCCCCCAGGGAGCGCCCGGAGGACGACGAGGTGCTGATCCTTCCCGTGCGACCGGCACGAGCCCGCCTCGTGGACCATGAGCGCCCGGAGGACGACGAGGTGCTGGTCACCGGAGCCCTGCGCTGATCCTCCTGCGCTGATTCTCCGGCAGGACCCTCGTCCTCCGGGTCCGTCCTCGTCCGCGCTCGTGGCGATCGGCCCGGGGCCGTCGGGGGCCAGCCCCCTCCGCTGTGGAGCCTGATCCGGGCGGTGCCCGCGCTCGCGGGTGCGGTGCCCGTGGTGCTCTCCGTGCTGCGCAGTGGTCCTCCGGTCCGGGGGTGGCAGGGCATGCTCGCTCGCCGGCCGGGAGGCTCGCCTCATGGCGGTGGTCAGCGGATCAGCCGTCTGGCCGGCCGATCGGGCCGGTGCGGGCGGAGGAAGCCCACCGGGATTGCCGGTCGCCGGGGACGCCCTGGTGCGTGCCAGGACAGCGCAAGGCCCCCTGGACCTTCACGGTCCAGGGGGCCTGCTGTGGTTGCGGGGGCAAGATTTGAACTTGCGACCTCTGGGTTATGAGCCCAGCGAGCTACCGAACTGCTCCACCCCGCGGCGACGGTCCGACTATACGGGGGGCGGGACCCAAAATGCACATCGGGCACCGCCACAGCGGACGTGGCTGCCACGGCCCGGACGCCGTGCGGGCTCGGGGCCGGGGGTGTTCGCCGAGAAGCAGGTCGGACTCCCCCGACGAGCCCGTCCGACGCCGTTCAGGGCGTCAACGGGTCCAGGGTGTCGACGCCGGTCATCCCCAGGCAGGCCACGGCCGCCTTCAGCGCTGCCACCTGCCGGGCAATGGCCGCCGGATCGGCCGCGTCCCGGCTGACGAGACGGTGCCCGATGGGGCGGTTCGGCGACACGGTCCCGGGCACGTGCGCCCGCACCGGACGCGGCTCGATGCCGACGACCGCGTGCTCGGGTTCCAGGTGCATGCTCAACTGGTCGAGGTGGTGCAGGGCGTCCTCGAACGCCTCGAAGACCAGGGTGGAGCACACGGTGGCCAGGTGACCGCTCGGCCCGGTACCGGGTAGCGGCCGGACGTAGAAGCCGGGATCCAGGAGCAGCTCAGCGCACATGACGGGAGTCTAGATCCCCGATCTCCAACCGCCACCGGGCATTACGTCCGCCGTCCCGGTGTGACGACGCCTGGGTCGTCGGGGGTCATGCTCCCCGTCCCGGCCCGCTCCCTGCAGCGGGAGGAGGGAAGGGTCCCGTGCTCCTTCCTCCGCCGTGTCCCGTTGCCCCGTGCTTCACTCCACCGCGTCGTAGTGCGGCACGGGGACCGCTGCCGGCGCCATGCCCAGCCGCTCGACGACCCGATGCAGGGCGGCCACCTGCCGGCGCAGGTCGGCCGCGGGTAGCAGCTCCCACCCGGACAGCTTCCACCCGACCGCCCCCAGGTGCTCACCTCCCGGGACGCGCTGGATCCTGAGCTCGGCGACCACCTCGGCGGGGTCCATCTCCGCCGCGAGGACCGCCTGGTGGATCCGGGCGGTCCTCTCGTCCTCGAAGACGTGGGTGGAGTCCACGAAGCACTCGCGAAGCTCCGGGTCGGCACCGGTCCGCCGGACGTAGAAGTCCGGGTCCACCAGCTTCACCGCGCTCATGCCGATCAGTCTACGAGCCGACCGGTGGACCGGTGGGCGCATGCCACGCGCACGAGGTGGCCGACACCACTGCGGCGCCGTCCCCCGCCGGCGGGCGCAGACCGGCGAGCGGTCTCCCCGGTGGGGACGACGCCGTCCACGGGGGCGAGGGGGCCTGCCCGTCTCCGCGGGGCCGCCGACGATCTTCACCGCCGGGCCTTGCCGCGCAGAAAGCCTCCACCAGCGGCTGATCCCGGGGCAGACTGGAGGCATGAGCGAGCCGACTCCCGACCCGGCCCCCGACCCGGAGGCCCAGCCCGAGCATCCCGTGCCGGTGCCGGGGCGCTTCCTGAAGAAGTCGAAGCTGTCCGCCCACCGCCCCCACGTCCATCGGCTGCGCGCGGTGCGGACCGGGGAGCGCGCGGCGGCCGTCTACATCGGCTGGCCCGAGAACACCGGCCCCGTTCCCACCGGCTCGGCCCTGTACGCCCAGGCGCTGGCCGTGGCCGAAGCCACCCACCGGGAGGACCACCTGCTGGAGACCGTCCCCCTGCAGGTCACCGTCCACGTCCACGCTCCCGAACCGCCCGCCCCCGGCGGCGCGATGGAGGTCCTGCTCGACCTCTCCGGGCTGCCCACCGTCCAGATGGAGATGCACTTCTACGACCTGGCCCCCACCACCGAGACCCTCGACTGGTTCCTCGACGCGATGGTCTCCGCCTCCTGGGCCCTCGTGGAAACCAGTGAGGAGTAGTCCCCGGCGCGGCGCACACCGGGGCCGCAGGGCCACCGCCTGCGGCGCTCGCCGCTTCGTGCCCGACGCGCTCGAGGTCGCGGCCGCGCGCTCAGCCGGCGTCCGGGCCGGGCACGGGAGGCCGAGTCCGCTGGGGATGGAGCGGGCCGGTGCTGTGCGGGGCTTCTGAGGGCTTGAGGGGCTTTCGGCCGGTGGGCTCCATCGGGGATACTGGGATGCAGCTTGAGAAGCGTGCGCAGGCGGGGTGTGATGCATCCCGTGGCAGGGGGACCGGGCCCGTGGGGGTTCTGGTCCCCCTGTCGTGTGTCCTGGCCTTTCGTCGGTCGGACGCCCTCCGAGGGCCTCGCCGTGCTCGGCGTCCTCCTCGCCCGGTCGGTCCGGGTGCGCGGGGCGGCAGCCCCCGCGTTGCCGGCACCAGGGACTCCTCGCGCTCGGGCAGCAGGCGGCACGCGCCTGTGCAGGAGGGCCCATGACCCGGAGACCTCGGGGCGGCACCCGGCGTGGGCGTGGGCCGTTGGCCCCGGTCACGGCCCTCCGTGGTAGAGCGCTCCGTCCACGCGGATCACCTGCGGGCGGGCGGCCGGTGCGCCCCTGGCTCCACCGGTGCGACGGAGCGTGCTCGTGCGCGGTGCCGCCGACTGCGGCCGGCGCGGGTCATCAGTTGCTGACGGCGGGAGCGTCGCGGATGTAGGTGGTCTCCAGGACCTGGGTGGTGGTGAACCGGGCGATGTCGGCGGCGGTGGCCGAGGCGCCCACCTCGCCGGGGCCGAAGAACCCCACGTACTTCAGGCCCCGGGCGCTGCCTCCGGTGGCGTGCATGAAGCGCACAACCGTCCAGTCGAGTCCGGAGCCGGCGACCACCTGCATCATCTCCTGCATCTGCCGGTAGGCGTGGGGGGCGAAGCGGCGGGCGAGGAACCGGTGGACCTTGATGTGGGTGGTGGGCCTCTCCCGGGGACACAGGCTGACCACCGGGGTGCCGTGGCCGATGTAGCGGCGGATCCCGTGGCGGTGCATGCTGGCCACGATGTGACCGGTGCCCTCCGCCAGGGACAGCCTGCGGGAGTGGGGCCGCAGGCGGGGATCCAGGGTGCTGATCACCGCCTCGGCGCCTTTCACCGCGGTGTCGACAGCCGCGGAGTCGGTGATCCGACCGATCACCGTCGCCACCTCCCGTCCCCAGGCGGCCGGCACCGGCGTGGGGTCGTGCAGGAAGACGGTGACCTCGTAGCCGCGGAACAGCAGGTCCTCGACCAGCTCCTGGCCCATGGGATGGGTCGCCCCGAACACGGTGACCTTCATCCGTCCCCCGATCCTCGTCCATGGACATGTCCCCCGAAGAGTAGACCATCGGATTTGCAATCAAAATGCCATAGGGGGGACGTGCTGTCTTCGGGCCGTCGACGGAGCCGTGCCGGGGACCGGCCGGTTCGGCGGTCCGGTCACCGGGAGGGTCCCGGGAGCACCCCGCAGTGCCGCAGGGAGGCAGGCATGTGCGGACACCGCCGCACGGGAACGGCCCCGGCCGTGTCCGCAGAGAGCCGACGCTCCGGGCGAGCCGGCTCGTTCCGCAGCTCCCCGGTGGACGAGTCGGCGCCGGGACGGTGCCACTGTGCGGCCGGCCGGTGTCTCCGGCAGGGCTTCGCGGTTCCTGGAGTCCACCGCTGCGGCGCCTGAGGGCCCGAAGCCGGTGCCCGCCCTCGTCGACGGGACGGGGGCTCCCGCTCGTCACGGGACCGAGGTCGTGGGCCGGTGCGGCCTCGCCGCGAGCTCCGCGGGCTACGACGTGCGTGGGCCCTTGTGGGGACAGCACGGGCAAATAGTGACTCCTGAGTAGCCAGTACGCTGATGTTTATGCATCGACCGGGCTTCTCCCCCCTTCAGGAAGCGAGACGACGATGACCACCCACGAGATCCTGCAGGCCGTCAAGGGCGTGGTCGAGACCCACCCCGGAGCCGGGGTGCGGGTGGACCGGTTCGAGATCGTCGACGAGGTCGCCGAGCTCTCCCTGTCCTTCCGCGACGAGGTGCTGAAGAACATGCTCGCCTCCGAGCTGGCCTCCACCGGCGGGCCTGCCGACTGGGGGGACCCTCACGCGCCGATGGCCGAGGGCTCCCCAACCTGGGGCTACGCCGGCGGGATCGCGGCGCTGCTCCACCACGGCTACTTCAACCAGGTGATCCTCGCCCAGCACGAGCCTGCGCTGCAGCGGATCCTGGCCGAGCACGGCCACCCCGGCACACCGGTGACCGCCACTGCCACCTACACCCCGGGCGACCTCATGGTCCACTACCGCAAGCTCAAGGCCGAGCACCTCGAGGACCTGCGCACCCCCCGAGGCTGAAGGCTCACCGCGGCCGGCCCGGCCGGCGCCGGCGCCCGGACGCGGATCTCCGCCCGGGCCGCAGACGGCGACCCCGTCGAGGAACCGGCCGATCCGGTGGCGAGGCTGTGGACCGCGCGCGTCGTGCCACAGCCCCGGCGGACACGCCGTCGTCCCACCACTACATCCTGGACGAGCTGAACGGGATCGCCGTGCAGGTCCATGGTCCCTACCCGCCCAGCCGGCAGGATCTGGCGGGAGCCCCGCAGGCCGAGCAGGCCCCCGCGTGGTGCCCGCAGGTGCAGGAGCACTTCGACGTGGGGAAGGACGAGCACGGCCACGAGTACCTCCACCACCGCGACGACTCCCCGGTGCGCCCGCACGGCCGCACCGGGCGCAGCCAGCAGGGCGGCGCACAGCGCGCAGCGCACCGGCGCCCCGGCCGAGCGGCCCCGGTTCCCGGCCTGGGCCGGAGCGGCCCACCGGTCGGCGGGGTGCCGGAGCGCGGCAATGGCGTCGCCCGTTCCGGGCCCGCTCCTTGCTGAGCGCGTGGGGTCCTGGACGGGAGTTCCTGCGGGGTGCCGTGGGGGGCGCGACATCTTCGGCGCTCGGATAACGATCCTGGCCGGTTTCTCCGCCCCGGCTCGGAGGAGGTCCTAGGCTGGGGCCACCGCCCGACCGCCGAGTCCTCGGGGGCCGGTGCGTGGTGCGAGGGCCATGGATCGGCCCGTCATCTCATCGATCTCAGCGCCTGTGCGTGCTGCGGGAATGTTCCTTCGCGGTGGGGCGGGGCGCAGGGGATCGACATCGTCGTCCACGACGACCGAGTCCGAAGCACTGTCTCCCGGGCGGAGAAGCCCCCAGGGGTGTTCTGCGCCGACCGAGAAGGAAACGCAGATGTCATCACCGACACGATCCACACGTCACGTGCTCGTCGCCACCACGGCGACGGTGCTCCTGCTCGGGGCCAGCGGGTGCGCCGGCAGCGCCCCGTCCTCCCCGGCCGGTGCCGCGGCGGCGGCCCCTGCCCCAGCGACCTCGGCAGGTGCTGGGCAGAGCTGTGTGAGCGACGTCGACGACGTCGTCACCCGCGAGCCGTCCTCGCAGATGGCCGAGCCCTTGCCCGAGGAGCTCACGCAGAAGCTGGACGCCGCCGCCCGGGACTCGTTCGCGCAGGCGTCCGCGTCCGGTGCGGTCGTCGGGGTCTCGTCCCCGGAGGGCACCTGGACGGCCGCCTACGGGGTGGCCGATCCAGCGACCGGGGAGCCGATGGAGGTCGGTGTGCACACCCGCGTCGGGTCGGTCACCAAGCCCTTCACCGCCACGCTGGTGCTGCAGCTGGCCGAGGAGGGCAGGCTCTCCCTCGAGGACCCCATCGGGGACTACGTTCCGGGCATTCCCCACGGGGATCAAATCACGCTGCGCCAGGTGGCGGACATGACCAGCGGCATCGCCAGCTACACGCGCAGCACCGCGTTCACGGATCGTTTCTTCGCCGCCCCCGAGACGGTCTTCACCCCCCAGGAGCTGCTCGCCGCCGGGATCTCCGAATCCCCCCTGTTCGCCCCGGGGGAGCAGTTCGACTACTCCAACACCAACTACATCCTGCTGGGGCTGGTGATCGAGCAGGTCACCGGCGAGTCGGTCGGAGACGTGCTGGAAGAGCAGATCTTCGCCCCGCTGGAGCTGGAGGAGACCGTCTGGCCCGGGAACTCCCCCGCGTTGCCCGAACCGTACGCGCAGGGCTTCACCCTCCAGGGGAACACTGCGACCCCGCAGGCCCCGGCCGACGCCACGCACTGGAACCCCTCCTGGAGCTTCACCGCCGGGGACCTGATCTCGGACATGGGCGACCTGCTGGTCTTCGGCCGGGCGCTGGGCACCGGCCACGGGCTGCTGGGCGAGGAGGCCCAGCGGGAACGTCTCACCTCCTTCCAGCCCGCAGACAGGGGCTACGGGCTGGGCTTCGGATGCATCGACGGCTGGGTCGGGCACACCGGGGAGCTGCCCGGCTACAACACCACCGTCTACTACGACACCACCACCGACACCACCGTGGTCGTGCAGGCCAACAGCGACATCGCCTCCGGGAACTGCCCCGAGTCCCCGGTGCTGGCCGATGACCCGAAGACCCTGCCCTGCTCCTCGCCGGCCACCCGGATCTTCGCCGAGGTCTCCACCGCCCTGGGACACACCTTCACGCCCAACCCAGAGCGCTGACCACCTCGCAGGAGGCCTCGTCGGCCGGCTCGTCGGGCTCCGGGTTCGAACAGCCGGGACAGCCCCTGGGGCAGCCACCACGAGGTCGAAGCGGTGACTGCCCGAGAGGTGGTCCGTGCGGCGGCCCCGGTGCCGGCACGGTGGACCTGCGACCGCAGCACCTGCTGTCCCGGGGCGGCAGGTGCTGCGCGCCACCGGGTGCGCCGGGCGGCTGGAGGCGGCCCCCGCCCCCGGCGGACCCCCGTGCATCCTCTGCTCTCCACCATGGACGGTGGCGCCGGCGGGCACCACCAACACGCGGACCGTGGCATCCGGCACACCGGACCGTCCGGGGCTCGACGGCCCGTCGACGCCGCTGCGGTCGTTGCGCCTCCCGCCGAGGGCCGGCTCGGTGCGGGCGTCCCGCAGCGGCCGGTGGGCGGCGGGGCCGCCGCTGACCGTGACCGGGGAGCCGCGGATCCGGATGCCGTGGGCCGGGAGCAGCCGGGCGACGAGCGCGGTGGACCTGACGGCGTCCTCGACGTCAGCGGTGTTCAGGAACGGGCCGGACGACGTCGGGGCGCACGTGGGCCACTCGTCCGTCCCGGGGGAGTGCAGCGCCTCCGCGCCCCCGCGCTCGCCGCCCGGGACATGCCCATGTCACGACCCGGAGGTGTCAGCGGCCGGCTCGTCGGGCACCCCGCGGACCCGGAGCTCTTCCTCCCGCCTGGGTGACGTCCGTATCTCCGCCCACAGGCCCTGGACCCGGCCATCCAGAGCAGCGACCAGGGACGGACCCCCGTCCTCGTCGGCGGAACCCCCGACCAGCCAGGTCCGGGCGGGAGGTCCTGAGGGCATCGGACCCGGATCCTGCGGACCGACGGTGATGACCCAGTCGGTAGCCCGCACGAGATCCTCGGTGAGCAGCCGGGGCGTGACCGTGGCCGGTTCGATCCCGTGCTGGGCCAAGACCTCCACCGCGAAGGGGTCCACTGCCGCCCCCGGGCGCACTCCGGCAGAGCGAGCCACGACGGCGGCCCCGGCATAATGGGTCAGCAGACCGGCGGCGATCTGGGCCGGGCCGGTGTCGTGGGCGTCCACGAACAGCACCTGCCGCACCGGTGCGGAGCGGCGGCCCTTGGCGCGGGCCAGGACGCGCAGCCGGTCCCCGGCCGCGTGCAGGGACATCGGCCCCGGGGAAGTCTGGATCCGGGCAGTGCGCGCCAGGGCCGCGTGGGCCTCGGTCACGCAGCGTCCGACCAGTTGCGGGAAGAACACCCCGGTGCAGCGGGCCGCCGGCGGTTCAGCGGTCCCGCGCGGAACCCGCGGATCGCCGGGCTCGGCGCTCTGCTCACTCATGACAACTCCTCACCGTCGCCGTCGGCAGACACGGGGTTCCAAGGGGCGCGCAACTCGAACGTGTCGCTGGCGATCATCCTGCGCTCACCGATGCCGGACTCCCGGATCCAGACCACTCCCAGACCCGGGGCGGCCTCCTCCACGATCCCCCGGTGGCGCACCACTGCCTGGCTCCAGGCTTCGAGGTGGTCCCCGGGACGGATCTGCGTCAGGTCCTGAACAGGTGGAATCGCTGTGGTCGTCCCGTGGTCGCTCATGGCGGGCACCCCTCATCTCGACGTCGATCCCCGGAAGATCCCCGGCTCCCGGGCACAGCCCCAGTCTGGCCGGGCCTGATGACGCCCCGGTGGCCGGTGCACGGCCACCGGGTGTACACGGTGCTGATGCCCGGGCACCCACCCGTCCATCGACCTTCTGCCCTCCACCGCCCGTGAAGCGGCCGCGGAGTGTCGGGAGCACGTGCCCGCGTGCGCAGGTCGACGAAGCACTCGCCGCGGCCGAGAGGGCGGCCCAGCGGTTCCCACCACGCCGGACCGCCTGCGACGCTCGCCGCGCAACATGTCGGCCTTCGCCGCGCCACTGCGCAGCGGGGCTGCCGGCAAGGATCTCGGGGGAGGCGGGCGGGGCATCGCCGATCACCGGACCCGGAACGCGCTGCGGCGGATCGATGCCGGAGGACCGGCCAGCCGGGCCACCCACGACCCCGGCCGGCCCCGGCCCCCCTCCACCGGGGCAGCCGGGGCCTGCCGCAGCCCGGCAGCCCGTGGCGGCTCCGGAGCGACCGGCTCGTGGGTCGACGGCAGTGTTCCGGCTACGTTCAGTGGATGCTCAGCGGGCAGGCCGTAGCTTACGGGTCGACACCCCGTCGATCCCGCAAGGAGCAGCCCATGATCTCCCCCCGTTCCCGTTCTGCCCGCTTCGTCTCCACCGCGGCCGAGCAGTTCCTGGCGACCCTGTCGGCCGAGCAGCGCGAGGCCCTGCTCCACGCCTACGACGACGAGACGAAGACCACCTCCTGGTCGAACTTCCCCGTCACCTTCGTCGACCGGGCCGGGCTGAACCTGGCGGAGCTGAGCGAGGAGCAGCAGGCCGCCGCCCTGGAGGTGCTCGAGGCACTGCTCAGCGACGAGGGGTACCAGACCGTCACCGACATCATGGGCGGGGACCAGTACCTGCACGAGAACTCCACCAGCACCGAGGAGTCGCTGGGCCAGTACTACATCGCCTTCTTCGGCGACCCCTCCGACGCCAGCGCCTGGGAGGTGCAGTTCGGCGGCCACCACCTCGGGATCAACGCCACCCTCGACGGGACGGAGGGCTCGGTCACCTTCGCCCCCACCCACCTGGGCACCCAGCCGGCGGTCTACACCGACGGGCAGGGCAACGAGGTGCAGCCGCTGGCCGGGATGTACGAGACGGCCTTCGCCTTCTACGACAGCCTGACCGAGGACCAGCAGGCGGCGCTGTACCAGGGCGAGGACGTGGCCAATATGGTCTGCGCCCCCGGTGGCACCTGCTCCTACCCCACCGGCACCGGGATCGCCGGGTCGGAGCTGACCCAGGAGCAGAAGCAGCAGCTGCTCGAGGTCATCGCCCAGTGGGTGGGCCTGGCCGATGAGCAGACCACCGCCGAGGAGCTGGCCAGGATCGAGGCGAGCCTGGACGAGACCTACGTGACCTGGTCCGGGGCGACCGTCTACGACATGACCGCCGGCAACGGCATCTACTTCCAGATCTCCGGTCCCGACGTCTACCTCGAGTTCTCCAACCAGCAGGGCTCGGCCGGCGCCGACGTCACCGGGGTCACCACGGGCGGGTGGGGCCACATCCACACCATCTACCGCGACCCGGCCAACGACTACGCCGGGGCCGTCACCCAGCAGGAGGCCACCGGCATGGGCGCCGGGGCCCCGGCCGGCGCACCCCCGGCGCCGTGACCTGCGCCGTGACCTGCGCTGTCACTTCGGCCGGCGGCCCGTGCCGCCGCCCGGCCGGAGCGGCCTCACCGCAGACCGTCGACGCCCGGTCCCGGCTTCGACCGTCACCGGCTCCCGGGCAACGGCGAGCAGGCCCCGGGGTCGCCGTCGCCCGGGAGCCGCCCCCGCCCCGCCCCGCACGGGTGCGGGACCTGCCGAACCGGCACCCCGGGCCGCCCCTCCGGGGCGGGTGAACGCTGTGCTGGGCGGTCGGCGCGCTCACAGCGGGTGGACCGGGCCGGATATCTCCCGCAGCGGCCGCCCGCTGCCGCCGCCGCTGTGCTGGATCACTTCGGCCATGATGGACACGGCGGTGGCCTCGGGGGTGCGGGCCCCCAGGTCCAGGCCGATGGGAGCGTGCAACCGGGCGAGCTCCGCCGAACTCATCCCGCGGTCGCGCAACCGGCGCTCGCGCTCGGTGTTCGTGCGGCACGAGCCCATGGCCCCGATGTAGCCGGCGTCGCAGCGCAGCGCCACCTCCAGCAGCGGCACGTCGAACTTGGGGTCGTGGGTGAGCACGGCGAGAACCGTGGAGGAGTCGATGCGCCCGGCCTCGATCTCCTCGGCCAGGTACTGGTGCGGCCACCGGTCCACGACCTCGTCGGCCTCCGGGAACCGGGCAGGGGTGGCGAACACCGCCCGGGCGTCGCAGACGGTCACGGCGTAGCCGACGAAGGAGGCCACGGCGGCCAGTGCCCGGGCGTAGTCAATGGCCCCGAAGATGAGGAACCGGGGACGCGGGGCCAGGGCGACGACGAGTACCTCCACGCCGCTGCCCAGCCGTCCGCCGTCCGGGCCGTAGCCGATGACGTCGCTGCGCCCGGTGCCCAGCCGGCCCCGGGCGTCGGCGACGACGGCGTCGTCCAGGCGGGCGGGCCCGATGCTGCCGATGCTGGCTGCCGAGTCCACCAGCATCCACCGGCCCAGGGGCTCGCCGGCGGGCACGGCCTCGGTGCCGGTGGCCACGCGCACGGCGAGGGCGACCGGACGCTCCTCGGTAAGTGCCCGCAGGGCGCCGCGGAGCACCGCGCTGTCCTCCGCGGCGGGATCCACGAGCCGGACCAGGACGTCGAGGTGACCACCGCAGGTCAGGCCGACCGCCAGCGCGTCCTGTCCGCTGATGCCGTAGTGGGCGGCGCGGGCGGCCCCGTCGGCGAGGACCTCCAGGGCGAGCTCGTGCACAGCGCCCTCCACGCACCCGCCGGAGAGGCTGCCGAGGACCTGTCCGTCCTCATCGACCGCCATCATGGCGCCCGCGGGCCGGGGGGCGGAGGACCAGGTCCGGGCGATGGTGGCCAGCGCGAACCGGCGTCCCTCGCCCAGCCACCGCTCGAGCATCACGGCCACGTCACGCACGGCGGACCTGCTGCGCCCGGACCGGGAGCCGGGCGGCGCCGATCGCATCGAGTGCCTCCTGCAGGTGGGCCACCGTGTGCCCGCCCACGAGGTGGTCGAGAAACGGTGCGACGGCGCGCATCCCGGCGGTGTCCGGCCGGAACTGCTCGCGGCCGGCGCGCGGGTTCACCCAGATGAAGCGGTGGGCCAGCCGGTGGAGCCGGGCGGCCTGACGGGCCAGGCGGGCCGTCGAGCCGGTCTCCCACCCGTCGGAGACGACGACCACCACGGCCCCGCGCAGCGGTCCTCGGCGGCCCCAGTCGTCCACGAGGTCGGCGAGCGCGTCCCCCAGCCGAGTGCCTCCGGCCAGGTCGGGGACCTGCCGGCCGATCCGGGCGCGCACCGTCGGCCAGGGTCCGCGCAGGAGCCCGGTGACCCGGGTCAGCCGGGTGCCGGCGGTGAAGGCCTCACAGGGCCCGGGTTCCCGCACCAGGCGGCGGGCGAGACGCAGCGCCAGGTCGTGGTGGCGGTGCATGGACCCGGACACGTCGACGACCACGACGATCCGCCGGGGCTGGGGGCGACGCCGACGGTGGTGCAGCGGCGAGGGCTCCCCACCGGCGCGCAGCAGCGCGCGGGCGCTGCGGCGGCGGTCCACGCCGCCGCGGGAGGCGCGGCTGCGCCGGGCGGACCGGCGCACGGGTGGGCTCAGCCGCAGGACGTCCACGAGGGCCAGTGCCGCCTCCCGCTCCGGGCCGGGACGGGCCAGATCGGTGCGGGACAGCCGTTCGGTGCGCGAGGCGGACGCCGGGGAGCGCATGCCCGGGTCCGTGCCGTCGTTCCCCGAGCGCCCGTCAGGGCTGCCGGGAGCCTGCTCGAGGACCGTGGTGGCCCCGGGGTGGCCGGGCCCGGCGCGGAAGAAGGCGTCGAAGACCCGGTCGTGCACCTGGACCTGCGCGGGGGAGGTGCAGCAGCAGGCGCGGCTGGCGGCGCGCACCTGCTCCCGGTCGAGGGGGTCCAGCAGGGCCAGTGCGCGCACGAGCGTGCGCGTCTGCTCGGGCCCGGCGTCCACACCCGCCCGGCGCAGCTCCCGCCCGAGGCCCACGACCAGGTCCACGTAGTTCACCGGATGCTCCTCGGCGGGGCGCCACCGGGAAGCGGCCCGGCGTCCCGGACGGTCAGCAGGTCCTCGCGCTCCTTCACGACGGTGCCCAGGGTCAGGTGGGCCGCGGCCTCGTCGAGCTCGTCCACGCCGAGGCGCACCAGGGCCCGGACCCAGTCGAGGGTCTCGGCGACCCCCGGCGGTCTGACCAGGTCGAGGGAGCGCAGCCGGGCCGCGGCCGCCAGCACCGAGGCCGTCAGGGCGTCGGAGGCGTCAGGGACGTGGCGGCGCACGATCGCGCGCTCGCGCTCCAGGTCGGGCAGCTCGAACCAATGGTAGAGGCAGCGGCGGGTCAGCGCGTCGTGCAGCTCCCGGGTGCGGTTGGACGTGACGACGACGACGGGCGGGGCCTGCGCCACGACCCGGCCCAGCTCGGGCACGCTGACGGCCCATTCCGAGAGAACCTCAAGCAGCAAGGCCTCGAACTCGTCGTCGGCGCGGTCCACCTCGTCGACGAGCAGCACCGCTCGCCGCTGCGGGAGGGAGGCCTCCAGGGCCTGGAGAACCGGCCGGGCGAGCAGGAAGCGGCGCCGGTACAGATCCGTCTCGGCCGCCTCGAGGTCCGTGCGCCCACCGGCTTCCAGCGCGCGCAGGTGCAGGACCTGCCGTGGGAAGTCCCAGTCGTAGAGCGCCTGCGTCGCGTCGATCCCCTCGTAGCACTGCAGGCGGATCAACGGGCCCTCGAGCACAGCGGCCAGGGCGGCGGCCAGAGCGGTCTTGCCCACACCCGGGGCTCCTTCGCACAGCAGGGGCCGTTCCAGGCGGCAGGCGAGCCAGGCGGTGGTGGCCAGGGCGGTGTCGGCCAGGTAGCCGTGGGCGCCCAGGGCTTCCTGGAGGGCGACGGGGTCGTCGGGCAGGGCGGTCACGGCCGGTCCTCGTCCGGGGGGAGGGCCTCGGGCGGGCGCAGCCGTGCTCGCACTGCGTCCTGGGGCACGTCGACGTCGTGGCCGTCACCGAGGTCGGAGCACTCCACGCCCGTGGTACCGGAGCCGGAGAGGAGGGCGCGCGCCCCGCGGTCCCCGTGGGCGGTGCCGAGCGCGGCGGGCCAGTGCGCCCGCCCGAGCAGCACCGGGTGACCGGGCTCCCGGCGCCAGTGGGCTCGCACCTTGGCCGTGGCGGCCGGGTTCCCGGAGGCAGTTCCCGCGGCCAGCACCCGGCGCATGGCCGCCTCGCCGACACCGGGCAGGTCGACCAGCATGATCAGAACGGCGTCGGCGGCGGTGGGCTCCAGCGAGCGCAGCCCGGCCCGCAGCGAGGCGCCGAGGCCCTCGGCCCAATCGGGGGCCGGCACGATCACGGCCCCGGTCACGAGGGCGGCGACCTCCGTGGGCGCGGCCCCGACGACGACGTGCACCGGCTCGCAGCCGGCCCGGCGCAGCTGATCCACGACGACCTGCACCCGTGCCCGCCCGTCGGGCCCGCGCAGCAGCGCCTTCGGTGTGCCCAGCCGGCGGCCGGCGCCGGCCGCCAGGAGCAGCCCGGCGCAGCCGGGCTGGTCGCGGGGCGGGGACGGAAGAGCGGTCATGGTGGCATTGTGCCCCCGGCGCCGGCCACATGGGGTGGCCGATCCCGACGAGCACCCTGTGCGACGCCGGAAACGGGGACGGCAGCCGCGAGCACGGGGGTGCCGGCCCGGTGGTCGTGGGTCGGAGGGCCGGCCGGTGCGCCGTCCGCTCCCGGCGCTTCCTCCTGCGGGTGCGTGCCCCCGTGGGCGGTCCGTCGCCCTGTCATCAAGCACCGATGATGGCGGTCGTGCGGTGCACTCCATAGTGTTGCGCTCATCACCTCGCTCGGCGCATCGGCGCGCACCCGATCCCACCGACCGGTCGGCCGATGCCTGCGAGGGTCTCCCGCGCGAAGGAGCACGAGATGGGCATCCGGGGGGAAGCGTCCCGGCGACGGCCGCACGGCCGTCCCGCAGCCCGCGGCGGACCCGCCGCCGACCCGTGCGCGCGGGCCGGGCGTGCCGGGAGGGGCGCCGCCCACGGATCGGACGGGCCGTGAAGCCCGCGCCCTTCACCTACCACGCCCCCGACAGCCTCGAGGAGGCCGTGGGCCTGCTCCACGAGCTGGACCCTGCGGCGAAGGTCCTCGCCGGCGGTCAGAGCCTCATCCCGTTGCTCAACATGCGGCTGGCCACCCCGGAGCACCTCGTGGACCTCACCCGGCTGCCGGGCCTGGACCGGATCGACGTGACGGACCACGACGTCCTGGTGGGCGCCCTCGTCACCCACCGGGTGCTGGAGCGCAGCGGACCGGCCCACAGGGCCCAACCCCTCCTGCGCCGGGCCCTGGCCCACGTGGGGCACCCGGCGATCCGCTCCCGCGGCACCACCGTCGGTTCCGTGGCCCACGCCGATCCCAACGGGGAGATGCCGATGATCCTGGCCCTGACCGACGGGCGGGTCCGCGTGCGCTCCGTGCGCGGAGAGCGCACGGTGCCGGCGAGCGAGCTGTTCCTCGGTCCGCTCGAGACCTCCCTCGCCCAGGACGAGATCCTCGTCGAGGCCGCCTTCGGGCGGCTGCCCGACCGCGCGCGGGCCGGGTTCGCCGAATACGCCCGCCGCTCCGGCGACTACGCACTGGCGGGTGTGGGCCTGGTCCTGGAGGTCGCCGACGGGATGCTCACCGGTGCCCGGGCAGGGTTCGTCTCGGTGACCGACACCCCGTGCGTGCTCACTCTCGACGACGCCGTGGCCGGCCTCCCGGTGGCGCAGGCCGCCCGGGCCGCCGCCGACGTCGCTGCCATGGCCGAGGCGTTCGTCGTGCCGCAGGACGACATCCACGCCACCGCCGACTACCGGCGGCACCTGACCGCAGTGCTGACCCGCCGGCTGTTCACCGAGCTGACGGCCCTGCCCGGAGAGGACACCTGACCATGAGCACCCCTCCCCACCCGCAGGGCTGGTCCACCGGGGCCGCTCCCGAGCCTCTCCGCCCGGTGTCCCTGCGGGTCAACGGCCTCGAGCACCGCCTCGACCTCCCGCACCGGCGCCTGCTCTCGGACGCGCTGCGCCACGACGTCGGGCTCACCGGCACCCACGTCGGCTGCGAGCACGGCGTCTGCGGCGCCTGCACCGTGCTGCTCGACGGGCAGCCGGTGCGCTCCTGCTTGGTCCTCGCCGCCTCCGCCGAGGGCCACGAGGTGACCACCGTCGAGGGGATCGGCCACGACCCGCAGCACCCCTCACCCGTCCAGCAGGCGTTCATCGACTGCCACGGGCTGCAGTGCGGCTTCTGCACCCCGGGGCTCATCACCACGGTGCACGCCTACCTCGACGAGAACCCCGATCCCACCCCGGAGGAGGCCCGCACGGCGATCTCCGGCAACCTCTGCCGCTGCACCGGCTACCAGAACATCGTCCACGCCGTCCGCCGGGCCGCGCACCTGCGGCGCGGCGCGCGCACCACCGAGGAGCCGTCGTGACCACCCGCATGTTCGGCGCCCCCATCACGCGCCGCGAGGACCCCCGCCTCGTCACCGGCCACGGCCACTACCTCGACGACCTCGGCGCCGGAGCCCTGGAAGCCGCCTTCGTCCGCAGCCCCCACGCCCACGCCCGCGTGCTCGACGTGGACGTCTCCGGTGCCCTGGACATCGACGGGATCGTCGCCGTGTGGACCTGGGAGGACCTCCCGGGACCGGCCGCCGAACCGCTGCCCATGCTCCTGCCGCACCCCTCGATCGAGCACCCCGTGACCGGCCGCGCCCTGGCCAAGGACGAGGTCAACCACGTCGGGGAGCCCATCGCCATGGTCGTGGCCACCAACCGGTACCTCGCCGAGGACGCCGCCCAGCGGATCCGGGTCGCCTATGCGCACCGTGAGCCCGTGGTCGGGGTGGCCACCGCCCGCGACGCCGCCCACCTCGTGCACGAACAGGCCCCCGGCAACGTCGCAGCCCACCTCGTCCAGCAGGTCGGGAACGCGCCCGCTCAGATCGAGGCAGCCCCCCACGTCCTGGAACTGCACCTGGACATGGAGCGCAGCGCGTCGATGCCCCTGGAGGGCCGGGGCATCCTCGCCCGCTGGGACGCCGAGGACGGACGGCTGCGGGTACACGCCTCCACCCAGACCTCCACGGGCACCCGCGCGGCGCTCGCCGCGAAGCTCGGCCTGCCCCTGGCCCGGGTCGAGGTCATCGCCCCCGACGTCGGCGGCGGCTTCGGCGTGAAGATCAACCATCCCTGGCCGGAGGACATCTGCGTGGCCGCTGCGGCATGCAGGCTGCAGGCCCCGGTGAAGTGGACCGAGGACCGCCGGGAGCACTTCATCGGCTCCGCCCACGAGCGTCAGCAGCTGCAGACGGTCCGCGTCGGGTTCGACGACGACGGGCGGGTGCTCGGCCTGGACGTGGAGTTCTGGCACGACAACGGCGCCTACCTGCCCTACGGGGTGATCTGCCCGCTGAACACCTCCACCCACCTCCTCGGCCCCTACGACATCCCCCACTACCGGGTCGAGTTCTGGTCGCTGTACACCAACACCGTGATCGTGACCCCCTACCGCGGGGCGGGGCGTCCCCAGGGCGTGTTCATAATGGAGCGCACCATGGACGCGATCGCCGACGCCCTCGGGAAGGACCGCGCCGAGGTGCGGCTGGTGAACTTCGTGCGCGAGTTCCCCCACCCCCTCGGGCTGCTCATGCAGGACGGGCGTGAGGGGGTCTACGACTCCGGGGACTATCCCGCCTGCCTGGACGAGCTCAAGGACCTGGTCGGCTGGGACGACTTCCAGAAGTACCGGGCCCGGGCCCGGGCGCAGGGCCGCCGGGTGGGCCTGGGCATCGCCTGCTACGTGGAGAGCACCGGCGCGGGCCCCTACGAGGGCGGGCACATCGAGATCGACACCTCCGGGCGGATCCACGTGTCCACGGGACTCACCACCCAGGGGCAGGGGCACGAGACGGTCCTCGCCCAGGTCGTCGCCGACGAGCTGGGTGTGCCGATCGACACGGTGCGCGTCACGACCGGCGACACCCGGCAGATGTCCTACTCGGTGGGCACCTGGGGCTCCCGGGGGGCGGTGATGAGCGGCAACGCGGTGCACCTGGCCGCGCGCAGGGTGAAGGAGAAGGCCCTGCGGGTCGCCGGTCGCGCCCTCGAAGCGGACCCGGTCGACCTGGAGCTCGTCGAGGGGATCGTGCGCGTCAAGGGCGACCCGCGGGCGCAGATCCCCCTGGCCATGGTCGCGGTGCTCTCCAACCCCCTGCGCTACGCGTTCGACGACAGCGCGCGGGCGGCGACCCAGTTCGGCGGCCGGGCCGACACGACCCGTCCCCCGATCGCCGACGACGAGGAGCCGGGGCTGGAGGGCACCGACTTCTACTCGCCGCTGCGCTCGACCTTCGCATCGGGCATGCACGCCGCGATCGTGGAGACCGATCCGGAGTCGGCCGACATCCGGGTGCTGCGCTACTGCGTGGTCCACGACTGCGGGCCCATGATCAACCCGATGGTCGTCGAAGGACAGGTCCACGGCGGCGTGGCCCAGGGCATCGGCGGAGCCCTCTACGAGCGTCTCGTCTACGACTCCTCCGGGCAGTTGCTCAACGCCTCCTTCATGGATTTCCTGATGCCCTTCGCCTCTGAGGTCCCCGAGATCCGGACCGCCCACCTGGAGACCCCCAGCCCGCTCAACCCGCTGGGCATCAAGGGAGCCGGAGAGGCCGGGACCATCCCGGGCAGCGCGGTGATCGCCTCCGCGATCGAGGACGCCGAGGGGTTCCCGATCACCCGGATGCCCATCTCCCCGTCGGAGCTCTGGGACCTGCGCCGACGCCACGCCGCCGGCCGTTGGCCCTCGCTGCACCGCACCTGACCTGTCCGGCCCGGGCTCGCCCGCGGCTACGGGGCCCGCCCGCACCCCGCAGAAGGAGAGCCATGGAGATCACCGGCACCGCCCACCTGCAGGCCGGCCGCGCCACCGCATGGGCGGCATTCCACGACCCCGAAGTCCTGCTGCGCACCGTTCCCGGGGTGGAGTCGCTCGCCGAGCTGGGGGAGGACCGCTACGCCGTCAGGGCCACCATCGGCGTGGCCTCGATCAAGGGCGCCTACGAGGGCGAGGTCGCCTTCCGGGAGCAGCAGCCACCGGACGCGTTCGTGCTCGAGGTGCAGGCGGCGGGCGGACCGGGCACGGTCTCCGCCGAGGTGCACGTGCGGATGGCCGACGCCGGGGACGGCGGCACCGATCTCACGTGGGCGGCCGCTGCGGTCGTGGGCGGCTCTGTCGGCGGTGTGGGCCAGCGAATGCTCGCCGGAGCCGGCAAGCGGATGGTCGCGTCGTTCCTCGCCGCGATCGACCGGGACCTCGCCACCGGCGGCCGCGCCCCCGCGCCCTCCACGGCCGGATCCGTGACGACCACGAGCCCGGCCACGAGCGCGACCACGGGAAGCGGCGGGTCCCCGGCCGAGGCACGCGGAGCGCTTCGTGCCGGGGAGGGCCCTGCTGCCAGGGTCCCGGCCGCCGGGGGTCTGCCCCTGGAGTTCGGCGTGGGAGTGCTCCTCGGCGCCCTCGTCGCGCTGGGCGGAGTTCTTGTCGGCTCGCGCATCCCACGGCGATGATGGCAGGCGGCAGCGTGGGGAGCCGTCCCAGTGGATCAGGCCACCGCGGATCCGGCTGTCGAGCAGCAGGCTGTCGTATCCGTCACGGAGTTGGCCTCCATCCCCCGGGCGACCTGCGGGGCGCCCCGGGGTCCTCCCCACGAGACACCCCCGGCCTCCGAGGCCGGGGGTGTCTCCGAGGCCCGGCCACCGGGGCTCAGGACCCCGATGCGAGGGCTCGGTCGATGGCGATCTGCAGCCCCACCAGCTCGGCTCGAGTCAGGGTGTTCGTGGCCTTGTTGTTCAGCACCTCGTACAGGTATCCCTCCGGGGTCCACAGGACGGCCACGCCGAAGGCGTCCAGGGGCTCGGGCGGGTAGAAGGTGGGGCCCTCGTACTGCTCGTGCTCGACGTCGACGAGCTGCCAGCCGACGGGCAGCGGGTGGACCTGCTCGTGGAGCTGGCGCGGGCCGGGGTCGGTGTTGTGGCTCATGGGTGGCTCCTATGTAGGGGCAGCTGTGGATATTGGGGGGCTGCCAGGGGTGCCTTTCATGGGGCGTTCTCATGATGATGCATACAGGACCCCGCAGAGCACGCCGGGCGGTGCTGTGGCGAAGAAGACCATTTATGGCAAGTGCAAAACGTCTTCCGGCGACTGCCGCGCACGATCCCACGTCCTGCGGAGATGGTGACCATGGTCCGTCCGGGGCGGCGTCAGCGGCTCCGGCACTGTCCGCAACCGACCACCGACCAGTTCCCGGGCGCTCTCCGACTCGCCATGGCCACCACGGTCACCAGACCGGCCGGCACCGCACCCCGGTCATGGCCGTCGGAGCCCCTTCCCGGTCGCGGGTGCGCGGGCCTCGTCGTCGCGCCGGCGCTCAGGATGTGCTCTACTCGGTCGCATGAGCGCCTCCCCTGTGCCCGGCACGCCCACGGCTGCGGACTTCCGCGCGCTGGCGGCCAGCTCGCCGTGGCGGTTCACCACCGTGCACTTCACCCATCGGCGCCAGGAAGACAGCGGGAGCACGGCGCTGGGCGAGCCGGTCGAGGCCTGGCTCGATCGTCGCGTCGGCCGGGTGGTCGTGCGCTCCTCCGCAGGAGTCGAGGCGGCCGAGGGAGTGCCATACAGCGGATCCGCCGAGCCGGTGTGCTGCGGCGACGACGGCGCGGTGCGCGCTGTGCCCCCGGCTCCGGGGACGGGAGTCGTCCTGCGGCCGGATGGCCTGGTCTTCCAGCGCCCGGAGGACTGGCACTACGACCACGGCGATCCGATGTGGCGGGACTACCAGTTCACGGCCATGCTCGATCCGGCCGAGCTCAGCCAGGGCGTGGACGTCCGTGACGTCACCGCCACCATGCTCCGCGGCCGGCTCACCTGGTCGGCCACCTGCCGGCCGCTGGTGGGTGAGAACGAGGACTGGGACAACGGCTACACCCCCCGGTGCGGGTGCTGCCCGCTGCTGGACAGCCCCGCCAGCCGGATCCCCGAGTACGGTCCCGAGGACCCCACCCTCACCAGCGGCGGCCTCGCCACGCTGTACAGCGTTTCTCTCGATGTGCAGACGGGCATCGCCGTGGACATCACCCCGCTGGACGGCATCACCGGCAGCAGCCTCAGCAACGACCTCCACGCCGTCGACCGGCCCCTCGACCCACCACTGTGACACGCCGGTCCGCCCTCCGGGCCCGCCTCCGCGCGACACCTCCTCACCTGCCGACCACCATGCAGGGAACTCGGGCGTCGCTGAGGTCGCGTCTCCGTCGGAGGACGTGATGGCCCGGAGACGCGCCACCGGTGAGGCGCCCCCGCACGGAGCGTTCGGGCGGATCCAGGCCTGACGGCGCTCCGGACCGGCCGGGGCCGACCAGGTCCTCGCCCCGCTGCCGGACCGGCCGCGGGGCGGGCGACGGCACGGACCGAGCAGGACGCCCGTTCCCCGCTCCCGCTGGTCCCGCGGAGGCCGCTCGGTGTCCAGCTCCCGCGCTCGTGGGTCAGGGTTCCCGGAGCACCCGGGAGAGCAGATCGGGCCGGTCGGTCATGACGCCGTCCACGCCCCACTCCAGCAGGCGGCGCATGTCGGCCTCGTGGTCGATCGTCCACACGTCCACCCGCAGCCCCGCCTGCTGGGCGGCCCGCAGCAGCGCGGGGGTGAGCACGCGCACCCCCAGGATCCTGTCGGGCGGTTGCAGGCCCTGGAACGGAAGGGCGTGGTGGGCGTGGAGGCCCAGCAGGCACAGGAGCCGGAAGGCGGCGAACTCCGTCAGCGCCGCCGCCGTGGGGACCGTCCCTCCCGAGACCTGGCGGAAGCGCCGGATCGAGGCCGTGCGGTTGGTCGCGACGAGGGTGCGCCCCTGAGCCTCCGCCGCCTGGATGGTGCGCCAGACGATCTGCTCGGCCCCGGGCCGGTTGCCCTTGAGCTCGATCGCCACGCGATGGGCGGGGAAGGCTTCGTAGACCTCCGCCAGCGTGGGGACGCGGACCCCGCGTCCGCGCCACGGGAAGGTCGCCCCGTCGAGGGTGAAGGTGTGCCCGGCGTCCAGGCGCTGCAGGTCCCGGGTGGACATCCGTGCGACGGCTCCGGTCCCGTCGGTGGTGCGGTCCACGGTGAGGTCGTGCATCGACACGGCCGTGCCGTCGGCGGTGACCTGGACGTCGAGCTCCAGCACGACGTCCCCGAGGGCCGCGGCCGTCCGGAACGCCTCCAGGGTGTTCTCCGGGGCGACCTCGGCCCCTCCCCGGTGGGCGAAAGCGGCCGGCCAGCCCGTGGGCACGGGAGCCTTCGGGCCCGCCGACGGATCGGCCACGTGCCGGCCCAGCGCCGCACCGAGGTTGCTCGTGAGCAGGTTCCCGGCGAACGGGACGGCCGCGCGCAGCAGAGCTCGGGCGCGGGCGGTGACGTCGGGGCGGGTGCCGTCCTGCGCGGTGGTCACCGGGGTCACGGGAGTCCTTCCGGTCGATGGGGCGGGGCGCACCGGGGTCGTCGTGGCGTGCGCACCCGGCGCGGAGGCATGCTCGTCTGCCCACCCTACGACCCCGGCGGCACGGCGCGTCCGCCGAGGACCTACCACGAGCGGCGCGGTCGGGCGAGGTCCTCGAGGCGCTCCGGTCGTTGGTGCCGGACGGGGGCCGCTTGGCCACTCCGCCCCGGGTTCACGGGGAGGCGGCCGCCACCAGCGCAGCGGCCCGGACTCCCCGGGCGGCCGCTTGGAAGATTGTGACCAGCATCATGAGTAGCAGCCTCCGGGGGAGGAACCCTGCGCGGTCGCTGCCGGTGAGGAGCAGGTTCCCGAGGAGGAGCCCCGCGCCGGTCACCCCGGCGAACACGTACCACCGGAGCTTGTGCAGCGCTACCGCGTGCCCTGCCCTCCACGCCATCGGGGAGGACAGGTTGGCGGAGGTGCGCAGCCCGATCCGTCTGTTCCTGGGCAGCCTCCCGGAGGCGGCCGCCGACACCACCAGGTACACCGTCACCGGCACCAGGGTCATCATCACGGCCTGCACGATCGCGGCGGTCGTGTGCTCTCCTCGTTCCTCGGGGCTGACACCGGGGGCCCAGGAGCCGTCGTCAGCCGTGTCCTCAGTACGGGTCGTGGACGACCACGAGCCCGGGAGGTGCCAGGACACGCTCCGGGCCCCGCTGGCGCTCCGGAAGCGCGGGGAGAGCGCGGGCACGGTCGTCATCGTCCCTAACCTGCTGGTGCTCCTCGCCCGGATCCCGCTGCGCGAGCGGCCCGGGCCCGGCGCCCTCAGCAACGCGCAGGTGATCGGGCTGGTGCTCGACGCGACCCCGGGGGTGCTGCCGCCGGCTCCATCGGTGTGCACCTCGGTCACCGGACCGTGTGACGGTCCGGTGACCGGTCTGGCGAGGTGTACCGGGAGGTCCGTGCTTGTCGCGCGCACCTCGATCAAGGCGACCGTGGTGCTCGCGGGGCCGACTGCTCGGAGGGGCCGTGGGCCTGGGCGCGGTGCTCTGCGAGCTGGCCGGCGGAGCGCTGGTCCAGTTCCTCCTGCCCCGGCTGGGCAGTCGGCTGCACCCCTGACGTCGCTGCCCTCAGCGGTGAGCCGGGGTGTCCGGTCGCCGATGCCGTCGCCGTGTGGTGGCCGGGCTGTCGCCGTGGGGCGGGGTTCAGGGCGTGTGGGGGTCGTTCCAGCCGCGCAGGGCGTGGATGCGAGCGGTCTTGGGGTAGGTGCCCGGGTGCGGTGCGCGGGGCCCGAGCTCGAACAGGTCGAGCATCAAGAACAGCGGGTAGTCGGGGGCCTGCGTGTCGCGGTGGACGATCCTGCCCTCGCAGCCGATCACTGTTCCTGCCGGTCCCCACACCACGGACCAGGTGTGCGGGAGGGAGGCGTCGACGGGCACGGTGACCTCGACCATCTCGGTGGTCAGGGCGGGGTCGCCGTGGGCTTTCACCCCGCAGCGGGCGCGGCTGTGCCCGGGGCTGACGGCGCCGGCATCGATCTCGAACAGGCAGATCTCCCCGCTGTGGGTGGGGGAGCGGTGCTCGGTGCCGACCAACCACGCCGCCAGCATGCATCCCGGGTCCGTGCTGGCGCTGACCGTGACGTCCACCCGCCCGGCAGAGGGCGCCCACAGCAACCGTTGCGGGGTTGCGGTGCGCACCGCCAGACCGTCGGGCCGGTGCCGGTGGGTGCCGCGGGCGGAGCCCACCGGCCCGGAGAACACCCCGGTCTGGAGATTCGAGACCCGCATCGGGGCGTCCTCCGGTCTCCAGTCGGGCTGGTCCGCATCGATCCGCAGGCGGATCCCGGCCCCGTCCAGGTCGTACCGGGCCCGGGAGCGTTCCGGGGTGGTCCAGTGCGGGAGATAGTGATCGACCCACAGCTCGCGACGAAGACGCGGCGGAGGGAAACCGTCCTCGACCTCGGGCGGGCGCGCGGGTGCCTGCGGGAACACCTGGACATCGTCAATCATGGCACCAGTCTGCCCGCCGGACGACAGCGCGTCCCGGGGATCCCGCGACCGGTCCGGGGCACACATCCCTGCGCGGTCCGCCGGGGCCGGTACCGGGAAGTGGCCGTGGGCAGCTCCCCGGCGCCGGCCGGTCCCTCCCGTGGGCAGCCACGGCAGGGCCGCCCCGCCGGGACCCGGCACGGGCAGCGGCGGCCGACCCCGGAAGAGGTGACGGACCGCCCGCACCCGGCCGGGGGACACTGAAGGCATGACCGATCCGCTCCCGGGCCCGGAGGACGAGCCGCCCGAGCCGCCCGAGCCGTTGCCCGTTCCCGGTGATGTCGTGGAGGGGTCGAAACTGGCAGCCCGGCGCCCGCACGTGGAGCGGCTGCGGGTGGTGCGCACGGGGAGGGTGAGTGCCACCGTCTACCTCGGCTGGCCCGACAGCCCCGGGTCACCGCCCACGGCGGTGACCGTCTACGAACGGGCCCGGGTTCTCGCCCACGCCACCGGCCGGGAGGACCACCTGCTGCAGACCTCCCCGCTGCGGGTGCAGGTCCACCTCCACTCCTCGGAGCCGGAGATCACCGGGGCGGGGATGGAGGTGCTGATGGACCTCTCCGGCCTGCCCACGGCACGGATCGAGATGCACTTCTACGCCCTGGAGCCGACCCCCGAGACCCTCGACTGGTTTCTCGACGCCGCTGTCGCCACCTCCTGGGCCCTCACCGAGGGCGCCGGCGCCTGAGCCGCACCCTCACTGCTCGCGCCCCGGGGTTCCACGGCGAGGAGCGCGAGAGGCGCACGGTGAGCGGTGCCTCGCGGTGAGGCCTTCGCGCCCGGCCTGGATCCGGGGGCAGGATCGGTGGCCGACGGCACGGGTCGTGGACGGTGCGCCGTCTGCGCGGTCCTGAGGTCACGGCCCCGGCGTGGCCCGAGCACCCCCACCGGCTGGACGCGCAAGGAGACCCGCGCCGCCACGGTGGGCACCGCGTCCGTCTCCTCCCGCCTCATCCGGCGTAGCAGGGCCCGGCCCGGCCGCCGCCCGGGCCCTGTCGGGCCGAGGGCGGTGGGGAGGAACGCTGCGGCGCCGCTGGGAGTGCGGTCGGTGCCGCCCCCGATCGGGCGGATCTAGGAGCGGGGTGGGGCGAGGATCATCCGGCGCATCATGATGACGACCGCGGTGGTGGCGACCACGGCGGTGGCGGTGCCTGCGGCGACGGCGCGGTAGAGGCCGGTGTCCATGGCCGGCGCGGTGTCCTGGTGCGGCTGGGGCGTGTGGCGCGGCATCACGGTGACGGTGCCGGGGGTGACACGCGGCTGGGCGGGGATGAAGCGGGAGCTCACCACTGGCGCCTCCGGCGCCACTGCTGCTTGCGGGGCAACCGGTGCTTCGGGTAGGACCGGGGCCGCGGCGGGGGCGTGGGGGTGCCCGGCGGAGGCCTGGGAGGCCAGCTGTGGGGTGGAGGTGGCCGCCTGCGCCGTGGGGTCGCCGTACCAGCTCCAGGACATCGGCGAGGTGGGGAGAGGCAGAGGGGCGAGCCCGGGGGGTCCGGTGGTGGACCACCAGTAGTAGCTCCCGCCCTCGACGGGGACAGCGGCCGGGTCGGTCCCCCTGGTGAGGGGCTGGGCACCCGGGTGCCGCGGTGTGGCTCCGCCGTGGTCAGCCGGGTCCGGGGAGCCCGAGGTGGTGTCCTCCGGCGGCGCCGTCGCCGGTGCGGTGGCGGCCGGGAGCTGGGAGCCCGGGGCGGTGCCGTTTCCCACGAGGGTGTGGCTCCGGTGGGCGGGGTCGTCCCGGAGCGGGGTGGGGGTCGTGCTGTCGGAGGCCGGGGGAGCAGCGAGGGCGGGAGCCGGTGCAACCAGAACCGGTGCAGCCAGGACCAGGGCAGCGAGGGCGAGAGGACGAAGGCGCATGGGGGAGGATCTTCCGAAGGTGGTGCCGCGGGCGCCGGGGCGGCGGTGCGGCAACGGTGGAGGAGCACTTCCATTCTAGGTTCGGCGCCGCGGTTCCAGGAGGTCTGCGGGGTGTGTCCTCCACGACGCCGTCCGCTGCGTCGGGGCGGGTCGAGGGGCTCGTCAGGACCCAGGTGCGCCCCGGCCGTTCCGCGAGTGGCGCTCGCCGGGGCGGGAACAGGCTCGGCCGTGCAGCCGAAAAGGCCTGTGCGGTGTCGCCCGGGCCTGTCCCGTGCCGGGGAGCGGGGTCAGGTGCTGGTGGGGCGGCCCTTGCTTCCGGGTGCCGGTCGCGGGTCGGGGCAGCAGCGGTCAGGGGTGTTCTTGAGGCCGGTGAGGTGGTGGAGCACCTGGGCGGGGTCGACCTCGAGGATCTGGATCTCGACCGGGCCGGGGTGCCCGTGGTGGGCGAACAAGCCCCGTACGCCCTGGTCGTGGTCGCTCAGGCGGGCGATGATGCGGGTCCGGTTGTAGGTGGTGGCCATGGTCACGGCCCAGTCCCAGGAGGCGGAGGAGCCGTCCATGGGGGCGTGCTGGTCCTCCCAGTCCGCAGGGGTGTTCCCGGCGCCGAGGGCGCAGCGGATGAGGTCGGTGAGGTCGTGCGGGTGGGGGGCCAGGCGCACGAGGGTCTGGCCGTCGTCGATGGCCAGGAGTTCCACCAGGAAGCCGTGCTCGCCGGCCCAGGCGTCCAGGGCGGCGTCCACGAGGGACAGGTTGAGGGTCGGGAGGTGGGCGTGGTTCACGAGGGCGTTCTTTCCTGCCGGGAGGGGGTGCTGGGCACGGGGAGGGCGTGCCGTGCACCGGGGGATCGCCGACGATGGTACAGGGGTTCGCGCCGTGTCGGCATCCGCCGTGGGCCGCCTCCGGCTGCTGCAGATGCTGGGCAGTGCCACCGTGGAGGCCCCGCCTGCGCCCGACAGCGCGATCGGACAGCAGAGGATCCCTCAGCGGCCCCTCCCATCAGCTGAGGCAGTGGCGTGACCCCTGGGCGGCCCCGGCCGACAGGCCATGGTCGTCACCATCCGGCGCCATGAAGCAGCGGGCGGGCCACGGGGCGCGCAGCAGCGACAGCGCACCGACGTAGGTGATGCCGGCTGGAGCGTCCGCGCCCGACAGCGGCGTGTGCCGGGCCGCCATGGTGGTCGGCAGGTGCCGGCCGGGAGGAACGACTCGTCGGCACCCGGGCCCAGAGGAAGCCGTGGCTCCTGGTCAGAGCCGGTCGTCCAGGGCCATGGGCGGGGCAACGTGGACCGGGGCCGGCGCCGGCTTGCCGACCGAGCCTCTGACCGTGCCCGGACCGATGCTGCGCGTGACGGAGACCAGCTGGTAGGGCCGCTTGGCGCGGGGTCGTGCGTCGCGCCGAAGCAGCGCCACCCATCCTTCCCGGGCGACGTCCACCTGCGTCAAGGGCCGGGTGAGGTAGCTGGTGATCGTGGGCGGACTGGTGGACCGGTCGATGCGGACCCCGCCCACGAGATCGGTATTGAAGTCCCGGGTCCATGCGTTCTTCGCCGGCGTCGCGGAGGCGATGTGCTCTGCGAACTCCGGGGGCACCACGAAGGTCGCGATCCTGCCCTCGATGCCCTGCAGCAGGAGCGGCACCCGGTACCGGGGTGCGTCCAACTCGCCCATCCCCAAGTCCTCCCGTGCGGGATCGGACAGGTCCATCATATCGGCGGCACCTGCAGGAACTCCACGTTCTCCTCCCGGCAGGTTGCCGTCCCCTTCTCGCGCCGCTGTGGACGTCGCCAGGGGAGGGCGCCGGGGGAGTGCATCGGCTCGGCCGGTCCCTGGGGCCACAGGAGAGGGCGCCGCGTCGCCCCGGGGGCGGACGGCTCGGAGCGGCGGCGGTGGGACGAGGACTGCCGCTCGCCGCGTCCTCGCTTCCCCGCCGGTGGTGCCCGCCCACGGGAGGGTCTACGTTCTTGGAGCATGAGCGTTCAGCGGATGGACAACGTCGCCATCGTCGTCGACGACCTGGAGGCCGCCGTCGCCTTCTTCACGGCCCTCGGCCTGGAGCAGGAGGGCACGGCGCAGATCGACGGCCTTTTCGCCGACCAGGCGGTCGGACTCGACGGTGTGCGCAGCGAGATCGCGATGATGCGCACCCCGGACGGTCACGGCAGGCTGGAGCTGACCCGGTACCGCCATCCTGCGGCGGTCAGCGCCCCGCCACGGAACCCGCCGCCGAACACGCTGGGCCTGCACCGGGTCATGTACGCCGTGGACGACATCGACGACACCATCGCCCGCCTGCGCGCCCACGGCGCCGAACTGCTCGGAGAGGTGGCGCGGTACGAGAACCGCTACCGGCTGTGCTACCTGCGCGGGCCCGCGGGCATCATCGTCGCCCTGGCCGAACAGCTCCCCTGAGCCGAGCCGATCAGTGCCCGGTCTGCTGCCGTGCCTTCCCGCCGGACCTGCCACGGGTTCCCGGTCGCCGGGCCGACCCCGGTGGCGCGGCGCACCTCGGCGGTGCCACCGCTCGAGGCCCGGTCTCCGGTGCTCCTCCGTCAGGCCCAGCCGCCGTTGACGCCGTCCGGCCCCTGCCTCGACCCGTCCGCTCGGCCCGGGCGGGCGCGACGAACGCTGGAACCCACCCCAAGGGGACTCCGACCCCTCGTCGGTCAGCCGGCCGGCCTGCGCGACGAGCTCGTTGGCCTCCTCGGCCGCTGCCGCGCATGTCCTGGAGCCCTCCGACGCCGCCTGGGCGTCGGCTCCTGACTGCTTCGCACCACGTCCCCTCGTGACGAGGGTGGCCACGGCGAGCCCTGGGACCGGCACCGCGACCGGCAGCGCGCCGAAGCCGGTCGATCCCGGCGCAACCATGTCCCCGGACGGGGGTTCCCGACCCGGGGTGCGCGTGGCGGTGGCTGTCGTGCGGACGTCGTGGTGGCTGCCCTGTCCGGTCACGGCCGTCACGGCCGGGGCCTCCTCGGCCGCGGGAGCCGGAGCTGCTCCGCCTGGTCGCGCTCAGCGCAGTCCACGAGCACGGTCTTCGGCAGCTCCTTGCGGCCGAGGCGCCGCCGCCCATCGACCACCGACTCCAGCGCGTATTCGGGCACGTTCCCGACCGTGCCGGTGACGTTGGAGATGTCGGCCGCGCTGACCGGGCCTCTGACGGTGAAGGCGACGGACGCGCCGCCTGGCACGTCCAGGCCGCCACGGCGGTGGATCGTGAGACCTCCGCTGCCTGGCGGCAGGAACAGCCGAACGTGGTGAGCCGTGCTGCTGCCGCGGTTGATCAGCTCGTACCCGACCTCGTTCCCGCTCCAGCGTCCGGTGATCTCCCACCGGACGTGCCGGGACTCCGCCCGCTCCCTCTCCCGCCGGACGGATTCCCTCGCCGCGTCCGCGCTGCGCTTGCTGTAGGCCACCGCGAACAGCGAGAGGACCAAGGCCGCTGCCGCCACGATCAGGGTTCCCACATCGACAGGCTCCGCACCCTGCAGGTTCATCTGCCCATGCAAGCACCCTCGTCAGCACCGGAACAGATCCGCCGGCATCATGACACGGTCCCGGGACCAGCCCCGCGACAGGCGGGCTGCCGCGGCACGACGGGGCGGTGCGCCGTGGGGCGCTCCCCGGCGGACGTGGTCGTCCTGCCGGCAAGCCCCCCGCGTGGTGGCACGCGCCCCGCCGGGTCCCGGGCCCAGCCACTGCCGGAGCGCTCCGTGGTGGCGGAGACTGGGGGTGTCCCCTCCCCGATCCCGCACCCTGGAGAACAGATGGCACCCACCGACAGCACGATCCCCACGCGCCTCCTGACGGCCACGCTGCGGCCGGTCCCCGCCACCGCGGACTACGTGCTGGGCGCCTGTACCGCCACGGAGGAGGCGTACCCGGGGGCGGACCCGGCGCAGTCCCTGGAGCTGGTGCTGGAGGGCTCCGTGGTCGCGGTGGCCACCGAAGGCGACGGGGACCCGGCGCGGCTGACGGTCCTCGGCGCCACCGAGGAGGAGCGCCGGGCGCGGGAGGACCAGCTGGAGGCGTGGATCGGGGACTTCACCCGGGCCGGGCTGACGTATCGGGAGGTCATCGGCGGCCGCCTCTACGAGGCCCCCTACGACCGGGACCTGGTGGCCATCGCCTTGCTGGCCGAAGCGGAGCTCACCGCGGTGCTCGCCCACGAACCCGACCGCTTCTACGCCACCTCCCGGGCCGCGGTCCAGCGCCAGGAGTTCCAGCCCCTGGCCGGCTCCGCATCGATGACCGACGAGCAGGTCCGCGAGCACCTGGCCGGCCACGGTGCCGGGGTCGTGTTCTGGTCCCCGGACCAGCACGCCTGGATCTCCTGAGGAAGCACAGCGGGCACGTCCGGCGCGGGAACGCCCCGGCCGCTCCCTGCGCAGACCCCGGCCTCGCCCCGTGGGGACGGCGGGAGCCCGGGCCGCCGCGACGTCGTGCTCCCGGGCCACCACGACACGCCCGGAGCGCAGCGGTGCCGCGCACTAGGACCGCAGTGGTGGCCACCCGGTGCCGGGACGAGGAGCACCTGCTGGTGACGGTGCAGAACCGCCTTCCCCGGCGAGGGCCGCCGGCGCCTTCCGCTGCCGGCCACCGGAACTGCGGTCTGCCGTGCGCGCCGACTGCTACGGTCGCTCCAGCAGGCACCGGGCGCACCGGGGGTCCATCGTCTCCGGCGTCACCGGGAGCACCACGCGGCCGATGAGCCTCCGTTGCGCTTCGGCCCATGGCGGGGCCGCAGGGTCGGCCGAGACGAGAGGAGCGGGTGGGCGTGGAGCAACGGAGGATGCTCAACAAGGACGGGGCCGTCTACGTCGGCGCCCGCGCGGTGGTCATCCCCGCCCGGACCGGCAGCACGGGCGAGCCCACCACCCGCCAGGTGGTGGTGGCCGCCGACCACAGGAGCTTCACCCTCGATGACGGGCACACCTACGAACGGCTCTCCGGGACGATCTGGGGCAAGCGCTACTCCGTGGACCTCGGCACCCTGAGGGTCCGCCAGGCCTGCACCGAGGGCGCGGGACTGTTCGAGAGCCTGTGGCGCTCGGCGACCGACCCCGCGTCCCGCACGCCCGAGAAGATCGCCGAGGCCCAGGAGCAGTTCCTCGTGGAGGCCCTGCGCGCCCGCCACCGCATCGCGCCGTGGGCGCGGCCCGACTTCTCCTACGACGTGGCCCGGGCCCGGACCGCCCTGGCGGCCCTGGCCGCGGACTTCGCCCGCATCCCCGAGGCGAGGCTCTGGGCAGTGCTCGAGCACCACCGCCGCACGGATGCCGAGATCGCGGGGCTGAGCCAGCCGGTGGGCCCGGAGTGCCTCACCACCGAGCACGGCACCTGCCGGACGTGCCGGCCGGTGCTGGTGTGGGCCTGGGTCGCCGAGCGCCGCTGGAGCCACCACGGCGGGGACCCGGCCGTGCGCTACGACGTCGAGGCGATCCTCGCCGCGCTGGAGAGGATCGACCCCGAACACCGGAACACCCCCGGGCACGTGCTGTCCCGGGTCCTCGACGAGCACCACCGGTCCGCCCCGACGGCCACCGCATGAGCGCGCCGTCCGCCGACGCGGGCCACCGGGACCGCTCGGACGGAGGGCGCCTGAGGCGAGGCACCCGGTAACGGCCCGTCCTGCGAGGGACGGCATCGCCCGGCGGACCGGCGACGTCGTGGCCGTGGTGCGGGCTGCGGGCTGCGGGCGCTGGGCCTTGGATCGATGCCACCGTGCGGGGCGGCGAACCATGGGCGTACGGACGGTGACGGTGCGCCGACGACGGCCTGAGGCGACACGTCCCGCCGCGGTGGCGTGCCGCCGGGCGCCTGCGAGGGCGGAGCTGCCCAGGGCCGCCTCGCCCGGCGCCGTCCGGTGCCGGCGCGCGCCCTGACCCGGCGTCCGCGCCGTGGCCCCCCGCGACGACCACGGGTCGCCTGCGGTGCACCCGGAGCGTGCGTCCAGGGCCGGCCCGGGGCTCGAGCGGGCGCCGGGCTGCTGACCCGTGGCGCACGGGGCGCCACCGCGTGCTGCCGATCGGCCCGGTGGCCGGCCGGTCATCGGCTGCGCCGGGCGGTCCGTGCACCGAGCACCACCGCGGCGAGGACGAACAGGGCGCCCAGCAGCTGGAGGCCCGGCGAGTCGTCGGCTTCCCCGTACACGATGCCGGCGACGCCCACCGCGAGGCCGAGGGCGGTGGCGAGGAGAGCAAGGAGGGGTTTCACGGGATGTCCTTTCGCGGGCGTGGATCGGCCGCCGGCCGTGCGGTGAGCCGTCGACGCGGTTGAGGTCGTGCAGGGCCGGTGGTTCAGTCCTCGACCCACTCGAGCAGGTCCCCGGGCTGGCAGTCCAGGACCCGGCACATGGCTTCCAGGGTGGAGAAGCGCACCGCCTTGGCCCGGCCGTTCTTCAGCACGGCGACGTTGGCCGGGGTGAGCCCGACGCGTTCGGCGAACTCGCCGACGCTCATCTTCCGCTTGGCCAGCTCGACGTCGAGGCGCACGATGATCGGCATCAGATCACCGCTTCCATGTCGGTGCGCAGGGTCGTGGCCTGGCGCAGCAGCGCCCGCATCACCATCATCAGCAGCCCCAGCACCGTGAGGCCGGTCAGCATCAGGAACAGCAGCAGCGGCAGCCCGGGGTCCTCGGCGTTGAAGCCGACGTAGAGGAACACCCCCAGCAGCACCGCCCAGGCGGACCCGACGGCCCACACGATGGCATCCACCCACACCAGGGAGGCCGCGCTGAAGATGCGGTCCTTCTTGACCAGGGTGAGCAGCTTCCAGGTGGCCACGATCACCACCTGGGCGCACAGCACCCAGAACACCGTCACGGCCGTCGCCGGCCATCGCAGATAAGCCATGTCCGGGGACTCCCGGGCCATGTGCGCGAACTGCCCGGGCAGCGACATCACCTGGAACAGCACCAGGATCCCGAACAGCAGCACGAGGAAGATCCTGAGGGGGGCGACCACCCGGTGTTCAGCATTCATGCATCGATTCTCACCACATACCTATCGAAAGTCAATAGGTGGGCGCGAGACCCGCGGATCCTTCCCACGGTGCTGCGGGGCGCAGGCGGTGCTGCGGGTGCGGGACCTCGGTGGGGGAGGCGTGGGCCCCCCGGCGCGCTCGAGGGTCTGCACCGTCACGGCCGCCCTGGCCCCTCAACCTCCCTGCGCCGCAGCCCGTCGCCTCGGGCAGGGGCAGGGCCTCGCCCCGGTGCGCCAGGCCGGACCTGGTGCACCGGGGCGAGACCGCAGGGCACGTCACGACAGGAGACCCTGCGGGGACCAGTTCTTGAACGCCTTCTGCCGGGCGGGTGCGTAGGTGCGGACCTTCGACGTGGTCAGCCCCAGCCGGACGAGGGACTCGGCGACCGTGACCGCTGCGGCGACCCCGTCGACGACCGGGACGCCCGCGCGTTCGGCCACCGTCTCGAGCAGGCCGGCCATGCCGCCGCAGCCGAGGCAGATGACCTCGGCCCGGTCGTCCTGCACGGCCCGGAGGGACTGGTCGACGATCGCCCGGACCGCCGCGTCGGGGTCCGATTCCAGCTCCAGCACGGACATCCCGCTGGCCCGCACGGAGGCGCAGCGGTCGGTGAGCCCGGCGAGCTTGAGCCGGTCCTCGATGAGCGGGACCGTGCGGTCCAGGGTGGTCACCACCGAGTACTTGTGTCCCAGGTACATGGCGGTGCTCGCCGCGGCCTCGGTGATGTCGACCACCGGGACGTCGAGCAGCTCCTGCAGCCCTTCCCGGCCGTGCTCCCCGTAGCCGGCCTGGATGACGGCGTCGAAGGGCTCGGGGTAGGCCTTGACGGTCTCCATCACGGCGATGGCGGCCAGGTAGCTCTCGTAGTTGCCCTCCACCGACTCCGCCCCGAACAGCGGTGTCAGGGGCACGATCTCCGTGCCGGGCGAGGCCGCGGCCGCGGCCCCGCGCCCGATGGACGCGGTCATGGATTCGGTGGTGTTCACGTTGACCACGAGGATGCGCATGGTGGGTTGCCTTTCGGTCGGAGCTGCGGGGTGACTTCGTCCTCGCTGGCCTGGTCAGTGCTTCGGGGCGACGGCGATCGCCTCGCCGTCCACGGCGTGGAACGCGCCGTGGCGGTCCGCGATCAGCAGGTAGATCCCGGCGGCCAGGATCGCCCCGACGAACCAGGAGAACCCGGCGACGAAGGTGAAGGCGGGGACGAGTGCCAGGACCAGGGCGACGACGGCGGCCGGGGTCCCGGCGAGGATGGCCTTGCGGTTGACGCCGCGGGTGTAGGCGTACTCCCCGTCCGGGGCCTCGGAGTACAGGTCCGGGATGTTGACCCTGCCCTTCCGCACCAGCCAGTAGTCGGCCATGATCACGCCGAACAGCGGGCCGAGCAGGGCGCCCAGCCCGCCCAGGAAGTACACGATGACCACGGGTGAGTTGTACAGGTTCCAGGGCAGGATGACCAGGCCGATCACGGCGGAGACGATGGCTGCCCGGCGGAAGTTCAGGGTGCGCGGGAATAGGTTGGCCAGCGTGTAGATTGGGGCCACGAAGTTGGCCATGAGGTTCACCGCGATGGTCAGGATGATCAGGGCCAGGCACGCCAGCACCAGCAGGAAGGTGTTCGGGATCGCGGTGACGACGTCGGTGGGCGACTCGATGATCGTCCCGTCGATCCTGTACTGGGCGCCGGCGAGGACGACGACGATGGCGGCGAAGAAGAGCATGTTGATGGGGATGCCGTAGAAGTTGCCGCGCACCACGGACCGCTCCGAGGGGGCGCCGCGGGTGAAGTCGCAGAAGTTCAGGACGAACGTGCCGTAGATGACCACCCACAGGGCCGCGGACTGGAAGATCCTCACCCACATCTCGGCACCGGTCAGCGACTCGGCGGTGGACCAGGCGATGGAGCCGCCGGCTTCGACGAACATCCAGACGGCCAGGGCGAGCATGGTCAGCAGGATGACGGGACCGGCGAAGGCCTCGTACTTGCGGATCATCTCCATGCCGAAGCTGACGATGACGACCTGCACGATCCACAGCGCGACGAACGAGAGCCACCCCAGCGTCGAGAGGCCCAGGAACGAGTTCGTGTCCAGCGGCGCCAGCGACGGCGCGAGGGCCAGGATCAGCACCCGGAGCACCACGGAGGCCAGGTAGGTCTGGATGCCGAACCAGGCGATCGCGACGCCGCCCCGGACGACGGCGGGGATTTGGGCGCCCTTGACGCCGAAGGCGATGCGGCTCATGACCGGGAACGGCACCCCTGTGCGCTCCCCCATGAACCCGGAGAGGTTCAGCAGCAGGAACAGCAGGACGGCGCCGAGGAGGAAGGCCAGCATGATCTGCCAGGCCCCCAGCCCCAGGGCGAAGAGCCCGATGGCGAAGGCATAGTTGCCCAGGGAGTGCACGTCGTTGGCCCACAGCGTGAAGATGCTGTAGGCATGCCAGGTGCGGCCCTTGCGGGTGGTCGGTGCCAGGTCGGGGTTGTAGAGCCGGGGGCTGACGCCCGTGGGAATGGGCCCGGTCGTGCCGGGCACATGAACGGCGGCGTCCACGGCTGGGTCCCCGGTGCCCCAGGGCTCCGGGGTGATCAGGTGCGGGCGCCCGTGCTCGGCCTGCGAGCCAGGAGCGTGCTGGTGGGACATGAATCAGATCTCCCTGCGACAATGAAGGGTGGGCCCGGGTGCGGGTGGAGGCGGCCCGGGGCCGGTGGCGCCGGCGGTGGTGCTGGCAGCCGACGCCTCCTGGACGACTGATACTAATTCCGTATTGTGAAATTACGGTTTCATTCAGTGAAATAAACCCTAGATGTGTTCCAGGGCACAGTCAAGGATTGTGAAACGTGTATTTCGCCCGCCCCGCTTTTTGCACCTGGAACGCTCACAGGCCGCCGACGAGGAGCGGAACTCCTCGTCGGCGGCCTGTGGCGGGACGCGCTGGTTCTGCGTCAGCTCTCGCCGCGGCGGATCAGCCGGCCCCGGGGCGTCGTGAAGTCCACGGCGGTGCCGCGCAGGTAGGTCCTGCGCACCGTCCCGGACAGCGCCTTGCCCTGGTAGGGGGTGATGGGGTTCTTGTGGTGGAGCTTCCCGGCGTCGACCACGAACGCGTCGTCGGGGGCGAAGACCACCAGGTCCGCGTCGTAGCCCAGGGCCAGCTTGCCCTTGGAGCGCAGCCCGGCCCGCCGGGCGGGCTTGGTGGACATCCACTCCACCACGCGCCCCAGGCCGATCCCGCGCCGGCGCGCCTCGGTCCAGATCAGGGACAGGCCCAGCTGCAGGGAGGACACCCCGCCCCAGGCCACGCCGAAGTCGCCGTTGTCGAGGTCCTTGAGGTCCAGCGTCGAGGGCGAGTGGTCGGAGACGATGAAGTCGATGGTCCCGTCGATCAGCCCCTGCCACAGCAGCTCCCGGTTGCCGACCTCCCGCACCGGCGGGCAGCACTTGAACGCCGTGGCGCCGTTGGGCACCTCCTCCGCGAGCAGGGTGAGGTAGTGCGGGCAGGTCTCGACGGTGATGTCCAGGCCGTCGCGCTTGGCCGTGGCCAGCATGGACAGGGCGTCCGAGGAGGACAGGTGCAGGATGTGGGACCGCGCACCGGTCCAGCGGGTGCGCTCGATGACCTCGGCGATCGCCAGGTTCTCCGCACCCCGCGGACGCGACTTCAGGAAGTTTTCGTACACGTCCCCTTCCGGGTGCGGGGCCCGGTCGATGGCCCGGGAGTCCTCGGCGTGCACGATCATCAGCGAGTCGAAGGTCTTGATCTCCGCCAGGTCCTCCTCCATCTCGTCGGCCTCGAGGTGCGGGAACTCGTCCACGCCCGAGTGCAGCAGGAAGCACTTGAAGCCGAAGACCCCGTCGTCGTGCAACTCGCGCAGGTGCGGCTTGTTGCCCGGGATCGCCCCGCCCCAGAAGCCGACGTCGACGAACACGTTGTTCTGGGCGAAAAGCCGCTTGTACTCCAGGGCCGGCACGTTCACCGTGGCCGGGACCGAGTTCAGGGGCATGTCGAGGACCGTGGTGACGCCGCCGGCCGCGGCGGCCCGGGTCGCGGAGGCGAAGCCCTCCCACTCGGTGCGGCCGGGCTCGTTGATGTGGACGTGGGTGTCCACCAGCCCGGGGAGCAGGTGCTCGTCGTCGGCCAGCTCCACGAGCTCGCGGCCCCGCAGGCCGGAGCCCAGGGGCTCGACGGCCACGATCCGCCCGTCGCGCACACCGATCTCGCGCGGGGCGAAGTGGTCGCCGCAGGAGACGTTGCGCCCGCGCACCACGAGGTCGAACTCGCGGTGGTCGCCGGCGAAGGCGCCGTGGTCGTCGGCTCCCATGTGCGGGGCCTCGGCCGCGTCGTCGGGCAGACCGTGCTCCCGCTTGTACTCGGCGATGAGGCGGCGGACGCGGTCGGGATCGTTGACGTCCTGGCTGACCTCGCGCTTGTGGGCCTGCTCCGCCTCGAAGGCGCTCTGGGCGGCCGCGGGCTTGGTGGCGGCGCGGGCGGAGTCCTCCTGGGCGATCGCGGCCGGCTCCTGCGGCAGCCGCTGCGAGCGCCCGGCAGGGTCCGAGCCCGCGGGGGCGGCGGACTCGGCCTGCGCAGGCGGCTGCTGGGGGACCTCCTGTTCCGGGCTCTGCCGCCGGGGCGGCTTGCTCTCGGTGGCGCTGCTCTCGCGCGGGGTCTTCTTGTCCGTCATTGGATGTCCTCCTGCTCATCGGTGCCGGTGCCGGCCGGCGCGTCGTCGGTTGTGCTCTTCGCCCGGAGGAGCTCCGGGAGGTCGTGGGCGAGCTGGGCACCCACCTGCTCGAGCAGCCGCCCGGCCTCGCGCATGCTGATCCGGGGGTCCGGCTCGAGGTCGGTCAGGGCGTAGGTCCGCACGAAGCCCGCGTCCCGGCCGACCTGCGGCTCCAGCGTGGTGCGCCCGCACACCGCGACCACCGGCACGCCGGCCGCGCGCGCGAGCGCGGCAACGCCCACGGGCGTCTTCCCGCCCAGGGACTGCTCGTCGAGGCTGCCCTCCCCGGTGACCACGAGGTCGGCGCCGGCCGCCTGCGCGGCGAGGCCCGTGAGCTCCAGGACCACGTCGATCCCGGGCCTGCGGTGGGCCCCGAGCACGGCCAGGGCCGCGAAGCCCACGCCGCCGGCGGCCCCGGCGCCGGGGGCCTCCGCGGCCTCCAGGGCGGGCGGGCCCAGGGCCTCGGCGAGCCGGTCCCGGAAGACCGCCAGTGCGGCGTCTAGCTCCCGCACCTGCTCGGGGGAGGCCCCCTTCTGGGGGCCGAAGACGGCCGCCGCGCCCCGGGGGCCCACGAGCGGGTTGTCCACGTCCGCGGCCAGCACGAACTCCGCCTCGCGGATCCGGGGATCGAGCCCGGCGAGGTCGACCCGGGCCAGGCGGGCGAGCGGGGCCCCGCCCCGTCCGAGCTCCCGGCCCGCCCCGTCCAGCAGCCGGGCGCCGAGGCCCGCGAGCAGCCCGGCGCCGCCGTCGGTGCAGGCGCTGCCGCCCACGCCGAGCACCACGCAGGTGGCGCCGGCGTCGAGGGCGGCACGCACGAGCTCCCCGGTGCCCCGGCTGGTGGCGCCAACGGCGTCGTGGGCGGGCTCACCGTGCTCGTCCACCGGCAGGGCCGCCAGCCCGGAGGCCAGGGCCATCTCGACTACCGCGGTGCGGTCCCGGAGGGCGAACCGCGCCGTGACGGGCTCGCCCACGGGCCCCGTCACGGTGGCGGGGAAGGAGGTGAACCCGGCGCTCACGGCGGCCTCGAGGGTGCCCTCCCCGCCGTCGGCCACGGGCAGCGGGAGGACCTCGGCCGCGGGCTCCACGGCGCGGATGCCGGCCGCGAGGTGGTCCGCCACCTCGGTGGCCTCCAGGCAGCCCTTGAACTTGTCCGGGGCGATGACGATGCGCATCTGCGTCCTCCTGTGCGGGTGGGTGCCGGTGCGGAGCCGGCGGGTCAGTCGAGCAGCGCGATCGCGGTCGGGGCGTCCTCCCCGCGCTCGGCCAGCTCCTCGAACTCCACCACACCGTCGATCTCGGTGCCCATGGAAATGTTGGTGACCTTCTCCAGGATGACCTCCACGACCACCGGCACCCGGTGCTCCGCGGCGAGGGCGCCGGCCTCGGCGAAGGCTGCCTGCAGCTTCTGCGGGTCCGTCACCCGCACGGCCTTGCAGCCCAGGCCCTCGGCGACCTTGAGGTGGTCGACGCCGTAGCCGTTGGTCTCGGGGGAGTTGATGTTCTCGAAGGCCAGGGAGACGTTCTGCTCCATGCTGAACCCGCGCTGGGACTGGCGGATCAGGCCCAGGTAGGAGTTGTTCACGACCACGTGGATGTAGGGGAGGTTGAACTGGGCGCCCACGGCCAGCTCCTCGACCATGAACTGGAAGTCGTAGTCCCCGGACAGCGCCACCACGGTCTGTCCCGGCTTGCCGCGGACCACGCCGAGGGCGGCGGGCCCGGTCCAGCCCAGGGGCCCGGCCTGGCCGGCGTTGATCCACTGGCGCGGCCCGTAGACGTGGAGGAACTGTCCGCCGGCGATCTGGGAGAGCCCGATCGTGGAGACGTAGGTGACGTCCTTGCCGAAGGCGGCGTTCATCTCCTCGTACACGCGCTGGGGCTTGATCGGCACGTCCGTGAAGTGGGTCTTGCGCTGCATCGTGCCCTTGCGGCGGGCGCAGTCCTGCACCCACGCGGAGCGGTCGGGCAGGCTCGCCTGCGCCCTGCGCTCCCGGGCGACCTCCAGCAGGACCTCCAGCGCGGCGCCGGCGTCGGAGACGATGCCCAGGTCCGGGGCGAAGACCCGCCCGATCTGGGTGGGCTCGATGTCGATGTGCACGAACTTCCGGCCTGCCGTGTAGGTGTCCAGCCCGCCGGTGTGGCGGTTGGCCCACCGGTTGCCGATGCCGAGCACGAAGTCGGACTGCAGCAGGGTCTCGTTGCCGTAGCGGTGGGAGGTCTGCAGCCCCACCATCCCGGCCATCAGCGGGTGGTCGTCCGGGATGGCGCCCCAGCCCATGAGGGTGGGGATCACCGGGACGTCGAGCAGCTCGGCGAACTCCACCAGCTTCTCGGAGGCGTCGGCGTTGATGACCCCGCCGCCGGCCACGATGAGCGGGCGCTGCGCGGCGGCCATCATGTCCAGGGCCTTCCGCGCCTGGGTCCGGGTGGCGGTGGGGCGGGTGACCGCCAGCGGCTCGTAGACGTCGATGTCGAACTCGATCTCGGCCAGCTGCACGTCCAGCGGCAGGTCCAGCAGGACGGGGCCCGGGCGCCCGGAGCGCATCTCGTAGAAGGCCTTCTGGAAGGCCCCGGGGACCTGGCCGGGTTCCAGCACGGTCATGGCCATCTTGGTGACGGGTGCGGCGATGGAGGAGATGTCCACGGCCTGGAAGTCCTCCTTGTGCAGCTTGGCCACCGGCGCCTGCCCGGTGATGCACAGGATCGGCACGGAGTCCGCCGAGGCGGCGTAGAGGCCGGTGATCATGTCGGTGCCGGCCGGCCCGGAGGTGCCGATGCAGACGCCGATGTTGCCGGGGGCGGCGCGGGTGTAGCCGTCGGCCATGTGCGAGGCGCCCTCGACGTGGCGGGCGAGGGTGTGGCGGATGCCGCCGTGGGCGCGCATCGCCGAGTAGAGGGGGTTGATGGCGGCGCCGGGCAGGCCGAAGGCCTCGGTGGCGCCCTCCTTCTCGAGGATGGCGACGACGGCGTCGACGGTGCGCATTCTGGCCATGGTGGACTCCTTGTGCTGAGAGCGTGGGGTGAGGGTGCCCTGGCGGGACGCCGGGCCCGGGAGGATCAGTGGCCGGAGCGGCCGGAGAGCTCTTCGGTGAGCTTGAACAGCCCCGAGTGGTCCAGGCCGCCGTCGCCGCGGTTGACGGTGGCGCCCACGAGCTGGGCGACCAGGGCGCCGAGCGGGATGGCCACGCCGGCCTCGCGGGCGGCGGAGGTGACGATGCCCATGTCCTTGTTGTGGAGCTGGAGGCGGAAGCCGGGGGCGAAGTCGCGCTCCAGCATCTTCGCGCCCTTCTGGTCCAGAACCTTGGAGCCGGCTAGGCCCCCGCCGAGGACCTTCAGCGCCGCGCCGGTGTCCACGCCGTAGGCCTCCAGGAAGACGATGGCCTCGGCCAGCAGCTGGATGTTGCCGGCCACGATGAGCTGGTTCGCGGCCTTGACGGTCTGCCCGGAGCCGGCGGGGCCCACGTGCACGATGGTCCTCCCGACGGCCTCCAGGACCGGCCGGGCCGCCTCGAAGTCCGCCGCTTCCCCGCCGACCATGATGGACAGCACGGCGTCGATGGCGCCCTGCTCCCCACCGGAGACCGGGGCGTCCAGCGGACGCAGACCCTTCTCGGTGGCCTCCCGGGACAGCCGTGCGGCGACGTCGGGGCGGATGGAGCTCGCGTCGACCCAGAGGGCGCCCTGCCGGGCGTGGGCGAAGACGCCGTCCTCGCCGGTGACGACTTCCTCGACGTCGGGGGAGTCCGGGACCATCGTGATCACGACGTCGGCCTCGGCCACGGCCTCGGCGACGCTGGACGCGCCCTTGCCGCCGGCCTCGACGAGCTGGTCGATCTTGTCCTGGGAGCGGTTGTAGCCGACGACGTCGTGGCCGGCCCTGAGCAGGTTCTTGGCCATGGGCAGGCCCATGATGCCGAGGCCGATGACGGTGATGCTGGTCATGGTGGAAGTCCTCACTGTGGGGGCCCGGACGGTGGGTGCGACGGGCCGGTGGTGTCAGGTGGCGGAGGGAAGAAGATCAGGCGCCGGTACGGGCCGTGGACCACGAGGAGGTCCACGCGAAGGGGTCCTCCTGGGAGGCCTTGTACTCGAGGCCGACGCGCCCGGAGTACCCGAGCTCACGGCTGCGGGCGATCCACCGCTGCAGGGGCAGCTCACCGGTGCCGGGCTCGTTGCGCCCGGGGGCGTCGGCGATCTGGATGTGGCCGAAATCGGCGGCGTGGTCCTCGATGACGGCGTCGACGTCGTCGCCGTTGACGGCCAGGTGGTAGAAGTCGGCCAGCAGCCGGACGTTGTCCGCGCCGGCGTCGCGGACCCGGCCGATGACGGCCAGGGCATCCCGGGCGGTCTTCAGCGGGTATGCGGGGGCTCCGGAGACGGGCTCCAGGAGCACGGTGCCGCCGATGCGGGCCACCGCACGGCCGGCCCGCGCCAGGTTCTGCACGCCCAGCTCGTCCTGCTCCTCGGCGGAGACGCCGGGCTGGCGGTTGCCGTAGAGGGCGTTGAAGGCCCTGCAGCCGGTGCGCTCGCCGATGGCGGCGACGACGTCGAGGTTGTCGGCGAAGTCCTGCGAACGGGCCGGCCACGACACGAGGCCCCGGTCGCCGCCCGGCATGTTCCCGGCGTTGAAGTTCAGCCCGGTCAGCTGCACGCCGGCGTCCTGGACGGCGGCGACGAAGGCGTCGACGTCCTTGTCGGCGGGCACGGAGTTGTCGAAGGGCCACCAGAACTCGACGGCGTCGAAACCGGCGGCCCGGGCCGCGGCAGGACGGTCGAGCAGCGGAAGGTGGGTGAGGAGGATGGAGCAGTTCACGGTGTAGGACACGTTGGCCTCCTGGTAGCCGGGGCGGAGGCCGGGGAGCCGGTCGCCGCCGAGAGCAAGGATTTCGTATTGCGGAATACAAGTTCTGTTCTACGAAAATGCTACGGGTCCATGTGACCTGCGTCAACAGCGGGGGCCCGGAGGAGGGGAACTAGCCGCCACCATGTGGAAACCCCGCCCCACGACCGGGGTGGCGCCGGTCGTGGGGCGGGGTGGAGGAAGGGCCGGCGGGGGCCGGCCGGGGTCAGGAGAGCTTCATGTGCCGGTGGACGTCCTTGTAGAGCAGGTACCGGAACTTCCCCGGTCCGCCCGCGTAGCAGGCCTGCGGGCAGAAGGCGCGCAACCACATGAAGTCGCCCGCCTCCACCTCGACCCAGTCCTGGTTGAGCCGGTAGACCGCCTTGCCCTCGAGCACGTAGAGCCCGTGCTCCATCACGTGCGTCTCGGCGAAGGGGATGACTCCGCCGGGCTCGAAGGTCACGATCGTCACGTGCATGTCGTAGCGGACGTCGTCGGGGTCCACGAACCGGGTGGTCGCCCACCGGCCGTCGGTGCCCGGCATGGGGGTCGGCGCCACGTCCTGCTCGTTGGTGACGAACGGCTCGGGGACCTCGAGGCCCTGCACGTACTCGTAGGCCTTGCGGATCCAGTGGAAGCGGGCGGGCTCCTCGCCGTGGTTGCGCACCGTCCACCGGCACTCCGGCGGGAGGAACGCGTAGCCGCCGGGGGTGAGCTCGTACTCCTCCTCCTCCACCGTCAGCAGCAGGGCGCCCTCCATGAGGAACAGGACCCCCTCGACGCCGGACTCCGTCTCGGGCCGGTCGCTGCCGCCGCCGGGGCCGACCTCCATGATGTACTGCGAGAACGTCTCGGCGAAGCCGGACAGCGGCCGGGCGAGTACCCACAGCCGGGTGTCCTCCCAGTGCGGCAGGCGGCTCGTCACGATGTCGCGCATGGTCCCGCGCGGGATCACCGCGTAGGCCTCGGTGAACATCGCCCGGTCCGTCAGCAGGTCCGTCTGCGGCGGGTGGCCGCCGTGCGGGGCGTGGTAGGTGGTCCGCGTCATGTCAGTTGCCTCCGGTGGTCGATGCGGCCGGGCTCGAGGGGGCGGGGGCCGCGGCCCTGGGGTGGGCGAGGGCGAACAGGTCCTGGCCGCCGATGCCCGCCGCGGCCTCCAGCTCGGCCTCGGTCACGGCGCCGCAGAGCACGCCGCGGTGGACGAACCGGGCCAGGGCGCGGGCCGTGGCGGGTTCGTCCAGGATCTCCGACCTGACGCCGTGGACGTAGTTGCGCAGCCGCAGCGCCGCGGCGGCGAAGCCCTGGCGGTAGAAGAAGTACGTGGCGAGGAAGCGGGTGGGCAGCTGCGCGGGGTGCAGGTCCCAGCCCTGGTAGAAGCCCCGCTCCAGGGAGCGGCGGACCAGACGGGCGTGCAGCGCCCACGCCGCGCGCCGCTGCTCCTCGTCCCCGGTCGGCAGGACGTTGGTGGACCCGTCCGACAGGCGCACCCCGGTCCCGGCCACGGCCACCTGCATGACGGCCTTGGCGTGGTCGGCCGCCGGGTGCTCCATGGACTGGTAGGCGGCGGCGACCTGCAGGGAGTCGGAGTAGTCGTAGGTCCCGTAGTGCAGGGCCTCGACCCGACCGCCCGTGCGGTGGAGCATGGCCGGGATGGGGCAGGTGCCGTCGGGGCCCAGGATCATCGGGGCAGTCTCCATCTGCACCTCGAAGCGCAGCCGGCCGGGGCCCAGGCCCAGACCCTCCTCGAGGCGCTCGCAGGCTTCGGCCATCACCTGCACCTGCTCGAGGGTGCTGACCTTGGGCAGGGTGAGCACGAGGCCGCGGGGCAGCCCGTCGGGGCTGTGCCCGGCCTCCTTCAGCCCGCCCTCGCGCACCAGGGTGGTGAGGAACAGGTCCAGGGTCCGCAGGCCGCGGGCGCGGGTGGGCGCCTCGAAGCACTTGAAGCGGATGCCCACGAACGGGGGCGCGGTGGCCTCGCGCACGGCCCGGGCGACGTCCCGGGCGGTCCGCAGGGCGTGCTCGTCCTCCACGTCGTCGCCCCGGTCGCCGAAGCCGTCCTCGAAGTCGATGCGCAGGTCCTCGATCGGCTCGGTGGCCAGCTTGCGCTCGACCGCCTCGGCCACCGGGCCCACGAGCGCCCCGTCGAGGCCCGCGGGGGCCACGGCGGCCGCCAGGCCCCGGATCCCCGGCCCGGCGACGGCCTCAAGCGCGCGCCGGCCCCACTGCCGGGGCAGGTCCGGGCGGAAGGCGTCGGCCGGGACGTAGACCGTGTGCACCGGCTGGCGGGTCCCGGGGTCTCCGGGGTAGGCCCGCGCCAGCATCGCGTCGGTGCCGCGCAACTTCTCGTCCGCGGACTGCTGGAAGGCCGTGCCCAGGACTCCGGCCGGGTGTCCGGCGCTCACTTCGTGGCCGCCCGGTCGCGTGCGGACCTCTCCAGCAGGTCGTAGGCGGGCAGGGTGAGGAAGTCGATGTAGTCCTCGCCGAGCACGAGGTCCGCGATCAGCCCGGCGGCCGGCTCGAAGAACCGCTCGAACGTCTCCGGGTCGATCTCCTCGCGCAGCGCCGCCTTCTGCTCCTCGAGCACCCCGGAGACCAGCTCCCGCGTGGCCGTGGCCCCCGTGTCGTCGTACCGGATGCCGTTTTTGATCTGCTGCCAGACCTGGGAGCGGGAGATCTCCGCGGTGGCGGCGTCCTCCATGAGGTTGTGGATCGCCACGGCCCCGTTGCCGGAGAGCCACACGGCGGTGTAGCGGATGGCCACGTAGAGGTTGGCCGCCAACTCCTTCTGCGTGCGCACGGTCCCGGCGCTGGGGACGTCGAGCAGCTGCGCGGCGCTGACCTGCACCTCCTCGCGCAGCCGGTCGACCTGGTTGGGCTTCTCGCCCAGGACCCCGTCGAAGACCTCGCGGCAGGTGGGGACGAGGTCGGGGTGGGCCACCCAGGAGCCGTCGAAGCCGTCGGTGGCCTCGCGGGTCTTGTCCGCCCGCACCTTCTCGAAGGCGGCCGCGGTGGTCTCGGGGTCGCGGCGGTTCGGGATGAACGCGGCCATGCCGCCCATCGCGAAGGCCCCGCGGCGGTGGCAGGTCCGCACGAGCAGCTCGGTGTAGGCGCGCATCAGCGGGGCGGTCATGGTGATCGTGGAGCGGTCGGCCAGCACGAACTGCTCGCCCGCGTCCCGGAAGTACTTGATGACGCTGAAGAGGTAGTCCCAGCGTCCCGCGTTGAGCCCGGAGGCGTGCTCGCGCAGCTCGTAGAGGATCTCCTCCATCTGGAACGCCGCGGGGATGGTCTCGATGAGCACGGTGGCGCGGACGGTGCCGTGGTCGATCCCGACGTACTCCTCGGCGAACGTGAAGACGTCGTTCCACAGCCGCGCCTCGAGGTGGGACTCCATCTTCGGCAGGTAGTAATACGGGCCGTGGCCGTTGGCGAGCAGCAGCTTCGCCGTGTGGAAGAAGTGCAGGCCAAAGTCCACCAGCGAGCCCGAGCCCGGCTGCCCGTCCACGGTGACGTTGTACTCGGGCAGGTGCCAGCCGCGGGGGCGGGCGACCACCACGGCCAGCGGGGCGTCCTCGCGCAGCGCGTAGCGCTTGCCCTCGGGCGAGGTGTACTCGAGCGTGCCGCGCGCGGCGTCGCGCAGGTTCAGCACGCCGTCGACCTGGTTGTACCAGGTCGGGCTCGAGGCGTCCTCGAGGTCGGCCAGCCACACCTTCGCCCCGGAGTTCAGGGCGTTGATCGCCATCTTGGCGGGCGAGGCCGGGCCGGTCATCTCCACGCGGCGGTCCTGCAGCGCCGGCGGCGCCGGGGCGACCCTCCACTCGCCCTCCCGGATCTCCTTCGTCTCCGGGAGGAAGTCCAGGGTGCCGGTGGCCGCCGCCTGCTCGCGGGCCGTCACCCGCAGGCCCAGCAGCTCCTCGCGGCGGGCGGCGAAGTTCTGGTGCAGCGCCTCCACGAAGGCGAGGGCCTCGTCGGTGAGGACCTCGCCGGCGCGGTCGAGGCCGGCGGGGGTGGTGAACTCGATGGTCATGATGGGTCTCCGTTCGGTGCAGTGTTCTGGGGGTGTCGTCGCCCGGTCCGGGGCCGGCCGGCGACGCTCGGGGTGCGGCGGAGCCGGGGCCGTGCTACTTCTGGGCGGACGCCGGGAAGAGCTCGTGCGCGCCCTGCTGGGCCACCCGCTGCACGGCCTCCGCCACCGCCGGGGCCACGTGCGGGTCGAAGACGCTGGGCACGATGTAGCTCGCGTTGAGCTCGTCCTCGTGCACGCAGTCGGCGATGGCCCGGGCCGCGGCGACGAGCATCCCGGTGGTGATGTCGGCGGCCCCGGCGTCGAGCAGGCCGCGGAACAGGCCCGGGAAGGCGAGCACGTTGTTGATCTGGTTCGGGAAGTCGGAGCGTCCGGTCGCGACCACGGCGGCGTGCTCGGCCGCGATCCCCGGCTCGATCTCGGGGTCGGGATTGGCCATGGCGAAGACTACGGCGCGGTCGTTCATGGCGGCCACGTCCGCCGCGCCGAGCAGGTCCGGGGCGGAGACGCCGATGAAGACGTCCGCTCCGATCATGGCTTCCTTGAGGCTGCCCGAGAACCCGGCCTCGTTGGTGTTCTCGGCGATCCACTGCCGGTGGGCGTCCTGGTAGGACTCCCCCCGGTGGATCGCGCCGTTGCGGGAGCAGGCCACGATGTCCCCGGCTCCCTGGGCCTTGAGCAGCTGGATGATGGCGTGCCCGGCGGCGCCGACGCCCGAGACCACGATCCGCACGTCCTCGATGGTCTTGCCCACCACGCGCAGGGCGTTGAAGAGGGCGGCCAGGGCCACGATCGCGGTGCCGTGCTGGTCGTCGTGGAAGACGGGGATGTCGAGCTCCTCGCGCAGGCGGGCCTCGATCTCGAAGCACCGCGGGGCGGCGATGTCTTCCAGGTTGATCCCGCCGTAGACCGGGGCCATGGCCTTGACGATGCGCACGATCTCGTCGGTGTCCTTCGTGTCCAGGCACACGGGCCAGGCGTCCACGCCGCCGAAGGCCTTGAAGAGGGCTGCCTTGCCCTCCATCACCGGCAGGGCCGCGGCGGGGCCGATGTCGCCCAGGCCGAGCACGGCGGTGCCGTCGGTGACCACGGCCACGGTGTTGCGCTTGACAGTCAGCCGCCGGGCGTCCTCGGGGTTCTCATGGATGGCCATGCACACGCGGGCCACCCCCGGGGTGTAGGCGCGGGAGAGGTCGTCGCGGTTGCGCAGGGACACGCGCGGGGTGACCTCGATCTTGCCGCCGAGGTGGATCAGGAAGGTGCGGTCGCTGATCTTGCGCACCTGCACGCCCTCGAGCGCCTCGAGGGCGTCGCGCACCTCGTCCCGGTGGGAGGCGTCCGAGACGTTGCAGCTCACGTCGACCACGACGTGGTCCGGGTGCGACTCGACGATGTCGAGGGCGGTCACCGCCGCACCGGCGCGCGCGGCTGCGGCAGCGAGCTCGCTGGTGACGGTGAGGCCCGCCGGTGCCTCCACGCGCAGGATCATCGAATAGCCGGGGCTGGGCGTTGCCATGGTTCCTCCAGGGACCTGTGGATCGACAATTTCAGTCGTATCGTGGAATGAAACTTTCGTATTATGGATATTATGGGAGCCAGCAGGGGTTGGCAAGGGTTCGCGGTGACACCCGTCACGCACCTCGTGGCCGGCTCCTCGCCCGCCGCACGAGGCGGCCGGGCCGGGACGACGGGAGATGGCTATGACCACGACGAGTGCACGTGCTGCGTCGGGCGGTGTGCAATCGGTGGAGCGGGTGTTCGAGCTCCTCGAGGTGATCACCGCGGCCGGTGGCGAGATGTCGCTCAGCGAGCTCGCCGCGGCCGTGAGGCTGCCGCTGCCGACCATCCACCGGCTCCTGCGCACCCTGGTGCCTCCGGGCTACGTCCGCCAGCTCCCGAACCGCAACTACGCGCTCGGGCCGCGCCTGATCCTGCTGGGGGAGGCCGCGGGCCGGCAGTTCGGCTCCTCGGCCCGAGCCCGGCTCGACGAGCTCGTCGAGGAGCTCGGGGAGTCGGCGAACATGGCCGTGCTCGACGGCCAGCAGGTCGTCTACATCGCCCAGGCCCAGTCGAGCCGGTCCATGAGGATGTTCACCGAGGTCGGGCGCCGTGCGGACACCCACGACACCGGGGTGGGCAAGGCGATCCTGGCGACGCTGCCGGAGAAGCGGGTGCGCGCGATCGTCGCCGCCACCGGCATGCCCACCCCCACGGAGAAGAGCCTCGGCACCCTCGAGGAGCTGTTCGCCGACCTCGCGCGGATCCGGGAGCGCGGCTACGCGGTCGACGACGAGGAGCAGGAGCTCGGGGTGCGCTGCTACGCGATGGCGGTGCCCGGGGCCCCCACGCCCACGGCGATCTCCGTCTCCGGGCCGGTCTCCCGCGTGGACGAGGACTTCGGCCGCCGGGCGGTGCCTGTCCTGCGCCGGGCGGCGGAGGCGATCGCCGCGGAGCTGATGCCCGCCCCGGTCTGAGGGACCCATGGGCCTGCGACGGCGTCCGCCCGCCCCGGGGCGGGCGGACGCCGTCGTGGACCCGGCAGCGAGCTCAGGCCTCTCCGCCGGCGTTTCCGGTGGTGCCGGCGGTGACGTCATCGAGGCGGTAGCGCTCGAAGGCCCGGACCGGGGCGTCGGCGTCCACCGCCCCGCGGTCGGCCAGCATCTCCAAGGCCCGCACCACGATGGAGTGCACGTCGATCGTGAACCAGCGCCGTGCCGCGGCTCGGGTGTCGGAGAAGCCGAACCCGTCGGCGCCCAGGGTGGCGAAGTCGTTCGGCAGGTACTGGCGGATCCGGTCCGGCAGGTCGGAGACGAAGTCGGTGGAGGCGATCACCGGCCCCTCGGCGCCGGCGAGCTGCTGGGTGACGAAGGGAACGCGGCGCGGTGCTCCCGGGTTGCGGAATGCCTCCCGCTCGGCGGCCAGGCCGTCGCGGCGCAGCTCGTTCCAGGAGGTCACCGACCACACGTCCGCGGACACGCCCCACTCCTCGGCCAGGACCTGCTGGGCCCGCAGGGCCCACGGCACGGAGACTCCCGAGCCGAGCAGCTGCACCTGGGGACCCGGCACCTGGGAGCGGCTGATCCGGTGGATCCCGCGCACGACGCCCTCGACGTCGACGTCCTCCGGCTCGGCGGGCTGGTGGTACGGCTCGTTGTAGACCGTGAGGTAGTACATGACGTCCGGGTCCGGTGAGTCCGGCCCGTACATCTGCTCCAGCCCGTGACGGACGATGTGGGCGATCTCGTAGCCGAACGCCGGGTCGTAGCTGCGCACCGCGGGGTTCGTGCCCGCCAGCACGGGGGAGTGGCCGTCGGCGTGCTGGAGGCCCTCGCCGGTGAGCGTGGTCCGCCCCGCGGTGGCACCGATGACGAATCCGCGCGTCATCTGGTCGGCCGCCGCCCAGAAGGAGTCACCGGTGCGCTGGAAGCCGAACATCGAGTAGAAGATGTAGACGGGGATCATCGGCTCGCCGTGCGTGGCGTAGGAGGTCCCGGCCGCGGTGAACGCCGCGGTGGCGCCGGCCTCGTTGATGCCCGGGTGGAGCAGGACGCCCTGCGGGGACTCCTTGTAGGCGAGCATCAGCTCGCGGTCCACCGACAGGTAGTTCTGCCCGTGGGGGTTGTAGATCTTCGCGGTGGGGAAGAACGAGTCCATGCCGAAGGTCCGCGCCTCGTCCGGGATGATCGGCACGATGCGGTGGCCGAAGTCCTTCTCCCGCATGAGGTCCCGGAGGATCCGCACGAAGGCCATCGTGGTGGCGGCCATCTGCTTGCCCGAGCCCTTCCGGCCGGACCGGTAGGCGGCGGCCGCGGGCAGCGGCACGGGAGCGCTGCTGCTGCGGCGCTGCGGCACGAACCCGCCGAGCTCCTGGCGCCGCTCCAGCAGGTACCGGATCTCGGGGGCGTCGGGCCCCGGGTGGTAGTACGGGGCGCCGTAGAGGTCGTTGTCGATCTGCTCGTCCGTGACCGGGATGCGCAGGTGGTCGCGGAAGGCCCTGAGGTCCTCCAGGGTGAGCTTCTTCATCTGGTGGGTCGCGTTGCGCGCCTCGAAGGAGGCGCCCAGGCCGTAGCCCTTCACCGTCATCGCGAGCACCGCCGTGGGCTTGCCCCGGAACTCGGTGGCGGCCCGGTAGGCGGCGTAGACCTTGCGGTAGTCGTGGCCGCCGCGCTTGAGGGACCAGATCTCGTCGTCCGTCATGTCCGCGACGAGCTCCTTGGTGGCGGCGGATCGGCCGAAGAAGTGGTCGCGCACGAACGCGCCGGACTCGGCCTTGAAGGTCTGGTAGTCGCCGTCGACGGTCTCGTTCATGATGCGCACGAGCTCCCCGTCCGTGTCGGCGGCCAGCAGGGGGTCCCACTCCCTGCCCCACAGGACCTTGACGACGTTCCAGCCGGCGCCGCGGAAGAACGCCTCGAGCTCCTGGGCGATCTTGCCGTTGCCGCGCACCGGCCCGTCGAGGCGCTGCAGGTTGCAGTTGACCACGAAGGTGAGGTTGTCCAGCTTCTCGTTGGCGGCCAGCTGGAGCAGGCCGCGCGACTCGGGCTCGTCCATCTCGCCGTCGCCCAGGAACGCCCACACGCGCTGGTCGGAGGTGTCCTTGATCCCGCGGTGGTGCAGGTAGCGGTTGAACTGGGCCTGGTAGATGGCGTTCATCGGGCCGATGCCCATCGACACCGTCGGGAACTGCCAGAAGTCCGGCATCGACCGGGGGTGCGGATAGGACGGGATGCCGCTGGCGCCCTTGGACTTCTCCTGCCGGAACCCGTCCAGCTGCTCCTCGGTCAGGCGGCCCTCCAGGAACGCCCGGGCGTACATGCCGGGGGAGGCGTGACCCTGGAAGAACACCTGGTCGCCGCCGCCGGGGTGGTCGGGGCCGCGGAAGAAGTGGTTGAAGCCGACCTCGTAGAGCGTCGCGGCTCCCGCGTAGGTGGAGATGTGCCCGCCCACGCCGATCTCGGGACGCTGCGCGCGGTGGACCATCACGGCCGCGTTCCAACGCAGGAACGCGCGGTAGCGCCGCTCGATCTCCTCGTCGCCGGGGAAGTCGGGCTCCTGGTCGGCGGGGATCGTGTTCACGTAGTCGGTCGTCACCGCCGGCGCGTCCGCGCCCCTGGCCCGGGGCCGTGGGGCAGAGGAGTGCAGAAGGTACTGCGTCCGTTCCCTCACCTGCCTCTCGACCAGGTCCTCGAACGAGCCCGGCCACGCTGCGGTCTGCTCCGGTGTGCTGTTCGGGAGATCGGGGGTCGGCCGGTCGGGGGTCTCGACCATGCGCTCAGAATTCACGTCAACTCGCTCTCGGTCGTCAGAGGTGGAGAAGGGACATGTCCGGCCGGTCTCCTGCGGCGCCGGGGACCCCGGCGCCGCAGGAGACCGGCGGTGGCCCGGTGCTGCCGGTGCGTCAGTGCGCGGAGGCGCCGCTGGAGCCGTCCTGGGACCGGCAGATCCGGGTGTCGATGATCTCCCCGGCGGCGGTGATGACGGGCACCTCGTTGCCGTCGCAGTCCACGAGCTTGCCGTCCCTGACGGTGTCGCCCTCCTGCAGGTGGTCCTGGAGGTGCTCCAGGCTCTCGTAGCGCACCGCACGGACCGGGGCGTTGGCGAAGACCGAGCCGGTGCCCCGCGGGGGATTGCCGGCGCGGAACTCGTTGAACAGCAGGTTCAGCAGGACCGCCATCACGGCGGCCGAGCTGATGCCCGAGTGGAAGATGGTCTCGAACCAGCCGGGGAAGCGGTCGTAGATCTCGGGCAGGGCGATCGGCAGCATGCCGAAGCCGATGGAGGTGGCCACGATGATCAGGTTGGCGCCGTTCTTGTAGTCCACCTTCGCCAGGGTCCGGATGCCGGAGGCGGCCACGCTGCCGAAGAGCACGATGCCCGCACCGCCCAGCACGGGCGGGGGCACGGCGGCGACGACGCGGCCCAGGACGGGCAGCAGGCCCAGGATCACCAGGATGGCGCCGCCGGCGGTGACCACGAACCGGCTCTTGACGCCGGTGATGGCCACGAGCCCGACGTTCTGGGCGAAGGCGCTCTGGGTGAAGCCGTTGAACAGGGGCGCGACGGCGGAGGACGCCATGTCGGCGCGCAGCCCGTCGGCGATCCGGCGCTTGTCCACCTTCGTGTCCACGATCTCGCCCACGGCAATGATGTCCGCGGTCGTCTCCGTGAGGATGACGAGAACCACGATGAACATGGAGAGGACCCCCGCGACCTCGAAGACGGGCGGGCCGAAGGCCAGCGGCTGCGGGAAGGCGAAGATCGCCCCGTCGGCCACCTTGCTGAAGTCGGCCTTGCCCAGGACCGCCGCCAGCACCGTGCCGAGCACCAGGCCCAGGAGGATGGACAGCCGGGAGATGGCCGCGCTGCCCACCTTGGAGAGCAGCAGGATGATCAGCAGGGTGGCCCCGGCCAGGCCGAGGTTGCCGACCGAGCCGTACTCCGGGGACTGGGCGTTGCCGCCCATGGCCCACCGGGCGGCCACGGGGAAAAGCGTGAGCCCGATCGAGGTGATCACCACGCCGGTGACGACCGGCGGGAAGAAGCGCACGATGCTGGCGAAGAACGGCGTGATCAGGAAGCCGAGCACGGCCGAGGCGATCACGGCGCCGAACACCGCCTGGATCCCGCCGCCGCCCTGGGCGATGGCGGTCATGGTGGCCACGGACGCGAAGGAGGTGCCTTGCACGAGGGGCAGCTGCGAGCCGAAGAACCTGATCCCGTAGGACTGCAGGATCGTGGCGAGACCGCCCACGAACAGGCACGCCGCGATGAGCAGCCCCTGTTCCTGCGGGCTCACCCCCGCGACGCCGCCGATGATCAGAGGCGGGGCGATGATGCCGCCGTACATGGTGAGCACGTGCTGCAGGCCGTAGCCGAAGCTTCTGCCGATGCCGAGGTTCTCGTCCTCGGGGCGAGGTGCTGCCGTCCGCTCGGCGGTGTGGGACCTGGTCATGGTGTCCATCCTGTGGAAGTGGGAAGGAGAGCAGGAAAGGTGGGAGGAGCGGTGGGCCCGCCGCCGGTGACGGCGGGCCCACCCGGTGGTGCGTGGAGGTCAGCAGAAGCCGGCGATGCCCATCCAGGCGGCGTCGTTGCCCGGGGCGTCCTTGCGCTGGATCGTCGCCTCGATGAGGCCGTAGGGGCGGTCCGCCGCGTAGTGCGTCTCCTTGTTGTTGGGCAGGTCGCAGAAGCCCAGGTCGTAGACGAAGTGGTGCTTGTTGGGGCAGGAGAACTTGATCTCGTCGATCTCGGGGTGGGCCTCGATCACGGCCTTGCCCATGAGGTAGAGGGTCTCCTGCAGCGCCCGCGAGTAGTGGTCGGTGAACTTGGCGAGGATGATCCTCTTGACGTCCTCGTAGACCGCGTCGAAGTCCACGTCCGTGGTGTTGTAGCGCCACCGGGTGGCCACGTCGGTGGACATGATGCGGTCCTCCGTCTCCGGCAGGGTGGTGTACTTGTCCTTCGGGTAGCCGGCGAACCCGGACTCGGTGGTCTTCAGGACGGTGAGGTCCTTGAACCCGGAGATCACGGTCTGGGCGTCCCCGTCGGTGACCACCACGGCGGTGCGGACCTCGTCCTTCTTCTGCACGAAGCAGTGGTCGTGGTCGTCGATGCGCCTCCAGGCGTACTCCTGGGCCGCCCAGCGGCCCCCGGTGATCCACTCGAACTCGCCGGTGAAGTGGTCCGAGAGCTTCAGGAGGAAGGCCTCGGGCGAGGCGATCCCGTACTGCTGGGCGAAGGCGAAGACGGTGTTCTTCTGGGTGTCGGTGGGCACGCAGTGGGCGTTGTCGCCCTGGGTGTGCACGGCCTCCAGGTCCCCGCGCAGCTGCGAGGTCACCACGAGGTCGCGGATCTCGTGCCTGTCGGTGTCGCGGTTGATCCGCACCACGTGGTTCTCGGCCTTGCCGTACTGGTTGGCTCCCAGGACGACGGTGTCGGTGGCGGCAATGACGTCGGTCATGTCGAACGCTCCTTGCGGAAGGTGGTTTCTACTGGTGGGGCGGCCGAAGACGGGCGGGCCCGTCAACTCCTGGGTCAGCTGCCCCGGTAGGTGGAAAAGGCGAACGGGCTCAGCAGCAGGGGCACGTGGTAGTGCTTCTCCTGCGCCTGCACCGTGAAGGTCACCGTCACGTACGGGTAGAACGTCGGCTGGTTGTGGCCGGCGAAGTACTCGCCCGTGCGGAAGGTGATCCGGTAGTCGCCGGATTCCAGGGTCTCGGGGCCCAGCTCGGGCACGCGGCCGTCGTCGTCGGTGACGGCGGTCGCCAGAGGCTCGCCCCCGGCGGTCTCGAGGACCACGGTGACCCCGCGGGCGGGGGCGCCGGCGACGGAGTCGAGGACGTGGGCGGTGACGTAGCTCATGGGGTGACGAGTCCTTCCAGCCGGAGGAGGGCGATCTCGCGCAGCTGCTCAGCGACCACGGCGCGCTCCGTCGCGGGGTCGTTGGCCAGGCGGGCAGTGAGCTGCTCGAGGATCTCCTCGGGCGTGCGGCCGGCGGCGCGGATGAGGAAGACGCGGCCGAACCTCTCCTCGTAGGCCCGGTTTCCTTCCCTCAGGCGCTCCTGCACGTTCCGGTCCGTGGGGTCCACGGCGGCCTGCTCCGCCCGCGACAGCGCCGCCTCGGCGCCGTTGCCCGCCGGCCGCTCCCCGATGCGCGGGTGGTGGGACAGGGCCCGCTCGATCTCCTCGTCGGTGAAGGGCAGTGCGGCCGTGCGGGCTGCTCCCAGCAGGGCGTCCCGGTGCCAGTAGGGCCGGGCGTCGACGACCGCCTCGAGCCAGCGGGGGATGTCCAGGGCCGGCCGGACGGCCTCGGCCGCGTGGGTCCTGCTCAGGGCGTTGAACTCGGTGAGATGCATGGGCTGTGTTCCGCATCCTCTCTAGAAATTTCATAATGTGGAATGAATATTCCGTTGGGTACAGTGAAGGGGATCACAAGGTGGAAGTCAACGGGTCGGCCCAACATTTCCGCCACGGACCGCAGGGCCCCTCCCCGTCGAGTGCATGGAGGGGGAGGCCCTGGTGCAGGCCGGAGCCCGGCCAGGAAGTGAGGACCGCATGGGCAGCACGGGACGGAACAAGGTGGCCGTGGTGACAGGGGCCGGATCGGGGATCGGGCGGGCGGTCGCCCGCAGCTTCCTCGCCGAGGGCTGGACCGTCGTGCTCGGCGGGCGCCGGCGCGAGGCCCTCGAGGAGACCGCCGCCGGGGCGGCCGGGGCGCACGTCGTGCCCGTGGACGTCGCCGATCCGGCCAGCGTGGCCTCGGCGTTCCGGGACGTCGAGCGGCTCACCGGGCGGATCGACGTGCTGTTCAACAACGCGGGGACCTTCGGGCCGCGGGGCGAGGCGGACGAGATCGACGTCGAGGACTGGCAGCGCACCCTGCAGGTCAACCTGACCGGCACCTTCCTGTGCTCGGCGGAGGCCTTCCGGATCATGAAGGCGCAGGAGCCCCGGGGCGGGCGCATCATCAACAACGGCTCGATCTCCGCGCACGCGCCGCGGCCGCTGTCCGCGGCGTACACCGCGAGCAAGCACGCGGTCACCGGCCTGACGAAGTCCCTCGACCTGGACGGGCGGGCCTACGGCATCAGCTGCGGGCAGATCGACATCGGCAACGCGGCCACCGAGCTGCTCGCCGGCCTGGGCACCGGCGACGGCGCCCTGCAGGCCGACGGCTCGCTCCGGCCCGAGCCGAGCTTCCCCGTCGAGGAGGTCGGCCGGGCGGTGCTGCTGATGGCGCAGCTGCCCGCCTCGGCCACGGTCAACTCGCTCGTGCTCACCGCCGCTGGGATGCCGTTCCTCGGCCGGGGGTGAAGGGCCGGCCCTCGGCCGGGAGCGACAACGACGTTCCCGGCGCCGCCCGGATCCAGGACTCCCCACAGGGGCGACGATGGGGGAGCGCCTGCTCTGCCACCGCCGAGAACCCGGGGCCTCGTCGACGGGAGCGCCGCCGGCCGTCCCCGACCCCGTCGGCGACGGCCGGCGCAACCACGCCCGCCCCCCGGCCGGTCCGTCCCGGACGTGCCGACAGGGGTCGCGGTCACTCGGTGCGCGGGCGCCGCGTGCCGGTCCTCGTCGCCGCACGGGAGGCCCGTCCCCACGGGGCCGAAGCCGTTCGCCGTTCCGCGCAAGCCCCGCACCGAGGGCGCCGATCGACCACGTCCTTCGCCTCCCGGTCCCTCCTGGGCCGTACCCCTGATTCCGCGGGCCACTCTTGACCCATGGCGCAGGATCTAGTAAATTTCGTATCGTGAAAAAGTAATTTCATAATACGAACCCAGGGGGAACCCGTGAGCCATACCTCGCCGTCGGCCGCACCCGCGTCCTTCTTCGACTACACCACCATCGACTGCGACCCCGACCTCAGCCGCCCGCCCCACCGGCGCCAACGCACCGCACCGCTCTGGGTGCTGGCGGTCTCGTCGGCCTGCGTCGGCGCGGTGGTAGGACGCGTTTCCGCTCGACGTCACCCGTAACGAGGCCACCAGCGAGCCCGGAGCAGAACAGCACGCCGGCTCGCGGCGACGATCCATCACCCAGGAGAGCTCATGACCCCGCAGATCCCCACCGGTGCCACCGCGCCAGACCTCACGCTCACCGACCACGAGGGAAAGCATGTGCGGCTCGCCGACCTGCCCGGCAAGGTGATCGTCTACTTCTACCCGAAGGCCTTCACTCCCGGGTGCACCTCCGAGGCCTGCGACTTCCGGGACAACCTCGCGTCGCTCCAGCACCTGGGATACACCGTGCTCGGTGTCTCGGCGGACGACCCCGAGACCCTGAGCCGTTTCGTGGAGGAGTACCGCCTCCCCTACCGCCTGCTCTCCGACCCCGGCTCCGAGGCCGCTCGGGCGTGGGGCGCCTGGGGTGAGAAGACCGTGAACGGGACACCCCGGATCGGTCCGCTGCGCTCCACCTTCGTCGTCGACGACAGCGGCTCCGTCGTCTCCGCCGAGTACGACGTCCAGGCCGAAGGCCACGTCAAGGCCCTCAGGCAGCGGCTGAAGGCCTGAGCGGAACCGGTCCGGCAGTCGCTGACGAGCGACCCCAGTGGCCGCGGTCGGCCCCGAGCTCCCTCGGCACCCAGCGCCTCGTTCCCCTCCCGGGCACTCCGCGGAGGTGCCCGGCGCCGCCGAGGATCGCCTCGCAACCGCGCAGGCACCCGTCCGACCGTCTCAGCGGCGCGGATGCCGCCGGCCCGTCGGCACGACGTGCCCGGCCGGGCTGGGCCTCAGCGTGCTGCCCCGGAGCGCGCTCGCCGGGCCGCCCGCCGACCTCACCACGGGCCCGCCGAGCGACCCCCGCGTCCACCACCGCACCGTCGCCCCCACCCCTGCCCACCCCACCCGGGCGCGGCCGGTCCGCCGCCCCGGGACGGGACGGCGGACCGGTGGGACGGGCGCCGGCTCAGCCGGCCAGGAGTGGGACGAGCAGGGAGGTGACGAACAGGACCAGGGCTCCGCCCAGGCGGTTGGTCAGGGCGGCGAAGGGCATGAGGTGCATGCGGTTGGCCGCGCTGAGCACGGAGACGTCGCCGGAGCCGCCGGTGTCGGCCATGACCAGACCCGGGGTGATGGCCGCCTCCACGAAGTGGAACTTCACCAGCCAGCCCAGCAGCCCGGAGGTGAGGGTGGCGATCACCACGGTGGCGATGGTGAGGACGATGAACATCGGGTCGCTCACCGAGGCCAGGACCTCCTGGATGTCGATGTAGGTCATGCTCACCCCCACCAGCAGGGCCGGGACCAGGATGGAGGCGATCATGTCGCCCCACTCCGAGGAGCCGTCCTCGAGGTCCTTGGGCAGCAGGCCGAAGATCTTCACGGCGGCGGCGAAGAGGATGGTCCAGGCGTAGGGGTGCAGGACCGGCAGGTAGACCGCGACCAGGTTGCCGGCCACGAACAGGACCGCGGCGATGAGCAGGCCCTTGCCCAGGGAGAGGAAGGAGGAGAGCTCCTTCTTCGGCGGGGCGGCCATCTCCCCGGCCTTGCCCTGGATGCGCAGCAGCTGGCCGTGGCCGTTGAACCCGACGAAGAGCTGCTTCTTGCGCTTGCCCAGCCCGTTGTAGATCCCGGCGATGAGGATGCACACGATGTTGGCCATCACCACCGCCGACATCAGGTCGCCCATGAAGGCATCGGCCTGCCCGCCGGTGCGGGCGGCGTACATCTCCGACATGGGCACCGCGCCCAGGCCCAGGCCACCGGCCATGATGGGGGCGGCGATGAAGAGGATGCCCTCGACGAAGCCGAAACCGGTGACCGCCCCCAGGGCCCCGATGAGGACGAAGGTGGCGATCAGGCACCCGACGAGCGGCACCGCGAAGCGGGGCCCGGCCTTGAGCAGCAGCGCCCTGGGCATGCCCAGGATGGAGCCGGCGATCAGGGCCATGACGAAGAAGTCCAGGAACCCGTAGGTGTCGACAAAGTTCTGCACCACGGTCACGGCGTTATCCGGCATGAGTCCGGCGAAGATCAGGATGGCCGGGACGAAGGTGCACAGGATGGTCGGCAGCCCGAAGTCGCGGATGACGGGGAAGAGGTTGCCAATCCAGATGAGCAGCCCGCCCAGCAGGATGGTCACGGCGAAGCCCGAGAGCATGGACTCGGGCAGGTTGCCGGTGAGCGCGGCGATGAGCACCACGGCGGCGAAGACGACGTAGAGCGGGGCGGGCGTGCTGGCGATCCGGAAGCCCTGGCGGCCGGGATAGTGCGTTCCGCGGCGCGGTCCGGCGGTCGGGGCGACCGCACGGTGCATCCCGGTGCCCGGGTCCGCAGGCTGCTGATCCGGTGCCTGGCCGGCGGGCTCGGTGGTCTGGGCGGTGGGTGGTGTCATGGACATCGGTGTCCCCCGGTTCGTGTGGGCACGGCGGCCCTGCGGGCTGCGCGCGGACGGCTAATGGTGATCGGAAGAAGAACAAGCAGGAAAAAGGGTGGAGCGATCGTCCACCGAGCCCACGGCCTGACGGCCCGGCAACTCGGTGGACTGTCAGGCCGGGCGTGCGGCGGGATTCAGGGAACCGAGGGCGGGGGAGCAGGCGACGACATCGCGGGCCAGTCGCACGGCCTCGGCCAGGCGGGCCTCGTCGATGCCGGTGTCGTAGCCGGCCCCGTGCAGATGGGCCACGAGCTGCTCGGTGGCGATGTTGCCGTGGGCCCCGGGAGCGAAGGGGCACCCCCCGTAGCCGCCGAGGGCGCTGTCGAAGCGGGTGATCCCGAGCTGCTCGACGGCGGCGCTGACGGTGGTCAGGGCCTGGCCGTGGGCGTTGTGCAGGTGCAGAGAGTAGGTCAGGCCCGGTTCGGCGTCCTGGACGTACGCCACGGCGTTCACGACCTGGTCGGTGGGGGTGGTGCCGAGGGTGTCGGCCAGGCCGATGTCGGTGACGCCCATGGCCTGGAAGGCCCGCACCACCCGCAGCAGGTGGGCGGGGTCGATCTCGCCCTCGAAGGGGCAGGTGAAGGCGGTGGAGATCCCGGCGAAGAAGTGAGTCTGCGGGTACCGGGCCACCTCCGCGGCGAGGCTCTCCAGGGCGTCCTCGATGCCCTGCCCGGCGTTGGCGCTGCTGTGAGCCTGGCTGGCGGAGGCGACCACCGCGACGTCGGTGGCCCCGGCCGCGACGGCACGGCCGACGCCGCGGCCGTTGAGGGCCAGCGACGTGTACGTCACCTGCTCGGAAGGGGGCAGGCCGGCCAGGACCTCGGCGGCGTCGCCCATCTGCGGGACCTTCTGCGGGTTAACGAAGGAGGCCACCTCCAGGCGGGGGAGACCAGCGGCCACCAGGGCCTCGGCGACGGCGAGCTTGCCCGCAGTGGGGACGACGACGTCCTCGTCCTGGAGGCCGTCGCGCAGGAACACGTCGGTGAGCTGGATCCGCACCTCAGCGCACCGCCTGCGGGGTGAGGTCGGCGATCTGCTCCGGGCTCAGCCCGGCCAGATCGTGCAGGACCTCCGCGGTGTGCTGGCCCAGCTCGGGTCCCACCCACTGCACCCGCCCCTGGTGGCCTGGGATTTTCGGAACCACCCCGGGGAAGCGGATCAGCTCGGGCTCGTCCTCGACGACGACCTCGTGGGCCTGGATCATGTCCCGGGCCAGATAGTGCTCGTCGGTGGCGATGGACGGGGCGTCGTAGACCGGGCCTGCGGGCACTCCGGCGGCATCGAGCAGCTCGAGCACCTCCTTCAACGGCATGCTGGAAGTCCAGTCGGCGATGGCGCCGTTGAGCTCGGCCTCCCGGGCGGCGCGGGCCTCGGTGGTCAGCAGGGACTCGTCGGCCGCCAGGTCCGCCCGGCCGACGGCGGCCATCAGGCGGCGGAAGACGGAGTTGGAGTTCCCGCCGATGACGACCTCCAGCCCGTCCCCGGTGGGGTAGGAGCCGGTGGGCACGACCCCGGGCAGGGCCCCTCCGGTGCGCTGCCGGACCATGCCGTAGGCGTCGTAGTCGGGCACCAGGGACTCCAGCAGGCTGAACACGCCCTCGTAGAGGGCGACGTCGACGACCTGGGAACTCCCGGAACGGCCGCTGCGGGCCTTCTGCAGCATGAGCATCAGGGCGCCGATCACCCCGTAGAGCCCGGCGACGGTGTCGCCGAGGGAGGCTGCGGCCCGGCCGGCCGGGCGGTCGGGCTCGCCGGTGATGTAGCGCAGGCCGGCGAAGGACTCCGCCGAGCTGCCGAATCCGGCCCGGTTCTTGTAGGGGCCGGTCTGGCCGTAGCCGGAGATCCGGACCATGATCAGCTCCGGGTTGAGCTCGGTGAGGACGTCGGGGCCCAGGCCCCACTTCTCCAGGGTGCCGGGGCGGAAGTTCTCGATCACGACGTCGCACTGGGCGGCGATCTTCTTCACGGCCTCCCGGCCCGTGTCCGAGCGCAGGTCCAGGGTCACGGACTTCTTGTTCCGGGCCACGGTGCGGAACAGCATCGAGGTGGCCCCTCGGGTCTTGCGCCAGTCGCGCAGCTCGTCCCCACCCTCGGGCTTTTCGATCTTGATGACCTCAGCGCCGAAGTCGCCGAAGAGGCGAGCGGCGAAGGGGGCGGCGACGAAGCTTCCCAGCTCCAGCACGCGGATGCCCTCCAGCGGGAGCGTCTCGCCCTCGATGTGCAGATTCTCGGTCATGGTGCCTGCTTCCACAGTCGGTCCTCCTGGACCCCTCAACTTCTCACACAGTGGGAAGTGGGTGCCTTTTGGCGGGAAGACGGTAGCAAGTGACCCAGGACACACACAACCCCCTCGGCGAGTTTTCCGAGGAGGATGGTGTTGAAGGGCCGGTGTCAGACCTGGCGCAGCTGCAACTCCTCGCCCACGCGCCGTGCGGCCTCGGCCACGGCGGCGCCGAAGTCGGTCCCCGGGGATACCCGCACCCGGGCCAGGGGCATGGCCAGGCACACGGTGGCGACGATCCTCTCGTGCAGCAGCACGGGTGCGCTGACCGAACCCAGCCCGGGGGTGCGCAGGCCCACGGACTCCACCCACCCGTGCCGTGCCACCTCGCCCAGGGCCTCCGGCTCCTCGGCCAGCAGGCGACCGCTGGACCCGGCCGGCAGGGGGAGGCGTGAACCCTGGGGCAGGGCCACCCGCAGCTCCTGGGTGCTGTCGAGACTCAACGTGCAGACGCGCTCGTCCGCCCGGCGCACCCACAGCTGGACCGTTTCCCCGGTGGCGGTGCGCAGCTGGTCCAGAACGGGCGTGGCGGCGGCCTCCATGGCGGTGCGCACGAAACGCTGGCCGAGCCGGAAGTCCCCGCTCTCGGTGCGGCGCAGGAACCCGTACTCGACCATCGACAGGGCCAGGCGGTGCGCCGTGGACACCGACAGGCCCGTGCGGCGGGCCAGTTCACTGGCCGAGACCGCGGCGCGGTCCACGGCGTCGAGGATTGCGGCCACGCGCTCGAGGGTGCGGTTGCTGCTGGAGGACTCGGGAGAGGACATGACTTCAGCGTAGGGCTCGGTCACCGACCGGGCCCGCGCCCGCAGCCCGGGGGGCAGCACCTGACGGGACTCGACGCCCTCCTTCGCGCCGAGACGTACGTCTCGCCTCCGTGACGGCGGACGGCCAGGCCTCGCCCCTACGACCCGTGGTCGCCCGGTTGACGTGCGCATGGAAACGGCCTCGTTGCAGCCCCTTGTGGGCCGAGTCACCTCCTGCTATGGTCCTCCCGCTTCACAGAAACTGTTTCCTACCAGGTGGGAACAGTGTGGGGAGCCCCTGGTGAATAGCAAGGCAGGAGAGCCATGACTGACTACGACATTGCTGTGATCCCCGGTGACGGCATCGGGCCCGAGGTCGTCGACGCCGCCCTGGCCGTCCTGAGGGAGTGCGGGGCGCGCTGCGGGCTGGAGCTGGACTACACGTCCTACGACTTCAGCGCGGACCTGTACCGGCGCACCGGACGGAAGATCACCGCCGCCGACATGGACGAGATCGGTGAGGCCGATGCCGTGCTGTTCGGCGCCATGGGCCTGCCCGACGTGCGCGGGCCGGAAGGTCTGGAACTGGGCGCCCAGGTCGAGATGCGCGCCCACTACGGGCTCTTCGCCAGCCTCCGGCCGGTCCGGCTCTTCCCCGGGGTCGAGAACCCGGTGACGGCGAAGAACATCGACATGCTCGTCATCCGGGAGACGACCGAAGGGATGTTCGCGGGCCTGGCCGATGAGCACGAGCCCAGCGACGAGTCCGCCAGTGACCGCATGACGATCACCCGGGCCACCTGCGAGAAGCTCTTCGACCTCGCCTTCGCCCAGGCCCGAGCACGCCGCAAGCGGGGCACGCCGGGGCACGTGACGCTGCTGCACAAGTCCAACGCCCTGCGCAGCAACGTGCTGATGGAGAAGGTCTTCGACGAGGTCGCCGCGAGAAACCCCGACGTCGGCAGCGCCAAGTACTACATCGACGCCGGATCGATGTACCTGGTCACCGACCCGGAACGGTTCGACGTGGTCGTCTCGGAGAACATCTTCGGCGACATCGTCTCGGAGATCGCCGCCGGCCTCGTCGGCGGGCTGGGCGTGGCGCCCTCGGCCGACGTCAGCCCGACCCACGGCGTGTTCCAGCCCTCCCACGGCAGCGCCCCCGACATCGCCGGGAAGGGGATCGCCAACCCGATCGCGATGATCCTCTCGGCCGCGATGATGCTGGAGTGGCTGGGCGAACGCCACGGGGACGACCGGTGCACCCGGGCAGCGCAGAGCATCCAGGCCGCCGTCGAGGCCGCACTGGCCACCGGCCCCCGGGCCCGCGACCTGGGCGGGACGGCAGGCACCCAGGACGTGGTGGAGGCGGTCCTCGGAGCCCTGCCCGCGCAGCTGGAGAACCCAGCTCTCGCCGCGACCGACAGCTGATCCCGCGCCGATGCGCCCGTGCTTGCTCGGACGGATCGACGTGCCGCAACCGACAGGCATCGACCCATGAAAGGTACGCACCCATGACGTACAAAGTGCTGTACATCAACCCGCTGAAGGACTACATCGACCGTCTGGTGGACTCCACCCCGGAGGGCTTCGAGGTGACGGTGATGCCGCCGGAGACGGACGTGGCGCAGCTGTGCCGTGAGGCCGCCGACGCCGATTTCATCATCTCGGGCATCGACGTGCCCGAAGAGGTGTTCCGGGCGGCCAAGAACGTGCAGTTCATCCAGTACATGAGCTCCGGCTACGGGCAGCTCCCGGTGAGTGTCCTGGACGACCTGGGTGTTCCGGTGGCCCAGATGAAGACCCACTCCATCTCCGTCGCCGAGCACGCGCTCACGCTGATGCTCACGGTGCTGCGGCGGATCCCGGCCTCCGTGCAGCTGCTGCGCGAGGGGAAATGGCGCCAGGACCTGGACGAGACCTCCTACTCGGAGCTCTACGGCAAGACGGTCGGGATCGTCGGACTGGGCAACATCGGACGCTGGGTCGGCAGGATCGTCCACCACGGCTTCGGCGCCGACGTGGTCTTCTACGACCACGCGGAGATCCCGCTGACCGTCTCCGAGCTCATCCCGGCCCGTCCCGTCGCGCTGGCGGAGCTCATGGCGATCTCCGACATCGTCTGCGTGAGCCTGCCGCTGAACAAGGACTCGGACCGGCTGATCGGGCGCGAGGAACTGGCCCTGATGAAGCCCAGCGGCGTTCTCGTCAACGTCGGCCGCGGTGAAGTCATCGACGAGGCCGCGCTCATCGACTGCCTGCGCGCAGGGCGCATCGCCGGGGCCGGGCTCGATGTCTACGAGAACGAGCCGCTGGACACCGCCAGCGAGCTGCTGGAGCTGGAGCAGGTGGTGTGCACCCCGCACATGGCCGGTGTGGGCTGGGAGAACGTCCAGCGCAGGATCGCGACCGTGTGGCAGAACGTCGATGCCGTCCTGCGCGGCGACATCCCCCGCGGGGTCGTCACGGCGACCAAGACGGCGGTGCCCCGGCAGACCTCGGGGCTGGCCGTCTGATACCCGGTCCCAGCCCGACCGGCGACGAAGTCCTCCACACTCGTGGGGGCCGCCCGGATGCCTCGTGCCGCCGCGGCGTGGGCGGACGGGCACCCGGCATCGCCCCTCCACCACGACGGCGTCGCGGGACCCGGTGCGGTGGCCGGCCGTGCGGGCCGGCAGGGGTGTTTCCGGCTTCGCCGAGGGGTCCGGCGGAGCGCTCGCCGCAGGACGCGCCCCCGGAGCGGGCGGGCTCGTGGGCCGTCGGGTGTCCTGCCCGAGGAGGGCGACAGGCACGCCGCTTCTTCAGGGGGTCAGCGCGTCCACGACCGTGGCGGCGGGTCCGCCGTGGATGGCGGGGAAGCCGGTGCCGGCCCACAGGTGGGCGGTGTCCGCATCATGCTGGGCGACCGCGGCCGCCCGTACCGGTGCGGTGAGGTGGTGCAGGTGCGGGTACCCGACGGGGGCGCCGGGGTGGGCGGTGATGAACCGGTTGGTCAGTCCCCGGGCCAGCCGCCCGGTGAACGCCCGGGTCGGGGTGGTGCTGGTGAAGCGGCCACCGGTCAGGGCTTCCCGGTGGAGGGCGTTGGTGCCGGCCTCGTCGGCCAGCAGCAGGGCGGTGCCGACCTGGGCGGCGACCGCCCCGCGGCTCAGCAGGCCCGCCACCTCGCCGGCCGTGGCGATCCCGCCGCCGGCGACCACGGGCAGGCCGGTGCCGGCGACGATCTCCTCGACCGTGGACCCCAGGGGCGCCTGGGTCGGGGTGGCGCTCTGGTCGAAGGTGGCCCGGTGGCCCCCGGCGCCCGGGCCCTGGACGGACAGGGCGCGTGCGCCGCGGGCCTCGGCGATCCGGGCCTCGGCGGCGGTGGTGACGGTGACCATGGTGGTGATCCCCGCCGCCGTCAGCCGGCCCAGGACGTCGGCGTCGGGGCAGGCGAAGGTGAAGGAGACGACCTCGGGCTGCAGGTCCAGGACGACCTCCAGCTTGCCCGCCCACCCGTCGTCGTCCCACCGCGGGGTGCCCAGCGTCACGCCCAGCCGCTGCGCCTCGGGCTCCAGCGCCACCCGGTAGGCCTGAAGCGCTGCCGGGTCGGGCTCGACGGGTTCGACCACGAACAGATTGACGCCCACCGGGGCGCTGGTCAGCTCGCGCGCCCGCTGGATCTGGGCGGCCAGCTGACCGGCGCTCTTGTATCCGGCGGCCAGGAACCCCAGGCCCCCCGCCGCACTCACCGCCGCCGCCAGCTCCGGGGTGGAGGGTCCGCCGGCCATCGGCACCCCCACGATCGGGGACTCCAGGGATCGGGGCTCGAACATGGGTGGCCTCCTCGGGTCCGGGTCGCATCACAGCGGAGACATCCCGCCGATGCGAAGTGCCTTCAGGCTAGAAGCGGGAGGGGCGGGCGGGAAAATGCCGGGCAGTCATCACCCATGTCTGTCACACATGGACGAGAGGGGTGGGCAGGTCATGCCGGGGAGGGCTTCTGCGGGCGGGCGGCGTGCAGGAACTCCTCGCGGATCCCGCGCGGCAGCCGGGGCGCCAGGGCCAGGCGCACGGTCACCGGTGGGGCGCCCTCCAGCGGGATGAAGCGCAGCTCCGGGTGGGTGTTGCGGTGCTCGGCGATGTCCGGGACGATCCCGATGCCCACCCCGGCGGCCACGGACTCGATCCACTCGTCGTAGTTGGCCGTTCGCACCACGGTCAGCGAGGTCGCCTCCGGCCACAGGGAGGGCTGGGTGGTGCCGGTGGCGGTGTTGATCACCAGCGGCCACTCCGGCACCTGGTTCCACGCCAGGCCGGTGGCCCGGGCCAGGGGGGAGCGGCGGGAGCAGGCCACCACCCGCGGCTCGTCGAACAGCGCCACGCTCTCGAGCTCCGCATCGGGCTGACCGGAGCGGATCACGACCGCCTCGACCTCGCCCCGCTGCAGCGCCGTCGCCGGATGGTCGCACCGCACGAAGGCGACCGGCATCCCCGTGGCCTCGGTGAAGCGCGCCGCGGTCTCCTGTGCCCACGGGGAGGGCAGCAGCCAGCTAAACCCCAGGCGGAACACCGCGCTTCCGCGCGCGGCCTGCACCGCAGCCTCCAGGTCAGCCAGCAGCCGCTGTGCGCTGACGTGGAACTCCCGTCCGGGACCGGTCAGCTCGAAGGTCCGCGACGTGCGGGCGATCAGCCGCACCCCCAGGGCGGCCTCCAGCTGCTGGATCGTGCGGGTGAGTGCCGGCTGGGTGATATGCAGCTCGGCGGCCGCGTGCGTGAAGGACTCCTCTTCGGCCACCGCGACGAAGGCCCGCAGGTGCCGCAGCTCCACATCCATGCTGCCCAAGCATAGATGGTGCGGAACAGGCATTGTACGGACGCCGATCCCGACTCCTAGCCTCGGAGGAGGCCGAGCCGATCCGGCCCCCAGGAGAGGACACCGCATCATGCTGCAGAAGCCCCCGAGCGTCCGGGCCGTCGTCGTGCCGGGGGCCGCGGCGATGGCGATGGCCATGGGCGTGGGCCGGTTCGGCTTCACCCCGATCCTGCCGCTGATGCAGGACCAGGCCGGGCTGGCCCCGGACCAGGGGGCGCAGCTGGCCACCGCCAACTACCTGGGCTACCTGCTGGGGGCCGTGCTGGCCCTTGTGCGGCCGGCCACCACCACCTCGGCCCCGGCGTTCCGGGCCGCGCTGGTGGCCCAGGTCGTCGCCCTGGTCACCATGGCCACCACCACCTCGGTACCGGTCTGGGCCCTGGCGCGGTGGTGCTCGGGGGTCGTCAGCGCCCTGGTGTTCATCGCCGTGGCCGGTGCCGTGGCCGCTCGCCTGTCCTGTCGGGGGTCGAGCGGCGGCGGGTGGGTCTACGGCGGCATCGGCGGCGGCATCGCCGTGTCCGGCGTGCTCGTGCTCGTCCTGGAAAGCGCTGGGACGTGGACCACCGCCTGGTGGGCCTGCGCCACCACCGCCGCCGCCTTGGGCGCGGTGGCCTGGACCCTGCCGGTGAGCCACCCCCGGGCTCCCGCCCCGACCCGGGCCTCGGAGACCGGGCCTGGTTCCTCGGCTCGGCCGCGCCCGGGGACCCGGGACTCCTTCGTGGCGCTGGTGGTCAGCTACTTCCTCGAAGGCACCGGCTACATCATCGCCGGGACCTTCCTCGTCGCCGCCATCCGCGCCACCACCCCGGGATGGGTCGGCAGCAGCGCCTGGGTGCTCGTAGGACTCGCCGCCCTGCCCTCCGCCGCGGTCTACGCCCGCCTGGCCCGAACCTTCCCACCGGCCACGGTGCTGCGCACCACCCTGCTCGTCCAGTCCGTGGGCATGCTCCTGCCCGCGGTATTCACCGGCAGCGGCGCGGCCCTGCTCGCCGGGGTGATCTTCGGGGGGACCTTCCTGGGCATCGTCTCCCTGGGCATGGGCGCCGGGGCCCGCATGGGCGTCCCCCGCTCGGGCGCCATCCTGACCATCGCCTTCAGCCTCGGACAGATCCTCGGGCCGCTGGTCGCCGCACCGCTGATCCGCCACGGATATGCCCCCGCTCTGGTGCTCGGGGCCATCGTCGTGGCCCTGGCGGCCGTCCCCACCCTGCTCATCCGCCTCGCCGCACCCCCGACCCGCTGACCCGCTCCCTTCGCGCCCGACGGGCAGGGCTGCGCACCTCCGAGGTCGGTGGCCCACGCCCCGAGGCGTTCCACGCCCGGAGCGGTGCAGCAGAGGGTCCCGACGCCACGTTGTGGCCCCGACGGGTGAACTCGCCACGGCCGGGCAGGGAAAGCGTTCTCCGAGGCCGGACGTGGCGGCTCTGGAGGCGCGCCACGGCGCGTCGCGGCCGGCAGGCAGCGGGTGGCTGGTCCAGGCCGGGGCGGTGCTGTGGTCGCGCGACCGCCACCCGGCACGCGGACTGGCGTTCGGCGGCCTGGCCGTGCCGGACCGGCCGGCCACCGGGGTGGTGGCATCCATCGTGGAGCCGCTCCACCCGCGACCCCGACCTGCTCGGGCAGTTGCACGGGACGGGCCCGCACAGCGTTCCCGGCGCCCACGCATCCCTCGCCGCGGGGGCGGGCGGACCGCCCGGCTCGGGCCGTCCGCCGGGCGCGAGGCCCCGGCGGCCGCACCCCGGTGCCCGCGGACTGGCTCAGCCCTCGAACAGTCGGCAGGAGCCGGACACCCGTTGCCCGGACGCAACGCCCCGTGAGGCCGTGCGGGGGCCAGGTCATGCTCGGACACCACCGGTCGTGGCCAGGCTCCACCGCGGCCGCGGTCACGGGACGGGTCCTCCCTGCTCAGGCCGGGGACCACCCGGGGACCCGCAGGTGGTGGATCATCCGGGCCGGCGCGGGGGGATGATCGGGCAGCTCGTCGGGCAGGAGGATCTTCACCGGGCCGGCCCCGCCCATGGACTCGTCGTGGTCCACCGCCCAGCGCAGCAGGTCCACCCCGACGACCTCCACGTGCTCGGCGGCGGTGAGGTCGACGGTGAGGTCGACGGTGACGGTGACCGGCGGGCTCAGGGTCCGGGCGGATCGCCCTCGCCCACGGACACCGACCGCGCACCGGGAAGGATCCTCGCACCCGCACCGTCCCTCGACCGGGGGCCGTGCGGTCAGGCGCCGGGCTCGCCGACCGGATAAGGTCCGACCGTTGTCCTCACGCACGAGGTCGCTCTCGATCGGTGCCGCGCGGGCGAGACAAGCACGGCTACGCTGCCCGACCGCGGTGAAGCCCGGATCGAGGGCGCCGGAGCCGCAACGAAGACCGTGCGGGCCGGGGGTCCGGGGTTCGTCGGTCCCCGGACCCCCGGCCCGCACGGTGGCTCAGGCGGTCGTCCGCTCAGGCGTCGTCGGCGGCCCCGCCGCGGGCGGGGTCGCTGCCCTCCGCGCTGCCGGGCGAGCCCACGTCCTGGTCCTCCGGCGCGCCCTCGGCCTGGGAGGGCCTGTTGCCGGCCGGTTCGACGGCGGGCTCCACCTGCTCGTCGCCGGGATTGCCCTCGGCCTGGGAGGGCTTGTTGTCAGCCGGGTCGGGGATGTCGGTGTCGGTCATGGCACTCCTTTCGCGCCGCCGGACGGCGGTGTGTCGGTCACGCTACACGTGCTGCTCCTGCTGCGGCACCGCCCGGCGGGGTGGACGCGCAGGGGGATGGACAGGCCTGGGGGTCGGAGGGCGGGGTCAGCGGCGGGCGCCGGTCCGGTCGTGGGTGTCGCGGCCGATGAAGGACAGCCCCACCATGGTCGCGCCCAGGAACAGGTGCAGCCAGTCGTCGGCGGTGTTCAGGGGCACGAAGTTGGCCTGGGACTCCTGGCCCACGAGCAGCCCATAGATCCACAGCACGATGTAGACGACCCCGCCCCACAGCAGGTACTTCCGCGCGGCCGGGGCCGAGCGGGCCATGGCGATCCCGGCCAGACCGTAGAGCAGGTGGACGACGTTGTGCAGGACGGAGACCTGGAACAGGCCCATGAGCATGGCCTCGGAGTGGTGGCCGGCGAACTGCAGGGTGTCGTAGTTGGTGGTGATGCCGGGGATGAACCCGGCCAGGCCCACGAGCACGAACACGGCGCCGTAGAGCAGGGCGGCCGTCTGGACGGGCGAACGGCGGGCGGAGGTCCGGTTGGCGGGAGCAGTCATGATGTTTCCTCGTGTCGGTCGTGGTGGACATGGCCCCGGGACGGGAACCACCGGTTTACGGACGAATCCGGAAAGCATGCTTACTTCTTCCAGCCTACGGGGTCGAGGGGACGACGCCAACCGGAGTCGATCCTCGACCCGTAGGGCTGGTCGGCCCCTGGGTTTCGTGTGCCGACGACGCCGGGCATCAATACCCCTGCCGACATGAGGGGATCGGATGTCGTCCTGCCACGCCGGTGCTGACGGACCGCGCCGGCCGGGCCCAGGGCGCCGAGTCCGCAACGCGTGGCCCGGACGCGTGGCCCGCCCACATCAACGAATCGTCCGGATGGGCCTGCCGACGCTCGAGGGAAGCCCCCCGGGGGCTTGTGGCAGGCCGTGCCCGTGTGCCTACCGTGGGTCATGAACACGAACACGCGAGTGATCGCCGCGACCACCGCCGCCATCGCAGGGCTCTTGCTGGCCGGATGCGACAACACCGAAACAGAGGAAGCCCCGGAGGCTCCCGCCGAGACCAGCGCCCCCTGGGCGAGTCCACCAGTGAAGGCGCCGGTGACGGCCCCGACAACGAGACCGGTGGCGTGGGCGAGGGCGACGGAGCCGATGGCCCCGACAACGAGACCGGTGGCGTGGGAGACGGCGACCTGGGCGAGGAGGAGGGCGCCGGCTGAGACGATCCCGCCACCGGGCCGCGCGCCGACCACGGGTCCACAGCCCTGCCTGGCCGGTGGGCGGCGGTCGGTGCCGCGTGGCGCTGTGCCGGCAGCAGATCTCCCCGCGCATCCCGTCGGCCGGGGGTCCTCGGTCTCGAGGAGGGTGCGGAGAGGGTCAGTGCGTGCGGCCGGTGGAGGCCGTCGGGGGTGCGGTGTCACGGCGCAGGAAGGACAGGCCCACCATGGTGGTCCCGAGGACCAGGTGCAGCCAGTCGTCGGCGCTGTTGAACGGGACGACGTTCGCCGGCGACTCCTGTCCCACGACCAGCCCGTAGAGCCACAGCACCAGGTAGACGGCCCCGCCCCAGCGCAGGTAGGTCCGGGCCCTGCCGCCGGAGCGGGCCATGACCGCCCCGGCGATGCCGTAGAGCAGATGCACGAGGTTGTGCAGGATCGAGACCTGGAAGACGCCCATCAGCAGGGCCTGGGAGTGGTGACCGGCGAACTCCAGGGAGTCGTAGCCGGTGGTGAGACCGGGGACGAAGCCGGCCAGCCCTACGAGCAGGAAGGCGGCCCCGTGGGCCAGGGCGGCCGTTTCCAGTGCGGAGTGGTGCGTGGGGCGGGCTGCGGTGGGGGTGGTCATGGTCCGTCCTTCCGTCGGTCGCGCACCGGGGGTGAGCGGGGAGTGCCCCGGTCCGTTCCTCCTGGGCGACCTGGGGGCCGGTTCCGGGTCGGGCGGGGTCCAGGCGGTGGACCCGGTCCGGCACGCTTCGGCTGCCGGGGAGGAGGAGAGCCTGCCCGCGGGCGGTGGCTCGGTCAGGACGAATTGCACCGGTCCGGTGGGCTGCCCCGTTTCCTCGTGTGCGACCTCCCAGCACAGCAGGTCCAGCGCTGCGCTCTCCGCGGACTCGAGCGAGGTGAGGTCGATGACGACTTCGGTGTCGCTGGTGAGCGTCCGGGCGTGGTGGATCAACGGGTACAGCACGCGTTGGTTCGTCTCCGTTAGGCGCCCGGTGGCGACCAGGCGCACACGCCTGTGGTCCAGGTCGATCCGGACGAGAACCGACAGTTCAAGGTCCACGACGGAGCTCCTGGGCGCGAAAGGGGGTGTGGCCGAGGACTGGGCCCGTCCCCGGGCGCCTGAGAGCAGGACCGGGGTGGCGGTGGGCACGGGCGGGAGGGCGGTGGACATCAGGATGCCGCACGAGCTGGCACCACCTTCGGATTGTCCTCCGCAGACGAGACGCCACCGCGGATCTCGGACACCTGAGGATGCTGGAGCGCACGAGCCGATGTGGTCCGGTGACCGTGCCCCTGGGTCCCCGCCGGCCCCCGCCGGGAATCGGAAAACAGGAACTCGACCGGGCGCAGCCCGTCCGAGCCCTCGTCGTGGTCGACGGCCGCGCGCAGCAGCTCCACCCCGGTGGGCTCCACATGATGGGCCCCGGTGCAGTCCACGGTGACGTGGATGCCGGGGGTGAGGGTCCTGGCTCGGCGGATCAGCGGGTGCAAGGCCCGCTGACTGGCCTCGGTGAGGCACCCGGTGGCGAGGACTCGGATGGTTCTGCCGTCCAGGTCGACCTGGACGGTCACGGAGAGCTTGTGGGTCACAACAGCGGCTTTCTCTTCACGCGAGGATCTCGTGGCCTGCTGCTGGACCGGTGCTCCAGAATATGCGATACCGGCGTGAATGACCAGCAGGCTTACGGTACAACTGGTGGCCCTTGCAGGGGTCGCCCGGGGCTTGGCGCCGGACTGCAGACCCTGCTGAGCAGCGACGGGACCCGCGCCGGTGGCGATGACTCAGGCGCGGGCCTTGCCGCGTGCGGGTCAGGAGGCCCGGTGCAGGCGCTGAGGGCCGGTGGGCATGGGCGGCAGGCGATGGAGCTCGGTGTCGATGATCTCGCCGGCGACCTCGGCGAGATCGCGGTGGGTGTCCTGGGCCGTCGTGCACAGCAGGTCGAGCGCTTCCTCGCGGGGGAGCCCGTAGCGGGCCATCAGCACCCCGGTGGCGGTGCCGACCTCCCGGGCGGTGGCCACGGCCTGTTCCTGGTGCTGGGTCTGCCGGCGGTGGTGTCCGGCGGAGACCGCCCCGACGGCGTGGGAGGCCAGCACGGACCCGGCCCACAGGGCCGTCCCGTCGAAGGCGTCCGGGACGTCTGCGTACAGGCTCAGTCCCACGGTGGTGCCCGGGTCCTCGGGCAGGGGCAGGCGGTAGACCACCAGGCTCGCCACGTTCAGATGCTCTGCGGCGCCGGTGGTGAAGGCCGGCCAGCGGCGGTCCCGTGCCAGGTCCCCGACCAGGTGCACGGCGCCCTCCAGCAGAGGGTCCACGGCGGGGCCCTGCCCGGTGGAGTGCTGGAGAGCATCGGCGGCGGCGGCCATCGGGGCGGTGGCCACCAGGGTGCGGAACCGCCCCGGCCCGGCCACGCTCACACTGGCCCACCGGGTCCCTGCCACGTGGTGGACGGCGGCCTGGGCGATGGCGGCCACCGCCGCCCCGCCGGTGACCGCACCCAGCCGCTGGCCCAGTGAGGTCAGGACCCGGTCGATCTGCCCGGCCTGCACCGAGGGCCTGGTGCGCGGTGCCCGGCTCATGCCGCCCACCCCAGCTCCTGCACGGAACGGGCGGCTCGGGCAGGTGCGGGCCGGTGGGCGGGCAGGCCATGGGGGACGACCACCCGCACCGGGCTGGCCCCCTGCAGGCTCTCGTCGTGGTCGACGGCCCAGCGCAGCGCCTCCACCGCGGCCGCCTCCAGGTGCCCGGCGGTGGTGAGGTCGACGCTGACCGTCACCGGCGGGATCAACGTCCTCGCGCGGCGGATCAGGGGGTGCAGGACGTGCTGGTTGGCCTCGGTGAGGCAGCCGGTGACCACCAGGCGCACGTAGGCGCCGTTCAGGTCGATCTGGATCAGCACGGAGAGCTTGTGGTCCATGAGAAGCATCCTTCATCGCATGCCATCGATCTCACGGCCACCTGCTGGACCTCAGTCCACGATACGCGCGTTGCGGCTGGTGGACCAGGCATTTGCAACGTTTGCACCCCAGAACCGTGAGCCTGTGCGATCACGTCCTGGTGCTGTGCGGCGGGCGGGTCGGTGCCAGGTCTCCGAGGAGCTCCGACGGTTCTCGGTCTGGTCGTTGGTGAGGAAGCTGAGCTCGCCGCGGGGCTCCAGGTAGGCCCGCCGCACTTGGGAGGCGTCCTCGATGCCGTGGACCCGCAGCTGCGCCTCCGGCTCCTCGTCGCTGATGCACTCCCGGCGCATGGCCCGGCGGTTGAGCCGCCCATCGAGGATCAACGGCCGGGGGTGGCCCTTCAGCAGTCGAGCCAACCGCGGCCACCGGTAGGTCGCCGCGTCCATCACCACGCTCCAGCACAGGATCGTGGCCCCGGGGACCAGCCCGTCGGGCACCTTCTCCCCGTCCCCGGTGCGGCTGATCCCGGCGGCCTCTCCGACCAGGACGACGACCAGCAGGTCCGACAGGCCCAGGCCCCCGCCCTCACGCTGGCCCACGAAGCGCATCAGGACCATCAGCACGAAGAAGGTGACCGTGCCGCGGGCGAACAACTCCAGCCAGGGATGTCGGAGGTGAAGAGCGCACTCCACTCAAGCACGGGCACCGCCGCCGGAAGGCGGGAGCGAGCGCAGGCGGTCCTCGAGCGGACCGGGGAACAGGGCGGGAAGGGGGGCGGCGGGGTCCATGACGGTGTCCTCGGAGGACGAAGAGTGCACGGCCCCTGCTCGACCTGCCCTCCACCGCAGGAGGCCCCTGAGGGGCTCGGCAACCGGGGCACCGGGACCGCGCCCTACGAGGCTCTGGCCCGCCGCCCAGTGCCGAGGGAGGTGGTGGCCTCGCTGTGCGGCTGACGACGGCGGTGACTGGTTCGGCCGCCACCTCCCGCAGCGGATCTGGTGGTGGTCGCATCCCAGCCGTTCAGGACGGGGTATCGGCTCGGCCCCATGGGAACCCAGAGGGAGGGCGGCCGCAGGGGCTACCATCGGCGAGCCGACTGCTTGACTTCCCGATGACCGACCCGGCAACCAGAGCACACCCTGCCCGCTGTTCCGGACCTTGCCCCTCGGCGAATCCCTGCTGACGCACGTGAGCCCCGTCTCATGGCCGGCGGCCGGACCATGGGACGAGGCCGCGCGCTCCGGCGACGTGCCCCGTGAGTGTTCAGTTCTCGAAGTGGGTGGCGGCCGGGCCCTTGCCCACAGAGGCCACCAGCTCGGCGGCCAGGTCCCGCAGCTTGACGTTGCGGTGGTTGGAGGCGGCCTTGAGGATCTCGAAGGCCTTCTGCTGGGTGCAGCGGTTCTGGCCCATGACGATGCCCACGGCCAGGTCGATGGAGGTCCGCGAGGCCATGGCTGCCTGCAGATCCGCCTCCTTGTCACGGTGGCCGGCCAGGCGCACCGCCAGGCGCAGGGCGCTGGAGGCCAGCGCCACTTCCTGCCGGGCGGCCTCGATCTTGGCCTGGTCGTAGGCGTGGGGCTGATCGGCGTAGATGTTCAGCGCCGCCCTGGCCTCCCCGGCCAGCTCGAAGGGCACCCCGAGCACCGAGGCGACCCCGGCCGCGGCCGCGGCCTCGGTGTAGCCGGGCCACCGGTCGTCGGTGGCCACCTCCGGGACGTGGACCACGACGTGCTCCCGGGCGGCGGTCAGGCACGGCCCGTCGCCGTAGACGTACTGGATCTCGTCCAGGGCCGCGGCCCGGTCGTTGCTGGAGGCCACGGTGGCGGAGCGGCGCTCCCGCAGCAGGGTCACCGCGCACCACACCTCCTCCCCGTCGGCAGCCAGGGTGGTGGCCATCTTCTGCGTGAACTGGGTGAGGAAAGCAGTGATGTCCGGGCTGTCCAGCAGCAGCTCGTGCATCACCGAAGGGGCTGATCCGCCCGCGTGACGATCGATCATGGGTGATGTGTTCCGTGGTGGTTCAGGGCACAGCACACCGGGCGTGACAGCGCCCAGGGCCTGCGCCGGCGCAGAAGGGGTCGGTTCACCGCGCTGACACGGCCCGCTTCGACAGGGCCCGACCCCGGCAACGGGGGCAGCGATGGTGAGGCTGGGCGGCCATGACGTGCCGCCCGGCAGCCAGCTGCTTGACCACCAGGCATCAAGTCTATTCCACTGCCGCATCACACCCGGCACACGCGCGGGTGCCCCCGACGCGTGAGGGGCGGGCCTGCCTCAGGCGTCGAAGTGGGTGGTGGCTGGGCCTGCGCCGACGGTGGCGACCAGCTCGGCGGCCAGGTCGCGCAGCTTGACGTTGCGGTGGTTGGAGGCCGCCCGCAGGATCTCGAAGGCGCGCTCCTGGGGGCAGCGGTTCTGCCCCATGACGATGCCCACGGCCAGGTCGATGGTGGTCCGGGAGGCCATGGCCGCTTGCAGGTCGGTCTCGGTGTCGCGGTGGTTCTCCATCCGCACGGCCAGGCGCAGGGTCGTCGAGGTGGCGGCGACCTCGCGCTGGATCACCGCGAGGGTCGCCTCGTCGAAGGCGTGGGGGTGGTGGGCGTAGACGTTCACCCCCGCGGTGGCCTCCTCGCCCAGTTCCATGGGCACTCCCAGGGCGGAGAGGATCCCGGCCTCAGCAGCGGCTTTGCCGTATGCGGGCCAGCGGGGGTCGGTGCGGGTGTCGGCCACGTGGACCATCCGGTGCTCACGGGCCGCGGTCAGGCAGGGCCCGTCGCCGTAGTGGTACTGGAGCTCGTCCAGCGCCTCGGCGTCAGGACCGGAGGCGGCCACGGTGGTGGAGCGTCTGGCCCGCAGCAGGGTCACCGCGCACCACACCTCCTCCCCATCCTGGCTCAGAGCGGCGGCGATGGTGGTCGTGACGGCGTCGAGGAACCCGGTGATGTTCTCGCTCTCGAGCAGCAGCTCCTGCAGCAGGGGCACGGGCGGGCCGTTCGTCGCATGCTGCGTCACGGTTTTGTCCTTCGTTCTCGGTCCCCGGTTCCGGACGGTGGCGGTGGTGCCCGTGGCCGGTGCGGAGCGGGAGGCGCTAGACGGTATGTAGTGACCGCCCGGGTTCGCTGGGGGTTGCGGGCCGGGGCCTCACTCACACAGATTCGTGGGTTACCGAGCAGGGGCCGCCTGCTCGGCCTATCCGACATGTGTGGGAGGCCCCGGTGCTGACAGAGCGTACGAGCGTCGGCCTGGATGTGCACGCACGATCCGTCGCCGCAGCAGCGATTGACGGCACCACCGGCGAACTATTACAGGCCCGGCTGACCCCGGACCACGACCACATCCGCTCCTGGATCGGGGGCCTGCCCGGGCCGGTGGCGGTGGCCTACGAGGCCGGCCCGACCGGGTTCGGGCTCGCCCGGTCCTTGGAAGCAGCGGGCGTGCGGTATGTGGTCGCGGCCCCGTCAAAGCTGCAACGGCCCTCCGGAGACCGGGTCAAGACCGATGCCCGCGATGCGGTGCACTTGGCCCGGCTGCTGCGCCTGGACGAGATCACCACGGTGACGGTTCCCGGGGTGGAGCAAGAGGCCGCCCGGGACCTGGTGCGGGCCCGGAAGGACTGCCGCGGGGACCTGATGCGCGCTAGGCATCGGGTGTCGAAGCTGCTGCTGCGCCACGGCATCGTCTATTCGGGTGGGCAGGCCTGGACGGGTGCTCACCACGCGTGGCTGGCCCGCCAGCACCTGGATACCCCGGCGACCCGGGTGGCCTTCGACGCCGAGCACGAGGCCGTGCTGGCCACCCTCGCCCGCCGCGATCGGTTGGATGCGGCGATCACCGCGATGGCCGCCGACTCCCAGTTCACCCCGGTCGTGCACCGGGTGTGCTGCCTGCGCGGGATATCCACGTTGACCGGCTTCGCCCTGGCGGTCGAGATCGGTGACTGGCACCGGTTCACCGGCAACACCATCGGCGCCTTCCTCGGGCTGGTGCCCTCCGAGCACTCCTCCGGGGCGAGCAGAGCACAGGGGCCGATCACCAAGACCGGCAACACCCACGTGCGCCGGCTGCTGGTCGAGGCGGCCTGGCACCACCGGCCCGCCTACCGCATCGGGGCGACCATGCGTGCCCGCTGGGACAAGGCCCCGGCGGCGGCCCGGGCCCGCGGGGACGCCGGCAACCGCCGGCTGCACGCCCGGTGGGTGAGTTTCCTGGAACGAAAGAAGCGGCCCACCATTGCCACCGTGGCCATCGCCCGGGAGTTGGCCGGGTGGTGCTGGTCCCTGGCCGTCATGGACGAGCCGATGGACGAGGCCATGACCGGGTAGGTCAGAGCCCACAAGCTGGTCCGCCGGTGCTGCCGGGAGGCAGCGCGTGGAGCGATCCGCGAAACAACTATGAGCAGCCCCGCGGCCTCGTTGTTGCGGTGCGACGCTCGATCCTAGACAAGCGGTCCGCTCCAGCCGAACACCGTCCTGCGGTACCCAACCCGCGAATATCAGCATGACCGCGCGTCGAATTACGACACGCTCCCCGGTCACCACCGGTAGGACCACACAGAGGCGCCGTCCGGATCACTCCGGACGGCGCCTCACCCTGCCCTCTTGACAAGAATCCCCTACATATCAGGTGTATTTCCCCGGGACGTTGTGATCAGCGTGGCGTGAGCACATGAGGTGAGGACCTCCGGTATCGAAGGGGTTACCACACCTTCCTCGACCCACCGGAGGTCCTCGTGACTCACCCTAACGCCCCGCTGACACCCACCGGCAGGCTGCGCCTGGCCAAGCTGGTCGTGGACGATGGATGGCCGGTCCGGCGGGCGGCAGAGCGATTCCAGTGCGCCCCGGCCACCGCGGCGAAGTGGGCGGCCCGGTACCGGGCCGGGGAACCGATGACCGACCGGTCCTCCCGCCCGCACACCAGTCCGCACCGGACCCCGCGGCGGACCGAACGCCGGATCCTGGCTCTGCGCGCCACCCGCCAATGGGGTCCGCACCGGATCGGCTACCACCTCGGTCTGGCCCACTCCACGGTCGGGCAGGTGCTGGCCCGGCACCGGATGCCGCTGCTGGCCCATCTGGACCAAGCCACCGGCCTGCCCGTGCGCCGGGCCAAGCCGGTGCGCTACGAGCACCCCGCCCCGGGGACCTGGTGCACGTGGATGTGAAGAAACTTGGACGGATCCCCGATGGAGGCGGGCACCGGGTGCTGGGCCGGGCGGCCGGGCACCGAGACCGCCGCCATGGGGTCGGCTACGCCTACCTCCACCACGCCGTGGACGACCACTCGCGGCTGGCGTATTCGGAAATCTTGACCGATGAGCGCAAGGAGACCGCAGCCGCCTTCTGGTCCCGGGCAGCGGGTTTCTTCGCCGGTCACGGCATCACCGTGATCCGGGTGCTTACCGACAACGGCGCCTGTTACCGCTCCCACGCCTTCCGGAACGCGCTGGGGCCGGCGGTGGCGCACAAGCGCACCCGCCCCTACCGGCCCCAGACCAACGGCAAGGTTGAACGCTTCAACCGCACCCTGGCCGCCGAGTGGGCCTATGCCCGGCCCTACAGCTCAGAACAGGCCCGGGCGGCCGCCTACCAGGACTGGGTGCATCACTACAATCACCACCGACCCCACACCGGCATCGGAGGCCTCGTCCCCGCAGCCCGCGTTCACAACCTCCCGGGGAAATACAGCTAGGTCTCGGGATGGTGTGGGTCGTCGTGGTCCAGCACATCGGAGTCCTGGACGGGGGTGCTGTGCTCCTGCCGGTCGTGACCGGCGGCACGGGAGGTCTGCTCCTCCAGGAGGTCGGCGGCGGAGGGCGCCTTGGGCGGGGCCAGGTCGATGAGGATCTCGTTGGCGGCCTGGGCCAGCAGGTCCCGCTGCAGCCGCGGCAGGGTCAGGGAGTGGTGCAGGTAGGCGTCGACCTCGAACTCGCTCACGTCCCCGCCGATGCTGAAGTAGTACAGCCACAACCGGCCCCGGTCGATGCCGGCGGCGACCATCGTGGCCCGCAGACAGCGCGCCTGCTCGTAGCCCACCGCCTCGTCGTCGGCACCCATTCCTCTCACCGCCGCCCGTCCTGGTCGCGGCCCCGGTCCTGCGCGGCGACCAGGAGGTCGGCGGCGACCTCGGCCACCCGCCGGCCCTGGGCGCGGGCGGTCTCCAGCAGCGCGGTGCGGGCCGCCTCGGGACCGAGGTGGTCCCGGGCCATGAGCACCCCGGTGGCCAGCCCGACGACCCCTCGGGAGGACAGGGCCGCCTGCAAGGAGGCGCTCAGCCGCACCGGGGCGTCGCTGGTCTGGGCCGACCCGAGCAGGGTGGACACCGCGTCGGCAAACAGCCCCAGCAGCCGCTCCTGCTCCGAGCCGAGGGCTGCCGGGGTGGGGGCGTAGACCTTCAGCGCTCCCAGGGCCCGACCCCGGTGCACCAGCGGGGTGCTCAGGACCGAGCGGATCCCGGCCTCCGCCGCCGTCGTCTGCCATTGAGGCCAGCGGAGGTCCGTGGTGGTGTCCTCGATCCGCTGGGGCTCTCCGGTGGCCCAGGCGCTCAGGCACGGGCCCTGGCCCAGCTCGTACTGGGCGGCATCAGCGGCCTCCACGGCCGGGTCGGTGGCGGCGGTGGAGATCCGGGTGCCGTCCTCGTCCAGCAGCGAGACCCCAGCCCCGGTGGCGGCGGGGATCATCTGCTGGGCGGCCTGGGCGAGGTGGTGGACGGCCGAGGTGGCGTCCTGCCGGCTCAGCAGCATGCCGTGCAACTGGGCGAAGACGGCGGCCAGCTCACCGGGGGAGGACTCAGGGGATGCAGAGGACATGGGGTGCCCGGACTTCCATGGGGATGGTCGGGCTGGCGCGATGGCCGCTGCCGGCTCCGTCAGCGAAGAAAGCGTCTCGTCTCACTGACCCCCTCTTGTCCCTCAGTTTACTGTTCTTTCGGCCGCCTGGGGTCCCCGCCCGGGTCTCCTCCGCGGTCAGGAGCCTGGGGCGGCCGGAACGGTGCACGAGCATCAGCTCTCGCACTCGGTGCAGTACCGGTGGCCGTCGGTGGCGCGGGCGAGCTGGCTGCGGCGGCGGACCAGGAAGCAGGAGTCGCAGACGAACTCGTCGTCGCGTTCCGGGATGACCTGGATGGTCAGTTCTTCTGCGGACAGATCCGCCACGGGCAGGTCGACGCCCTCAACGGTGTCGTCCTCGGCGTCGTCGATGTCCGGGACCTGGAGGGTGCCCGGGGCCCGGGCGGCCTCCAGCGGCTCGTTGGCCGGCTCGTCCTCCGGGCTGGTGCGGGGGGCGTCGTAGTCGGTGACCATGGTGGTCGTCTCTCCTTGGAGTGCGCGAGGATGCGGGGATGTCCGGGGGCCCGTCCGGCCTGCGCGGGATGGGCGGAACCCGTCGGTGTGTGAGGCGTCCGTCCGTCGGTGATCGAGCGCGGTGCCGAGACGGGGGGCGCAGGGACGGGTCCCGGACGGATGCTCCTGTGCGGACCCCGTGGTCTCAGGTGCTGACGGCAGGGGCGGCGCGGAGGTGGTCGGTGTCCAAGGCCTGGGCGGCGGTGGCGGCGATGCCGGCCACGGTGGCCCTGGTGCCGACCGCGCGCCGGCCGAAGTGCCCCACGTACTCCACAGCTCGCGCGTCCCCGGTGTGCAGCTGGAGAAAGCGCACCAGCGTCCAGTCCAGCCCCGAGGCGGTGACCACCCGGGCCATCTGCGTCAACTGCTCCTGGGTCCGGGAGTGGAACCAGCTGACGTGCAGACGGTGGGCACGGACCCGGGCGGGCGCCCGTTCGTGCGGGCACAGGGGGATGGTGGGGCAGGTGTAGCCGACGTAGCGGCGGATCCCGTGGCGGTGCATCGCCCCCACGATGTGGGCGGTCGTCGTCACCGGAACGAGGGGGTGCTCCGGGCGGGTGGTGCGGGGGTCCAGGGCGTTGATTACCGCCTCGCCCGCGGCCACGGTCGCCACGTCGGTGAGCTCCCCGACCACGATCCGCACCCCGTTCCCGAAGTCCGAGGGGACCTGGTCGCGGTCCGTCAGGCAGGCGGTGACTGCGTGACCGCGGACGAGCAGGTCGGCGACCACCTGGCGCCCCAGCTCCGTGGTCGCGCCGAAGACCGTGACCCTCATCGATGGCCCACGTGCTCGTCCACGGTGCCGTGGGAGCCGACCAGACCGGTCGGGGAGGATGGATGGTTCACAGCGGCTGCCTTCTCGCACACGAGGACGTCTCGGCCTGCTGCTGGACCAGTTCTCCAGACTAGGCGCTTCCCGCACCATTGACCAGTCGGCTTAGTATTGCGCCGCAGCCCTCCCACAGGCGCCGCCGGTCGATGCGGAGCATGCTGGCCTCCGCCGAACAACTGCACAGCGGGGAAAGGAGGAAACGGCGCTGCGGGTGCTGAACCCGGTCGAGGGGATGTGGCTCCTCCGGTGCCGGGATGGTCCGGTGCGGGCCGCCAACCACCTGGCGCCCTACGCCGCGCTCCGGTGCAGCCGTGATCTGCGCCCGGGGCAGCGCCCTCCCGAGCTGCAGCCACTGAGGGCGGACCCGGTGAACCTCGGCCGGTTCACCCAGGACATCCGGGCACCCCCGGCCAGACCGGCCCGTGAGCCAGGCCTTGGGCGGTGATCAGCCGTTGAAGCCTTCCTCGGACGCGGCCCGGAGCTTGGCATCGGCGGCGCGTTCTGCGGTCTCCAGCTGTGCCTCCGTGGGCACCCCGTGCTGGTGGCCCGGGAGGAACTGTCCTCGTCGCAGGGCCGTGGCGACCTCGGGCAGCGCGACGAGCAACCCCTCAAGGCGCTGGTGGTCCAGGCTGTTCACCTCGCCGGAGGCCAGCCGGTCCTTGACGGTGGCGACCCAACGATCCAGCGACGCCGCGATCCGCAGGTGCTCCGGGTACTTCTCCGGCTGGGCCTGCAGGAGGTGCTGGAACTCGTCGTCCGTCAGCGCGAGGGCGTCGTGGTCGAATCCGTAGTCCTGGGAGGTGGCCATCTCCTCGTCCTTCCGTCGGTGCTGTGCGCCGACCCGTCGACGCCTGCCAGGACCACGCTACCGACCGTCGGCGACGCCCGTACCCACTGGACGGAGGGAAGGCCCAGTGTGACCTCCCCTCCACAAAGGGCCGTGGAGATGAGTCCCGTCGGTGCGGCCCCGGGCTGCGGAGCATTGGGCGCGGCGGAGCATGCTGAACCGAGCGGTGCAGAGGTCGGCCGGGACGGCCGGACCACTCGTTCCGTCCTCCCTGGGCCCAGCACGTGTCGGCCCCGTCGCGGCCTTCCGCCGGGCCAACGGGGGAGGCGCTCGGCTCATCCTGGGTGGGGTGGCGGTGGAGCTGCAGCCCACGTCGTGCACCGTGGTGATCAGGTGCTCGTGGTCGGCGCGCAGCCGCCGCACGTGCGCGTCCACCGTGCGGGTGCCGCCGTAGCAGTCGTGGCCCCCGACCTCGCTCAGCAGTCGGGCGCGGGCGAAGACCCGTCCGGCCCTCGGACCCGGTGGCCCCCGGCATCGGGGTGAGGGCGGGTTCCGACCCCACCCCCTCGGCCGGGAGCTGCTCCCCGTCCCGGTGTCGGGTGTGCACCGACCGGGCAGGGTCGAGCCTGCGGGCGGGGGAGATGGTGCTGTGCACCGCCTACGAGCCGGCCGGTCCGGGCGTGGTCGTGCTCGTGCGCCGCGAGGCCGACGGGCACCGCCTCGGCGCCCTCGTCCGCGGGGTGGCCGGTGAGGGCGCCGTTGGGCCCGGTGAGCTCCATGCGCAGCGCCTCTCCTCGAGGAGCAGCATCCACCGGTGGAGGACCCCGGCATGGGTGCCGCAGGCCGAGGAGGGCGGGACGTCTTCTGTCGGGTGGGCCCTCAGGTGCTCCGGGACGGGGCTGGTGGTTCGCGCTGTCCCCGGTGCTCGGTGCCTGGCAGCCGGTCCCGGAAGCGTGGTCCCGGGCTGCTCGCGGTGCAGCTCGGCGGTCCCGGTGTCAGGGCTGCGGGGCTGTGGCACCGCGCAGCACGGCCACGAGGAAGTCGCTGTCCTCCCGGAACGGCCGCAGGTCCCAGGTGGACAGGAGCAGGTCGGGCACCAGACCGGCCTGCTCGGCGTCGGTGAGGAACTGGGCGAAGGGGTAGCCGCGCCCAGCACCGAACCCGACGACCGCGCGCCCTCCGGAGGCCAGGTGCCGCTGGAAGCGCCGCAGGACGTCGGTGCGTGTGCTCGGGGCCAGGAAGGCCATGACGTTGCCGGCGCACAGGATGATGTCGAAGGGCTCGGGGATCCCGCCGGCGGGCAGATCGAGTTCGGCCAGATCCCCGATGATCCAGTGAGGCCCGGGATGATCCGCGCGGGCGGCGGCGATGAGGGCGGGATCGACGTCGACCCCGACGACGGTGTGCCCGGCGTGGTGCAGGTAACCGCCATTGCGGCCGGCTCCGCAGCCGGCGTCCAGGATCCGTGAGCGGCGGCAGACCATGGCGTCGATCAGCCGGGCTTCCCCGACGATGTCCTCTCCGGCGGCCGCCAGCTCTCGGAACCGCTCGACGTACCAGGCCGAGTGCCCGGGATCGGCCTGCACCTTGTTCATCCACACGCTCTGTTCCACCACCCCGTCAGGGTACAGGCGGAGCCGTGCCCAGCTCGGCGAAGGCTTTCCGCTGGGCCCCGCCCTCCGGACCAGGAGGCGATGAGGACCTTCAGCAGTCCCGTCGCCGTGTGTCTGCTGGGGCGCGCCTGTGCCGGCTCAGGCGGAGTGCGCAGGCCGGGCGGGGACGCGGCCGCGGGCGGACGCAGCTCCTCACGCAGCCGCTGGGCGTCGGCGGCACAGAGGTCGCTGCCGTGGTCGCGCCCGTCCGGGGCGACGGTGACGGTCGAGGGAGCTTGCCCAGCGGTCAGTCAGCCTCCGTGGTGTGTTCTCCTCGTCGTGGCCCCGGGGTGCTTCTGTGGCCGCCGCGGTAGCGGTGGGGCCGCGGGAGCCCTCGGTGCGGTTGCCGGTGACGACGGTGCCCTCTCCGGCGAGGTCCACGCACAGCGTGCCGTCCTCGGCGAGGGGCTGCCATCGCCCGGTGGTGGCGGTGCCGTAGTGCTGTGTGAAGGCAGCGGCCGGGACGACGGCCCGGGCAGGTCCGCGGTCGGAGCCGGAGGGGGCGGCGCTCGCCGTGGAAGCCGCGTGCACCGCCCGGCCCGCCAGGCGCTTCCTCTTTCGAGGCGGGCAAGCAGGACTGCGGGCGGCCTGCTGCGCGGTGCTGTCCAGGGCGCTCCTCCGTCGACGGTGCGAAGAGTCGGTACGGGGGTGTGGAGGCGGTGGTGCGCGCAGTGCGTGCTGGCCGTCCCGGGGCAGGCAGGTGGAGGGGGGTGCAGGGAGCGGAATGGGGCGTAGGCTGAACGTCCAGGACCAGGGCGAACTACGCAGACGCACCCCGCCGAGCGGAGCGATCTCCGAAGCCGGGACGTGACCTCCGGTCGCCGTCACGACCGGTGGAGCCCGCATGAACCCTGATCCTCCGGTGTCCGAGTTGGGCATGGCCTTCGCCCGCATCCAGGGGATGCCGCTGAGCCAGCCGGACGCTGCCACGGCGGTGGACCAGCTCGCCCAGGTCGCCCACGCCGTGATCGGCTCCGCCGCAGGGGCCGGCGCCTCGCTCATCGACTGCACCGGCCGGGCAAGATCCGCCGGGGCCACCGACGCCCTGCAGTACGAGCTCGGCGACCTGCAGTACGAGCTCGGCGAAGGCCCCTGCCTCGGCGCCTGGGCGACCGCATCAGTGGTGCGCGTCGACGACACGGCGAGCGAGGCCCGTTGGCCGGGCTGGTGTGCTGCGGCCAGGGAGCAGGGCATCGGCTCGGTGCTGAGCACCCCGCCGGTGCTCGGCGGACGGCGGGTGGGGCGATGAAGGTCTACGCCCGTGACCCCGGTGCCTTCACCGCAGAGGACGAGACAACGCCGGGTCTGCTTGCTGGGGCGGTGGCGGTCCTGCTGGGCTGCGACCAGCCTGGCGACGCCCCGCACCGGCTGAGCGCTGCTGTGCAGGCAGCCCTGGCGGACCGCCAGGAGGTGGGGGTCGCGGTCGGGGTGCTGATGGAGCGCCACGGCACCGGCCTCGAACAGGCCCGGGCAGCGCTGCTGCACGAGGCTGTGATCCAGGACCGCCCCCTGGCACAGGTCGCCCGCCAGATCCTGGCCCGCCCGGCGGACCGGGAAGGGTAGGAGGCCTGTGATGGACGACGACGAGGTGGGCCGGGAGCAGGCACGCGGCCTGGCCCGGGCGCTGGACGCCGCCGACCTCGCGGTGGGGGCGTTGTGGCTGCACTACTTCCGGCTGGGCGGGGAGGTGCAGGAGGTGGAGATCGATGCCTATCTCCATCACGCCCTGCGGCTGCCGCGCTTGGAGCGCGACCTGCTGGCTCATGCGGCCAACGAACTCGTCGATCACGGCTCCGGCACCCGCGCTCCCTACTCCTCCGAGGTGCCGGCGGACGACCCGGACGAGACGGCCCGCGGTACCGAGGGCACGGAAGGAACCGACGGGGACGGTGGTCCAGGTGGTGCCCAGCACTGAGGCGCACTGTCGGCGGCGGGCTCGGCACGGTGGGCTCACGGGCTGACGTGGTCCGGAGTATTCTGGGGGCAAGGGCAGTCAATGACCGGATTCCCTTGTGCCCCCGGTGTTCCGGGACGGAGAGCGGGTCCGTCGGACCGGGGGACCATTATGGACAGCGAATTCTCGGGCACGGAACTGACCACGGTCTTCGCCCGCATCCACAGCATGTTGCTCAGCCGGGAGAGCGCCGCCACCGCGGTGGAGCAGCTGGCCGAGGTCGCCCAGGACGTGGTGGACTCCGCGATCGGTGCCGGGGCGTCGATGATCGACGACCAGGGGCACACCATGTCCACCGGCGCCACGGATGCGGTCGCCGAAGCTGCTGACACCTTGCAGTACGAGCTGGGCGAGGGCCCGTGTCTGAGCGCGTGGGCCACCGAGGCGCTGCAGCGGGTGGACGACACCGCCACCGAGACCCGGTGGCGTCGCTGGTGCGCGGAAGTGCTACCACTGGGGGTCCGCTCGGCGATGAGTGCGCCGATGCTGTACAAGGGCCGCTGCATCGGGGCGCTGAAGGTCTACACCACCACCGCTGACGGGTTCACGGCCGCTGATGAGCGGCGGCTGAGCCTTTTGGCGGCCGCGGCCGCGACCCTGTTGGGTGCCGCCCAGACGTCTGAGGCCCCGCGCAAGCTCAGCGAGGCGTTGCGCACCGCCTTGTCCGACCGCCAGATGGTCGACGTGGCCACGGGGATCGTGATGGAACGTCGGGGGCTGGGTCAGCAGCAGGCGCGCGTGGCACTGCTGGAGGCCTCCCGGGCCCAGGGCCGGGAGTTGACGGAGATCGCCCGGGCGGTCCTGGACCGTTCCCCCGACGCGACGTTCTAGCACCGGGGGTGAGGAGGCGATGGCCCGAGAACAGGCCCGTTTGCTGCGCCAGGCCATCCAGCGTGCCGGGATCGGGTGCGAGCAGTTGTGGTTGCACTACTTCAGCATGGGGGGTGAGGCGGGGGAGGTGGAGGTCGACGCCTATCTGCACCAGTCCTTCAGCTTGCCGCCTTTCCAGCGGGACCTGCTGGCGCACGCGGCCAACGAGCTGATCGCCCGGATGCCCCCGCCACAGGCCCCGTACGTCTCGGACCTCGCCGAGAACGACAACGCCGAGGAGGACTGAGACGGTTCCCGCGGTGCTGAGCGGGTGGCACGGACCCATCACGGGATTGGCCCCCAGGACGAGGGGTCGGAGGCGTCCCGGAGGCCGTCGGCGGCCGCGGAGAGCTGGTGGGCACCCATGAGCACGCCCACGGCGCGTGCGATCCGGCCCCGGGGCCGCCACGGCGCCCTGGAAGTCGGTGCTCCAGCGCTGAGCTCGCAGGTGGGTGCGCTCGACTCTCAACAGGGCCGCACCGGGCCGGTGAGCGAGCTCAGCAGGACGCTCAGTGCGGAGCGGATGCCTGCCGCGGCCTGGGTCCGGCCCCAGGCCGGCCACCGCGGGTCCGGTGGCCGTATCAGGGACGTACTGAACGCCCACGGTGTCCCAGGCCCGCAGGCACGGGCCCTCCCCGAGCCCGTGCTGCAGCGCATCCGCCTGAGCCACGACCGGGCCCGTGGCCGCGACGGTAGTGCACGTCCCGTCCTGGTCCACCACGGGGATCCCGGCCCTCGCCGCCATGGGGATCAGCTCCTGGGCGACCTCCACCCACTGCGCCACCGCCTCAGCGGCCGTGCGGGCCTGCAGTACCACGCCCCGAACACGGGCCAAGGCGGCACCCGGACCGGCCGGCACCGGATCAGGTTCCATCAACTGTCCTCCGGCCATGCCACCAACCCCTGAACCGGCCCCCCTGACACCACAGGAGTCCCACGCCGCAGCAGTGCACATCCGGCAGGGCCGCCGTGGACCGCAGGCGGACGGCGCCTCTGACTGACGATCTTCCACGGGACGTGCCGCACCGACCCGGTCGTGGGAACGATCCCCGGTGCCTTCGGTCCTGTCCTGCAAGCCCGGGGCTACGAGGCGGAACTGGCGGGGGCCGGATGCCTGCTGTGACCGGAGGCCGATCCGTTGTGCAGGTACGGGCTGTCAGGGCCGCCCACCGGCCCGCGAGATGACCGCGCCGGTGGCGTGTGCGGCGAAGGAGCGACATCGTCACATGCCTCCGCGGATACCGGAGGACGAAACCGCCCTGTTCCTGCTCGCCGGTCGGCCGTCGCGAGCCCGATCTCGCCTGTTGCCGTCGGTGGCAGGGTGGACGTGCCCGCTGCTTCGAGGCCTGCCACAGATGGGCGGGCTTGCCGATCACGGCCATCGCCTCGGTCGGCCTGTGCGCCTCAGCGGCCCGTCTCATGAGCGGGCGGCGGGGACCCGAACATCTCACGGGTCCCCGCCGCCCTGCTGGTCAGGGCGTCAGGTTCAGCCGCGGGTGACGGGGATCTTCTTGGTCCCGGTCAACTCGTCGGCACCCCTGACCGGGGCCCGGACCTCCAGCACCCCGTCCTTGTAGGTGGCGGTGATGTCGTCCTCCTTGGTCCCGGCCGGAAGCGGCAGGGTGCGGTAGAAGGACCCGTAGCGGAACTCCGAGCGGTAGGTGGCCTTGTCCTTGCGCTCGGACTTCTGGCGGCGTTCGGCCCGCAGGCGCAGCGTGTCATCGACCACGGTGAGCTCCACGTCCTGCTCCGGGTCGATGTCGGGCAGCTCCGCCCGGATCACCATGGCCTCGCCGTCATGGAACTCCTCGACCTTGGGCCAGGACACTGGCATGCCGGGCTGCAGGTCGCCTTCCAGGAGCCGGCGGAACGGCTCCAGCACGTCGAAGGGGTCCCTGCGCATCAGTCCAGCCATCACTTGCCTCCTCTCCTCGACGCCGGCCCCCGCAACGTCGGGCCGGCCGTCAACCGGAGGCCGTGGACCCGTCGGGGGCCGGAGGTGCTCTTGTTGGGACACTTCCAGGATAGGCACCGCCGGCGGGGAGCGAAAGATCCGTTCTCGGCGCGGTGGCAGCGTCAGCCGGGCCCGTCGTGGTCACGAGCTCATAGGGGAGGCCGGTGATGGAGCGGTCGACAGGTCCTGGGCACGCCACGCCGCCTCCTGGTGGTGGAGGACGTGCCGGCCCGAGGATGCAGGTGGCGGCGAGCTGCGATCGGCCGTGCGGCCGGTCGACGCCCACGCCGCCGCTGCCGGAGCGGCTTCAGCTCGAGGCCGCGGGGGACAGGCCCTCACCGCTTCGACGTGCTGCCCCGGCGGGAGCTGACCATGCCGCTGGCGGTGTCCTCCCGGGACGGAAATCCGGGGACGGCGCCGACGAGCTGCGGGGTGGCGGGTCGGCGTTCGATCCCGGCGACGGCGTAGACCTCGGTCTCGTCCAGGCTCTCGCGGTCCATGAGCGTGGACACGATCGCCTCGAGCCGGTCCCGGTGGTCGCCCAGCACCTGGCGGGCCTCGGCGTAGCAGTCGGCGACGAGGGTGCGCACCTCCTCGTCGACGGCTTCCAGGAGCGCCTCCGACGCCCCCGCCTGCCGCGGGTCGCCCTCGAGGGGGTAGACCTGCACGGGTCCGACCCGCGGCGACATCCCCCACCGGCCGACCATCTGCCGGGCGATGCCGGTGGCGGTCTGCAGGTCGGACTCCGCCCCGGTGGTGATGACGCCGAAGACCTCCTCCTCGGCGGCCATGCCGCCCAGTGCCCCGATGATCCGGCCCCTGAGATAGTCCCGGTCATAGCCGTACCGGTCCGTGTCCGGGGTGGACAAGGTCACTCCCAGGGCGCGACCGCGCGGGACGATGGAGATCTTGCGCACGAGGTCCGCCCCGGGCTGGAGCATGCCCAGCAGAGCGTGACCGGCCTCGTGGTAGGCGGTGCGCAGCCGCTCCTCCCGGGGCAGGACCACGGAGCGTTCAGCACCCAGCTGGACCTTCTCCAGCGCGTCGGTGAAGTCCCGGAGCGTCACCTGCTCACGCCCGCGCCGAGCAGCCAGCAGCGCCGCCTCGTTGACGAGGTTGGCCAGATCGGCCCCGGTCATCCCCGGGGTGGTACGCGCCACGTGGGCGAGGTCAACGTCGGGGGCTAGGGGCACGGTGCGGGTGTGGACGGCCAGGATCTCCTGGCGCCCGTGCTGGTCGGGCACCCCGACGGTGATCTTGCGGTCGAAGCGACCGGCCCGGGTCAGGGCCGGGTCCAGGATGTCGGCGCGGTTGGTGGCGGCCAGCACGACCACACCTTCGGTGCCGGTGAACCCGTCCATCTCTGTGAGGATCTGATTGAGGGTCTGCTCGCGTTCGTCGTGTCCGCCCACCGAACCGGTCGCCGAGCGGGTGCGCCCGATAGTGTCGATCTCGTCGATGAAGACGATGGCGGGAGCGACCTTGCGCGCCTCGGCGAAGAGCTCGCGCACGCGCGAAGCGCCCACCCCGACGATCATCTCGATGAACTCCGAAGCACTGGCCGAGAAGAACGGCACGCCGGCCTCCCCAGCCGTGGCCCGGGCGATCAAGGTCTTGCCCGTGCCGGGCGGGCCCTCCAGCAGCACCCCTTTGGGCATCCGAGCCCCGAGGCGACGGTACTTGTCAGGGTCCTTGAGGAAGTCGACGATCTCGACGACCTGATCCTCGACCTCGTCGATGCCTGCGACGTCGTCGAAGGAGACACGCACCTCGGAGGGGTCCACCCGGCGGGGCTTCTTGCCGCCGAGCATCCCGCCCATGGCACCGCTCTGGCGGCGCAGCACCCACAACCAGAACCCGACCAGCACCGCGACCGGCAGCAAGGAGATGAGCAGGTTCGCCAGAAAGCCCCGCTCGGTGGTCACCGGGGTCGCACTGACCTGGGCATCGCTGCGCTGCAAGGCTGCGAGAAGGTCGTCGTCGGCGAAAACCGGCCGCTCGGTGGTGAACTCGGTGTAGGTGTCCTCCTCACCGGGACGGTCGGCCGGCTCCTTGAGGACGCCTTCGATCGTGTTGCCGCGGGCGAAGACCTCCCGGACGTTGGCGTCCTGCACCTGAGCGGTGAACTCGGTGTAGGGCACGGCGGCCACCTGGGCGCTGCCCACGTCCTGGACGGTGGTCAGCGCGAAAAGCAACAACCACCACCCCAGCAGCCACGCCCAGAAGCGCCACCAGGTCGGCTTCTGCGGCCCCTCTCCGTCCCCCGGCAGGCCCTCGGTGCGCCACGGGCGCTGCGGGGCGGTCCCCCGGCGCCGCCGGGCCCAGCGCGCCCGGCCGACAGTTCCCTGCTCCGTGGTCTGCCCGGCCCCCGTGTGATCGGCCATGACGTCTCCTTCGACGACAGTCACTGCGACATCACTATGACCGATTCCGGTCCAGCGCGCACGGGTCGCGGCGCCCTCAGAACTCCGTGCCGCCACGGGCGACCACGGCCATGGATCGGGACGGCGGACCCCAGCATGCGCCCGAGCGTCCGGGGAGTGATGCGGCGTCGGGCAAGCCCCCCACCGCACCGGTACCGGACACCGGTCTTAGGGAGTGCGGCAGAACCAGCAGCGCGGGGCTGCGCTGTCTCGAGCGTGCTGGATCGAGTCGGTGCCGCAGGCAGGAAGCAAGAGGATCGCCGTACATGTGGCGACGGCGGTGGAGAGCGCGTCCGAGCCGGTGGGTGTGGTGCCTGGACCACGGTCCTGCCCCTTGCACCTGGTCCCACAACTCGGGAGCCTGACGGCCAGCAGGAGTGGCGGCAGGCGGTCCGTGGGGATGGGGGCCGGTCAGCTCGCCACCCTTTGGGTCCGCCCGGACACCGAGTCAATGCTGTCCCTGGACCAGTCCAGGATCTGCTTCTCTTCAGAGCTCATCGGGCACCCGCTGGTGCAGCTTCTCCCACACCTCGGCTTCCTGCCGGTGGCGCATCCGCCGGGCCGTGTGCTCGCATCCTCCACCCAGCTCCGGGGGCAGGTCCCGCCACCGGCACCCGGTATGGAGCACGACCAGGACTCCCCAAGGCCGCCCGGCCACCGATCCGAGGCCGCACGCCAAGGTTCTGAGGCGGTCGCGGGGGTGGGATGAGCGGGGGATCAGCTCCCACGGCTGGTCGTCGACCATCCACTGGTGCTTCCTCGCGGCATGCCGGCATGGTCGGCCAACCGAACAAGCACGAGCAACGGCCGATCGGGTGCTGGGACCAGGTGCTAGAGCGAGGCCGGTGGCGGGCCGAGGATCTCGATGTGGTGGCGGGCGGCGGCCGCGGCCAGGGCGGCCGGGTCCACTGGCCCCGGGCCCGGCAGCACCCGCTCGAGTGCCGGGGTGCCGGCCTCGGCGGTGAACTCCTCGAAACCGGCCGGCACGGTGATCTGCACGGTGTGCAGCGGCTCCTGTGGGGCGACGAGGAACGTGTGGGCTGAACCGACGGGGAGGAACACGAAGTCCCCGGGCCCGGCATCGAAGACGGTGCCGTCGCATACGAAGCGCGCCCGCCCGGACACAATGTAGAAGACCTCGTCCTCCTCCAGGTGACGGTGCACCGGAGGGGCGAACCCGGGCGGGTTCACGAAGTCCACGATGGTGAGCTTGCCCCGGGTGCGGGCCCCGTCGACCTTGACGGTCACCAGGCTGCCGAGGAACCAGAACGGGGTCCCCTCCTCGGCCGTGAGCACATAACCACCGGGAGCGCTGTCGGAGGTTCCGGTCATGACGATCCTGCTCTCCTCGCACACACCGGGGGATGCGGTGGACCGAGTGTACGTGCCGGCGCCCCCGTGACGGAACGGGCCCGATAGGGGACCTGACCGTCCTGGCGCGCAGACCAGCAGTAGTCCGCGGCAGGCTGCACCGAGGGCCGCACCGGCTTGACCCGGCCCGCAGGCAGTCCCGCCCCCCCACCCCGGTGCGGGGGACAGAGCCCCGTTCCGGCGGCGCACCATGCCCCTGCTCGCGACACGCAATCCAGCCCGCGGGGTGTGGGGCCTTACGGGGTGGCCGGGCACGCCGTGCGGCGGGACGAGGACGGGTCGGTCTCAGCAAGGGCGCCGACACCACGTCCCTCTTTCGACCGGGCTGGTGGCGCCACGGACCGCATCGACCTCGCGGGCGATCCTGCCGGCACCCCGCCCAAGGAGCGGTGGGCAGAGATGGCGCAGTGAGGGCTGTTCCGTCTCCAGCCGCCCCGCCGCTTACCCGGGTGCGGCGGGACAGACGACGGGCCCTGCGCATGGGGGATGGCAGAGCCCGCGGGGTCCCCACGAAGGCGGGGACACCAGCGATCCGCACCGCACCCGACACCGAAGGGGGGGGGCCGCCGGGGGCGCAGATCGCCACTGGCGACATCATCCCCAGTCGGAGCACACACCTAATCCGATCCCCAGGGTCTGTGGCCCCGGGCGGCCAGGGCCTCGACTCGTGACCGGGCGGCTCGACGACGGACAGCAACCCGTGGGGACCGGCATGGTCCTGGGGTGGGCCAGGGTCGCCCAGCACGGTATCGGCGACCTGCGCCAGGGACTGGCCCAATCGGCGGGCTGCCGCCGGTGACCGTGCCCGGGCGGGGCGCACCGCCCGGTGGTGGCGTCCCCTCAGCGCCTCTGCAGCCCGCTCGATCCGCCTGCGGGCCTCCACGGCGGACGCCAGAGAGGCGCTCAGCCGGCGCCTCCAGCCTGCCCCGCGCCTTGGCCACCGGCCAGGCGCCATCCGTGGAGGTTGCGTCTCGATCCCACCCGGAGCCGATGACGCCCGGAAAACCGCGACGAGGCACTCAGGGCGAAAGAAGTGTCATTCACTGGAGCACACCAATGTGTCGCCCAGCCACAGCGATATTGCGGCTCGGCCTGAGGGCCACGTGAGCCACCCCGCATGATCGATGGCGGAACGAGCAACCGCAGGGCGGACCAGCGCCGTGACGGCTGTTTGCCCCTGGCCGGGCTTTCGCCTCGTGGACAACAAGGTCCGCCAAGGAAACGGACCGGCCACCCGCGGAGGGACCGTGCTGGGAGCCCGTTCCGCCTCCGGTCACCCCTGCACCTCTGTCGGCGGTGTACCTCCGCGTGGTCGGTGAACCACCCCGGTGACCGCTCACCATTCGGTCACGCCCCGACGGACCCTCGACGGCAGGTCTCCCCACTTCGCCCTGCGTCCTGGCTACGGTAGGGCCCATGGACTCCGTTCCGATGACCCCCGGCCCCGGCAGGACCCCACCGCCGACGGTGGAGCCCGGTGGCGGGTAGGAGCCGGCCGTGCCGATGACCCACTACCGGCGGATGGCCGATCAGCAGGCCATCGCCGCCCTGGAGGAGTTCCTCACCGAACGCGCCCCGGCGCTGGAGGCCCTGCACGCTGCGCTGCGCACGGAGGGAATGGACCCGGAGGTGCTGCTGGATGCCTCCCCGGAATCGCTGACCCCGCTGTGGGCGTGGATCACCGACCACCAGGCACAGCTGGCCGCCAACCCCTCGGCCGACTCCCCGGTGCAGCCGCGCGAGCAGTGGCCTTCCTGGGCCAGGCACACGGTGACCAGCCTGAAAATTCCCTCGGCGACGATGTTCACCCTGCTGGACGGACTGGTCTCCTATCTGGCCCAGGTGCTCATCATCGGCGCCCCGACAGCGAGATGGGTGGTGGGCTCACCGCAGGATCCCCGGCACCACCTCCACCACCATCCGGTGCTCACCGGAGCCGGCCACCAGGTCTTCGTCCCGACGCTGCCCATGGGCGGGATGCTGCGGCTCAAACGCGCAGAGCCCTCGCTGCGACCCACCGAGCTGGCCGAGTACGCCGCCGCAACCGTCAAGAACCTGTCCGAGGCGGCCCCCTACCGCCCTCCGGCCCCGGACCCGCCGGTGGTGGTGGTCGCCGAACCGGAAGGCTTCGACGTCGGGGTGCGCGCCGACATCGCCGGCGACCACCCCCAGCTGGTGGAACGGATGGCCACCGCACTCACTACCCACCACGGGGTCACCGCGGTGGAGCGGCTCGGGCGCGACGCGATGCTGGTGCACGCCCGGGACGGGGATGCCGATGCCCTGCAGCACCGGCTGACGGCGTGGCTGAACATCCACCTGCCCTTCGACCGTTGACCCCGGGGAGGGCAGGGGCGCCGCGGAGGAGGAGGTCACCCGGCCGGGTCGGCGAGGGACTCCACGATGGACTGGGCGGTCTCGGCCAGGGACCGGTGGTGGGCGTGGGCGGCCTCGGCCAGCAGCCGCTGGGCTGCGGGGCGGGTGAGACGGTGGCGCTCCATGAGGATACCGGTGGCGGTGTCGAGGGCCTGGCGGTCGGTGAACACCGTCCGGAGCGCATCACTGATGCGGGGAGCGGCGCCCGTGGCCTGTCCGGATCCCAGCAGGGCGGCCACCGCCGCGGCCAGCAGGCCCATGGTGCGTTCATCGGCGGCGGTAAACGCGTGCGGAGTGGTGGCGTAGACCTCCACCACGCCCAGGGCTTCGGCCCCGAACATCAGCGGCGTGGCCAGCATCGAGCGGATCCCCAGCTGACGGGCGGCCGGGGACCAGGCCGGCCAGCGGATGTCGGTGGCGGTGTCCTCCACGCGTTCGGTCCGTCCCGTCGCCCAGGCGCTGTAGCAGGGGCCTTCGTCCAGGGCGTGCTCGAGGTCCTCGGCGGCGGCAAGCACCGCATCGGTGGCCGTGGTGGTGATCTCCCCGCCGCCGGGTTCGAGCAAGACCACCCCCGCCCCCTCCGCACCAGGAATCAGGTGCCGGGCCAGCTGCGCCAGCTGGTCCACCGTGGTGGGGGCGGTGTCCTGGCCCAGCAGGATGGTCTGCAGCCGGCTGAACAACTCCACCAGCTCCCGTGCGGAGGCCTCAGGCACCCCCATCACCCCCTCTCCGGATGCGACCACCCAGGTCACCCCCATTGTGGGACTCCACCGGCCCTTGGCACCGCTGCGTGGTCCCTTCGTTACGCCCATGCCCACGCTGCCACCGAGCCACCTCTGCGCGGCCGGGCGGCTGCGGCCAGGCCGGCCGCACGATCGGCCGCGCAGCGCCCCTCAGCGGGCGCCGCTCCCCAACTCCCCGTTCCAGCGACCTGCGGGCCACGCCGGATCCGCAGCCTCCACCAGGGTCCGCCCCGGGCTGCTGTGCCTGTCGATCGGCGTGCCTCGAAGCCGGGGCAACCGCCATCGCCGGGCATCCCCGCACGCCCCTGCCCCGTCACAAGGTCGAGGAGCGCGCCCCTGTCGTCGTGTGATGGCCCAGGCAAAGGCATGGCCATCACGGCCTCATCGGGGCCGTGATTCCTCCACGACCGCGTCCACGGGGTGACACTGGGCCCACGGGACGGGGCGATGACGCCGCGCTTCCCGCGCCGTGTTATTGTCCGTGGTCACGGCCGCCGCCGTGCCCGCGTCCTCGAGGGCACCTGGTGCGCTGCCGGTGTGTCCTCGCCACGATCCCTGCCCGCCGGCCACCCCACCTGGCTCACCCCACCTGGCTCACCCCACCTGGCTCACCCCACCTGGCTCACCCCACCTGGCTCACCCCACCTGGCTCACCCCACCTGGCTCACCCCACCTGGCTCACCCCGGGGGGGGAGGTCCGCAGGGACCGGCAACTCGCAGCAAGGGTTCGTCATGCCCACGACCTCGCGCCGGGTCTCGGCGCTCGCCGCCGTCCTGATCACCGCCATCGTCCCGTCCGCGCAGGCTGGCCCGGCCGTGCCGGGCCAGGTGCCCTGGCCTCCGGCCGGCACCCGCGGCACCTGCGTGCCGTACCGCGGCACCGCCACCGCCGACGTCCAGCGATTGCCCGACTCCGCCCTGCTCGACGAGGTCGCCATCAACGGCACAGGGTTCGAAACCCACGCCCCCGACGGCACCAGGTGAGCTTCGACCGCCCCGGACCGGCGATCGTGGTGGGCAGCCCACGCGGTGGAGGCCCAGGAGCTCACCACCCACGTCTTCGACCTGTGCGAACCGCTCGACCCAGCCCCCCAGGGACCCGTGAGCGCACCCGCCCGACCACCTCGGCCCCAACGACGCGGGGAACCAAGAGCCCAGGCGCCCCAGGAGCCCCCACTGGGGGCCCCGGAACAGGCAACGACCCCACCGACGGGAAGCCGGCCGAGGAGCTTCTCCCAGGACCAGGCTTCTTGCCACTCGCACAGCCGGCGCCCTGCCCTGTGCCCGGACCCCCAGCCCGGGAGCGGGGCGGGTCCCGCCACCGGCAGCCGGTGTGGAGCACGAACAGAATCCTGTCCGGAGTGGCCCGATCCTCGATCCGAGGCCGTCCACCCGGTCCTCGAGGTGGCGGCTGGTGGTGGCACGGCACGGCGGGACGTGTGCAGTGGCTGGCTACGGTCAGGCTCACCGGGAGTCAGGGCGGCTCCGTGCTCGCGGGGGCCGGTAGCGTAGGGGCCATGACAGTGGATGCTGGGACCCCCGAGGAGGCAGCCCGGGTGCGCGCTCTGCACGCGCTGAACGTCCTCGACACCCCGAAGGAGGAGCGCTACGACCGGGTGGTGCGCATCGCCCAGCAGGTCTTCGGGGTGAAGGCCGCCGCGGTGAACCTCATCGACGCCGACCGGCAGTTCACCAAGGCCGAGACCGGGCTGGACGGGCTGGTCCACGCCGCCCGCACCGACTCGCTGTGCGCCCGCACCGTCGAGGCCGACGCCCCGCTGGTGGTGCCCGACGCGGTGGTCGAGGCGCGGTTCGCCGGCAGCGCCTTCATCGCCGGACCGGACCCGGTGCGCTTCTACGCCGGGCACCCGCTGCACGCCCCCGGCGGGGAGCCGGTGGGCTCGCTGTGCCTGGTCGATGACCGTCCCAGGGAGCTGGACGCGCGGGAGCGTCGCCTGCTGGCCGAGATGGCCGGGTGGGTCGAGCGCGAGCTCGCCGCCCAGGACGAGATGGACCGCGCCGCCCAGGTCCAGCAGATGCTCATGCCCCGCACCGGGCTGCTCACCGCCCGCATCGAAGCCGCTGGGCGCTGTCTGCCGGCGAGATCCCTGGGCGGGGACTTCTACGACTGGATGGTGCTGGGCGAGGACCTGCAGGTCATGGTGGCCGATGTGATGGGCAAGGGGATCCCGGCGGCCCTGCTGGCGGCCTCGGCCCGGGCGGTGCTGCGCGGGACCTTCCAGTACAACGCCGCCCCGGAGGCGATGGCGCGTGCGGCCGGGGCGCTGACGCCGCTGCTGGAGGAGGCCGGGGCGTTCGTCACCGCGTTCATCGCCCGGCTCGACACCTCGACCGGGGTGCTGGAGTACATCGACGCCGGGCACGGCCTGGCGCTGATCCTCAGCCCCGACGGCGCCTCGCGGCGGCTGTCCAACTCGGGGCCGGCGGTGGGCCTGGTCGCGGGGTGGACCTGGGAGATCCACACCGACACCTTGGAGCCGGGGCAGACGCTGCTGGTGGTCTCCGACGGGTTCCTGGACTTCTTCGACGACCTCGAGCAGGCCCTGGCCACCGCTGCCGCACTGAACACCGTGGCCGCCACCGCCGAGGAGCTCGTGAGGCTGTGCAGCGACTACGCCGACTCCCCGGAAGCCGACGACGACACCACCGTCCTGGCGCTGCGCCGCCTCGCCTAGTCCGGTCAGCACTCTCCGGCCCGCCCTGGGTAGTCTGGCCCCGATGGTTCTGCCGGCCGGAGCTCCCGAAAGTCCATGCCCCGGTGTGGCGCCGATCGGGGTCGGCGCAGCGCTGCCCCCACGGGAACCGCTCGGGGGCTGACCACGGAGCGGGGAAGGACCGGAGCGTCTCGGGCGTGACGCTCACCGGGGAACGATGCGGAACAGGAACCTCTTCTTCACCATGACCCACAGCAGGCCCAGGACCACGACGTAGGCGGCGGTGTTGAGCCACAGGTTCCCCTGCTGCAGCGCGGGGATGTTGGCCGCGACCAGAATCAGGAACACGTGAAGGATGAACACGTACAAGGTGGCCTGGCCCAGGGGGATGAGGAACCAGCCCAGGGCCCTCTCCAGGGGTCTCCAATAGGCGCTGAGCAGGGCGTAGCCGGCGATGACCACCAGCAGCACATTGAGCAGCCGACCGGGTCCGAGAAAGGTGCGCTCGAAGAAGCCGTCGTAGACGGTGCGGAAGGTGGTTTCCGGGAGCAGCGCCAGGCGGACGTCGTAGGCGTTGGTGAAGTAGGGGCTGGACCAGGAGAAGACGGCGAGAGCCACGGCCCCCAGCACGCACGCCACCAGCAGCACCCGCCGCGACCGCGCGGCGAACCAGGTCACGATCGGGGCGCGGTAGTAGCCGGCGACCATGCCCAGCACGAACAGCACCTGCCACACCAGCAGCGGGAAGGAGTCCTCGAACTGAGACGGCAGCAGCCGCCAGCGCGTCGTCGTGCCGAGCCCGTAGAGGCCCAGGCTGATCACCAGGACCAGCCACGCCCGGCCGCGGGAGAGCGCCATCAGCACCAGGGGGCTCAACGCCAGCAGGATCACGTACAGGCCCATGACGTTGAACTGCCACGGTCCGATCTGCAGCAAGAAGATCGAGGGGATCAGGTGGGCGGGCACGGGGTACTGGGTCAGCCCCTCCATCCCGGCGTAGAGGTCGTAGGTCGTCCCGGCCGCCCCCGTCCCTGCGCCACCGGTGCCCTGGTCGGTGAACGTGGTGACGGCCGTGGCGTCGAGGAACGGCAGCCGGCTCAGCGCGTAGACGAGCAGCACCACGGCCAGGGCGGTGACGTAGAGCTTCCAGGCGCGCTTGCTGGTGCGGTCCACCACATCCCCCAGCTGGTCCTTCACCCGGGGCCCGTAGACGAGGCCCAGGACGGCCCCGGAGAGGAACACGAACAGCTCCGCTCCCGAGACCACCCCGACGGTCTCCTGGGTGAGCAGCTGGAACAGCGAGGCGAGGCCGACGTGGTTGATCACGACGAAGACGATGGCCACCCCGCGCAGCATGTCGATCCGGGCGTCCCGGGAGGTGGCGCCCGCATAGGCCCAGGCTCGGACGGGTCGTAGCAGGGGCAGGAGACACAGCAGCAGTGCCGCGACCAGCGCGGTCGCAGCCACCGACCAGGCCGCGGGACCAGCCAGAGTGGTGCCCGTGGCCGCCGGCGCCGCGCCTTCCAGGGTCGAGCGCTCGATCACCGGGCCGGTCGCCAGCCCGGAGCTCTCGATCCGGCCGGCGAAGGCGGCGGCGAGGTCCGGATCGGTGGTGGCCCGCCAGTCCACCGCCCCGGCATCACGCTGCTCGACGGTCTCGTTCCACACCACCGCCCCGATCCGGCCGTACTCCGGGGCCGAGGTAGCGCCGAGCACCTGGTTCCACCAGCCGCTCTTGACCTCGAGCTCGGAGGGGCCTTCCGCCTCGGGGCTGTAGAAGGCGGCCGTCTCGACCATCAGGGGCTTGTCGTGGCCGGCCGCGTAGGCGGCGTAGAAGTCCTCCTCGACGGGCGGGCCGGTGGCCCGGGCCGGGCCCAGCAGCGCGACGAACGCCCCCGGCTCCGGAATCGCGTTGCGCACGGAGGCCCCGTCGGTCTCGTCGTGGTAGGCGGTCAGTCCCACCCAGTCCACGACGTCGTCGCCGGGGTAGTAGGGGCGGTAGGCGTCGTCGTCGACGTTCCACACCCCGTCCCCGGTGGTGTCCAGGGCTCCCAGGGCCCCGCCCTCCGGGGTGGTGGTGGAGGGGTCCCGGAACGGGTAGTCCTCGGCGGCCGTGGGCGACCAGACCATCACCGGATTCCCCAGTTCGGCGTCCATCGCCTTCGCCACGGCGCGGAAGGCGTCGCGGTACGCCTCGGGCTGCTGCCCCCAGGGCACCCAGGGTGCGTTCATCTGCGGGGCGAACCGGACGAACACGGTGCCCTCGTACCCCTCGGCGACGTCGCCCACCTGCGCGGCCAGGGCCGCGGCCGCCGCATCGTCCACGTACTCCAGGGCCACCTCGGGCTGGACGGTGAGCAGGGCGTGGGCGCCCTGGGAGGCGACCTGGCCGAAGTAGTCGCGCAGATAACCCTGTTCCTGCTCACCCAGGGGCAGCGGCACCGGCCGGCCGTAGACGGCGGCCGGTGCACCCAGGCGATCGGCGTAAGCCGTGGTCGAGTCCGTGGCCCAGTCCAGCAGCGCCCCCAGGTACGGCCCCTGAGGCCCGGGCGAGGAGGTGGCGTCCTGGACCGCACGGGCCGGCCCGGCGTGGAGAAGGCTCAGCGCGCACACCAGCAGCACGAGGGCTGCGACGACAGGCGTCCCCGGGAGTCGTCGAACGGTGGAACCCATGCTGCCCCCAGTCATGGTCAGGAAAAGATCGCCCCCATCGTGGCCGGGGACATCCGGGGGCGACCCACCGTGGGATCGTCCGCCAAGGGGTGTCCCCGGCAGTGAAGAAGATCATACTGCTGACGAAAACGGGCCCGTTGTCCCCTGGGCTCGGTGCCCATGGGGCGGGGCACCTTCGTCCGAGGACACCGGGGGACGGCGGTGTCCTCGGGGCACGTTCTCGCCACCCATCCTCGGGTGCGAGAGTGGTCGGGACGTGCCGGCTGATCAGGACAGGGCGTGCAGCGCGTTCATGGGCTCGCCACGGAACGTGCAGCAGGTCCTGTGAGCCACCCCAGTGCGGACAACCAAGATGCGCACAGTACCGGCCAGGCTTCCGGTTCTCCGGTGCCCTGGGCGAGTCCGAGGCCGTGCGGTCCTGACGGGAAGACGTGCAGGGCGTGGGGTATCCCCTTCGTTGCCAGGGCCTGAGCCAGGAGATAGGAGTGCTGCACCGGCACCGAGGGGTCGTCGGCGGTGTGCCAGATGAAGAAGGGCGGAGCCGTCACGGTCACCAGGTGGTTCAGCGACGTTGCGACCCGCGCCTCGGCCTGCGGAGCGGCGCCCAGCAACTCCCGTTGGGTGCCCTGATGGGTGTCGAGTTCCATGGACACCACCGGGTAGCACAGGATTGCGGCGTCGACCCTCTCGGGGGCCGACGGTGAGGCGGTCACGGCGGCATGGCCGGCCAGGTGCCCACCGGCGGACGAGCCCAGCAGGGCGATCTGCTCGGCGCCGCCTTCCCTGATCCGGCGGATCTCGGCCCGCACGGCCTCCAGCGGAGCGGGGTGCACGGCGCCCACCGGATAGCGGAACACGCTCGCTGAGAGGCCGAGCCGGTCCAGCCACTCGGCGACGGGTTCCGCCTCGTTGTCCGCATGACCGGCGTATCCACCGCCGGGAAGGACGATGACGTGCCGGGCGGGACCCGTGCCGTCGGGAAGCGTGCCGCTGTGAGCGGACGAGGGCGCAGAGCTTCGCGGGGCCTGCTGTGAGTTCATCCCTTCAGCCTTTCAGGGGTTGTGCGGCTGTGGTCGGGGCAGAGGGCCCGCCCCGCAGGAACAGGAGTGAGCCGGTGGGCGAGGAGAGCTGTGAGCCGATCACGCCCCGTCCCACCGTACGACGCACCTTGCCGGGGACCACGGTGACGGTCGAGCCCGACGCGGACATCCGGACCGGCAACACCGGAGCGCATCGCCCTGAACGCTGTGCTGGGCGCCTCTACGGCGCGACCTGGCGCATCGGGGGTTTCCGACCGCCGGCCGCCCGGCCGGCGAGGTAGAGCACCAGCCCGATCGCCACGAGGATCCCGGCCCTCAGCCAGACGCCGGGTGCCTGCTGGCTCATCAGCAGCAGGCAGGAGGCCACGGCCAGGTACGGAACAGGGGTGAAGACCCGGAAGTGCTTGTGGCCGACGTCCTGGCGCCGCAGCACCAGCACGGCGATGTTGGTGCTCAGGAACACGAACAGCAGCAGCAGCACCACGGTTTCGGCCAGGACGGCCACCTCGCCGGTGATGGTGAGGACCATTGCGATGAGTGTGGTCGCCACGATCGCCACCCAGGGGGTGCGCCGGGCCGGCAGGACCCGGCCCAGCCCGGAGGGCAGCAGCCCCTGCTCGGCCATGCCGAAGGCCAGGCGGCTGGCCATGATCATGGTCAGCAGCGCGCCGTTGGCCACGGCGATCAGCGCGACGGCGCTGAACAGCCAGGGCGGGACGCCGAAGCCGGTGGCGGTGACGACATCGAGCAGGGGACTGCTGGAGCCGGCCAGGTCCTCGGCCGGCAGCGCAGCGGCAGAAGCCAGGCCGATGAGCAGATAGACGATCCCGGCGGTGGCCAGCGCACCGAAGAGCGCCTTGGGGTAGACCCGGGCCGGGTCGCGGACCTCCTCGGCGACGTTGGCCGAGACCTCGAATCCCACGAAGGAGTAGTAGGCCAGCAGGGAGGCCGCCAGCACGGCCGCGGCCGGGTTCGCCCCGTCCGGGAACTGGGAGATCTGCGCCGGGTTGCCATTGCCCTGCCCGACGAAGACCGCGACCAGGACGATGACCAGGAGCAGCCCGGAGACCTCGATCACCGTCATGACCACGTTGCTGCGCACCGACTCGGTGATCCCGCGGGCGTTGAGCACAGCGACAAGGGTGAGGAAGACCACGGCTGCGGCAACCGGCGGGACGCCCACGAACACGGAGAGGTAGTCGCCGCCGAAGGCCAGGGCCAGCCCGGCGGCGCTGGTGACGCCGGCGGCGAGCATGCAGAAGCCCACCAGGAAGGAGATGACCGGGCTGCGGTAGGCCCGTTGGGCGAACACGGCCGCACCACCGGCCTTGGGGTACTTGGTGACCAGTTCGGCGTAGGAACCCGCCGTCAGCAGGGCCAGCAGCAGCGCGAACACCAGCGGCACCCAGATCGCCCCGCCGACATCGGCGGCCACTGCTCCCACCAGCGCGTAGACGCCGGCCCCGAGAACATCACCGAGGATGAACAGATACAGCAGCTTGCCGGTGATGCCTTGTTTGAGCTTGGACTGGGGAACGGGGTCCGTGGATGACATTGCCGCAGTCTAGACCCTTCCGAGCAACCGCTCTCCGGCGGGAGGCCGCCGGAGCCGCACGACCGGGCGACCGTGCACCGGACCATCGACGAGGAACTCGCCCGCGATGTGGTGACGGAGGCACCGCGGGCGCGACACCGGGCGATCACCGACCGCCCGGTGGCCGGCGGGGCGGAGGGCACCGTGCTGGGGTCCACGGAGATTAAGTTGCTGGTGCGCGCGGAGGACAGCTCGATACCGGTGTCTCCCACTCCGCGCCTTCATCTGGAAGCTGCCGTGGACATGGCCCCCACCCGAACTGGCCACTTTCGCCGGTCTGCACCGTGGGTGCCACGGACCAGGGGCGGCAGTCGCCGCGGCTGCTTCAGGGCGCGTGTCCCGTGCTGCAGTAGCAGTTCGTGCGTGGGCCCGGCCCGGCGATGTCCTGCGGACTGGCTCGGGGGCCTGCTCGGGCACCGGCACGGATGCACCGGAATCGTGGTGGGCGGCCCCAGCACGTACGGTCGAAAGGATTCCCTGTCGGAAGTGCCTGGTGAGCGACGACGATCTTGCCCTGATCCCGTTGTCGTGCGGCATCGGTCTGTTCCCGGGCGTGTGCGTGCCGTTGACGCGCATGGCGGCTTCGGTCGGGGTCGCCCGCAACCGTGTCGCCGGCATCCGGACCCGGCACACCCAGGCCTCCGAGGCCGCCGGGATCGCCCGGCGCGCTGCGCCTTCCGCCGTCGTGGACCCCGTCCGTCCTCCCGGTGCGCAGGACACGGTGCAGGCGCGATGTCGTGGCTGCCGGCCCCGCGCGGGGTCCCGGCCCACGATGACGTCCTGCTTGTCGAGCACCGATTCCTGCCAGCATTCCACCCACGGTGGAGGAGAGGCGGCACAACTGATGGTGGGAACACAGGTTCCCGAGAAGCAGCAGCGCCTTCTGGCGGCGATCGCCTGGGCGTCCTTCGGGGTCTCCACCGCGCTGACGCTGGTGCTGCTCGATTGGCGGGGCGCTGGAGCGGCTAAGCCGCTGTGGGCGTTCGCGCTGCCCACGGCCAGCGGGATCGTGGGTGGCATCGCCGGCTTCCGCGCGCAGCAAGAGCTTCTGGGGGCCGTGGCTGTGGCTTTCGGTTCGCTCTGCGTTCCTGTGGCGATTTTCGTGGTCGGAGCGCTCCACGGGCCCTGAGCCCGTAACACGTGCCGCACGCGGCTGTTCGACGTCAGGGCGCGGTAAGCCGTCCAGGAACAGCACGCAGGACCAGCGGCCACGGTCGTGCACCTGATCCGGCGGCGGGGTCGCCGAGGTCTCACGGCTCACGACGAAGCACCGACCGCACGAAGGGCCTCGAACCACCCACCATTGGCGCACAGTGCAGACGGGATTCCATGGTGGTCGTTGTTCCTGTGGGCATGGGATGGAGCTGCCGCCCTTGAGGACGACTACTGATGCCGGGCTGCTGCCACGGCGGTCTGCGCTCTTTCCCTCCGGTGGAAGCGGGCGAGGAGCACCAGCCCGAGGAAGGCGGCCACCGTCAGGGCCCCCAGGCTGGTGTAGAAGACCTCGGGTCCGGTGGGGTAGTGGTCAACGGTGATGGTGTGTGCAGCCCCGGGGGCCGGGGCGTAGTGGCAGATCAGCGTGGGGGGAAAGGCGGTGGTGTCCGCGGTGACCATGCTGCTGCTGATGATGCTGGTGGGCACCGGCCAGTCGGTGGCGCAGGCGTAGCCGGGCCCATCCCGGACCCGGTAGCCGTAGAAGAGCTGGTTGATGCTCCAGACCAGCACAGCGACGGCGGCCAGGACGGCCGGAGGCCATGCCCATCCCCGACTCACCGGCGCCGGGAGCGCCAGGGGCGCTGGTGGCGCCAAGGGCGCTGCGGCGGGGAGCTGATTAGGTGCACTGGCGAGGTGGCGGGCCGTGAGGACCACGCGCAGCACGACCATGAGCAGGGCTGCGCTGATCATCCCCATCGCCCAGGAGGGGGCACGCACCGTGGCGGTCATCGCCCACACCGCCAGCCATCCCACGACCAGCAAGCAGGCGCCCAAGGCCAGGACCGGAGCCAGCCGGGAGACCGGCAGAGAGCTCCGGGCAGCGGAGGGGCCTTCTCCTGCGGCCGCACCGGTGGAGGGCGGGGAGGACCTGGTGGTGGTCCTTCCCTCCGTCCTCCACCGGTGCCGCAGGCGCAGGAGCAGCCCGCCCGAGAGCGTGAGGACCAGCGCGGTGAGGCAGGTGAAGAACAGCCACGGGCCCGCGGAGAAACGGTCCACCGAGATCATGGTCGCCGGATCTCCCGGCGCGGGGTAGTGGCACACCAACGACGGCGGCAGCACGGTCATCTGGGCCTGCGCGGGGGCATCGCTGGCACCGGGAGGCAGCGGCGAGGTCGTGCAGGTGTACTGGGCGCCCTCGTGGACCACAGCGATGAACAGCAGTTGGACGGACCCCAGGAGCACCACCGCCACCACGGAGGCGATGTCCAACCGGACCCCCGCATCACCGGGGTAGGACGACGCCGGCCTCGAGTTCGGCCGTGGGGTCGTGGTGGCCAGCCTCCGGGCTCCGGGCGCGAGGCCGGCCAGGGCGAGAGCGGAGGCGGCAGCGACCACCCATGATCCTCCCGAACCGGTCGCCACCGCGTTGGTGATCGAACCCAGCATCACGATCCCCGCCACGAAGAGCAGAGCCCCGGCCATCAGCAGGGCAAGCAACCGCAGGTTCGGCAAGAGAGGCTCCGATCATCGGGCGGGGGTCGAGGTGGAATCCTCCCACGACGAGCGTCCACGCCAGCACGACAGCTTCCCCTTTCCCCCAGTAGTGCATGCGGGGTCCGCTGCGGGCTTCGTCGGCTGATGCCGGACAGGCTGACCTCCACCGAACGACGGCGCAGCCGGGGAGCAGGGTTGCAGGTGCTGAACCCGGGTGGGGGTGACATGGACACAGCCACCCCCATGGGCTCGGCGGGCCACCCTCGATCGGCGGATCCGGGAGCTTCCACAAGCGGCGAACATCTGAGCCCGCTTCCTCGGGTGCGAGTCGTGATGCATGTCGTACCTGAGCGAGCTCTCCACCGGGCGGCTCGGACCGGCCTGACCACCCCGTCCACCTGCCAGTGTCCCGCACAAGCGGTTCCCGGTGCGCTGGAGGTCGGACTGACCGGCAGGGGCGGGTCCGCACTCCGGCGGTGTGCATGGTGAGCTGGGTGGTGCTACCGCGCATCTCGCGGACGAGGCCATGGCCGTCAATTCGCCCGGATGACCACCTTCACGGCCCGGTGCTCGGCGGCGTTGCCGAAAAGGTCATAGGCCTCCTCCATCTGGGACATCGTGAAGTGGTGCGTGGCCATCGCCTTCGCGTCGAGCCGCCCGGAGCGGACCATGTTGAGCAGGTTCCCCACGGTGCGGCAGTCGACCAGGCCCATGTTGATCCGCACGTTCGAGATCCACAGCTTGTCCAGGGGCAGCTCGACCGGTCTCCCGTGCACGCCGGCGTTGGCCACGGTGCCGTAGGGGCGAACGATGTCCAGGCAGGTCTGGAACGTCTGAGGCACCCCCACAGCCTCGATGGCCACGTCCACCCCCAGGCCGTCGGAGGACAGAGCCTTGATTTTCGCGACGGCGTCCGCGTCGCCGGCGTTGACCTTGTCGGTGGCGCCGAGCTCCAGCGCCTTGTCCATGCGGTTCTCGTCGAGGTCCACCGTGATCACCCGTCCCGCCCCGCAGAGGTTGGCGGTCATGACCGCGCCCAGGCCGACGGGGCCTGCGCCCACGACGGCTACCGTGTCGCCGGGCTTGGTATTGCCGTTGAGGATGCCGATCTCGAAGCCGGTAGGCAGGGCGTCGGTGAGGAACAAGACGTCCTCGTCGTCAAGCCCTTCGGGGACCCGGTGCACGGAGGTCTCCGCGAAGGGCACGCGCACGTACTCGGCTTGCGTGCCATCGATCAGATGACCGAAGACCCAGCCCACGCCCCCGAGGGTCAGGCAGTGAGAGGACTGGTTGTTCTTGCAGTAGGAGCACTTCCCGCAGTTGGTGATGGCGGGAATGATGATGCGGTCACCGACCTTCAGGCCGGTCACGGCGTCGCCGACCTCGGTGATGGTGCCGACCGCCTCGTGGCCGAGGATCCGGCCGTCGGTCACGGCCGGGACGTCGCCCTTGAGGATGTGCAGATCGGTGCCGCAGATGGTCGTCGTGTCGACCTTCGCAATGACATCGGTCGGGTCCTGGATGGTGGGTTCAGGGGCGTCCTCCCACGCCCTGTTCCCCGGTCCGTGATAGACGAGTGCCTTCATGGAGATCCTCCTCGATCGACGGACCAGCGGGCTGCCCGTCCGCTCCTCGTCATCGTAGGCAGATGACCCCCAGCGGCTACGGGATCACCAGTATGAGACGACCTTCACTCGGTGCACACGGCAACCCCCTCCGCTGGACAGAGGGCCCGGTGAGCAGCGCATCGCGCCGCAATGAACGTTCCCTCCAGCAGTTGCGGGCCGAGGTCCTGCCGCGCTTCCCCGGATATGGCGCGTACGGTGGAGTCGACCCAGCGAGGAGGCGGCAGCCGATGAGACGAGCCGTGAAGGCGCATCCCTGGAGCACCTATCTGGTGTTCCAGGCACTGACCGCCGTGCTGTCTCTGGCTTATGCCGGCGTGGGGTCGGTGGACAGCACTCGGGCGGACTGGCTGGCAATCTGGGCGATGCTCGCAGTGGTCGGTCTGGTGTGGACCCAGGTGGTGTGGGGGCCGTGCTGGGAAGCCGGGGGCGACTACGAACTGCCCACCACGGTGCGTATCGCGGTGATGACCCTGGGAGGCGGGGCGCTGTTGGTGCCGTGCTGGTTCCTGGACTTGGTCCACGACGGCGGATGGTTGTTCATCGGGATGCTGCTCGTCCCCTACGGGGGGTTCTGTGGCGCCGTGGGCGGCGCTGCCTTAGCCCTGCGTGATCGCAGTTGCTTGTCCACCCAGGGATCTCGTACCTGGCGACCAGAGGAACGGAAGAGATCCACCGGCTGAGCAGTGACGCGCTGTGCACTGGGTTGAGGGGGCTGCTCGCGCGCTGGGGGGACTGGGTCCCCCGGCTCAGAGGATCGTTGGTGCGGCGTGGACGTCTTGGTCTCGTCCGGGGCTGTGCAAGGTCTATGCGTTCCCCTTCGACGGAAGAGGACCCGAGGCACCCTCACCCGGCTCCCCCCGAGCCTCCGAGGAACCTGATGCGCTGAAGGTGCTGCTGAGCTCCGCGGCACCGCCCACCACTCGTTGCGCGCAGGCGGAGCAGGATCTGCAGCACATGGTCCTTGAGACCGCCGCCACCGGCGCGGGGCAGGAGTGGTGCGCCGTTTTCCTCGGGCGGCGATCGCGGGGGCCGCCCTGACCTTGGCCGTCGGCGGAGGAAGCCGAGGCCTACGCCCGCAGCGCTGACCTGATCGACGCCGCTGACATGGACGCCGCCCTTCAAGAAATCAGGTCGGGCACCTCCACGATCGTGCACGGGGACGGCACCAAGGAACTCCTGGCGCTGTGGGAGCACGCCGACATGCTCTTCCGCCCCCGCTACCGCGCGCTCGGGCTGATCGCGCTGCCCCACACGATGCTGGCCACCGTGATTCCGCTGGTGTTCCTGCCGCTGACCGTGGTGGTGGCCGGACTCGACCTTGCCGCCGGCAACTGGGTTCCCCTCCTCGCCGTCGCCGCCTTCGTCGCCGGGCTCCACGCGATCATCTGCGTCATCGCCCTGCGCATGGTCGGGGAGTCCTGGGCGCACCTGCTGGTGGTGCCCCTCTACCGGGTGACCTGCGAACCGCTGCGCGCCTACCTGCTCTGCGCCTCCCTGCTCCAGGCGCTGAAGGGCAAGCTGGTCGGCTGGTACCACCCCGCACGCACCAACACCGTCCCCGACCTCACTGCCCGCCAGGACCGGACCGCGCGCGGAGCGGATCTGACCCGGGAGACCGCAGGGGTGGGAATCCGATCACCTCCACACTCGCCCCGGGAATTCCTCCTGATCATCACCGGCCTGGTGAGTCAGTACGGCAGGCGGACCGAGTGCTCGTTCCCCCGATCCTGGCGCCAGCCCACGTCTGCGGCACCCTTGGTGGCTTGTCATACAGCGAAATGCACACACTCCTATTTGCAGCTGCCATAGGTTGAAGGGGCCGGCGGGACGGGCTGTCCCCGCAGGTCGACCCCATCCTCTGACCCCCCTGAAGAGGCCCCCTTGAAGCTGCTGCCCTCCGCCCTGCCCACCCGTGCCCTCGCCGCCGCCCTCCTGGCCGGCGGCCTCGCCGCCACTGCCGTGCCCGCCCACGCGGAACCCCCTGCCCCCGCCCCGGCCGCCGCGTCGCCCACCCCATCGGCCGGCACCGTTCTCGGTGCCGCCGCCGTCGGCACGGTCAGGACCGGCTTCATCACCGGCTACACGATCCACGACAACGACCCGGCCGGGTCCCGGGCCATCGCCTACTCCTCGGCGTGGGACGCCCGCACCGTCCACACCGAGGCCGGAGGCATCGGCACCTACACGGACCCCATCACCCTCGCCGCCCAGATCGGCGACTACGCCCCGGGCACCCGGTTCTACCTGCCCCACGTCAAGCGCTACTTCGTCCTGGAGGACACGTGCGCCTCCTGCGGGCAGAAGCCCGAGTGGATCGACATGTGGATCGGCGGTTCCCTCGCCGACTCCGCCCCCGCCACCACCCGGTGCGCCGAGGCCCTCACCGGCTACTTCGAGTTCGAGATCGACCCGCCGGCCGGGCGCCCGGTGGTCACCGGCCCGCTGTTCGACAGCGCGACCGACACCTGCTACGTCCCCACCGGCTCGGCCACCACGCCCGCACCCGCCCCGTCCACCGGCACGACCGTGGTCGACGGCTTCCCGGTCCGGGGCGCGATCCTCACGAAGTGGAAGGCCCTGGGGGCCACCGCCTGGGGGAGACCGATCGGCTCCCAGGCCGCCTCCGGCTACTCCTCCTCCTACCAGCGCTTCGCCGGTGCCGACGGGAGGACGAAAGCGATCTACTGGTCGGCCGCCACCGGCGCCCACGCCGTGGACTACGGCGGGGGCATCGGCCGGAAGTTCGCCGCCGGCGGCTACGCCCGGGCCTACGGCCCGCCGGCCACCGAGAAGCTCCGCCTGGCGGACGGGGGCTACGCCCAGGAGTTCCGCGCGAACAGCACCCGCACCCGGATCGTGTGGTCCTCGCCCACCGGGGCGCGAGCCGTGCGGCTCACGGGCGCCATCGGGGCGAAGTGGGTGGCCCTGGGCGCCCAGAACGGCCTGGGCTACCCCACCACCGACGAGCAGGCCACCGCCACCGGCCGGGTCCAGAAGTACACCCGCGGACGGATCGACTGGAACGCCACCACCAGGACCACCACCGTCGTCCGGTACAACTGATATGTAGGGGATTCTTGTCAAGAGGGCAGGGTGAGGCGCCGTCCGGAGTGATCCGGACGGCGCCTCTGTGTGGTCCTACCGGTGGTGACCGGGGAGCGTGTCGTAATTCGACGCGCGGTCATG
>NZ_JAMBOG010000049.1 GCF_023715525.1 Kocuria rosea | reverse complement strand
GAGCGGCCGTTGTCGAGCAGCACCACGTGCACCTCCTGCGGCCCGTCGCCGGGGGTCACCCCGGTCCACAGGGAGGTGTACGGGTTCATCCGCTCGCCCGTGGAGGAGCGCGGGAGCAGCTGGAGGAACACCTCGAGGTCGGCGAAGCTCGGCACGAGCTTCTCGATGCCCATCACGGTGATCAGGGTCTCGGGCAGGGTCAGGCACATCCGCCCGTTGCCCTCGGACTCCACCACGGCCAGCGTCCCGGTCTCAGCCACCCCGAAGTTGGCCCCGGAGATCGCCACCGGCGTGGTCAGGAACTTCTCCCGCAGGTGGGTGCGGGCGGCCTCGGCGAGATCGCGCGGCTCGGCCGTGAGGGTCTCGTCGGTCTCAGGCATCTCGGCCAGGAAGATGTCGCGGATCTCGTGGCGGTTCTTGTGGATGGCGGGGACGAGGATGTGCGAGGGCTTGTCGTGGTCGAGCTGGACGATGAGTTCCGCGAGGTCGGTCTCGGTCGCGGTGATCCCGTGGGCCTGAAGGTGGGCGTCGAGGCCGATCTCCTGGGTGGCCATGGACTTGATCTTGATGGCCTCCGTGGACCCGGTGGCCTGCACGAGCTCGGTGACGATCCGGTTGGCCTCCTCCGCGTCGCGGGCCCAGTGGACGGTCGCGCCCCGGGCGGTGGCGTTGCGCTCGAACTCCTCGAGCAGCTCCGGCAGGTCCGCCATCACCTGGGCCTTGATGGCGGAGCCGGCGGCGCGCAGCGCCTCCCAGTCGGGCAGCTCCTCCACGACGGCCGCGCGCTTACCGCGGATGGTGTGCGTGGCGTGGCGGATGTTGGCGCGCAGCTGCGCGTTGCCCAGCTCGGCCTTCGCGGCCTCCGGGAACGGCACCGACGCGTGCAGGTTGCCCCGCCCGTGGACGGGACGGAGCCCGGGCATGCCCAGTGCGGTGCGGCTCACCGGGCACCTCCGGCGGAAGCGGTGGTCGACGACGCCGCGCGGCGTCTTTTGGGCGCGGCGGGGATGGACAGCTCGACCGGCCCGGAGACCTCCAGCGGGTTCGCGCGGGTGGAGGCGAGGATCTCGGCGAAGTGCACGGTGCCCACGCCGGTGCCCCGGCGGGCCATGGCCCCGCCCAGGTGCATAAGGCAGGAGGCGTCGCCGCCGGTGCACAGCTCGGCTCCGGTGGCGACGATGTTGCCGATCTTCTCCTCGGCCATCGCCGCGGAGACCTCGGGGACCTTGAAGGAGAAGGTCCCGCCGAAGCCGCAGCACTCCTCGGCGTCGGGCAGCTCGACGAACTCGAGCCCCGCCACCGAGCGGACGAGGTCCTTCTGCCGGTCGCCCAGGCGCAGCAGGCGCATCCCGTGGCAGGAGGGGTGGTAGGTGACCCGGTGCGGGAACCAGGACCCGAGCTGGCCGGCGGCATCACTCACGCCGAGCACGTCGACCAGCAGCTGGGACAGCTCGTAGGTGGTGCCGGCGACGGCCTCGGCCGCGCGGGCCAGGTCCTCGTCGCCGGCCGTACGGGCGATCATCGGCTGCTGGTGGCCCAGGGAGGCCACACAGGAGCCGGAGGGGGCCACGGCGACGTCGTAGTCGGCGGCCGAGAACGCCTCCACGTGGTTGCGCACCACGGGCACGGCATCGGCGAAGTAGCCGCTGTTGACGTGCATCTGGGAGCAGCAGCCCTGGCCGGGCGGGAACACGACCTCGTGGCCCAGCCGCTCCAGCACGCGCACGGTGGCCAGCGCGACCCTCGGGTACATCGCGTCCACGATGCACGTGGCGAACAGTGCGATTCTCATGCGGCCTCCGG
>NZ_JAMBOG010000048.1 GCF_023715525.1 Kocuria rosea | reverse complement strand
GGGCCGTCCCACGCCGCCTGCGGGGCGCGGGGGTCGCCGGCGGCGAGGGTCAGCAGCCAGGCATCCACGGAGGCGCCGCGCTGGGCCATGAAGCCGTCGATCCGCACCGGCGACCGGAAGCCCAGCCGCCACGCGAGCTTGCGGCTGGCCCAGTTGGGGACCTTGGCCATCCAGTAAGCATAGGTGAGCCCCCGCGCGGCGAAGGCGTGGTCGAGCAGCAGCCGGCAGGCGGCCTCCGCGGCGCCGGTGCCCCGGGCGTGCGGGCCGAAGTTGAGCCCGACGTCGGCCGTGGTCCCCCGCAGGGCGTTGAGCCCGACGGTGCCCAGGAGCCGGTCGGTCGCGGCGTCGGCCACCGCCCAGTTGTGCTCCTGGCCCGCGCGCCACGCCTCCGGGACGAACTGCTCGACGTACCAGCGGGCGTCGTCCTCGGTGTAGTTCAGCGGCACGGTGGTGTACTCGGCCGCCACGGGGTCCGCGCAGTTCAGGGCCAGTTGCGGGACGTCCCGCGGCTCCAGCCGGCGCAGGACCACGGTGCCGTCGGTCAGGACGGGCACGTCGTAGCGCTCGGCGGCGTCGGGGCATGCGGGCATGGGCGGGGTTCCTTCCGGGACGGGGCGGCGGGCGGGCCGGGCGGGCGTCACGGCACCCGCACGAGCCTACCCGCTGCGCGGCGGCGGGGCCGCACGGGACGGGCGGCCGGGAGGGCTCAGGCCGGGGCGGCGTCCCGGCGGGGCCTGCTGCGCCACAGCCAGGCGAGCCCCACCAGCGGCAGCACGAGCGGGACGTAGCCGTAGCCCTGGCCGAAGTGGGACCACACGCTCTGCTCGGGGAACAGCCCGGGGGCGAGCACCGAGAGCAGGCCCACGCCCAGCACGCCGAGCAGCTCGACGAGCACGGCGGCCGTGGCCAGGCGGTGCCAGCGGGCCCCGGGGCGGGCGAGGGCGACGGTCGCCAGGACGTAGACGGCGGCGGCGAACGCCGAGAGCAGGTAGGGCAGCGGGGCGGCGCCGAAGTCGGTGAGGACCTGGTACAGCGACCGGACGCCGGCGGAGAGGGAGAAGACCGCGTAGACCACGGTGATCAGCCGCCCGAAGCCGGAGGATTTGCGGTCGGCGCGCACGGCGCCGGCCCGGGGGCCGAAGCGCTGCTGGAGCCGGGTGGGACCGGGGTCGGAGGGCTGCTGCGGCATGAGGGAGGGCTCCTGCGCGGTTCGGGTCGGACGGGGAGGGGTGGCGGCGGCGGGGCTCACTGGTAGTACCAGATGAAGTTCATCCGGTAGACCATGATCGCCACGACCGGGCCGGCGGCCGCCAGCACGTAGTTGGACCAGCTCGAGCGCTCCACAAGCGACCACACGAACGTCCCCGCGGGGATCAGCAGGGCGGTGAGCAGGTAGCCCCAGTACTCGAGGGCCGAGCCGGTGGGGCCCGGGCCCACGACGTGCATCACGACCGAGCCGAGCGCGTAGACCAGCAGGAACGCCTCGAGCAGCAGCACCGAGCCCTGCGTGAAGTCGTCCGGGCGCCGCCCGCGCATGGCCTGCGCCGCGCAGAGCAGGAACGACAGCGCGCCCAGCACCACGGACGCCCAGAACCACGCGTCGTAGCCCCAGAGCATCAGGACGGCTCCCCGGAGGCGTGCGGCGCGGGGCCGGGGGGCACGAACCGCTCCCCCGGCAGGAACACGAGCACGGGCTTGGCGGTGCGCTCCCCGCGGTGGCCGCGGTCGCAGAGCAGGGCGACGAGCCGGCCGTCCGGGGCGAACCCGGCGGTGACGGCGTCGTTGTCGAGGGGCCCGTCGGCGGGGTCGCCGAGGCTGGGCCCGATCCGCCGGCCGTGGGCGGTGTCCTCGGCCTCGGCGGCGCTCAGCCGGCGGACCGGGAAGAGCCCGGCGGCGGCCTCCTCGATGCTCGTGACGGGCAGGGTCCGGCCCGCGGCCACCCGCTCGGTGAGCTCCTCGAGGGTCGCGGCGGAGCCCAGGGTCAGCGAGCCCACCCGGGTGCGGCGCAGCGCGGTCAGGTGCCCGCCGACGCCCAGGTCCGCGCCCAGGTCCCGGGCCAGGGCGCGCACATAGGTGCCGGAGCTGCACGTGACGGTCGCCTCGACGTCTAGGACCGGTCGTCCGGCGCCGTCCGTGGTGCGCACGACGCGGTGGACGTCGAACGCGGAGACGGTTACGGGCCGGGCGGCGAGTTCCACGTCCTGCCCGGCGCGGACCTGGGCGTAGGCGCGGCGGCCGCCGACCTTGATGGCGCTGACCTGCGCGGGCACCTGGAGGAGGGCCCCGGTGAGGCGGGCGGCCCCGGCGGTGACGGCCTCGTCGGTCACCGCGGTCACGGCGGCGGGGTCGGCGACGCCGACGAGCTCGCCCTCGGCGTCGTCGGTCACCGTGCTCTGGCCCAGCCGCACGGTGGTCTCGTAGGTCTTGTCCTGGCCGACGACGTAGGTCAGCAGGCGGGTGGCCTTCTCGACGCCGACGACGAGGACGCCGGTGGCCATGGGGTCGAGGGTCCCCGCGTGGCCGACCTTGCGGGTGCCGGCGAGGCGCCGCATGCGGGCGACGACGTCGTGGCTGGTCCAGCCGGCGGGCTTGTCCACGACCACGAGCCCGGACACCGTCGGCAGGGACGGGTCCGGGCTCGGGACGTCAGCGTGTGCTCGGGTCACCGGGACGGTGCCTCCGGGCGCTCAGCGGTCCGCGGAGGACTCGTCGTCCTCCTCGGCCGGCTTCCGGTAGGGGTCCTCCCCGGCCGCGTAGGCGGCCCGGGCGGCCTGCGCCGCGACCTCGGCGTCCTTCTCCCGGGCCGCGCGCAGCACCTCCTCGAGGTGGGAGGCGTTCACGGGAATCTCGTCGGGGACGAACGTGAGGGTCGGGGTGAGGCGGGCCGTGATGTTGCGCCCGACCTCGGCGCGCAGGACGCCCTTGGCGGACTCCAGGGCCGCCCGGGTGCTCTCCTGCTCGTCGGCGGTGCCGAAGACCGTGTAGTAGAGGGTGGCGTGCTGGAGGTCGTTGGTGACCCGGGCGTCGGTGATGGTCACGAACCCCAGCCGGGGGTCCTTGACGCGGCGCTCGAGCGCCTGGGCCACGACGACCTTGATCCGGTCGGCGAGTCGGGCGGCGCGTGCGGCGTCGGCCATGGTGGGTGCTCCTCGGGTCGAGAACGGATGGGGGTGCGGCGGGGGGGGGGGGGGGCCGGGTCGGACGGGCTCATGCGCGATCCTTGTTG
>NZ_JAMBOG010000047.1 GCF_023715525.1 Kocuria rosea | reverse complement strand
ACACCGAGGAGGGCGAACTGTTCGCCATCGACGACACCTGCACCCACCAGGACGCCTCCCTGGCCGACGGCTGGGTCGAGGGCTGCGAGGTGGAGTGCCCGCTGCACGCCTCGAAGTTCGACCTGCGGACCGGGTCGGTCGACTCACCCCCGGCCAAGCTGCCCGTGCGGACCCACAAGGTCGAGGTGATCGATGGCTACATCATGGTCGATGAATCAACGGAAGCGCCCAACCTTCCCCCTGGCCTCACCGCCACCGGGCACGAGTCCCAGGACCCCCAAGGCGGCTGACCGCTCGGTGCGCCAGATGCCCCGTCCCCGCTCGAGGGCAGTGGGTGGCAGACACGCCGCCGAGGCCGGGCAGCACAGTAAGCCCATGATTTCCGTGTCCGCACCAGGCGCAACCGGATCTGTTCTTCCGTGACGACGCCGGGCGGGACGCGAGCAGCGATGGAGAAGGGATGTGGATGATGGCGCGGCAGGATCCTCGGGTGGACGAGGTCGACGAGAGGGATCTGGAGGTTCATGGGCCCAAGAGCTGGGCGGCGGGGTTGCCGGCGGTGTACTACTCGATGGAACCGGCCCTGGAGCACATGGGAGTGGGGCGGACCGGGCGGACGCTGCTGAACCTGAACCAGAAGGGCGGGTTCGACTGCATGAGCTGCGCCTGGCCGGACCCCGGTCACCGCAGCACGTTCGAGTACTGCGAGAACGGGGCGAAGGCGGTGACGTGGGAGGCCACCCCGGTCACGGTGTCCTCCCGGTTCTGGGCGGAGCACCCGATCAGTGAGCTGCGCGGGCGCTCGGAGTACTGGCTGGGCATGCAGGGCCGGCTCACCGAGCCGGTGTACAAGGCCCCCGGGGAGGACCACTACCGGCCGATCAGCTGGGAGGAGGCGATCGCCCGGGTGGCGGGCAAGCTCCGGGACCTGGACTCCCCGGACGAGGCGGCGTTCTACACCAGCGGACGGGCCTCCAACGAGGCGGCGTTCCTCTACCAGCTGTTCGTGCGCGGGCTGGGGACCAACAACCTGCCGGATTGTTCGAACATGTGCCACGAGTCCTCCGGGTGGGGAATGGGTCAGACCCTCGGGGTGGGCAAGTCCACGGTGAGCTACGACGACTACCTCAACTGCGACCTGATGATCATCATCGGGCAGAACCCGGGCACCAACCACCCGCGGATGCTCACCGCCCTGGAGCGGTTGAAGGACAACGGCGGGCAGATCGTGGCGGTGAACCCGCTGCCCGAGGCCGGGCTGCGCCGGTTCAAGAACCCGCAGCGGCCCAAGGGCGTCATCGGCCGCGGCACCGATCTGGCCGATCAGTTCCTGCAGATCCGCGCCGGCGGGGACATGGCCCTGCTCCAGGCGGTGTCCCAGCGGGTGCTCGCCGCCGAGGACGCCGCCCCCGGTACCGTGCTCGACCACGAGTTCCTGGCCCAGCACTGCGAGGGCCTCGAGCAGCTGCGGGCCCACCTGGCCGAGCTCGACGAGCAGACCGTGCTGGCGGCCACCGGGCTGACCACCGCGGAGATCGACGAGCTCGCCGACCGCTACCTCCGGGCGGAGAAGGTCATCATCACCTGGGCCATGGGCGTCACCCAGCAGAAGAACGGGGTGGCCACGATCAAGGAGATCATCAACCTGCTGCTGCTGCGCGGCAACATCGGCAAGCCCGGGGCCGGGGCCTCGCCCATCCGCGGGCACTCCAACGTCCAGGGCGACCGCACCATGGGCATCTGGGAGCAGATGCCCCCGGCGTTCCTGGACGCGCTGGGCCAGGAGTTCTCCTTCGACCCGCCCCGCCACCACGGCGCCGACGCGATGGAGGCGGTGCGGCAGATGCGCGACGGGCAGGTGACGGTCTTCGTGGCCCTGGGCGGGAACTTCGCCGCGGCGATGTCGGACACCGCCGAGACCGAGGCCGCGATGGAGTCCCTGGAGATGAGCGTGCAGATCTCCACCAAGCTCAACCGCTCCCACACGGTCACCGGCACCGAGGCGCTGATCCTGCCCACCCTGGGCCGGTCCGAGATCGACGTGCAGGCCACCGGCCAGCAGTTCGTCTCGGTCGAGGACACCGCCTCCGCGGTGCACCCCTCCTGGGGCAAGGTCCCGCCCGTGGGGCAGAACCTGCTCTCGGAGATCGCCATCATCGCCCGCCTGGCCCGGGCCACCCTGGGGAACAAGCTCGCCGCGGACTGGGAGGGCTTCGAGGCCGACTACGACCTCATCCGCGAGCACATCTCCCACGTGGTGGTCGGGTGCGAGAACTACAACGAGCGGATCCGCCAGGACGGCGGGTTCGTGATGGCCAACGGACCCCGCGACTCCCGCACCTTCCACACCCCCACCGGCAAGGCCCAGCTGACCGTCAACGCCCTGGACCTGCTCCACTGCCCGCCGGGGCGGCTGATCCTGCAGACCCTGCGCTCCCACGACCAGTTCAACACCACCATCTACGGCTACAACGACCGCTACCGCGGGATCAAGAAGGGCCGCCACGTGATCTTCGTCAATCCCGCCGACCTCGCCGAGCTCGGCCTCACCGACGGGCAGCTCGTCGACGTCCACGGCGAGTACGCCGACGGCAGGGACCGGGTGCTGCGCCGGTGGCGCGTCGTCGCCTACCCCTCCGCCCGCGGCTGCGCGGCCGCCTACTACCCCGAGGCCAACGTCCTGGTGCCCCTGGACGACACCGTCCACGGCAGCAACACCCCCGTGTCCAAGGGCGTGATCGTCCGCCTCGAACCCACCACCGACGGCCCCGCCGGCGGCACCGGGCAGGAGAACACGGCGGCCGACACCCCCGCCACCGTCTGACCCCCACCCCCCAGCCAGCACACGCTGCGGCCCCTGCCCCCGCACAGGGGCAGGGGCCGCACCACGGAAGCGCCCGGGAGAGCTACTGGCCCGTGGCCGCCCAGCCGACCGCGTCCGGGCCCCCGGCCGCGCCCTGCCCCGCCAGCCCCACGGCCGTGGCCGCCGCCGCCCGCACCGCCTCGTCCGGGCTCCTGCCCGCCCGGCTCCCGGCCGCCTCGAGGGCCGCGGCATAACCGACGTAGAAAGCCGTGAGCGCCCCCGCCGACGGGGCCACCCCCGCGGTGCGCTCGGCCACGGCGACGATCTCCCGCGTGTCCACCTGCAGATCCAGGATCTGCAACGCCTGAGCCAACCGCTGGGCCCACCGGTCCAGCTCCAGACTTCCACCATCGTGCACAGCCATCACGTCTCCTCCGGGTCGGGAATGGAACGGGGGCTCAAGGGCGAGCCCGCCTGTGTCTCGACAGAACTGCCAAGTCTCAGCCGCCGGAGAAGGGGGGCAGGACGTCGAGGGTCGCGGCGGCCGGGACGCGGGTGTCCGGGTCGGGGCAGGCCACCCCGTCGAGCAGGAAGCTGGAGCGGGCCAGGACCTGCCCCAGCGGCGG
>NZ_JAMBOG010000046.1 GCF_023715525.1 Kocuria rosea | reverse complement strand
TATCGGGGGCGTCCCAGGCGTCGATCCACACCGGTCCTGAGGCCAGGGCGCGGAGGCTGTCGACAGTGACGAACCGCTGGGCGGAGCGGGTGACGGACAGGCTCACGGTGAGGTCGGGGTAGAAGATGCGCAGCCAGTTGAGCCAGTGGGGTACCAGGGCGGCGTTGACGGACCCGGTCACATGCAGGTGCATCCGTTTGGCCGAGAAGACGGGGGCTTGAGGCGGGGAAGGGCTCATCGAGGTAGGGGCTCCGGGGTCAGGCGGACCGGTGATCCGGTCACAGAGGGGTGGGGAAGGAGGTGAGGATCGGCTTCACACCCTCGGGGCCGGCCTCGGGGGTGGAGGTGGCGAGCATGAACTGGTAGGTGCCGGTGGGGGTGGTGGGGCGCAGTCGTCCGGCGATGACGTCGGCCAGCAGTTGGTATGCCGGGCTCTGGGCGACCCATTCGAAGGTGGCGCCATGGCCTGAAAGCGTCATCAGTTGTTGGGCGGCGTCGAAGAGGGCTTTGTAGCCGCGGTTGCCCGGGTTCCAAATCCCGGAGTGCCAGGTGGGGCGGTATCGGGTGGGCAGCTCGGCCCACGGGCCCCAGGTGTGCTCGTGCTGGTGCCGGTAGAGGATGTGGATGTTCTCGGTGCCCGGATTCGGGGCGAAGAACCCCCACTGCGGAATGGTCCAGCCGAAGGTGAAGCGGTTGAGCATCGAGATGTGCGCATCAGGTGTGTTCTGGAAGACGGTGATGCCCAGGTGGCCGATCAGCGCCCAGGTGACGCCGTGCTCGATGAGGCGGGAGGTTTTCATGTGGTCGTTCTTTCGCGCAGCAGGCGGGTGAAGTGCAGGGCGTGTTCGGGGTAGCCCAGGATGGATCGGTGTCCGCTGCCGGGAACGATGCTGAGGTCAGCGCGGAGCCGCTCGGCCAGCCGGGACTGCTGAATGACGTTGTCGGCCGCGGCGAACACGTGGCGGTCCACCGGCAGGTGGTCAAGATCGGTGAGGCCGTTGAGGGGCTCAGCGGTGTACTCGGTGGTGGCCGTGCGCAGCGTGGCGCTGTCGGAGATGAACAGCCGGTAGGCGTTCTGCACATCGGGGCGGTAGGCGACCTGGCGGGCCATCATGTCCGGTTCCCACCAGTTGAAGCCGATGGTTCCGGCCAGCCGGCGTTGCCGGATGACCTGCCGGAACTTCGCCGCCTTCGTCGCCGAGGAGCGGTCGGCTGCCAGCAGCTGGGGGTCGGTGCCGTCGATGACGGTGATCGACTGGACTCGGGCGCGCAGGTAAGCGGATTCGGTCACGGCGTTGCCCATCACCAGGGACCCGATGGAGTGCCCCACGTAGGCCACTGATTGCTCCGGGGCCAGGGTGCGCAACAGCAGCTCGAGCAGCTGACCCGGGCGTAGTGCACTGGTGGTCCGGCCGTACTGGCTGCGGTGGTAGCGCAGGATGCGGTAGTCCTCCTGGAGGAAGAACTCCACCCAGTCCCAGCCTTCCAGGGGCTCACCCAGCCCGTTCTCGCACACGATCACGGGCCCAGTGGAGGACGGATTGCCGGTGAGGAGATATTCCACGGACCCGCCCTGCCCGTCAGGCAGCAAGTGCGTGCCCTTGAGTCCTTGCCGGCGGGCCAGTTCCTCGCTGCGTTTGGCGCGCACGACCGTCGAGCTGGCCACGGCGGCGCAGGCGGTCAGTGCCGCGACCCGAGTCTCAATTCCCACGGGAGAGGCACCTCTTCTGGATCACATAGACAACGGAGTGGTGGGAGGCGGAGAAGCCCCAGAAGAACCGTGGCAGCCCCATGGTCAGGGCCACCCCGAGGTGGAAGAGCTTCACCAGGACCAGAGCCTGGTCGGCGCGCCGGGGCGTGAGGGCATACACCACGGGGAATGCACTCTCCCACCCGATGGTGGCCCAGGTCAGCAGCCGCATGAGATGGGGCTGCTTGAGCAGCTGTCGGGCGGCGAAGGACTGGCCGTAGGAGTTCGTTTGCAGCACCATGCCCAGAGCCTCCCCACTGAGCCAGGTGCTGGAGATGGCCTTGGCGGCCCCGGAGGCCAGGTAGGAGACGCACGTCTGCAGGTTCACCGCTCGTAGGAACACGTCGTCGGCGACATCACGGTCGGGGATCAAAGCCGTGGCCAGCCGGTAGCTGAGGATCACCGCCGCCATCTGATCCGCCCCGTCGCGCCCGTACGGGGTGCGGATCTCGGAGAGCTTGTTGGAGGCCACCATCAGGGCAGCACCGGCCACCTGGGCCGCACGGTCGTGACGCCGCCCCAGGATCAGCAGGCCGCCAGCGATGGTCGCGCAGTTGAGCACCTTGGCTTCGGTGGCCGAGTCCAGGAAGCGGCGGAACCGCTGAGGCAGCGCGCTGGGGCCGGGCTGGAGCCGTGAATGACCCCTGAGATACCCGCTGGGTTCGTGCTCCTGGGCGCTGCACAGGGATTCGAGGCCGCCCAGCACCTGTCCGACGGCGACAGGGAGCAATATCTTGCCGGCCAGTGTGCTCGACAGCAGAGCATGGTTCTCAGGGGTCATCCGCGGTGTTCTCGTTCGGTATCAGGGGAGGAAGGGTCAATGAGGTGTGGGGTGGTCCCGCCTCAGCAGACCAGGCACAGCGTGCTGCCCACCACCGCGTACTGGGCCGCGTAGAACGTGGCCGGAGTCGTCATGGAGGGAGTGTCGACGGCCTCCATGAAACCCGGGGTGGCATCGATCGCGGAGGAGTTGATGATGTCTTCAACGGTCATGGTGGAGTTCATGGCGCATTCCTTTATTCGATCCAGAAAATGAACAGCCGTGAGAGCGCGTCGAAAAGATCGGGGCGACGCCATCCCTACAAACAAGTGTTTGCTTTCGGCAATGTTAGATTTTTTGGTGCGCCGACTTTTGTCAACTGCAGTCTTTCTTTATCGGCTGAAGGCCCAAACCGTGGTGGACGATTGTCTAATCCGGCGAACTTTTGAGGCCTCCTCGGGGAGGAGTTCAGTTGCCGCTGGAGAATGAAACAGCAGTAATCCGAGGGAAGGAAACCCGTGTGACTAGTGGCCCGTCTTTGAAGTCGTTGAGCGGTTGGCTTTCTTGAGGATCTCGGTGCTGGTCTTGGTCCACACGAACGGGTGGCAGCGGTCGTTCCAGCCGGTGACGAAGGCGCGGATCCGCCGGTTGAGCTCGGGCACCGAGGCGACGTCGGCCCGGTGCAGGGCCTGGCGTTCGATAATGCCGAACCACACCTCCACGAGGTTCAGCCAGGACGCCGAGGTGGGAGTGAAGTGCACCTGGAACCGGGGGTTCTCGGCCAGCCAGGCCCTCACCTCAGGGGTCTTGTGCACGGCGTAGTTGTCCATCACCAGGTGCAGCTGCCCCTCCGGGTAGGCCCGAGCGACCTGCTTCAGGAAGGCCAGGAACTCCTGGCGCCGGTGCCGCGGCTTGCACGCTGCCGTGACGTGACCGGTGGCAATCTCCAGAGCGGCGAACAAGGTCGAGGTCCCGTGCCGGACGTAGTCGTGGGTCCGGGCCGCCGGCCGTCCGGGCTGCATCGGCAGAGAAGGCGCCGTGCGTTCAAGGGCCTGGATCTGGGACTTCTCGTCCACGCACTTCCACCACCGCGTTCTGAAGGCGGAGCCAGATACAGGCCCACGACATCGACGACCTTGGCGACCAGCTCGGGGTCGGTGGAGAACTTGAAGGTTCCCTCCCGCCACGGGGCGACCCCGTACTCCCGCCAGGCCTTGGCCACCGTGGTGTGGTCGATCCCCAGCCGGGCGCCCAGTAGCCGGGAGGACCAGTGCGTGACCCCCAGCTTCTTCGGCGGCGGTCGTAGCGTGGCGGCCACGATCGCCCGGTGGTCGATCCGCCGCGGCCGCCCCGACCGGTCGTGGTCGGCCAGCCCGGCGATGCCGGCCTGCTCATAGCGGGCCCGCCAGGCGATCACGGTGTTGCGGGTCGCACCCACCTTCTGCGCGATCTCGGTGTTCGAGATGCCCTCGGCGGCCAGCAGCACGATCCTTGCCCGCTGCGCCAGCCCAGCGCGCACCGAGGTGGAGCGCACGAGCCTCTGCAACGTCTCCCGATCGCCCTGGCGCAACAGCAGCGGGGCCGCAGAACGGTTTGCCATAACCCATGGTCCCACCCCGTCAACTGCTGAGGTATTTCGACCCCGCGGCACTAGTGGCCCGTGTTTGAAGCGATCTGGCGGTTGGCTTTCTTCAGGACCTCATCGGGGGTCTTGGTCCATACGAAGGGGTGGCAACGGTCGTTCCAGCCGGTGACGAAGGCCCGGATCTTGGCGTTGAGCTCGGGTACCGAGGCGACA
>NZ_JAMBOG010000045.1 GCF_023715525.1 Kocuria rosea | reverse complement strand
GGGGGATGGTCCGGGGCCGGATCTCGCAGGACGGGTCCTCGACAAGGGCCTGCTTGAGCATCCAGAGGTGGGCTAGCCCGCAAATGAGGGGGTGCGGCAGGGGTAACGGCATCCTTGGGGCCGCTCGCGGCGCCCCTGCGCCCAGGTCTCGCGCTCGCCGGTCTGTTCGGCGTGGTGGTGCCGGGCCCCCGGCGTGTTGGTCGCTGTTGACGCTGACTCATTACGCACCCTGGGAGACAGACCGTTTACGTTTGCACATGAATGGGTGGGGCAGGAGACGAGATGGCTGAGACACCACGGTCGCAGGGCGACACCGGTGCGGCAGGAGACGACCGGTGCGCCGACGGCACGAAGGGCTGCTCACCCCGATCCGAGAACCGTGATCTGGGCGCGCCCCGCCTGGTGGTGAAGCGGTGGCGGCGTTACGGCCACGACCGTTTGTACGTGGCGCATCCCGGTGGGGTGAAGCTCGGCTGGTGGGACCTGGTCACCGATGAACCCCACCCCGAGGCCCCGCAGTTCCTGCCGGTCCTGGGGGAGGCGGTGGCGGGGTGGAAGGCCGGCCGGCGCCCCGGTGACCGCTCAATCAGTGCTCCCGTAGACGCCGTACCCGGCGCAGCGGTGACGGTCCAGCCCGTCACCTCAGCCCAGGCTGCTCCCTCCACTCCCGAGGGCACTCACGTCGTCTCTGCGCTCGCCGCCCCGGCCGCTCCCGAAGGCACCTACCTCGCCTCGGCGCTCGCCGGCACATCGGCTCTGGCGGGGGAGGAGTCCGGGGTGGGGGTTGCGCGACCGGTCAGCCGTGTCGCCACCGATGAGACCACCGAGCCTGGTGCCCGGCCGTGGGTTGATCTGGCTGCCAACACCCCCGGGGCGCAGGCGCGGGAACAGGCCCGCACGGCCCGGGAGGCTGCGCCGGTGAAGACGGTGGTGGCCCGCCTGCTGGGGGTGCACACCGAGGAGCGTGCGTGGCGGATCGGAGCCGATGGGGAGGTGAAGGTCGCCGCCGCCCTGGCCACGGTGGTGGCGAGGGATCCTCGGTGGCGGGTGCTGCATGCCATTCCGGTGGGGGAGCGGGGCGCTGATATCGATCACCTGGTCATCGGTCCTGGCGGGGTGTTCACGGTCAATGCCAAGCACCACCCCGGGGCAAGGATCTGGGTCGGTGGGAACACGGTATTGGTCAATGGTCATCGGCAGCCCTATGTGCGCACCAGCCGTCATGAGGCCGCCCGCGCTACTCGACTCCTCAGCGCGGTCTGTGGCTTTCCCGTGGCTGTGGAGGGGCTGATCGTGACCGTGCGCGCCGAGGACGTGGTCATCAAGCAGCAACCCGAGGGCGTGTCGGTGGTGTCCCGCCACCAGCTCACCCGATGGCTGCTGCGTCAGCGTGACGTCCATACCCCCGAGGTGATGGAGGCCGTCTATGAGGCGGCGCGGCGCTCCACCACCTGGCGATAACGGGCCTGGGAGCGGCCGGCCATCGGGGCCGAGGGTAAGCATCGGAGCGCCCGTGCAACACGGCTTGAGCTATGTGGCCGGAGGCGAAGGTGGGGCAGGGGCAGCGACCTGCCCGGTCTGTGGGCCGGTGGGGGTGGTGGGTGGGGCGGGGGCCCAGTGTCCGGTGCGTTCCCCGGTGCGGGTCATGCGGATCTTGTAGTGGTGGGGACCGCGGATCGGGCGGTGCTGGACCTCGGCAATCAGCCACCCGGTGTCGGCTGCTCCGGGGTGGAGTTCGATCAGCGGGGTGTCGCCTGCCGAGACGGTGGTGGGGGTCCAGGAGTCGGGGCCGGGTAGTTCGGTGTCGATGACCATTTCCTGGCCGCCGAGGTTGAAGGTGCGAGGGCACCAGCACCTGTTGCCCGCATGGGCCGGTGAAGAAGCGGTCACCCCAGGGGAAGGGGGAGACCGGGGCCAGCTCGGCCTCGGTGAGCTGCTCCAAGGCGGCTTCGAGGGCGGCGGGCCATTGGTGTTGGGGGAGGGTGTGGAAGTGGGTGGTGCGGATGAAGCGGACTCCGCCTCGGGTGGTGTTCTTGCCCAGGTAGCGTCCGGAGTCCAGCAGGGCGAGGTGGACTTTGTCGCCGTAGTCCAGTTGCCAGGTGAAGAAGACCGCGTTGTCGAAACGCGGCCGCGTGGTCAGTGTCCCGAGCCGGGACGGTGGCGTCGAGGCGGTGGCGGCGGGCTGGGTCAGGATCGGCTGGGCCAGGATCTGTTGGGCCGGGGCGGCCGGGGTGGTGGTAGCGGTCGTCGTCCCGACCCGGCGCACCTGCGCTGGCTGGCCGGCTACCGCGTCCGTGACGGCGGCGACCAGGGCGGTGATGACCTCCTCAGTGATTGATTCACCACTGGTAACGACGTCGTATCCACCCAACGGGGGCTGCCCGCCCCATCGCAGGCGGATGACGGTCCACCCCACCTGGGTGAACAAGGCATTGCGCACCACATCGTGCAGGACGCGACGGCCGTGGGTGTAGAGCGGATCGACCTCCACACAGACTCGGGTGTCCTTGACGATGAAGTCGGGGGTGAGCACGGGAAACTTCCCGCTGAACGGGTCCAACCCGCACTGGGTGGCCCACCCCTGCTCCACCGACACCCCGGCGGCCAGCAAGCGCTGGCGCACCGTTTGTTCAATCGTGGAGGTGGCCGGGTTCCGGGAGGGCACCACCGCCCCGAGAGGATGCCGCGGCGAGGGCAGCAGTAGCTCGAAGATCTCGTGCGGGTTCATCAGAGGATTCCTCGGAGGTGTCGGTCGGGCCAGTCGCCTACCGCGCGCATGGCCCGGCCCGCACCCCTTGTCCCGGGATTGCTGGGGTGGCCAGCCATAGGCTGAGTCATGCCGGGGGCCAGGCCGTCGTCCGTGCGGCGCCGGGTCACCCTAGAGTCCCCCGGCAGAGGTGGGTTGCCCGGCGCATCGCGGTCAGGGCCCGGGCGCGGGCTTCAGCGCGGGTGTTCAGTGAGCGGGGGCTGGGGTGGGGAGGCACAGGGTGGGCATCAGCGGGCGGTCCATGCGGAAACGTCCTCCGGCTGGGATCAGCGGTAGTTGGCATCGAAATGGCCCTCGGTGGCTAGAAGGCCTTCCGCGTCGAGGGCTTTGCACTCTACGTCGGCGTGGCCGGCGTCGCGTTCTCCGGCGCTGGACCAGAAGCAGTGGTATTCGGGGGTGCGCTGGCCCCGTGCCCCGATGGGTTCGCCGGTGTCCGTGACGATCTGCAGGATGGCCTTCGCCTCCTGGCAGGTGATCCCGTGGAGGTTGTCGTAGGTGTACTGGAGCCCTGCGCAGGTGGCCTCGGTGCTGCCCTCCGGAGCGGCCGTGGGTGCCGGGCTGCCCCCCGGGGCCTCCTGCCCCACGGAAGCTGGGGCAGGAGCCGCGGTGAGGGAGTGGAGGATGGGCAGGATCTGGGTGCGGAACCGGGTGCTGGCGGCGAACTGCTCGGCTTCGGCGGCCATGTCGACCTCGGTGTTGGGGCCTAGCATCTGGTGCCCGGTGAAGGACAGCAGGTATCCCTCTCCCCACTGGAGGTCCCCGAAGATCGGGTCCGCTCCGGTGGCCGAGGTCATCCCGTAGAGCACACTGGCGTTCCCGCCCACGCTCTGCCCCGGCGAGGCGGCCACTGCCGCCACGGCCGGGGTCCCGAGCTTGTCGACGACTCCGGGGACCTGCCCCTGCGGGATCACGATCGGGGTCAGCGGCGGGCTGACCTTGTACATGTCCTCATCCGGGCGCACGCTCAGCGACAGCACCTGCTCACCCGCAGCGTCGCTCACCACCCACCGTCGCACCTCCTCGGAGGTGTCCTGCGGCACCGTAACCGTCCACCCGGTGGGGTAGCCGAAGCTCAACGCACCGTCCGGGGAGGTGAAGGTCTGCTCCAGGGCAACGGCCGGCTCCTCGGACGCAGTCGGTGACGGGTCGCTGGTCGGCTCCGCGGAAGCACCCGCAGACGGCGCCGTGGAAGCCGAGGCGGTCGGCTCCGCAGAAGTACTGGCGCTCGCCGGCGCGGAAACCTTCGATGGTGCAGCTGCGCCCGAGTCCTGGTTGGAGCACCCGCTCACCGCCAGCACGCAGACCAGGGCAGCCGACAGCAGGGCAGAGCGAGGGGTGAACACCATGCAAGCAGGTTCGCAGATGCAACACATCGATGGTGTTGCTGCCGTGGGATGCAAGACATAAACCATCTCAGCGAAACCTAACTGCTAATCCGCCCCGCGCCCACGCCCCCATCGCAGGCCAGGAAGTCCCACCCCTAGGGGACAAGATCACACCCCCATAGCGCCCCTTTGCTAGACGACGCCCACTCGTAGCTAGCGCTCGCAGGGCTAGAGCAACGAGCTGACATCCACGGTGTGAACGTGGATGTCAGCGCGCACCTGGCCGTAGCAGACGAAGTAGACGGCGCAGAACGTGCAAATCATTCTCACCGACAACACCGACGGCAGCCAGGCGGCAGAAACCGTGCGCTTTGGCCTCGACGGCAAGGACTACGAGATCGAGCTCAGCACCGCCAAGGCCGAGCATCTGCGCGAAGCACTGGCCCCGTACAGCAGCGCGGCCCGTAAGGTCACCGCGAAGACCGGCACCCGTTCCACCTCCCACACCAGCCAGGGCGGTGGCAACGGAGAGACTGCCGCGATCCGCGCCTGGGCGGAGGCCAACGGCTACGAGGTCTCCGACCGCGGCCGGATCCACCGGCACATCAAGGACGCCTACCGGGTTTCTCAGAAGGCAGCGGCGCTGTGGCGGGTGTCGGGCTGGGGTGCTGCTGTGTGGTGGTGATGAGGGGCCGACGGCTGAGGTGAGGAGGTTCATTCATAAATGAATGAATGAACCTGGGCGGGCGGAGCGGGGGGACATGACGGGTGGTGTGGTGGGAGCTGAGACTGCCGGTGTGGCAGGGGCCTCGGCGGGGTGCTGAGGCCCCCTGCCTGGTTGGGGGTGTGGTGGGGCCCTGGGGTGGGGGCCGCGGGTATTGAGCTCGGCGGCCGCGGTTCTCGTAGTCGGGTAGCTGCTCGGGTGGTTGCTGGGGGCCGGTGCGGGCCGGCCCTGGGGTGCAGGGGAGGCTTCGGGAGGCGCCCTTGTGGACGCCTGGGGCGCTTGTGGGCGCTGGGTTTGGGGATGGCCGGTAGCGGAGGCTGCGGGGGCGCAGCCTCGTCCTGCTGGGCCCTCTTGCCACCCATCTCACGGGTAGGTGTGCTCTGCCCTGCTCCATCCGGCCACGCATCCCCCTGAGGGCGTCTCCGCGGTGGGTGAAGTGCGGTGTCCTCGCGCAGCGCGAGGACGGTCCAGGGCTACGGCAGCGCGAGGGGAGCAGGCACCCCGCCAGCGGCCCGGGGATGGTTGTGGTGATGGGGCTCGTGGCCGCGGGCGTCGAGCTCGGGGGAGCTGGTGCGCGGTTGGTGTTCTGGGCTGCGGTGGTGCTGGGTGGCCGGCCGGCCGGGGCTGCTCAGGGCTTGGGGTGTTCTCCTCGGCTGAGGATGTGGGGTTCGAGCTCGAATCCAGCTGGAGTCGAGTGGTGGAGGGGG
>NZ_JAMBOG010000044.1 GCF_023715525.1 Kocuria rosea | reverse complement strand
GGTCTGTTGTTTGAGAACTCAATAGTGTGCCATGTTTGTTGATGCCAAATGTTTTGTTTGGTTGATTGGCCGTTGCTCGTTCCGCCTCCGTGGGGTGGGTGACGGTGTCAGCCTGGATCGTTCGGGTGTCCTGCCGTGTGGTGGGGTGTCCGGGTGTTTTTCGTTTTTTTGACGGAGAGTTTGATCCTGGCTCAGGACGAACGCTGGCGGCGTGCTTAACACATGCAAGTCGAACGATGATGCCCAGCTTGCTGGGCGGATTAGTGGCGAACGGGTGAGTAATACGTGAGTAACCTGCCCCTGACTCTGGGATAAGCCTGGGAAACCGGGTCTAATACTGGATACGACCTCTCACCGCATGGTGGGGGGTGGAAAGGGTTCACTGGTTTTGGATGGGCTCACGGCCTATCAGCTTGTTGGTGGGGTAATGGCTCACCAAGGCGACGACGGGTAGCCGGCCTGAGAGGGTGACCGGCCACACTGGGACTGAGACACGGCCCAGACTCCTACGGGAGGCAGCAGTGGGGAATATTGCACAATGGGCGAAAGCCTGATGCAGCGACGCCGCGTGAGGGATGACGGCCTTCGGGTTGTAAACCTCTTTCAGTAGGGAAGAAGCGCAAGTGACGGTACCTGCAGAAGAAGCGCCGGCTAACTACGTGCCAGCAGCCGCGGTAATACGTAGGGCGCAAGCGTTGTCCGGAATTATTGGGCGTAAAGAGCTCGTAGGCGGTTTGTCGCGTCCGCTGTGAAAGCCCGGGGCTCAACCCCGGGTCGGCAGTGGGTACGGGCAGACTAGAGTGCAGTAGGGGAGACTGGAATTCCTGGTGTAGCGGTGAAATGCGCAGATATCAGGAGGAACACCGATGGCGAAGGCAGGTCTCTGGGCTGTTACTGACGCTGAGGAGCGAAAGCATGGGGAGCGAACAGGATTAGATACCCTGGTAGTCCATGCCGTAAACGTTGGGCACTAGGTGTGGGGGACATTCCACGTCCTCCGCGCCGTAGCTAACGCATTAAGTGCCCCGCCTGGGGAGTACGGCCGCAAGGCTAAAACTCAAAGGAATTGACGGGGGCCCGCACAAGCGGCGGAGCATGCGGATTAATTCGATGCAACGCGAAGAACCTTACCAAGGCTTGACATCCACCGGACCGCACTGGAGACAGTGCTTCCCTTCGGGGCCGGTGGACAGGTGGTGCATGGTTGTCGTCAGCTCGTGTCGTGAGATGTTGGGTTAAGTCCCGCAACGAGCGCAACCCTCGTTCTATGTTGCCAGCACGTGATGGTGGGGACTCATAGGAGACTGCCGGGGTCAACTCGGAGGAAGGTGGGGATGACGTCAAATCATCATGCCCCTTATGTCTTGGGCTTCACGCATGCTACAATGGCCGGTACAAAGGGTTGCGATACTGTGAGGTGGAGCTAATCCCAAAAAGCCGGTCTCAGTTCGGATTGAGGTCTGCAACTCGACCTCATGAAGTCGGAGTCGCTAGTAATCGCAGATCAGCAACGCTGCGGTGAATACGTTCCCGGGCCTTGTACACACCGCCCGTCAAGTCACGAAAGTTGGTAACACCCGAAGCCGGTGGCCTAACCCCTTGTGGGAGGGAGCCGTCGAAGGTGGGACCGGCGATTGGGACTAAGTCGTAACAAGGTAGCCGTACCGGAAGGTGCGGCTGGATCACCTCCTTTCTAAGGAGCCGTTGACCGCCGTGTGGTGGTCGCCCCCGCCTCAGGAGCCGAACGTGTTCCTGGTGGGGTGAGCTCATGGGTGGAACATCAGCAGGCAAGCGGCCGCACCTTTGGTGCTGGTCGTTCTCTTCTTCAGTACCCGCTCACCGCGGGCTGCCGGGTTGCCCCGGTGGTCGTGGTGGTGGTGGAACGGTGGGGGACGTCCGGTGGAGGAGCGGTCCATGGCGCACTGTTGGGTCCTGAGACAACAGGCCCCGACCCGGGCGCACCGGTTCCTGCGCTGCTGGTCCCCTGTGCGGGGGGCGGTGGTGGAGGGGTGGTGGGTTCGTGGTGGGTGGTGTTGTGTCTTTGGTTCCCGGCGCCCCGCCGGCGGCGGTGACGGCCTGATGGTCGTGGCTCCCGCCCGTGAGTGTGGGGTGTGTGGGTTGTTGTTTGAGAACTGTATAGTGGACGCGAGCATCTTAAGAACCGGTGCTACAGCGGAAGGTGGTCCCTTCGGGGGTGCCTGGTCGTTGTGGTGCCTGAGTTCGTGATTGATCGCCGCCCAGTGCTGCGGGCAGCGGGTCCTTCCCCTTGCGGGAGGGGGCCGGTGGTCGTGGTGGTGGGTCGGTGTGTTCTGTGATCATGTGGCAAGTTTTTAAGGGCGCACGGTGGATGCCTTGGCATCAGGAGCCGATGAAGGACGCGGTAATCTGCGATAAGCCTCGGGGAGCTGATAAACGAGCTGTGATCCGAGGGTCTCCGAATGGGGAAACCCCGCCGCGTGTTATGCGTGGTGACCCGTACCTGAATTCATAGGGTGCGTGGAGGGAACGTGGGGAAGTGAAACATCTCAGTACCCACAGGAAGAGAAAACAACAGTGATTCCGTCAGTAGTGGCGAGCGAACGCGGAAGAGGCCAAACCGATGGTGTGTGAGACCCGGCAGGGGTTGCATCATCGGGGTCGTGGGGCGTGTCGTCCCGGGTCTGCCGGCCCGGGCGTGTGAGTGCAGGACGATAGTCGAACCGGTGTGAGTGCCGGGCCGTAGAGGGTGGGAGTCCCGTAGACGAAATCGTTGCTGCCGCACGGTGCACGTACCCAAGTAGCACGGGGCCCGTGAAATCCCGTGTGAATCTGCCAGGACCACCTGGTAAGCCTAAATACTACCTGATGACCGATAGCGGACCAGTACCGTGAGGGAAAGGTGAAAAGTACCCCGGGAGGGGAGTGAAATAGTACCTGAAACCGTGTGCCTACAATCCGTCGGAGCCCTACGAGGTGACGGCGTGCCTTTTGAAGAATGAGCCTGCGAGTTAGTGTTACGTCGCGAGGTTAACCCGTGAGGGGTATCCGTAGCGAAAGCGAGTCTGAACAGGGCGAGTGAGTGGCGTGATCTAGACCCGAAGCGAAGTGATCTACCCATGGCCAGGTTGAAGCGCGTGTAAGAGCGCGTGGAGGACCGAACCCACTTCAGTTGAAAATGGAGGGGATGAGCTGTGGGTAGGGGTGAAAGGCCAATCAAACTTCGTGATAGCTGGTTCTCCCCGAAATGCATTTAGGTGCAGCGTTACGTGTTTCTTGCCGGAGGTAGAGCTACTGGATGGCCGATGGGCCCTACAAGGTTACTGACGTCAGCCAAACTCCGAATGCCGGTAAGTGAGAGCGTAGCAGTGAGACTGTGGGGGATAAGCTTCATAGTCGAGAGGGAAACAGCCCAGACCACCAACTAAGGCCCCTAAGCGTGTGCTAAGTGGGAAAGGATGTGGAGTTGCTTAGACAACCAGGAGGTTGGCTTAGAAGCAGCCACCCTTGAAAGAGTGCGTAATAGCTCACTGGTCAAGTGATTCCGCGCCGACAATGTAGCGGGGCTCAAGTACACCGCCGAAGTTGTGGCATTGCACCAACGATACCCAGCCGGGGCCCTCGTGGTCCTTGGTTCAGGTGGTGCGATGGGTAGGGGAGCGTCGTGTGGGCAGTGAAGCTGCGGGGTAACCCAGTGGTGGAGCCCACACGAGTGAGAATGCAGGCATGAGTAGCGAATGACGGGTGAGAAACCCGTCCGCCGGATGATCAAGGGTTCCAGGGTCAAGCTAATCTGCCCTGGGTCAGTCGGGACCTAAGGCGAGGCCGACAGGCGTAGTCGATGGACAACGGGTTGATATTCCCGTACCGGCGAAGAACCGCCCATACCGAACCGGGGACACTAACCACCCGAACCGCACCAGGTGCCGGCCATTGGCCGGTTACCGGTGGCGGGGAGCGTGGGACCTGAACCGGGGAGGTAAGCGTATTAACAGGTGTGACGCAGGAAGGTAGCCGAGCCGGGCGATGGTAGACCCGGTCTAAGCGTGTAGGGCGATCCGTTGGCAAATCCGCGGATCACACGGCCTGAGACGTGACGGGACCCCCATCCGTGGGGGGATTCGGTGATCCTATGCTGCCGAGAAAAGCATCGACGCGAGGTTCCAGCCGCCCGTACCCCAAACCGACACAGGTGATCAGGTAGAGAATACTAAGGCGATCGAGAGAATCATGGTTAAGGAACTCGGCAAAATGCCCCCGTAACTTCGGGAGAAGGGGGGCCCGGACCGTGGACACCACTTGCTGGTGCGAGCGGGTAAGGGCCGCAGAGACCAGGGGGAAGCGACTGTTTATCAAAAACACAGGTCCGTGCGAAGTCGCAAGACGATGTATACGGACTGACTCCTGCCCGGTGCTGGAAGGTTAAGAGGACCTGTTAGCCTCACGGCGAAGCGGAGAATTTAAGCCCCAGTAAACGGCGGTGGTAACTATAACCATCCTAAGGTAGCGAAATTCCTTGTCGGGTAAGTTCCGACCTGCACGAATGGAGTAACGACTTCCCCGCTGTCTCAACCATGAACTCGGCGAAATTGCAGTACGAGTAAAGATGCTCGTTACGCGCAGCAGGACGGAAAGACCCCGAGACCTTTACTATAGTTTGGTATTGGTGTTCGGTGTGGCTTGTGTAGGATAGGTGGGAGACTGTGAAGCGGGCACGCCAGTGCTCGTGGAGTCATCGTTGAAATACCACTCTGGTCACTCTGGACATCTAACTTCGGCCCGTGATCCGGGTCAGGGACAGTGCCTGATGGGTAGTTTAACTGGGGCGGTTGCCTCCTAAAGAGTAACGGAGGCGCCCAAAGGTTCCCTCAGCCTGGTTGGCAATCAGGTGTCGAGTGTAAGTGCACAAGGGAGCTTGACTGTGAGAGCGACAGCTCGAGCAGGGACGAAAGTCGGGACTAGTGATCCGGCGGTACATTGTGGAATGGCCGTCGCTCAACGGATAAAAGGTACCTCGGGGATAACAGGCTGATCTTGCCCAAGAGTCCATATCGACGGCATGGTTTGGCACCTCGATGTCGGCTCGTCGCATCCTGGGGCTGGAGTTGGTCCCAAGGGTTGGGCTGTTCGCCCATTAAAGCGGTACGCGAGCTGGGTTCAGAACGTCGTGAGACAGTTCGGTCCCTATCCGCTGCGCGCGCAGGAAATTTGAGAAGACCTGTCCTTAGTACGAGAGGACCGGGACGGACGAACCTCTGGTATGGCAGTTGTACCGCCAGGTGCACCGCTGCTTCGCTACGTTCGGAAGAGATAACCGCTGAAAGCATCTAAGCGGGAAGCTCGCTTCGAGATGAGATTTCCACGCACCTTGTGTGCGAGAGGCCCCCAGCGAGACCACTGGGTTGATAGGCCGGAGGTGGAAGCACGAACCAACGACGTGCGCAGCCGACCGGTACTAATAGGCCGACAACTTACCCCACACCCACCCCCCAACCCCTGGTTGGGACCACGGGTGGGAACACACAGAACACCGCGTCCACTATACGGCTCCCAACCAACAACCCCGCCGGGTCCCCTGGTTGCGCAGCACACAACTGAATCCACAGCCACCAGCCTGTGACACGAACTTCCCACCCCACCCACCCGCCCCACAGGCGGGCCCGGTGCCGGGCGCGGAGCACGAGTTACGGCGGTCATAGCGTGGGGGAAACGCCCGGTCCCATCCCGAACCCGGAAGCTAAGACCCACAGCGCCGATGGTACTGCACCCGGAAGGGTGTGGGAGAGTAGGACACCGCCGGACCACACCAGAAGGGTCGAGCCCCCGCACCACACGGTGCGGGGGCTCCCCACCTTAACCACCC
>NZ_JAMBOG010000043.1 GCF_023715525.1 Kocuria rosea | reverse complement strand
ACCTGGGGTGTTGCCCGGGGCCGGTGCTGCGCGCGGCCCACCAGCGGGTCCTGGAGGCCACCGCGGCGACCGGTGACGAGCTGGCGCAGGCCGTGGCGGCCCTGCTGGTGCTCCACGGCCACCACCAGGGGCTGCTGCCGGCGAGCCAGGCGCTTCCCGGGGCCCCGGACCCGCGCGCCCGCCGGGAGGCGGCCGGGGTGCTGCGCGCCTTCCTGGGACGCACCCTCACCCCCACCACCTGAGGCCGAGGGCGTGTCCGCCGACCACCGGACGGCGTGGCCGCTCGGCCCCGATCACCGGGCTGCCCCGTCCCGTACCGGGGCGCACCGGCCGCAGATCCTCAGTGCCCGGTGGCGCCTGCCCACCCGCGCCCGCGGCGACGCGGTCGCCCATGTCCCGATGGGGTCGGTGGCCTGCGCTGGCCCGGTGACCCCGCATGGACCCGCCGGCGAGGCCCTCGGTGGGCGGCGCCGCTGGCGAGGTGGGAGGACGTCGAGGAGTGCTCCGCCATGTCGCGGGCGACCACGCAGCTGACCCCCACGCACCTGTGGAGCAGGAACTTCGCGGTCCGATCCCCGGGGGAATTCCTGCGCTCTCGCTGCCCGGAGCCGCCCTTGGCGGGGTGGGCGAACACCCGGGTCTCGTGCGGGTCTGCGGCAGGTCGGGGGACACGATGCGACGGCCGCCCTGGGCCTGTGACCGGGCCGGCTGCGGCATGCTCTTCGCCCAGCCCGGTCGGTTCACTGGAGTGCTCGGCTCCCGGCCGGCGTCGACCCCGACGGGGAGCTCATCCCCCGGCCGGTCCGCTGGAGGTGCGCTCTTCCGGGAGCGTTGTGGTCGGGGTGCCAGGGGCGCGGGTGGCCGAGAGCCGGGGGCGGAGGTGCCCGGCGACGACCCGCAGGTCCGTGAGGGAAGCCCCCTCCACCAGGGGCAGCACATCGGTGGCCAACAGCTCCAGGGCGAGCCCGTAGGCGGTGGCGTGCGTGTCCGCCGGCACCGCGAACTGGACGCACAGCCCTGGGGCGCCGCTGCTGCGGGCGAGGCCGCCGCGGCTTGCGAGGGAGTGGACGAGGGCGATGGTCGTGGGCTCGTCCACCCGGTGAGTGGTGCGGATCGTGGCCTGGGCCGTCCATCGGATCACCGGGATCCTCCTGCGGGGGCCGGGTCAGGGCGGCGCCGGGGGACGGTGACGCCCGTTGCGGGGCGCGCCCCGTGGGATGCCCTGCGGCGGGCACCGCGGACGGCGGGGGACTCCTGGTGCCGCCGGGGGGCGGTGTCCTCGTGCGGACGTGCCGGTGCGGTGATCCGCACTGTGGCGTTGCCGGTAGGGCCGGTGTCGCAGGGACCGGTGCCGGGGTGCCCGTGCTGGAGCCGGTGGGCCAGCAGGTCGATCGCGGTGGCCTCTGCGAGCCGGACCTGGTGCAGGTCCACGGTCAGTGCCGCGGCCGGGAACGCGGTGCGGGCCCGCTCCACCAGCGGAGGCAGGGCTTGCTGGTTGGCCGTGGTCAGGGTGCCGGTGACGGCCAGCGTCAGGTGCTGTCCGCTGAGGTCGACCTGGACGGTCACCGAGAGCTTGGGATGCATGGGTGAGTTCCTTGTTCTGGTGGGCATCGGACGATCCGGTGCCGCGGGGAGGACTGGACGTGACGGGCACCGGCTCGGGGAGATGGCAGTGGCCCCCCGGACGCCTGCTCCGCACGCGCGCGGGGCGCGGGCCGGTGACGCGGTGCACGGGCTCGGCCGCCGACCCGGCGCAACGGTGTCCCGGGGCGGGCGCCGTCCTTGGGACGGAGGCCGAGGTGCAGCACCGCTCCGACGCCGGGAAGGCGGCGTGTCAAGGCGCAGACGAGCGGTTCGTGGGCGGCCTGTGCCGGCGAGTGCTGCTGATGCGGTGGCAACCACAGCCGGTGACGCACGGGGGCCTCGACGTCGATCGCAGTGGCGTCCGGTCGAGCCGGGCGCACCCGCTCCACAGCTGGATCCCCTCGGCCCCGGCCGTGGTCATGGCCCGGTGGATTAGGCGTGCCTGCCCCATCCCGACGACGTCATGGCTCACCGTTCCCCCACCGTGTCATTGCTCACCGTTCCCCCACCGTGACCTCCCCCTCGCGCCCGGGCCCAGGACGGCGTTGTCCCGGGCTCGGGCCCGATGTCCCCGGTCCGCTCTATCGTCGGCACAGGAGCGGTCCGTCCGCCACTGGGGGACCGCGGTGTGCGTTTCGCGGACCATCGGCGGTCATTCCCCGGCCGCAGGTTACGGAAAGCGTCGCCGGCGGGCGGCTGCTGTCCTGCGGGCAAGGGGCAGGCGGAAGGTGCCTGACGAGCTGTGCGTGCCGGGACCGACGCCGCCACCTAGCCCGCCGGTCCCGAGGAAGGTGATGGTCAGGTGCGCGGAGCGGTGGCCGGGGCTTGCCCGTAGCGGTCCTGAGGGGCGGTGGAGCGATCCCGGTGGGCGCCGCCCCAGAGGGCCATGGCCGGTCGGTGGAGTCGATCACCCGCCCCTGGGGGCGAGCGCGCAGCGGGCAGGGTTGGTGCCGTCGTTGCTTCCGGGGCGGGGCCGGGCGGGCACATGGGGTGGTGCGCGGTGGTGGCCGTGGCCGAGGGCAGCGCGCTGTCCGCCTCCTGGCGCCGGTGTTGCCGGTGTGCCCCTCGCCAGCACCGGCGCCGCACGCCGACCGGGCCGCCGGTCCCTGGACCCGCCAGGGCTCCACCACCTCCACCGACAAGCCGACCTTCCGCGGCACCCCTGCGGCGGCGTCCGGTGGCCGCCGGTGGTGGGCGCTGACCGGCTCCCCGAGCAGCCGAACAAGAACGGGTCAGGAAGTGCTCAGCACTCGCAGTCACCGCAGTAGCTGGTCCCGCCTGCCTGGCGGGCGAGCTGGGAGCGGTGGCGGACCAGGAAGCAGGAGGCGCAGGTGAACTCGTCGGCCTGCTCCGGGATCACCGCCACGGTGAGCTCCTCGTGCGACAGGTCCGCCCCGGGCAGGTCGATGCCCTCGGCGGTGTCGGTGTCCTCCAGGTCGATGACCGCCGTCTGGGTGGTGCTGCGCTGGGCTCGGATGGCTTCCAGGGACTCGTTGGCCGGCTCGTCCTCGTCCCGGGTGCGCGGGGCGTCGTAGTCGGTGGCCATGATGTGGCGGGTCCTTCTGCAGATGGTGTGACCGTGCACGAGAAGCCGGCACGGGAAGAACCAGAGTGTACCGACACGAGGGGAGGGACCGCTGAGATCCCGGGTCGCTGATGGAGCCGCGGCGTTGCAGTGGGGGTTCCCGTGCGCGCGGGTCGTGTTCCTGCACGAGCGATCCCGGGCCACCGGCCCAAGTAGGGGTCGCCGTGCCCCGGGGGAGGTGTGGAGTGGCCGCTGCGGCCCTGGACCTCGGTGGTCCTCCGGTGTGGGAGTGGGGAGCGGGGGAGCTCTCCGTGATGGCTTCAGCGGCGCCCGGTGTGGTGGTCACCGCCGTCCGGGTCCTCTGCACGCGTTCGGGCGGCGGGGCTGGCATCCGCGGTGGGTCGTAGCATTGTTGCCGGTGAAGCCTTGGGCCTCGTCCGCGATGATCGTCGGCCTCCACCGGCGATCGGTTCGGTGGCCAGGAAGGAATCCGTGATGATGGACGCACTGCCGAATCCCCTGGAGACACTGTCGCTGGACCAGCTGCGCCGGCGCACCAGCATCAAGTGGCGCGCCCATCCCGGGGATGTGCTGCCGCTGTGGGTGGCGGAGATGGACGTGTCCTTGGCACCGGCGGTGGCCCAGGCCGTGCATGAGGCCATCGACCGTGGTGACACCGGATACCCGGCCGGCACCGACTACGCCGAGGCGCTGAGCGCCTTCGCGGCGCGGCGATGGCAGTGGGACGGGATCGTTGTGGAGCGCACCGCGCTCGTGCCGGACGTGATGATGGGTGCGGTCCAGCTGCTGCGCCTGGTGACCGATCCGGGGGATGCGGTCGTGGTGAACGCCCCCGTCTACGCCCCCTTCTACGCCTTCGTCGCCCACGACGCCCGCCGCGTCGTGGAAGCACCGCTGGGCGATGACTCCCGGATCGACCTGGACGTCCTGGAGGCCGCCTTCTGGCGCGCCCGGGCGCACGGGGGAAAGGTCGCCTACCTGCTGAGCAACCCGCACAACCCCACCGGGACCGTCCACACCCGCCAGGAACTGGCCGCGGTGGCCGAACTGGCACGCCGCCACGGGGTGCGGGTGATCGCCGACGAGATCCACGCGCCCCTGGTGCTGTCCGGGGCCCGGTTCACCCCGTATCTGAGCGTGCCCGGTGCGGAGGACGGGTTCGCGCTGATGTCGGCCTCCAAAGGGTGGAACCTCGCCGGGCTCAAGGCCGCCGTGGCCCTCGCCGGCCCGGAGGCGGGCGCGGACCTGCACCGCATGCCCGAAGAGGTCAGCCACGGCCCCAGCCACCTGGGAGTCATCGCCCACACCGCCGCCTTCACCGCCGGGCAGGCGTGGCTGGACGCGCTCCTCGAGGGCCTGGACGCCAACCGGACACTGCTGAGCCGCCTGCTGGCCCAATACCTGCCGGCCGTGCGGTACACCCCGCCGCAAGGCACCTATCTGGCGTGGCTGGACTGCCGCCCGTTGGGCCTGGAGAACGGCCAGGACCCCGAGGGGCTGGCGGTCGTCTCGGACATGGCCGCCACCGCCCAGATGTTCCTCGACCGGTCCCGCGTCGCCGTGAGCTCCGGGCACGTCTTCGGCGCCGGCGGGGCCGGGCACGTGCGGTTGAACTTCGCCACTTCACAGACCATCCTCACCCAGGCGATCACCCGCATGGGACAGGCGGTCAGGGACCTGCCCTAGCCGGGTGGATCGCCCTGGTCGCCCCGTGCCCGCTCCGGGCGGCCGCACGACCGGAGCGGTTCCACCCTGCGTCCTGCACATGCTCCCTCCGAGGCGGAGGGCCACAGGAGGGCCTCGGCATGATCCCAAGGGTCACATCCTCCTCGGCCATGCCCGCCGCGAACCGTGTCGCAGCCGGGGCCCGGGCCCACGTCGAGACGCCCGCTGTCGACGGGGCACCCGTGCGACATCGGTGCGGCGTCCGCGGCCGCCGCGGCGGCCGATGCGTGCAGCACCGGCGCGGAAGGGGAGCCGAAGCCGGCGAACGCCTGTCTGTGCACGTCAGGCTGTTGTTAAAAACCGCATATTTGCATTGGTGAGTCAGTTCGTGAGTACGGTTCAAGGGTCATCACCCCTCATGAAAGTCGAGTGACACCATGAAGAAGAGTGCTGCTGGCGCCGCCCTGGTCGCTGCGGTCGGATTCTCCGTTCTGACCGCCGCCCCGGCCTCCGCCCTGTCGTTTCCGCTGTTCGAGACCTGTGATGCCGCCGCGGCCGCGGGGGTCTACAACATCCCCGCCGGGGATCCGCGCTACACCCCGGAGCTGGACCCCGACGCGGACGGGACCGCCTGCGAGAACCCCGACTACGCCTACATTCCGCTGCCTCCCGTCGGTGAGGTTCCCGCCGACCCGCAGGTGGAGCAGATGCCGGTCGGTGGCGCCGACACCGGGGTGGCCGTGGCCCCGGAGAAGTCCAGCACCGGGACCGCCGCGCTGGGCCTGGCCGGACTGGCCGCCGTCGCCGGTGGGGTTGTGGTCGCCCGTCGTCGGACCGTGCGCCCGTAACTTCCTCTGGACGGCCCCGCATCCTGGCCGGTGCGGGGCCGTCCTGCTGTCCTCCGGGGTCCGGGGCCTGGTGGGCCGTCCCGCCACAGCGCCTCGCGCTGAGAGCGGGGGTCCGGTGGGGCGCGGGGCGCCGGCAGCCTCCCCGCGGAGGAGCTTGCTCGGATCCGGGGAGATCGCCGGGGGCGCGCCGTCGTGGCCGGCGGCCACCGGGTGGCCTACGCCACCGCCTGCCCCGGGGCCGTAGACCACCCCGGGGG
>NZ_JAMBOG010000042.1 GCF_023715525.1 Kocuria rosea | reverse complement strand
GGGGACATCAGCTGGGCCGCCGGCAGCCAGGGCAGCCCGGCGGCGGGCATGCAGTAGGTGCAGCGCAGATTGCACTTGTCGATCACCGACAGCCGCAGATCCGTGGCCCGGCGCCCATGCCGGTCCATCAGCCCCGCCGCGCGCCCAGCACCACTGGGCACCAGCTCGGCACCACGGACCTGCGGAATGCCCAGGGAAACGCTCATCTCACAGCCTCGGGGTCTCGGCCGGCGCACCGGGAGGGTGCGCCGGGCTCGTCCGACCAGTCTAGTCAGCGTCCGGCATGCGGAGAACGGCGGCCGCCGGGCCTCCGGCGTCGTCGGGCGGCGCCGCCGCGTCGAGCCGTTCCAGGGCGTCCGTCCAGCGGGCCCGGCGCTGCTCGGGGGTCTGCTCCCACCAGGGCGTCCCCCGCTCGCCGAGACCCGTCTTCGCCAGCTGCACCCGGTCCCGCACGGCCCGCAGCTCGGCCTCCGTGCCGCTCCGCCGGACCGTGCGCACCGCGGAGCGGGCCCGGCCCAGGTGCGACTTCAGCCGGGCCTCGACCTGCTGCGGCAGCTCGGGGTCCTGACGGCGCCACCGGCGGCCGTCCACCACGATCCAGCGACCGTCGTCGGTGAGCTCCACCTCGCGTCGTGCCATGCGCCGATTCTGCCAGGGCCGGGCCCGTCCTGGCTCCGGGCCTCCCGCCCTCCGCCTACGCTGGGGGGATGAGCAGGCACGCCCATCCCCCGGCCCGCGGCGTCGAGGCCCACCGCCGGGCCGTGACCGACGCCCTCCGGGACCTGCGCCCGCCCGTGCAGCGCGTCCCGCTGCGTCAGGCGCTCGGCCGGGTCCTGGCCCTGGACGTGGTGGCGCCCCTGAGCCTGCAGCCCTTCGACAACGCGCAGATGGACGGCTTCGCGATCCGCGCCGCCGACAGCCGCCGGCCCGCCGGGGAGGACGGGACGGTGCCGTTCGTCGTCGCCGCCCCCGTGCCCGCCGGGCACGTCCCGCAGCCCCTCGCCCCGGGGCAGGCGGCCCCGATCATGACCGGCGCGCCGCTGCCGCCGGACGCGGACGCCGTGGTCCCGGTGGAGGAGGCGCTGCCCCGCGGGTTCCCGGCCCCGGGCGCGGCCGTGCGGCTCCCCGGTGCGCAGCCGGCCGGGCGGTTCGTGCGCCGCGCCGGGGAGGACATCGAGACGGGGGAGAGGGCCCTGCGCGCGGGACAGCGGCTGACCCCCGCCCGGATCGGGCTGGCGGCGGCCCTCGGGCTGGCCGAGCTGCCGGTGCGAGCCCGGCCGCGCGCGGTGGTCTACACGACCGGCGACGAGGTGGTGGCCCCCGGCGCCCAGCGCGGCCCCGCCCAGATCTACGACGCCAACGCGGCGATCCTGTCCGCCCAGCTCGCGGAGGCCGGTGTCGAGGTGGCCGGCGCCCACCTGGTACCCGACGACGCCGGGGCCTTCTCCGAGCGGCTCGCCGCCGACGCCGCGCACGCCCCGGACCTCTTCGTGTCCTCCGGCGGGGTCAGCGAGGGCGCCTACGAGGTGATCCGCCAGGTGCTGGCGTCCCGCGGGGAGTTCGTGCACGTCGCGATGCAGCCGGGCGGTCCGCAGGGCCTGGCGGTCGCGCACGGGGTGCCGTTCGTGTGCCTGCCGGGCAACCCCGTCAGCACCCTCGTGTCCTTCGAGATGTTCCTGCGCCCGGCCCTGACCGCGGTGCTCGGCGCCCCGGCCCCCCGGCCGCGCCTGACCGCGCCGCTCGCGGAGGCCGTGCGGCCCTTGCCCGGCAGGACGCAGGTGCGCCGCGCCGTGTGGGACGGCACCGCGGTGGCCCTGGCCGGCGGGCCCGGCTCGCACCTGCTGGCGGCGGCCGCCCGCGCCAACGCCCTCGCCGTGCTCCCGCCGGGCGACGCCGAGCTGCCGGCCGGGACCCCGGTCGAGCTCCTCCTGCTGGACTGAGCCGTGGTCCGCGGAGACGAACGGTGGCCCTTGCCGTAGCATCCGTTCATCTGGGGGAACTGTCCTTCCGAGGCAGGTGGGGGCGGACGATTCCGGATGACCCGCCGGGCCCGTCTGCCCGGCGGGCCTGCACCGCGTCGAACACATGGAGGAGCCGGCTGATGAGCGACATCGACCACGGGGGCCCGGCACCGGCCGCCCCGGACCGTGACGAGCACGGGTTCAAGAAGGTCCTCGGCCGGCTCGACGCCATCGCCCTGGGCTTCGGGGCCATGATCGGGTTCGGCTGGGTGATCCTCACCGGGGACTGGCTGGCCGAGGCCGGCACCATGGGGGCGGTTCTGGCCCTGCTGACCGGGGGACTGATCATGGCCGTGGTGGGCCTGGTCTACGGGGAGCTCGTGGCGGCCATGCCCTACGCCGGCGGGGAGCACAACTACCTCATGCGCGGGATGGGCGCCCGCTGGGCGTTCCTCGGCTCCTGGGCGATCACCGGTGGCTACATCACCATCGTGGCCTTCGAGGCCGTCGCGGTGCCGCGCACGATCCAGTACATCTTCCCGGGCCTGAGCCAGATCCCGCTGTGGACCGTCGCCGGGTTCGAGGTCCACCTCACCTGGGCGCTGGTCGGGGCCCTGTCGGCGGTGGTGATCACCGGAATCAACATCCGCGGGGTCAAGCACGCCTCGGTGGCCCAGATCTTCGTCATCCTCTTCCTGCTCATCGTGGGCCTGATGATGATCTTCGGCGCCTTCGCCCGCGGTTCGGCTACCAACATGGAACCGTTCTTCGCCACCGGATCCACCGGGTTCTTCCTGGTGCTGGTGACCGTGCCGTTCCTGTTCGTCGGTTTCGACGTCATTCCCCAGGTCTCCGAGGAGATGCACCTGCCGGCCAAGCAGCTGGGCGGGACCATCATCACGTCGGTGCTGATGGCCGCCGCCTGGTACGTGATGGTCGTGCTCACCACCTCGTCGGTGATGTCCGTGGCCGACCTGGCGGGCGCGGACATCGCCGTCGCCGACGCCATGGGCGCCGCGTTCGACAGCACCCTGGTGGCCAACCTGCTCATCGCCGGAGGTCTCGCCGGGATCCTCACGTCCTGGAACTCCCTGCTGATGGGCGCCTCCCGGCTGCTGTGGGCGCTGGGGAACTCCCGGATGGTTCCGGCCTGGTTCGGCCGGATGCACCCGAAGTACGGCACCCCGTCCAACGCCCTGCTGTTCGTGGGCGCCATCTCCTTCGTGGCCCCGTTCTTCGGGGCACAGATGCTGGGCTGGCTGGTGGACTCCGGCTCCCCGTCGATCGTCATCGCCTACGCCCTGGTCTCGGTCGTCTTCGTGCTGCTGCGCCGGCGCGAGCCGGAGATGGACCGGCCGTTCCGCATCGGTGGGCGCGGCCGCGGGGGCCTGGTGATCGGCGTGCTCTCCGTGGTGCTGTGCCTGGGACTGATCAGTCTGTATCTGCCCGGGATGCCCGCCTTCCTCAGCGGCCCGGCCTGGACGATCTTCGGGCTGTGGTGGCTGCTGGGCCTGGTGTTCCTCGTGCGCATCCCCAGAGGCATCCGCCCCGGAGCTGACGCCGAGCACCGACTCGTGGCCGAGGTCGAACGACGCCGCGGATGAACGAGCGGGCCGACCGTCCGCCCCGGGGACGGAGAGGCAACGTCGGGCCGTTCGCCGCTCGGCCGTCGGGGACGGAGCGCGCTGCCGGGGTGGATCGGTGAACTTCCCGGTTCCTGCTCAGGGATGAGTGGGGCCGGTGGTGGGCGGGGCGTCGATGGCCTCCAGCGCCTCGGTCATGGCGGAGAAGAAACCGGTGACGGTGGCGGCCTGGTCGGGGGTGAGGCTGGCGGCGACGTCGGTCATCCGCTGGTAGGCGGACTCCAGGAAGGCGTGGAGCCGGGCCCCGTGCTCGGGGGTGGGGACGAGCACCAGGGCGCGCCGGTCGGTGGGGTGGGGGCGGCGGGCGATGTGCCCGCTCTTGGTCAGCCGGTCCAGCAGCGTGGTGGTGGAGGCCGAGGAGATGCCCAGTTTCCGGGCGAGCTCCCCCGGGCCCAGCGGTTGGCCGGCGCGCTCGGCCTCGAGCAGCAGGCGCAGGGCCACCGCGTCCTTCTCGCTCATCCCCAAGGCCTGCCGGGCTCGTTGACGTACTGCCGCTTCGGCGCTCTGGTAGGTGCGCAGCGCCTGCAGAACCTCCACCGCGGCGGGATCGGTGTGCTCACGACCGTTCCAGTATCCGGGGGTCTGCTCGGGCTGTGGGTTCATGGCCCCATCGTACGGCTGGCTTGTATTACGGGATTTTAATAATTCGTCTTTTTAGGTACATTGAGGCCGTTGTGAGTGCCCGGCATCACAGGCCCCCACCGACAGGGCCGGGCGTGGACCGTGAACGAGGAAAGGGCTGGAGATGACCGTGGTGTGCCCCGAGGTGTGGACGATGTGGACCGGCCCTACGCCGCCCAACTCGATGGCTGTCCGCCCCGGGACGCTCCGCCCCGACGTGGCGCCGGACCGGTTGGTGCACTGCGGGCGGCCGATGGCACTTCGTGGACTGGACTGCGACCAGGACTGCACCCGCCGCAACGACGCCGTGCTCGAGGCCGCCGTGAACGGTGCCCGTCTCTATGCCTGCGACTGCGGCTTCCTGCTGGAGGCTTCCGCGCAGGAGGGCCAGCAGATGCTGGCCGAGGCGGAGGAGGTGCCGCTGTTCCAGCCCCTGTTCGCCCGCCGGGTGCTCGCCGCCGCCGGGCGGGTCGAGTCCGCCCAGTGGGGGCTGGACCAGGCCGAGGCCCTCGCTGGCCCCGCCGCAGCCCGGGACGGCGCTGGAGACGCGGAGGTGGAGGCGGCGTGCTGGGCCCTGGACCAGGCCACCGCCTCGCTGGGCGCCGAGCTGGCCCTGGCCGCCCGCCACGGGATGAGTCGCCAGACCCTGGCCGAGGCCGCCGGGGTGCCGGTCGAGGAGGTCGCCGCCCTGCTGGAGAACACCCGCCCCGAGGGGCGGCCGGTCGCCTCCGTCGTGGCCGCCTGAACGCCCGGCGCCCGGTGGTGGTGGCGCGCAGGGCCTCGAGCAGGACCCGCCACTCGGCGGTGTACGGGAAGAGGACCACCTCGGACTTCCCGCCGGCGGGACGGTCATCGGCCTCGCCAAGGGTGGCGTGCTCGGCCCCGAGGGATGTCGGCGAAGACGAGGCTGTCGATCGTCTGCCGGACGCCGTCGATGTGCTGGATGCGGAAGGGCCGGAACTTCGCGAAGGTCCGCACCGCCGGGACCATCTCCTTCCAGGCTCCTTCGTTGCCCTTCTCCGTGTCGACGGCCACCTCCGGGGTCAGCCCGAAGCCGATGTAGGAGTGGGCGTAGACGGTCTGGGCCCCGTTGCCGGTGGAGAGGTGGAGCAGGTCCATGGCCCGCACACGGCCCTCGGCGATGACCCCCGTCGCCGCTGACCGAGACCACCGGGGCACTGGGTGTCGCGGCCGCCTCAGGGTCAGGTCCACGGCGTGCCCGGTGTGCTCGGTGGGCAGCAGCCGGATCTCCGGGGTGCAGGGCAGATCATCGGTCGGCTGGGCGCGGAAGTCGTGGGCGCTGCGGCGCGGCCGCTCCTGCCGGTGGCCCCGTCGGTGGGAATGACCGGCTGCCCAGCACCAGCTCGGTGATCCCGTCGAGCAGCCCACCCCGGGTCGTCGCGTAGCGGTGCAGGCCCATGGGACCCCGGCCCAGCTCGCTGCCCGGCCGGCGCATGGACAGGGCCTCCACGCCTTCGGTGTCCACCGGGGCCAGGGCTGCGGTGAGTACGACCTCCCGGCTCGGCCGCGGCCGGCGGGTCCTGGGCTGCGCACCCGGTGCCCCGCCCTCAAGGGGACCGGGGTCGGGGTCTTCGGCGGGGGAGGACAGGGTGGTCGGAACCCTGCGGTGAGCCGGTGCTGCTGTGCTCCTCGTCTGTGCTCCTCGTCTGCGGTGTGGAACCGCGAAGGAGCGGTTGCCCCCGGCTCTGTCGTCGGGCGCCGCCCGGCGCCCCTGCCGGTCGGGCGGTCATCGGTCCACGGGGTGGGCCGGTTCCCGTCCGTCGAGCACGTCGATGACGGCGTGGGCGGCGGCCAGGCCGGCCCGGGCCCGGGCTTCGACGGTCTGCCCGGCCAGGTGCGAGGTGACGAGCACGTTGTCCATGCCGCGCAGAGGGCTGTGCTCCGACAGCGGTTCGTGGTCGAGGACGTCGAGGGCGGCAGCGGCGATGGTCCCCTCGCGCAGGGCCTCGGCCAGGGCGTGCTCGTCGACGAGCGAGCCGCGGGCGGTGTTGACGAGCACGGCGGTGGGCTTCATGGCGTGCAGCCGTGCCGTGTCGATCAGCGGCGGCCGGGCGGGATCAGCCCGGGCGTGCAGGGACAGGTAGTCCGCCTGCGCCAGGACGGCATCGAGGTCGGTGAAGCGCACGAAGTCGTCCTCGGGGTCGGGATGGGTGGTGCTGGCCAGCACGGTCATGCCCAGGGCGGCGCCGATCCGCGCCACGGCGCGGCCGCTGGGACCGTAGCCCACGATCCCCAGGACGGCCCCGTGGAGCTCACGGCCGGGCTCCCGCGGCCAGGCGCCGTGCCGTACCGCGTGGGTCACGCTCGCGAGGTGGCGGGCCGTCATGATCATCAGGCCGACGGCCATCTCGGCCACGGAGTGGTGGTTGGTCCCAGGGGCGTTGCACACGCGGATGCCCCGGGCGGCAGCGGCGGCGACGTCGACGGAGTCGTAGCCGACGCCGCTGCGCGCCAATACCTTCAGCCGGTCGGCCCCGGTGAGCATCTCGGCGGTGACCGGTTCGGCGGCGAGGATCGCGCCGTCGACGCCCTCGAACAGGGCCTGGCGATCGGCCGGGGCCCGAGGCCCCGTGTAGGGGCAGTGGACGGGCTCGTGGCCGTGATCGCGCAGCAGCCGGTCGACGTCGTCGCCGGGAACGAGGTAGTCGGTGGTGATCAGGATGCGCGCCACGGCAGGGTGTCCTTTCGACGGGTGTTCCAACCTACCGCGCCGGCCCCGGGCGGCATCCCGGGCCGGCGCGGAGAAGTCCGGGAGGGACGCCGCTCAGGCGGTGGTGAGGGAGGTGGCCAGGGCCTCGATGATGGCCTCGGTGATCTCGTTGGTGTCGGCGGTGCCGCCGATGTCGCGGGTGAGGTGACCGGCGGCGGTGGTGGCCTCGATCGCGGCCTCGAGGCGGCGGGCCTCGGTGTGGAGGCCGAAGTGGTCGAGCATCAGCGCCGCGCTGGCGATCGCCCCGATCGGGTTGGCGATCCCCTGCCCGGCGATGTCCGGGGCCGAGCCGTGGACGGGCTCGAACATCGAGGGGAAGCGCCGCTCCGGGTTGAGGTTCGCGCTGGCGGCCAGCCCCAGGCTGCCGGCCATCGCCGAGCCGAGGTCGGAGAGGATGTCGGCGTTGAGGTTCGAGGCGACCACCACCGACAGCTCCTCCGGGCGCAGGATGAACTTCGCGCTCATCGCATCCACCAGCACGGACTCGGTGGCCACGTCCGGGTAGTCGGTGGCGACGCGGGCGAAGACCTCGTCCCACAGCACCATGCCGTACTGCTGGGCGTTGGACTTGGTGACGCTGGAGACCTTCTTCACCTGCCGGGTGCGGGCGAGGTCGAAGGCGAAGCGGATGATGCGCTCACAGCCCTTCTCGGTGAACAGGGAGGACTGGATGGCGACCTCGTTGCCGGGACCGCGGCCGGAGAGGTTGCGCCCGCCGAGCCCGGCGTACTCGCCCTCGCTGTTCTCCCGCACCACCACCCAGTCCAGCTCGGTGTCCTCGGCCGTGCGCAGCGGGGAGACCACCCCGGGGAGGAAGCGCACGGGGCGGATGTTGGCCCACTGGTCGAAGTTCTGGGTGATGTTCAGCCGCAGCCCCCACAGGGACACGTGGTCGGGGACGTTCTCCCACCCGACGGCGCCGAAGTAGATCGCGTCGAAGCCCTGCAGGGCCTCCAGCCCGTCGGGGGCCATCATCACCCCGTGCTGGGCGTAGTACTCGCTGCCCCAGGGGAACTCGGTCCACTCGAAGGAGAACGCCCCGCCCGACTGCCCGGCCAGGGCGTCCAGGACGGTGCGGCCGGCGGCGACGACCTCCTTGCCCACCCCGTCGGCGGGGATCGAGGCGATCGTGAAGACCTGGTGCTCAGCCATCGTGGTGCTCTCCTTGTCGAGGTCTATCTGGTGTTGCCCGCATCACAGCGCGGTGTCAGGTACCAGTAGAGCCCCCGGACATGCCCAGGGTCCAAGACCGGTTTTCCATCCCGCACATAGGAACGCCCTATGGCAGGCGGGGATGCTCCGCTGCGTGCCGGGCGGCGACCTCCAGGAGGGCCCGGGCGGCCTCCGGGTCCCGGGCGTGATGGGACCCGACGTCGTGTGGTGGGTCCGTCCCGACGACGGAAGGACCTCCGGCGATCAGATCCCGCCCCGGCCCTCCAGTTCCCCGGGTGCTGCCCGGGCGGGTCCGGTGAGGAACACTGGGAGCACCAGTCCCGCTCCAGGAGGCCGTCATGAACCCGCGCAAGCTCGGTACGGGAGCCGCCGCCGTCGGCGCCGTGCTCATGGTCCTCGCCGTCCTCGTCGGCCTGCTCGGCAGCGGGGGGATGGCGCAGTGGCCGGCCTGGGTGCTCACCGCGTTCTTCATCGGCCTGGCGGCCCTGCTGTTCGGGGCGGTGGTCGCCCTGGCGAACCGCAACCTGCGGCGCTGACGGGTCTTCCGGGCCGGTCCTGCCCGCTGGCTAGACTGGCCGGGTCCTTCCTCCAGCACGCCGTACAGAACAGGCCTCCATGAAGTCCCTGCCCGCACCACTGCTCCTCGCCGCGACCGCCGTCATCCAGGCGCTGGGCCGGTACGAGTACCACCAGAACGGGATCACCGTGGTGGGCCAGATGCTCTTCCCGATCTTCTTCGCGGTCCTGGCGATCTTCCTCGCCCGCCGCGGCCGGCCGGGCGCCTTCGGCGCGGCCCACCTGGTGCTCGGCGTGGCCGGGGCGGTCCTGTTCGTGCTCAGCCTGGTGGGCCGCAGCGCCACCGTCCCGGAGCTCTACCCCTCCGTCTGGGTGTACTACACGGCCTTCGCGCTGCTGGCCGTCGAGGCGGCCCTGCGCATCGCGGGCACCCCGGGGCGGAGCCACGAGGACACCGCCGCGGGAGGTCCGGACCCGGCCTAGCGGGCCGTGCGCTCGAGCAGCAGCCGGGCCAGCTCCGCCGGCCGCGTCTCCGGGAGCCAGTGCCCGGCGTCCAGCTCGACGAACCGGTAGGGGCCGGTGACGTGCTCCTCGGTCAGCTCCGCGGCCCGCCGGCCCAGGGCGCCGTCCCGGTTGCCCCACGCGTAGGTCGTGGGCACGGCGACCGTCCCGGTGCGCGAGCGGGACAGGGGCAGGGCCCGGTACCAGTTCAGTGCCGCGGTGAGCGCGCCCGGTTCCCGCATCCGGGCAGCGTAGCGGGCGGCCTCCGCGCCGGGCAGCCCCGAGCGGCGCAGCAGCGGCTCCAGGCGCGGGGCGAGCAGCGCCTCGGGCAGCCGGGGCAGCTGGAACAGGCCCACGTAGGCAGAGCGCAGCGCCTGCGGCGAGCTCAGCAGCGACCGGGACAGCGCCTGCGGATGAGGCACCGAGGCGACCGTCAGCGACGCCACCCGCCGCGGGTGCTGCGCGGCGAGGGTCCAGCCCACGATCCCGCCCCAGTCGTGGCCCACGACGTGCGCCCGGTCCAGGGCCGCGGCGTTGAGCAGGGCGACGACGTCCGCGACCAGCAGCTCGGTCCGGTAGGCGGAGCGGCCCTCCGGCCGGGCGCCGGGCGCGTAGCCGCGTTGGTCGGGCACGAGGGTGCGCAGCCCGGCCGCGTGCAGGTCCGGGAGCACCCGCTCCCAGCTCGTGCCGTCCTGCGGGAAGCCGTGCAGCAGCACCACGGGGAACCCGTCCGTGGGCCCCCCGTCGCGCACGTCGAACTCGAGGCCGTCGGTCCGGAAGCGGAGCACTCGGTACATGCGCCCAGCCTAGGCCGACCAAGAGGGACGCGGCCGTGCGGGTGCGGAACCGCGCAGGGCAGTGGTGGGTCAGAATGGGAGGAGCACATCCGCCGCAGCAGCCGAGAGGGATCCCACCGACATGACCGAGCAGCAGCAGGGTCTCACGCACGTCCGGGCGGACGGGTCCGCGCACATGGTGGACGTCTCGGAGAAGCCCGTCACCACCCGCGAGGCCACGGCCACGGCGACGCTGGGCACCCGCCCCGACGTCGTCGAGCAGGTCTTCGCCGCCGACCTCCCCAAGGGGGACGCCCTGCCGGTGGCACGCGTGGCCGGGATCATGGCCGCGAAGAGGACTCCCGAGCTCGTCCCGCTGTGCCACCCCCTGCCGATCAGCAAGGTCGTCGTGGACTTCGAGCGGCTGGCCGACGGCGTGCGGATCACGGCGACCGTGCGGACCCGCGGCGTGACCGGGGTGGAGATGGAGGCCCTGACCGCGGCGTCGGTGGCCGCGCTGACGCTCTACGACATGATCAAGGCCGTGGACAAGCACGCCGTGATCGGGCAGGTCATGGTCCTGGAGAAGTCCGGCGGGAAGTCGGGGGACTGGGCCCGCCCGGGCGGGTACGCGGCGTGAGGACGGCCGCCGTCATCGTCGCCTCGACCCGCGCCGCCGCCGGGGTCTACCAGGACCGGAGCGGGCGGATCGCCGTCGACTGGTTCGGCTCCCACGGCTTCGCGGTCGAGGGCCCGTTCGTCGTGGCCGACGGCGAGGACGTCCGCGCCCAGCTCGAGCGCCTGCTCGTGGAGCGCCCCCCGGAGGAGCGCCCCAGCGTCATCGTGACCAGCGGCGGGACCGGTCTCGCCCCGGACGACCTGACCCCGGAGGTCACCCGCCCCTACCTGGACCGGGAGCTTCCGGGCATCATGGAGGCACTGTGGGCCGAGGGCCGCAGGACCACGCCGCTGGCCGTGCTCAGCCGCGGGCACGCGGGGGTCAGCGGCCACACCTTCGTCGTCAACCTGCCCGGCTCCACGGGCGGGGTCTGGGACGGGCTGAAGGTGCTCGAGCCGCTGCTCGACCACGTCTGCGACCAGCTCGAGGGCCACCGCGACCGCGGCCACGAAGACCCCGGGCGCCCCGGCCCGCACTCCGATCCCCGACTGCGCTAGGAGACCGACCGATGAGCATTTCCGGGCCTGTTGAGGCTGAGACGGTGGTGGTGGGCGCGTTCGTCACGGGTGAGCCGCTGGATCATGCCCGGGCGGTGGCGGCGGTGCAGGAGGCGCGCACCGGGGCGGTGGTCTC
>NZ_JAMBOG010000041.1 GCF_023715525.1 Kocuria rosea | reverse complement strand
CCCCCCCCGCCGCCGTTCGGACAGAGGCTCTCAGGCGTTGACCACGAGCCCCAGCTCGGCCTTGTCGGCGATGTGCGGGTGCTGCGGCACCACCCGCACCGTGTAGCCGAACGGGCCGGAGCGGTCGATCGTGACGGAGCCGCTGAACCGGTGCCGGCCGCCGCCCAGGTCCCCGTTGGGGGCCAGCAGCGCGTACCTGCGCTCGTGGATGTGGTCCGTCTCGGAGACCCGGCCGTAGCCGATCTCCGCCCGGACGTCCTCGGGGGTGAGCGAGCCGAGGGTGACGTAGGCGTGGACCCGCAGCTCGTCGCCGATCTGCGGCTCCTGCTCGACGCCCTCCGCGTCGACGTGCTCGACGCTCACCTCCGGCCAGGCCTGGCGCACCCGGCCCACCCAGCGGGACTCGGCCCGGGCGACCGCGAAGCCGTCCGCGGCCGCCCGCCGCTGGGAGCGGGCGGCGGGGACGTAGAGCTCCCGGACGTAGTCGTCGACCATCCGCTTGGCCGAGACCCGCGGGCCCAGGGTCGCGAGGGTGTGCCTGACCATGGCCAGCCACTGGTGCGGCACGCCGTCGGTGCCCGGCTCCGAGCCCTCGGCGGCCTCGCCGTAGAAGCGGGGGGCCACGTGGTTCTCGATGAGCTCGTACAGGGCCGCGGCCTCAATGTCGTCGCGCTCGTCCGGGTGCGCGCCCTCGTCGGCGGTGGGGATGGCCCAGCCGTTCTGACCGTCGTACATCTCGTCCCACCACCCGTCGAGCACCGAGAGGTTGAGCCCGCCGTTGAGGGCCGCCTTCATCCCGGACGTCCCGCAGGCCTCGAGCGGGCGCAGGGGGTTGTTCAGCCACACGTCGCAGCCGGGGAACAGGGTGCGGGCCATCGCGATGTCGTAGTTGGGCAGGAAGACGATGCGGTGGCGCACCTCGGGGTTGTCCGTGAAGCGCACGAGGTCCTGGATCATCCGCTTGCCCTGCTCGTCCGCGGGGTGGGACTTCCCAGCCACCACCAGCTGCACGGGACGCTCGGGGTTCAGCAGGATCTTCTTCAGCCGCTGCGGGTCGCGCAGCATGAGCGTCAGGCGCTTGTACGTCGGCACGCGCCGGGCGAAGCCGATGGTGAGCACATCCGGGTCCAGCACCGAGTCGGTCCAGCCCAGCTCGGCGTCGGCCGCGCCGCGGGCCTTCCACGACGCCCGCAGCCGGGTGCGCACGTCCTGCACGAGCCGCTTGCGCAGCTCCCGGCGGACCGCCCACAGCTCGGTGTCCTCCACGGAGTAGACGTGCCGCCACCGGGCGGCCCGGTCCAGGTCCGTCCCGTGCGGGTCGAGGACCAGCTCGGCCATCCGCGGGTCGATCCAGCTGGTCACGTGCACGCCGTTGGTGATCGACCCGATCGGGACCTCGTCGTTGTCGAAGCCCGGCCACAGGCCCTGGAACATCTGCCGGGAGACGACGCCGTGCAGCTTCGCCACGCCGTTGGCCCGCTGGGCCAGGCGCAGGCCCATCACGGCCATGTTGAACTTCCCGGGGTCCCCGCCGTCGTAGTCCTCCGCGCCGAGGGCGAGGATGTTCGCGGTGGGCACCGACGGGGCGAGGCCGGCCTGGAAGAAGTGCTCGATCTGCGCGCGCTCGAAGCGGTCGATGCCGGCCGGGACGGGCGTGTGGGTGGTGAAGACCGTGCCGCAGCGCACCGCTGTGAGGGCCTCCTCCCACGTCATCGGCTCGGCGTCGCCGCGGGGCTCCATGAGCTCGGAGACGCGCTCGATGCCGGCGAAGCCGGCGTGGCCCTCGTTGCAGTGGTAGACCTCGGGCTCCGGGGCGCCGGTCAGGCGGCGGAAGACGCGCAGCGCGCGCACCCCGCCCATGCCCAGCAGCAGCTCCTGCTGGAGCCGGTGGTCGCCCCCGCCGCCGTAGAGCCGGTTCGTGATGCTGCGGGCGTGGTCGTCGTTGTCCGGGATGTCCGAGTCGAGCAGCAGCAGCGGGACGCGTCCGACGTCCGCACGCCAGATGTGCGCCGACAGGGACCGGCCGTTGGGCAGCGGCAGGGTCACCCTGGCCGGGGTGCCGTCCTCCTCCCGCAGCAGCGTCAGGGGCAGGCCGTCCGGGTCGAGGACCGGGTAGGTCTCCTGCTGCCACGCGTCCCGGGACAGGGACTGCTTGAAGTAGCCGTGCTGGTAGAACAGCCCGACGCCGACCACGGGCACGCCCAGGTCCGAGGCGCTCTTGAGGTGGTCCCCCGCGAGGATGCCGAGCCCGCCGGAGTACTGGGGGAGCACGGAGGTGATGCCGTACTCGGCGGAGAAGTAGGCGATCGACGCCGGCGCGTCGGCGGGCTGCGTCTGCTGGTACCAGAGCTCGTCGGTGAGGTAGCACTCGAGGTCGGCGTCGAGCTCCTCGATGCGCCGGACGGTCTCCGGGTCGTCGGCGATCTGCTGGATCTCCTCCCGGGTGAGCGAGCCCAGCAGCTTGACCGGGTCCCCGTGGACGGCCTCCCAGGCCTGGGGATTGAGGTCGGCGAAGAGCTGTTCGGTCGGGCGGTGCCACGACCAGCGCAGGTTCTTGGCCAGGCGGCTCAGGGGAGCGATGGACTCCGGCAGCACGGTGCGCACGGTGAATCTACGGATTGCCTTCACGCGGTCAGACTACCCGGCCGCCCCGCCGTGTCGCGGTAGTCAGCGGGCTTAACGATCGTCGGCTTTGTCGCTAACGTGGTGCGGGTGAGCCAAGCCAACACTCCTTCCCCGACCGACCCGGCCTCGCGCCCGGCCGGCACGCCCGCCCCTGACCCCTCGACGGCCCCGGCCGGCGAGATCCCGGACGCCGTCGTGGCCGAGGCCGTCGCGGCCGAGCCGCCCGCGAAGAAGGCCCCGGCGCGCCGTCGGAGCTCGACGGCCAAGAAGGCCGCCGAACCCGCGCCGGAGGCCGCCGAGGCCGCGCCCGCGGCCGAGGAGCAGGCTCCCGCCGCGAAGAAGCCCGCCACGCGCAGGACGTCCGCCGCCAAGGCCTCCGCGGGGACCGCCACGAAGGCTTCCGCCGCGGCCGCGGACAAGGCGCCCGCCGCCAAGAAGCCGGCCGCGCGCAAGGCCCCGGCCCGCCGCCGCAAGACGGCGTTCTCCCGCGAGAACCTGGTCTACGGCCGGATCCCCGTCGTGGACGTGAGCCCGGCCGTCGAGGACGGCCGCTTCCCGGCCAAGGCCGTGCCCGGCCAGTCGATCCGCGTGGGCGCCACGGTGTTCCGGGAGGGGCACGACGCCCTGGGCGTCACCGCGGTGCTCTACGACCCGCAGGGCGCCGAGGCCGAGCGCGTGCCGATGCGGCTGCTGGTTCCCGGCACCGACCGCTACGAGGCCTGGCTGACCCCGTCCGCCGAGGGCGCCTGGTCCTTCGCGGTCGAGGGCTGGGGGGACCTCTACGAGACCTGGCGGCACGCCGCCGAGATCAAGGTCGGCGTCGGCCAGGACGTCGAGCTGATGATGGACGAGGGCGTGCTGCTCTTCGACCGCGCCGCCGCGGAGGAGGGCCGCCCGGGCTCCGACGCCGAGCTGTTCCGCTCGGTCTCCCGCACGCTCGCCGACCGCGAGCTGCCGGCCGAGGACCGGCTCGAGGCGGCCGTCTCGGCCGGGGTGTTGGCCGTCGTGGCCGAGCGCCCGGTGCGCGACCTTGTCACCGAGAGCCGCCGCTACCCGCTGAAGGTCGAGCGCGCCGCCGCCGGCCAGGGCTCCTGGTACGAGTTCTTCCCCCGCTCCGAGGGCGCCGTCCTCGACGCCGAGACGGGCACGTGGACCTCCGGCACCCTGCGCACCGCCGCCGAGCGGCTCGAGGCGGTCGCGGGCATGGGCTTCGACGTCATCTACCTGCCGCCGATCCACCCGATCGGGCGGGCCCACCGCAAGGGGCCGAACAACACCCTGGTGGCCGGGCCCCAGGACCCCGGGTCCCCGTGGGCCATCGGCGCTCCCGAGGGCGGGCACGACGCCATCCACCCGGACCTCGGCTCGTTCGAGGACTTCGACGCCTTCGTGGCCCGTGCCCAGCACGTCGGCCTGGAGGTCGCCCTGGACCTCGCGCTGCAGGCGTCGCCCGACCACCCGTGGGTGGCCGCCCACCCCGAGTGGTTCACGACCCGCGCCGACGGCTCGATCGCGTACGCGGAGAACCCGCCGAAGAAGTATCAGGACATCTACCCCCTGAACTTCGACAACGACCCCGAGGGGCTCTCCCTCGAGGTGCTGCGGATCGTGGAGCTGTGGATCTCCCACGGCGTGAAGATCTTCCGGGTCGACAACCCGCACACCAAGCCCCTGTGGTTCTGGGAGTGGCTGATCGGCACGGTCAACGCCAAGCACCCCGACGTGGTCTTCCTCGCCGAGGCCTTCACCCGCCCGGCCATGATGCAGGGCCTCGCCCGGGTCGGCTTCCAGCAGTCCTACTCCTACTTCACCTGGCGCAACACGAAGCAGGAGATCGAGGAGTACTTCCACGAGATCAGCCACGAGACCTCGGCGGTGTACCGGCCCAACTTCTTCGTCAACACCCCGGACATCCTCACGGAGTACCTCCAGTTCGGCGGTCCGGCGGCGTTCAAGGTCCGCGCCGTCCTCGCCGCCACCGGGTCGCCGCTGTGGGGCGTCTACGCGGGCTACGAGCTGTACGAGCACGTGGCCCGGCCCGGGGCGGAGGAGTACATCGACAACGAGAAGTACGAGTACCGTCCCCGCGACTTCGCCGGGGCGGAGGCGGCCGGACGGTCCCTGGCCCCGTACCTGCGCCGGCTCAACGAGATCCGCCGCGGGCACGCGTCGCTGGGCGACCTGCAGAACCTCACCGTGCAGACCACGTCCGACGACGCGCTCGTCGCCTACTCGAAGACGAAGACCGTCGGCCACGGGGAGGCGGCCCAGAAGGACACGGTCATCGTCGTCGTCAACGTGGACCCGCACGCCGTGCGCGAGGGCACCGTGTGGCTGGACCTCGCGTCGCTGAACCTCGACGACGCCGACTTCAACGAGGACGGCAGCTTCTGGGTCGACGACCTGATCAGCGGCGAGTCGTGGAAGTGGGGCACGCACAACTACGTGCGCCTGGACCCGCACCACGAGCCCGCCCACGTCCTGCACGTCCGGCGCAACGTCAAGTAAGGGTCTCCGAGACCCCGTCGGGGGCCTCCCTGGGCGCCGCGCCCGGGGAGGCCCCCTCCAGCACCCACCTATTGCCCCACCTGTCCGAAAGGCGGCACCCCCGCATGAGCACCTCGCCGTACTCGCTCAATGCCCCCGGCATCTCCCACGACCCCGACTGGTTCCGCAAAGCGGTGTTCTACGAGGTGCTCGTCCGGGCGTTCTCCGACGCCAACGGTGACGGCTCCGGCGACTTCTCCGGCCTGATCGACAAGCTGGACTACCTGCAGTGGCTGGGGATCGACTGCCTGTGGATCCCCCCGTTCTACGAGTCCCCCCTGCGCGACGGCGGGTACGACATCTCCGACTACTACTCCGTCCTGGACGAGTTCGGCACGATCAGCGACTTCAAGCGGCTCGTGTCCGAGGCGCACGCCCGCGGCCTGCGCGTGATCACCGACCTCCCGCTGAACCACACGAGCGACCAGCACCCCTGGTTCCAGGCCTCCCGCGAGGACCCGGACGGGCCGTACGGCGACTTCTACGTCTGGTCGGACACGGACGAGCTGTACCAGGACGCCCGCATCATCTTCGTGGACCACGAGGAGTCGAACTGGACGTTCGACCCCATCCGCCGGCAGTTCTTCTGGCACCGGTTCTTCTCCCACCAGCCGGACCTCAACTTCGAGAACCCCGCCGTGGTGGAGGCCGTGTTCGACGTCGTGAAGTTCTGGCTGGACATGGGCATCGACGGCTTCCGCGCCGACGCGATCCCGTACCTGATCGAGGAGGAGGGGACCAACTGCGAGAACCTCCCGGGCACGCACGACTTCCTCGTGAAGCTGCGCGCCATGGTCGACGAGCAGTACCCGGGCCGCGTCATCATCGCGGAGGCCAACCAGATGCCGCACGAGGTGGTGGAGTACTACGGCACGGAGGAGAACCCCGAGTGCCACATGTGCTTCCACTTCCCGATCATGCCCCGCATCTTCTACGCGCTGCGGGACCAGAAGGCGACCCCGATCATCGACACGATGCGGGAGACCCCGGACATCCCGCGCGGCACGCAGTGGGGGACGTTCCTGCGCAACCACGACGAGCTGACCCTGGAGATGGTGACCACCGAGGAGCGCCAGGCCATGCTCGGCTGGTACGCCCCCGACTCCCGCATGCGCGCCAACGTGGGCATCCGCCGGCGCCTGGCGCCCCTGCTGGACAACTCGCGGGCCGAGCTGGAGCTCATCCACGCCCTGCTGCTGTCGCTGCCGGGCAGCCCGTTCCTGTACTACGGCGACGAGATCGGGATGGGCGACAACATCTGGCTCGCCGACCGCGACGCCTCCCGCACCCCGATGCAGTGGACCCCGGACCGCAACGCCGGGTTCTCCAAGGCCGATCCGGGCAAGCTCTACCTGCCGGTCGTCCAGTCCCTCGTGTACCACTACAACCAGGTCAACGTGGAGGCGCAGCTGGCGTCGTCGTCCTCCCTGCTGCACTGGATGCGCCAGATGCTGGCGGTGCGCAAGGCGCACCCGGCGTTCGGGCTGGGCTCCTACGTCAACGTGGAGACCGACCACGACTCCGTGCTGGCGTTCCTGCGCGTCCTGCCGGACGAGGAGACGGAGGACGGCCGCGGCGAGACCCTGCTGTGCCTGTTCAACCTCGCCCACACGCCCGCGTGCGCCCGCATCCGGCTGCCCGAGTACGCGGGCCGCGGCCTGCGCGAACTCTTCGGCGGGGACCTGTTCGGGGAGGTCGACGAGGCCGGCGAGTACCGCATCACCCTGGGCAGCCAGGACTTCTTCTGGCTGCGCCTGCGGGCGGCCGCCCGCGACGACGGCACGCACCCGCACACCACGGCCCTGCCGATCATCACCCCCGCCCGGAGCTGAGGCGACCCGCTCCAGCCGCACCCTCCCCGCCCGCACCCGGAAGGACCTGACCACATGAGCGACCAGCACCCCGACGAGCTCCTCGACCTCCTGCGCCGGTGGCTGCCGCGGCAGCGGTGGTTCCCCTTCGGGGACGGCGGCGAGGGCGTGGCCCTGCGGGTCGCCGCGCAGCTCGCGCTGCCCGACACCGGGACGGACGGGGACGGCGGATCCGCCGAGGCCCGCGTCCTGCTGGTGGAGGCGCAGGAGGCGGGGCGCACCGAGCTGCTGCAGGTGCCCCTGACGTTCCGCGGGGCCCCGCTGGAGGACGCCGAGCGGTTCCTCGTGGGCGCCCTGCCCGCCGCCCGGTCCGACACCGGCACGCCGGAGCCGGGCGCCGAGGACCCGGGTGCGGAGGACGGGCGGAGCCCGCTGCGCACCGCCCGCCTGCTCCGCGACCGGGCCGCCCGCGCCGGGCGGGCGGTCGCCCAGCGCACGGGCCTGCCGCTGCCCGGGGCGGAGGACGCGCCGGCCGGGCCGTGGGTCTACGACGGCGTGGGCGACCCCGCCTTCGTGGGCCCGGCGCTCGCGCTCATGCAGCAGGACGGCTCCGCGGGCTCCGGGCCCCTCGGGCTGTCCGTGACCGGCGCGCACGGCGGGGCGCTGCGCGTGTCCTGGCCGGTCGAGGGCCGCGACCAGGTGCGCGTGATCGCCAGCGAGCAGTCCAACTCGTCGGTGATCCTCACCCCGCCCACCGGCACGGCCGACGCCGACGCCGTGATCGTGAAGTTCTTCCGCGTGGTGGGGGAGGGCCGCAACCCGGACGTCGAGGTGGGCCGGGAGCTCACCGCGCTCGGCTGCCCCGCGGTGCCGCGCACCTTCGGCTGGCTCGACGCCCGCTGGCGCTCGGGCCTGGCCGCCCACGAGGGGCAGCTCGCCGTGGCCACGGAGTTCCTCGCGGGCTCCGCGGACGCGTGGGCCCGGGCGGTCGCCGCCGGGGAGCGCAGGGAGGACTTCTCCGCGCCGGCCCGCGACCTCGGCCGCACCACCGCCCGCGTGCACCGCGACCTCGCGCGCGCGTTCGGCGCGCACGCCCCCGACGACGCCGCCCGCGCCCGCCTGCTCGAGGACCTGGCCGGCCGCATCCGCTGGGCGCGCACGGAGACCGGCACCCTCTTCGACGACCACGCCGCGCAGCTCGACGCGGTCCTGGCCGCCCTCGAGGACGTCGCCGAGCTGCCCGAGCTCCAGCGCATCCACGGCGACTACCACCTGGGCCAGGTGCTGCAGGCCGCCGACGGCCAGTTCAAGGTCCTGGACTTCGAGGGCGAGCCGCTGCGCCCGATCGAGGAGCGCACGCGCCCGGACGTGGCCCTGCGCGACGTCGTCGGGATGCTGCGCTCCTTCGACTACGCCGCCGCCTTCGCCGCGCGCGCGGGCGCCCGCGACGCCGAGGACTGGGGCCGGCGCGCGAGCGGCGCCTTCCTCGAGGGCTACGCGGAGGTCGCCGGCCGGGCCGTGGACCGCGGGTCCCCCCTGTTCCTGGCCCTGTGGCTCGACAAGGCCCTCTACGAGGTCGTCTACGAGCAGCGCAACCGCCCCGACTGGCTGGAGGTCCCGGCCTCGGCGGTGCGCCGTTCTCTGGAAGGCGTCCGGTCGCGTAGCGTGAACCCTGAACCCGCCGGTGCGGCCGCCACGGCCGCCACCGACCACGACGACGACAGCTCCCGGTCCGAGCTCCGCCCCCCGGCGGGACCGGGAACGGAAATCGAGGACGATGTGACAGCCAGCACCCCGCAGGACCGCCGCGACACCGCACCGGCCGGTGCCGCCGCGCCTGCTACCAAGCCTGCTGCCGCCCCCGTGCCGGCCGGCGCCGCAGCACCTGCCGCCGCACCCGCCGGCGGGCCCGTCCCGGTGCCCGAGCACGTGCTGGCCGCCGTGTCCGAGGGCCGCCACCACGACCCGCACTCCGTGCTGGGCGCGCACCCGAACCCGGACGGCACCGTCACGGTGCGCGCGCTGCGCCGGTTCGCGACCGGGGTCGCCGTGATCACCGAGGACGGCAAGGTCGAACTCGAGCACGAGTGGGGCGGGATCTTCACGGGCGTCGTCCCGGCCCGCGAGCCCGGCCGGATCCCGGACTACCGCCTGGAGGTCACCTACCGCGGCCTCGAGCCGCAGCGCGGCGACGACCCCTACCGCTTCGCGCCCACCCTGGGCGAGCTGGACCTGCACCTGATCGGGGAGGGCCGCCACGAGACGCTGTGGACGGTCCTCGGCGCCCACGTGCGCCGCTACCCCTCGGCGATGGGCGAGATCACGGGCGTGAGCTTCGCCGTGTGGGCCCCCAACGCCCAGGCCGTGCGCGTCATCGGCGACTTCAACGGCTGGGACGGCACGGAGCACGCTATGCGCTCGCTCGGCGGCTCGGGCGTGTGGGAGATCTTCGTCCCGGGCCTCGAATCCGGCGCGACCTACAAGTTCCGCCTGCTGGGCCGGGACGGCGGGTGGCGGGAGAAGGCCGACCCCATGGCCTTCGGCACCGAGGTCCCGCCGTCCACCGCGTCCCGGGTCTTCGAGTCCACCTACGAGTTCCAGGACGACGAGTGGATGGCCCGCCGGGCGAAGACCGATCCGCACAACGGCCCCATGAGCGTCTACGAGATGCACATCGGCTCGTGGCGGATGGGCCTTGACTACAAGGACCTCGCCACGGAGCTCGTGGAGTACCTCACCTGGCAGGGCTTCACCCACGTCGAGTTCATGCCCGTGGCCGAGCACCCGTTCGGCGGGTCGTGGGGCTACCAGGTCACGTCCTACTACGCGCCGTCGTCGCGCTTCGGCACCCCGGACGAGTTCCGCTACCTCGTCGACAAGCTGCACCAGGCCGGCATCGGCGTGCTCGTCGACTGGGTGCCGGGCCACTTCCCGAAGGACGAGTTCGCCCTGGCCCGGTTCGACGGGGAGGCCCTGTACGAGCACCCGGACCCGCGCCGCGGCGAGCACAAGGACTGGGGCACCCTGATCTTCGACTACGGGCGCAACGAGGTCCGCAACTTCCTGGTGGCCAACGCGTCCTACTGGCTCGAGGAGTTCCACATCGACGGCCTGCGCGTGGACGCGGTCGCGTCGATGCTCTACCTGGACTACTCGCGCAACGACGGCGAGTGGGAGCCCAACGCCTTCGGCGGCCGCGAGAACCTCGAGGCCATCGCCTTCCTCAAGGAGGCCAACGCCACGGCGTACAAGCGCACCCCCGGCATCGTGATGATCGCCGAGGAGTCCACGTCCTTCCCGGGCGTCACCCGGCCGACCGACGCCGACGGGCTCGGCTTCGGGCTGAAGTGGAACATGGGCTGGATGAACGACACGCTCGAGTACATGGCCGAGGACCCGATCAACCGGTACTACCACCACAACAAGCTGACGTTCTCGCTCGTCTACGCGTTCTCCGAAAACTTCATGCTCCCGATCTCCCACGACGAGGTCGTCTACGGCAAGGGCTCGCTGCTGCGGAAGATGCCCGGAGACCGGTGGCAGCAGCTCGCCAACGTCCGCGCCTACCTCGCGTACATGTGGGCGCACCCGGGCAAGCAGCTGATCTTCATGGGCACCGAGTACGCCCAGGAGTCGGAGTGGTCGCAGGAGCACGGGCTGGACTGGTGGCTGTCCGAGACCCCGCCGCACAAGGGGGTCCAGGAGCTGGTCCGCACGCTCAACGACATCTACCGGGACACCCCGGCCCTGTACGAGAGGGACAACAACCCCGCCGGCTTCGAGTGGATCGACGCCGGCGACGCCGGGCGCAACACGCTGTCCTTCACCCGGTGGGACGAGCAGGGCAACCCGCTCGTGTGCGTGGCGAACTTCGCCGGCCACCCCCACAAGGACTTCCGCCTCGGGCTGCCGTGGGCGGGGGAGTGGGTCGAGGTGCTCAACACGGACTCCGAGCTCTTCGGCGGGTCCGGCGTCGGCAACCTGGGCAAGGTCACCGCCACCGAGGGAGCCCACAACGGCAGCCCGGCGTCCGCCGTGCTCACCGTCCCGCCGCTCGCGGTGCTGTACCTCAAACCCGCCGAGGACTGACGCTGCGCCGGCCACGGCGCTGCACCCAGCGAGGGGCCCGGGTCCGAGACCCGGGCCCCTCGCGCACCCGGATCCGTGGCCGGGAGACGCTGCCGGGCCCGGGTTGCACCGCCGCCGCAAAGGGAGTAACTTCTTCCGAGTCGCCGCGGCGAGGAACTCCTCCGGGAGAGCCCGGTGGCGGCGTCCTCCTCCGGCACCGACCGTCCGAGCAGCCCCCGGGTTGCGAAGGAGCGGAAACGTGTTAGAGTAGGAGATTGTCAGCTTCGCCGGAAGGCGGTGCGGTCATGAACCGGTAACCGAGCGTTCACCCGGGATTGACCGAGACCGGCCCGACGGCCTAAGGTTGCAGAGCACTCCGGGAGCAGGTGTCCAGCGCGACACGCTGACCGGTCTGTTGTTTGAGAACTCAATAGTGTGCCATGTTTGTTGATGCCAAATGTTTTGTTTGGTTGATTGGCCGTTGCTCGTTCCGCCTCCGTGGGGTGGGTGACGGTGTCAGCCTGGATCGTTCGGGT
>NZ_JAMBOG010000040.1 GCF_023715525.1 Kocuria rosea | reverse complement strand
CCCCCCCCCCCCGCGGCACTGACCACCCAGGCGAAGACCGCCCCAGCGCTCAGGTGCCCCGACGGGGATGCGCCCGGACCGTGATGGTCAGTGGGGCGTAGGGGCTGGAGCCGGCAGGACGACGCTTGTGCTCCCGCACCGTGGTCGCGGCCCGCGAGCGCGGCCCGGGTACGTGGTGGGTGTAGGAGGCGTCCATCCTCCCGATGTCGAGGTCCTCGCGTGTTCCGGCCACCGACACGACCCATCTCACACCGGACCGGGCCATCTCCTCCGGGACTCTGGGGTGTCCGGGGGTGAGGGGGAAGACCGGATCGGGTCGCTGCGGCTCCGGTGCGGAGCGGGTCTCGGCGCGGTGGTGACAGCAACGACACCATCCGCGCAGACAAGGACTACGACACCCTGCACGGCAACAACCACCATGACAGCATCCGCGGCGGCAACGGGAACGACTCCCTGTACGGGCAGGACGGCACCGACACCCTCCGCGGAGACACCGGCCCCGACAGCGCCCATGGTGGACCGGGCAAGGACACCTGCCGCGCCGAGACCGGGGTCAGCTGCTGGATCCCTCACCCGCCCGGAGGAAACGCACGATGAGAGCCCGCCCATCCATCAGGGGATGGGCAGGGCCCCTCACCTCGACACCGGGAAAACTATCATCACCGGGCATCACCGGAACGGGTCTTCCCCGTCCGAAGATCCAGCAGCGGCCCACCTCCCGAGAAGTGCAGGACTGTTCGTGCCCCACCGCGACCAGCGCGTGGATAGGGCAGAGGCCTCTGCCCCACGGTGGACGCGGCGTATGAACTCGCACCGGTCGGCGGAGGCCTTCACGGGCGGACCGGGAGCAGTGGTGAGGGGCGTTCCAGAACCCGTTCCAGAACCCATTCCAGAACCCATTCCAGAACCCGTTCCAGAACCCGTTCCAGAACCCGTTCCAGAACCCGTTCCAGAACCCGTTCCAGAACCCGTTCCAGCGGGTGTGGGCACCGGCAATGGCGCCGTTGCGGGTCAGCAGCTGTTCCGCCTCATCGCCGGTGAGTGGGCGGGCGTTTTTGGCGGGATGGCACCTGGGGCAGGAAGCCACGAGGTGGCCCATACCGTTGAGGTCCGGACTCGCCCGTGGTGGCAAGTCGGCGTCATCCTCCAGGAACACCCACGGGAACCTGGCCCTCCGCTCCCCCGGCGGGCGCAGACAGGGCCGGCGTTGCTGCGTGGTGAGGAGGGGGCGAGTCTGCTGTGGCCCGCGCCTGCAGGGGCCCGCTCTCGCGGGCCCGGGCCACAGGTGATCTCACCACCCCCGAGCGAGATTCCCGGCGCCCCCCGCTCGGGGGGGGGGGGGGCAACGAGTGTCGGCGGACGGGCGGTAATCCCTGACCTGCGGTGGTACGCTCGACTCGACGTCTCTTCGTTCCGCGTGTCGAGCGTACCACCGGTGTCAAGAAGCTGGGGGCGGGCGCAGGGTCCTCGGTCGGATACCACAGCCGCGTGGGCACACCATCGGTGCAGGCCCTGCCGTGGCGTGGCAGTGGTCTTCCCCGGGGACAGTACTGGTGCTCGCCGGGGGCCGAAGGGAACACTTCCGCAGTTTGGGCGCTCCGCTGACCGAACCCCCAGCAGGAATACGAGCAGGAATACGAGCGGGAGCCGGACCTGAAGGCAGGCTCAGGGCGCTGAACCGACAACCACCGCGAGGGTGTCCTCTGTCCCGCCCCCGGGCACCATCGACTGGGTGCTCAGCCAGGCACCGCCAGGTGTACTGACGCCCCCGAGCGTGCCCCGTCGCCGGCCCCGCCACCGGGGCGCCCGTCACCGGATCCCGACAGGACACCGCCTCCCGGGACGGGACCCGGGGGCCTGGGCGGGGGAGGCGACGGCGAAGGCCTCCTGGGGCGTGGCCGGCACGGTGGGGTCCCCGCGGTGACGCACAGGAGCTGGCGGCCGGTCCTCGACCCCGTCCTGCCCGGCAGCGCCGCGGTAGCCGACCCAGCAGCTACCCCGGTGCCTGCCGGCTCCGGCCGGGGCCTCGTGCTCCCCCCGGGGGAACGAGGACCGTGACCGCCGCCGCGACATCTGTCCCCGGGCGGTCATCGACGGGCGAGGCTCCGGGACGGTCCCTGCCGTCCCGGAGCCTGCTGCAGCGACACCACGGGGACCCGCCCCCTCCAGCGGGCCACCCCGGGGACCTCACCGGAGCGGGGCCCCCGCCCCGGCGAGCGCGGCCCGAGGGGAGCCGCTGCAGCGCTTACGCGCTGGCGCGCTCGGTCGAGAAGCCCAGTGCTCGGGAGATCGCCTGGGCGGCGGCGATCGCCTGGGGGGCGAACTGCTCGATGCTGGAGCCGGGGTGCTCCAGGGCGATCGAGGAGATCGACAGGCCGTAGGTCACCCGGCCGAGGTGGTCGTGGATCGGGGCGGAGACGCACACGGTGCCGCGTTCGTTCTCGCCGAGGTCCAGGGCGTAGCCGCGCTGACGGATACGGGCCAGCTCGGCGTGCAGCTGCTGGGGATCGGTGATGGTCCTGTCGGTGCGTGCGGGCAGGCCGGCCTCGGCGATGAACCGGTCCACCTGCTCGGCCGACCAGCTCGCGAGCACGACCTTGCCCATGCCCGAGCAGTGCATCGGCATCGACAGGCCCACCCGGGAGGCCATCCGGTAGGGCTTCGTGGAGTCCCGGCGGATGACGTAGACCATCTCGAAGCCGTTGACGACGCCGACGTGGATGGTGCAGTCGACCTCGCGCACGAGCGCGTCGACGATCGGCTCCGCGAGGGAGGTGATGTCCAGGCGCGAGATGGCCCTGCCGGCGATGCCGAGGAGGCGGGGGCCCGGGTGGAAGCCGCGATCGCTGTCACCGGTGATGAACTCCTGCTCGACGAGCGTGGCGAGAATGCGGTGCACGGTCGCCTTGGCCAGGCGGGTCTCCTCGACGATGTCGGTGAAGCGGGTGTGCAGGACGGCGGCCTCGAGCACCCGCAACGTCTTCTCGCTCGCGCCCATCGACGGCGCCGGGCTCGTGTCGAGCACCCGGTGTTCGACGGTCATGGCCACCTCATCTCATCTCGGCGATCGCGACACCGTCCATGTCGTCGAAGGACTGGTTCTCCCCGGCCATCGCCCACACGAAGGAGTAGTTCGATGTTCCCACGCCCGAGTGGATCGACCACGACGGGGAGAGCACCAGCCCCCCGTCGCCGACCATGAGGTGGCGGGTCTCGGAGGGCTCGCCCATGAGGTGGACGACGCGGGCGTCGTGGGCCACGTCGAAGTAGACGTAGAACTCGGTGCGGCGGTCGTGGGTGTGGGCCGGCATCGTGTTCCACATACTACCGGGGTGCAGCTGGGTCACGCCCATGACCACCTGGCAGCTGCGCACGCCGTTCTCGTGGATGTACTGGTTGAGCGTGCGGCGGTTGGAGGTCAGCGGGTCGCCGAGCTCGCGCACGGTGCCCTGTCCCGGCTCGACGAGCGCGGTCGGGTAGGTGGTGTGGGCCGGTGCCGAGAAACCGTAGAAGCGGGCGGGGGCCGCGGGGTCCTCGGAGTCGAAGGAGACGTCCTGGACGCCGCGGCCGAGGTAGAGGCAGGCGCCGGTGGTCATCGCGTGGCGGTGGCCGTCGGCGGTGACGGCCCCGGGCGCACCGATGTTGACGATGCCGATCTCCCGGTGGTCGAGGAACTGCTCGCTGCGGATCTGCGGCACGGCCTCCAGCGCCAGCGGCGCGTCGGTGGGCACGGCACCGACGGCGACCACGCGGTCGTAGTGGGTGACGACGGTGCGCACGCTGCCGGGGACGAAGAGGTCCTCCACGAGGTAGCGCTCACGCAGTTGTTGCTGGGTGGCACCGGGGATCTGCTCGGGGGAGGTGGGGCCGTGGATGGCGGTCATGAAGGTTCCTTCCATGAGGGCTCAGCTCGGGCTCAGCCAGGGCTCAGCGGGGTCGGACGGGGGGGTCAGAGCAGGCCCATGAGGCCGGGCAGCCACAGGGACAGCTCCGGGACGAAGACGATGACGAACAGCAGCGCGGTCAGCACGAGCAGGAACGGCACCAGTTTGACGATGACCGGCTCGAGCTTCATCTTCGCGACCTGGGCTCCGACGAACAGCACGGGAGCCGAGGGCGGGGAGATGACGGCGATCGAGAGGTTGAAGACCATCACGATGCCGAAGTGCACCGGGTCGATGCCGTAGGAGAGCGCGATCGGCAGGAAGATCGGGGTGAAGATCAAGATGGCCGGTGTCGGGTCGAGCGGAATGCCGACCAGCAGCAGCACGAGCATCATGATCAACAGCACGACGACCTTCGAGTCGGTCCAGCCGAACAGCGACTCGGCGATTAGCTGCGGCAACCGCGCGTAGGTCATGACGTAGGACATGATCGTCGACACCGCGATCAAGAAGATCACGATCGCGCTGGTGCGGGTGGCGTCGAAGAGGATGCCCGGCAGGTGCCGGATCGAGATGGTGCGGTAGAGGAAGGAGAGCAGCAGCGCGTAGACCACGGCCACGGCCGAGCCCTCGGTCGGGGTGAAGAAGCCGGCCACGATGCCGCCGATCGCCACCGCGATCAGACCGAGGGAGGGCACCGCGCGCCACAGCGTGCGCAGGAACACCGAAAACGCTGGCCACGGCTCGCCCCGCAGGTCGGGGTGGCGGCGCGCGTAGAGCAGCCCGACGCCGGCGCAGGCCAGTGCCCACAAGATGCCGGGGACGTAGCCGGCGACGAACAGCGCCCCGACCGAGGTGCCGCCGGCGGCGAGGGAGTACACGATGAGCGTGTTGCTGGGCGGGATGAGCATGCCGGCCGGGGCCGAGGCGATGTTCGCCGCCGCGCTGAACGCGCGGTCGTAGCCGGCCCGCCGCTGCATGGGGGACATCGTCGAGCCGACGGCGGCGGCGGCCGCGACGGCGGAGCCGGAGACGGAGCCGAAGATCGCGTTGGCGATCACGTTGGTCTGCACCAGGGGCGCGGGGGTGCGGCCCACCAGCACGCGGGCGAGGTTGATCAAGCGCTCGGCGATGCCGCCGGTGTTCATGATGCCGCCGGCGAGGATGAAGAACGGGATGGCCAGCAGCGCGAACGAGTCCACCCCCCCGACCATCTGCTGGGCGGCGGTGATCGCCCCGCGGCCGAAATCGACGATCAGCAGCATGCACAGTGCCGAGGGCAGGCCGATGGCGACGGAGACCGGCGCGCCGATCGCCAGCAGCAGCACGAGTCCGCCGATCAGCAGGGCGCTGATGGTACCGGGATCGATCACAGCGCCGCCGCCTCGAGGTCCTCGTCGACGCCGACGTGCCCCTGGTAGCCGGGCAGGAAGGCAGCGACGATGTGGATGGTCAGGTAGATGCTCAGCAGCACCCCGGAGATCGGCAGGGCGAGGTAGAGCTGGCCCTGGCTGAAGGGCAGCAGCGGGTTCTGCTGCCCCCACGCCAGGGCCGACTGCTGGAGCCCGCCGAAGACCATCACGTAGAGCACGAACCCCAGCGTGGCGAGGTAGGCCAGGACGTCGGCGTAGCGCTGGAGGGCCAGCGGCAGCCGTTCGACGAGGACGTCCATGATGACGTCGGCCTTCTCCCCGACCGCGATCGCGATGCCGATCAGGCTGACCCACACGAAGGTGTGCCGAGCCGCTTCCTCGGACCAGGCGCTGGGCTGGCCGAGCACGAGGCGGGTGAAGACCTGCCACGCCACCAGCAGCACCAACACGGCGAACAGACCGATGCACAGGGTGCGCAGCGCCCCGTCGAGCCACGCCCGAACCGTGAGCGCCCGTGCTGTGATGCTCATGCGTTCCCCGGTGCTCATCACCGGCGCGCCGCCTCGATCTTGTCGTAGACCGAGCGGGCGAGGTCGCTGGTGGCCTTCTGCTCGTGCAGCGGCAGCACGGCCTGGCGGAACGCGTCGAGGTCGACGTCGCTGAACTGCGCCCCGGCCTCCTCGGCGGCGGTGGTGGCCTCCTGGACCGCGGTGCTGAACAGCTCCAGCTCGGTGTCCACCGACGTCGTGAGCAGCTCCTCGAACACGGCCCGGTCCTCCTCGGAGAGGCCCTCCCACACGGCCGGGTTCGTGACCAGGTAGTCGGGCATCATCAGGTGCTCGGTGCGCGAGTAGTACGGGGCGATCTCGTCGTGGGAGAGCGAGGAGTAGATCAGCTCGTTGTTCTCCGCCCCGTCGAGCACCCCCGACTGGATCGCGGTGAAGACCTCGCCCTGGGCCATCGGCGTGCCGACCCCGCCCATGAGCTCCATCATGCGCACGGTCGTGTCCGAGCCGATGACCCGGATCTTCTGCCCCGCGAGGTCGGCCGGCGTCTGGACCGGCCCGTCGGTCGAGTACACGTTGCGCACCCCGCCGTGGTAGGCGGTGAGCACCTGGATGTTGTCGTCGGTGAGGGTGTCGTAGAGCTCCCCGACGGCCGCGCGGTCGTTGAGCACCGACAACTGGTGCTCGGGGGAGTCGTAGAGGTAGGGCAGGTTCACGACCGAGAAATCGGACTCGAAGTTCTCCAGCAGCGTCCCGGCCACGACGGCGAAGTCGATCGTGCCCGACTGCACCTGCTCGATGGTGGCCGCCTGGTCCCCGAGCGTCTCGTCGGTGTAGAGCTCCAGGGCGTAGCGGCCCTCGGTGCGGGCCTGCAGCTCCTCCGACAGCTCGGCCAGCGCCCGGGCCTGGGGGTGATTGGCGTCCTGGTTGAACGCGACACGGAAGACGGTCTGCGCCTGGTCCCCGGCCTCGGCGGAGCAGGACACCACCGCCACGGTCATCAGGGCTGCGGCGCTGAGCGTGCCCAGCATTCGTCGTTTCTGCATGAGTTCCTCCTCGGTGGATCGCGGCCCCCGATGGTGAGTCGCGGCCCGCGAGGGTAAGTCACGGTCCGCGATGTGATTTGCGCCACGGGCGGGGTCAGGCGCTACTCTAACCACATAGAACTGAGTTGCGCCACATGGAACTCAACATGAAACTAGGTTCCATATAACGCTCAGCGGACGCGCGAAGGAGACGGCAGTGCGAGCAGCGAAATACATCGGTCAGGGACGGATCGAGGTCGGTGACGCCCAGGCCCAGCGGCCCGAGCCCGGTCAGGTGAGCATCCGGGTCGCCTACAACGGCATCTGCGGCACCGACCTGCACATCGTGCAGGGGCACCTGGACGGGCGGGTCTCGACCCCGGCCGTGATCGGCCACGAGATGAGCGGCGTCGTCGAGGCCCTCGGGGCAGGCGTGGACACCCTCGAGATCGGCCAGCCCGTCACCGTGATGCCGCTGCGCTGGTGCGGGCAATGCACCTCCTGCCGCGCCGGGCACCAGCACATCTGCCAGCGGCTGGACTTCATCGGCATCGACTCCCCCGGCGCGCTGCAGCAGCAGTGGACCGTGCCCGCGGCGCTGGTCGTGCCGCTGCCGGCGGGCCTCTCCCTGGAGCACGCCGCGCTCGTGGAGCCGCTGGCCGTGGCGGTGCACGACGTGCGGCGGGCCCGGCTCAGCGCCGGGGAGACGGCGGTGGTCATCGGCGGGGGCCCCATCGGCCAGCTCATCGCCGTCGTCGCCCGCGCGGCCGGTGCCGAGGTGATCCTCGCCGAGCCCGACGCCGCCCGCCGCGCCTTCGCCGCCCAGCACGGCGCCACCGTCGTGGACCCCGCCGGTGAGGACCTCGCCGCGGTCGTCGACCGACACACCACCGGCGCCGGCGCCGACGTCGTCTTCGAGGTCGCCGGAACTCCCCGCACCGCCCTGGAGGCCACCGCCCACGCCCGCACCCGCGGGCGCGTGGTGTTCGTCGCGATCCACCCGCAGCCGGTGCCGGTGGACCTGCACCGCGTCTTCTGGCGGGAGCTGGAAGTCCTCGGCGCGCGCGTCTACGAACGGGAGGACTTCGAGCGCGCCGTCGAGCTGCTCGCCGCCGGCGCGGTGCCCGCCGAGGGGCTGATCACCCGCGTCGTGCCGCTGGAGGAGACGATGGAGGCCTTCGACGCGCTGCTGTCGGCGGCTGCCCTGAAGATCCTCGTCGACGTGCAGGCAGGTGCCCGATGAGCCTCTCCCTCGACCTCACCGGCACCACCGCCGTCGTCACCGGCGCCCGCCGCGGCATCGGCTTCGCCATGGCCGAAGCCCTCGCCGGGGCCGGGGCGGACATCATCGCCGTCTCCGCCGGGCAGGAGCCCGACGGCGGCGCCATCGGTGCGCGCGTGCGCGAGCTCGGCCGCTCGTTCGAGGGCCACGCCGTGGACTTCACCGACCGGGCGGCCGTGGCCGCCTTCGGCGAGGCGGTGCGCGAGCGCGCCGACGTGCTGGTCAACAACGCCGGCACCATCCGCCGCGCCCCGGCCGCCGAGCACCCGCTGGCGTGGTGGGACGAGGTGCTGGAGGTGAACCTGCGCAACCAGTTCGTGCTCACCCAGGCGGTCGGCGCCTCGATGGTCCGACGCGGCGCCGGGCGCATCATCTTCACCGCCAGCCTGCTCAGCTTCCAGGGCGGCATCAACGTGCCCGGCTACACCGCGGCGAAGTCCGGGGTGAGCGGGCTCGTGAAAGCCCTCAGCAACGAGTGGGCCCAGCACGGGGTGACCGTCAACGCCATCGCCCCCGGCTACATCGCCACCGACAACACCGCCGCGCTGCGCGCCGACGAGGACCGCTCCCAGGCCATCCTCGAACGCATCCCCGCCGGCCGCTGGGGACGACCGGCGGACCTGCAGGGGGCCACCGTGTTCCTCGCCAGCGCGGCCGCCGCCTACATCACCGGCGTGACGCTGCCCGTCGACGGCGGGTGGATGGCACGATGAGCGCCCTCGCCACCGCCCACCACCTGGACCTGCGCGGGGTCGTGCCGCTGGCCACCGTGCCCGACGCCGCCGCCGCCGACACGATCGCCGCCGGCCTGGTGGCCGGCGGGCTGCCGGTGCTCGAGGTCGCCCTGCGCACCCCCTACGGCCTGGCCGCGATCGAACGGATCGCCGCCCGCGGGGACGTGACCGTCGGCGCCGGCACCGTGCTCACCGCCCAGCAGCTGCGGGCCAGCCTCGAGGCCGGGGCCTCCTTCGTCGTCGCCCCAGGACTCGACGAGGACGTGGTCGAAGCCGCCCTCGCCGCCGGGGTGCCCGTGCTGCCGGGCATCATGACCCCCAGCGACGTGCAACGAGGAATCCGGCTCGGGCTCACCCGGCTGAAGCTCTTCCCCGCCGGGGTCGCCGGCGGACCGGCCCTGCTCACCGCGCTGGCCCCGGTCTTCCCCGGCATCGGCTTCATGCCCAGCGGCGGGGTGAACCCCACCAACCTCCTCGACTACCTCACCCACCCGGCCGTCTTCGCCGTCAGCGGCTCGTGGATCACCTCCCCCGAGCGCGTCGCCGCCGGACCCGCGGCGGTCGCGGCCGCCGCGGCCGAGGCCTTCACCCTGCAGGAGTCGGTGGCATGAGCGTGCTCACCCTCGGAGAGTCCCTCGGGCTGCTCGTCGCCTGCCGGCTCGGACGCCTCGAGCTCGTGCCCTCGATGGACCTGGGCTTCGGCGGGGCCGAGAGCAACGTCGCGATCGGTCTCGCCCGCCTGGGCGTGGAGGTGACCTGGGTGGGCCGCCTGGGCGAGGACGCCCTCGGCCGGCTCATCGAACGCCAGCTGCGCGCCGAAGGCGTGCGCCCGCACATCACCCGCGACCCTACCGCCCCCACCGCGCTCATGCTCAAGGAACGCCCCACCGCCGGAGCCAGCACCATCAGCTACTACCGCACCGGCAGCGCCGGCTCCCGCCTGGCACCGGCCGACCTCGACCTCGACCTCGTGCGCGCCGCCCACGTGCTCCACCTCACCGGCATCACCGCCGCCCTCAGCGACACCGCCCACCACGCCCTGCACACCGCCATCGACACCGCCCGCCAGGCCGGGACGATCGTCTCCTTCGACGTCAACCACCGCTCCCGGCTGTGGACCACCCAGCAGGCAGCACCGGCCTACCGCGCCCTGGCCCAACGCGCCGACCTCGTCTTCGCCGGCCCGGACGAGGCCCGGCTGCTGACCGGCGAGCGCGAACCCACCGCCCAGGCCCGGGCCATCACCGCGATGGGCCCCACCCAGGTCGTCATCAAACGCGGCGAGCACGGCGCCATCGGCTTCGACCACGACCACCACGTGGACGTGCCGGCCTTCCCCGTCGACACCGTCGACACCGTCGGCGCCGGCGACGCCTTCGTCGCCGGCTACCTCGCCGAGCTCATCGCCGGAGCCCCCCTGCCCCAGCGCCTGCGCACCGCCGCCGCCTGCGGGGCGATCGCCTGCACCGCCCCCGGCGACTGGGAAGCCGCCCCCGACCACGCCGCCATCACCCGACTGCTCACCGCCGGCGACCCCGTGCAACGCTAACCCCCCACCCCCGGACACCACCGGCCCCCGCACCACCCCCACCCCGCCCACCCGCACCCCACCACCCGCACCCCACCACACCACGGTGGACCACGGCGGCGGCCGCCCCCCGGGATGCCGCCCCCGGGATGCTGTCCCAGCAGCACTGCCCCAGCAGCACTGCCCCGGCGGCGCTGTCCACGCCAGGGGACGGTCCGCCCAGGAGCCAGAGGCGGCCAGGGCGCCGGCAGCGCGCACGCCCTGCAGAAACGGACGCGCGGGCCACGGCCGGCGAGGAGCCACCGGCCGGGACCGTGGCCGACAGGCGCCATGCCGACGAGCACCGTCCCAACGGATGCCGTGCCAACAGATGCCGTGCCAACGGATGCCGTGCCAGCAGGTGGGTGCTCGACGGGTGGGTGCTCGACGTCGCCTCCGGGGGCAGACGGGGCAGGGTGAGCGAGGAGGCGCCCGAGGTCATCGTGGCCGACACTCGAACGGGGGCGGGCGGGGCGGGCCGGCCACGTCGAGGACCGCGCGAGGGGGTCTGGCCGGCGCCGGCGCAGCAGGGCACCGCGTGTCCGACCAAATCGACCGATGACCAGACACCGGAAGAGGCACCGGAAGAGGCACCGGAAGAGGCACCGTGCCAGAGGCGGATCAACGGGCAGAAGCGCCCCCGGGATGCCCCCACCTACCGGCAGTGTCTCTCCCCCGATGCCCTGCCCTCCTGGGCCCGACCCGGCGACCGGCATCACCCCACCGCCAGGCACTACCCCCTCCCCTCGGCACGGGCCACCAGGGCGCTCAGATGCCCCGCCACGCAGGCGCGCACACCCACCACGCACCCCCCCCGCCAGCCGCGACCGCCCACCGCGACCGCCCAGACCGCGGCAGGGCCGCGTCGGACCCGGCACACCCAGGCCGGACCCGAGGCCCAGGCATGCCGGGTCTGACGACCCACCACACCATTGCGCTCCAGCACTCCTCAGCAGCCATCCGAGTCATCGACACACCTACTACCGGAACCAGACAATGCCCACCAGCCAAGGGATCACAGCCCCGGAATCACAGCCAGACGGTGATCACTGACCAGGCGCCTCCGGCCGGGCAAAAGAGCCCCCGCGCACGGGCCGGCACACCCACGCCCCTTCCGGCGAGCGCACCAGATAACGGCCCACCCCCACTGCCCCCCCCCAGCCTGTCGGGGCGCTCACCACCATCGGTGCCAAGACGTCAACGGGAAGTCAGGGGGCGCTGACAGCACCCCGGCCCCACCCCAGCGCACCTCACCGGGAGGGAGCAGGTGGGGGCACCGATCGGCGGCTGTGAGGAACCCCACGGTGCTCCGAGCCGGTGCCGCACCCGGGCGCAGTGATAGACCGGAAGCACCCTCCTCGCCCCGGTGGCGCCTGCCCGAAGCCCGCCCCCGCCACCAGCACCACCCCTGAGCCGCCCCCCCTTCTTCCCCTTTCTGCCTTTCTGCCTTTCCGGAGCCTCCTGTGAGCCTGTCACCGTTCTCCCACCACGACCTCCACCCGGACACCGACACCACGGTGCGGGTCTTCCCCGCCATCGCCCCCACCCCGGCCCTGCCCGCCCTGCGGTGGTGGAACCACCCGCTGATCCTGCTGCCGGCCACCGTGATCCTCACCGTCAACCTCACCCACCTACCGGCCCTGCCCACCGCCACCACCCCGATCCTCCTGGCCCTCAGCGCCGCCCTGACCACCCTGGGCACGTGCAGCTACTTCGCCTGGGACGACAGCCACCACGCCGCCGCCACCGAAGCCGCCTGGATCACCGCCCAATCCGGCTACCACCTCCACACCCACCACGACGGGCACCTCACCTGGACCACCCCCGGAACACCTCCCCAGACACCCCCTCAGGCAGCCACCCTCACCCCCACACCCACCGGCTGGACCCTCACCCTCACCCACCACCCCTGACCACCCCCACACCCACCAGCACAACCACCAGCACAAACACCCCGCCCTGCCGGTCCTCCAGCACCCCCTCCACACCACACGAGTCCCCCGACCCCGGCCATACCCCGCCCCATACGCCGATCCCCGGGCAAGACCAGACACCACCACCACCACAACCACGACCAGGACCAGGACCAGGACCAGAAGCAGGAGCAGGAGCACCCCGACCCCGCCCCACCCCCAGCAGCACCCGACCTGACCCCACCCAACGCCCACCACCCC
>NZ_JAMBOG010000004.1 GCF_023715525.1 Kocuria rosea | reverse complement strand
GATCTCGGTGCCCTCGCCGGTGGGCTGGGCCTGGGCCTGGGGGGCCTGCTCCTGCTGCGGGGCCTGCTCCTCGGCGGCCACGTCGGTGGTCTCCGGGGTCGCGGCCTCGGTGGCGGCGTCCTCGATCTGCTGGCCGGAGGGCTTGCCCGGCTCGGGGGACTGCTGCGGGGCGGGGGCGCCGGAGCCGATGACGGCCAGGACCTGCCCGACCTCGGCGTCCTCGTCCTCCTGGACCCGGATCTCCAGCAGGGTGCCGGCCACGGGGGAGGGGACCTCGGTGTCGACCTTGTCGGTGGAGACCTCCAGCAACGGCTCGTCGACGGCGACGTCGTCGCCGACCTGCTTGAGCCACCGGGTCACGGTGCCCTCGGTCACGGACTCGCCCAGGGCGGGCAGGGTGATCTCGGTGCCCTCGCCGGTGGGCTGGGCCTGGGCCTGGGGGGCCTGCTCCTGCTGCGGGGCCTGCTCCTCGGCGGCCACGTCGGTGGTCTCCGGGGTCGCGGCCTCGGTGGCGGCGTCCTCGATCCGCTGGCCGGAGGGCTGCGGGGATCCGCCGGAGCCCGAGCCGTCGCCGATGACGACCAGGGGCGCGCCGACCTCGACGTCCTCGTCCTCCTGGACCAGGATCTCCTCGATCACGCCGGCCACGGGGGAAGGGATCTCCGTGTCGACCTTGTCGGTGGAGACCTCGACCAGGGGCTCGTCGACGGCGACCTCGTCACCGACCTGCTTGAGCCACCGGGTCACGGTGCCTTCGGTCACGGATTCGCCCAGGGCGGGCAGATTTACGGTTTCTGACATGGTCCGACCGTCTTTCTTTCGGTGCCTTCGTTGGTGCGGTCCGGGTGGTGGGCCCGGTGCCGGGGTGCGGGGGGAGGTCCCGCCCGCCGGGGCGGGACCTCGGCGGGGTCAGCCGTGCAGCGGCGCCCCGGCGAGCGCCATGGCGGCCTCGCCGATGGCCTCGTTCTGGGTGGGGTGCGCGTGCACGAACGCGGCGACGTCCTCGGGGTAGGCCTCCCAGTTGACGATGAGCTGGCCCTCGCCGATCTGCTCGCTGATCCGCTTGCCGATCGCGTGGAAGCCGATGATCGGGCCGTCCTTCTCGCGCACGAGCTTGATGATGCCGCCGGTGCCCAGGATCGAGCTCTTGCCGTTGCCGGCGAGGTTGTACTCGGCGACCTCGACGTTGTCCGCGCCGAACTTCTCCTTGGCCTTGGGCTCGGTGTAGCCCACGGAGGCGATCTCCGGCTCGGTGAAGGTCACCTTGGGGATGTTCACGTCCTCGACGATCGCGGGGTTGAGCCCGGCGATCTCCTCGGCCACGAAGCGGCCCTGCTGGTAGCCGCGGTGGGCCAGCTGCACGCCGGGGACGATGTCGCCGATCGCGTAGATGTTGCCCACGCCGGTGTGCAGGCGCTCGTTGGGGGTGACGAAGCCGCGGTCCATCGGGATGCCCTGCTCCTCGTAGCCCATGCCGGCGGTGTTGGGCCCGCGGCCCACGGCCACCAGGACGATGTCGGCCTCGAAGACCTTGCCGTCGGCGAGGGTGACCTTCGCGCCGTTGTCGTCCTGCTCGACCTTGTCGAAGAAGGTGCCGAGGTTGGACTTGATGCCGCGCTTCTTGAACTCGCGCTCCAGGACCTTGATGAGGGCGGGGTCCTCGTTGGCCACGAGGTTGGGCAGGCCCTCGATGATGGTGACGTCCACGCCGAAGGAGTTCCACATGGACGCGAACTCGCAGCCGATCACGCCGCCGCCGAGCACGATCGCGCTCTTGGGCACGAAGTCGATCTCGAGGGCCTCGGTCGAGGTCATCACGCGCCCGCCGATCTCCACCCCCAGGGTCTTGGAGACGGACCCGGAGGCCAGGACGATGTGCTTGCCGGTGTAGGTGGTGCCGTCGACGTCGACGGTGTTCTGCCCGGTGAGCCGGCCGACGCCCTCGATGACCGTGACCTTGCGCATCTTCATGAGCCCGGACAGGCCCTTGAACTTGCCGGCGACGATCTTGTCCTTGTACTCGCGCACCGCGGCCATGTCGATCGACTCCAGCGTGGTGTGCACGCCGTACTTGGCGCCCTCCCGGGCGTTCTCCGCGAGCTCGGCCGAGTGCAGGTACGCCTTGGTGGGGATGCAGCCCCAGTGGAGGCAGGTGCCCCCGAGCTTGTTCTTCTCGACCAGGCCCACCGTGAAGCCCAGCTGGACGGCGCGCAGCGCGGCGGCGTAGCCGGCGCTGCCCCCACCGAGGACGAGGATGTCGAATTCGTTGTCGGCCACGTGTTTGGCTCCCTTGCGCGTTGACGTCGGGACGGGCGGGTGGCGCGCCGTCCTGGACCGGTGTTGTGTCGTCCCTACCTTAGCCCCACCGCCCAGCGAGTGCCCATGCAGGCAACCGCCGGGCGGCGGGGGTGTCGGCGGGGCTCAGCCGCGGTCCGCGGCGGCGTTCTCGAGCAGCCGGACGAGGGTCCGCACGCCCGCTCCGGTGCCCTCGGCGGGGGTGTACCCGTACGGGGAGGACTCGTTGAAGGAGGGCCCCGCGATGTCGATGTGCGCCCACGGGACGCGGGCGCCGTCGGCCCCCGCGACGAACTCGCGCAGGAACAGCCCGGCCACCAGCATCCCGCCGTGCTTGTCGCCCACGTTCTTGAGGTCGGCGACCTTGGAGTCCAGGGAGGCGCGCAGGTGCTCCGGCAGGGGCATGGGCCAGGCGTCCTCGCCGGCGCCGCGGGCCGCCTCGGCCACCGCGGTGCGCAGCGACTCGTCGCCCATGACCCCGGAGGTGCGCGTGCCCAGGGCCACCATCTGCGCGCCCGTGAGGGTGGCGATGTCCACGACGGCGTCCGGGGCCTCCTCGCACGCGGCCACGAGGCCGTCCGCGAGCACGAGCCGGCCCTCCGCGTCGGTGTTGAGCACCTCGACCGTGCGCCCCCCGCGGATCGTGATCACGTCGCCGGGGCGGGTGGCGGTGGAGGAGGGCAGGTTCTCGGCGAGGCACAGCCACCCGGTGACCTTCACGGGCAGCCCGAGCTCGGCGGCGGTGAGCACCGCCGCGAGGACGGCGGCGGCCCCGGCCATGTCCGACTTCATGGTCATCATCGAGGCCGGGGGCTTGAGCGAGAGGCCGCCGGAGTCGAAGGTGATGCCCTTGCCCACGTAGGCGTAGTGCTTCGCGGCGCGGGCGGGGGAGTACTCGAGCTTCACGAGGCGGGGCCCGTGCACGGAGCCCTGGCCGACGCCCAGCAGCCCGCCGTAGCCGCCCTTGGCGAGGTCCTTCTCCGCGAGCACCGACACGGAGACCTTCGTGCCCTTCGCGGCCTGGCGGGCGTAGTCGGCGACGGTCTCCGGGTAGACCACGTTGGGGGACAGGTCCACGAGCGTCCGGGCCGCGCGCACGCCGCGCCCCAGGGCGGCGGCGCGGTCGAGGCACCGGCTCAGCGCGGCGCGGGCGACGTCGGGGGCGTGCACGACGGCGGAGGCCAGCGGGGCCTTCACCGACCCGGCGGTCGCGGCCCGCTGGTGGGCGAACGCGAAGGCCCCGAACGCGGCGCCCTCGGCGACCGCCGCGGCGTCCTGCTCGGAGGCCACCGGCAGGGCGAGCACCGCGGAGTCCGTGCCGGCGAGCCGGCGCACCGCGGCCCCCGCGGCACGGCGCAGGGCCTCGGCACGGGCGGCACCGTCCTCGGGCAGGGCGCCGAGGCCGGTCAGGACCGTCACCGCGAACGGGAGCCCGGACGGGGCGGGGAGCACGGTCACCTCGTCGGTGGCCCCGCCCACGCGCAGCACCTCGGCCGCCTCCACCACGGCGGAGAGCCGGCGCTGCTCGCCGGCGGGGAGCACCACGCGACCGGTGCCGCCCGCCTTCTCCACGCCGAGCACGAGGGCGTGCGCCGGCGTGCGGGACAGGGACTTGTGGGTGGCGGTGAGCTCGATCCCCCGGGGCTCGAGCAGGGCCTGTACGTCGGGCATGGGTCGTCCTTTCGCTGGCGGTCGCTGAGGCACGGCCCGTCCGGGCCGCGGCGGGGCCGCTCCCGGCGTCCCGCGCCCGTCCGGCGGGCGTCCCGTCGATCCTATCCCCGGCGCGCCGGCGGGACCGGGAGCGGCTACCGGTCGGGAATATGCGGACGCGCGGGCGGGTTGAAATCAACCGAGGTGCGGCCCGCCGGCCGCGCCCCGAGGACCGACCACCAGGAGGAGACGCCGTGCTGGACCCCACCTCGCTGTACCTGAGCAACCCCGCGCTGCTCGAGGACGCCCGGGTTCGTGGCCTGCCGCTGATCGTCGCCCTGTCCGGCTACGCGGAGGCGGGGCACGTGGCCGCCCAGATCGAGCACACCATCACGGAGGCGCTGCCGCACGAGGCCGTCGCCCGCTTCGACCTCGACCAGCTCTACGACTACCGGGCGCGCCGCCCGCACGTGAGCTTCGTCGAGGACCACTTCGAGCGCTTCCAGCACCCCGAGCTGTCCCTGCGCCTGGTGACGGACGCCCTGGGGCGCAGCTTCGCGCTGCTCACCGGCCCCGAGCCGGACCTGCAGTGGAACCGGTTCACGGAGGCGGTCGTCGGTCTGGCCCGCCGCATGGACGTCTCCCTCGTGGCCATCGTCGCCGGCATCCCGATGCCGGTGCCGCACACCCGGCCGGTGCTCGTGTCCGTGCACGGCAGCCGGGCGGACCTGCTGCCCACCAAGCACCCCTGGAAGCCCGTGGTCGAGATGAGCGGCTCCGCCGCCCAGCTGCTCGAGATCCGGCTGACCGAGGAGGGGATCGACAACATCGGCTTCACCGTGCACGTCCCGCAGTACCTCGCGGAGGCGCACCTGCCCCACGCCGCGGTCGCCGCCCTCGAGCACATCAGCGCCGTGACGTCCCTGACCCTGCCCTCGGACCAGCTGCGCGAGGCCGCGCGGGACATCGAGCGCCAGATCGACCACCAGGTCGGTGCCTCCCCGGAGGTGCAGGCGGTCGTGGCGGGCCTGGAACAGCGCTACGATGACGTCGTCGACGCCTCGGCCCCCCGGTCCCTGCTCGTGGGGGACGAGTCCGACCTCCCCGACGCCGACGAGATCGGCGCCGCGGTCGAGGCCTTCCTCGCCGCCCAGGAGGACGAGCAGGACTGACCCGCCCGCGGCGGCCCGCCGTCGTCCCGGGACGGCGGTGCCGTTCCCGGGCGTGGGCCCGGGCCCCCGTCCCGAGAGCGGAGCGCATGAACTTCCACCGGTCCCGTCCCCGCGAGCCCGGCAAGGACTCCCGCTCCGCCTACCTCGTCTTCGGCATCGGTACGTTCGCCTACTTCAGCGCCGTGGCGCAGCGCACGAGCTTCGGCGTGGCCTCCGTGGACGCCGCCGAGCGCTTCGGCACCGCGGCCTCCGCCCTGTCGATGTTCTCCCTCATGCAGGTCCTCGTCTACGCCGGCCTGCAGATCCCCGTGGGCGTGCTCGTGGACCGCGTCGGCTCCCGGGCGATGGTCGCCGCCGGAGGCCTCCTGATGGTGGCCGGCCAGGTGGTGCTGGCGCTCGCGGACACGGTCGCCGAGGGGGTCGGCGGCCGCGTGCTCGTGGGAGCGGGGGACGCCGCGACCTTCGTGTGCGTCATGCGCCTGATCCCCGCCTGGTTCTCGGCCCTGCGCGTGCCGCTGCTGACGCAGCTGCTGGGCGTGGTCGGCAACATCGGCCAGCTCGTCTCCGTGATCCCCTTCGCGTGGGCGCTGGAACGGGCCGGCTGGTCGCCGTCGTTCGTGGCGCTCGCGGCGCTGGCACTGCTGGCCACGGTGCTCTCCGCCGCGGTGCTGCGCAACGCCCCGCCGGGCGTCCAGGTCCTGGACCCGGCGCTCGGGCTGCGCCGCACCGGGCGGGTGCTGCGGGAGAGCGTGGCCGAGCCGGGCACCCGCCTGGCCTTCTGGGTGCACTTCACCACCCAGTTCGCCGGCAACACCTTCGCGCTGATGTGGGGCTATCCCTACCTGGAGTACGCGCAGGGCCTGGGCGACGCCACGATCTCCGTGGTCATGACGTCGTTCGTGCTCACCAACCTGGCCGTCGGCCTCGTCCTGGGCGGGCTCACGGCCCGGCACCCGGGCCGCCGCGCCCGGCTGGCGCTGACCGTCACGGGGATCGTCTTCGGCACGTGGACGGTGCTCCTGCTGTGGCCGGGGACCGCCCCGGCACCGGTGGTGCTGGTCGCCGTGTGCGTGATCGCGATCAGCATGCCGGCCTCCATGATCGCCTTCGACATCGCCCGCAGCTTCAACCCGCCGCGCCGCACGGGCACGGCGGCCGGGATCGTCAACGTGGGCGGCTTCGCCGCCACGGTCCTCGCGATCTTCGGCACCGGGCTCGTCCTCGACCTGCTGCACGCCGCCGGGTTCCGCGACGAGCTCTACGCCCCCGACGCGTTCCGGCTGGCCGTCGGCGCGCAGTACCTCGTCGCGGCGCTGGGCGTCGCCGGGCTGCTGGCCACCGCCCGCCAGGTCCGGCGCCGCCACGGGGCCGGCGCCGCCTGAGCGCCCGGCCCGGCCCGCGGCGTCCGTCCTGCACTACCCGGGCGCGCCCGCCCGGGGCCCGTTCCCGTCCCCAGCCGGGGTCCGCACCGGGGACGGCGGGCGCACGATCGCCCACCCTGGGCCCATGAGAGAGCACCCCACCCGTGACCCGTTCGTCCCCGTCGTCCGGTGCGCCGCCGACCTGCTCGCCGTGGTCCCGCACACGCTCGGCTACTGGCCCGCCGACTCCCTCGTCCTGTTCGCCGCCGGCGCGGCCGCGGCGGGCGCGTGCGTGCGCGTCGACCTGCCGCAGGACCCCTCGGACGGGCCCTTCGCGGAGGCGTTCGTGGACGAGCTCGCCGAGCCCGTCGGCCACGACGCCCTCAGCGACCGCGTCTTCGTCATCGTCTACACGGACCCGCCCCCACGGCAGGAGCGGGCCGTGCCGCCGCGCGTCCGGGGCGTGCTCGAGCTCGTGGACCGGGCCGCCGGCCGGGCGGGCCGGCGCACGGCCGCCCGGTGGATCGTGGCCGGCGAGCAGTGGTGGCCGGTGGACGACCCGTCAGACGTCCAGGACGTCGCCGTCATCCAGGACAGCGCCGTCAACGCCGCGCTCGTGGCCGCCGGCAGCTCCTACGCCGCCGCGCCCCGGCAGGCGATGGACCACGAGTACGGCGACCTGCCGGCCGGCACCGTCCGTGACGTCGCGGGGGCCGCCGCCCGCTGGCTGCGTCACGGGGCCGGCGCCTGGCACCACCTCGACCGCCTCGCCCGGTCCCTGGGCGCGTGGCACCTCGTGCTGCGGCTGGTCGGGGACGCCCGGCAGGAGTGGGTCGCCGCACTGCTCGGGCTCGACGACGACCTCCTCGGCTTCCTCGCGGCCGGGCTCGCGGACCCCGTGCTCGCCGACCTGCTCCTGGCCGCCGGGGCGACGGGTGACGTCGACGGCGTGCTCTCCGCCGCCGCCCTCTGGGGCGGGCTGTGCGACGAGGCCCGCGAGGACGCCCAGGCCCCCGGCGGGGAGGACCCCGGCGGGGAGCCCACCGGGCCGACCCTCGCCCCCACCCCCGCCGGCGTGCCGCCGGTGCCCCCCGGCCCCGGCGGCGGGCCCCTCGGCGCCCGCCCGCGGACCGAGCCCGGCGCCGGGGAGCTGATCCTGCTGACGCGGGTCCTCGCGGGGGAGTGGGACGGGACCCCCGACTGGGCCCGGCTCGACGCCCTGTACCGCGTGCTCCTGGCCCTGACCTGGCTGCTCGGACCGGCCCACGCGGTCCGGGCCCGGCGGGACACCGGTGCCGGGGTCCCGCCGCAGGCGGTCCCGACCGCCCGGACGGAGCGGGCCCGGGAGCGCGCGGCGCTCGCGGGCGTGCTCGTCGAGCTGGCCCAGCTCAACCGCTTCCGGGCGCGCGGCTCCCACACGGCGCACTTCGTCCGGCGGGCCACCGCCCTCGTGCCGGGCCACCCGGCGGCGCTGCGCGTGCTCCGCCTCGCCGACGCCCGCCCCGTGCCCGTGTGGGCGCGGGACCGCAGCACCGCCTGGCACGCCTGAGCCCCGCGACGCGCTTTTCCACGGTCCGTGCGCGGGCCGGGAACAAATCCCGGGCACCGGTCGTTCCGCCTCTCAGGACCCTTCAAGCCCACCGCGCCGGACGTTGCCCGGAGCACGGACTTGACAGGGTCATAGGCGTGTTGCCCCGAGGGTGGGCGCCGTGACCGTTCAACGAAAGGCTCTCAGTGTCACCTGCCGCCAGCAAGAAGACGACGGACACCGCGGTCGAGGCCCCGGCCGCCGGGACCGAGGCCACGGGCACGTCCCCGCGGGCGAAGACCGCCGCGGCGAAGTCCACCGCGGCCAAGAAGTCCGTGGCCGCCAAGAAGACGACGGCGACGAAGTCCACCGCCGCCAAGTCGACCGCGGCCCGGAAGACCACCGCGGCCCCCGCCGCCCCGAGGAGCGCCGCCTCCCGGACGACCCGCAAGACCACCGCCGCGCCGGCCACCGCCGTGGACGCCACGGCCGAGGACGTCACCCCCGACGCCGAGGTCGCCGACGAGCCGGCCGCGGCCCCCGCCCGGAAGGCGGCGAGTCGCAAGAAGGCCGCCGCCCCGCGCAAGAAGGCCGCCAAGGACGCCGGGGCCGACGTCGAGGACGACGCCGTGGTGGACGCCGACGCCGACATCGAGGTGGACTTCACCGACGAGGCCGGGGTCGTCGACCCCGACGTGGACGAGGACGAGGAGACGGAGGCCGAGGACGAGGCGGACGCCGAGGAGCAGGCCCCGGCCCCGGCGCCCAAGGACGAGAAGACCTCCGGCTTCGTCATCACCGCCAACGACGACGACGACGCCCCCGCCCAGCAGGTGGTCTCCGCCGGGGCGACCGCCGACCCGGTCAAGGACTACCTCAAGCAGATCGGCAAGGTCGCGCTGCTGAACGCCGAGCAGGAGGTGGACCTGGCGCTGCGGATCGAGGCCGGCCTTTACGCCGAGCACAAGCTCGCGGAGCAGCTGGACTCCCTCGACCCCCAGACCCGCAAGGAGCTGCGCTGGGTGATCCACGACGGCAAGCGGGCGAAGAACCACCTGCTCGAGGCCAACCTGCGCCTGGTAGTCTCCCTCGCCAAGCGCTACACCGGCCGCGGCATGCTGTTCCTGGACCTCATTCAGGAGGGTAACCTCGGCCTGATCCGCGCGGTCGAGAAGTTCGACTACACCAAGGGCTTCAAGTTCTCCACGTACGCGACGTGGTGGATCCGCCAGGCCATCACCCGCGCCATGGCGGACCAGGCCCGCACCATCCGCATCCCGGTGCACATGGTCGAGGTGATCAACAAGCTCGCGCGCGTCCAGCGGCAGATGCTGCAGGACCTCGGCCGGGAGCCCACCCCGGAGGAGCTGGCCAACGAGCTGGACATGACGCCCGAGAAGGTCGTCGAGGTGCAGAAGTACGGCCGTGAGCCGATCTCGCTGCACACCCCGCTCGGCGAGGACGGCGACTCCGAGTTCGGCGACCTCATCGAGGACTCGGAGGCCGTGGTCCCCGCGGACGCCGTGAGCTTCACGCTGCTGCAGGAGCAGCTGCACTCGGTCCTGGACACCCTCTCCGAGCGGGAGGCCGGGGTCGTGGCGATGCGCTTCGGGCTCACCGACGGCCAGCCCAAGACCCTCGACGAGATCGGCAAGGTCTACGGCGTGACCCGCGAGCGGATCCGCCAGATCGAGTCCAAGACCATGTCGAAGCTGCGCCACCCGTCCCGCTCCCAGGTGCTGCGCGACTACCTCGACTGACCGGTCCCGTCCCTCCCGGTCCTCACGGGCGGGGAGGGGCGGGGCGGGCCGGGCGCCAGCCGCCCGCGGCGCCGGGGCCCGGCCCCGGGGCGACCGGCAGGGCCGTCCCGCCCCGTCACGCACGGAGGGCCCCGACACCAGGTGCCGGGGCCCTCCGTGCGTGCGCCGGCCGTTCAGCGGCCGGTCGCCGTGGGGGTCGTCAGGAACCGATGCGCTCCGTCTCGTCCTGCCAGGTGGCCGCCAGGGGCCGGAGCTTCTGCTCGTTCTTGCGCGCGTGGTGGGCGCAGAAGAGCAGTTCGCCGCCCGTGGACTCGAGGATCACTCGGACGTAGGCCTGGGCGCCGCACGCGTCGCAGCGGTCGGTCGCATTCAGTTCTCGGCTTTCCAATGTTGCGTTCACGGGATCCTCCTCCTGTGTCGTACGCGATGCACCGTGGGCGCTGGGCACCTCCGGTGCTCGTACCCGGGGTCTCGTGGACGCATCGGGATACTGCTATATCCAACCACGACCCTCCGACATTCGATCCCTGTCGGGGACGTTTTTCGCCCCCGGCGTAGGCCCCGGTGCGGCCGCCCGCGCCGCCCGCGCCGGGACCGGGCGGCGGGAGCGTGTCCGACGCCCCGACTACAGTGGTGGGGAATCCCGCCGTCCCCCAGGAGCCGTACCCCCGTGACACCCTCCCGTTCCGAATACAACGCCCGCCACCTCTCCGTCCTCGAGGGCCTCGAGGCCGTCCGGAAGCGGCCGGGCATGTACATCGGCTCCACCGACTCCCGCGGGCTGATGCACTGCCTGTGGGAGATCATCGACAACTCCGTGGACGAGGCCCTCGCCGGCTTCGGCCAGGAGATCACGGTGGTCCTGCACGCCGACGGCGCCGTGGAGGTCCACGACGACGGCCGCGGCATCCCCATCGACATCGAGCCCCGCACCGGTCTGACCGGCGTCGAGGTCGTCTTCACGAAGCTGCACGCCGGCGGCAAGTTCGGCGGTGGCTCCTACACCGCCTCCGGCGGCCTGCACGGCGTCGGGGCCTCCGTGGTCAACGCCCTCTCCGCCCGCCTGGACGTCCAGGTGGACCGCGGCGGCAAGACCTACCAGATGTCCTTCCGCCGGGGCGAGCCCGGCCGCTTCGTCGACAAGGGCCGGCCCTCCCCGCACGCGGCCTTCGAGCCGTTCGTGGAGGACTCGGTGCTCGACGTCGTCGGGCGGGCCAAGCGCGGCGTCACCGGCACCCGGATCCGGTACTGGGCGGACGAGCAGATCTTCACCCAGGACGCCCGGTTCAGCTACGAGGAGCTCGCCAAGCGCGCCCGCCAGACCTCGTTCCTCATCCCGGGCCTGCGGATCACCGTCCGCGACCAGCGCGGGCTGCCCGGCACGCCGGGGGAGTTCGGCGCGCACGAGGAGGTGTTCCAGCACGACGGGGGGATCTCCGAGTTCGTGGAGTACCTCTCGGTGGACAGCTCCGTCACCGACGTGTGGCGCTTCCACGGCGAGGGCCGGTTCAAGGAGACCGTCCCGGTCCTCGACGAGAGCGGGCGCTCGAAGCTCACCGAGATCGAGCGCACGTGCGAGGTCGACGTCGCCCTGCGCTGGGGCATCGGCTACGACACCGCGCTGCGCTCCTTCGTCAACATCATCGCCACCCCCAAGGGCGGCACGCACCAGGCCGGCTTCGAGGCGGCGCTGCTGAAGACCTTCCGCAAGCAGGTCGAGGCCAACGCCCGCCGGCTCAAGGCCGGCAGCGACAAGGTGGAGAAGGACGACGTCCTCGCGGGCCTGACCGCCGTGCTCACCGTGCGGCTGGCCGAGCCGCAGTTCGAGGGGCAGACCAAGGAGATCCTCGGCACTCCGGCGGTGCGCCAGATCGTGGCCCGGGTGGTCGAGAAGGAGCTGACCGCGAAGCTGACCTCCACGAACCGCCACGACAAGCAGCAGGCGGGCCAGCTGCTGGAGAAGGTCGTGGCCGAGATGAAGTCCCGCATCTCGGCGCGCGTGCACAAGGAGACCCAGCGGCGCAAGAACGCGCTGGAGACCTCGTCGATGCCCGCCAAGCTCGTCGAGTGCCGCTCCGACGACGTCGAGCGCTCGGAGCTGTTCATCGTGGAGGGCGACTCCGCGCTGGGCACCGCCCGGCTCGCCCGCTCCTCCAACCACCAGGCGCTGCTGCCCATCCGCGGGAAGATCCTCAACGTCCAGAAGGCCTCGATCACGGACATGCTCGCCAACGCCGAGTGCGCGGCCCTGATCCAGGTGATCGGCGCGGGTTCCGGGCGCACCTTCGACCTGTCCGCGGCGCGCTACGGCAAGGTCATCATGATGACGGACGCCGACGTCGACGGCGCCCACATCCGCACCCTGCTGCTCACGCTGTTCTACCGCTACATGCGCCCGCTCGTGGAGGCCGGGCGGGTCTACGCGGCGGTGCCGCCGCTGCACCGGGTCGAGGTCGTCAGCCCGGGGGCGAAGGCCAACGAGATGGTCTACACGTACTCGGAGAAGCAGCTCGGGGACCTGCTGGCGCGCCTGGAGGCGGAGGGCCGGCGGTACAAGGAGCCCATCCAGCGCTACAAGGGCCTGGGGGAGATGGACGCCGACCAGCTCGCCGAGACGACGATGGACGTCCGCCACCGGATGCTGCGCCGGATCCGGGTCGAGGACGCCGAGGCCGCCGAGCACGCGTTCTCGCTGCTCATGGGCTCCGAGGTGGCCCCCCGCAAGGACTTCATCATCGAGGGCGCCGCGCAGCTGGACCAGGAGCGCATCGACGCCTGAGCGGCCGGGCGCAAAGGGCGGGACCGGCGGCTACGCTGGGCAGGACGAGCGACCGTTCCCGAGGAAGGACCCCGCATGAGCGCCTCCCAGACCGCACGTCCCGCCGTCCCGTCCCGGCCCCGCCCGGTGACGGTGACCGTCACCGGCGCCGCTGGCCAGATCGGCTACGCCACCGTCTTCCGCGCCGCGGCCGGGGACCTGCTCGGGCCCGGCACGCCGATCCGGCTGCACCTGCTCGAGCTGCCGCAGGCGCGCCGCGCCGCGGAGGGCACGGCCCTGGAGCTGCAGGACGGGGCCTTCCCGCTGCTGGAGGGCGTCGAGGTCTTCGACGACGCCGCGGCCGCCTTCGAGGGGTCGTCGGTCGGGCTGCTCATCGGCGCCCGCCCCCGCTCGCAGGGCATGGAGCGGGCGGACCTGCTGGAGGCCAACGCGGGCATCTTCTCGGTGCAGGGGCGGGCGATCAACGCCGGCGCGGCCGAGGACTTCCGCGCCGTCGTGGTCGGCAACCCCGCGAACACCAACGCCTACATCGCCGCCTCCCACGCCCCCGACGTCCCACGGGAGCGGTTCACGGCGCTGACCCGGCTCGACCACCACCGCGCGGTCGCGCAGCTGGCCGGGGCGACCGGGGCGCGCGTCGAGGAGATCGCGGGCGTGGCGATCTGGGGCAACCACTCGGCCAACCAGTACCCGGACCTCACCCACGCCACGGTCGCCGGCCGGCCGGCCCTCGAGGTCCTCGCCGGGAAGGGCCTCGGCCTCGACTGGGTGGCCGAGACCTTCATCCCGCGCGTGGCCAGGCGCGGCGCCGAAATCATCGAGGTGCGCGGGGGCTCCTCCGTGGCCTCGGCCGGGCACGCCGCCCTGTGCCACGTCCGCGACTGGGTGCTCGGCACCCCCGAGGGCGCGTGGACGTCGATGGCGGTGGCCTCCGACGGCTCCTACGGCGTGCCGGCGGGCCTCGTGAGCTCCTTCCCCGTCACCTGCCGCGACGGGGCGGCCACGATCGTGCCGGGCCTGGAGCTCGACGGGTTCTCCCGCTCCCGCCTCGAGGCCTCCGTGCAGGAGCTGGCCGAGGAGCGGGAGGCCGTCGCCGCGATGGGGCTGCTGGGCCCCCGCGGCTGAGCGCCGCCGGGGCCGGGCCCGGCCTCAGGAGTAGGCCGGGCCCACCGCGTCGATGACCTGGTCGAGCGGCACGCCCGTCCCGTCCCGGCGGCCGTGCTCGGTGGGCAGGGACCGCGCCACACCGGCGGCGGAGACCGCCTTGGCCGGGCCGTGCCCCACCCAGGCCAGGGACAGGCCGGTCTCGCCCTTGAGGAACCGGTGGGCCCGCACCCCGGCCGTGGCCCGGCCCTTGGGCGGGTACTCGGCGAAGGGGGTGACCTTCACCGAGTACTGGGACATGCCCGGCAGGACCTCGGCCGCTCGGGCGATCGTCACGACGACGGGCGTCTCGTCCGCGGCGCGCACGGCGCCGAAGAAGACGACCTCGTCGCCGGGGCCCAGCTTGATCCCCGCGACGCCGCCGGCCGTGCGGCCCTGCGGGCGGACCGACCCGGCGTCGAAGTGCAGCAGCTTGCCCTGCCGCGTCACGAGGACCAGCTCGTCGTCGTCCGCGGTGGACTCGGCGAGCCCGACGACCTCGTCGCCGTCCCGCAGGGTCACGACCTCCCACTCCTCCCGGTTGAGGGGGTAGTCGGGGTTGACCCGCTTCACCACGCCGTTGCGGGTGCCCAGGGCGAGCACCGCGCCGAGCGGGGCGAGGCCCACGAGCCGCTCCCCGCGGGCGAGCGTGAGGAAGTCCTTGACGGGCACGCCGTCCCCGAGCTTGGGGGTGCCCTCGAAGGCGGTCAGCACGGGCACGTCCATCACCTGCACGCGCACCATGCGCCCCGTGGAGGTCACCGCGCCGATCTCCCCGCGGGCGGTGGCGCCCACCACGGAGGTCAGGGCGTCGTGCTTGATCCGCCGCGGCGGGTCGACCAGGGGCAGTCGGCTCGGGGTGCGGGCGAGCTGCCCGGAGGTGGAGAGGAACACCCAGCACGGGTCGTCGGGGATCTCTAGGGCCAGCCCGCCGGCGGACTTCCGGCCGGGGGCGGGAGCGGCCGACGCGGTGGGCCCCGGCACCGCGTCGGACTCCAGCAGCTCGGTGCGCCGGTCGTCGCCGTGGGTGGCGGAGACCTCCGCGAGCTCCGCGGAGACCAGCGCCCGCAGCCGGGCGTCCGAGCCGAGGACCTCCTCGAGCTCGGCGATCTCCCGGCGCAGCTCCTCCTGCTCCTTCTCGAGCTCGATCCGGGAGAACCGCGTCAGCTGCCGCAGCCGCAGCTCCAGGATGTGGTCGGCCTGCACCCGGGTGAGGCCGAACGCGGCCATCAGCTCCTCGCGCGCGGCCGAGGACTCGTCCGAGGCGCGGATGATCCGGATGACCTCGTCGATGTCGACGATCGCCACGAGCAGGCCCTCGACGAGGTGCAGCCGGTCCCGGCGCCTGCCCAGCCGGTACCCGGTGCGGCGGCGCACCACGGAGAGCCGGTGCTCGACGTAGACCCGCAGCAGCTCGAGCAGGCCCATCGTCCGGGGCTGGCCGTCCACGAGCGCCACATTGTTGATCCCGAAGGAGTCCTCCATGGGCGTGTACTTGTAGAGCTGCTGCAGCACCGCCTCGGGGTTGAACCCGTTCTTCACCTCGATCACGAGCCGCAGCCCGTTCTTGCGGTCGGTGAGGTCCACGACGTCGGAGACGCCCTGGAGCTTCTTCGCCTGCGCCGCCTCCTTGATCTTCTCGGTGACCTTCTCGGGCCCGACCATGTACGGCAGCTCGGTGACCACGATGCCCTGCTTGCGCGGGGAGACCTGCTCGATCGAGACCTTCGCGCGGGTCCGGAACGAGCCCCGCCCCGTCCGGTAGGCGTCCTTGATCCCGTCGAGGCCCACGATCCGCCCGCCCGAGGGCAGGTCGGGGCCGGGGATGTAGCGCATCAGGTCCTCGAGGGTGGCCTCCGGGTGCTCCACGAGGTGGCGGGCGCCCGCGACGACCTCCCGCAGGTTGTGCGGGGCCATGTTCGTCGCCATCCCCACCGCGATGCCCGAGGAGCCGTTGACCAGCAGGTTCGGGAACGCGGCGGGCAGCACCCCCGGCTGGGAGAACTGGTTGTCGTAGTTGGGCACGAAGTCCACGACGTCCTCGTCGAGGTCGGCCGTCAGGGCCAGGGCCGCCGGGGCCATGCGGGCCTCGGTGTAGCGGGAGGCCGCCGGGCCGTCGTCGAGGGAGCCGAAGTTGCCGTGCCCGTCCACGAGCGGCAGGCGCATCGCGAAGGGCTGCGCGAGGCGGACCATCGCGTCGTAGATCGCGGAGTCCCCGTGGGGGTGCAGCTTGCCCATCACCTCGCCCACCACGCGGGCGCTCTTGACGTGGCCCCGGTCGGGGCGCAGCCCCATCCGGTCCATCATGAACAGGATCCGGCGCTGCACCGGCTTGAGCCCGTCCCGCGCGTCCGGGAGGGCGCGGGAGTAGATCACGGAGTAGGAGTACTCGAGGAAGCTCGTCTCCATCTCGGAGGTCACGTCGATGTCGACGATGTTCTCCCGGAAGTCGGCGGGCAGCACGTCCTCGGCGGACGGGCGGGAGGACGCACGGCGGCGAGCCATCAAAGCAGGGGGTCCTTCGGTCGGGGGTCGGCCCCGGGGCGTGCCCGGGCGAGCACGGTGCTGGAGCTCGCCGGGGGACGCACCGGGACGCACCGTTGACGGTGCGGGTTTGTCTACTAGCCTGAAGTCTATGGTTCCAGAGCCCACGGACACGGAGACGCCCAGCCGGTACCCCGAGTACTGGGAGGCCGACGTGATCCTGCGCGACGGCGCGACCGCGCACCTGCGCCCGATCTCCCCGCACGACCGGGACGCGCTGCAGAACTTCCACCAGTCGCAGTCCGAGAGCACCATCTACCTGCGGTTCTTCTCGTACAAGCCGTCCCTGAGCGCCCGGGAGCTCGACCGCTTCACCGTGGTCGACCACAAGAACCGGGTGTGCTTCGTGCTCCTGCTCGGGGACCAGATCATCGGCGTGGGCCGCTACGACCGCACCGGCACCCCGAACGAGGCCGAGGTCGCGTTCATGATCTCCGACGCCCACCAGGGCCGCGGGATCGGCTCGATCCTGCTCGAGCACCTGGCGGCGGCCGCCCGGGAGAACGGCATCGACCGCTTCTCCGCCGAGGTGCTGCCCGAGAACCGCAAGATGCTCCACGTCTTCGCCGAGGCCGGCTACGAGCTCACCCGCCGCTTCGACGACGGGGTGGTCGTGGTGAACTTCGACATCGACCCGACCGAGAGGTCGCTGGCCGTCATGGCCGCCCGCGAGCACCGCGCCGAGGCCCGCTCGATCGCCGACGTCGTCGCACCCTCGTCCGTGGCGGTGATCGGGGCCTCCCGCGATCCCGGCCACGCCGGGCACGCCGTGGTGGAGCACCTGATCGCCTCCGGCTTCGCCGGGCGGCTGCACGGGGTGAGCCCCACCCCGTTCGAGCGCGACGGCATGGTCCACGCCACCTCGATCCGCGACGTCCCCGGGCGCGTGGACCTCGCCGTCGTGGCCGTCCCGGTGGACCAGGTCGCCGGTGTCGTGGAGGAGTGCGGCGCGGCGGGGGTCCACGCGGTGGTCGTGGTCACCGGGGGCTACGCCGAGGCGGGGGCCGAGGGCCAGGCCCGCCAGACCGAGCTCGTGCGCCGCGCCCGCGCCCACGGCATGCGGCTGGTCGGACCGGCGAGCCTCGGCCTGTTCAACACCGCCCCCGACGCCCGGTTCAACGCCTCGATCCTCCACCCGCTGCCCCGGAACGGGTCCCTGGGGCTGTTCAGCCAGTCCGGGGCGATCGGGATGATGATCCACGCGGCCGCGGTGCGCCACGCCGTCGGCGTGTCCACCTACCTCTCCGCGGGCAACCGGGCCGACGTGTCGGGCAACGACATGATGCAGTACTGGGAGGACGACACCGCCACCCGCGCCTGCGGGCTCTACCTGCAGTCCGTGGGCAACCCGCGCAAGTTCTCCCGCATCGCCCGCCGGCTGTCCCTGAACAAGCCCGTCATCGTGGCCAAGAGCGAGGTCACCGGGCTGCGGCTGCCCCCCGGGCACACCGGGCGCACCACCCAGGCGCCCCCGGGGGCGCTGGACGCGATGTTCCGCCAGGCCGGGGTGATCCGCGCGGACACCAGCGAGCAGCTCATGGACGTCGCCGGCATCCTCGTCAGCCAGCCCCTGCCCGCCGGCCCGCGCACCGGCCTCGTCGCCAACGCCCTGGCCCTCGGCCAGCTCATGGAGGACCGGTGCATGCAGCTGGGCCTCGAGGTCGCCGTGACGCAGGCGGGGGTGCCCACCGGCGCCGGCGGCGCCGAGGCGCTCGACGCCCTCCGGGCGGCCGTGGGGCGGACCCTCGGCGCGGAGGCCGTGGACGCGGCCGTGGTCACCCTCATGCCGATCCCGCACACCACCCGCCAGGAGGTCGCCGAGGCCGTGGGGCAGGTGGGCCGCGAGTACGGCAAGGCCGTGGTCGTCGTCTTCACGGGTTGCACCGAGCCGGGCGCCGTCTCCGCCGTCCACCACGGCGGAGACGGCCTGGAGGTCCCCTGCTTCGACTCCCCGGGCGCGGCGCTGCGCGCGCTGGCGAAGGTCGTCGACTACACCCGCTGGCGCGCCCAGGACCAGGGCGTGCTGCGCGAGCCGGAGGGCGTGGACCGGGAGGCCGCCGAGACGTTCGTCGAGACCCTCGCCCCCCGCGTCCCCGGCGACGGGCTGCTCGAGCTGGACACCGAGCAGGTCCGGACGCTGCTCGGCACCTACGGGATCGAGGTCCTGCCCAGCGCCCGCTTCACGGCTCCCGAGGACGCCCTGGCCGCCGCCGAGCGCATCGGCTACCCCGTGGCGCTCAAGACCACCGACCCCAACCTCCGCCACCGCCTGGACCTGGGCGGGGTGCAGCTGAACATCCAGGACGGCGCGCAGCTGCGCGCGGCGATCGACACCATGCACCGCACCCTCGCCGCCTTCGGCTCCTTCGACCTCGAGGTCCAGGCCATGGCCCCGACCGGCCAGGCCGTGGTGGTGCGGGCCATCGAGGACCCCCTCATCGGCCCCGTGCTCTCCTTTGGGATGGCCGGGGACGCCGTCAACCTGCTCGAGGACTGGGCCCACCGGGTCCCGCCGCTGACCGACCTGGACGTGCGGCGGATGGTCCGCGAGCCCAAGGCCTCGCGCAAGCTCTTCGGCTACCAGAGCGTGCCGGCCGCGGACGTGGACCGGCTCGAGGACCTCGTGGGCCGGCTGGCCCTGCTCAAGGACCGGCACCCCGAGATCGCCCGCGTGCAGCTGAACCCGGTGCTCGTGTCCACCGACTCCCTGACCGTCCTCGGCGCCTCCGTCGGGCTCGGCAACCCCCAGCAGCGGACGGACAGCGCTCGCCGGGCCATGCGCGGCTAGGCGGCGCCGGATCCCGTGGCCGACACCATCGCCGGGCGCTACACGCTCATCGACCCCATCGCCCGCGGCGGCAGCGGGGCCGTCTGGCGCGCCTGGGACGGCCGGCTCCAGCAGCTGTGCGCCGCCAAGGTGCTGCGCCAGCGGGACTCCGCGGACCTGCTGCGCTTCGCCCGCGAGCAGTCGGTGAAGCTCGACCACCCGCACGTGCTCGCCCCCTACGGGTGGGCCGCGGAGGACGTGCACGTGGTCATCGCCATGCCCCTGGTCCACGGGGGCACCCTGGAGTCGGCGCTGCGGGACAACGGAGCCGCGTCCTCCGACCTGACGCAGGAGGTCCTGGCCCAGCTGCTCCAGGCCCTCCACTTCGTGCACGCCCAGGGCTGGGTGCACCGCGACGTGAAGCCGGCCAACCTCATGCTCGACAGCACCGGGACGGGGCGTCCCCACGTTTTCCTCTCCGACTTCGGCATCGCCGTGCGGGTCGAGGACGCGCGGCTGACCCGCACGGGCACCGTGGTGGGCACGCCCGGCTACCTGCCCCCGGAGGCGTACGGGCTGACGGACCCCGACCCCGCCCAGGACGTCTACGCCGCCGGGGTCACCGCGCTGCGGATGCTCGACCCGTCCCTCGAGCCGTGGGAGGGGCTCGGTCCCGACGACGCCCGCGCGATCGTCGGGCAGCCGGGGGACCTCGCGGAGCAGCTGGCCGCGCTGCTGACCCCCGACCCCGTCCAGCGGCGCCGGGCCGCCGTGACGGTGCTCCAGGACCTCAGCGCGAGCGCGGCCTGCCGCCGCTTCGACCCGGCCCTCACCCGCGACGGGGAGCCCTTCGAGATCTTCGACGTCCTCGACCCCCTGCCCGAGCCCTGGGCGAGCCGGGCGGGCGCCGGGACCGCACCGCCCGCCACGGAGGCCCCGGTCGCCGAGGCCTCGCACGCCCCGGCGCCCGCCGCAGCGCCGGTGCCGCCCGCGGACCGGGGGACCGGGGGAGCGCAGCGGGCCGGGGACGAGGACCGCACCCCCACGACCGCCGCCGCGGTGCCGACCGCCACGCTGACCGTGCCCGCCGTCCGGCCCCCCGCCGGTGCCGCGGCCCCCGCGCCCACCCGCCGGCGCCGCGGCGCGGCGGCCGCCCTCCTGCTGGTCCTGCTCGGCATCACGGCGGTCCTCGCCGCCTACCTGCTGCTCGAGCCCCCGGGCTCCGCCGAGCCGGGCGCGGAGCCCAGCACGACGGCTCCGGCTCCCGCCACCCCCACGCCCTCCGCCCCGGTGCAGGACGGGCCCGTGCGGATGGAGTGGGTCTGCGAGGACGCCGGCGGCGGGCGGGAGAACTGCTCCTACCGGGCGTCCTGACCGGCCGTGTTGGGCGCGGACGCCGCCGTGGGGGAAAATGGCCCCCATGACGTATTCAGGTGAGCGCGGCCAGCGGCTGGTCGAGGACATCAACAAGGCCGGGTTCTACCCCCAGCTGGTGATCGACGTGGTCCAGGACTCGCTGGACGGCCGGTCCCCGGTCTCGCACCTCGTGCAGCTCGAGACCCACATCGACCGCACCGAGGTGCACCGCCACATCACCGTGCTCGTGCTCGCCGAGGACGTCCTGCACGTCACGCACGTGGACGACGAGGAGTTCGACGAGAGCGGCCGCGACGTCGTCGCCCGCGTGTCCACGGAGACGGTCGGGATCTCGCAGATCCGCTCCGTGACGCTCAGCTACTCCTACTACGAGCCGGCGAACTACCGCCCGGACAGCCCGATCTCCGAGGTGACCCTCGCCATCGCGTGGACGGGCACCCTGCACGTGGACCTCGCCCCCGCGATGTGCGACGACCCCCAGTGCCAGGCCGACCACGGCTACACCGGCACGGCGGCCCGGGAGGACATCGTGCTGCGGATCAGCGCCGAGGCGGACGGGCCCGCCGCGGTCGAGGGGGCGCGGGAGTTCGCGCGGACCCTGCGCCGGGCCAACCTCGCGCCGCTGACCAACGGCGCCCAGATCGCCCAGCCCGCGCACGGGCGCACCCCTGCTCCCCGGCGGGCGGCCGCCGCGACGCCGCGGACCCGGTTCACCGACCGGTTCACCGGCCGCGACGGCGGCGCCGCCCGATGACGGCGGTCCAGGAGGCCCTTCCCGGACTGCCCACCGACCTGCCGGCGCCGCCGCGCTACGGGCGGCGCTCCGTCGCCGAGGTGCTGACCTCCGCCGCGGCGTCCCTCGGGGTGCCCGGCTACGACGACGTGCTGGGGCTGGGCCCGGCGCGCCGGGTCGTCGTCGTCCTGGTGGACGGGCTGGGCCGCGCCCAGCTGCGCGCCCGCGCCGGGCACGCGCCCACGCTCGCCGGCGCGCGGAGCCTGGCGACCCTGGACGCCGCCTTCCCCACGACGACGGCCGCCTCGCTCGCCTCCCTCGGCACGGGCACGCCACCGGGCGCGCACGGGCTCGTCGGCTACGACGTCCTGGACCCGGAGCGCGACCTGGTGGTCAACCAGCTCGGCGGGTGGGACCCCGGGGTGGACGCCCGGACCTGGCAGCCGCTGCCCACGGTGTTCGAGCGGGCGGCCGAGCACGTGGACGTGGTCACGGTCAGCCGGCACCGGTTCGCCGGCTCCGGCCTCACCGGGGCGGCCCTGCGCGGGGGCCGGTTCGTGCCCGCGGACGGGCCCGCGGCGCGCGTGACCGCGGCCCTCGACGAGCTGGCGGCCGGGCGGGACACGCTCATGTACTTCTACTGGGACGAGCTGGACCGCACGGGCCACGCCCGGGGCTGGGAGTCCTGGGAGTGGACGGCCCAGCTCGAGGAGCTCGACGCGTCCCTGCGCCGCCTGGTGGCCCGGGTCCCCTCGGGCACGACCGTGCTGGTCACCGGCGACCACGGCATGGTGGACGTGGCCCCGGAGGCACGGGTGGACTACGCGCAGCTGCCCGGGCTGCTCGACGGCGTGCGCCACACCGCCGGGGAGCCGCGGATGGTCCAGCTGCACCTCGAACCGGAGGCGACCGCCGAGGACGTCCGGCACCTGGTGGGCGCCTGGCGCGAGCGCTTCGGGTCCCGCGTGTGGCTCCTCTCCCGGGAGGCCGCGCTGGCCGCCGGCTACTTCGGAGCGCCCGAGCAGGTGCGCGAGACGGTGCGCGGGCGCATCGGGGACCTGCTCGTCGCGGCGAAGGACCCGCTGGCCCTGTTCGACCTCGGGCGCGTCCGGCCGAGCGCCATGGCGATGGTGGGCCAGCACGGCTCCCTCACCCGCGCGGAGCGCGAGGTGCCGCTGCTGCGGCTCGCCTGACCCGGGCCGCGGAGCCGTGAGCGGAGCCCCGGAGCGCGCTCAGGGGGTGGCGGAGGACGCGGGCTCCGCGCCGGCGTCGGGTTCGCCGGTCCCGCCCGGACCGGCCTCGCCCGTGACGCCGTCGTCCTCCGCCGCGGCCTCCCCGCTCCGCGTCTGCTCGGGGGTGGAGCCGCCCCCCGTGCCCTCGGTGGCCGGGGGCGCGGTCCCGGGGGCGGGGGACTGCGTCCGGGCCGGTGCGGACGGTGCTGGTGCGGACGGCGCCGGGGCGGCGGGAACCGGAGGGGCCGGAGCGGGGACCACCGGCACCGGGGCGACAGGGGCCGGGACCACCGGCTCGGGCACCACGGGCTCGGGCACCACGGGCTCGGGCACCACCGGCTCCGGGGCCGCGGGAGCCGGGGGCTGCGAAGCCGGCGGGGGAAGGACGGGGGCCGCGGGTTCCGGCACGGCCTCGGGAGAAGGAGTGGGCGACGGCGTCGGGCTCGCGCTGCGCGTCCTGGTCGGCGAGGCGGTGGGCGAGGCCGACGGGAGGCCCGTCACGGCCGGGGCGGGGGTGAACTGCCCCTCGCGGCCCGCGCCGAAGAGGTCCCGGCCCACGCCGCCGAGGTACAGGGCGCCCGCGCCGGCCAGCACCACGAGGGCGACGGCGCCCAGGAGCAGGACCGCGACGAGCCGGCCCAGGGTGGGGGACCCGGCGGTGGTCCCGGCGCCGGGGTCGTCCAGCGGATCCGGGTCCTCCGGGCCGCCGGGCACGGCCCGTGCCGGGGCGGCGTCGTACTCGTCCTCCCCGAAGAGATCGTCCTGGATGGTGTTGCCCATGCCGTACAAGCCCCTGACGTGATCGTGTCCGGTCCCGCGGGCACCGGACGGGCGGCCCGCGGACCGGGCGCTGCTGCGTGCACTCTATCCCGTGCGGCGCCGCGGGTTCCCGCGCGCCGGCGGCCGGGCTCAGTCCGAGGAGCTGCCGAAGACGATCTCGTCCCAGCTGGGCACCGAGGACCGGTTCGAGCGGCGGGCCTTGGCCGTCCGGTTGCGGGGGCGGGGCCGGTCCGCGGAGGCGGGCTCGGCCGTGCTGCCGGCGTCGTCGGTCCCCGCGGAGGAGGCGGGGCCCTCGCCACCGGCCGGCTCCGCCCCGGCCGCGGGCGCCTCGCCACGGTCCCCGGCCAGCTCCGCGGTCCGGTCGCCGACCGGGGCGGCGGGCTCGGGGGCCCGCTCCGGGGCCGCCGGTTCCTCCACGGGCTCCCCCACCGGCTCCTCCGCCGGGGCGGCGGCGGGCTCGGGGACCGTCCCCCCGGGCCCGGCGGGGACGGGGAACTGCGTCGCGGCCTGGAAGGGGCGGTCGAAGACCGGGGTGTCCTCGGGGGCGCCGAGCGGGCGGGGCCGGTGCTCGAGGTGGCCCATGCCGCGGCCCAGCAGCTCGGCCAGGGCGTCGTCCCCCTGGACGTCCTCGCCGAGGCGCTGGCCGCGGCGGGCCTGCAGGACGTCGAGGAGGTCGTCGGCCTCCACGGCGGAGCGGCGCAGCTGGGTGAGCTCGGGGCCCAGGCCGCCGGGGACCACGCCCGCGCCGGCGGTGATGGGGGTGTCCGGGCGCTCCGGCTCGGTCAGCGCCTCCGCCCACGCGTTGGCGGACCGGACGCTCTGGTTGGCGGGATTGAAGATCCACTCGGCCGGGGAGGGCTCCTCGCCGGGGGCGGCGGCCGGGTCCACCACGACGAACCGGGCGACGACCGTCCACAGCTGGTCCTCGCGCTGCCAGGAGTCCCACTCGAGGGAGGCCGGGTCCACGCCCAGCTCGCCCGCGCGGTGGGCGACGGCGCGGCCCAGCGTCAGGGGCTCGCCCTCGAAGACGGAGTGGTAGCCGCGGTGGGCGGTCGGGTCCTCGATCTCGACCTTCTGCGCCTCGGCGGCCACGTGGGCGCGCTCGGCGAGGATCGGCCACTCGTAGCGCCGGACCCGGGCGGCCTCCCAGCCGCTCTCGGCCACGATCTCGTCGACCGTGGCGCCGGCGCGGAAGCGCGCCTGGATCTCGCGGGGACCGAACTGCCCGCCCCGCTGGCGCGCCGCGGGCAGGCGCCGCGCCCGCTGGACGGCCAGCCGCAGCTCCTGGTCGATCCTCAGCAGGCGGCGGGTGCCCGTCTCGTCCTCGACGACCAGGTGCTCACCGTCGTCGTGCACACCTGCCAGGCGCAACTGCTCCATGCTCTCAATCCTCCGGTGGGTGGTTCTCGGGTGCGTCGCGGTCCTCGAGCGGGCACTGCGGGGCGGGATCGGGGGCCGCGCACTCCGCGCCGGGCCGGTCTCGCGCCCCAATCCTACTGGGCCGGCAGGCAGCCGCCGGGGACCGGTCGGAACGCCTCCTGCGGCCCGTTCGCGGGCAGGGGACACGGTTGGATTTTTGCCCACGTATGGTGAACAATCTACGCGATACAGAGCCCGGCGGGCCGCTTCGACGCCCCGCCGGAGCCACCCCCGGACCCATTGGAGCGAAGACGGACTATGGCCACTGACTACGACGCGCCGCGCAAGCAGGACGACGAGCTCAAGGAGGACTCGATCGAGGAGCTGCAGACCCGTCGCAGCGACTCGCAGTCGGGCAGCGTGGACGAGGACGAGGCCGCCGCCGCCGAGAGCTTCGAGCTTCCGGGCGCGGACCTGTCGAACGAGGAGCTCTCCGTCATCGTGCTCCCGGCCCAGGAGGACGAGTTCACCTGCGGGTCCTGCTTCCTGGTCCGCCACCGCTCGCAGATCGCCGAGGAGAAGAACGGCGTGAAGTACTGCGTCGAGTGCGTGGGCTGAGTCCGGCCCGGCGACCCGCTCCGCCTCCATGCAGAACCCCGCCGCGACGGCCGTCGCGGCGGGGTTCTGCATGGAGGCGGTCCTCGCGCCCCCAGGAAAACGCTGCGGGGGCGGCCCCGGCGGCGCCGCCGGCCGGTCCCCGGCGGCTCAGCGCCCGGCGAGGACCTCGACGATCCGCTCCGGGTGGCGGGAGGAGGTCAGCCAGTAGGGCGTGGGGTCCACGGGGTCGGTGATGCGGATCCGCACCACCGGGCCCACGGAGGCGCGGAAGTTCATGTAGGCGCGGGCGTCGAGCTCGGGCCCGCGCACCCAGCGGACGGCGTCGCCGCGGAACGCCTCCGCCTCGCCCACGAAGCGCCGCTCGATGCGGGCCCGGCCCACCTGCAGGTGCTCCCGGGTGACGACGATCGACGGGCTGGAGACCGCCAGGGCGATGCCGGCACCGCCGGCGGCCACGACGGCGGCGGCCGCGGCGACCCACGGGTTGACGGGGGCCAGGGACACGAACACGACGGCGCCCACGAACAGGACGAGCAGCCACATCCACCACGCGGGCGAGAGCCGCTCCTCGTAGAGGACCTCGGAGCCGGTCCCGTCCGGGCCGGACGGGCGGGGACGGCGAGGGTCGTCGGCGGGGAACGCGCTGGAGGAGGCAGGGTGGGACATGCCTTAAGACTCTCACGACTGCGCAGGCCGTCCCGCCCGCCCCCGTGGCGTTAGAGTGGGGCACTGTGAACGACCAGTCGACAGGCCACCGGCCGCCGCCCGGGACCGGGTGCCCGCTCAGCATCGCCCTGCGGGCCCTCGATCCCGACCTGCCCCTCCCCGTGTACGCGAAGCCCGGGGACGCCGGCGCGGACCTGCGCTCCCGCGTGGACGTGACCCTGGCCCCCGGTGCGCGGGCACTGGTGCCCACCGGCGTGGCGCTCGCCCTGCCCGTGGGCTACGCGGGGTTCGTCCACCCGCGCTCCGGGCTCGCCGCCCGCCACGGGATCACCGTCGTCAACGCCCCCGGCACGGTGGACTCCGGCTACCGCGGGGAGATCATGGTGACCCTGCTCAACACGGACACCGCCGAGGCCTTCGAGGTGCGCCGGGGCGACCGGATCGCGCAGCTGGTCGTGCAGCGCGTCGAACAGGCCGTCTTCGAGGTGGTCGAGGCCCTGCCGCCCTCCGAGCGCGGGGGCTCGGGCTTCGGCTCCAGCGGCACCGCCTGAGACCGCGCCCGCACCCGAGGCCCCACCGCGAGCAGACCCACGAGCCGGCACGGCGTGCCGGCGGAGGAGAACGAGAACATGTTCGGTCGCAAGAAGAAGCAGCCGCAGCAGGACGCCGCGCCCGGCGGGCACGAGGACGTGCCCGCCGGAGAGGCCGCCGCGGCGGACGCCGCCGAGGCCGCCACGAAGGCCCGGCAGGAGCCGCGGGGACCGCTCGACGTCTCCCAGCTCGAGCACCGGGACGGCTACCTCGACCTCGGGTCGCTGCTCGTGCGGCCCCGCAAGGGCCTGGGCGTGCGCCTCGAGATCGACGAGCGCACCCAGCGCCCCCGCGCCGTGGCCCTGGACCTGGACGGCGGCTCCGTCCAGGTCCAGGCGTTCGCCGCCCCACGCTCCGAGGGGCTGTGGGACGAGGTGCGCCGCGAGCTCGTCGAGTCCCTGCGCACGAGCAACGGGGAGCCCCGGATCGAGGAGGGCCCCTTCGGGCTCCAGGTCCTCACCCGCTTCCCGGCCACCGCCTCGGACGGCACGCGCGGCTTCCGCCTCGCGCGCTTCGTCGGCGTCGACGGGCCCCGCTGGTTCGTCCGCGCCGTGTTTACGGGCACCGCGGCCGTGGCCGCCGAACCGGCCGCGGCCCTGGAGGAGGTCCTGCGCGAGCTGGTGGTCGTGCGCGGCGACAAGCCCATGCCCCCGCGGGAGCTGCTGCCGCTGAGCGTGCCCGAGGGCGCGGTCCGCCGCCCGGCCGACCCGCCCGCGCCGGACCCCGCGCCCGAGCCAGCCCCCGCGCGTCCCCCGCAGCGCGGCCCGGAGATCACGGAGATCGGCTGAGCCGTGACGACGACCTGGACCCGCCCCCCGCGCGCGACGGCCGCGACGGGGGCGATCGACGTCATCACCGAGGACCCGGTGTGCGCGGGCGACCTCGACCCCGCCACCGCGGCCCGGGGCGGGCGCCGCCGCGTGATGGCCACCGGGCTGGTCGAGGAGGTCACCGTTCCCCCGGTGACGGGCGTGCAGAGCTACTGCGCGCTGCTCGTGCCCGACTGCTCCCCGGCGCTGGGGGAGGACGGCCGCCCCGAGCCCCGCCCCCTGCGGCTCGTCTGGCAGGGCCAGCGCAGCGTGCCGGGGGTGACCGCCGGCACCCGGCTGCGCTGCGTGGGCGTGGTCAGCTTCCGGGACGGGCGGCCCACGATGTTCAACCCGCGCTACGAGATCATCGCCAAGCAGGTCGGCAGATAGGACAGGTCAGCACATGACGGACCCCAGCGAGCCCCGGGAGGACACCGAGCCGCCGCGGCGCGCCCGCGACCTGGAGCGCTCGATGGCCGCCTACGCGGCCCGCTCCGGGATGCGCCGCCGGGCCGACGGCCAGCTCGACGTGCTGCACGCCGTGGGCGGCTGGCGCGGGCTCGCCGAGACGATCCTGCCCGGCGTCGTGTTCCTGGCCGTGCTCCTGATCGGCGGCGTCCTGGGCCCCGCCCTGCTCGCCTCGCTGGGCGCGGCGGCCCTGTTCACGGTGCTGCGGCTGGTCCAGCGCCAGAGCCTCCTCCAGGCCGTCTCCGGGTTCGTGGGCGTGGGGGTCTGCTCGCTCGTGGCCCGGGCCACCGGCGAGGCGCTGGACTACTACGTGCCCGGCTTCTGGATCAACGCGATCTGGTGCGCCGGCCTGGGCGTGTCCCTGCTCGCGCGCTGGCCGCTGCTCGGGGTGTTCTACGGGTACATCCGCGGGGAGGGCACGCAGTGGCGCGGGGTGGCGGTGCGCCGCCGCGCCTACCAGATCGCCACCGGCATGCTGATGGCCATGTTCGCGGCCCGGCTCCTCGTGCAGGTGCCCCTGTACCTCGCGGAGAACGTCACCGGCCTGGGCGTGGCCCGCCTGGTGATGGGCGTGCCGCTGTACGCGCTGACCCTGTGGCTCGCGTGGCTCGTCTCCCGGCCCCCGCAGCAGGTCGCCGGGACGCAGGACGGGACGCAGGGCGGAGTCTGAGTCCCGTCAGGCCCCGTGCTCGCCGGCGGTGGTGAACATCGCCCGCAGCTGGGCCTCGCCCTCGGCGCTGGAGACGAAGAACAGCTGGTCGGCGCCCTCGAGGACGTCGTCCCCGGACGGGGTGATGGGCACGCCGTCGCGCAGAATCGCCACGAGCGTCACCTCCGGCGGCCACGGCACCTGCGAGACCATGGTGGCGATCACGGGGTGCTCGTGCGGGACCGTGTACGCCGAGAGCATCGCCCCACCCGTCTGCAGCGTCAGCAGCCGCACGACGTCGCCGACCTCGACCGCCTCCTCGACGAGCGCCGTCATCAGCCGCGGCGTCGAGACCGCGACGTCCACGCCCCACGCGTCGTCGAAGAGCCACTCGTTCTTGGGGTTGTTGACGCGCCCGACCGTGCGGGGCACGCCGAACTCGCTCCGGGCCAGGAGGGAGACCACGAGGTTCGCCTTGTCGTCGCCCGTCGCGGCGACGACGACGTCGGTGTCCTCCAGCCCGCCCTCCCGCAGCGTGGACAGCTCGCAGGCGTCGCCGATGATCCACTGCGCCCCGCGCAGGTCGGAGCGCCCGATCACCTCCGGCTTCTCGTCGAAGATCACCACCTCGTGGCGGTGCGAGAGCAGCTCCCGGGCGATGGAGGCACCCACGGCGCCCGCGCCCACGATCACCACGCGCATCAGCTGCCTCCCGGGTAGCGGTCGTCGCCGGCCACGCCGTCGGCGTCGCGGCGCAGCGAGCTGGCCAGGTCGAGGACGTCCGGGCTCGGCGGCCGGGACAGCACCCTGGTGACGGCCTCGACGTCGTCGGTGCGCATCATGGCGTGCACCACGTCCCCCTGCTGGTAGCTGGTGTCCGGGCCCGGCAGGATGCCCTCCCCGAAGCGGGTCACGAACGCGACGCGCACCCCGGTGGCCTCCGCGATCGCGTCGAGGTGCAGGCCGGACCAGGAGTCGTCGAGCAGGAGCTCCGCGAGCTGGAGCCGCCCGGAGGCCTCCCGGAAGTCCGCGGTGATCGACTGCTCCGGCAGGATCCGGCGCAGCGCCTGGTCGGCGCTCCAGCGCACGGCGGCGACCGTGGGGATGCCCAGGCGCTGGTAGAACTCGGCGCGGTTGGGGTCGTAGATGCGGGCGACCACCCGGCGCACCTTGAAGGTCTCGCGCGCCACCCGGGCGGCGATGATGTTGGAGTTGTCCCCGCTGGAGACCGCCGCGAACGCGTAGGCCTCCTCGATCCCGGCGCGGCGCAGCACCTCGCGGTCGAAGCCCAGGCCCGTGACCTTCTTGCCCCCGAAGGACTTGCGCAGCCGGCGGAACGCCCGGTCGTCCTGGTCGATGACCGCGACGGTGTGCCCGGAGTCCTCGAGGGTGTGGGCGATCATCACGCCGACCCGCCCGACTCCCATGATCACGAAGTGCGCCATGGCTCCCAGCCTAGGCCACCCCGGGGACCGCCCCGGCGCGGGGGCGGCGCAGCTCACGTCCCCCGTGGCGGACAATCGCGGCGGGACGGACTAGCGTGGGGAGCCGTGCAGAGCATTCCCCGGGCGCTCAGGCGTGCACTCGTCGGCAAGCCCATCCACAACGAGCGTCTTGGCGACGCCGTGCTGCCCAAGCGCACGGCCCTGCCGGTCTTCTCGGCCGACGCCCTCTCGTCGGTGGCCTACGCCCCGGACGAGATCATCCTCACCCTCGCCCTGGCGGGCACGACGGCGGTCGCGGTCTCCCCGCTGGTCGGCCTGGCCGTGCTCGTGGTGCTCGCCGTGGTGATCACCGCGTACCGGCAGAACGTGCGCGCCTACCCCTCCGGCGGGGGCGACTACGAGATCGTCTCCAAGAACCTGGGCCGCGCCGCCGGGGTGGGCGTGGGGGCGGCGCTGATGGCCGACTACGTCCTCGTCGTCGCCGTGTCCATGGCCACGGCCGCCCAGTACGTCACCGCCGCGCTGCCGGCCCTCGCCGACCGGCGGGTCGAGCTGGCCGTCGGGGGGATCCTGCTCGTGGGCCTGCTGAACCTGCGCGGGCTGGCGTTCATGGGCCGGGCCGCGGCCGTGCCCACCTACTTCTTCCTGGCCGTGCTCACGGCCCTCATCCTCGTCGGCGTGGGCCGGGACCTCGCGGGCAGCCTCGGCACCGCCCCCAGCGCCGCGTACGAGGTGCTGCCCGCGGCCGGCTTCGACGCCGGCCTCGCCGGGCTGGCCGGGGCGCTGCTGGTGCTGCGCGCCTTCTCCTCGGGCGCCGTGGCGCTCACGGGGGTCGAGACCATCACGAACTCCGTCCCCTACTTCCGCAAGCCCCGCGCCGTCAACGCCGCGGCCACGCTCGGGCTGCTCGGCGCGCTCGCGGCCGCGCTGCTGGCCGGGGTGATGTACCTCGCCGACCGCGCGGGCGTCGTGGTGGTGGGGGACCCGGCCGAGCAGCTGCTCATCGACGGCCGCCACCCCGCTCCCGACTTCTTCCAGGACCCCGTCCTGGGCCAGCTCGCCCGCACCGTCTTCGGGCCGGAGTCCCTGTGGTTCTTCGTGCTCGTGGCCGCCACCGTGGGGGTGCTCGTGCTGGCCGCCAACACGGCGTTCTCTGGCTTCCCCACGCTGGCCTCCCGGCTCGCCCGCGACGCCTTCCTGCCCCGGCAGCTGCAGGCCCGCGGGGACCGCTACGCCTTCACCAACGGCATCGTCCTGCTGCTGCTCGTGGCCGTGGTCCTCACCGTGGCGTTCGGGGCCAACGTCAACCGGCTCATCCAGCTCTACATCGTGGGCGTGTTCGTCTCGTTCACGCTCACCCAGGCCGGGATGCTCCGGCACTGGGCGCGGGTCGGCCGGCTGCGCCGCCACCACGGCGACCGGCGCGAGCTGCTCGTGCGCCGGGCGGTGGCGCTCGTGGCGTTCGTCCAGTGCGCCGCCGTGCTCGTGGTCGTGCTCGTCACCAAGCTGACCCAGGGCGCGTGGATCACCATCGTGGCCCTCGCCGCGCTGGGCGCGGTGATGTGGGGGATCCGCCGCCACTACGACGCCGTGGACGCCGAGCTCGCCCTCGAGCCCGACTCCCCGGTGCGGGCCCTGCCCTCGCGCGTGCACGCCATCATCTACGTCTCCTCCGTGCGCAAGCCCCTCATGCGCGCCCTCGCCTACGCCCGGGCGTCCCGGCCCTCGACCCTGGAGGCGGTCGTGGTGGACACGAACGCCGCCGCGACCCAGCGGATCCTCGCCGAGTGGCAGCGCCTGGAGATCCCCGTGCCCGTCACCGTGCTCAACTCCCCGTACCGCGACACGATCGGCCCCCTCGTGGACCACGTCCGGGGGGTGCGCCGGAAGTCCCCGCGGGACCTCGTCGTCGTCTACCTGCCCGAGTACGTCGTGCACCGGCGTTGGGAGCGGCTGCTGCACAACCAGGCGATCCGGCCCCTGCGGGCCCGGCTGCACCAGGAGCGCGGGGTCATGACCGCCTCCGTGCCCTGGCACCTGTCCACCGCCGCGGGCCGGGACGTGGGCCCCGAGTCCGCCACCGCCCCCGCCGACCGGCCCGCCGGTCCCGACGAGAAAGCGTTCCGCCCGTGAGCCCTGCCACCGACCCCGCCGCCCCCGCGGCCCCCGCCGAGCTCGAGCTGCGGCTCGGGCCCATCGCCCACGGCGGGCACACCGTCGCGCGCACCGCCGAGGGCCGGGTGGTCTTCGTCCGCCACGGCCTGCCCGGCGAGCGCGTGCGCGTGCGGCTCACCGAGGCCGCACCGGAGGCCCGGTTCTGGCGGGGCGACGTCGTGGACGTCCTCCAGGCCGACCCGCACCGGCGCGAGCGCCACGCGTGGGAGCTCGCCGACCCCCTCGTGACGTGGGCCCGGGGGCGGGCCCCCGTGGGCGGGGCCGAGCTCGGCCACGCCGAGCTGCCCGCCCAGCGGCAGCTCAAGGCCGCCGTCGTCGCGGAGCAGCTCTCCCGGCTGGCCGGCCTCGAGCACGAGGTGGTCGTCGAGGCCATGCCGGGGGAGGACCCCCGGGGGCTCGGCTGGCGCACGCGCGCGCACTTCGCGGTGGACGCGGCGGGACGGATCGGGATGCACCCGCACCGCAGCGCCGAGATCGTGCCCGTGAACGGCTTCCCGCTCGTGCTCCCCGCCATCGACGGGCTCCGGCTCGCGGAGCTGGACCTGCGCGGCGCGGAGCGCGTCGACGTCGCCGCCCCCGCCGACGGCGGGGCCCCGCTGGTGCACCTCACGCTCGCCCCGGAGGCGGACGGCGGTCGGCTGCGGCGGGAGCTGGGGCGGCTCGCCGCCGGCCGGGACGTCTCCGTCACCGCCCGGGCCGCCGGGGCCCGGGAGCCCGAGACGTGGGCGGGACGCCCGTCCGTCGTCGAGCACGCGGGCCCGTACCGCTGGGAGGTCTCCGCCGAGGGCTTCTGGCAGATCCACCGCTGCGCCCCCGGGCTGCTGCACCGGGCGGTGCCCGACGCCGCGGCCGCCCGCCCCGGGGAGCACGCCCTGGACCTCTACGCGGGGGCGGGCCTGTTCACCGCCGCGCTCGCCGACGCCGTGGGCGGGGACGGGACGGTCGTGGCCGTCGAGGGCTCCCCGGTCACCAGCGCCGACGCCCGGCGCACCTTCGCCGACCGCCCGCAGGTGCGCGTCGAGCGCGGCAGCGTGGAGAAGGTCCTCGGCCGGCTCTGGCCGGAGGCCGGCCCCGCCCCGCGCGGCCGGCGCCGGCCTGCCCGGGGCCGCGGCCCGGCGCGCCCCGACGTCGTGCTCCTGGACCCGCCCCGGGCCGGGGCCGGGCGCACCGTCGTGGACCAGCTCGTGGCCCTGGCCCCGCGCCGGGTCGCGTACCTCGCCTGCGACCCCGCGACGCTGGCGCGGGACCTGGGCCGCTTCCGCCGGGCGGGATGGCGCGTGCGCTCCGTGCGGGCCTTCGACATGTACCCGAACACCCACCACGTGGAGACCCTCGCCGTCCTGGAGCCCTGACCGGCAGCGCCGTGTGTCGGCCCCGGCGGGACCCGCCGAGGCCGGGCCCTCCGCACGGGCTACACTGACAGGTGACTGTTCGCGGAGGAACACCGGGCATCCCGGCTCCTCGAGCGAACGTTTCCCAGACGGTGGCGAGAAGGAGTTCCACGCATATGAGCACGGTGGACAGCTTCGGAGCCAAGGGCGTCCTCGACGTCAACGGCACCGAGTACGAGATTTTCCGACTGAACGCGCTGGAGGGGGCCCAGAAGCTCCCGTTCAGCCTCAAGGTTCTGCTCGAGAACCTGTTGCGCACCGAGGACGGCGCCAACATCACCTCCGAGCACATCAACGCCCTGGCGAACTGGGACGCGAGCGCCGAGCCCAGCATCGAGATCCAGTTCACCCCCGGCCGCGTCATCATGCAGGACTTCACCGGCGTGCCCTGCATCGTCGACCTGGCGACCATGCGCGAGGCCATCGCCGACCTCGGCGGCGACCCCGCCCGCGTGAACCCGCTGGCCCCGGCCGAGCTCGTGATCGACCACTCCGTGCAGATCGACTCGTTCGGCAGCCACGAGTCGATCGAGCGCAACATGGACATCGAGTACCAGCGCAACGGCGAGCGCTACCAGTTCCTGCGCTGGGGCCAGACCGCGTTCGACGACTTCAAGGTCGTCCCGCCGGGCATGGGCATCGTCCACCAGGTGAACATCGAGAACCTCGCCCGCGTGGTGATGACCCGCGAGGTCGACGGCACGCTGCGCGCCTACCCGGACACCTGCGTGGGCACCGACTCCCACACCACCATGGAGAACGGCCTCGGCGTGCTGGGCTGGGGCGTGGGCGGCATCGAGGCGGAGGCCGCGATGCTCGGCCAGCCGATCTCCATGCTCATCCCGCGCGTCGTGGGCTTCAAGCTCACCGGCGAGATCCCGGCGGGCGCCACCGCGACCGACGTCGTGCTGACGATCACCGAGATGCTGCGCCAGCACGGCGTGGTCGGCAAGTTCGTCGAGTTCTACGGCGAGGGCGTCGGGGCGGTGCCGCTGGCCAACCGCGCGACCATCGGCAACATGAGCCCCGAGTTCGGCTCGACCGCCGCGATCTTCCCGATCGACGACGTCACCATGGACTACCTGCGCCTGACCGGGCGCTCCGAGGAGCAGCTCGCGCTCGTCGAGGCGTACGTCAGGGAGCAGGGCATGTGGCACGACCCGGCGAAGGAGATCACCTTCTCGGAGTACCTCGAGCTGGACCTCTCCACCGTGGTCCCCTCGATCTCCGGCCCGAAGCGCCCGCAGGACCGCATCTCCCTCACGGAGGCCAAGGCGCAGTTCCAGGAGGACCTCCTGAACTACGCCACGCACGTGGACGAGGACGTCACCGCCGGCAACTCCGCCGACGAGGCCTCCGCCCAGTCGTTCCCGGCCTCCGACGCCCCGGCCTACATGCCGGAGCACGCCCAGTCCAAGAACGACGAGCCGCGCGAGCACCACGCCCACGCCGAGACCGGGCGCCCCACGAAGCTGGTCCCCGTGAGCATGCCCGACGGGCGCGAGTTCGAGCTGGACCACGGCGCCGTGTCGATCGCCTCGATCACCTCGTGCACCAACACCTCCAACCCGTCGGTGATGATGGCCGCGGCCGTGCTGGCCCGCAACGCCGTCGAGAAGGGGCTCAAGGCGAAGCCGTGGGTCAAGACCTCGATCGCCCCGGGCTCGAAGGTCGTCACCGACTACTACGAGAAGTCCGGCCTGGTGCCGGCGCTCGAGGAGCTCGGCTTCTACATCGTCGGCTACGGCTGCGCGACCTGCATCGGCAACTCCGGCCCGCTGGAGGAGGAGATCTCCCAGGCCATCCAGGACAACGACCTGGCCGTGACCTCGGTGCTCTCGGGCAACCGCAACTTCGAGGGCCGGATCAACCCGGACGTGAAGATGAACTACCTGGCGTCCCCGCCGCTGGTCATCGCCTACGCCCTGGCCGGGAACATGGACTTCGACTTCGAGAACGAGCCCCTGGGCCAGGACTCGGAGGGCAACGACGTGTACCTCAAGGACATCTGGCCGGACCCGGTCGAGGTCCAGAAGATCATCGACGCGTCCATCGACACGGAGATGTTCACCCGCGAGTACGGCACCATCTTCGACGGCGACGAGCGCTGGCAGACCCTGGACACCCCGACCGGCAAGACCTTCGAGTGGGACCAGGCGTCCACCTACGTGCGCAAGCCACCGTACTTCGAGGGCATGACGATGGAGACCACCCCGGTGGAGGACATCACGGGCGCCCGCGTGCTGCTCAAGCTGGGCGACTCGGTCACCACCGACCACATCTCCCCGGCGGGCTCCTTCAAGTCCGACACCCCGGCGGGCAAGTACCTCATCGAGAACGGCGTGGAGCGCAAGGACTTCAACTCCTACGGCTCCCGCCGCGGCAACCACGAGGTCATGATCCGCGGCACCTTCGCCAACATCCGGATCAAGAACCAGCTCCTGGACGGGGTCGAGGGCGGCTTCACCCGCGACTTCACCCAGGAGGGCGGCCCGCAGGCCGCCGTCTACGACGCCGCGATGAACTACAAGGAGGCCGGCGTCCCGCTGGTCGTGCTGGGCGGCAAGGAGTACGGCTCCGGGTCCTCGCGCGACTGGGCCGCGAAGGGCACCTCCCTGCTGGGCGTCAAGGCCGTCATCGCCGAGAGCTACGAGCGCATCCACCGCTCCAACCTCATCGGCATGGGCGTGCTGCCGCTGCAGTTCCCGGCCGGGGAGTCCGCGGGCTCCCTCGGCCTGGACGGCACCGAGGTCTTCGACGTCCAGGGCGTGACCGCGCTCAACGAGGGCACCACCCCCGGGACGCTGAAGGTCTCCGCCCGCAAGGAGGACGGCTCCACCGTCGAGTTCGACGCCGTGCTGCGCATCGACACGCCGGGCGAGGCGGACTACTACCGCAACGGCGGCATCCTGCAGTACGTGCTCAGGAACATCGCCAAGTCCTGATCCCCGTCCCGCCCACCCGGGCGGGCGGCGGCGAACGGAGGGCCCGGTCCGCGAGGACCGGGCCCTCCGGCGCTCTCGGGGCCCCGCGGCCCGCACCGGCCCGTCGGGGCGAGCGAGTAGGATCGTGAGGACGTGCCGGCCCGGTGATCCCGGATCCGGTGCCGCCGACCACGACGCCGAGGACCACGGGAGGAAGCATGAGCGTGCTGGAGCGGGTGTCCGGCCCGGAGGACCTCGCGGGGCTGAGCCGCGCCGAGCTGGGCGAGCTCGCGGCCGAGATCCGCGACTTCCTCGTCACCCACGTCTCCGCCACCGGCGGGCACCTGGGACCCAACCTCGGGGTCGTGGAGCTGACCATGGCGGTGCACCGGGTCTTCGACTCGCCCCGGGACGCCATCGTCTTCGACACCGGCCACCAGTCCTACGTGCACAAGCTGCTCACCGGGCGCAAGGACTTCGCGACGCTGCGCCAGCAGGGCGGCCTGGCCGGCTATCCCGACCGCGCCGAGTCCGTGCACGACATCGTGGAGTCCTCCCACGCCTCGTCGTCCCTGTCCTGGGCCGACGGCATCTCCCGCGGCTACGCCATGACGGGGCAGGCGGACCGGCACGCCGTCGTCGTGGTCGGCGACGGCGCGCTCACGGGCGGGATGGCCTGGGAGGCCATCAACAACATCGCCTCCGACCGGCACCGCAAGGTCGTCATCGTCGTCAACGACAACGGCCGCTCCTACGCCCCCACGGTCGGCGGCTTCGCCAACCGCCTCGCCGAGCTGCAGGCCAGCGTCCAGCAGGGCGTCGACGCCGTGCGCACCGACCGCCGCTACGAGCAGACGCTCGAGTCGGTCAAGAACCTGCTCAGGCACTCCGGGCCCCTCGGCGGGATGGTCTACCGCGGCCTGCACGGGATGAAGCAGGGCATCAAGGACGTCGTGGTCCCGCAGGGCATCTTCGAGGACCTCGGGATGAAGTACGTCGGCCCGGTGGACGGGCACGACCTCGAGGCCGTCGAGCAGGCCCTCACCAACGCCAGGAACTTCGGCGGGCCCGTCATCGTGCACGCCATCACGGAGAAGGGGCACGGCTACCCGCCGGCCATCGCCCACGAGGACGACCAGTTCCACGCGGTCGGCGTCATCGACCCCCTCACAGGACGCTCCACCGCCACCAGCTCCGAGCGCAGCTGGACGTCCGTGTTCCGCGACGAGATCGCGCGCATCGCCGACGAGCGCGAGGACGTCGTGGGCGTCACGGGCGCCATGCTCATCCCCGTGGGGCTGCAGAAGATGCAGGCCGCCCACCCCGACCGGGTGGTGGACGTGGGCATCGCCGAGCAGCACGCCATCGCGATGGCCGCGGGCATGGCCTACGGGGGGCTGCACCCCGTGGTGGCCCTCTACGCCACGTTCCTCAACCGGGGCTTCGACCAGCTGCTCATGGACGTGGCTCTGCACCGGGCCGGCGTCACGGTGGTCCTGGACCGCGCCGGCGTCACCGGGCCGGACGGGCCCAGCCACCACGGCATGTGGGACCTCGCGCTGCTCCAGATCGTGCCCGGCCTGCACCTGGCCGCCCCGCGCGACGAGCCGACCCTCGTGGAGGAGCTGCGGGAGGCGGTGGCCGTCGACGACGCCCCCACCGTCATCCGCTACCCCAAGGGCTCCGTGGGCGCCCCGGTGCCCGCCCTGGACCGGCTGGTCGACGGGGTGGACGTGCTCGCCCGCCGGGGCGGGGAGGGCGGCGGCGAGGGCGCCCGCCGCGACGTGCTGCTCGTGTCCGTCGGGGCGATGAGCGGGCTCGCCCTCGACGTCGCCGACCGGCTCGAGGCGCACGGGGTGTCCTCGACCGTCGTCGACCCCCGCTGGGTGCTGCCCGTGCCGCGCTCGGTGATCGAGCTCGCGGCCGAGCACCGGATTGTCGTGGTCGTCGAGGACGGGGTGCGCGCCGGGGGCATCGGCTCCCGCATCCGGCAGGAGATGCGCGCCGCCGGGGTGGACACCGCCCTGAACGAGGTCGGCCTGCCCACGCGGTTCCTCGCCCACGGCTCCCGCTCCCAGGTCCTGGAGCGCGTGGGCCTCACCGCCCAGCGGGTGGCCCAGGACACGCTGGCGTCCGTGCTGGGCACCCGGGTGCCCTACGCCCGACCGATCGAGCCGGACGCGGTCCGCGGCGACGACGACGGCGCGCCGCTGCCCCGCCTGCGCAGGCGCTGAGCGCCCCGCCGGGGCCTCAGCCCAGGACGATCCGCCCGCCGGTGACGGCCACGGGATAGGGCTCGAGCCCGCTGCGGGCGGGGCCGCTGACGACGTCGCCCGTGGTGAGGTCGAACTCCGAGGCGTGGCACGGGCAGACGTAGCGCTTCTCCCGGGGCGCCACCATGCACCCCTGGTGGGGGCAGACGGGGGAGAACGCCACGACCGTGTCCGGCGCCGGGCGCCCGACGACCGCCTGCACCCCGTCCCGGTCGACCTTCACGGCCGAGCCCACGGGCAGGTCCTCGACGGGGCCCAGGTCCACCGGCGAGCCCGGCCCCGCCGCCGGTGCCTCGTCGCTGCTGCCGCACGCGGTCAGGGCCGCGGCCGCGCCGGCCGCCAGCCCGGCCGCCCCCAGGACGGAGCGTCGCCGCGGGCCGCAGGGAACGGGGTGGTCGGGCTCGGGTGCGGTCACGGTGGTCCTCTCGACGACGACGGACGGGGTCTGCCGCCAGTCTAGGGGCCCGGGCCCGGGCCCCCGGACGGGGCCGTCACACAGCGGGCCCGGGTGATCGCTGACAGCGGAGCCGCGCCGGGACGCTGTCGGGCGGGGCGCGTTCCTCAGTAGGATGACGATGACAGCACCCAGCGGGCCGAACCGCGCACGACCGGCTCCACCACGCGCTCCGGGCCCCACCGCCCGGACGGACGGAAGGACACCAGCATGCTCAAGCGCCTCATCTTCGTCACCGGGTTCGGGGCCGGCTTCGTCGTCGGCTCGGCCTCGGGCCGCAAGAGCTACGAGACCCTCAAGCAGAACGCCCTCAGGACGTGGCAGGACCCGAAGGTCCAGGAGAAGGTCTCCGGCGGGACCGACTGGGTCCGGGCCGAGGTCCCCGTGGTCGGCGGCAAGCTCGCCGACAGCGCCAAGAAGGCCGCCGGCACCGTGGGGGCCAAGGCCTCCGACGCGTCCTCCACGGTCAAGGAGAAGGTCTCCGGCTCCTCGGCGGAGTCCTCCGGGACCGCCTCCCCGGGGACGGCGGCCACGACCTCCGGCACCACGACGCCGGGCACCACGACCTCCGGGACCGCGTCCAGCGACTTCGCCGACCTGGAGACCGCGAAGCCGGTCACCCCGGAGCCCACCACGGATCCCGCCGCGCCGTTCCCGGCCCCCGGCGACACCCCGCGCTGACGCAGGTCCGCGCGGTGCGGGCACCGGGCGGCTCACGCCGCCGGGGCGTCCTCGTCCCCGGGGGCGTCCGGCGCCCCGGCCGGGGACCCGGCGAGCTCGGCCTGGCGCTCGGCGCGCCGGCGGGCGCGCAGCTCCCGCCAGGTCGCCCCGATGACGGGCGCGGTCAGCTCGACCTGCCACGCGCGGGCCCCCAGCGTCCGCAGCCGGTCGCCCACGGCCTGGTCGGTCGTGCTCTTGGGCGGCTGCCAGCAGAAGCGCCGCAGGTGCTCGGGGGTCAGCAGGTTCTCCGTGGGCATCTCGTGCTCCTCCGCCAGCTCCGTGACGACGGGCTTGAGGGCCTTCAGCCGCTCGGCGGCCTCGGGACGCTTGGCCTCCCACGCCTTCACGGGCGGCAGGGCGTCCGACTTCACGGTGAACGGCACGAGCTCCGTGGCCTGGCGCGCGTCGGCGATCGCCCGCAGCCACCGGGGGGCCTCCCGGGCCGCCAGCCGCCCGTGGAAGGCGGGGGTGGCGAGCAGCTGCGGCACGGTCCGCGGCATGGCGGACGCCGCCGCCACGAGCGCCGCGTCCGGCAGCAGGCGCCCGGGGGAGAGGTCCTTATGCTGGGCCAGGCGCTCCCGCTCCTCCCACAGGTTGCGCAGGGCCGTGAGCTGCCGGCGGCCCTTGACCTTGTTGATCCCGGAGGTCTTGCGCCACGGGTCCTTCCGCGGCGGGGCGGGCGGGGCGGTGCGCACCGCCTCGAACTCCTGCAGCGCCCACTCGAGCTTGCCCTTCTCCCGCAGCAGCTCCTCCAGGGCCCAGCGCAGCGGGATGAGCATCTCGACGTCGAGGGCCGCGTAGTTGAGCCAGTCCTTCGGCAGCGGGCGCCGGGACCAGTCCACGGCGGAGTGCTCCTTGGCGAGCGTGTAGCCGAGCAGCTCCTCGGTCTCCGCGGCCAGCCCCACGCGCCGGAGGCCGGCGATCCGCCCGCCCAGCTCGGTGTCGAACAGGGCGTCCGGGTGCATGCCGAGGGCCCGCAGGGAGGGGAGGTCCTGCGTGGCCGCGTGCAGGACCCACTCGACCCCGGACAGCGCCTCGCCCAGCACGGCGAGGGAGCCCGTGGCCTCCGGGTCGACGAGCACGGTGCCCACGCCCTCGCGGCGCAGCTGCACGAGGAACGCGCGCTGGCCGTACCGGAAGCCGGACGCCCGCTCGGTGTCGATCGCGGCCGGGCCCGTGCCCTCGGCCACGGCGGCGGCGGCCCGCTCCAGGCCGACCGGGGTGTCGATGACGGGCGGGACGCCGTCGAACGGCGCCGAGAGGTGGACGCTGTCGGGGATCTCGTACTCCTCGAACCCGGCGACCACGGAGGTCGCGGGCTCGTCGGTGGCGGATCGGCGGTCGGCTGGGTCGGTCAAGGAGCGTCTTCGATTCTGTGTCGGCCCCGGCGGGGCGCGGTCGGTTCGGTGGTCAGCGGCGCGGGTGCAGCACGGTCACGCCCTGCGGGTACGGGGGCAGCCCGGCGAACGTGCACAGCGCGTCCGTCCAGGCCGCCAGGTGCGGCTCCACGTCGGGGCCGTCGGGCGTCCACGAGGCGCGCAGCTCGACGTCGGCCCCCTCCTCCTGGTCGCCCAGGACCCCGAAGCCCTCGGCGAGGACGCGGGAGGCGGTGCCGCCCTCCCGAGAATATCCGGCCCGGTGCCGGTCCAGGGCCTCGAGCAGCCACGTCCAGGCGATCGCGCCCGCCGTGTCGTCGCAGCCGACCTCCCGCTCCACGGCGGTCCGCGCCCACGTGACGATGCGGAAGGCGCCGCCCCACGTGGGGGGCTCCGCGGGGTCGTGCAGGAGCACGAAGCGGCCCGTGGCCAGCTCGTCCAGGGCCGCCGCGGGCGCCCGGCCCGCGGCCACGAGCGGACCGGCGGGGGCCCCCGGGCGCCCCCCGGCCGGACCGGCGAGGGGGGCGGGCCCCCCGGGCAGGCCCGCCGGGCTGCGCACGTCGGCGCGCACCGCGAGCGCGAACGGGGCCAGGTGCGTGGGGGCGGGGATCTCCGTGAGCTCGATCCCCTCCCGGGCGTGGGAACGGCGCAGCTGCGCGAGGGTCGCCCGGAAGTCCTGGGGCACCCATGACATGTCGTTCACCGCGCTCACACTGGCAGGGTAGGCCGTCCCGGGGCGGGTGTGGGCCGTGCCACGCCGCCGGGCCGGATGTGACGAGGCTCCCGCGCGGGGACCGGGGCGGCTCACGACTCGGCGGGCACCAGGCGGACTGAGACCGAGTTGATGCAGTACCGCAGGTCGGTCGGGGTGGGGAAGCCCTCCCCGCCGAAGACGTGGCCCAGGTGGGACCCGCACGCGGCGCAGCGCACCTCGACGCGCTCCATGCCCAGGGCCGTGTCCTTGATGTACCTGACCCGCTCCTCCGCCAGCGGCGCCCAGAAGGAGGGCCAGCCGCAGTGGGCGTCGAACTTGGTCTCGGAGCGGAACAGCTCCGCCCCGCAGGCGCGGCACGCGTAGACGCCCTCGGTCTCCGTGTCCCAGTACTCCCCGGTGAAGGGCCGCTCCGTGCCGGCCTCGCGCAGCACGTGGTACTCCTCGGGGGACAGGATCGAGCGCCAGTCCTCCTCGGTGCGGGCGGCGGGGTCGGGTCGGTCGCCGGTCCGGGTGGGCTCGGTCATGGTCTCCTCCGTGGTCAGCTCGGCAGTCGGGTCGGAAAGGACAACCACGCGTCGGGCCCGGTTATGCCCGCCGCCCGTGGAAGACTGGGAGCATGCTCCGACGTCTCCTCCCGCCCCCCGCCGCCCCCGACCCTGCGCCCGCCACGCAGTGGGCCCGCGGCGCCGTGGTGGGCGCCGCGGTGACCGTGGGCGCCGCCTCGCTGACCTTCGGGCTCTCGAGCGCGGCGGCCGCGTACTTCGCCCGCCAGGTCGTGGTGCCGCCCAAGTACCGCTCCGAGGACCTGCCGATCCTCGGCCTCGCCCGCACGGGCGAGGCCGGCGACCCGTCCGCCGCGACGCTCGTGAAGCTGCCGGCGACGGTCGACACGACCGTCGCCGGGACGTACAGCCTGCGCTTCGACGCCGGCCGCGGGCACGCCCGGATCGGGGCGATCCGCGCCTGGTCCCCGCAGGAGGGCACCGTGACCCGCGTCGTCGAGGAGGTCTACACCGGGGACCTGTCCACGGCCTCCCGCGGCTTCTGGTCTGGCACCGTCTACCCGGACCCGGGGGCGGCGGGGCTGCCGTTCGAGGAGGTGGAGATCCCCATCGAGGTCGGCCCGGCCCCGTGCTGGGTCGTGCCGGCCGAGGGCGGGCCCACCCCCGAGGGGGAGCGGCCCCGCGTCCTGCCGGGGCCCTGGGCGATCATGGTCCACGGCCGCGGGGCGAACCGGATGGAGACCGTGCGCGCCGTGCCGGTGGCGCGGGAGCTGGGGCTGACGTCGCTGCTGATCTCCTACCGCAACGACCGGGAGGCCCCGCCCACGCACGACAACCGCTACGGGCTGGGCTTCACGGAGTGGAAGGACGTGCAGACGGCCATCAGCTACGCCAAGTCCCGGGGGGCCACGCAGATCGTGCTGTTCGGCTGGTCCATGGGCGGGGCGATCTCCCTGCAGACGGCGGACCTGTCCTTCTACCGGGACGACATCGCGGCCCTCGTGCTCACCGGCCCGGTGGTGGACTGGTTCGAGCTCATCGCCCACCACTCCCGCACCCGGCGCGTGCCCTCCGGGATCGGGCGGCTGGCCACGAACCTCATCTCGCACCGGGCGGGCCGGATGCTCACCGGTCTGGCCGCGCCGGTGGACCTCAAGGCCCTGGACTGGCTCTCCCGCTCCGACCACCTGCGCGCGCCCACGCTGATCCTGCACTCCGTGGACGACGAGTTCGTCCCCGCCGAGAGCTCGCGGCTGCTCGCGGAGCAGAACCGCCTGGTGGAGTTCGTGCCCTTCGCCCGGGCCCGGCACACGAAGGAGTGGAACGTGGACCCGCGGCGGTGGGAGGACGCCGTGCGGCGCTGGCTGCCGGCCCGGCTGGCGGAGCACGCGCGCACGAGCGCCCCGGCCCAGGCCTGAAGGCCCGGCTCAGGCCTGGAGCGCCGCCGTGCGCCCGCCCGTGAGCCGCAGCAGGTCCGCGGGGGAGAGCTCGACGTCGAGCCCGCGCCGCCCGCCCGAGACGAGGACCGTGGGCCACGCGGCGGCCGAGTCGTCCAGCAGGGTGGGCGAGGGCGCCTTCTGGGCCAGCGGGGAGATCCCGCCGACCACGTAGCCGGTGCGCCGCTCCGCGAGCCGGGGCTCGGCCAGGGCCGCCCGCTTCCAGCCCAGGGCGGCCGCCGCCGCCCGCAGGGACAGCCGCGCGGAGACGGGGACCACCGCGACCGCCCAGTCCCGCTCGTGCACCACCATCAGCGTCTTGAACACCTGCCCGGGGTCCCGGCCCAGCGCGGCGGCGGCCTCCAGGCCGAAGGACGCCGCCGCGGGGTCGTGGTCGTACTCGTGCACGGCGTAGGCCACGCCGGCCCGCTCCAGCGCCGCGACGGCCGCCGTCGGGCCGGCGCGGCGCGAGCTCCTCGCCACGCCGGTGCCGCCGCGCCGCTCAGGCGTCCTGCAGCTCGCGGACCCGGCGCTTGATCCGGGCGAGCATCGCCGACATCCCGCGCATCCGCAGCGGGGAGACGAGCTGGGTGAGCCCGAAGCGCTCCGGCAGGTCGTCGGGGATCTCGAGGACCTGCTGCGCGGGCAGCCCGTCGAGGCCCTCGTGCAGGATCGAGGCGAAGCCGCGCGTGGTCGGGGCCTCGGCGGGGGCCGAGAAGAACAGCCGCACCGGGGTGTCCGGGCCGGGCTCGGCGTCCTCGTCCCACTCGACGGCCAGGAACAGCGGCGACTGGCACTCCACGACCTGCTCCAGCTCCTCCGGGTGCTCGCCCAGCCGGGAGGGCAGCGCCGGCAGGGAGCGGGAGAACTCGAGCAGCAGCTGCAGCTTGTCCTCCTGGGGGACCGCGGTGAAGTCGTCGACCAGCTCCTCGAGCTGGGCGGGCAGCGCCGCGGTCACCGGGCGCTCCCGGGGACCTCGCCGCGCTCCGCGCCCAGCACGATGGGCACGCGCACGGAGTTGCCCCACTCCGTCCACGACCCGTCGTAGTTGCGCACCTTGTCGTAGCCGAGCAGGTACTTCAGCACGAACCAGGTGTGGGAGGAGCGCTCGCCGATGCGGCAGTAGGCGATGATGTCGTCGTCCGCGGCGAGGCCGACCTCGTCGCGGTAGATCGCCTCGAGCTCCTCGCGGGAGCGGAACCGGGCGTCCTCGGCTGCGGCCCGGGCCCACGGCACGGACGCGGCCGTGGGGATGTGCCCGCCGCGCAGGGTGCCCTCCTGCGGGTACTCGGCCATGTGCGTGCGCTCGCCGGTGTACTCGGGCAGGGAGCGGACGTCGATCAGGGGGTTCTGCCCCAGGTGGGCGAGGACGTCCTCCTGGTACGCCCGGGCCCGGGAGTCGTCGCGCTCCACCACGGGGTAGTCGGCGCGCTCGGGCACGACCCTGTCCGTGGACAGCTCGCGGCCCTCGGCGATCCACTTGTCCCGGCCGCCGTTCATCAGCCGCACGTCCGGGTGGCCGAAGAGCTCGAAGACCCACAGGGCGTAGGCCGCCCACCAGTTGGACTTGTCGCCGTAGACGACGACCGTGGTGTCGCGGGAGATGCCCTTGCGGGACATCAGCTCGGCGAACCCGGCGCCGTCGACGTAGTCGCGGGTGTCGGGGCGGTTGAGGTCGGTGTGCCAGTCGATCTTCACGGCGCCGGGGACGTGCCCGGTCTCGTAGAGCAGGACGTCCTCGTCGGACTCGACGACGACGACGCCCGGGTCGGCCAGGTGCTCGGCGACCCACTGGGTGGACACCAGTCGCTCGGGGTGCGCGTACTGCGCGAACTCTTCGTTGTTCTCCACGGCAACGCCCATGGGGGATCCTTCCGGGTGGGGAGCGGGTGGGGCCCTCGCGGGCCGGGTTCCTCCCCAGCGTAGTGCGCCGGGGCCGATCACGTCCCGGCGCGGCCCCGGGGGAGCCAGCCGGTAAAATCGCCGGAGCACCTCCGTGCGCCCGCCGGCGCACGGACGCCCAGCGAACCGCCGGCCGCGGCGGACAGAGAGGTTCCCCGTGAGCATCCAGATCGAACACCTCACCGACCGCCGGCCCAACGTGTCGGCGGATGAACTGCTGGCGGGCTTCCGGCCGTCCGAGCGCTTCGGGGAGGTCTCGTTCGACACCTACCGGCCCGACCCCCAGCAGCCCTCCCAGGCGCAGGCCGTGCAGAAGCTGCGGACGTTCGCGGAGTCCGTCGGCCGCACCGGCTCCGGCGGCGGCTTCTTCGCGAAGCTCTTCGGCGGGGGCGGCGGGGCCGCCGTGCGCACCGGCATCTACCTGGACGGCGGCTTCGGCGTGGGCAAGACCCACCTGCTGGCCTCCCTGTGGCACGCCGTGCCCGGGCCCAAGGCGTTCGGGACCTTCGTGGAGTACACCAACCTCGTGGGCGCCCTGACGTTCCGCAAGGCGGTGGACGCGCTGAGCTCCTACCAGCTGGTGTGCATCGACGAGTTCGAGCTCGACGACCCGGGGGACACGGTGCTGATGTCGCGGCTGATGCGGGAGCTCTCCGACGCCGGGGTGCGGATCGCGGCGACGTCCAACACCCTGCCGGGCTCCCTCGGGGAGGGCCGCTTCGCCGCCCAGGACTTCCAGCGGGAGATCCAGGTGCTCGCCGACCAGTTCGAGGTCCAGCGCATCGACGGCGAGGACTTCCGCCACCGCGGCCTGCCGCAGGCGCCCGCGCCGCTGTCCGAGGAGGAGCTCGAGCGCGCCGTCGAGGAGCGCTACGCGGGCCGCGTCGTGGCCGCCGACGACTTCGCCGCCCTCGTGGAGCACCTCGCGACCGTGCACCCCTCCCGCTACCGCAAGCTCATCGACGGGATCGACGCCGTGGTGTGGCGCGACGTGCACACCATCGAGCAGCAGGCCGTGGCGCTGCGCTTCGTGGTGCTCGCGGACCGGCTCTACGACAAGAACCTCCCGATCATCGCCTCGGGCCGGCCCTTCGACCAGGTCTTCACCGCCGAGATGATGGCCGGCGGCTACCAGAAGAAGTACTTCCGCGCCGTCTCGCGCCTGACCGCCCTCGCCCGCGAGGGGATCCTCGGGGACGTCTCCGCCGCCTGACCCCGGCGCCCCGCCCGGCTGCCCGCCCCGGGGCGCCACCCCGCCGCGGCCCCGCCGCCCTCCCACGGTGGGCGGCGGGGCCGTCGTCGTGGTGGGGGCCCGGGCTCCGGGCCCGGAACGAGAAGAGGACCCCGGCTGGTCAGCCGGGGTCCTCTCGGTGCTCGTGCGCGATACTGGGATCGAACCAGTGACCTCTTCGGTGTGAACGAAGCGCGCTACCGCTGCGCCAATCGCGCTCACTGCTCGAAAACCATAACCCACATCCGCCCCGGGGGCCAATTCGCCGCCGGGACGGTCCGGACGGGCTCCACGGGGCGCCCCGTGGGCCGGCCGTCCACGGGGCGGGGAGGGTGAGAAGGGCGTTCCCGGGCAGGGGCCGCGGCCCCTGCCCGTCCGGCTCGCGGCCACGGCCGGACGGGGCCGGGAGGGGCCGGGCGGGCGATTTGGCGTTTCCGAAAACGTTCCCGTACAGTCTTCACCTGTCAGGAACACCGACGGGTTCCGGCGGGACGGAGCGGCCGCGAGGCGCTCCGCACCGAGGAGGCCGTCGACTGCCGCACGCCCCCTCCCTGCGGAGACGCCGGGGAAAACGGCTGTGATAGAGTTCCAACTCGGAAGATCGAGAGATCGGCCGACAGACATGCGGACGTAGCTCAGCTGGTAGAGCACCACCTTGCCATGGTGGATGTCGCGGGTTCGACTCCCGTCGTCCGCTCGCAGTGATCGACATCGTAGATGTCGTGACCAACGGCCCTGTCCGTGAGGACCAGGTCCCGGTGGGGTGGCCGAGTGGTTAGGCAGCGGCCTGCAAAGCCGTCAACGCGGGTTCGAATCCCGTCTCCACCTCGGTGCACACCCCACCTCGCTTGCCGACCTCCCCGGAGGTCGAACGGTCAAGCGCGATTGGCGCAGCGGTAGCGCGCTTCCCTGACACGGAAGAGGTCACTGGTTCGATCCCAGTATCGCGCACCAGCACGAAGGCCCCGGCTCACCGAGCCGGGGCCTTCGTCGTGCCCGGGCTCCGCCGCGGCGGCCGGCCGCCTGTCCGAGGGAGCCGGTAGCGTGCGGGCCAGCGCCCCGGGGACCGGGGACGGCACCCCGGACCCACGGAGAGGCAGCGAGCAGCGTGACACAGCCCAGGCTGGCGGAACAGACCGAGTACGGACGGATGTACGCGAGGTCCACCTCGGAGCAGGCGACGGTGCCCTCCATCACCACGGTCCTCTCGCGGGCGGCCACCGACCTGGACGGCTGGTACGGCTACTCCGCGGCGCAGGCGGCCGTGCGGGACGAGCGGCTGCGCGCGGCCCTCGGCTCGCCCGCGCAGCTGCGCGCCGTGGTCCGGGACGCGGCGAAGGCCGCCGAGCGGCACCGGGACGACGCCGCCGCCCGCGGGGACCGCGTGCACACCTACGCCGAGCAGATCGCCCTGCGCGCGCTGGGCCGGCCCCACCGGGCGGCCGACGCGCGGGCCGCGCTCGCCGAGCACGGCGAGGAGCGCTTCGCCTCCCGCTTCGACGAGTGGTGGGACCTCTACGCCCCCGAGCCGCTCGCGGTGGAGGTCACCGTGTGGAACTCCACGGTCGGCTACGCCGGCACCCTCGACCTCGTGGCCCGGATCGCCGGCAAGGTGTGCCTGATCGACTACAAGACCAAGGGCACGGACCGCGACGGGCGGGTCAAGCCCCTCGACCCCAAGGTCGTCACCCAGCTGGTCGCCGGGCTCAAGGCCGAGGAGTCCCTCGTGGACGCCGAGGCCGGCAGCTGGGAGCCGTGGGCCTACGGGAACGCGGACCTGCTGCTGGGCGTCGCGATCGGGGAGACGGAGGTCGTGCCCGTCCAGGCCGTGCCGGCCGTGCTCGAGGCGCACTGGTACAAGTTCTGCGCCCTGCACCGGGTGTGGACGCAGGAGACGGCCCTCGCCGCGGCCGGGCCCGCGCTGCGCCCCGTGCCGCCGCCCCCGCTGGGGGAGCTCCCGCCGGCCCCGCCCGCCTGACCCGCGGCGTGCCCGCCCCCGCCGGGCGGACCGTAGACTTGGGAGGTCGAGAGCGAGGTCCCACCATGCCCATCCTGCCCATCCGCACCATCGGGGACCCCGTCCTGCGCACCCGCGCGGCGGAGGTCTCCGTGTTCGACGACGCCCTGCGACGCCTCGTCGCGGACATGCACGAGACGATGCTGGACGTCGGCGGCGTGGGCTTGGCCGCGCCCCAGGTGGGCGTGAGCCTGCGCGTGTTCACGTGGGCCGTGGAGGGCGCCGAGGGCCACGTGGTCAACCCCGTGCTCGAGGTGGGCGAGGAGCCGCAGGAGGGCGGGGAGGGCTGCCTGTCCGTGCCCGGGCTGGGCTTCGAGACGCCGCGGCGCCACTGGGCCCGCGTCACCGGGGTCGACCAGCACGGCGCGCCGGTGGTCGTGGAGGGCACCGGGCTGCTCGCGCGCTGCCTGCAGCACGAGACCGACCACCTCGACGGGCGCCTCTACGTCGACCGGCTCGAGGGCGAGGCCCGCCGGGAGGCGCTGCGCGCCCTGCGCGCCGCCGACTACAACGGGGTCGTCAGCGGGGTGGCCGGCCGGCGCGCCACGAGCGTGGGCTCGTCCTTCGGCGCCGGCTCGTCCTTCGGGGCGGGCGCCCCGTCCGGCGCCTGACCCCCGCCCCCCGCCCGTCCGGCAAGATTCCCAGGAGAGCCGTGAAGATCCTCTACGCCGGCACGCCGTCCGTCGCCGTGCCGCCCCTCGTCCACCTGGCCGAGCGCCCCGACGTCGAGATCGCGGCCGTGCTCACCCGCACCGACGCCCCCGTGGGCCGCCGGAAGGTGCTCACGCCCTCGCCGGTGGCGGAGGAGGCCGAGCGGCGGGGCCTGCCCGTGCTCAGGGCCAACCGCGTGGACGCGGAGCTGACCGAGCGGATCCGCGGGCTGGGCGCCGACGTCGCCGCCGTCGTGGCCTACGGCGCCCTCGTCCCGCAGGCCGCGCTCGACGCCGTGCCCCACGGCTGGATCAACCTGCACTTCTCGCTGCTGCCGCAGTGGCGCGGCGCCGCCCCGGTCCAGCGCGCCCTCATGGCGGGGGACACCGTGGTCGGGGCCAGCACCTTCCTGCTCGAGGCCGGCCTCGACACCGGGCCGGTGCTCGGCACCCTGACCGACGAGGTCCGTCCCGACGACACCGCCGGGACGGTCCTGGACCGGCTCGCCCGCTCGGGGTCCCCGCTGCTGGCGGAGTCCCTGCGCGCCGTCGTCGACGGCACCGCCCGGCCGGTCCCGCAGGAGGGCGAGGTCAGCCTCGCCCCCAAGCTCACGGGCGAGGACGGCCGCGTCCGGTGGACGGACCCGGCCGTGGCCGTGGCCCACCGCGTGCGGGGGGTGACCCCGGAACCGGGGGCGTGGACCGTGCTCGACGGGCAGCGGTTCAAGCTGGACCGGGTCCTCGCCCGGCCGGACCACCGGGACCTGGCCCCCGGGCAGTGCGTGCTGCGCGGCGGGGCGGTGCTCGTGGGCACCGGCTCCTACGCCGTGGAGCTCACCCGGGTGCAGCCGGCCGGGAAGAGAACGATGGACGCCGCCGCGTGGGCGCGCGGCCGGAACACCGACACAGGAGTGGTCTTCGAGTGAGCGAGCGCAACGACCGGCAGCACGGCGAGCGGCGGGGCGGGCGCCCCGAGCGCGACCGCCGGCAGGAGGGCCCGCGCCGCAACGCCAAGGGCCACGAGCGCAACCGGCGCGCGCAGGCGGAGCGCTCCTACTCCTCCTCGGCGCCGGGGCGCCGCACCCGACGGGCGGACCCCGCCCGGCTCGCCGCCTTCGAGACCCTGCGGGCCGTGTCCGAGGAGGGCGCCTACGGCAACCTCGTGCTGCCGAAGCTGATCCGCGCCCACCGCCTGGACCGGCGGGACGCCGGGTTCGCCACCGAGCTCGCCTACGGGGCGCTGCGCTGGCAGGGCACGTACGACGCCGTGCTCGCCCGCTGCGTCGACCGGCCCCTGGCCGACCTCGACGGCGCGGTCCTCGACGCCCTGCGCCTGGGCGTCCACCAGCTGCTGGCCATGCGCGTGCCCGACCACGCCGCCCTCGACCAGACGGTCGGGCTCGTCCGCGCCGAGATCGGCGCGGGACCCGGCGGGCTCGTCAACGCGGTGCTGCGCAAGGTCGCGGCCAGGGACCTCGCGGCCTGGGTCGCGCAGCTGACCGCCGACGCCCCCGACGACGCCGCGCGCCTCGGCCTCGCCCACGCCCACCCGGCCTGGGAGGTCCGCGCGCTGCGCCAGGCGCTGACCGCCCACGGGCGGGACGCCGCCGAGCTCGAGGCCCTGCTGGCGGCGGACAACGCCGCGCCGGTGGTCAACCTCGTGGCCCTGCCCGGGCTGGGCGAGCTGGCCGAGGCCCTTGAGACCGGGGCGGAGCCCGGTCCGCTCGTCCCCGGCTCCGCGCTGAGCAGCGGCGGGGACCTGCACCGGCTCGACTCCGTGCGCGGGGGCGGCGTGCGCGTCCAGGACGCCGGCTCCCAGCTCGTGGCCCGCGCACTGGTGGCGGCCGGGGAGCAGGACACCGCGGGCGAGCGCTGGCTCGACCTGTGCGCCGGACCCGGCGGCAAGGCGGCGCTGCTCGCCGCGCTCGCCGCCGGGTCCGGCGCCCACCTGACCGCCAACGAGGTCGCCCCGCACCGGGCCGAGCTCGTCCGCCAGGCCCTGCGCCCCGTGCCCCGGCGGGCGTGGACGGTGCGCACCGGCGACGGGCGGGACGCCGCCGAGCTGCTCGGCGGCCGGCCCGCCGCGGAGGCGGGCTTCCACCGGGTGCTCGTGGACGCCCCCTGCACCGGCCTCGGCGCGCTGCGCCGCCGCCCGGAGTCCCGCTGGCGGCGCACCCCCCGGGACCTCGCCGAGCTGGGCCCGCTGCAGCGGGAGCTGCTCCGGGCCGCGCTGGACGTCACGCGCCCCGGCGGGCTGGTCGCTTACGCGACCTGCTCCCCGCACGCCGCCGAGACGCTGGCCGTGGTCCAGGACGTGCTCGCCGGGCGCGACGACGCCGAGCTCGTCGACGCGCTCGGCCCCGCCCGCGGCGCGGCCCTGCCCGGCGCGCTCGACGGGGACCGGGACCCGTCCCGCCCCTGGGAGGGCGCGTCCGGTCCCGCGACCGTCCAGCTGTGGCCGCACGTCCACGGCACCGATGCCATGTTCCTGGCCCTGCTGCGCAAGCACTGACGCCCCGACTCGACCGCCACCTCAGGAGCCCCCGTGTCCCGCACCTGCATCCACCCCTCGATCCTCTCCGCCGACTTCGTCAACCTCGAGGGCGAGCTGCGCCGGATCGCCACCGCCGACGCCGTGCACGTGGACGTCATGGACAACCACTTCGTCCCCAACCTCACGCTGGGCCTGCCCGTGGTGGAGCGGGTCCTCGCCGTGAGCCCGGTGCCGCTGGACGTCCACCTGATGGTCGAGGACGCGGACCGGTGGGCCACGGCCTACGCCGAGCTCGGCTGCGAGTCCGTCACCTTCCACGCCGAGGCGGCCCGCGCCCCGCTGCGGCTCGCCCGCGAGCTGCGCGCCCACGGGGCCCGCGCCGGGCTGGCCCTGCGCCCGGCGACCCCGGTGGAGCCCTACCTCGACCTGCTCCCGGAGCTGGACATGCTGCTGGTGATGACCGTCGAACCGGGCTTCGGCGGGCAGGCGTTCCTGGACGTGACGCTGCCGAAGATCCGCCGTGCCGCCGAGGCGATCCGCGCGGGCGGCGGCCGGGTGGCGCTGCAGGTGGACGGCGGGATCACCGCGGAGACCATCGTGCGCGCGGCGGAGGCGGGGGCCGACACCTTCGTGGCCGGCTCGGCCGTCTACGGCGCCGGGGACCCCGAGGCCGCCATCGCCGCGCTGCGCGCCGCCGCCCACCAGGGCTGAGGCCCTCCGGGACGCTGCCGCCCGGCCGCGCGGCGCTGTGTCATAATCGGGACAACAACAACGTGTTCCGGGGTCGGTGCAAGTCCGAACCGGCGGTCACAGTCCGCGAACCGGACGACGACGTTCCTGCAGGCGCCCCGCGCCCGCCGGGGCTCGGCGTCCGGCCGAACCGGTGGAACTCCGGTACCGACAGTCACAGTCTGGATGGAAGGCAACACGTTCAACGGCCCTCGTGGCGCGCCCGCACGGACGCGCCACCGCGCCGCCGGGTCCCGGCGGCGTCACCGTTGTCCTGCGCCCCGGTTCCGACCCGGGAAAGGACGGCGCGATGGACCCGCAGCGCGAGCCCGGCCGCGACGCCGAGCGGTCGGTCATGCGGACCGCCCTGCACGCGGCCGCCCGCGGCCCCCGCGGGGCCAACCCCCTGGTGGGCGCCGTCCTCGTCGACGCCTCCGGGCGGATCCTGCACGTCGGCCACCACCGCGGGGCCGGCACCCCCCACGCCGAGGTCGACGTGCTCGACCGGGCCGCGTCCGCCGGCACCGACCTGCGCGGCACCACGATGTACGTGACCCTGGAGCCCTGCAACCACTGGGGCCGGACCGGACCGTGCGCCGAGGCCATCGCCGAGGCCGGGGTGCCCCGGGTGGTCTTCGGCGCCCCCGACCGCACGGCCGCCGCCTCCGGCGGGGCCGCCACGATGCGCGCCGCCGGGCTCGACGTGCGCTCCGGGCTGCTCGCTGAGGAGGCGGAGCGGCTCAACGACCGCTGGGGCGAGACCATGCGCGCCCAGCGCCCGTTCGTGACGCTCAAGGTCGCCCAGTCCCTCGACGCCCGGATCGCGGCCGCCGACGGGACCAGCCAGTGGATCACGTCGCCGTCGGCGCGCGAGCACGGCCACGACGTCCGCGCCCGCGCGGACGCGGTGCTCGTGGGCACCGGCACCGTCCTCGCCGACGACCCCCGGCTCACCGCCCGCACCGGGGACGGCGGCGCCGTCGCCCGCCAGCCCCTGCGCGTGGCCATGGGCCTGCGCCCCGTCCCGGCACGCGCCGCGATGCGCGGGGCCGACGGCCGCTTCCGGCACGTGGCCACCCACGACCCCCACTCCGCCCTGGCCGAGCTCTACGACGCCGGGGTGCGCCACGTGCTCGTCGAGGGCGGGGCCACCGTCGGGGCGGCCTTCCTGCGGGCGGGCCTCGTCGACGAGCTCAGCCTCTATCAGGCCCCGCTGCTGCTGGGCGCGGGCCGGCCGGCGTTCGAGGAGCTCGGCGTCGGCACCCTCGCCGACGCCGTCCGCTGGCGGCTCGACCCCGCCGGCGGCGGGCCCGTGCAGCAGCTGGGCCCGGACCTGTGGATCCACCTGCGGCCGGCCCCCGCGGCCTGAGCTGTCCCGCGGTTCACGGCGCAGCCGAGGCACCAGCAGCAGAAGCACCAGCAGCAGAAGACCCCGAAGACGCAGAGGAAGCAGAGGAAGAAGCCGATGTTCACAGGAATCGTCGCCGGGCAGGGCACCGTCCGCTCGGTCGAGACCCGGCCCGACGGCACGAGCGCCCGCCTGCTCGTCGACGCCGGCCCGCTCGTCGCCGACCTGCCGCACGGCGGCTCCCTGGCCGTGAACGGGGTCTGCCTCACCGCCACGCGCACCGGGGAGATCGGCGCCGGGCAGTTCCTCGCCGACGTCATCGGCGAGACGCTCGCCCGGACGAACCTCGGGGCCCTGGCCGCGGGCGACCCCGTCAACCTAGAGCGGTGCGTGCCCGCCGGCGGCCGGCTGGACGGCCACGTGGTCCAGGGCCACGTGGACGGCACCGGCACGGTGGCCGAGCGCGAGGATCTCGGCGAGTGGGAGCGCGTGCGGGTGGCCCTGCCCGCCGAGCTTGCCCCATTCCTCGCCGAGAAGGGCTCCGTGGCCGTCGACGGGGTGTCCCTCACCGTGACCGCCGTCAGCGCGCCGGGCGCGGAGCAGCCCTGGTTCGAGGTCGGGCTGATCCCCGCGACCCTCGCCGAGACCACCCTCGGGCGCCGCCCGGTGGGCTCGAGCGTCAACCTCGAGGTCGACGTCCTGGCCAAGTACGCCCAGCGCCTGCTGGCCTTCGCCCGGCTCGACGCCGGCGCGGCGGCGTCCCCCGCAGCATCGACGGCCGCGTCCACGGCCGCGTCCACGGCAGCAGAAGGAGCATGATGCGCACCAGCAGCACCCACGAGGACGCCGGCGCGGCCGGGGCGGAGCAGATCCGCCTCGACCCGGTCGCGGCGGCCGTCGCGGCGGTGGCGCGCGGCGCCGCGGTCGTCGTCGTCGACGACGCGGACCGCGAGAACGAGGGCGACATCGTCTTCGCCGCCCGGCACGCCACCCCGGAGCTCATGGGCTTCACCGTCCGGCACACCTCCGGGGTCGTGTGCGTGCCCCTGACCGGCGAGCGGGCGGACGCGATGCGGCTGCCGCCGATGGTCGCCGTCAACGAGGACGCCAAGGGCACCGCCTACACCGTCACGTGCGACGCCCGGGAGGGCGTGAGCACGGGCATCAGCGCCGCGGACCGCGCGCTCACGGCCCGGGTGCTCGCCGACCCGCAGGCCGGGCCCGGGGACATCACCCGGCCCGGGCACGTGCTGCCGCTGCGCGCCGCCGAGGGCGGGGTCGCCGCCCGGCGCGGGCACACCGAGGCGGCCGTCGAGCTGTGTTCCCTCGCAGGCCTCGAGCCCGTGGGCGTCATCGCCGAGCTCGTCCACGACGACGGGTCGATGATGCGCCTGCCGGCGCTGCGCGCGTTCGCCGACCGCCACGGGATGCCCCTGGTGAGCATCGAGGACCTGGTGGTGCACCTGCGGGAGCCGCGCCCATGACCCCCTCCGCCGCCCTGATCGGCACCGAGCCCGTCGTGGTGCCCACGCCCGAGGGCCGGTTCGAGGTGGTGGGCTGGCAGCTGCCGGGCGGGCCGGGCGAGGTCGTCGCGGAGCACCTGAGCCTCACCGCGCCGCCCCCCGCCGGCTCCCCGGCGGGCCCGCCGCCCCTCGTGCGGCTGCACTCCGAGTGCCTCACGGGCGACGTCTTCGGCTCCTTCCGCTGCGACTGCGGACCCCAGCTGCACCTGGCGCTGCGCCGGATCGCCGCCGACGGCGGGACCCTGCTGTACCTGCGCAACCACGAGGGCCGCGGCATCGGCCTCGTCAACAAGCTGCGCGCGTACAAGCTCCAGGACGGGGGAGCGGACACCGTCGAGGCCAACGAGCTGCTCGGCCTGCCCGCCGACGCCCGGGACTACACCGCGGCCGCGGCGATCCTGCACCGGCTCGGGCTCACCCGGATCCGGCTGCTGTCCAACAACCCCGCCAAGGCGGAGCACCTTGCGGACCTGGGCATCGAGGTGACCGAGATGGTCCCCAACGAGGTCCCGGCCCGTCCCGAGAACCACGACTACCTCGCCACCAAGCGCGACCGGATGCGCCACCGGCTGCGCCACGTGGACGACGCCGCCGGCGGGATCACCGACAGCGACAGCTTCAACGACGAGACAGCGTTCCACGACACCACGTTCCACCAGACCACGCCCCTCGAGAGCACAGGAGAGAGCACCCCATGAGCGGACACGGAGCCCCCGACATCGACCTCAGCACCGCCGACGCGGCCGGCCTGCGCATCGCCGTCGTCGCCTCGAGCTGGCACACGGTGATCATGGACGGGCTGCTCGACGGCACCCGCCGCGCGCTCGCCGACGCCGGGGTGGCGGACCCGACGGTCGTGCGGGTGCCCGGCAGCTTCGAGCTGCCCGTGACCGCGGCGCGGCTCGCCCCGACCGTCGACGCCGTGGTGGCGCTCGGCGTCGTGATCCGCGGCGGGACCCCGCACTTCGACTACGTGTGCTCCGCCGCCACCCAGGGCCTCACGGACGTCGCCGTGCGCACCGGCGTGCCGGTGGGCTTCGGTGTGCTGACCTGTGACACCGAGCAGCAGGGCCTCGACCGGGCGGGCCTGGAGGGCTCCCACGAGGACAAGGGCTACGAGGCCGCGGCCGCCGCTGTGCAGACCGCGCTGCTGCTGCGCGCCCTGCAGGTCTGACCGGCCGCCCCGGACGGCGCCCGCGCGCGGCGCCGTCCGGGGCGGCCGCGCCGACCCATTACCCTGGGAGGCGTGAAAACCTTCGAGACCCTCTTCGCCGAGATCAGCGACAAAGCCGTGACCCGACCGGAAGGCTCCGGCACCGTGCGGGAGCTCGACACCGGGGTCCACGGGATCGGCAAGAAGATCGTCGAGGAGGCCGCCGAGGTCTGGATGGCGTGCGAGTACGAGACCCCGGAGCAGGCCGCCGAGGAGATCTCGCAGCTGCTCTACCACCTGCAGGTCATGATGGTCGCCAAGGGCCTGCGCCTCGAGGACGTCTACACCCACCTCTGAGCGCCCCGCCGCCTCCGCACCCCGCTCCCACCGGGACGCTCCTGCCGGAGCGCCTCCCCTCGAAGCCGAGAAGGATCCCCATGCTGCGTGTCGCAGTGCCCAACAAGGGCGCCCTGTCCGAAGCCGCCGTCACCATGCTCAAGGAGGCCGGGTACCGGCAGCGCCGCGACTCGCGCGAACTGGTCCTCGTGGACCCCGAGCACCACATCGAGTTCTTCTACCTGCGCCCCCGCGACATCGCGGTGTACGTGGGCGGCGGGACCCTCGACGTCGGCATCACCGGACGCGACCTGCTCCTGGACTCCGGCGCCCACGCGGACGAGGACCTGCCGCTGAGCTTCGCCCGCTCCACGTTCCGCTTCGCGGGCCCCGCGGGCGAGTTCAGCTCGATCGCCCAGCTCGAGGGCAAGCGGATCGCGACGAGCTACGACGGGCTGCTGCGCGACTACCTCGCCGAGCGCGGCGTCGGCGCGTCCGTGGTCCGCCTCGACGGCGCCGTCGAGTCCTCCATCCGGCTGGGCGTGGCCGACGCGATCGCCGACGTCGTGGAGACCGGCAACACCCTGCGCGCCGCGGGCCTGCAGGTCTTCGGCGAGCCCATCATGACCTCCGAGGCGCTGCTCATCCGCCGCCGCACCGCCGAGGAGCCCGAGGGCCTGGCCGTGCTGCGCCGGCGCCTGCAGGGCGTGCTCGTGGCCCGGCAGTACGTGCTGATGGACTACGACGTCGCCGAGGACCTCGTCGACGCCGCCACCCGGATCACCCCCGGCATGGAGGGCCCGACCATCGCCCGGCTGGGCCGCGGCAACGGCTGTGCCGTGCGCGCCATGGTCCCGAAGGCGGAGACCAACAAGGTCATGGACGCCCTCTACGAGATCGGTGCCCGCGCGATCCTGGTCTCCCCGATCCAGGCCGCCCGGATCTGACCCCGTCCCCCACCCGCCGCAGCCGAGGAGGTCCCGCCCGTGGGCGTTGCCGTACGTGTCATCCCCTGCCTGGACGTCGACGCCGGTCGCGTCGTCAAGGGCGTCAACTTCGAGAACCTGCGCGACGCCGGCGACCCCGTGGAGCTCGCCAAGCGCTACAACGAGGCGGGCGCCGACGAGCTGACGTTCCTCGACGTCACCGCGTCCTCGGCCGCGCGGGAGACCACCTTCGACGTCGTCACCCGCACCGCCGAGCAGGTCTTCATCCCGCTCACGGTGGGCGGCGGCGTCCGCGCGGTCGCCGACGTCGACCGGCTGCTGCGCTGCGGCGCGGACAAGACCTCCATCAACACCGCCGCGGTCTCCCGCCCGGAGGTCATCGACGAGATCACCGGGCACTTCGGCAGCCAGGTGCTCGTCCTGTCCCTCGACGCCCGCCGCACCGGGAACACCCCCTCCGGCTTCGAGGTCACCACCCACGGGGGGCGCACGCTCACCGGCCTCGACGCCCTGGAGTGGGCCCGCGAGGCCGAGGAACGCGGCGTGGGGGAGATCCTGCTCAACTCCATGGACGCCGACGGCACCCGGGAGGGCTTCGACCTCGAGATGATCTCCGCCGTGCGGCAGCGGGTGCACGTGCCCCTGATCGCCTCCGGCGGGGCCGGGGCGCCCGAGCACTTCCCGCCTGCCGTGGCCGCGGGCGCCGACGCCGTGCTGGCCGCCTCGATCTTCCACTTCGGGCCGGTGCACGCGATCGCCGAGGTCAAGGACGCCCTGCGCGCGGCCGGCTACGAGGTCCGCTGAGCCGCTCGCACCCCGGGAGCGCGACGGTGCCCGCGCCCCGGCGGCGGTGCGGGCCCGGCCCGTGCACGGCGGCCGGGCCTTCGTGACGGCCCACGGCGGCGACCCGGCGCCGGGCGTAGCCGTGGACACGCGGACGGCGTACAGTCGTCAGCACCCTGGCGGCGGTCCGCCCCCAGGGCGCTGACGACGAAGGAGTCCACCGTGGGTTTGAACAACATCCTCAGGAACGCCACCGGACGACTGACGGGCGGGACCCGCGCCACCGGGGCCGCCGGCGGGCGCCGGACGACGCGCGGGGTGAACGCCGCGGGCCAGGCCGGCACCCGCCGCTCGGGCGGCGCCGGGGTCGGCGGCATGCTGCGCAAGTTCCTCAACCGGCGCTAGGCCCGGACCGGACACCATGACGAGAGCGGTCGCCGGCGCTCGTGGGCGCCGGCGGGCCGTTCGCGGCCCCGGCGGATGAGCACCGCGTTCCACCGGTCGTCGTACTCGACCCGGGACCCCGAGAAGGGCATCGCCGCCATGGCCCAGCTCTACCGGGGACTGGGGCTGCGCGCGCCGACGGACGGCTCGTTCGAGTTCAGCGTCTCCGCGGCCTCGGCGGGGCCGCTGCTGGCCCACCGCTTCCGGCTGGGCACGACCGCGTCCTCCGGCACCGGCGACGTCTCCGGCACGTTCACCGTCACCCACGTCCTCACCGGGCGGCTCACCGTGGACTCCGGCCAGGACCGGATCACCACGCGCCTGCCGTTCCTCCTCCCGCAGGGCGTCTACGGGGGCCGGTGGGAAGGCATGCTCGAGCTGGGCTCCGTGGTGCTGGACGCCGAGGCCGTGCAGGAGCACGCCCGGGGCCTGCTCGGGCAGGAGTCGCTGCAGCTCGCGTTCACGGGGTGGACGCCGCCGTCCCCGGCCCTGACCCGCTACTGGCTCGCCGAGGTCCGCCACCTCCACCAGGACGTGCTGCCCAACACCGAGGCGATGGAGCACCCCCTGGTCCGGGGCACGGCGTTCCGGTCCCTCGCCACCGCGCTGCTGCACTGCTTCCCGAACACCTTCCTCACCCAGTCCCCGCCGCCCGGCTCCGCCCGGGTCGCGCCCGCACGGCTCCGCCGGGCGACGGCCTTCGTCGACGAGCACCTCGACGAGGACATCGGCCTCGCCGGGATCGCCCGCGCCGCCGGGATGAGCCCGCGCGGGCTGCAGGTGGCGTTCCGCCGCGAGCTGGGCACCACCCCGATCGCCTATCTCCGCGACGCCCGGCTGGAGGCCGCCCACCGCGACCTGCGGGAGGCCGACCCCGCCGCCGGGGCGACCGTCGCGGGGATCGCCGCCCGCTGGGGCTTCCCCCACACGGGACGCTTCGCCGCGGCCTACCGCCGGCGGTTCGGGCAGTCACCGGGGACGACCCTGCACGGGTGAGCCCCGGACGCCGGCGAGCAGGCCCCGCGGTCGCCGGACCGGCCGCGGGGCGGCAGGTCGTTAGGATGGAGGGCGATGAGCGAGCAGACCCCCGGAACCGATGTCCTCGACCCCGCCGTGGCGGCGCGCCTGAAGCGCGACCCCTCCGGCCTGGTGGCCGCCGTGGTGCAGCAGCACGACACCAAGGAGGTGCTCATGCTCGGCTGGATGGACGACGAGGCGCTGCGCCGGACCCTCACCGAGGGCCGCGTGACGTTCTGGTCCCGCTCCCGGCAGGAGTACTGGCGCAAGGGCGACACCTCCGGGCACGTGCAGCGCGTGCACAGCGTGCACCTGGACTGCGACGGCGACGCCCTGCTGGTGCAGGTGGACCAGACCGGCGCGGCCTGCCACACCGGCACGCGCACCTGCTTCGACGGCCGCGACCTCGGCGCCGCCGCCGCCGTCTGACCGGTCGCACCGCGCCCCACCCACCCGATCCTCCCGTTCCACCGTCACCAGGAAGACAGGTCGACACCCATGCAGGACCTGGGCACCGTCAGCCCCACGCTCGAGGAGTTCCGCGCGCTCGCCGCGGAGCGCCGCGTCATCCCCGTCCGCGTCAAGATCCTCGCCGACGCCATGACCCCCATCGGCCTCTACCGCGCCCTCGCCCTCGAGGACGGGGCCGCCCGCCCCGGCACCTTCCTCCTGGAGTCGGCCGCCGAGGGCGGCGTGTGGTCCCGCTACTCCTTCGTCGGCGCGAACTCCCGGGCGACCCTCACCGCCAAGGACGGGCAGGCGCACTGGCTGGGCCAGGTCCCGGCCGGGGTCCCCACGGGCGGCAGCCCGGTCGAGGCCCTGCGGGACACGATGGCGCTGCTGCACACCGAGCGCTTCGAGGACGTGCCCCCGCTGACCTCCGGCCTCGTGGGCTTCGTGGGCTGGGAGGCCGTGCGCCGCTGGGAGAAGCTCCCCCACCCGCCCGAGGACGACCTGCACCTGCCCGAGCTGGCCATGAATCTCGTCTCGGACATCGCGATCCACGACAACACCGACGGCACCGTCATGCTCGTGGCCAACGCCATCAACTTCGACGACACCGACCAGCGCGTCGACGAGGCCTACGCCGACGCCCTCGCCCGGGTGCACGCCATGGTGGAGAAGCTCGCCCGCCCTCTCGGGCAGGTCAGCGTCTCGACGCTCACCGGCACCGACGAGATCGGCGGGGACCTCGAGGCCAAGGTCTCCCAGAGCTGGGACCGCACGCTGTTCATGAACTCCATCGTGGAGGGCAAGAAGGCGATCGTGGACGGGGAGATCTTCCAGGTCGTCGTCTCTCGGCGCTTCGAGACGGAGTGCACCGCCGACTCCCTCGACGTCTACCGGATGCTCCGGGCGATCAACCCCAGCCCCTACATGTACCTCTACAGCTTCGAGGACGCCGAGGGCCGGCCCTTCTCCGTCGTGGGCTCCTCCCCGGAGGCGCTCGTCACGGTCTCGGGGGACCAGGCCGTCACGCACCCCATCGCCGGCTCGCGCCCCCGCGGGCGGACGGTCGAGGAGGACCTCGCCCTGGAGCGGGACCTGCTGCAGGACGAGAAGGAGCGCTCCGAGCACCTCATGCTCGTGGACCTCGCCCGCAACGACATCTCCAAGGTCGCCGTCCCCGGGTCCGTGGAGGTCACGGAGTTCATGGAGGTCGAGCGCTTCAGCCACATCATGCACCTGTGCTCCAACGTCGTCGGGCGGATGCGCCCCGACGCCACCGCCTACGACGTCCTGGCCGCGACGTTCCCCGCCGGCACCCTCTCCGGGGCGCCCAAGCCGCGGGCGCTGCGCCTGCTGGACGAGTACGAGCCGCTGCGCCGCGCCGTCTACGGCGGCGTGGTCGGCTATCTGGACTTCGCCGGGGACATGGACATGGCCATCGCCATCCGCACGGCCCTGCTCGTCGACGGCAAGGCCTACGTCCAGGCCGGCGGCGGCATCGTCGCGGACTCGGACCCGGAGACGGAGGCGCTCGAGTCCCTGAACAAGGCCACGGCCCCGCTGCGGGCGGTGCTGCTCGCCGAGCGCCTGCACGAGCTCGACGTCGACCGGATCGCCACGGACACGCACGCGGTGGCCGAGCGTGGCTGATGCCCGGGACCGGGCCCCGGCCCGCGCCCGCCTGAGCCGCAAGGCCCCGGTCGTGCTCGGCACGCTCGTCGCGGCGCTCGCGGTCTTCGCGTGCTCCGCCGCCACGTGGGTCTCCGCGACCGTGCGGACCACGCTGGAGCCGATCACCGTCGACGTCGCGGGCTCCGACGCCGCCCCGGCCGTCACGGCCCTGGGCCTCGTCGCCGCCGCCGGCGCCCTGGCGACCGCGATCTCCGGGCGCGCGCTGCGCCCGGTCGTGGCCGTCGTGGTGGCCCTCGCGGGCCTGGGGGCGCTCGCCGCGGCCGCGTCTGTGCTGGCCGACCCGTCCGGTGCCGCGCAGACCGTGGTGGGGGAGACCACGGGCATGGTCAACGCCGGCGGCGACTACGCCCTGACCGCCTGGCCGTGGCTGGCCGCGGCCGCGGCGGGCCTCGTGGCCCTGTGCGGGCTCTGGGCGCTCGTGGCGGGCCGCACCTGGACGGCGGCGCGGCGCTACGAGCGCCCCGCCGCCGAGGCCGCCGCGGGCGGCGCCCGCACCGGCGACGAGATCGACTCGTGGGACGCCCTCACCGAGGGCCGGGACCCCACCGCCTGAGACCCCGTGCCGCGTGCGCGGGGCGCGCCCAGGGGTGGCACAATGGGGCGGGACAGAGTGTCAGCAACCGCCGGGCCCGGACCGGGACCGCGGGATCGAGGCCGGCCGGGCCTCGGCCGGGAAGTCGGGAGTGCAAGAACATGGCAAACGGAAACGAGATCGTCCTCGACCACACGGGCTTCGTGGGGCACGGCAACACGCTCGCCGCCTGGGCGACCGTCGGGATCATGTCGGTGGGCGTCATCGTCGGCGTCGTGGGCTTCACCATGGGCAGCACCCCCGTGCTGATCATCGGCATCGTCCTCGTCGTCGTCGGCCTCGTCGCCGGGGCGGTGCTGCGCTCGATGGGCCACGGCGCCGGCTCCGAGCAGCGCAAGCACGAGGCCCGCCACCACTAGGCCCGCGACGACCGGGCCCGGGGCCGGTGCGAGCCGGCCCCGGGGCGCGGCGCCGATGACCGGTCCCGTCCGGGGCCGGTCGTCGCGCCCGGATGACCGGGCCCGGCCCGAGCCTCCCGCAGCACTCAGCAGGGCGGCCCTCGCCGCCGAGAGGACAGGAAAGCATGTCGCAACAGAGCACCGGGACCGTCCTGGACGCCATCATCGAGGGCGTCCGCGCGGACATGGCCGCCCGCCGGGAACAGGTCGGCCTCGACGAGCTCCGCCGGCTGGCCGCCCAGCGCCCGCCCGCCCTCGACGCCGAGGCCGCGCTGCGGGGACCCCGCGCCGACGCCGTCCAGGTGATCGCCGAGGTCAAGCGCTCCAGCCCCTCGAAGGGGGCGCTGGCCGAGATCGCGGACCCCGCCCGGCTCGCGGCCGCATACGAGCACGGCGGCGCGTCCGTCATCTCGGTGCTCACGGAGCAGCGGCGCTTCAACGGCTCCCTCGCGGACCTCGACGCCGTGCGCGCGGCCGTGGGCGTGCCCGTGCTGCGCAAGGACTTCACGGTCGACGAGTACCAGATCTGGGAGGCCCGCGCCCACGGCGCCGACCTCGTGCTGCTCATCGTGGCGGCCCTGTCCGACGAGCAGCTGCGCCGCTTCCTCGAGCTGACCCACGAGCTGGGCATGCACGCCCTCGTGGAGACCCACACCCCCGAGGAGGTCGAGCGCGCCGTGGCCGCCGGCGCCCGCATCGTGGGCGTCAACGTGCGCAACCTCAAGACCCTCGACGTGGACGTCGACACCTTCGGCCGGCTCGCCGGCCGGCTGCCCCAGGACGCCGTGGTCGTCGCCGAGTCCGGCGTGGAGGGGGAGGAGCAGGTCGCGCTCTACGCCTCCCACGGGGCCCGGGCCGTGCTCGTGGGCGAGGCCCTCGTGCGCAGCGCGGACCCCGCCGCGACCATCGCGGGCTTCCGCGCGGCCGGCGCCGCCGCCCGCGCCCGCCGCCACGCCCCCGCGGAGGAGGCCGAGGCCGTCGCCGCGCGGGCCGCCTCCCTGCGCCACGCGCCCGGGCCCTACTTCGGCGACTTCGGCGGGCGCTGGATGCCCGAGTCCCTGATCGCCGTCCTCGACGAGCTCACGGACACCTTCGAGAAGGCCAAGGCCGACCCCGCGTTCACCGCCGAGTTCCAGCGGCTCTCCCGCGACTACTCCGGGCGCCCGTCCCTGCTCACCGAGGCCGAGCGCTTCGGCGCGCAGGCCGGGTGCCGGGTGCTGCTCAAGCGCGAGGACCTCAACCACACCGGCTCCCACAAGATCAACAACGTCCTGGGCCAGGCCCTGCTCGCCCGGCGGATGGGCAAGACCCGCCTGATCGCCGAGACCGGCGCGGGCCAGCACGGCGTGGCCACCGCCACGGCCGCCGCCCTGTTCGGGATGGAGTGCGTGGTCTACATGGGGGAGGAGGACACCCGCCGCCAGGCCCTCAACGTGGCGCGCATGGAGCTGCTCGGGGCCACGGTGGTGCCCGTGACGAACGGCTCCCGCACCCTCAAGGACGCCATCAACGAGGCCCTGCGCGACTGGGTGGCCTCCGTGGACACCACCCACTACCTGCTCGGCACGGCGGCCGGCGCCGCGCCCTTCCCCGCGATGGTGCGCTACTTCCACGAGCAGATCGGCGAGGAGGCCCGCGAGCAGTCCCTCGACGTCGCCGGGCGGCTGCCCGACGCCGTGGCCGCGTGCGTGGGCGGCGGGTCCAACGCGATCGGCATCTTCCACGGCTTCCTGGACGACCCGGCCGTGGAGCTCTACGGCTTCGAGGCCGGGGGCGACGGCGTGGGGACCGGCCGGCACGCCGCGACGATCTCCCTGGGCAGGCCCGGCGTGCTGCACGGCGCGAAGACCTACCTCATGCAGGACGAGGACGGGCAGACCGTGGAGTCCCACTCGATCTCCGCGGGCCTGGACTACCCGGCCGTGGGCCCCGAGCACTCCTACCTGCACGACATCGGGCGGGTGCGCTACGAGGCGATCACCGACACCGAGGCGATGGACGCGTTCAAGCTCCTGAGCCGCACCGAGGGCATCATCCCCGCCATCGAGTCCTCCCACGCGCTGGCCGGGGCCCTGAAGATCGGCCGGCGCTGGGTGGAGGAGCTCGGCGCGCCGGCCGCCGCGGAGAAGATCGTCGTCGTCTCGCTCTCCGGGCGCGGCGACAAGGACGTGGCCACGGCCGCGGAATGGTTCGGGATGCTCCCGGACGGCAGCTCCGAGGAGGAGCTCGGCGAGAAGGGCGAACAGCTGTGACCACCACCCGCAACGACACGACCCCGTCCGGGCCGGCCGGCGCCGACCTCGCCGCCCGGATCCTGCCGCCGGGGCTGCGCGCCGAGGCCAGCTCCCGGCTCGCCGCGCGCATCGCCGAGTGCCGCGCGCAGGGCCGGCCGGCCCTCGTCGGCTACCTGCCCGCCGGTTTCCCCACCGTGGAGGAGTCCATCGAGGCGGCCGTGGCCCTGGGCACCAACGGCGCGGACGTCATCGAGATCGGCATCCCGTACTCGGACCCCGTCATGGACGGCCCCGTGATCCAGCACGCGACGACGACGGCCCTCGCCCACGGCTTCCGGGTGGCCGACGTGTTCCGGGTGGTCCGGGCGGTGGCCGAGCGCACCGACGCCGTGCCCGTCGTGATGACCTACTGGAACCCCGTCCTGCAGATGGGCGTCGACACGTTCGCCGAGCGCCTCGCCGCGGCCGGGGGAGCCGGGATCATCACCCCGGACCTCATCCCGGACGAGGCCGCCGAGTGGTTCGAGGCCTCGCAGCGGCACGGGCTGGACCGGATCTTCCTGGTCGCCCCGTCCTCGTCGCGCGAGCGGCTGGACCTCGTGGTGAAGGCCGCCAGCGGCTTCGTCTACGCGGTCTCCGTGATGGGCGTGACCGGTGCCCGGGACGCGGTCTCCGACGTCGCCGAGCAGCTCGTGGCCGACACCCGCGCGGCCGGCGCCGAGAACGTGTGCGTGGGCCTGGGCGTCTCCCGCCGCGAGCACGTCGAGGAGATCGGGGCCTACGCCGACGGCGTGATCGTGGGCACCGCCCTGGTCAAGGCCCTGGCCGACGGCGGACCCGAGGCCGTGGGGGCGCTGGCCCGCGAGCTGTCCGGGCGCGCCTGATACGGTGACGGGCGGGCGCCGCGCGGCGCCCGCCCGAGCCCACTGATCCCGCGAGGCGACCGATCCATGCTGCTGCCCCCCGCCCTGCTGTCCGTGCCCGTCCACCGGGGCCTCCCGTCCCCGGACTGGTCGGGCTTCTCCGTGGGGCCGCTGACGGTCCACGCCTACGCGCTGTGCATCCTCGCGGGCATCGCCGCGGCCCTGTGGCTGACCACCCGCCGATGGGCGGCCCGCGGCCACGACCCCGAGATCGTCTGGGACATCGCCATGTGGGCCGTGCCCGCGGGGATCGTGGGGGCCCGCGCCTACCACGTGCTGATCACGGATCCGGCCGGGTACTTCGGCCCCGGCGCCGACCCCCTGGACGTCCTGCGGATCTGGGAGGGCGGGCTCGGCATCATGGGCGCCGTGGCCTTCGGGGCGCTGGCGGCGTGGTGGGTGTGCCGCCGGCACGGGATCCCGCTGTCCGTCTTCGCCGACGCCCTGGCCCCGGGGCTGCTCCTGGCCCAGGCCGTCGGGCGCTGGGGCAACTGGTTCAACCAGGAGCTCTTCGGCCGCCCCACCACCCTGCCGTGGGGCCTCGAGATCGACCCCGCGAACGCCAACTTCCCGGCCGGGCTGCCCGCCGACACGCTCTTCCACCCCACGTTCCTCTACGAGTCGCTGTGGAACCTGGCCGGCGTGGTGCTGCTGCTGGCCCTTGACCGCAGGTTCCGGCTGGACGGGGGGCGGCTGTTCGCCCTCTACCTCGTCCACTACGGCGTGGGCCGGATGCTCATCGAGCTGTTCCTGCGCATCGACCCCTCCCTCGTGGTCCTCGGGCTGCGCGTGCACGTGTGGACCGCCCTCGGGCTCGTCCTGCTCGGCCTGGTGCTGTTCGCCGCGGCGACGCTGCGCCGGCGCCGGGCGCGCCGCGACCCCGTGGAGGCCGGCCGGGCCTGACGCCGCCGGCCGCGGCGGAGGGCCGCGGGGGCGCCAGAGTTTTCAGACTTGTAACATGGGGGTGCTAGATTTCTCTGGCGCACGACCGGGCGACGGGCGAACCACGTCCCCCGCTCCCGCGCACGCCACGACCGTCCATCGTCGGACATTCTTGGAACGGGGCCCTTCCGCCGTTCGGCACCTCATCGACCACCGTTCGAGGGCGCCGACGGCAGCTCACGATCCGGCGGCACCTCCCGATCGGGGCTCTGCCGCAGGGGCCGCTCCTGTTGACCGCATCTCATGGTGAGGAGACGTCTGTCATGACCTCTACCCCCGCCGGCACTCCCGGTGACCCTTCCGTCCAGGACGGCACGGACCCCCGTCCGGCTGCTCCCGCCGAGACCGCCGAGGAGCAGGCGACGTCCCCCTTCGAGCAGTTCTCGAACGCGCCGCAGGAACAGGGCCTCTACCACCCGGACGAGGAGAAGGACGCCTGCGGCCTGGCCGTGGTCGCGACCCTCAACGGCGCCCCGGAGCACGGGATCGTCGACGCCGCGCTCACCGCCCTGCGCAACCTCGAGCACCGCGGCGCCGTGGGCGGCGACGAGGGCACCGGCGACGGGGCCGGGCTGCTGACCCAGTTGCCCGACGAGTTCTTCCGCGCCGTCGTGGACTTCGAGCTGCCGCCGCTGGGCGCCTACGCCGCGGGCACCGCGTTCCTGCCCACCGGCGGGACGAACGCCGACCAGCTCCAGGCCGCCCTCGAGGAGCTCGCCGGCTCCGAGGAGCTGCAGGTCCTGGGCTGGCGGCCCGTGCCGGTGGCCGAGTCCGTGGTCGGCGCGTCGGCGCGCGCGGTGATGCCCTACTTCGTGCAGCTGTTCGTGGCCGAGACCGCGCCGCAGCCCGAGGACGAGGCCGCCCGCCGCCGCCTGGACCAGAAGGCGTTCCGGCTGCGCAAGCGCGCCCAGAACAAGCTGGGCGTCTACTTCCCGTCGCTGTCCTCCCGCACGATCGTCTACAAGGGCATGCTCACCACGCAGCAGCTCGAGCCGTTCTACCCGGACCTCTCCGACGAGCGCTTCAGCACCGAGCTCGCCATCGTGCACTCGCGCTTCTCGACCAACACCTTCCCCTCCTGGCCCCTGGCCCAGCCCATGCGCACGCTCGCGCACAACGGCGAGATCAACACGGTCAAGGGCAACCGCAACTGGATGCGCGCCCGCCAGTCCCAGCTGAAGTCCCCGCTGCTGGGCCGTAGCCCCGAGGAGCTGTTCCCGATCTGCTCGGAGGGAGCCTCCGACTCGCAGTCCCTGGACGAGGTCGCCGAGCTGCTCGTGCTCGCGGGCCGGCCCGTCACCCAGGCCATGATGATGATGATCCCGGAGGCCTGGGAGAACCACGAGACCATGGACCCCGCCCGCAAGGCGTTCTACCGCTACCACGCCTCCTTCATGGAGCCGTGGGACGGACCCGCCGCCGTGGCCTTCACCGACGGCGTGCAGGTCGGGTCGTTGCTGGACCGCAACGGGCTGCGCCCCGGCCGCTTCTGGGTCACCGACGACGGCCTGGTCGTCTTCGCCTCCGAGGTCGGCGTCGTCGACATCGGGGACCGCAAGGTGATCCGCAAGGGCCGCGTGTCCCCGGGCACCATGTTCCTCGTCGACACCGCCCGCGGGCGGATCGTGGAGGACGCGGAGATCAAGGCCGAGATCGCCTCCGCCGCCCCGTGGGAGGAGTGGGCCGACGCCAACATCGTCGACATCAAGGACCTGCCCGAGCGCGAGCACATGGTCCACCCCCGCTCCTCCGTCACCCTGCGCCAGAAGACCTTCGGGTACACGCAGGAGGAGCTGAAGATGATCATCGGCCCCATGGCGTCCAAGGGCGCGGAGCCGATCTACGCGATGGGCACCGACACCCCCATCGCCGTGCTCGCCGAGCGGCAGCGGTCGCTGTTCGACTACTTCGTGCAGTCCTTCGCCCAGGTCACCAACCCGCCGCTGGACGCGATCCGCGAGGAGCTCGTCACCAGCCTGCGCGGGTCCATCGGCCCGTCCGGGAACCTGCTGACCACCGAGCGGGTGCGCACCCGCCAGATCGCCCTGGACTTCCCGGTCATCGACAACGACCAGCTGGACCAGTTCCTGCACATCGAGGGCGAGGACGGGATGCCCGCGGCCCTCAGGGTCCGCGGCCTGTACCGCCCCGACGGCGGCGCGGACTCCCTGCGCGCGCGGATCGCCGAGATCTGCGAGAAGGTCTCCGCGGCCGTGGCCCGCGGCGTGGAGTACATCATCGTCTCCGACCGCGACTCCAACGGCGCGTGGGCCCCCATCCCCTCGCTGCTGCTGACCTCCGCGGTGCACCACCACCTGCTGCGCTCGGCGACCCGCACCAAGGTCGCCCTGGTCGTCGAGGCCGGCGACGTGCGCGAGGTCCACCACGTGGCCCTGCTCATCGGCTACGGCGCCTCCGCGGTCAACCCGTACCTGGCCATGGAGTCCGCCGAGGAGCTCGTGCGCTGCGGCGACGTCACCGGCGTCACCCCTGAGCAGGCGGTCCACCACCTGCTCAAGGCGCTCGGCAAGGGCGTGCAGAAGATCATGTCCAAGATGGGCATCTCCACGGTCTCGTCCTACTGCGGCGCCCAGGTCTTCGAGGCCATCGGGCTGTCCAAGGAGCTCGTCGACGACTACTTCACGGGCACCCACACCCAGATCGGCGGCATCGGCCTCGACGTCATCGCCGAGGAGACCGCCTCCCGCCACCGCCGCGCCTACCCCGCGGACGGCGTCACCGAGCCGTTCCGGGAGCTCGAGACCGGCGGCGAGTACGACTGGCGCCGGGACGGTGCCCCGCACCTGTTCAACCCGCAGACGGTCTTCCGCCTGCAGCACGCCACGCGCACGGGCCGCTACGACATCTTCAAGTCGTACACCAAGCTTGTCGACGACCAGACGAAGAGCCTGATGACCCTGCGCGGGCTGCTGGGCTTCGCCTCCGACCGCAAGCCCGTGCCGCTGGAGGAGGTCGAGCCCGTCAGCTCGATCGTCAAGCGCTTCCAGACCGGGGCCATGAGCTACGGCTCCATCTCCCAGGAGGCGCACGAGACGCTGGCGATCGCCATGAACCGGCTGGGCGCGAAGTCCAACACGGGCGAGGGCGGCGAGGACGTCGAGCGCCTGCTCGACCCCGAGCGCCGCTCGGCGATCAAGCAGGTCGCCTCCGGGCGCTTCGGCGTGACCAGCCTGTACCTCACCAACGCCGACGACATCCAGATCAAGATGGCCCAGGGCGCCAAGCCCGGTGAGGGCGGCCAGCTGATGGCCCAGAAGATGTACCCGTGGGTGGCCCGCACCCGGCACTCCACCCCGGGCGTGTCCCTCATCTCGCCGCCGCCGCACCACGACATCTACTCGATCGAGGACCTGGCGCAGCTGATCTACGACCTCAAGCGCTCCAACCCGCAGGCCCGCATCCACGTGAAGCTGGTCTCCGAGATCGGCATCGGCACCGTGGCCTCGGGCGTGACCAAGGCCAAGGCCGACGTCGTGCTCGTCTCCGGCCACGACGGCGGCACCGGCGCGGCCCCGCTGAACTCCCTCAAGCACGCCGGCGGCCCGTGGGAGCTCGGCCTCGCCGAGACCCAGCAGACGCTGATGCTCAACGGGCTGCGGGACCGCGTGGTCGTGCAGGCGGACGGCCAGCTCAAGACCGGCCGCGACGTCGTGATCGCCGCCCTGCTGGGGGCGGAGGAGTTCGGCTTCGCCACGGCGCCGCTGATCGTCGAGGGCTGCATCATGATGCGCAAGTGCCACCTCGACACCTGCCCCGTGGGCGTGGCCACCCAGAACCCGGAGCTGCGCAAGCGCTTCACCGGCAAGGCCGAGCACGTGATCAACTTCTTCGAGTTCATCGCCGAGGAGGTCCGGGAGTACCTGGCCCAGCTCGGGTTCCGCTCGATCGAGGAGGCCGTCGGGCACGCCGAGGTCCTGGAGACCCGGGCCGCGATCGACCACTGGAAGGCCCACGGGCTGGACCTGACGCCGATCCTGCACTCGACGGCCCTCGAGCACGCCGGCGCGGCCGTGCGGAGCATGCGCGGGCAGGACCACGAGCTCGAGAAGCACTTCGACAACGAGCTCATCCGCCTGTCCCGGGCCGCCCTGGAGAAGCGGGAGCCGGTGCGGATCCAGCAGCGGATCATCAACACCGACCGCGCCGTCGGCACGATGCTCGGCCACGTGGTGACGAAGACGTTCAGCACGGACGTCCTGGCCCACGACACGATCGACGTCACGCTCACCGGTCAGGCCGGCCAGTCGCTCGGCGCGTTCCTCCCGCAGGGCATCACCCTGCGCCTGGAGGGCGACGCCAACGACTACACCGGCAAGGGCCTGTCCGGCGGGCGGATCATCGTGCGCCCCGAGCGGGACGCGGTGTTCGAGGCGTCCGAGAACGTCATCGCCGGCAACGTCATCGGCTACGGCGCCACGAGCGGGGAGATCTTCCTGCGCGGCACCGTGGGCGAGCGCTTCCTGGTCCGCAACTCCGGGGCCACCGCGGTGGTCGAGGGCATCGGCGACCACGGCTGCGAGTACATGACCGGCGGCCTGGCCCTCGTGCTCGGCCGCACGGGGCGCAACTTCGGCGCCGGCATGTCCGGCGGCGTGGCCTACGTCATCGACCTGGCCGAGACCTCGGTCAACAAGCAGGCCCGGGACAGCGGCGAGCTGCAGCTGCTCCCGCTCGACGAGGCGGACGCCGAGACCGTCCTCGCGCTCATCAAGAAGCACGCCGAAGAGACCGGCTCCGAGCTCGCCGACCGCCTGCTGGCCGACCCCGTGGCCACCCTCTCGCGGTTCACCAAGGTCCTCCCGCGCGAGTACGCCGCGGTGCAGGGCATCCGCGAGGAGGCCCGCACCACGGGGCAGGACCCCGACGGCGACGAGACCTGGCACAAGATCCTGGAGGTGACGACCCGTGGCTGATCCGCGCGGTTTTCTGAAGGTGACCGAGCGCGTCGACCGCCCCAAGCGGCCCGTGCCGGTCCGGATCATGGACTGGAAGGAGGTCCAGGAGGCGCAGGACCGCGGCGTCCTGCAGCAGCAGGCCGGCCGGTGCATGGACTGCGGCGTCCCCTTCTGCCACCAGGGCTGCCCGCTGGGCAACCTGATCCCCGAGTGGAACGACCTCGTGTGGCGGGGCATCGACGCCGAGGCGGTCGAGCGCATGCACGCCACCAACAACTTCCCGGAGTTCACCGGGCGGGTCTGCCCGGCCCCGTGCGAGTCCTCGTGCGTGCTCGGGATCAACCAGCCCGCGGTGACCATCAAGCAGATCGAGTACTCGATCGGGGAGATGGAGTTCGACGAGGGGATCGTCAAGCCCTTCGTCCCGCAGCGGCTCGTGGGCAAGACCGTGGCGGTCGTGGGCTCCGGCCCCGCCGGCCTCGCGGTGGCCCAGCAGCTGACGCAGGCGGGGTTCACCGTGGCCGTCTACGAGCGCGACGACCGCATCGGCGGGCTGCTGCGCTACGGCATCCCGGACTTCAAGATGGAGAAGGAGGTCCTCGACCGGCGCCTCGACGTCATGCGCGCCGAGGGCACCCGCTTCCGCCCGGGGGTCGAGATCGGCAAGGACATCACCTGGGACCAGCTCAAGCGCCGCTACGACGCCGTGGTCGTCGCCACCGGCGCCACCCGCCCGCGCGACCTGGACATCCCGGGCCGCGACCTCGAGGGCGTGCACTTCGCGATGGACTACCTCGTGCAGGCCAACCGCGTGGTGGCCGGCGACGAGGTCGAGGGCCAGATCGACGCGAAGGGCAAGAACGTCATCGTCCTGGGCGGCGGCGACACCGGCTCCGACTGCATCGGCACCGCCAACCGGCAGGGCGCGGCCTCGGTCACGTCCCTCGCCATCGGCCGCAAGCCGCCGGCGGACCGCTCCGACGCCGACCCCTGGCCGATGATGCCGCGGGTCTTCGAGGTCTCCACCTCCCACGAGGAGGGCGGCGACCGCACCTACATGGCCTCCACCGTGGAGTTCGTGGGCGAGAACGGGAAGCTCACCGGCCTGAAGGTCGCCGAGACCGCGTACCTGCCCGACGGCCGCCGCGCCCCCCGGGAGGGCACCGAGCGGGTGATCCCCGCGGACCTCGTGTTCCTGGCGCTGGGCTTCACCGGCAACGAGTCCGAGGAGATCGTCGGGCAGATCGGCGCCGAGCTGGACGGGCGGACCAACGTGGCCCGCGACGACCAGTACATGACCAACGTGGACGGCGTGTTCTCGTGCGGCGACGCCGGCCGGGGCCAGTCCCTGGTCGTGTGGGCGATCGCCGAGGGCCGGGCCTGCGCGGCCGCCGTCGAGCGGTTCCTGCTGGGCTCCACCCGCCTGCCGGAGCCCGTGGCCCCCACCGACCGGGCCATCGACCTCAGCGTGTAGCACCTGCCCGCACGACGGCGCGGGCCGCACCTGTCCGGGTGCGGCCCGCGCCGTCGTCGTCCCCCGGGCGGCTACGGTCCTCGACAGCCCCGGGGGCATTGATAGGCTGAGGACGACCTCCCCGCCCCCGGGGCGGACGTCCAGGCAGAGCGGCCGGGAGCCCCGCCGCGCCCCGCGCGGCGTCCCGGCCGCTTTCTGGTGCACGTCCTCCCGCGGGACACCCGACTACCCAAGGCGGCACACATGCGACGAGCGAAGATCGTGGCCACGATCGGTCCGGCCATCTCCTCCTACGAGAACCTCTCCCGGGCGATCCGCGCCGGGGTGAACGTGGCCCGGCTGAACATGAGCCACGGCGACCACACGGTCCACGACGCCTCTTACGAGAACCTGCGCCGGGCGGCGGCGGAGCTGGGCCGCACGGTGGCGGTGCTGGCCGACCTGCAGGGGCCGAAGATCCGGCTGGGCCGCTTCGCCGACGGCCCGCACCAGCTGGCCCCCGGGGACGTGTTCTCCATCACCATCGAGGACGTCGAGGGAACTCAGGAGATCTGCTCCACGACCCACAAGGGCCTGCCCGGGGACGTGCGGGTGGGGGACCCGCTGCTGATCGACGACGGCAAGGTCGCCCTGGTCGCCACCGCCGTGTCCGACACCACCGTGACCACCGAGGTGGTGGTGGGCGGGCCGGTGTCCAACAACAAGGGCATCAACCTGCCCGGGGTGGCCGTGAGCGTGCCGGCGCTGTCGGAGAAGGACGAGGAGGACCTGCGCTGGGCGATCCGCCGCGGGGTGGACCTGATCGCCCTGTCCTTCGTGCGCGATGCGGCCGACATCGTGCGGGTGCACGAGATCATGGACGAGGAGGGCCAGCGCCTGCCGGTGATCGCCAAGATCGAGAAGCCCCAGGCGGTGGATGCTCTGCACGAGATCATCGACGCCTTCGACGGGATCATGGTCGCCCGCGGGGACCTGGGGGTGGAGCTGCCGCTGGAGCAGGTGCCGATCGTGCAGAAGCGCGCGATCGAGCTCGCCCGGCGCTGGGCCAAGCCGGTGATCGTGGCCACCCAGGTGCTGGAGTCGATGATCGACAACCCCCGCCCGACCCGGGCGGAGGCCTCCGACTGCGCCAACGCGGTGCTCGACGGGGCCGACGCGGTGATGCTCTCGGGGGAGACCTCGGTGGGCAAGTACCCGATCGAGACCGTCGAGACGATGGCGCGGATCATCGAGGCCACCGAGTCCCAGGCCCTGGAGCGGGTCCCGGGGCTGGGCACCGAGCCGCGCACCCGCGGGGGGGCGGTGACCCGGGCGGCGGTGACGATCGCCCGGCAGCTGGATGTGAGCTACATCTGCACCTTCACCCAGTCCGGGGACTCCGCCCGCCGGCTGTCGCGGCTGCGCCCGGCGCACCCGATCCTGGCCTTCACCCCGGAGCCGGTGGTGCTGGCGCTGATGGCCCTGCTGTGGGGGGTGCAGCCGATCCAGGTGGCGAAGGTCAACCACACCGACGAGATGACCCGGCAGGTGGACCGCCACCTGCAGGAGAGGGGCCTGGCCGGCAAGGACGACATGGTCGTGATCTGCGCCGGCTCGCCCCCCGGGGTGGCCGGGACCACCAACCTCGTGAAGGTCCACCGGGTCGGGGACCTCGCCGACGCCGGGGAGCTCATCGACCAGCAGGGCCGCCGCGAACGGGTCGGCCCCTGGCGCGAGGCCTGAGCGGCGGTGCGGGCATGACCCCGGAGGAGCACGCGCGGGAGCTGCGCGAGCACGGCGTGCCCGAGGAGCTGCACGCGAGCTTCCCCGGCCACGGGATCGGCGGGCTCGCCCGGGCGATGGGCATCCGGTTCACGGAGCTCACGCCCGGGCGGGCGGTCGCGACCATGCCCGTGGAGCCCAACACCCAGCCCGGCGGGCTCCTGCACGGGGGAGCGCACTGCGTGCTCGCGGAGACGCTCGCCTCCACGGCGGCGAGCGTGCACGCCGGCCCGGCGCGCTACGCCGTGGGCGTGGACATCAACGCGACGCACCAGCGCGGGGTCGCCGCCGGCACGGTGACGGGCACGTGCACCGCGCTGCACCTGGGCTCGACCCTGACCGTGCACGAGGTCGTCGTGACCGACGACGCCGGCTGGCGGCTGTCCACGGCACGGGTGACGAACCTCGTCCGGGAGCGCCCGGCGGGCTGAGGGCACGGAAAAACCCCGGACCGGGGTCCGGGGTGCTCGTGCCCAAGGTGGGACTCGAACCCACACTCCGTGAAGAACCGCATTTTGAGTGCGGCGCGTCTGCCAATTCCGCCACTTGGGCCGCTGGTCGCAGTCCACGTCGGGACGGACGGGGCGGCTCCTGCGCTCGACCACTGTACAACAGTTATAGGCTGGGACCACGGACGGGGCGCGCGGTGCCGGGCACCGGCGCGCGCGTGCCGACCCCCCGCGGCCCACCCCGCCGCGGGGACCCGTGGTTCCACCAGTCAAGGAGTCAGCGTGACGGAGCAGCCGAACCCCTCCCCGGCGGAGGACACCGAGGTCCGGGGCGGCACCGCCCCCGCGGAGGCCGCCGGCTCCGCCCTGCGCCGGGCGCGGCGCGTGGTGGTCGCCGAGGACGAGGCCCTGATCCGCCTGGACATCGTCGAGATGCTCGGCGAGGCGGGCTACGACGTCGTCGCGGAGGCCGACAACGGCCAGCGCGCCGTCGAGCTGGCCCGCGAGCACCGCCCGGACCTCGTGCTGATGGACGTGAAGATGCCCGTCCTGGACGGGATCACCGCGGCCGAGCAGATCGCCTCGGAGCGGATCGCCCCGGTCGTGCTGCTCACGGCCTTCAGCCAGCGCGAGCTCGTCGAGCGGGCCCGCGAGGCGGGGGCCATGGCCTACGTGGTCAAGCCCTTCACGGTCGACGACGTCGTCCCCGCCATCGAGATCGCCATCTCCCGGTTCGAGGAGATCACCGCCCTCGAGCGGGAGGTCTCCGACATGAAGGAGCAGTTCGCGACCCGCAAGCTCGTGGAGCGGGCGAAGTCCCTGCTCACCACCAAGATGGGCCTGACGGAGCCCGAGGCGTTCCGCTGGATCCAGAAGACCTCGATGGACCGGCGGCTGTCCATGCGCGAGGTCGCCGAGGCCATCATCAACCAGGTCTCCTGAACCGGGCCTCCTGAGCCGGGCCTGCCCCGCGGGCGTCCGGGACGGGCCCTAGGATGGGGTCCGTGAGCACAACGACGCAGCAGACGCAGACCGACGCGAGCCCCGAGACCGCCGTCCGCACCGTGACCGTCGGGACGGAGACCGGCAGCCCGGTCGACGTCGAGATCCCCCGGCCGGTCTCCCGGCCCGAGCGGAAGCTGCTGCTGGTCGACGGCCACTCCCTGGCCTTCCGCGCGTTCTTCGCCCTGTCCCGGGCCGCGGAGTACGGCGGCGGCCCGGCGTTCGTGACCTCCGACGGCCGGCACACCGAGGCCGTCTACGGATTCCTCAACACGCTGGTGAAGCTCGTGCGCGAGCAGCGCCCCACGCACCTGGTGGTGTCCTTCGACCTGGCCGGTCCCACCCTGCGCTCGCAGGAGTACGCGGACTACAAGGGCGGGCGCGACGAGACGCCCGAGGCGTTCCAGGGGCAGATCCCGCAGATCCGGCGGATCCTCGACGCCCTCGGGGTGCCGGTGGTCACCGCGGAGGGCCACGAGGCCGACGACGTCCTGGCCACCCTGGCCCGCCGCGGGGCGGAGCAGGACTTCGAGGTCCTCGTCTTCTCCGGGGACCGGGACGCCTTCCAGATGATCGACGAGCACGTCACCGTCGTCTACCCGGGACGCACCCCGTCCGACCTCAAGCACATGGACGCCGCCGCCGTGGTGGACAAGTACAAGGTCCCGCCGCGGCACTACCCGGACCTCGCCGCGCTCACCGGCGAGCAGGCCGACAACCTCCCGGGCGTGCCGGGCGTCGGGGCCGGCTTCGCGGCCAAGTGGATCCTCGCCTACGGGGACGTCGCCTCGCTGCTGGGGCACGCGGACAGCATCAAGGGCAAGAAGGGCGAGGCGCTGCGGGAGCACCGCGCGGACGTCGAGCGCAACCGCCGGCTCAACCGCCTGGTGACCGACCTCGACCTGGGGATCGAGCTCGCCGACGCGACCCTGCCCGTGCCCGACGCCGAGGCCGTGGGGGAGGTCTTCGACGACCTGGAGTTCGGCGAGGGCCTGCGCGGGCGGGTCTTCGACGCGTTCGGCCGCCCGGAGGAGGCGAGCGCGGCCCCCGCCGACCTCGGCCTGGGGGAGGTGCAGCGCCCCGGCACCGCCGAGGAGCTGGAGCAGTGGCTGGCCGCCGAGCAGGGCCCGGTCGTCCTGCGCGCCCTGCACCGTGACGACGACGCCCTGGTCCCCGGCGCCCGCGAGCTGTCCGGGGTGGTCCTGGCCCGCGGCGGACAGGCCCCGTCCGCCGCGTTCCTGGACCTCTCGGCCGCGGACGCCGCGCTCGAGGCCGCGCTGGAGCGCTGGCTCGCGGACGCCGGGCGCGCCAAGGTCGTGGTCGGGCTCAAGGACGTCTGGAAGTCCCTGGCCGTGCGCGGGCTGCGGCTGGAGGGCGTCGTCGACGACCCGCAGCTCTCGGCGTACCTGCTGCAGCCGGCGCGCCGCGGCTACGAGCTCGCGGCCCTGCTCGAGGACCAGCTGGGCCTCGCGGTGGCGCCCCCGGCGGCGGAGGCCCCGCCGGCGGACGGCCAGCAGGAGCTGTCCCTGGAGGGCCCCTCCTGGCCCGCCCCGGCCGCGCTGCGGTGGGAGGCGGAGCTGGCGGTCGCCACCGTCCAGCTCTCCGAGCACCTGCTGGCCAAGCTGGCGGAGACGCAGCAGACCTCCCTGCTCGAGGACCTCGAGCTGCCGCTGGCCGCCGTGCTGGGCCGGATGGAGCTCGCCGGCATCGCCGTGGACGCCGAGGGGGTCCAGACGCTGCTCGACGACTTCGCCCGGGTGATCGAGCAGGCCAAGGAGCAGGCGCTCGCCCAGATCGGCGAGCCGATCAACCTCGGCTCCACCAAGCAGCTGCAGCAGGTGATGTTCGAGGAGCTGGGCCTGCCGAGGACCAAGAAGATCAAGTCCGGCTACACCACCGACGCCGACGCCGTGGCCGAGCTGCTGCTGCGCACCGACCCCGACTCCCGGGGCCACCGCTTCCTCGCGAACCTGCTCGCGTACCGCGACGCCAACAAGCTGCGCCAGACGGTCGAGGGGCTGCAGAAGGCCATCGCCGAGGACGGGCGGGTGCACACCACCTACATGCAGAACGTCGCCGCGACCGGCCGGCTGTCCTCCACCAACCCCAACCTGCAGAACATCCCCGTGCGCACGGAGGAGGGGCGGCGGATCCGCGCCCTGTTCGTGGTGGGCGCCCCGGCGGAGGGGCGGCGCTACGAGGGGCTGCTGACCGCCGACTACTCCCAGATCGAGATGCGCATCATGGCGCACCTGTCCGGGGACGAGGCGCTCATCGAGGCCTTCCGCCACGGGGAGGACCTGCACCGGTTCGTGGGCGCCAAGATCTTCGGCGTCGCCCCGCAGGAGGTCACCTCCGAGATGCGCTCCAAGGTCAAGGCCATGAGCTACGGCCTGGTCTACGGGCTGAGCTCCTTCGGGCTGTCCCGGCAGCTGGGGATCCCGGTGGACGAGGCCCGCACGCTGATGAGCGACTACTTCACCCGCTTCGGCGCGGTGCGCGACTACCTGCGCGGGGTCGTGGAGGAGGCCCGCCGCAACGGCTACACCGCCACCATCGACGGCCGCCGCCGGTACCTGCCGGAGCTCTCCAGCGACAACCGCCAGCTGCGCTCGGTGGCGGAGCGGGCCGCCCTCAACGCCCCGATCCAGGGCTCGGCCGCGGACATCATCAAGAAGGCCATGCTCGGCGTCGACCGCCGCTTCCGTGAGGAGTCCCTGGGCTCGCGCGTGCTGCTGCAGGTCCACGACGAGCTCGTGGTCGAGGTGGCCGCCGGGGAGCGGGAGCCCGTGGAGCGGGTGCTGCGCGAGGAGATGGGCGGGGCGGCCGAGCTGACCGTGCCGCTCGAGGTCAACGTGGGCGCGGGCCGCTCCTGGCACGAGGCCGCGCACTGACCTGCCCCGGGCCCCGGGCCCCGGCGCCGCGACCGACCGACGAACGAGGGAACCCCATGGACGAGCAGCCCAGCACCGCACCGACCGCGCCCGGCACGGTGACCGGGTCCTGCTCGGCCGGCGGGCACGACTACACGTTCGCGCAATTCGGGGTCGGCCCCGGCGGGCTCGCGCACAACCGGGCCGCCGCGGAGTGGGTGCGGGCCATCCGGCAGGGCTTCCACCAGTCGGAGCCCACCGAGGAGACCCTCGAGCACACCTTGGCGTGGATGCACGCCGAGCAGGTGCGGCTGCGGGGGGCCTACCCCCGCGCGGTCCCGGCCGCGGCGCTGCCCACGCACCGGCCCGTGGCCACGTTCGCCTCGTGGGAGGGCTCCCTCAACGTGGGCCGCGGCCGGCTGCTGCCCGCCCGGCTGATCTCCGAGGTCACGGTCCGGCCCACGCACAGCCGGCGGGGGCTGCTGCGCCGGCTGATGACCGCGGACCTCGACCGCGCCCGGCAGGACGGCTACCCGGTGGCGCTGCTGACCGCGACCGAGGCCACGATCTACGGGCGGTTCGGCTTCGGGGCGGCGACCTTCAACCGGGAGGTCCAGGTGGACGCCACCACCCGGCTGCAGCTCAAGGCCCCCACCGTGGGCAGCGTGGAGATGGCCGACCACGAGGCCGTGCGGGCGCTCGCGCCGCGGCTGTTCCAGCGCTTCCACGAGACGTCGCACGGGTCGGTCAGCCGCGTCTCCTACCACTGGCGGGAGTACACGGGGGAGTACGCCATCAACGCGCAGAAGTCGGACCCGGAGGTCCGCTGCGCGGTGCACTACGACGACGCCATGGCACCCGACGGCTACGTGACCTACCGGTTCGAGGCCAACACGTCCTACCCGCTGACGCTGACCGTGCTCGACCTGGTCGGGGCGAGCCCCGACGTGTCGATCGCGCTGTGGGAGTTCGTGACCTCCCTGGACCTCGTGGACCAGGTCCGCTTCGGCCGCGCCCCCGTCGAGGACCCGCTCGTGTGGGCCATGGTCGACCGCGCCAAGTACCGGGTCACGGCCGAGTTCGACAAGATCTGGCTGCGCGTCCTCGACCCCGCCGCCGCGCTCGAGGCCCGCCCGTACACCCCCCGCGGGCGGATCGTGCTCTCGCTCGTGGACGCGATGGGCTACGCCGACGGGATCTGGGCCCTCGACACCACGAGCGGGCGGCCCGTGGTGGAGCGGGTGGCCGACCGCCCCCGCACCCCCGACGACGCCGCCGGGCGGTCGGTGCCCGCCGTGGAGCTGCCGGAGGGGGCCGACGTCGCGATGCGCGCGGACGTGCTGGGCTCCCTCTACCTCGGCGCGGTCAAGGCGAGCACCCTGGCGCAGGCCGGGCTGATCGTCGCCCGCGACGACGACGCGCTGCGGGACCTGCAGGACTTCATGGAGACCCCCACGGCGCCCTACGGCGTGACACAGTTCTGAGCGCACCCCGGGCGGGCGCACGCGTGTTGACCCGGTTTTGTCCCGTCCGTACACTTACCGGGTGCGTGTTCTGCACGCGCCCTGTCCAGCAATCCTTCGGAACGGCCGCGGTCCGGCCGGACATTCTCCGTTCCGACTGATCAAAAACTATCCACATCGGAGCCCCTACTACATGACCACCACCACCCCGCAGGTCGCCGTCAACGACATCGGATCCGAGGAGGAGTTCCTCGCCGCCGTCGACGCGACCATCAAGTACTTCAACGACGGCGACCTCGTCGAGGGCACCGTCGTCAAGGTCGACCGCGACGAGGTCCTTCTCGACATCGGCTACAAGACCGAGGGCGTCATCCCGTCCCGCGAGCTCTCCATCAAGCACGATGTCGACCCGGACGAGGTCGTGACCGTGGGTGATGAGGTCGAGGCTCTGGTCCTCACCAAGGAGGACAAGGAAGGCCGCCTGATCCTGTCCAAGAAGCGGGCTCAGTACGAGCGCGCCTGGGGCGACATCGAGAAGATCAAGGAGGACGACGGCGTCGTCACCGGCACCGTCATCGAGGTCGTCAAGGGCGGCCTCATCCTCGACATCGGCCTCCGCGGCTTCCTGCCCGCCTCCCTCGTCGAGATGCGCCGCGTGCGCGACCTCGCGCCGTACATCGGCCAGCAGATCGAGGCGAAGATCATCGAGCTGGACAAGAACCGCAACAACGTGGTCCTGTCCCGCCGTGCCTGGCTCGAGCAGACCCAGTCCGAGGTCCGCTCCAACTTCCTGCACAAGCTCGAGAAGGGCCAGGTCCGCACGGGCACGGTCTCCTCGATCGTCAACTTCGGTGCCTTCGTGGACCTGGGCGGCGTCGACGGCCTGGTGCACGTCTCCGAGCTGTCCTGGAAGCACATCGACCACCCGTCCGAGGTCGTCGAGGTCGGCCAGGAGGTCACCGTCGAGGTCCTGGACGTCGACATGGACCGCGAGCGCGTCTCCCTGTCGCTGAAGGCGACCCAGGAGGACCCGTGGCAGCTGTTCGCCCGCACCCACGCCCTCGGGCAGGTCGTGCCGGGCAAGGTCACCAAGCTGGTGCCCTTCGGTGCGTTCGTGCGCGTCGAGGACGGCATCGAGGGCCTGGTGCACATCTCCGAGCTGGCCCAGCGCCACGTGGACATGGCCGAGCAGGTCGTCTCCGTGGGCGACGAGCTGTTCGTCAAGGTCATCGACATCGACCTGGACCGCCGCCGCATCTCGCTGTCCCTCAAGCAGGCCAACGAGGGCGTGGACCCGGACTCCACCGAGTTCGACCCGGCCCAGTACGGCATGGCCGCCGAGTACGACGAGCAGGGCAACTACAAGTACCCCGAGGGCTTCGATCCCGAGACCAACGAGTGGATCGAGGGCTACGAGGACAAGCGCGCCGCGTGGGAGCAGCAGTACGCCGACGCCCAGGCCCGCTGGGAGGCCCACAAGGAGCAGGTCCGCAAGTCGCTGGCCGAGGACGCCGAGGCCGCTGCCGGCGGCACCACCTCGTCCTCCTCCTCGTCCGCGGCTCCGACCAGCTACTCCTCCGAGGCCCCGGCCGCCGACGCCGGCACCCTGGCCTCCGACGAGGCCCTGGCCGCGCTGCGCGAGAAGCTCACCGGCGCCTGAGCCCTCTGAGCACCCGGTAGGCAGTTCCGCACTGCACTGACGACGACGGCCCCCACCCGACCGGGTGGGGGCCGTCGTCGTCCGCGCGGCGCGGATCAGCGGGGCAGGTCCACCCAGTCAACGCCGTCCGGGCGCAGGCGTGCCGCGCCGGCGGTGACGGACGCGACCCGGGCGGCCAGCGCGGCGGCCGCGTCGTCGTCGTCGGGCAGGGCCAGGCCGAGCTCGGCCCCGGCCGGCCCGTAGTCGGTGCCCAGGACGGTGGTGCCGGCGACGCGCAGCTCGTTCTCGACCCGCCCGGCGTCCGCGTGGGAGACGGGCAGCCGGTAGCGGCGCATCCGCTGCCGGGTCACCAGGTGTGCGCCCTCGAGGGCCCGGGAGACGGCCTCGGAGTAGGCCCGGACGAGCCCGCCCGCCCCCAGCAGGGTCCCGCCGAACCACCGGACCACCACCGCGCTCACGTCGGAGAGGTCCGTGACGTCGCGGCCGTGGTCGTCGGTGCCGGTGCGGCGCAGCACGAGCGCCTCGAGCATGGGGATCCCGGCGGTGCCCGCGGGCTCGCCGTCGTCGGAGGAGCGCTGGGCGTCGCGGTCGGGGCCCAGCACGAACGCCGAGCAGTGGTGGCGGGCGTCGTGGTGGCGCCGCCGCAGCTCGTCGACCAGCGCACGGGCCTCGGCCTCGGTGCCCGCCCGGCGGAGCACCGCGAGGAACCGGGAGCGCCTGATCTCCAGGTCCGCGACCGCCTCGGTGCCGGCGGCGAGCGTCGTGTAGCGGGTGGCGCGGCTGAGCCGGGGGTCGGGGTCCATGGCTCCCACTCTAGGGCGGGCCCGGGCCTTCGACGCCGGCTCCGGCGAGCGGTGACGGGCGGCCACGGCGCCCGGGGTCCGGGCGGGACCGGCCGGTGCGCATAGCATGGCCCCATGCTGACGATCGGACTCACGGGCGGCATCGCCTCGGGCAAATCCACGGTCTCCCGGCGGCTCGCCGAGCTCGGGGCCACGGTGGTCGACGCCGACGCCATCGCCCGGGCGCTGCAGGAGCCGGGGCAGCCGGGCCTGGCGGGCATCGTCGCCGAGTTCGGCCCCGGCGTGCTCACCGCCGAGGGACGGCTGGACCGGCCCGCCCTCGGGGCGCTCGTGTTCGCGGACCCGGAGGCCCGCGCCCGGCTCAACGCGCTCGTCCACCCGCTCGTGCGCCGGGAGGCCGAACGGCTGGCCGCCGCGGCGGGGGAGGACGCCGTGCTCGTCGAGGACATCCCGCTGCTCGTGGAGACCGGTCAGCACGGGCGGTTCGACCTGGTGCTCACCGTCCAGGCGCCCGAGCGGGAGCGGGTCCGGCGGATGGTCGAGGACCGGGGCATGGCCGAGGCCGACGCCCGCGCCCGGATCGCGGCGCAGGCCACCGACGACCAGCGCGCCGCGGTCTCCTCCACGGTGCTCGTCAACGACGGCACCGTGGAGGACCTGCGCGAGCGCGTCGACGCGTGGTGGGCCGCGGAGGTCGAGCCGCGCCGCTGAGCCGCCCGGCACTGTGCCTCCGGGTGCCCGCGGCGGTAAAATGGTGTCCTCGATCACAGGGCACCAGGGGGACGCCATGTCGAAGCAGAAGCACACCTCGGAGGACGACCAGCCGTCCTCGGGCTACCGCATCGTCGACCGGCTCAACGACCTCGCGCTCCGGATCTACGGGGCGGCGGAGCGCAGCGACCTCGACGTCTCGGGAGAACAGCACGTCCGCCGGGCCGAGCAGTGGTACGCGCAGGTCCAGGAGCACTTCGTCGTGGAGAAGGACGAGCACGGCAACGAGTACCTCTACCACCGGGACGACTCGCCGGAGTCTCCTCCCACCGGCACCGAGCGCAACTGAGCCTCCCGCCGACCACACTTCTGGCCCGTGACGCCGGCGCAGGGGAGTGGGAGGATGGTCCCACACACCCGGGAGGCGTCATGGGCGAGGTCGGTCGAGAGGTCGGGAGGGCGGCGGACGCCGCCGAGAGCGTCACGGACTCGCCCGGGTTCGTGGCCGCCGCACGGGCCGGCTACGCCGCGTCCGGGCTGCTCCACCTCATGATCGGGGTGATCGCCCTGCGCATCGCCTCCGGCGGCTCCGGCTCCGCCGACCAGAGCGGCGCGGTCGCCCAGCTGGCCAGGACCCCGGGCGGCGGCCTCCTGCTGTGGGCGTGCTTCCTCGGCTGCGCGGCGCTCGCGCTGTTCCTGCTGAGCAAGGCGGTCGTCAGCGGGCGGCGGCACGGGGGCAAGGACCGCGCCAAGCAGGTGCTGAAGGAGGGCGGGCAGGCCGTGGTGTACGGTGCGGTCGGTGCGACCTTCGGCGTCCACGCGCTCGGCGGCACCAGCAGCAGCAGCGGGTCCGCGGGCTCGCTCACCGCGCGGCTCATGGCGAACCCCGGGGGCGCGGCGCTGCTGATCGCCGTCGGCGCGGGGATCCTCGTGGGTGGTGGCTACTTCGTCTACCGCGGGGTGACCGCCACGTTCCTGAAGAACCTCCAGCGCCTGCCCCCGGGCCGGGCGGGCACCGCCGTGAAGAACCTCGGCAAGGCCGGCTACGTCGCGAAGGGCATCGCCCTGGGGCTGCTCGGAGCGCTCGTCGTCGTGGCCACGGTGCAGCACGACCCGCAGGAGTCGACCGGGCTCGACGGAGCCCTGAAGTCCCTGCAGCAGCAGCCCTACGGCGTGTGGATGCTCGGCGCGGTCGCCGTGGGGCTGATCTGCTACGGGCTGTTCATGGTGGTCCGGGCGAAGTACCAGCGCATGTGAGCCCCCGGCCGCGCCGCGCGGGCCGGTCCCACCACCGCCCGGAGCTCCGCGAGCGCCGCGTCCACCGCGGCCACGGAGGGGCCCGGACGTATGCTCGGAGCCGAGCCGATCGAGCCGGGCGACGCGGGGACGACCGCGGAGGCGGCCCCGCCGCACGATGGAGACGCGATGAGCATGGCCACGAGGACCCACGAGCAGCCGCACGCTGCCGACAGCCACGACCTGATCCGCGTGCAGGGGGCGCGGGAGAACAACCTCCAGGACGTCAGCGTCGAGATCCCGAAGCGCCGGCTGACGGTGTTCACCGGGGTCTCCGGCTCGGGCAAGAGCTCGCTCGTGTTCGGCACGATCGCGGCGGAGTCGCAGCGGATGATCAACGAGACCTACAGCGCCTTCGTGCAGGGCTTCATGCCGGCGCTGGCGCGGCCGGAGGTCGACCTGCTGGAGGGGCTCACGGCGGCGATCATCGTCGACCAGGAGCGGATGGGCGCCAACCCCCGCTCCACGGTCGGCACCGCCACCGACGTCAACGCGATGCTGCGCATCGTCTTCAGCCGCCTCGGGCAGCCGCACATCGGCTCGCCCCAGGCGTTCTCCTTCAACGTCGCCTCCGTCAGCGGAGCGGGCGCGGTCGCGTTCGAGCGCGGCGGGAAGACCGTCAAGGAGCGGCGCAGCTTCAGCATCACCGGCGGCATGTGCCCGCGCTGCGAGGGGATGGGCTCCGTCACCGACTTCGACCTGTCGCAGCTCTACGACGAGAACCGGTCGCTCAACGAGAGCGCGCTCACGATCCCGGGCTACGGCGCCGACGGCTGGTACGGCCGCATCTTCGGCGGCTCCGGCTTCCTCGACCCGGACAAGCCGATCCGCGAGTACACCGAGCAGGAACTCCAGGACCTGCTCCACAAGGAACCGACCAAGATCAAGGTCGACAACATCAACCTGACCTACGAGGGCCTGATCCCGCGGATCCGGAAGTCCTTCCTCACCAAGGACCGGGAGGCGATGCAGCCGCACATCCGGGCGTTCGTGGACCGGGCGGTGACGTTCACCGCCTGTCCCGAGTGCGGCGGCACCCGCCTCAGCGCGGCGGCCCGGTCGTCGAGGATCAACGGGATCAGCATCGCCGACGCGTGCGCGATGCAGATCAGTGACCTGGCCCGGTGGCTGCGCGAGCTGGACGAGCCGTCGGTGGCGCCGCTGCTCGCGGCGCTGCGGAAGACCCTGGACTCGTTCGTGGAGATCGGGCTGGGCTACCTCTCGCTCGACCGCTCCTCGGGCACGCTCTCGGGCGGCGAGGCCCAGCGCACCAAGATGATCCGCCACCTCGGGTCCCCGCTGACCGACGTCACCTACGTCTTCGACGAGCCCACCATCGGCCTGCACCCCCACGACATCCAGCGGATGAACGGCCTGCTGCTGCGGTTGCGCGACAAGGGCAACACCGTGCTGGTCGTGGAGCACAAGCCGGAGACGATCGTGATCGCCGACCACGTCGTCGACCTCGGCCCCGGGGCCGGCGCGGCCGGCGGCACCGTCTGCTTCGAGGGCCCGGTCGAGGGGCTGCGGGCCGCCGGCACCCTCACCGGGCGCCATCTCGACGACCGGGCCGCCCTCAAGCCGACGGTCCGGGTGCCCACCGGTGCCCTGGAGATCCGCGGCGCCACCTCCCACAACCTGCGCGACGTCGACGTCGACATCCCGCTCGGGGTGCTGTGCGTGGTCACCGGCGTGGCCGGGTCCGGGAAGAGCTCGCTGATCCGCGGCTCGGTGACCGGCCGGGACGGCGTGGTGTCGGTCGACCAGACCGCGATCAAGGGCTCGCGGCGCAGCAACCCGGCGACGTACACGGGGCTGCTGGACCCGATCCGCAAGGCGTTCGCGAAGGCCAACGGGGTGAGGCCGGCGCTGTTCAGCGCCAACTCCGAGGGCGCCTGCCCCGTCTGCAACGGCGCCGGCGTCGTCTACACCGACCTGGCGATGATGGCCGGCGTCGCCACCACCTGCGAGGAGTGCGAGGGCAGGCGGTTCCAGGCGTCGGTGCTGCAGCACACCTTCGGGGGCCGGGACATCGCCGAGGTGCTCGCGATGCCGGTGACGGAGGCCGAGGAGTTCTTCGGCACCGGCGCGGCACGCACCCCCGCGGCCCACACCGTCCTGCGGCGGCTCGCCGACGTCGGGCTCGGCTACCTCTCGCTGGGGCAGCCGCTGACCACCCTGTCCGGCGGCGAGCGGCAGCGCCTCAAACTGGCCACCCACCTGGGCGGGAAGGGCCGCGTCTACGTCCTCGACGAGCCGACCAGCGGCCTGCACCTCGCCGACGTGGAGCAGCTGCTGGGGCTGCTGGACCGGCTCGTCGACTCCGGCAGGTCCGTCGTCGTCGTCGAGCACCACCAGGCGGTCATGGCCCACGCCGACTGGATCGTCGACCTCGGACCCGGCGCCGGCCGCGACGGCGGCCGGATCGTCTTCGAGGGCACCCCGGCCGACCTCGTGGCCACCCGTGCGACCCTCACCGGCGAGCACCTCGCGGCCTACGTCGGCGCCGGACCGCGGTGACGGCCTCCCGTCCGCCCGGCGCGGAGCAGCACGGGACCATGAGCTGCCTCCCGCTGCCCCCGGACCTCGTCGAGGGCCTCGGCGCCGAACGGGCGACGCCGATCGGCGGCGGCGACACCGCCGCGGCGTTCCGCCTCGACACGGCCCGGGGCCCGCTGTTCGCGAAGACGGTGGCGGACCCGCCCGCCGGAACGATGGCCGTGGAGGTCGCCGGGCTGCGGGCCCTGCGGGAGCACGCCCCCGGGCTGCTCGGCGTGCCGGAGGTCGTGCGCTGGAGCGACGACGGCATCGTCCTGGAGTGGATCGAGGAGGCCGCGCGGCGGCCGGCCGGGGCCGACGCGGCCTTCGGGCGCTGCCTGGCGGCGCTGCACCGCGTCCACGGCGAGGCCTTCGGCGCGCTCGACCCGGGGCTGCCCGGGCGGATCGGCTCGTCCGGGCTCGACATGTCCCCGACGGACGACTGGGCGGCGTTTCTGCTCGACGGGCGGATCCGGCCGCTGATGCGCGCCGCGGTCGAGGCGGGACGGATCGCCCCGCGCGCCGCCGAGCTCCTGGAGGACCTGGCCCCCCGGGCGCGGGAGCTCGCCGGCCCGGAGGAGCCGCCCACGCTCGTGCACGGGGACCTGTGGACCGGCAACCGCCTCGTGGACGTGCACGGGCGCAACTGGCTGGTCGACCCCTCGGCGTACTGGGGGCACCGGGAGGGCGACCTCGCGATGATGCTGCTGTTCGGCGGCTTCGGCGAAGAGTGCCTGGCCGCCTACGCCGCGGAGCACCCGCTCGCGCCGGGGTGGGAGGCGCGGGTGCCGTGGTACCAGCTGCCGCCGCTGCTCGTGCACGCCGTCCGCTTCGGCGGGGGGTACGGGAGCGCGGCGACGAGCGCGCTGCTGCGGCTGCGGGGATGACCCGCGACGGCCGGCGCCCCGTCCGGCGCGGGGGACGGACGGGGCGCCGGCCCGGCTACGCCCTGGCGACGCTGATGGTGACGTCGGCGCAAAAGCCGGCGAGGCGGGTCAGGGCGGCCTTCTCGGCGCTGTCGACCTCCAGGCCCCACCGGATCCTCACGGCCACCCACTGCCCGACGTAGGTGCACGGGTTCCTCGGCGGCATCCACTGCTCCGGTCCCCGCGCTCCCTTGGAAAAGTTCAGGGAGGACGCCCGGGCGCTCAGCGTGCGGGAGTCGCCGAGGGCGTCGTAGAAGGCCCGCCCGCCGCGCCGGGGTCCCGTTCCGCGCCCCGGAGCCCCACGCCTCGTGCACGGGCACGGTGTGGTCGATCTGCACGGCCGAAGCCGAGTAGTGCGTGCGGTCGTCCCCGGTGGTCACCCACCTGCCGGACCGCACCGTGTAGCCGCGCGCGGTGGGGAAGGCGGTGCGCACCTGGGCTCGGCCTGCAGCACCTCCGAGCGGTGTTCTGGCAGTCGCGGTCGGTGTCCCTCCGGTCCCCGAAGTAGCGGTCCCGGTCGTAGCCGGTGTTCGACTCGGCCGCGACCGGCAGGGCCCCGACCGCCGTGCGCAGCGGCGCACTGTAGGTCGTGGCCGCCTCCGCCGGCACGGCCGCCCCGGCGGCCACCAGCCCGGCCACGACGGCCGAGGCCGCCAGGAACCGGACCGGGATCCGGCTGCGCAGGGAGGGGGAACGGGACGGTGCCTCCGCGCGGGCACCCTGGGACACGCCGGCCGGCATGATCGCCTCCCGGAGGACCAGAGCAACGGGACGCCGGAGCCGGCGCTGCCATCCTGGCACGGTCAATGCAGGATCAACGGTCAGTCACGTGGTGGTAGCCGAGCGTGGCGGCACTCAGGGAGCGGCGGGGGCCGCCCCGGCGTCCGCCGCCGCCCCCGGCTGCGCGGCCGCCCCGGAGTCCGCGGCCCCGCTGTCGGTGCCCGGCTGTCCGGTGCCCGGCTGCTGCCCGCCCGAGTCCGGGAGCTCGCCGCCGGAGCCGGCCGCCCCGCCCGCGGGGGCCTCCTCGGCCGGGACGTCCGCGGCCGGCGTGGGCCCGGCCGTCGGCACCTCGGCCGGCGTGGGCCCGGCCGTCGGCACCTCGGCCGGGGTGAGCTCGGTGGTGCCCGGCGCCGGCTCGTCCTCCGTCGTGGTGCCCGGCAGGGTGGTCTGCGGCGTGCGCACGGCGACCTGGTCGGTGCCCGTGACGGTGCGCTGGATCTGGCCCGTTCCGCTGGAGAGCTCGGTGCCGGTGAGCCACTGGATGCCGAAGACCGCCACGACCGCCAGCCCCAGGACGGCCCCGGCGCTGATGAGGACGGACTTCAGGCGCGGCCGGGCCGCGGCCGGGGCGTCGCCGTCCTCGACCACGCTGGTGCTGCCCTGCCGGTCCGGGTGCTCCGGGCCCTTGCGCGAGAACAGGCGCTGGGCGACGGTGGCGTGGACCTTCTTCAGGCCGTGCCGGCTCTTCTCGAGCGACGCGTTGTAGACGGCGAGCACCACACCGGAGATGAGGCTCATCAGGGCGGCGCCGAGGACGGTGCCGGCGACGCTGAGGTGACCACCGATCACGGCGACCGTGGCGGCCGAGGCGGCGCCGGCGATCAGGCCGGCGATGTTCAGCGCCGGGGCCTTCTTCTCGGGCTGCTCGTCGGTGGGCGGGGTCTCGGTGCGAGATGGCTGCAAACTCATAGGTCCTGTTCCGGTCGTCGGGATCGGGGCCGATCCGCTGCGGCGTCGAGCGGGCCGGCTCCGCCCATTATCCCGGGTGACCTGGGAGAACACCGCATTGGGCGACCACCGTCACGTTCCGGTGCGGCCCGGCCGTTCCCGCAGCGCTCGCCCGGGCGTGGGCGGGAGCCGTTCGGGGACCGGGGAGCGCGGGCTGACCTGGGGCGGGATCCTCAGGTGGCCGGCAGGCCCGCGCACGCGGCCTCGACGGCCTCGGGGGACAGGACGTGGTCGATGCCCAGCACGGCCGCCCCCAGGACCCCGGCCCGTTGCCCGGCGACGGACGCGACGATCCGTAGCTGCTCGGTCGCCAGCGGCAGGGACCGGTGGTAGACGACCTCCCGGATGCCCGCCAGCAGCTGCTCGCCCGCCTGGGCCAGGCTCCCGCCGATCACGATCACCGAGGGGTTGACCAGGTTCACGCACGTCGCGAGCACGTCCCCGATGTCCCGCCCGGCCTGGCGGATCACCCGGAGGGCCCCCGCGTCGCCCGAGCGCACCAGCTCCACCACGTCCTGGTTGGTGCTCACGCCTGCCGCGGTTGCCTCGTTGAGGGCCGCGGCCAGGGCGGGGCCGCCGGCCAGGGCCTCGAGGCATCCGGTGTTGCCGCACCGGCACACGACCTCACCCCCGCGCGGCACGCGGACGTGGCCGAGGTCCCCGGCGGTGCCCTGCGCGCCGCGCCGCAGCGAGCCGCCGGAGATGATCCCGGCGCCGATGCCGGTGGCGACCTTGATGAACATCAGCTCGGTGACGTCGGGCCAGTAGAAGCGCTGCTCGCCCAAAGCCATGATGTTGACGTCGTTGTCGACGAGCACCGGGACGTCGTAGCTGCGCCGCACCAGGCCGGGCACGTCGAAGCGGTCCCAGCCCGGCATGATCGGCGGGTTCATGGGCCGGCCCGTCTGGTGCTCCACGGGTCCCGGCAGGCCGATGCCGATGGCGGCCAGCTCCGAGGCGGGGCGCCCGGCGTTCCGGAGCAGCGTCCCGACGGTGTCCACGAGCCGGCCCAGCACGGCGTCCGGCCCGTCGGTGACGGCCAGGGCCCGGTGCTCCGCGGCCAGCTCGGCGCCGGAGAGGTCGGCCAGGACCACCCGCGCGTGCGTGGCGCCGATGTCCGCCCCGACCACCACCCGGGCGCCGGGGTTCAGGGCGAACAGGGACGGCGGCCGCCCGCCGGTCGAGGCGGCGCCCCCGTACGGGGCGACGAGCCCGAGGCTCATGAGGGTCTCGACGCGGGAGGCCACGGTGGAGCGGGCCAGCCCGGTGAGCTGGGCGAGCTCCGCCCGCGTCCGCGGCCGCCCGTCGCGCAGCAGTTGGAAGACCTCACTGGCTCCGGGGGCGGGCGCCGTCGACGCCCGCGGCGACGACGGCGGAGGTGGACTCTTCAGCACTTCGTCAGTGGACCACGACCCCTTTTGCGGGTCAAGCACGTAACAAAAGCACCGGCACCGGGCGACTTTTGCTTGATCATCGACGGAAGTGTGTGGTGCGTGTCACAGTGACGGCATGAACGAGGACACGGATCGGCCGGTGCTGAGGGTCACCGGCCTGTCGAAGGGCTTCTTCGGGGTGCCGGTGCTGCAGGACGTCGACCTCGAGCTCCGGGCCGGTGAGGTGCACGGGCTCGTGGGCGAGAACGGGGCGGGGAAGTCCACCCTGATGAAGGTGCTCGCGGGGGTGCATCAGCCCGACGGGGGCACCGTGGAGATCGACGGCAGCTCCGTCGAGTTCCGCCACCCCACCGAGGCCCACCTGGCCGGGCTGTCGACGGTGTTCCAGGAGTTCAATCTGCTCCCCGACCGCACGGTGGCCGAGAACGTCTACCTCGGCCGGGAGCCGCGGCGTGGCCTGTTCGTCGACAGGAAGGCCATGAACGCCGGGACGGCCGACCTGCTCCGGGAACTGGGCATCACCAGCATCCGGCCCACCAGCACGGTCAGCTCCCTCTCGGTGGCGCAGCAGCAGATCGTGGAGATCGCCAAGGCCATCAGTTACGACGCGCGCATCATCGCCATGGACGAGCCGACCGCCGCCCTCGCCGGGCCCGAGGTCGAGCTGCTCTACGGGATCATCCGCCGGCTCAAGGCCCGCGGCACCGCGATCCTGTACGTCTCCCACCGCCTCCAGGAGATCTTCGACCTCTGCGACACCATCACCGTCCTGAAGGACGGGCGCATCGTGGGCTCCCGGCCCGCGGCGGCGTTGGACGACGCCGCCCTGGTGCGCATGATGGTCGGCCGCTCGATCTCGGCCTACTTCCCGGAGCGGCTGCCCGGCACCGCCGTGGGGAGGCCGCTCCTGGCCGTCCACGACGGCGGCAACGAGCAGCTGGACTCCATCGAGCTCACGCTGCGCGCGGGGGAGATCGTGGGGGTGGCGGGGCTGCAGGGCTCCGGGCGCACGGAGCTGGTGGAGGCGGTCTTCGGGGCGCACCCGTTCACCCGCGGGCGGATGGAGTTGGACGGCAGGCCGTACACGGCCTCCTCGCCCCGGCAGGCCATCCGCCGGCGCGTCGCCCTGATCACGGAGGACCGCAAGGCCCAGGGGCTCAGCCTCGACCAGTCCGTGCTGGACAACGCCCTCGGCGTCGTCCGGGCGGTCTTCCCCCGGCGGGACGCCGAGGCGAGGAGCGACGTCCCCGCCGTGCTGTCCTCGCTGGAGGTCGTGGCCCGGGACCTCGACCAGGAGGTCCAGTACCTCTCGGGCGGCAACCAGCAGAAGGTGGTCCTCGCCAAGTGGCTCGCCGTGGACCCGCAGGTCGTGCTGCTCGACGAGCCCACGCGCGGGATCGACGTGGGCGCCAGGATCGCCGTCTACAACCTGATGCGCATGCTCGCCGCCGAGGGCAAGGCCCTGCTGATGGTCTCCAGCGAGCTGCCGGAGGTGCTGGGGATGTCGGACCGGATCCTCGTCATGCGGGACGGCCGGATCGCCGGGGAGCTCCCGCCGGACGCCACCGAGGAACAGGTCCTGCAGGTGGCCACCGGCGCCCGCACGGAAAGGGCACGCCCATGAACGCCTACGCACGGCTGACGTCCACCCACATCGTCTACCTGGTGGCGCTGCTCACCGTGGTCGCGGGCACGGCGCTCGTGGGGGCCACGGGGCGCAGCTTCTTCAGCGCGGGCAACATCTCCTCGATCCTCACGGGGACCAGCGTCCTGGGGTTCATCGCCATCGGGCAGACGCTCGTGATCCTCGTCGGAAGCCTCGACCTGTCGGTGCCCTACGTCGTCAGCCTCTCGAGCCTGCTGGCGGCCGGGATCATGGCCGGCCGGCCCGGCAACATCGTCGCGGGGGTCGTCGTGGCGCTGGTCGTGTCGGCGGCCATCGGCCTGGTCAACGGCCTGGTGGTCTCCGGGCTGAAGGTGCACGGCTTCATCGCCACGCTGGGCACCGGGCTGATCGTCAGCGGCTACCTCGCCACCAACTACCAGGGCAGCTCCGGGCAGACGCCCGTGGCCTTCCGCCTGGTCGGGGCCACCGGCATCGGGCCGGTCCCGGTCTCCACCCTGATCATGCTGGCCTGCGCGGGCGTGGTGCTGCTCATGCTGCAGCGCACCCGCCTGGGACATCACGTCTACGCCGTCGGCGGCGACATCGAGGTGGCCCGGATGTCCGGCATCCGCACCGGCACGCCGATCGTCGCCGCCCACGTCGTGTGCTCGTTCATGGCCGGGCTTGCGGGGCTGCTCCTCGCGTCGCGGCTGGGGGTGGGCAGCCCCACGATCGGCTCGCAGGGCGGCTACGACCTGCTCTCCATCGCCGCCGTCGTCCTCGGCGGGACGCTGCTCTCGGGCGGGAAGGGCTCCCTCGTGGGCACGCTGGGCGGCGTGCTGATCTTCGCGATGATCGACAACATCATGAGCGTCCTGCAGATCAACCCCTTCCTCAAGGACGTCGTCCGCGGCATCGTCATCGTGGTCGCCGTGGCCGTCTACGCGCGGCGCCGGGTGATCAGCCGGCCCGCGCGCTTCGGCGGCCACCCACGGGCCCGCACCGAGCAGGAGGTCGCCGCATGAGCACCGCCGTGACGGACCGGGCCGCGGTCCTGCCGCACAACCGCTCCCCGTGGGGCCGGCGCGTGCTGCGCTCCCTGCGCACGCCCAGCGGGGCCGTGTTCGTGCTCCTCGCCGTCCTGCTGGCCGCCGTCGTCGCGGCCAACCCGTCCTTCGGCGAGCCGGGGTCCCTGATCCGCTTCGCCGGCCGCACGGCGCCGATCGCCATCGCGGCCATCGGACAGTACTTCGTGATCGTCTCCGGGGAGTTCGACCTCTCCATGGGCTCGGTGGTCACGGCCCAGGTGTTCCTGGCGGGCAACCTCGTCGGCCAGGACGACGGCCGGACCGTGCCCGTCCTGGTGCTGATGCTGCTCCTCGGCGCCGGTGTCGGCCTCGTCAACGGGTTGCTGACCACCCTGCTCAAGGTGCCGAGCTTCATCGTCACCCTGGGCACGATGCTCGCCCTGCTGGGGCTGGTGCTCTACTGGACCGGCGGCGCGGCCACCGGCAACCCGGCGGACAGCTTCCGCCGGATCGGCCGGGGCGGCATCGACGGGATCCCGGTCCTGGAGATCCTGCCCTACCCCGTGGTCGTCCTCGCCGTCGTCGCCGCCGGCGCCGTGTGGCTCATGCGCCGGCCCTACGGCCGGACGCTCATCGCCGTCGGCGACAACCCCCGGGCCGCGGCCCTGACGGGCGCCCGCGTCTGGTGGATCCGCACCCGCGCGTTCATGCTCTCCTCCCTGGCCGCGACCGTGGCGGGGATCATCCTCGTCGGCTACGCCGGGGTGCACCCCTCCGTGGGGCGGGGCTACGAGTTCACGGCCATCACGGCCGTCGTCCTCGGCGGGGTCGTGCTCGGCGGCGGACGCGGCTGGGTGCTCTCCGCGGCGGCCGGCGCCTTCGCGCTGGAGACCCTCTTCGCGCTCCTGAACTTCCTGGGCGTCGAGTCCACCTGGCGGGAGACCGTGCAGGGCGTGATCATCATCCTGGCCGTCGCGGCCGGGACCCAGACCTGGCAACGCCGGAGGCGCGGACGCGGGCGAGCCGCCCACGAAGAACAGCGTGTCCTGGCACCAGAGCCCACCGTGGGCACCGATGAGGAAGGAAGATGATGCGCCGAAGCATCCAGACCAAGGCCACCGTGGTGGCAGCGGCAGCGCTGCTGGGCCTGACCGCCTGCACCACCGATTCGTCGATCGAGAACCCGCCTGCGGCCACCGAGGGCGGGGACGCCGCCTCCCCCGCCGCGGAGGGCGCCGCCACCCCGGCCGCGGAGGGCGGTGACGAGTGGTTCGACCAGGCGGAGTACGACCGGCAGTTCGACCAGCGCACGGCCTCCTTCGAGGGGGATCCGCAGCAGCCCTGGACGCAGTACATCGACGGTGAGATGACGGCGACGGCGGACCTCGCGGCCGAGGGACCGCAGAAGGCGTGCTTCTCCAACGCCTCCATCTCCAACCCGTGGCGCCAGACCGGCTGGATCACCATGAACGAGCAGCTCAAGGTGCTCCAGGACCGCGGGGTGATCTCCGAGATGGAGACCCGGGACGCGCAGGACGACGACAACACGCAGATCGCCGACATCGACTACTTCATCGCCGAGGGCGACTGCGACGCGTTCATCATCTCGCCCAACTCCACCGCCGCCCTGACGCCCGCCGTGGAGCGCGCCTGCGAGACCGGCAAGCCGGTGGTCGTCTTCGACCGCGGGGTGGAGACCGACTGCGCGACGACGTTCATCCACCCGATCGGCGGCTTCGCCTGGGGCATCGACTCCGCGACCTTCCTGGTGGACAACCTCCAGGAGGGCGACAAGGTGGTGGCCCTGCGCATCCTCCCGGGCGTCGACGTGCTGGAGCAGCGCTGGGCCGCGGCCGAGAAGATCTTCGAGGAGAACGGGATCGAGGCCACGGACTACTTCACCGGCGCCGACCCCACCGAGATCAAGAAGATCATCTCCGACGAGCTCGCCACCGGGGACGTGCAGGGCGTGTGGATGGACGCCGGGGACGGCGCCGTCGCGGCCATCGAGGCCTTCGAGGACGCCGGCGCGGACTACCCGGTGATGACCGGCGAGGACGAGATGAGCTTCCTGCGCAAGTGGGAGCAGACCGGCCTGACCGGGATCGCCCCGGTCTACTCGAACTTCCAGTGGCGCACCCCGCTGCTGGCGCTCGAGCGGATCTTCGCCGGCGAGGAGGTCCCCGCCGAGTGGGTCCTGCCGCAGGAGCCCATCACCGAGGACCAGCGGGCCGGGTTCCTCGCCGACAACGAGGGGATGCCCGACGGCCACTACGCCAAGTTCGGCGGGGAGGACCTCCCGGGCTACCCCGACGTCTGGCGGGAGCGCACCATCCCCTGACCGGCACCGGCCGCCCTGCCTGCCACCGGCCCGTCACCGGGAGTTCCCCGGCCGGCGGGGCGGCCCCCACCCCACCGAGAAGGAACCGAGAGGAGGCCGGCCCGTGCAGCGCTTGATCGGCGTCAACACCTGGGTGTGGGAGTCCCCGCTCACCGACGCGAACCTGGCTCCGCTGCTGGAGAAGATCGCGGCCATGGGCTTCGACGCCGTCGAGCTGCCCCTGGAGAACGCCGGCGACCTCTCGGCCGGGGCGGTGCGCGGCGCGCTCGCGGGCCTGCGGCCGTGGATCGTGGGCGCCATGTCGCCCGGGCGGGAGCTCGTCCTGGCCGACGACGCGGTGATCGCCCGGACCCAGCGCTACCTCGGTGCCTGCATCGAGCTGGCCCACGACGTCGGCGCGCCGGCCGTGTGCGGGCCCTTCTACGCGCACACGGGCCGGGTGTGGCGGATGGACGCGGCGGAACGGGCGGAGGCGTACGCGCAGCTGCGCCGGAACCTGGCGCCCCTGGCCGCCGAGGCCGAGGCCGCCGGCGTCGTCCTCGGCATCGAACCGCTCAACCGCTACGAGACGTCCCTGCTCAACACCACCGCCCAGGCGCTGGAGGCCCTCGGGCCGCTGCTCGGCCACGGCGTGGGCCTGGCCCTGGACACCTACCACCTCGGCATCGAGGAGCGCTCCTCGGCCGACGCCGTCCGGGCGGCCGGGGAGCACCTCGTGCACGTCCAGGTCTGCGGCAACGACCGGGGCGCCCCGGGCGGGGACCAGACGGACTGGGCGGGCGTCTTCGAGGCCCTGGACGCCGTGGGCTACACCGGGGCCCTGAACATCGAGAGCTTCACCGCGTCCAACGCCAGCATCGCCACCGCCGCCTCCATCTGGCGGCCCCTGGCGCGGACCCAGGACCAACTCGCGGAGCAGGGACTCGAGTTCCTGCGCTCGGCCGGCGCCCGGCGCCAAGGAGACGACCTATGACCACCACCGTGCCCGACCCCGCCGGCGTCCGCGACCGCGGGTCCGCCACCGGCGTCCTGGGCGTCGCCGTGCTTGGCTACTCCTTCATGGGCAAGGCCCACTCCAACGCGTGGCGCAACGTCAACGCCTTCTACTCCACCCCGCGCGTGGCGCAGAGGGTGCTGGTGGGCCGGGACGCCCGGCACGTGGCCGCGGCCGCGCAGCAGTACGGCTGGGAGGGCAGCGCCACCGACTGGCGGTCGGTGCTGGAGCGCGACGACGTCCACGTCGTCGACATCTGCGCGCCCGGCCACCTGCACGCCGAGATGGCTGTGGCCGCCCTCGAGGCCGGCAAGCACGTGCTCGTGGAGAAGCCCCTGGCCAACACGGTGGCCGAGGCCGAGCGGATGGTGGCCGCCGCGGCCGCGGCGCAGGCCCACGGCGTCCGGTCCATGGTGGGCTTCAACTACCGCCGGGTGCCGGCCCTCGCGCTCGCGCGGGACCTGATTGCCGACGGGCGGATCGGCCAGGTCCGGCAGGTGCGCGCGAGCTACCTGCAGGACTGGCTCGCCGACGAGCACGCCCCCATGACGTGGCGCCTGCGCAGGCAGACCGCGGGCTCCGGCGCGCTGGGCGACCTCGCCTCCCACGCCGTCGACCAGGTGCGCTTCCTCCTGGGCTCCCCGGTCACCTCCGCCGCGGGCACGCTCGAGACCTTCGTCAGGACCCGTGCCGGCGCCGACGGACCGGAGCGGGTGAGCGTCGACGACGCCGCCTGGGCCACCCTGCGCACGGCCTCCGGCGCCGTGGCCAGCCTGGAGGTCTCCCGCTGCGCGACCGGGCGCAAGAACGCCCTGCAGATCGAGGTGTACGGCTCCTCCGGCGGGCTGCGCTTCGACCTGGAGCGGCTCAACGAGCTGCAGTTCTTCGACGCCACCGCCCCGGCCGAGGCCCAGGGCTACAGCCGGGTCCTCGTCACCGAGCAGTCCCATCCCTACGTGCGGGCGTGGTGGCCGGCCGGGCACACCCTGGGCTGGGACCACACCTTCACGAGCCAGGCCGCCGACTTCCTGCAGGCCATCGCGTCGGGCGCCGCCGTCTCCCCGTCCTTCGAGGACGGCCTGGAGGTCCAGCGGGTGCTCGACGCCGTCGAGACCAGCGCGGCCCGCGCCGGCGCCGCCGTGGACCTCTGACCCCGACCGACCGACACGCACACCCTCCCGACGGCAAAGGACTTCCATGGGACACCGCTACACGCTGTTCACCGGCCAGTGGGCCGACCTCCCGCTCGAGGAGGTGGCCGCGCTGGCCGCCGGCTGGGGCTACGACGGCCTGGAGATCGCCGTCTCCGGGGAGCACCTCGACGCCTGGCGGTGGGACGACGACGCCTACGTCCGGGAGCGGCTGGACATCCTGGAGCGCCACGGGCTGAAGGTCTGGGCGATCTCCAACCACCTCAAGGGCCAGGCCGTGTGCGACGACCCCATCGACTTCCGGCACCGGTCCATCGTCGGGCCCCGGGTCTGGGGCGACGGGGAGCCGGAGGGCGTGCGCGCGCGGGCCGCGGAGGAGATGAAGCTGACGGCGCGCCTGGCGCAGCGGCTCGGCGTGGACACCGTGGTGGGCTTCACCGGGTCCTCCATCTGGCAGTACGTGGCGATGTTCCCCCCGGTGTCCCAGGACGTGATCGACGCCGGCTACCAGGACTTCGCCGACCGGTGGAACCCCATCCTCGACGTCTTCGACGAGTGCGGGGTGCGCTTCGCCCACGAGGTGCACCCCACCGAGATCGCCTACGACTACTGGTCCACGCAGCGGGCCCTCGACGCCGTCGGCCACCGGGAGGCCTTCGGGCTGAACTGGGACCCCAGCCACTTCATGTGGCAGCGGATCGACCCGGTGGCGTTCATCTCGGACTTCGCCGAGCGGATCTACCACGTGGACTGCAAGGACACGAAGCTGCGGGTGGGCGGCGGGCGCAACGGCATCCTCTCCTCCCACCTGCCCTGGGGGGACCCGCGCCGCGGGTGGGACTTCGTCTCGACGGGCCGCGGGGACGTGCCCTGGGAGGACAGCTTCCGCGCCCTCACCGCGATCGGCTACGACGGGCCCATCTCCGTGGAGTGGGAGGACGCCGGGATGGACCGCCTGCGCGGGGCACCGGAGGCGCTGGCGTTCCTCAAGGGCTTCGACTTCGGCCCCTCGGGCGCCTCGTTCGACGCGGCCTTCGAGCAGTAGAGGGTTCCTGCTCCCGCCCGCTGCCCGCCCGCCGGGGCCGACAGCGGACGGTCAGCCGGGTCGTGCACGCGTCGCGCCACCCCGTCCACCGGTCCCCGCCGGGCCGGTCGCCCGGCCCGGCGGGGCGCGCTCAGCGCATGGCCCGCAGCGCCTCGAGCAGGGGAGTGGTGGGGCGTCCGATCAGCCGGGACAGGTCGCCGGTGACCAGCTCCAGCGCGCCGTCCTCGATGTTGGCGTCGAGGGCGACCAGGAACCGCGCGGTGTCCTCGTCCACCCCGGCCTCCTCCAGCGCCGCCAGGTGCCGCTCGGGCGTCAGGCGGTGGTGGACGACCTCGCGGCCGAGCACCTCCGTGAGCGCGGCCGCGAGCTCGTCGAAGCTCCACGCCTCGTCCCCGGACAGCTCGTAGGTCTGCCACGCGTGCCCGTCCTGGGCCAGCACCGCCGCGACCGCCTCCGCGTAGTCCTCCCGGGTCGCGCTGGCGACGCGGCCGTCGCCGGCGTTGGTCAGCACCTGCCCCGTGCTCTCGGCGTGCCGCAGAGCCGGCTCGAAGTTCTCCGTGTACCAGCCGTTGCGCAGGATCGTGTACGGGAGCCCGGAGTCGGTGAGGAGCTGCTCGGTGGCCAGGTGCTCGTCGGCGAGGATGAGCCGGCCGAGGTCCGCCCCGAGGGCGCTGGTGTAGACGAGGCGGGAGACCCCTGCGCGGGCGGCCGCCTCGATCGCGTTCCGGTGCTGGTCCACGCGCCGGCCCACCTCGCTGCTGGAGACCAGCAGCACCGTGCCCGCCCCCTCGAAGGCGGCGTCGAGGCTCGCGGCGTCGTCGTAGTCGACCCGCACGGTCCGGACCCCGAGCCCGCCGAGGTCGCCGAGCTTGCCCTCGTTGCGGCCCGCGGCCACCAGCTCCTCGCGGGGGACGTCCAGGCGGATCAGGGAGCTGAGCACGAGCCGGCCCAGCCGGCCGGTGGCACCGGTGATGACGATGGACATGGGGTTCCTCTCGACGGGGTCCGTGCGCGGGCGCGGTGGTGTGTCCGGTGCAACGGGGCGGTTCCCCGGCGTATTTCCGCACCCGGGCCGGCTGATCGCCTCCGGAGGAACCCCGCTCGCGTGTCCGGGGTGGCGCGTAGCCTTGGACGCATGAGCCTGGCGCAGAAGATCAACCGTGTCGTCGCCCCCTTCGAGGTCATCTCCGACTACGTCCCCGCCGGCGACCAGCCGAAGGCGATCGAGGAGCTCGCCGCCCGCATCGAGGCCGGCGAGAAGGACGTCGTGCTCCTGGGCGCCACCGGCACCGGCAAGTCGGCCACCGCGGCGTGGCTGATCGAGCGCGTCCAGCGCCCCACGCTGGTCATGGTGCAGAACAAGACGCTCGCCGCGCAGCTCGCCAACGAGCTGCGGGAGCTGCTGCCCAACAACGCGGTCGAGTACTTCGTCTCCTACTACGACTACTACCAGCCCGAGGCCTACGTCCCGCAAACGGACACCTTCATCGAGAAGGACTCCTCCATCAACGAGGAGGTCGAGCGGCTGCGCCACTCCGCGACCAACGCCCTGCTCACGCGCCGGGACGTCGTCGTCGTCGCCACCGTGTCCTGCATCTACGGCCTGGGCACCCCCGAGGAGTACGTGGCGCAGATGGTGACGCTGCGCAAGGGCGACGAGATGGACCGCGACGAGCTGCTGCGCCGGTTCGTGAACATGCAGTACGCCCGCAACGACGTCGACTTCCACCGCGGCACCTTCCGGGTGCGCGGGGACACCGTGGAGATCATCCCGATGTACGAGGAGCACGCCGTCCGCGTGGAGTTCTTCGGCGACGAGATCGAGTCCATCTACACCCTCCACCCCCTCACCGGGGAGATCATCCGGGAGGAGGAGGAGATGTACGTCTTCCCGGCCTCCCACTACGTGGCCGGTGCCGACCGGATGGCCACGGCGATCAAGTCCATCGAGGCCGAGCTCGCCGCCCGGCTCAAGGAGCTGGAGTCCCAGAACAAGCTCGTCGAGGCCCAGCGGCTGCGCATGCGCACCACCTACGACCTCGAGATGATGGAGCAGATGGGCTACTGCAACGGCATCGAGAACTACTCGCTGCACATCGACGGCCGCCCGCGGGGATCCGCCCCGCACTGCCTCATCGACTACTTCCCCGACGACTTCCTGCTGGTGGTCGACGAGTCCCACGTGACCATCCCGCAGATCGGCGGGATGTACGAGGGAGACATGTCCCGCAAGCGCACGCTCGTGGAGCACGGCTTCCGGCTGCCCTCCGCGATGGACAACCGGCCGCTGAAGTGGGACGAGTTCCTGGGCCGGATCGGGCAGACCGTCTACCTCTCCGCGACCCCGGGCAAGTACGAGCTCTCCCAGGCCGACGGCTACGTGGAGCAAATCATCCGCCCCACCGGGCTCGTGGACCCAGAGGTCATCGTCAAGCCCACGAAGGGCCAGATCGACGACCTGCTCGACGAGATCAACCTGCGCGTCGAGCGCGACGAGCGCGTCCTGGTCACCACGCTGACCAAGCGGATGGCCGAGGACCTCACCGAGTACCTCATGGAGCACGGGGTCAAGGTGCAGTACCTGCACTCCGACGTCGACACCCTCCGCCGCGTGGAGCTGCTGCGCGAGCTGCGGATGGGCGCCTTCGACGTGCTCGTGGGCATCAACCTCCTGCGCGAGGGCCTGGACCTGCCCGAGGTCTCCCTGGTCGCGATCCTCGACGCGGACAAGGAGGGCTTCCTGCGCTCGACGACGTCCCTCATCCAGACCATCGGCCGCGCCGCCCGCAACGTCTCCGGGCAGGTGCACATGTACGCCGACCGGATCACCGACTCGATGGCCACCGCCATCGACGAGACCAACCGGCGCCGGGAGATCCAGGTCGCCTACAACAAGGAGCACGGGATCGACCCGCAGCCGCTGCGCAAGCGGATCGCGGACATCACCGACCAGCTCCAGCGCGAGGAGGAGGACACCCGCGAGCTGCTGGCCCAGCGCGCGGCCGCCGGCAAGAAGACGGCCCCGACCGGCAAGCGGGGCGGGCGCGACGCCGCGGCGGCCGCGGAGCAGAAGCTGCGCCAGGACGGGATCACGGCCGCGCCGGCCGAGGACCTCGTGGACCTCATCGCGCAGATGACCCAGCAGATGCAGGCCGCGGCCGAGGACCTGCAGTTCGAGCTGGCCGCCCGGATCCGCGACGAGCTCTCCGACCTGAAGAAGGAGCTGCGGCAGATGCAGCAGGCCGGTCACGCCTGAGGCGCCGCCCAGGCCCTCCGGGATGCCGACCGGCACCCGGCCCGGGGCCCCGTCCGAGACGCCGCCGGACGGAGGCGTTCCAAGCGTTCTTTCAGCTTCGGATAGACTGCTCAGCGCGTAGGGGAGTATCCCGAAGCGTTGCGGACGTCAGCACGCCGGCCAATGGGGTCCGGCCGGACGCAACGGTCGGCCTCGGCACGCGGGCCCCGGCCCGCGAGGACGGCGGAGAGACTTGCGGCTCATTCCGGTGCCCTCACCGCCGCGTCCCGGGACGCGGCGGACGGCGGGTGCCGCCACCTCGAAGCGAAAGTACTCGCGTGCACACACAACTACCAGCGTGGTTCGAGATCGGCTCGTTCGTCGTCCTCGGCCTGATCCTGCTCTTCGACCTCCTCATGGTCGTCAAGCGCCCCCACGAGCCCTCCATGAAGGAGGCCGGCATCTGGGTGGGCATCTACGTCGCCCTCGCCCTCGTCTTCGGCGCCCTGATGTTCGTGTTCGCCGGCGTCGAGCCGGGCACCCAGTTCATCGCCGGCTGGATCACGGAGTACAGCCTCAGCATCGACAACCTGTTCGTGTTCATCGTGATCATGACCCGGTTCGCCGTGCCGCGGAAGTACCAGCAGGAGGTGCTGATGGTGGGCATCATCATCGCGCTGGTCCTGCGCGGGATCTTCATCCTGCTGGGCGCCACGATCATCGCGAACTTCTCGTGGGTCTTCTACATCTTCGGCGTCTTCCTGCTGTGGACGGCCTACCACCAGGCCAAGGACGACGGCGAGGACGAGACCGAGGAGAACCCGGTCATCCGCAAGCTGCGCACCGTGGTCCCCATGACGGAGGAGTACAACGGCAGCAAGCTGCGTGCGGTGGTGAACGGCAAAAAGGTCTTCACCCCCATGCTGATCGTGTTCGTCACCATCGGCGTGACCGACCTCATGTTCGCCTTCGACTCCATCCCCGCGATCTTCGGCCTCACGCAGAGCCCGTTCATCGTGTTCACGGCCAACATCTTCGCGCTCATGGGCCTGCGCCAGCTCTACTTCCTGCTCGGCGGGCTGATGGAGCGCCTCATCTACCTCAAGCACGGCCTGTCCCTGATCCTGGCCTTCATCGGCGTGAAGCTCATCCTGCACGCCATGCACGAGAACGAGCTGCCCTTCATCAACGGCGGCCAGCACATCGAGTGGGCCCCGGAGATCCCCACGTTCGTGTCCCTCGGCGTGATCGTGGCGATCATCGCCGTCGCGACGATCGCGTCGATGGCCAGCCCGAAGGGCCGCGCCGCGCACGCCGTCGCCGAGCTGCACCGGGCCATCGAGGTCTACCGGGGCATCCCGGAGGGCACCCCCACCCAGGAGATCCGCCTGGTGCAGGCCGACCTCGTGCGCAAGCACCACGCCGCCCGGGCCGCCGTGGAGCGCGCGCCCCTGGACGTGCCCGACCTGCACGAGCACACCGGCAAGTCGGTCGACGAGCACCACGCCGAGAGCGAGGGCTCCAGCTCCGTCGAGCCCCGGGAGACCGAGCGCTGAGCGCCCCGGCGCACTGATCCACAGGGCCCGGAGGCCCCGGCAGCACCGAAGGGCCTGTCCCGCCGCGCGGCGGGACAGGCCCTTTCGCGTGCGTCGGGGAGGGGCTCCGTTAGACTGGACCCAGCCTAGGGGAGTATCCCTCAGCGCTGCGGACGTCAGCACGCCGAGCACACGGTGCCCGGCCGGACGCAGCGGCCGATCCCAGCACGGCGGAACCGACCGGCTCAGACTGGCCGGACCGTCCGGGCCCGGGAAGCGGCGGAGAGACTTACGGCGAGACCGTTCTCGACCCCGAAGGCAGAATTATGGACGTCTCACCCACCGTGTGGACGGTGACGATGGCTCTCATCGTCGGCATGCTCCTCTTCGACTACGTCTTCCACGTCCGCAGAGCCCACGAGCCGAAGCTCAAGGAGGCCGCGGTCTGGTCCGCGATCTACGTGGGCGTCGCGCTCCTGTTCGGCCTGTTCGTCCTCCTGCGATGGGGCGGGCGCTACGCCGGGGAGTACTACGCCGGCTACATCACGGAGAAGGCCCTGTCGGTCGACAACCTCTTCGTGTTCCTCGTCATCATGGCCTCGTTCAAGGTCCCGCGCGCGGACCAGCAGAAGGTCCTGCTCTTCGGCATCACCTTCGCGCTCGTCGCCCGTACGGCCTTCATCTTCATCGGGGCCGCCGCCCTGAACGCCTGGGCCTGGCTCTTCTACATCTTCGGGCTGTTCCTCATCCTGACCGCCGGCTCCCTCATCAAGGGCGAGCTCTCCGGCGGGTCGCACGACGAGGGGGACAACGTCGTGGTGCGGCTGGCCAAGCGCTTCATCCACACCACCGACCACTACGACGGCGACAAGCTGTTCACCGTCCACCACGGCAAGCGGGCCATGACCCCGATGCTGCTGGTGATGGTCGCCATCGGCGGCACCGACATCCTCTTCGCCTTCGACTCCATCCCGGCGATCTTCGGCCTGACCCAGGAGACCTACCTGGTGTTCACCGCCGTGGCGTTCTCCCTGATGGGCCTGCGCCAGCTCTACTTCCTCATCGACGGCCTGCTGGATCGGCTCATCTACCTGTCCTGGGGCCTGGCGATCATCCTCGGCTTCATCGGCGTGAAGCTGATCATCCACGCCCTGCACGAGAACACCCTGCCCTTCATCAACGGGGGCGAGCACGTGGACGTCGTCGAGGTCACCATCGGGACGTCCCTGTCCGTGATCGTCGGCGTGCTGGCCGTGACCGTGCTCGCGTCGCTGTTCAGCCCCAAGGGCCGTGCGCTGCGGGTGATCAACGGGCTGCAGACGACCGCCGAGAAGTACGTGACCCTGCCCCAGGACGCCCCGGAGGAGCAGCGTCTCCGGCTCGCCGCCAAGGCCGGCCGCTACCAGGAGCGGCTGGAGACGGTCCCGGCCCGGTACCGCAACGAGCTCGTCGCGTCCGAGAAGCAGTTCCGCGACCTGCTGGACCGCGCCCGCGGCAAGCACCGCCAGTACGAACGGACCGGTGTGGCCCCCGAGCCGGAGCCGGTGCCCCCGGCCGAGGCCGAGTCCGTGGAGGGGGAGCGGGCCGACGCCCAGGCCACGGCCGGCACCACGACCCCGGATCCGGGGCGCGGGCCGGGCGGCAGCAGCCCGGCCTGATCCGGCGCCGCCGTCGGTGTCCCCCGGGTGAGCCCCGGTTCCACCGCACCGGTGGAACCGGGGCTCACCCGTGCCGGAGCCGCGTCAGCGGCCGGTCTCGGTGATCGGCCCGACGTTGTCGAGGACCACGGCCGGGAAGCCGTCCTCGTCGGAGGCGCGCAGGTCGATGCGGGCGTTGATCCCCCAGTCGTGGTGGCCGTCCGGGTCGTCGAAGACCTGGACGACGGTCCAGTAGCCGTCGAGGCCCTCGGGGTGCTCGTCGATGCGGATCAGGGCGGGCCCGCGCGACTGGGCGTCGGTGTAGAGGTCGTCGTACTCGCCGAAGTACGCGTCCATGGCGTCCGCCCACCGGTCGCGGTCCCAGCCGTGCTCGCCGTCGAGGGCGCCCAGCACCTTGTCCTTCTCGGCGGCGAACAGCTCGACGCGCTGGAACAGGGCGTTGCGCACCATGACCCGGAAGGCCCGGGTGTTCGCGGTGATCGCCGGCGGCTGCTCGTCGATGAGCTCCTCGAGGGAGTCCGCGGAGGTGCCCATGGGCGACTCCTCGCCCGCGGCGAGCTTCTCCCACTCGTCCAGCAGGGAGTTGTCGGTCTGGCGGATCAGCTCGCCGAGCCACTCGATGAGGTCCTCGAGGTCCTCCCGCAGCATGTCCAGCGGCACGGTCTGGCGCAGCGCCTTGTACGCGTCGGAGAGGTAGCGCAGCAGGATGCCCTCGGAGCGGGCCAGGCCGTAGAACTGGACGTAGTCGCCGAACGTCATCGCCCGCTCGTACATGTCCCGGACCACGGACTTCGGGGCCAGCTCGAACTGGGCGACCCACGGGGCGCTCGTGCGGTAGGTCTCGAACGCCTGGGTCAGCAGCTCCTCCAAGGGCTTGGGGTAGCTGACCTCCTCGAGCTCCTTCATCCGCTGGTCGTAGTCGAGGCCCTCGGCCTTCATCGCGGCCACGGCCTCGCCGCGGGCCTTCTTCTCCTGCAGGTTGAGCACCTGGCGGGGCTTCTCCAGGGTCGCCTCGATGACCGAGACGACGTCGAGCGCGTAGTCCGGGTCCTCGGCGTCCAGCAGGGTCAGGGCCGCCAGGGCGAAGGGGGACAGGGGCTGGTTGAGCGCGAAGTTCTCCTGCAGCTCCACGGTCAGGCGCCAGGTGCGGCCCTCCTCGTCGGGGGTCTCCAGCTTCTCGACGACGCCCGCGGCCCGCAGCTCCTTGAGGATGCCGATCGCCTGCTTGAGCAGCGCCCGCTGCCGCTGCCGGGTCTCGTGGTTGTGGGTCAGCAGGTGCCACGCCGCCTGCACGGGGTTCCCGGGGCGCTGCAGGATGTTGAGCAGCATCGAGTGGGTGACCGTGAACGACGACGTGAGCGGCTCGGGCTCGGAGGCCACGAGCGTCTCGAACGTCGGCCTCCCCCAGGAGACGAAGCCCTGCGGCGGCTTCTTCCGCGGCACCTGCCGCAGCTTCTTCTGGTCGTCGCCGAACTTGGCCTGCGCCTTCTTCAGCGCCCGGTTGTTCTCGATGACGTGCTCGGGGGCCTGGACCACGACGGTGCCCGCCGTGTCGTAGCCGGCGCGGCCGGCCCGGCCGGCGATCTGGTGGAACTCGCGGGCGTTGAGCCGGCGCGTGCGCTCGCCGTCGAACTTGGACAGCGCGGTGATCACCACGGTGCGGATGGGCACGTTGATGCCCACGCCCAGGGTGTCGGTGCCGCAGATCACCTTGAGCAGCCCCGTCTGGGCGAGCTGCTCCACGAGCCGGCGGTACTTGGGGAGCATCCCGGCGTGGTGGACGCCGATGCCGTGGCGCACCAGCCGGTTGAGGGTCTTGCCGAAGCCGGCCGCGAAGCGGAACCCGCCGATCAGCTCCCCGATGCGCTCCTTCTCCTCCTTGGACAGGACATTGACGGACATCAGGTTCTGCGCCTGGTCCATGGCCTGCAGCTGGGAGAAGTGCACCACGTACACCGGCGCCTGGTTCGTGGCGAGCAACTCCTCGAGGGCGTCGTGGATGGGCTCCTCGGACCAGTAGTGGTGCAGCGGGATGGGCCGCTCGGCGGAGGACACCGTCGTCGTGGGACGCCCGGTGAGCGCCGTGAGGCCCTCCTCGAAGCGGGTGACGTCCCCGAGGGTGGCGCTCATCAGCAGGAACTGCGCCTGCGGCAGCTCGAGCAGCGGCACCTGCCACGCCCAGCCGCGCTGCGGGTCGGAGTAGAAGTGGAACTCGTCCATGACCACGGGCCCCACGTCGGCGTCCCGGCCCTCCCGCAGGGCCACATTGGCGAGGATCTCGGCGGTGCAGCACACGATGGGCGCGTCCGCGTTGACGGCGGAGTCGCCCGTGACCATCCCGACGTTCTCGGCGCCGAAGATCTCCACGAGCGCGAAGAACTTCTCGGACACCAAAGCCTTGATGGGCGCGGTGTAGTAGGAGCGCTGCCCGGCGGCGAGGCCCGCGAAGTGCGCGGCGACCGCCACGGTCGACTTCCCCGAGCCGGTGGGGGTCGCCAGGACGACGTTGGCGCCGCCGGCGAACTCGAGGACGGCCTCGTCCTGGGCGGGGTAGAGCTCCATGTCCCGGGAGGCGATCCACCCGAGGAAGCCCTCGTACACCTCGTCGCCGGTCAGGGGGTTGGTGACGTAGTCGCCGCGGTAGTAGGAGTGGCCGGGCGTGCCGAGCTGCGGGGAGAGGGCTTCGAGGAGTTTCATCCCCTCCAGCTTATCCGCGGGCGCCCTGCGGGTCGGGCCGGGACGAGCTCGTCCTCCGGCCCGTAGGGGCGCAGCATGCCCTCGGCGGGCGCCCACCACAGCACCGCCGCCCCCGCGAGCACGGCCGCGGCCGCGGCGGGGAGGCCGGCGCCCGCCTGGCCGGGCGCGCCCGCCAGCGACCACACGAGGGCGGCGGCGCCGCCGCCGGCGGCTCCTGCGGCCAGGGACAGCAGCGCCGCCCAGGCGGGGCGGAGGAACCCGGTGAGCACCAGGGCCCCGAGCCCGGCCGCGGCGAGGGCCACCACCGCCGCGCGGGCCGGAACCGTGCCGGGGACCCAGGGGAGCCCGTCCCCGAGCACCAGGGCCAGGGCGCCGAGGGCCCACGCCCCGACGGCGGCGAGCACGACGCCGCCCGCGCGCAGCACCTCGTCGGCGGCACCCCGGCCCGGCACCCGCAGGCACAGCGCCGCGGCGGTCCGGTCCAGGACGAGCACGGCGGTCAGCAGCAGCGCCAGGGCGGAGCCGCTGGACGCCCAGGCCGCTGCGGGCAGCAGGAGGGCGGCGGCCGCGGTGCCGCTCACGGCGGCGCGGCGGACGGCACCCCGCCGGGCGGCGGCCACGTCCGCCGCAGTGACGTCCCCTGCGGCGGTGTCCGCCGTCGGGACGCCGGCCACCGCGCGGGGCCGGGGCGGAGAGGCGCCGGCGGCCGCGAGGACCCGCGTCCAGCGCCGCCGGGAGCGCCGGGCCGTGCGCACGAGGGAGAGGCCGAGCACCGAGGCCGCGAGGACGACGAGCACGCTCCCGGTCGTCGACCCGTCCGGCGCCGGGGCCGCGGCGAGCCGCAGCGCCGCCGCGCCCACGACGAGGGCCAGGGCCGCCCGCACCGGCGTCAGCAGCAGCGGCGCCAGGACCAGGAGGGGCTGGAGCAGGAACAGCCCGAGCTCCCACACCCCGCGGGGCAGGTCCGGCGTGCCGGCCAGGGCCCGGCCGAGCACGCGCAGGCTCCGGGACGCCAGCGCGATGCGGTAGCCGGGAGCGAGCCGGTCCAGGCCGTCGGCGCCGCCACCGAGCACGCCGCGGGCCCGGTCCGCGTCCCCGTCGCCCAGCTGGCGCAGCAGGCTCTCCTGGAGCCCCTGGACCGCGGGAGGCTCCGCCGCCGGGCCGGTGTGCTCGGCGGCCGGCACCGCGGGCTCGGCGGACCCCTCCGTGCCGGCCGCGGGCCGGGCGGGCAGGCCACGCAGGAAGCCGGCGACGCCGGCGGCGGCGTCGAGCCGGCCCCACCACCAGTCGTTGGTCCGCCACGCGGTGGCGAGGAAGCCGCGGAAGTTGGCCAGGCCCGTGCCGGCGAGCTTGCTGCCGGCCGGGAGGCGGCCGGGGTCGGCGGCGAGCACCTCGCGCAGCTGCGCGTCGGTGGCGCCGGCGGCGTCGAGGGCCCGCTGGATCCGCTGGTCCGCCCAGCCCCGGCGCAGCCGCGGCACGTCGGCGGGGCGGGACGGCAGCTGGTCCCCGCGGATCTCCCCGTAGGCGATCCCGGAGACCGTGCCGGGGATCCCGGCCGCCGCCAGGGCCGGGGGCAGGTCGGGCGCCCCGAGCGCAGCCGGCGGGGCGGGGATCCGGCGCCACGGGGACTCGCACCACAGGGCCCGCCAGTCCTCCGCGCCAGGCGCGCCGGCGGCGGCCTCCAGGGCCGGGTGCAGGGCCCGGAGGCCGTCGACGACGGTGTCCAGCTCGGCCCACCAGCCCTCCAGGGCCACCGGGCGCAGCCACACCGGCGCGGCGGCCTCGACGGGGGCCGAGGGGGCCGCCGTCGCGGCGAGGACGTCGCGGAGCACCTTGTCCCGCTCGTGCACGGCCACCGCGAGCACCCGGTACGCGCCGGCGCGGGCCGGTGCGGAGTCGAGGCCCCGCAGGGGCGCGGGGGTCCGCTCCGGCGTCGGGGCGAGGTCCTCCAGGAAGCGCACCCAGGACAGCACGCAGGACGCGGCGTCGACCAGGGCCTGCGGGCCCCCGAGCACGGCGCGGGCGGCGGCGGCCCCGAGCGGGCCGCGGGAGAGGGCGTCGCCGCGGCGCACCAGCTCCTCCGTCAGGGGGGCGAGCTCCGCGGGGGTGCGCGCCCGCAGCACCGAGCGGGAGGCCAGCGTCGAGGTGAGCTGCCACTCGGCCGGGCGCGTGAGGACCGCGCCGAGCAGGTGCGCGTCCGCGCGGGCCCGGTAGCGCAGGTGGGCGCGCCGGCGCTCCTCCCGCTGTGCCGTGCCCCACTCGTGGAGCAGCGGGGCGAGCTGGCTCCGCCGCCCGCGCTCGACCAGCTGCTCCGCGAGGAGGTCGGACAGCGCCAGCACCTCGTCCTCGCCCGTCTCCCGGCGCCGGAGCCGGGTGAGCGTGACCCCCAGGGTCCGGACCAGGCGCGGGAGGTCGAGGTGCCGGGAGGACGGCCCCGCCCGGTGCGGGGGGTCCGGGTCCAGGTAGAGCAGGCACCGGTCGGCGTGGCGCAGGGACCGGCGGGTCCGGGCGGCCTCGATCGCCCGGTCGATGGGCACGTTGTCGAACACCCCGCCGTCGACCACCCGGTACGGCAGCTCCTCCGGGGCCCGGTGGGCCGAGAACGCGTGGCTGAGGTCGGGCCGCGGCGTGTTGCGCAGCGGCCCGGACGTGGCGGCGGACCACACCGCCGCGGGCTCGAAGGCGCCGGGGAACGAGGCGGTCGCACGCGCGGCGTAGGCGAGCCGGGACAGGGCCGCGGCACGCTCGGCCTCGTCGTCGGCGGCCTCGCCGGCCGCGCCGCGCGGCGGGCGGGCAGGGATGCCGTTGCCCAGCGGGGGAGCGGGGGAGCCCGGGTCGGGGGAGGCGAAGCGGAAGTCGCCGCGGCCCTCCGCGGCCTCTCCTCGGGCGGTGGGGTCGCTGTCGAGCACCGTGGCGGAGAGCTCCACCGTGACGTGCTCGGCGACCAGGTCGGGGTGGTGCTCCGGACCCGTGTGCACGGCGGCGAGGACCTCCGCCAGCCGCGGCCACAGGTACCCGTCGCCGCGCAGCATCGAGTCCACCGGGAGCGGCCCGAGCGGGCGCAGCAGCCGGGAGAGCCCGGCGGTGTCCTCCCACAGCCGGCCCAGGGGGTCCAGGCCGGCCCCCGCGCGCTGGGCCACGGCGTGCACCACCGCGTTGAGCCCGCCCGCGCTCGCGCCCGCGAGGACGTCGAACTCCACGCGGTCGTAGCCGGCGCCGGCGAGCAGCCCGGCGTAGACCGCCGCCCGTTCCGCGAGCCGGGGGTCGGCGGCCTCGGCGGGCTGCAGCAGGTAGGCGTGCAGGCTCCCCGCGCCGTCCCGGTGGATGCGGATCCGGCGCAGCACGTCCAGCTCGGCCACGGCCCCGCCGATCCACACGGCCAGGCTCACTCCGCCGCGCAGCGCGAGGGCGCAGCGCAGGGTGCGCCCGAACGCCGGGGCCCGGCCCGCGGTGGCCGCCACCAGGGAGCGCGAGGGCGGCACGACGGTGAGGGGCAGGCCGAGTCCCGGGGCGGGCTGCTCCTCCGGGGCCATGCGGGCGTGGGCCGGTGCTCAGCGGCGGGCGCGGCGGGCGTCGGCGCGGCGGGCGTCGGCGCGGCGGCAGAGCAGGGCGAACACGGCGCCGGAGAGGTTGTGCCAGACCGAGAACACCGCACCGGGCAGGGCGGAGAGGGGGTTCATGTACTGCGCGGCGAGTCCCGCGGCGAGCCCCGAGTTCTGCATCCCCACCTCGATCGCGACGGTCCGGCGCGCGGCCACCGGCTGGCGGGTGACCACGCCCACCAGGTAGCCGAGGCCCAGGCCCAGGCCGTTGTGCAGGGCCACGGCGGCGAGCACCAGCAGGCCGGCCTCGACGATCCTGTCGGCGCTGCGGGAGACGACGATCGCGACGATCAGCGAGATCGCCGTGACCGACAGCCACGGCAGGACCGGCAGGGCCCGCTCCACGAGCCGGGGCACGAGCAGGCGCACCGCCAGGCCCAGGACCACGGGCAGCAGCACGATCCTGACGATCGACCACGCCATCGAGGCGCCGTCGAGGGGCATGTACTGTCCGGCCAGCCACAGCGTGAGCAGGGGGGTCAGGATCGGGGCGACCAGGGTGGAGATCGACGTCATGGCCACGGAGAGCGCGACGTCGCCGCGCGCCAGGTAGGACACCACGTTGGAGGCCGTCCCCCCGGGGGCGCAGCCCACGAGGATCACCCCGGCCGCGATCTCCGCCGGGAGCCGGAGCGCGAGGACCACCACGACGGCGATCAGGGGCATGAGCACGTACTGCGCCACGACGCCGAGCAGCACGGGCAGGGGCCGCCTGGCCACGAGCGCGAAGTCCACGGGGCGCAGGGTCAGGCCCATGCCGAACATGACGATCCCGAGCAGCGGGTTGACCCACCCGGAGAGCCCGCTCACGGAGCCGGGGGCGAGGAAGCCCACGAGCCCGCCGACGAGGACGAGCGCGGGGAAGATCAGGACGGCGGCGTAGGCGCCGCGGTCGGCGTCGGTCGTGGGGGTCGCGGTGTCCTGGGCGCTCACCATCCCCGGGCTCGCCACTCGTCCAGGTGCGGGCGCTCGGCCCCCAGGGTGGTCGGCTTGCCGTGGCCGGGGTGGACCACGGTGTCGTCGTCGAACCGCTCGAAGATCCGCTCGGTGACGTCGGTGATCAGCCGGCGGAAGTCCTCGGGGCTGCTAGTCTTGCCCACGCCGCCCGGGAACAGCGAGTCGCCGGAGAAGATGTGCGCCGGGCCCGCGGGGTCGCGGTAGACGAGGGCGATCGATCCGGGGGTGTGCCCGCGCAGCCCGATGACCTCCAGGTCGAAGCCGTCGAACTCGGCGGTGTCGCCGTCCTCGAAGGTGAGGTCCATGGGCACCGCGATGTCGGCCTCGTCGTCGGCGCCGCACGCGGTCATGGCCTCGGAGCGGGACTTGACCTCCTCGAGGGCGCGCACGTGGTCCCAGTGGGAGTGGGTGGTGATGATGAGCTGGAGGTTGCCGTAGGAGGCGGAGCAGTCGCCGTTGCCGGCGCCCACGAGGCCGGCGATGGCCCGGGCGTCGTCGGCCGCGTCGATGAGGACCTGTGTGCCCTCGTCCTTGGAGGTGAGCAGGTAGACGTTGTTGTCCATCTCCCCGACCTGTATGTAGCGGATCGTGACCTCGCTCAGATCGATCACCTGAGTACGTGTTGCGTGCATGGGCACGACCGTACTCCCGCGCTGTAGTCCGTGCCACTTCGCCCGTAGGAGCGGTGCGGCGGCAGGGCGGGGAGCGCCGCACAGGAGCCGTCGACAGGCCCAGGTGTGTCGCCCTCTCCGGCAGGTTCCTTACTGAGGCCAAATCACTCACCGGGGAAGGGGGCCACCTTGAAGACCGCCTTCCGACTTGCCGCCACAACTGCGGCAATCGCACTTACTGTCACCGGCTGCAGCAACGCCTCCTGGCCGCCCCAGGAAAGCCCCAGCGCCTCTCCTACGGCCTCTGCCGGCGTCACCGCGACTCCGCAAGCCGGCCAGCCATAAGCCGTCCAAGGCCCCTTCTGCTGCGTCCACCCCGGAGGCCACGGAAGCCCCTGCTACCCGGCTTCTGAGGCTCAGATACCGATGACCCAGGACGAAACCTTTCAGGCTGTGGCCTGTGGCGCGAGGGCCTACGGGTAGTTCTGCCCGCAGTACACCCCGACGACTTCCGGGAAGTGCAGACCTGCCACGTGATTGAACAGGGCTACATCGATCCGGTGATCGGCAAGGCCATTGAAGAGGCTGAAGCCCCTGACCCGGGTCAGTTCTACTACGACCAGGCGTACGCCGAGTGGCAGAACGGAATGTCCTGCTACGAAGCCTTCCGTGAGCTCTACCTGCCGGTCACGTCCGGTGCTGTCAATGAGTGCAAGATGGTCAACGCCGGGACCGTGGATTACTACACGGGCGAATAACTCGGGGATCAGGTTCAGGCACCGATGCCCCTACCGTCCTTCCCTCCGGCTGATGGAAGAGACCCGTGCTGCAACACGGGCTGCTCAGGAATCTCCCAGGGAGCCAGTCGGGCGGCCACAGGCCTCCGCGGCCCGCCGACCTCGGCCCCGTCCGGGGCGCGGAGCGCATCGAGCCCCCCGGCAGTGACGACCCGCTCGGCGTCGTGCCGGCGCTGGTCCGTCGGGGGCGATGGGCGGGCCGCCGCCCTGCTCGCCGGGACCAGGGCCGCTGCTGTGACCCGTGGGGGAGGGGTGCAGGACGCGCCGGTGGCCGGATCGTGATCTCCGGCCCTGGCGCTTTGGGTTCGCTTTAGGGAACATGGAGGGAGGAGGCCCGGGCTCAGCACCGGCCGGCGGATCGAAGGGCGGTGCCATGCCGGGAAAGCTCTCACCGGTCGTGCCGGTTCCCGTGAGGCCCGCCCCGGTCGGCTGCTCCACCGTCTCGGACACGTCCGAGGCCCCCGGCGGACACCCCGCGGCCTCCGCCAGACCATCTGCCGCACCGGCCGCGTCGCCCGGCCCCGCGTAGCCGGCCGCTCCGCCGTCCACTGTCCGGCCGGTTCCTGCCGTCGACCGTCCGCGGGCCAGGAGCGCCGCGACCCGACGAGAGCGGCCGTCCGGGCGCTCCGGCCCGCCCGTTCCCGCGCCGCTCCGGCCTCGGCTCCGAGGGACTCCTCCGCCGGTCCCCGCCGGCCGGACGTGACGGGACGCACCCTGTCGCGCCTTGTGGACCGCCGCCCGAGCCCGTAAAGTTGCGTGAGGCAACAAATCATCTGGGCTGCCGGCTGTGCTCACCGGACGGCGCCGTCGACGCGATCCCCGCGGGACCGGTGCGAGCCGCTGCGGGACGTGCAGGTCCAGTGCCCTGTCGTCGTTCCCCCGTTCGTCCTGCCGACCGCCTCGTCGAGGAGGAGTGTCCCTTGCCCGTCTCCCACGACACCGCCGTGGAGCTGGTCCGCGACCTGCTCGAGCTGCAGCGCGTCATGAAGCGCGTGACCAAGACCGAGCCCGGCCAGCGCCCGCTCAACCCCACCGCCGTGGCACTGCTGTACTACCTGGACGGCACGGGCCCGCGGCGCGCCACCGCCATGGCCTCCGACACCGGACTCGGCCCGTCCGGGCTCAGCCGCCAGCTCGCAGGGCTGGAGGAGGCCGGGCTTGTGGAGCGCACCCCGGACCCCGTGGACGGCCGGGCCGCCCTGGTGGCCATCACGGAGCGCGGCCGGGCCGAGGTCCAGGCGGTCGTGGAGCACGACGCCCAGCGCCTCGCCGCCCGGCTCGAGGGCTGGGACGAGGCGCAGGCCCGTGCGAGCCGCACGGCCATCAACGAGATCGCCACCGTCTTCCTGGACTCCCTGGGGGTGGAGCGCACGACGTCGTGCGCCCGCCGGGCGGGGAGCGCCGACCGGCCTCCCGCGGCCGGGACCGCCCCCGGCGGCACGGACGACAGCACGAACGACAGCACCGACCGAGAGAACGAGGAGTGAACCGCGACATGACGCCCCAGCACCCGACCGCCGCACCGCACGGGGGGACCGGAGCCTCCCACAAGGACGTGCTGCGGGCCCTCACCGGGATCCTCTCCGCGTTCTTCATGGCGATGGTCACCCTGACCATCATCGGCACCGCCCTGCCGGTCATCATGGCCGACCTCGGCGGCGACCAGACCTCCCTCTCCTGGACCGTCACGGGCACCCTGCTCGCCAACGCGGTGACCACCCCGATCTGGGGCAAGCTCGCGGACCTCTTCGACAAGAAGAAGCTGTTCCAGCTCGCCATCGTGATCTTCGTGGTCGGCTCCGGCATGGCCGGCCTCGCCCCGACCATCGAGTTCCTCATCCTGGCCCGCGTGGTCCAGGGCGTCGCCATGGGCGGGCTCATGGCCCTGGCCATGACGATCCTCGGGACGATCATCCCGCCGCGCGAGCGCGGCCGGTACTCCGGCTACATGGGCGCCGTCATGGCCGTGGCCACCTCCGCCGGGCCGCTGCTCGGCGGCCTGATCGTGGACAGCTTCGGCTGGCGCTGGGTCTTCCTCATCCCCGCCCCCCTCGCCGTGCTCGCCGCCGTGCTCGTCCAGCGCACCCTGCACATCCCGCCGCAGGCCCCGCGCAAGGTCAGCATCGACTGGCTCGGCATCGTGCTGCTGATGGTCTCCGCCTCCGCCCTGCTGCTGTGGGTGTCCCTGGCCGGCAAGCCCGGGATGTTCGAGTGGGTCTCCCCGACCTCGGGGGCCCTGCTGGGCTCCGCCCTCGTGGGCTCCGTGCTGTTCGTGCTCGTCGAGCAGCGCGCCGCGGAGCCGGTGCTGCCGATCCGGGTGGTCACCGAGCGCACCACCGCGCTCGCGATCCTCGCCGCGATCGCCACGGGCGGGGCGATGTTCGCCTCCACCACCTACCTGGGCCAGTACTTCCAGCTCGGCCAGGGCTTCACCCCCACCATGGCCGGTGTGCTCATGCTCCCGCAGGTCCTGGGCTCCCTCATCGGCTCCACGCTCGCCGGGCAGCTCATCACCCGCTTCGGGCGGTGGAAGGTGATCCTCGTGGTCGCCGCCGTGCTGATGTCCACGGGGCTGTTCCTCGCCTCCTCCCTCACGCACGACACCGCGGTGTGGGCCGTGGGCGTGTTCATCTTCCTCATCGGCCTGGGCATCGGCGCGCTCAACCAGAACCTGGTCCTCGCCGTGCAGAACACCGTGGGCCTCCAGGACATGGGCGCGGCGTCCTCCTCCGTGGCGTTCTTCCGCACCCTCGGCGGCGCCGTCTCCGTCTCCGCCTTCGGCGCCCTCATGACCGCCCACCTCACCGGACGGATGCAGGACTACGCGCGCTCGCAGGGCGTGGACCCCGAGGCGGCGAGCGCCCACGCGTCCAGCATGGACCTCGGGGCGCTGCCGGGCCCGGTCCTGGAGGTGGTGCGCGACGCCTACGGCACCGGCACCGGCCTGATCTTCCTGGTCGCCGGGATCGCCTCGCTGCTCACCCTGGGCACGGTGCTGCTCATCAAGGAGGTCCCGCTGCGCCGCACCGTGGACATCGTCGAGGTGGACCCCGAGACCGGGCAGATGCGCGTGGTCACCCGCACCCTCGACGCCCGCGAGGTCCGCCGGCGCCAGCAGGAGGCCACGGCCGCCGGGGCCCGGGCAGGCTCCGGGGACCGCGGCGACGCCGTGCCCGGCGCCGCCGGCACCGGTCCGGGCGCCCCCGGGCGGCAGCGCGAGGACACCGCGACCGGCCCCGTGGACCGCGTGTGAACCCGCCCACGGGCCGGGCCGGATGTCCGGGGCCGGTACTAGAGTGGAACGCGTGTCCGAACCGATCCCCACGTCCACCATGGTCCTGAACCCCTCGCCCGAGCCGGCCGAGCGCCTCGACGCGCCCGTGACCTCCGTCGGCAGCCGCGGGATCCACAAGTCCGACCTCACCGAGATCGTCGTCCAGGGCGCCCGCGAGCACAACCTGGACAACGTGTCCCTGACCGTCCCGCGGGACGCCATGGTCGTGTTCACGGGCCTGTCCGGGTCCGGGAAGTCCTCCCTGGCGTTCGACACCATCTTCGCCGAGGGCCAGCGCCGCTACGTCGAGTCCCTGTCCTCCTACGCCCGGATGTTTCTGGGCCGGGTGGACAAGCCGGACGTCGACTTCATCGAGGGCCTGTCCCCGGCGGTGTCGATCGACCAGAAGTCGACCTCCCGCAACCCGCGCTCCACCGTGGGGACCATCACGGAGATCTACGACTACATGCGCCTGCTCTGGGCGCGCATCGGCCACCCGCACTGCCCGGAGTGCGGCGAGCCCATCGCGAAGCAGACCCCCCAGCAGATCGTCGACCAGCTCCTCGAGATGCCGGAGAAGACCCGCTTCCAGGTGCTCGCCCCCGTGGTGCGCGAGCGCAAGGGCGAGTTCGCCGACCTGTTCCAGGAGCTGTCCACGAAGGGCTTCTCCCGCGCCACCGTGGACGGCGAGACCGTCCAGCTCTCGGACCCGCCCAAGCTGAAGAAGCAGTTCAAGCACACCATCGAGGTGGTCGTGGACCGGCTGGTGGTCAAGGAGGGCATCCGCCAGCGCCTGACCGACTCCATCGAGACGGCGCTGGGCCTCGCCGACGGCCGCGTCGTCGTCGAGCTGGTGCCCCGCTCCGACGAGGAGATCGCCCACCCGCTGGAGCTGCGCCGGCCGTTCTCCGAGAACCTCGCGTGCCCCAACGAGCACCCGCTGCAGGCCGACGAGATCGAGCCCCGCTCCTTCTCCTTCAACGCGCCCTTCGGCGCGTGCCCGGAGTGCGACGGCCTCGGCTCCCGGCTCGAGGTGGACGAGGAGCTCGTGGTCCCCAACCCGGACCTGAGCCTCGTCGAGGGCGCCATCGCCCCCTGGTCGCTGGGCAAGGCCACCAGCGAGTACTGGAACCGCCTGCTGGCCGGGCTCGGCCAGGAGCTCGGCTTCGACCTCGTCACCCCGTGGAAGAAGCTGCCCGCCAAGGCGCGCCGGGCCATCCTCGACGGGAAGGACTACCAGGTCACCGTCGCCTACCGGAACCGGTTCGGCCGCGAGCGCCGCTACACCCAGGGCTTCGAGGGCGTCATCGGCTACATCAAGCGCAAGCACGCCGAGACGGAGTCGGACAACGCCAAGGACCGCTACGAGCAGTACATGCGCCAGGTCCCGTGCCCGGCCTGCGACGGCGCGCGCCTGAACCCGACGATGCTCGCCGTGACCGTGGGCGGGAAGAACATCGCCGAGACCACCCGCATGCCCATGCGCGAGGCCCAGCGCTTCTTCGAGGAGCTGGCCCTGAGCCCGCGCGAGGCCAAGATCGGCGAGCAGGTGCTCAAGGAGATCCAGGCGCGGCTGACCTTCCTCGTGGACGTCGGCCTGGACTACCTCAACCTCGAGCGCGCCGCCGCGACCCTCTCCGGCGGCGAGGCCCAGCGCATCCGCCTGGCCACCCAGATCGGCGCCGGCCTCGTGGGCGTGCTCTACGTCCTGGACGAGCCGTCCATCGGGCTGCACCAGCGGGACAACCGCCGGCTGATCGAGACCCTCACCAAGCTGCGGGACATGGGCAACACCCTCATCGTCGTCGAGCACGACGAGGACACGATCCGCGAGGCCGACTGGATCGTCGACGTCGGCCCCGGCGCCGGCGAGCACGGCGGGCGGATCGTGCACTCGGGCACCTACGAGGAGCTGCTCGCCAACGAGCGCTCCGTCACCGCGGACTACCTCTCCGGGCGCAAGGCGATCCGGGTGCCCGCCCGGCGCCGGCCCGTCGACCGCAAGCGCATGCTCAAGGTCGTCGGCGCGCGGGAGAACAACCTGCGCGGCATCGACGTCTCGTTCCCGCTGGGCGTGCTCACCGCGGTGACCGGCGTGTCGGGCTCGGGCAAGTCCACCCTGGTCAACGACATCCTCTACACGTCCCTGGCCAACAAGCTCAACGGCGCCAAGCAGGTGCCGGGCCGGCACAAGCGCATCGACGGCGTGGACCAGCTGGACAAGGTCGTGCACGTGGACCAGAGCCCCATCGGCCGGACCCCGCGCTCCAACCCCGCGACCTACACGGGCGTGTTCGACCACATCCGCAAGCTCTTCGCCGAGACCCCCGAGGCGAAGGTGCGCGGCTACCAGCCGGGCCGGTTCTCCTTCAACGTCAAGGGCGGGCGCTGCGAGGCGTGCTCCGGCGACGGCACCATCAAGATCGAGATGAACTTCCTGCCGGACGTCTACGTCCCGTGCGAGGTCTGCAAGGGGGACCGGTACAACCGGGAGACCCTCGAGGTGCACTACAAGGGCAGGACCATCGCGGAGGTCCTCGACATGCCCATCGAGGAGGCCGCCGAGTTCTTCAAGGCCTTCGGGCCCATCGCCCGGCACCTGAACACCCTCGTGGACGTCGGCCTGGGCTACGTCCGCCTCGGCCAGCCCGCCACGACCCTCTCCGGCGGGGAGGCCCAGCGCGTGAAGCTGGCCGCGGAGCTGCAGAAGCGCTCCAACGGCCGGTCCATCTACGTGCTGGACGAGCCCACCACCGGCCTGCACTTCGAGGACATCCGCAAGCTGCTCCTCGTCCTGCAGGGGCTCGTGGACAAGGGCAACACCGTGATGACCATCGAGCACAACCTCGACGTCATCAAGTCCGCCGACTGGATCGTGGACCTCGGCCCCGACGGCGGCTCCGGCGGCGGCCAGGTCGTCGCCGAGGGCACGCCCGAGGAGGTCGCCCGGCACCCGGAGAGCCACACCGGCCGGTTCCTCGCCGAGATCCTCGGCGAGGTGCCCGTGGGGGCGGCCCGATGAGCGCTCCCGTGGTCCTGTGGGACCTCGACGGCACGGTCCTCGACCCGGCCGGGGCCATCACCGGCGGGATCGCCCGGGCGCTGGCCGAGCGCGGCCACCCCGTGCCCGAGGACCTGCGCCGGTTCGTCGGCCCGCCCGTGGGCGTGTCCCTGCGCGCGTTCACCGACGTCCCGGAGGAGGAGATCCCGCACGTGGTCGCCGCCTACCGGGCCCGCTACCGCACCGAGGGCCTGGCGCAGACCCGGATCTACCCCGGCGTGGAGGAGCTGCTGGCGAGCCTGCACGCCGCCGGCGTGCGGATGGCCGTGGCCACCCAGAAGCCCGAGCCGGTCGCCGAGCTCGCCGTCGAGCGCTTCGGGCTGGGCCGGTGGTTCGGGACCGTCTCCGGCGCCGCCGACGACCTCGCGGCACCCCACGCCCGCACCGATCTCGCCCACGACAAGCCCGCGATCATCGGCGAGGCCCTGCGCCGGCTGGGGGTGCACACGCCCGATCCGGCCCGCACCGTGATGGTCGGCGACCGCCGCTACGACGCCGAGGGCGCCGCCGCCCACGGGCTGGACTGCCTGGGAGTGGCCTGGGGCTTCGCGGCCGAGGACGAGCTCGGGCACGGCTTCGCGGCCGTGGCCGGGGACGCCGCCGAGCTGGCCGGGCTGCTCGCGCCGTACACCTCCCTGGCCCCCACGGGCCGCTGAGGGGGAGTCGGACCGTGGCCGATCCGGCGAGCTACCGCCCCGCACGCCAGGACATCCCCACCGACCCGGGGGTCTACCGCTTCCGGGACGAGTACGGGCGCGTGATCTACGTGGGCAAGGCCAAGAACCTGCGCAACCGGCTGAGCTCCTACTTCGCGCCCCTGCACGCCCTGAGCCCCAAGACGCGGGCCATGGTCACCACCGCCGCCGGCGTCGAGTGGACCGTGGTGGGCAGCGAGCTGGAGTCCCTGCAGCTCGAGTACACGTGGATCAAGGAGTTCAAGCCCCGGTTCAACATCGCCTACCGGGACGACAAGTCCTACCCCTACCTCGCCGTGACGATGTCGGAGCAGGTCCCGCGCGCCCAGGTGGTGCGCGGGGAGAAGAAGAAGGGCAACCGCTACTTCGGCCCCTACTCGCAGGCCTGGGCGATCCGCGAGACCCTCGACGCCCTGCTGCGCGTCTTCCCGGTGCGGACCTGCTCCCGGGGCGTCTACCGCCGCGCCGAGCAGTCCGGTCGCCCGTGCCTGCTGGGCTACATCGACAAGTGCTCGGCGCCGTGCGTGGGACGGATCTCCGAGGAGGACCACTACGCCCTCGCCGAGGACCTGTGCCGCTTCATGGCCGGGCACGCCACCCCGTTCATCAAGGAGCTGCAGCGGCAGATGCAGGAGGCCGCGGCGGCCATGGACTTCGAGACGGCCGCCGCCCGCCGGGACGACATCGCCGCCCTGGAGAAGGCGTTCGAGCGCAACGCCGTCGTGCTCTCCGACAGCACGGACGCGGACTTCTTCGCCCTCGCGGAGGACGAGCTGGAGGCGGCCGTGCAGGTCTTCCACGTCCGCGCCGGACGCATCCGCGGCCAGCGCGGGTGGGTGACGGAGAAGGTCGAGGAGGCCGACGGCGGGCGGCTGCTGGAGCAGCTGCTCGAGCAGGTCTACGGGGACACGGCCGCGGAGGCCGCCGAGAGCGTCGGCGCCGCCGCGCCCCCGGAGCCGCGCGGCTCCAAGCACCGCCCGGCCGCGGAGCTCGCCTACCGGGAGGACGCGATCCCGCGCACCGTGCTGGTCTCGGAGCCCGCGGACAACGCCGACCGGCTCGAGGAGTGGCTCTCCGGGTTGCGCGGGTCGCGCGTGACGATCGCCGTGCCGCAGCGCGGGGAGAAGGCCCACCTCATGGACACGGTCCGGGAGAACGCCCGGCAGGCGCTGAAGCTGCACAAGTCCCGGCGCGCCGGGGACATTACCACCCGCTCGGCGTCGCTGCAGGAGCTGCAGGAGGCCCTGGACATCCCCGTGCCGCTGATGCGCATCGAGTGCTACGACATCTCCCACGTGCAGGGCACCAACGTCGTCGCGTCCATGGTCGTCTTCGAGGACGGGCTGCCCAAGAAGGCCGACTACCGGAAGTTCTCGATCACCGGGGAGGCCGCCCGGGACGACACCGCCTCGATGTACGACGTCATCTCCCGCCGCTTCCGGCGCCACCTGGAGGAGAAGGCCGAGCGGGAGGCCGCCGGGCCGCGCACCGGCCAGGTGGACGCCCGGGGGGAGGCTCCGGAGCGGGCGAGGTTCGCGTACCCGCCGAGCCTCGTGGTCGTCGACGGCGGCCCGCCCCAGGTGGCCGCTGCCGCCCGGGCCCTCGCCGACCTCGGCATCGACGACGTCCACGTCGTCGGCCTGGCCAAGCGCCTGGAGGAGGTGTGGGTGCCCGACGACGAGTTCCCGGTGATCCTCCCGCGCGCCAGCCAGGGCCTGTACCTGCTGCAGCGCATCCGCGACGAGGCCCACCGCTTCGCGATCACCTTCCACCGCAAGAAGCGGTCCTCCGCGATGACCGTCTCGGTGCTCGACAGCCTCCCGGGCGTGGGCCCGGCCAAGCAGAAGGCGCTGCTCAAGCACTTCGGGTCGGTGAAGAAGCTCAAGGCCGCGCGCGTGGAGGAGATCGAGCAGGTGCCCGGCTTCGGGCGCACGCTCGCGGAGAAGGTCGCCGCGGCGCTGCAGGCGGGGGACGAGGACGTCGCCCCGGCGGTCAACATGACCACCGGCGAGGTGCTCGCCTGAGCCGGGGGCGCACGGCCGCGGCCCCGGCGGGACCCCGGGCCCGTAGCAGGAGGACACGATCGCCGACTTGGTTAGGCTGGGGCGGGACCACCGCGAGGACCGGGCGGGGCGCGAGGCTGCGGCCCCACCGGCAGCACGAGCACGGGAGAGCACGACGGGAGACGGAGAGGCCATGAGCGAACACACCGCCGGGACGGACATCGGGACGGCGCACGGCCGGCCGGCCGACGGCCCGGACGAGGACCGGGACCACAGCCCCGACAAGGACCCGGACAAGGGCCCGGACGACCGCCCGGGCACCGCGACGCCGCAACCGCGCAAACCCGCGAGCTCGGAGCTGCTCGTCGTCACGGGGATGTCCGGGGCCGGGCGCAGCACCGCCGCGCACGCGCTCGAGGACCTCGGCTGGTACGTCGTGGACAACCTGCCGCCGCAGATGCTGCACACCCTCGCCGACCTGGTGGCCCGCACCCCCCAGGCGCTGCCCAAGCTCGCCGTCGTCATCGACGTGCGCGGCAAGGCCCTGTTCAACGACATGAAGGAGACGCTCGCCGCCCTGGAGGCCTCCGGCGTCGACTTCTCCGTGCTCTTCCTCGACGCCGCCGACGAGGTCCTCGTCTCCCGCTACGAGCACCAGCGCCGGCCCCACCCCCTCCAGGCCGGCGGCCGGATCCTCGACGGGATCCGCGCCGAGCGCTCCCTGCTGCGCGATCTGCGGGAGTCCGCGGACGTGGTGCTCGACACCTCCGCGTTCAACGTGCACGCGCTGTCGAAGGCGGTGGCCGACCTGTTCGCCGCGGACGGGCCCGTGGTGCTGCGCCTGAGCGTGCTCAGCTTCGGGTTCAAGTACGGCGTCCCGGCGGACGCCAACTACGTGGCCGACGTCCGGTTCATCCCCAACCCGCACTGGGTCCCGTCGCTGCGCCCGCACACCGGCAAGGACCCCGAGGTCCGCGACTACGTCTTCCGCGACGAGGGCCCGCGCCAGTTCGTGGACCGCTTCGTGGCCATGCTGGAGCCGGTCCTGGCGGGGTACCGTACGGAGAACAAGCACTACGCCACCATCGCCATCGGCTGCACCGGCGGGAAGCACCGCTCCGTGGCCGTCAGCGAGGAGGTGGTTCGCAGGCTCGCCAAGCTGCCGCTCGTGACCGTGAACATCCAGCACCGGGACATGGGCCGGGAGTGACCGGCGCGCCCCCACCCGCATTGGACCTTCGATGACCCTTCCCCCCAGCGGCGCCTTCCCCCGGCCGCCCCTCGCCGCCCGCGCCGACGCCGACGCCCACCACGCCGCCGACCCCTCCGTGGTCGCCCTCGGCGGGGGGCACGGCCTGTCCGCCAACCTCGCCGCCCTGCGCCGGATCACCCCCGCCCTCACGGCGGTCGTCACGGTCGCCGACGACGGCGGCTCCTCCGGCCGGCTGCGCGACGAGCTCGGCGTCCTGCCGCCGGGGGACCTGCGGATGGCGCTCGCGGCCCTGTGCGACGACTCCGAGTGGGGCCGGACCTGGCGCGACGTCATGCAGCACCGGTTCCGCTCCCCGGAGCGCGGGGCCACCGGCCTCGACCACCACGCCCTGGGCAACCTGCTCATCGTCGGGCTGTGGGAGCTGCTGGGCGACCCCGTCGCCGGCCTCGACTGGGCCGGCGCCCTGCTCGGGGCCCGCGGCCGGGTCCTGCCGATGTCGACGCAGCCCCTGGTCATCGAGGGCGACGTCCCCGCCCTCCCGCCCCCTGCCGCGCACCCGCCCACTGGGCATCCGACCGCCGGGCACCCGCCGGCGGAGGCGCCCCTGCGCACCATCACGGGCCAGGCCCACCTGGCCAAGCAGGCCGACGTGCGCAACGTCCGGCTGGTGCCCGCGGACGCCCCGGCCTGCCCGGAGGCGGTCCAGGCCGTCGGGGCCGCCGACTGGGTGGTCCTGGGACCCGGCTCCTGGCACACCTCCGTGCTGCCGCACCTGCTGCTCCCGGGGCTGGGCCGGGCGATCTGCGAGTCCGCGGCCCGCCGCTGCGTCACCCTGAACCTGTCGCCGGACACCGAGACGCAGGGCAAGACCGCCGCCGACCACCTGCGGGTGCTGGGCGCGTACTGCTCCGGCCTGACCCTCGACGTCGTGCTCGCCGACCCCTCCGCGACGGAGGACCGCGGCGACCTCGAGGAGGTCGCCGCCGGGCTGGGCGCCGAGGTCTTCTACGCCGACGTCCGCGCGAGCCCCGGCACCGCGGTGCACAACTCGCTGAAGCTGGCGGCCGCCTACCAGGAGATCTTCGAGCGCCACCGCTGAGCCCCCGCGGCCCGGCGCGCTCACCCCGCCCGGCCCGTCCCACCCCCGAAGTCCCCAGGAAAGGAACCGCGTGGCCCTGACGTCATCGGTCAAGGAAGAACTGTCCCGCCTCGAGGTCAAGAGGTCCTCGGAGCGGCGCGCCGAGCTGTCCGCCCTGCTGCGGTTCGCCGGCGGGCTGCACATCGTCTCCGGGCGCATCGTGATCGAGGCGGAGGTGGACCAGGCCGCCACGGCGCGGCGCATCCGCCGCGCCGTGGCCGAGGTCTTCGGCCACGACAGCGAGCTGGTCGTCGTCTCCGGCGGCGGGCTGCGCCGCGGCAGCTCGTACGTCGTGCGCGTCGTCGAGCACGGCGAGGCCCTCGCCCGCCAGACGGGGCTGCTCGACTCCCGCGGGCGTCCCGTGCGCGGGCTGCCGCCGGCCGTCGTCAACGGGGCCGTGGCCGACGCCGAGGCCGTGCTGCGCGGGGCCTTCCTCGCCCACGGCTCCCTCACCGAGCCCGGCCGCTCCGCCGCGATGGAGTTCACCTGCCCGGGCCCCGAGGCGGCGCTGGCGCTCGTCGGCGCCGCCCGCCGGCTGGGCGTGCTGGCCAAGGCGCGCGAGGTGCGCGGCGTGGACCGCGTCGTGGTGCGCGACGGGGACGCCATCGCCGCCCTGCTCACCCGGATGGGCGCCCACCAGACGCTGCTGCAGTGGGAGGACCGGCGGATGCGCAAGGAGGTCCGCGCCACCGCCAACCGGCTGGCGAACTTCGACGACGCCAACCTCCGCCGCTCCGCCCAGGCGGCGGTCGCCGCCGGGGCGCGCGTCGAGCGCGCCCTCGACATCCTCGGCGACGACGTGCCCGAGCACCTGCGCCAGGCGGGGGAGCTGCGGCTGTCGAACAAGCAGGCCAGCCTCGACGAGCTCGGCCGTCTGGCGGATCCGCCGCTGACGAAGGACGCCATCGCGGGGCGCATCCGCCGTCTGCTCGCCATGGCCGACCGCCGGGCGGAGGAGCTGCGGATCCCCGGCACCGACGCGACCGTGGCCGCCGAGGCCCTGTCCTCCTGACGGCCGGGGCGGGACGGGCGCGCCCGTCCCGCCCCGGGGTCCGGTCGCGGACCCACGTCCGTGTGCGTGGGTTCGTGCCCCGGGAGCCGCCCTCGATGTGGTTTTGTGTGGGTTTAGTGGCAAATTCCGGTTAAATCTTTCATGACCCCAAGACAACCCATCGAATACCACGTAGAATGTGTGGTGGCTTACTGACACGACCCCAACACACACAGGAGAACGCAGTGACCATTCGAGTGGGCATCAACGGTTTCGGGCGCATCGGCCGCAACTTCCTCCGCGCCGTGCGCGAGCACGGTCAGAACATCGAGGTCGTGGCGGTCAACGACCTCACCAGCCCCGCCACCCTCGTGCACCTTCTGAAGTACGACTCGATCATGGGCCGGTTCCCGGGCGAGGTGACCCTCGACGGCGACGTCATGACCCTGGACGGCCACGAGGTCAAGTTCCTCGCGGAGCCGGACCCGGCCAAGCTGCCCTGGGGCGAGCTCGGCGTGGACGTCGTCGTCGAGTCGACCGGCCGCTTCACCAACGGCACCAAGGCCAAGGCGCACCTCGACGGCGGCGCCAAGAAGGTCGTCCTCTCCGCCCCCGGCAAGGAGATCGACGGCACCTTCGTGCCGGGCGTCAACCTCGACAGCTACGACTCGGCCTCCATGGACATCGTCTCGGCGGCGTCCTGCACCACCAACTGCCTGGCCCCGATGGCGAAGGTCCTCAACGACGCGTTCGGCATCGAGCGCGGCCTGATGACCACCATCCACGCGTACACCGCCGACCAGAACCTCCAGGACGGCCCGCACGGCGACCTCCGCCGGGCCCGCGCCGCCGCCCTGAACATGGTCCCCACCACCACCGGTGCCGCCGCGGCCGTGGGGCTGGTGCTCCCCGAGCTGAAGGGCAAGCTGGACGGCTTCGCCGTGCGCGTGCCGGTCCCGACCGGCTCCGTGGTGGACCTGACCTTCGAGGCGTCGAAGGAGGTCACCGTCGAGGCCGTCAACGCCTGCATGAAGGAGGCCGCCGAGGGCCCGATGAAGGGGATCATCAAGTACACCGAGGACCCCATCGTCTCCTCCGACATCCAGGGCGACGACATCTCCACCATCTTCGACGCCCCGCTGACCAAGGTCATCGACAACCAGGTCAAGGTCATCGCGTGGTACGACAACGAGTGGGGCTACACCGTCCGCCTCGTCAACGTCGTCTCCCACGTCGCCGGCCAGCTCTGATCCGGGGCCGAGCGCGGGCCCCGGGGTAGGGTGAGAGGCATGGCACATGCACTTGACGAACTTCTCGCCGACGGCGTGGCCGGGCGCCGCGTCCTCGTCCGCTCCGACCTGAACGTCCCGCTGGACGGCTCCACGGTCACCGACGACGGGCGCGTGCGCGCGTCCCTGCCGGTGCTCAAGAAGCTGACCGACGCCGGGGCCCGCGTGATCGTGATGGCGCACCTCGGCCGGCCCAAGGGCCAGCCGGACCCGCAGTACTCGATCGCCCCCGCCGCGCAGCGGCTCGCCGAGCTGGCGGACTTCCCGGTGCGGGTCGCGACCGACGTCGTCGGGGAGGACGCCCGGGCCAAGGCCGCGGCCCTGGCCGACGGCGAGGTCCTGGTGATCGAGAACGTCCGCTTCGACGCCCGCGAGACCTCGAAGGACGACGCCGAGCGCGGCGCCTTCGCGGACGAGCTGGCCGCCCTGACCGGCGAGGACGGGGCGTACGTGGACGACGCCTTCGGGGCGGTGCACCGCAAGCACGCCTCCGTGTTCGACATCGCCCACCGCCTCCCGGCCTACCTCGGGGACCTCGTCAAGCGCGAACTGGACGTCCTCACCAAGGTGGTCTCCGACCCCGAGCGGCCCTTCGTGGTCGTGATGGGCGGGTCCAAGGTCTCGGACAAGCTCGCGGTGATCGAGAACCTCATCGGCAAGGCCGACTCGCTGCTCGTCGGAGGCGGGATGGTCTTCACCTTCCTCGCGGCCCAGGGCCACGCGGTCGGCGGGTCCCTGCTGGAGAAGGACCAGATCGAGACCGTCAAGGGCTACCTCGGGAAGGCCTCCGCGGCCGGCACCGAGATCGTCCTGCCCGTGGACGTCGTCTACGCGGAGAAGTTCGCCGCCGACGCGAAGCACGAGGTCCGCCCGGTCGACGCCATCGAGTCCGGCGAGATCGGGGACTCGGGTCTCGGCCTGGACATCGGCCCGGAGTCGGCGAAGCTGTTCGCCGAGAAGATCAGGGGCGCCAAGACCGTGTTCTGGAACGGGCCCGCGGGCGTGTTCGAGATGGAGGCCTTCGCCGGCGGCACGCGCGCGGTGGCCGAGGCCATCGTCGCCTCGGACGCCATGAGCGTGATCGGCGGCGGCGACTCCGCCTCGGCCGTGCGCAACCTGGGCTTCTCCGACGACCAGTTCGGCCACATCTCCACCGGTGGCGGAGCGTCGCTGGAGTTCATCGAGGGCAAGGAGCTGCCCGGCGTCGTCGCCCTCGGCGTCTGACCCGCACGCCCCACCACCACGGCAAGGGCACCCCGGAGCCGAGCGCCCCGGGGTGCCCTTGCCGCCGGACCGCACCACACCCGCAGAGCACCACGAGCGGCGTCCCCGCCGCGGACAGGAGCGTCAGATGACCTCGCAGACCAACGGACAGTTCGACCGCACGCCGCTGATCGCCGGCAATTGGAAGATGAACATGGACCACGTCCAGGCCATCACGCTGCTGCAGAAGCTGGCGTGGACCCTGGACGACGCCAAGCACGACTACGCGCGCGCCGAGGTGGCCGTCTTCCCGCCGTTCACCGACCTGCGCTCCGTGCAGAGCCTCGTGGACGGCGACGGGCTGCGCGTCGTCTACGGCGCGCAGGACCTCTCCGACAAGGACTCCGGCGCCTACACGGGCGACGTCTCCGGGCAGTTCCTCACCAAGCTCGGCTGCACCTACGTGCTCGTGGGCCACTCCGAGCGGCGCACCGTGCACGGCGAGTCCGACGAGCTGTGCAACGCCAAGATCGCCGCCGCGCACCGCCACGGCCTGGTGCCCGTGCTGTGCGTGGGCGAGGGCCTCGAGGTCCGCCAGGCGGGGGAGCACGTCGCGTTCACCCTCGAGCAGCTGCGCGGGTCCATCCAGGGCCTCGACGCGGAGCGGGTCGCCGAGCTCGTCGTCGCCTACGAACCCGTCTGGGCCATCGGCACCGGCGAGGTCGCCGGTCCGCAGGACGCCCAGGAGATGGCCGGCGCCATCCGCGCCGAGCTCGCCGAGCTCTACGACGGGGCGACCGCGGCGAGGACCCGCATCCTCTACGGCGGGTCCGTGAAGTCCTCCAACGTCGGCTCCATCCTCCAGGGCAAGGACGTGGACGGCGCCCTCGTGGGCGGCGCGAGCCTCGACGCCGAGGAGTTTGCTAGCATTGCCAGGTTCGAGCAGCACCTCGTGACCGACTGATCACGACCCTTGACCGTCCGCGCCCCGACCGGGCGCGGCTGCTCGGCACCGACTCCAGGGAAGGCCCCCAGTGGAAATTCTGCAGACCGTGCTCCTGGTGATCATCGTGGTCACCAGCCTCCTGGCCGTCCTGCTCGTGCTCCTGAACAAGGGCAAGGGCGGCGGCCTGTCCGACATGTTCGGCGGCGGCATGACGCAGTCCCTCAACACCTCGGGGGTGGCGCAGAAGAACCTCATCCGGCTGACCACCACGGTCGCCCTCGTGTGGGCGCTGTCCATCGCGGCCTACGCCCTGACGATGCGCTTCGCCACCGCGGCGGCCTGACCGGCCCACCCCGGCGCCCACCGGCCCCGGGTCCCCGGGGGAATCGCCCGGGGAACCGGGGCCGGTCGCGTCACAGGCGGTCTCCATGGTGCGGGCGCACCGCGGGCGGGTGCATCCTGGGGCCACGGCCGCGCCCCGTGGCGGGCGGGACCGGCCCTTCCCGTCCTTCCCGTCGCTGTCGAGGGGGCCCGAATGGATGTGCCACAGATCGGTCCGGCGGACGTGCAGGAGCTCCGGGGGCGGGTCGCCGGCCCGGTGCTCACCCCGCACGACGACGGCTACGACCGGGAGACCGCCGCCTACAACCTCGCGACGCCCATCCGCCCCGACGTGGTCGTGGGCGCGACCGGCGCCGAGGACGTGGCCGCCGCCGTGGCGTGGGCCGCCGCCCACCACGTGCCCGTCGGCGTGCAGGCCACCGGCCACGGGGCGGACTACCCCATGGAGGGCGGCCTGCTCATCAGCACGACCCGGCTCCAGGACTGCGAGGTGGACCCGCAGGCCCGCACCGCGCGCGTCGGCGCCGGCGTCCGGTGGCGCAGCGTGGTGGAGGCCGCCGTGCCCCACGGCCTGATGGGCCTGAGCGGCTCGACGACCGACGTGGGAGTGGTCGGCTACACCCTGGGCGGCGGGCTGCCCGTGCTCGGCCGGACCTACGGCTTCGCCGCCGACCACGTGCGCTCCCTCGACGTCGTCACCCTCGACGGACGGCAGCGCACCGTGGACGCCGAGCACGAGCCGGAGCTGTTCGGGCTGCTGCGCGGGGGCAAGGGCAACCTGGGCGTCGTCACGGCGATGGTCTTCGGGCTGGTCCCGCTGGAGGGCTTCCACGGCGGCGGCATCTTCTACCCGGGCGAGGACGCGCGGGAGGTGCTCGGCACGTGGGCCCGGTGGAGCCGCGGGCTGCCGGAGACGGTGTCCACCTCGATCGCGCTGCTGCGCCTGCCGGACCTGGACATCGTCCCGGAGCCGCTGCGCGACCGGTTCGTGGTCCACCTGCGCTACGCCTGCACGGCCGGCGGGGAGGAGTGCGAGCAGGTCCTGGCGCCCCTGCGGGCCGTCTCCCGCCCCGTCATGGACACCATCGGGACGATGAGCGGCCGGGACATCGACGCCATCCACATGGACCCCCCGGTCCCGCTGCCCTTCCGCGACAGCGGCCGGCTGCTGGACGACCTGGACGACGCCGCGATCGACGCCCTGCTGGGGGAGGCCGGGCCGGGCACGGACTGCCCCCTCGCGCTCGTGGAGATCCGTCGTCTCGGCGGGGCGCTGGCCCGGACCCCCGGCGGGGCGGCGGACCTCGTCGCCGGCCGGGACGGCGAGTACCTGCTCAACTGCGTCGGGCTCGCCGTGCCGCCGTTCGGGGAGCGGGTGCCGGGGGCGATCGAGGCCCTGCTCGGCGCCCTGCGCGAGCACTCCTCGGGCCGCACGCTCGTGAACTTCCAGGGCGGTGCCGGGGAGGGCCGGGACTCCACCCAGGCCTGGACCGCGGAGGGCCGTGCCCGGCTCGTGGCGGCGAAGGCGGCCCTCGACCCGGAGGGGCTCCTGCGGTTCCAGCACACGGTGCACGCCTGAGCGGCTCCGGGCACCGCGCCGCTCACGCCGCGGTGCCCGGACCCGCCGGCCGGCTCAGGAGGCGCCCAGGGCGTCCTCGGTGGCCAGCAGCAGCGTCTCCTCGGTCCCGCGCACGCCCGCACCGGGCGTGCCGTCCAGCGGGGCGGCCGAGCGCACCGCGGCGACGGCGTCCGCCTTGTCCGCGCCCGCCACGAGAAACCACACCCGCTCCGCGCCGTTGATCATCGGCAGCGTCATGGTCACCCGCTCCGGCGGCGGCTTGGGAGAGTCCCGCACGCCCAGCACCGTGGCCTCCTGTACGTGCACGTGCGGCCGGCCGGGGAAGAGGGACGCGACGTGGCCGTCGGGACCCAGTCCCAGCAGGGCGAGGTCGAAGCGGGGGAAGCCCGCGGTGCGCCCCTGCGCCCGGGCGGCCGCGCCGAGCTCGCGCACGTAGTCCTGCGCGGCCTCGTCCACGCTCGCGAAGTCGTCGGCGCTGCCCATGTAGTGCACCCGGTCGGGGTGCAGCGACAGGGCGCCGCCCACGGCCTGCTCGGCCTGCCGGCAGTTGCGCTCGGGGCTGTCCTCGGCCACGAAGCGCTCGTCGGACCACCACACGTTCACGCGCGACCAGTCGACCTCGTCCCGGCGGGGGGAGGCCGCGAGGGCGGCCAGGACCGCGATGCCCATGGTGCCGCCGGTCAGCACGACCGTGGCCTCCCCGCGCTCGTCCTGCGCCTCCACCAGCACGGTCAGGGCCCGGTCGGCGCTGTCGGCGGCCAGCGCCTGCTTGTCGGGGTGGGCGACCGTCTCCAGGGGGCTCACGCGTCGACCTCCCCGGCGGACGCGACACTGGGCTCCGGGGACGCGTCCTGCCGCCCCCCGCCGTGGGAGGCGAGGAACGCCGCGGCGCCGGGGGTCAGCTCCCCGGCGGTGTCGACGATGCGGGCCACCCGGACCTCGCGCAGGCCCGAGGTGAGGACCTCGCCGTAGACCTCGTCGGGGTCGAGCCGGCGCAGCTCCTCGGCCACGCAGGCGTTGAGGTCCCGCACGGGCATGGCGATCTGCTGGTCCGGCTGGCCGGGCTGGCGCAGCATGGCCACGGCCCGCCCGGGCCGCTCCAGCACGATCTCGCCGTCGTCGCGCACCAGCGTGACGCGGGTCAGGCGGCGGGGCCCCGGGAAGTTGAGGAACGAGACCTGCGCGCCGAGCCGGGTGGCGAGCCACGTGCCCAGCAGGATCACGCTGGGGGAGCGCCCGCTGCCCTCGACCACGACCTCCCGCACGGGGGAGGGCTCGGCCTGGTCCAGGACCGCGGCGAGCTGGATGCGCCAGTTCGTCACGCGGGTCCAGGCGAGGTCGGTGTCGCCGGGGACGTAGCGGGCGCTGAGGTCCGACAGAATCTCGAACGCGTCCTCGTGGCGGGCGGAATCCGTGATCCGGCGGTGGGCGATGCCCGCGATCGACTCGGTGGTCGGGGTGGCGCCGGGCACGAGGTGGGGCCACCAGGCGACGATCGGCGCGTCCGGCAGCAGCAGCGCCGAGAAGAGGGTCTCCGACGGCTCCGAGAGCTCCCCGTAGCCGTGCAGCACGATGACCTCCGACGCCCCGGCGTCTCCGCCCATGCGCAGCTGCGCGTCGAGGCGGGTGCTCTCGGCGGGGGAGTGCGCCACGTGCATGATGATCCGGCACGGGTGCTCGTGGCTCGCGAAGTTCGCGGCCTCGAGCGCGGCCTCCGAGTGGCCCGCCTGCGCGAGGATCACCAGGGTGAGCACCCGGCCCAGCGTCACGACGCCGTGCTGGTCGCGCAGCTGGTTGAGCTTCTTGTCGATGGCCGAGGTGGTGGTGTTCTCCATCGAAACGATCACGGTCGCCTCCAGACGCGTCCGTCGCGGGCCAGCAGCTCGTCCGCCCCGGCGGGTCCCCAGGACCCGGGGGCGTACGGCTCCGGCATGATCTCCTGCGCGGCCCAGCACTCCTCGAAGGGATCGAGGATCCGCCAGGACAGCTCGACCTCCTCGTGGTTGGGGAACAGGGGTGGTTCGCCGAGCAGCACGTCGAGGATCAGCCGCTCGTAGGCCTCGGGGCTGGACTCCGTGAAGGAGTGGCCGTAGCCGAAGTCCATGGTGACGTCGCGGATCTCGGACTGCGTGCCCGGGACCTTGGAGCCGAGCCGGATGGTCACGCCCTCGTCCGGCTGGATGCGGATGACGATCACGTTCTGCCCCAGGTCCTCGTGCCCGTTGTCCCCGAAGAGCAGGTTGGGCGAGCGCTTGAACTGCACGGCGACCTCGGTCACGCGCCGGCCCAGGCGCTTGCCCGCCCGCAGGTAGAAGGGCACGCCGGCCCAGCGGCGGTTGTTGATGTCCACGCGCAGCGCGGCGTAGGTCTCGGTGCGGGAGTCCGCCGGGATGTCCTGCTCCTGGTGGAACGCCTTGACGTGCTGGCCGCCCTGCAGCCCGCCGTCGTACTGGCCCAGGGCCGAGTACGCGGCCCGGTCCCCGGGGACCACGACGGCCGCGAGCACCTTCGCCTTCTCGGCGCGCATGTGGTGGGCGTCGAAGGACAGGGGCTCCTCCATCGCGGTCAGCGCGAGCAGCTGCAGCAGGTGGTTCTGGATGACGTCGCGGGCGGCGCCCACGCCGTCGTAGTAGCCCGCGCGGGAGCCGATGCCGATGTCCTCGGCCATGGTGATCTGCACGTGGTCCACGTAGCGGGCGTTCCACAGGGGCTCGAACATCTGGTTGGCGAAGCGCAGGGCCAGGATGTTCTGGACCGTCTCCTTGCCGAGGTAGTGGTCGATGCGGAACACCGAGTCCGCGGGGAAGACCCGCTCCACGATGGCGTTGAGCTCCGCGGCCGACTCGAGGTCGTGGCCGAAGGGCTTCTCGATCACCACGCGGCGCCACCCGGAGGCCTTCTCGTGGTGGGCGAGGCCGTGGTCGGCGAGCTTGTGGCAGACCGTCTCGAACGCCTTGGGCGGGATGGAGAGGTAGAACGCGTGGTTGCCGCGCGTGCCGTAGTGGACGTCGAGCTCCTTGAGGGTCGACTTCAGCGCCTCGTAGGCCTGGTCGTCGTCGAACTCACCGCGCACGAAGCGGATGCCGGAGGCGAACTGGCGCCACACGTCCTCCTGGAAGGGCGTGCGCGCGTAGCTCTCCACGGACTCGCGGACCACGTCGCGGAACTGGTCGTGGGACCAGTCGCGGCGCCCGAAGCCGACGAGCGCGAACGACGGCGGCAGCAGGCCGCGGTTGGCGAGGTCGTACATCGCGGGCAGCAGCTTCTTCTTCGCGAGGTCGCCCGTCACGCCGAACAGCACGAGCGCCGACGGCGCGGCGACCCGGACGAGCCGCCTGTCCCTCTGGTCCCGCAACGGATTGCGGGCGGTCTTGTCTGGCAACGGGTCTCCTTCACGTCTCGGCCGGTCCGCGCGCCGCGCGGGCCGGCCTTGAGGTCCTTCACGCCGAAACGGTCGGCGCGGGAGGTCCCGCGCCGACCGTGGCGTTCCCCCAGTCTAGGACAGGGCTCCGGGGGCGCCGGTCCGGCTACCCGGCGAGGGCGTCCACCGCGCGCAGCAGCTGCTCGACGCCGGCGGCCCGGTCGGTCAGCCGCAGGCGCAGCACGGGGCGGCCGTGGTCGGCGAGCACCTGCGCGTCGCCGTCGGCCTGCGCGGAGATCAGCTCCCCGAAGCTGAACGGGCTGTCGGGGATCTCCAGGTCGGACCCGGAGGCCGCGGTCACCTGCAAGTAGACCCCCTCGGCCGGCCCGCCCTTGTGGTACTGGCCGGTGGAGTGCAGGAAGCGGGGCCCCCACCCGAAGGTGACCGGTCGGCCCGTCGCGCGGGCGAGCACGGGACGGACCTGCTCGAACCCGGCCCACGCGAGCCGGTCGAAGTATGCCTGGACGGCCAGGTAGCCCTGCTCGGGCAGCCGACCGAGCAGGTTGCGCAGGGCCTCCTCGACGGTGCGCGCGCCCCCGAGCAGCTCCGCGTCGCCGCGGATCTCGACGGCGCCGTCCACGGCGTCCGGGGCCGAGGGCTCCGGCTTGTCCGCGAGCAGCGCCCGGGTGGCGTTCTTCGCGGACTCCACGTCCGGCTGGTCGTACGGGTTGATCCCGAGCAGCCGCCCCGCGACCGCCGTGGCGAACTCCCAGAGCATCAGCTGCGAGCCCAGGGACCCGGAGACCCGCACGGCGTCGCCCGTGGGCGCCTCCTCGGCGTCCTCGGCCACCAGCTCGGCCAGCAGCACGTCGGCGGCCCCGGAGGAGGCCTCCGGGGCGTCGTCCGGGCCGGTGCCGACGACGACGGGCAGCAGGCCGGTGCCCTCCTTGCCCGTGGACTCGGCGATGAGCTGCTCCGCCCAGTCGGCGAAGCCCGCGATGCCCGAGCCCAGGTCCCGCAGCACGATCTTGTTGCGCAGCGGCTCCGTCCCGCCCAGGGCGGCGCCCAGGTGCAGGCCCGGGTTGTCCTCGGCGTCCTCGCGCAGCACCTCGGCCGCCTCGTCCGCGTCGTCGAGCAGGGCCTCGACGTCCACGCCCGCCAGCCCCGCGGGGACCAGCCCGAACGCGGTGAGCGCGGAGAAGCGCCCGCCCACGGTCGGGTCGGCCGTGAACACCCTGCGGTACCCGGCCTCGCGCGAGGAGGACTCCATGGGGGAGCCGGGGTCGGTGACCACGACGATCCGGGAGGCCGCGTCGATGCCGGCGTCCGTGAACGCCCGCGCGAAGACCCGCCGCGCCGAGTCGGTCTCCACCGTGGACCCGGACTTCGAGGAGACCACGATCGCGGTCCGCTCCAGCCCGTCCGACAGCGCGGCGGCGACCATCTCGGGATCGGTCGAGTCCAGCACGAACAGCTCCACGCCGGCCGTGCGGGTGATCACCTCGGGGGCCAGCGAGGACCCGCCCATGCCGGCGAGCACGAAGCGGTCCACGCCCTCGGCCGCGAACTCCTCCCGCAGGGCGGTGATCTCCGGCAGCAGGGGCCGGGAGACCTCCGCGGCCCGCACCCAGCCGAGCCGCTTGGCGGACTCGTCCTCGGCGGCCGGGCCCCACAGCGTGGGGTCCTGCGCGAACAGCTTCGAGGCGAAGCCGTCGGCCACGAGCGCGGGCACGTGCCGGTCGACGGCCTCGCGGGCCGCGCCGGAGGTCTGGACGGACAAGGAACTCATGGGCTCTCCTTCGGGTGGGGCGTGCTGCGGGACGGACGCGGGGACCCGGCGCTCAGCGGGCGTTGTCGAGGGCGGCGCGGACGGTCTCCAGCAGCTCCGCCCAGGAGTCCTCGAACTTGGTCAGGCCCTCGGCCTCGAGCTTGGTGACGACCTCGTCGTAGGAGATCCCCACCCCGGCGAGCTGGTCGAGGACCGCGTTGGAGGCCTCGTAGGTGCCGGTGATGGTGTCCCCGGTGACCTCGCCGTGGTCGAAGGTCGCCTCCAGGGTCTTCTCCGGCATGGTGTTGACCGTGTTCGGGGCCACCAGCCCGGTGACGTAGAGGGTGTCGGGCAGGGCGGGGTCCTTCACCCCGGTGGAGGCCCACAGCGGGCGCTGGGCGTGGGCCCCGGCCGCGGCCAGCCGCGCCCAGCGCTCGGTGTCCAGGGACTGCTCGTAGACCTGGTAGGCCAGCCGGGCGTTGGCCAGCCCGGCCTTGCCCTTGAGCTCCTTCGCCTCCTCGGTGCCGATCGCGTCGAGGCGCTTGTCGATCTCGGCGTCCACCCGGGAGACGAAGAACGAGGCCACGGAGTGGATCCCGGCCAGGTCCTTGCCGTTGTCCAGGGCCTGCTCCAGGCCCAGCAGGTAGGCGTTGATGACCGCGCGGTAGCGCTCCAGGGAGAAGATCAGCGTCACGTTCACCGAGATGCCCTCGGCGATCGTGGCGGTGATCGAGGGCAGCCCGGCCTCGGTGGCCGGGATCTTGATCAGCGCGTTGTCCCGGCCGATGGCCCGGGACAGGCGCTGGGCCATGGCCGCGGTGGCCTCGGCGTCCTGCGCCAGGCGCGGGTCCACCTCGATGGACACCCGCCCGTCCACCCCCTGGGTGGCCTCGGCGATCGGGGCGAACAGGTCGCAGGCCTCGCGCACGTCGTCGGTGGTGATCGCCAGCACGGCCTCGTCCACGCTCGTGCCGGCCGCGGCCAGTTCCTTGACCTGCGCCTCGTAGGCGTCGTGCTTGGCCAGGGCGGCGGCGAAGATCGTCGGGTTGGTGGTCACGCCCACGACGTCCTTCTCGTCGACCAGGGCCTGGAGGTTGCCGCTGGTGAGGCGTTCGCGGGAGAGGTCGTCGAGCCAGATCGAGACGCCGGCGTCGGAGAGCTTCTTGGTGGGGGTGGTCATGGGTCTCTCAGTTCTGCTGGTTCTGTGGGATCGGGAGGACGGGGCGGCGTTCAGCGGACGGCCGCGCGCTCGGCGGCGGCGGCGATGGAGTCCTGGGCGGCGGCGGCCACGGCCTCGGCGGTGATGCCGAACTCGCGGTAGAGCGTCTGGTAGTCGGCGGACTCCCCGAAGTGCTCCAGGGACACGGCCCGCCCGGCGTCGCCGAGCAGGTCGCGCCAGGACATGGCGATCCCGGCCTCCACCGCCACCCGCGCCCGGATCCCGGCCGGGAGCACGGACTCGCGGTAGCCGGCGTCCTGGGCGTCGAACCACTCCCGGCACGGCATGGACACCACCCGGGCGCGCACGCCCTGCTTGGCCAGCTGGGCGCGGGCCTCCACGGCCAGGGCGACCTCGGAGCCGGTGCCGATGAGGACCACGTCGGGCTCCCCGCCCTCGGCGTCGACCAGCACGTAGCCCCCGCGGGCGGTGCCCTCGGCGGAGGCGAACAGCTCGCCCTCCGCGTCCGGGTGGAGGTCCTCGCGGGCGAAGGTCGGCACGTTCTGGCGGGTCAGGGCGATCCCGGCCGGGCCGTGCCGGTTCTCCAGGATCGTGCGCCAGGCCACGGCGACCTCGTTGGCGTCGGCCGGGCGGACCACGTCCAGGCCGGGGATCGCGCGCAGGGAGGACAGCTGCTCCACCGGCTGGTGGGTGGGGCCGTCCTCGCCGAGGCCGATCGAGTCGTGGGTCCACACGTAGATGGAGGGGACCTTCATCAGCGCGCCCAGGCGCACGGCGGGGCGCTGGTAGTCGGAGAAGATCAGGAACGTGCCGGAGAACGCCCGGGTCTGGGAGGACATCACGATGCCGTTGACGATCGCCGCCGCGGCGTGCTCGCGGATGCCGAAGTGCAGCACCCGCCCGTAGGGGTGGCCGGTCCACTTGGCCGTGGAGCGCTCCGCCGGGATGAAGGAGGGGGCGGACTCGATGGTCGTGTTGTTGGACCCGGCCAGGTCGGCGGAGCCGCCCCACAGCTCGGGGAAGGTGTCGGCGATCGCGTTGATCACCTTCCCCGACGCCGAGCGGGTGGCCACGTCCTTGCCGGCTTCGAACACCGGGAACGCGTCGCGGTAGTCCTCGGGCAGCTCCTCGTTGCGGATCCGGTCGTAGAGGCGCGCCCGCTCGGGGTTGTCCGCCCGCCACTGCTGGAACCGCCGCTCCCACTCCTCGCGCACCGGCTTCATCCGGTCGGCGATGCCCCGGGTGTGGGCGAACACCTCGTCCTCGACCTGGAAGGACTTCTCCGGGTCGAAGCCCAGCACGGCCTTGGTCGCGGCGACCTCCTCGGCCCCGAGCTTGGAGCCGTGGATCCCGCCGGTGTTCTGCTTGTTCGGCGCCGGCCAGCCGATGATCGTGCGCAGGGCGATCAGCGAGGGCTTGGAGGTCTGCGCCTTCGCCGCGCGGATGGCCGCGTAGAGCTCCTCGACGTCCTCGACGTAGTCGCCGGACTTCGTCCAGTCCACCCGGGCCACGTCCCAGCCGTAGGCCTCGTAGCGGGCCAGGACGTCCTCGGTGAACGCCACGTCGGTGTCGTCCTCGATGGAGATGTGGTTCTGGTCGTAGATCACCACGAGGTTGCCCAGCTCCTGGACCCCGGCCAGCGAGGACGCCTCGGAGGTCACGCCCTCCTGCAGGTCCCCGTCGGAGGCGAGGACGTAGACCGTGTGGTCGAAGACGGACTCCCCGGCAGGAGCCTCGGGGTCGAACAGGCCGCGGGTGTAGCGCTGGGCGTAGGCGAAGCCCACCGCCGAGGCCAGGCCCTGGCCCAACGGGCCGGTGGTGATCTCCACGCCGGTGGTGTGGCGGTACTCGGGGTGGCCCGGGGTCTTGGAGCCCCAGGTGCGCAGGGACTCGATGTCCTCGAGCTCCATGCCGTAGCCGGAGAGGAACAGCTGCAGGTACAGCGTCAGGGAGGTGTGCCCGGGGGAGAGGATGAACCGGTCCCGGCCGGTCCACCGGTCGTCGGCCGGGTCGTGGCGCATGACCTTCTGGAAGAGCAGGTACGCGGCCGGGGCCAGCGACATGGCCGTGCCGGGGTGGCCGTTGCCCACCTTCTCCACGGCGTCCGCGGCCAGCACCCGCACCGTGTCCACGGCGCGCTGGTCCAGCTCGGTCCAGGTCAGCTTCTGATCAAGATCGGTCACGAAAATCGGGGCCCTTTCTGCTGGGATCCGCTGCCGTGCGCAGCGGTCACCGGCCGCGGGGCCGGTGCTCTGGGTCCAGCTTAGGTCACAGGGATTTCCGGCACGTGACCGACAGCACCTTCGGACGGGTCCTGCGCGCCGTCCGCCGACATCTTCCGGGGCGGCCCCTGCGGTGGGCACGCGCTATGCTGTATAGGACCTTCTCTCGCGCACGCGACCGGTGACCCACGCGCGGCCGCCGCCGTGCCGACGCCGCACCGTCTCCGGGCCGTCCTCGTGCGCGGAGCCGGGGAACACCACCGCAACCGGGAGCAATGATTCTGTGAACTCACTCGAGACGTCGGGCACCGCGGGGCGATCGGCCCTCGGCACCGAGCACGCGGGTGTTGCGGCGGCCCCCCGCCCCGAGGGGCGGATGACGGTCTCCCGGAAGGTGCGGGCCTACGTGGCCCTCATGAAGCCGCGCATCATCGAGCTGCTGCTCGTGGCGACGGTCCCCACGATGGTCTTCGCCCAGCAGGGCATGCCCGACTTCTGGCTGATCCTCAACACGCTCGTGGGCGGCACGCTCGCGGCCGGCGCGGCCGGCGCGTTCAACTGCTACATCGACCGCGACGAGGACCGGGTGATGAAGCGCACCGCCAAGCGCCCGCTCGTCACGGGCGAGGTGGGCGACCGCGAGGCCCTGGTCTTCGCGTGGGTGCTCTCCGCCGTGTCCGTCGCGTGGCTGACCTTGGGCGTCAACGTGCTCGCCGGCGTGCTGGGCGCGGTGGCGATCTTCCTCTACGCGGTCTTCTACTCGATCGTGCTCAAGCGCCGCACGGCCCAGAACATCGTCTGGGGCGGGGTGGCCGGGTGCATGCCCGTGCTCATCGGCTGGGCGGCGGTCACCGGGGGACTGGACTGGCCCGCCCTGATCCTCTTCCTGTTCATCTTCCTCTGGACCCCGCCGCACTACTGGCCGCTGTCCATGAAGTACGCCGAGGACTACTCCCGGGCCGGGGTGCCCATGCTGGGTGCGGTCTCGAGCGCGCGCACGGTGGGCAGCCAGGTGGTCCTCTACGCGTGGGCCACGGCGATCTGCTCGATGCTGCTGGTCCCCGTGGGCGGCGCCGGCTGGGTCTACGCGCTCACGGCCCTGGCCTCGGGCACGTGGTTCGTGTGGCACAGCCACAAGCTGCACGCCCTGGCGGTGGCCGGGCGGCCCACGGACAAGCAGGCGATGTACGTCTTCCACGGCTCGATCGCCTACATCACCTTCGTGTTCTTCGCCCTGGCCGTCGACCCCTTCGTGGGCGGCCCCATCCTCTGAGACCTGCGCCCGCGGCACCGCGTCCACGGCGCCACGGCGGCGCCCGGGCCGGGCGCGGTGCCGCCCCGGTCCTAGGATGGGCCCATGCTGACCATGTCGTTCACCGGGCTCATCGCCTACCCGGTCACCCCGTTCCAGCAGGGTGGGCGGCTGGACCTGGAGTCCCTCGAGCGCTACGTCGGACGGCTGGTCCGTTCGGGCGTGGACGGCGTGGTGGTTCTCGGCAGCTCGGGCAGCTTCGCCTACCTCTCCGCGCAGGAGCGCGCCGAGGTCGTCCGCGTGGCGGTCGGCGCGGCCCACGGCTCCGGCGTGCCCGTGGGGGCCGGCATCTCCGCCATGACCACCCGCGACGTGCTCGAGATGGCCTACGCCGCCGAGAGCGGCGGGGCGGACGGGGTGGTGCTCAACCCGCTGTCCTACATCCCGCTCGTCTCCCAGGAGATCGCGGACCAGGTCGAGACCGTCGCCGCGGCCGTCTCCCTGCCCGTGTGCATCTACAACAACCCGACGACGACGGGCTTCACCTACCCGGTCGAGCTGGCCGCGGAGCTGTCCTGGCTGGAGAACGTGCACGCCTTCAAGGACACCGCGGACTCGCCCGCGGGCTTCGCCGAGCGCCGGCGCCGGTTCGCCGGACTGGCCGCGCCGGGGACCGCCCACGGGGCGAGCGGGGAGCGGCTGATCCACGAGGCGGCCCCGGACACGGCGGCCTGGCACTCCGGGATGGCCGCGGTGCTGCCGCGGCAGTACGCGGCCTTCCGCGCCGCGGTCGTGGACGGGGACGAGGTGGCCGTGCGGATGTGGCAGACCGCCCTGGCCCCGCTGCTGGAGATCCTGCGCCAGGAGCGCCCGCTCAGCTCCCTCTACGCGCTGGCCGAGGTGTGCGGGGTGAGCACGGCCCCGCCCCGCCGGCCCCTGCTGCCGATCCCCTCGCCCAGCCGCCAGCGCCTGGCCGAGGCCGTCGAGGTGCTGCTCGACGAGGCCCCCGAGGACCGTTCCTGACGCGGGCGCCCGGCCGGGTCCGGCGGCCGGCTCAGCGGCCGGCCGCCGCTCCGGTGGCGCGGGCGTCGTCGCCGGCCCGGAGCACCGGGGCGGGGGTGCCGGTCACGGCGAAGCCCTTCTCCACGGCCCGGGCGGCGGCCCAGACGAGGACGGCCGAGCCCACGAGGTGGAGGGCGACCGCCACGACCGGCACGCCGTTGAAGTACTGGTAGTAGCCGATGAGGGCCTGCAGCACGAGCACGGCGAGCACGGCGTTGAGCGCCGAGGCCACGGGCGCGGGCCAGCGCTGCCGCCGGGCCAGGACCAGGCCGACGACCACGGTGACGACGACGAGGTACACCGGCACGGCGTGCGCGCGCGTGATCAGGTAGGCGTCGAAGGTGTGCCGGACGCTGGTGTCGTCCCCGGCGTGCGGGCCGGTGCCGGTCACCAGGGTGCCGAGGTAGAGGACCAGGGTGCTCAGCACGCCGAGGGCCGCCATGAGCGCGCGGACGGTGCGCCGGTGCCCGTAGGCCTGGCCCGGGCGCTCCGCGTCGCGCACGGCCGGCAGGGAGTACCGGCGGGTGCGGTTCACCAGCACGGTGGCGAGGGCGATCATCGCCCCGGAGATGAGGTAGTGGATCCCCACCAGCCACGGGTTGAGCCCGGTCAGGACGGTGATCCCGCCGACCACGGCCTGCAGGGGGATGCCCAGGCCCAGGAGCAGGGCGAGCCGGAAGAGGTCGCGGTGCCGGGCGCGCAGCCGCCACACGGCCAGGAAGGTCAGCACGGCCACGGCGGCGAGCAGGAACGTCAGCAGCCGGTTGCCGAACTCGATCATCCCGTGCGCGCCCATCTCGGCGGTGTTCGTCCAGGACTCGTCGGTGCAGCGGGGCCACGTGGGGCAGCCCAGGCCCGAGCCGGTGAGGCGCACGAGCCCGCCCGTGAGGACGAGCAGGGCGTTGGCCACGAGGGAGGCGACGGCGAGCCACCGCACCCACGGGGTGATCCGGGCCGGCAGCAGGCGGCTGCCGCGCTCGGGGACGTCGACGTCACTGGGGTCGTGGGCGCGGGTCATGGTGTCACTTCCGGAACGGGATCGGGGCGGAGGGCTCGCGGCCCAGTTTATCGGGGTCCGGGGCCGTCCCCGCCCGGGCACCGGCTCAGCTCCAGCGGAACCAGCGCACGGCCCCGGCCCAGGCGGCCGCGCCCCAGCCGGCGAGCACCAGGAGCGGCAGCAGGGAGGGCGCCCCGGTGAGGAACGTCTCGCGCAGGCCCGCGCCGAGGGCCCCGGAGGGCAGCAGGCCCACGAGCCCGGCGGGCCCGGCCGGGAGGGTGGTGGCCGGGAACAGCGTGCCGCCCACGGCCGCGAGCAGCACCCACACGAGGTTCGTCACCGCGAGGGTGGCCTCCGCCCGGACCGTGCCCGCCAGCAGCAGCCCCAGGCCCGTGAAGGTCGCGGCGCCCAGCAGCAGCACCGGGACCGAGAGCAGGACGGCGGCGGGCTCCGGGCGCCAGCCCAGGGCCGCGCCCACGGCGGCGACGAGCACGTACTGGACGACGAGCACCGCGAGGATGGCCAGCAGCTTGCCGGCGATCAGCCCGCCGCGGCCCAGCGGGGTGGTCGAGAGGAACCGCAGCACCCCGTAGCGGCGGTCGAAGCCGGTCTGGATGCCCTGGCCGGAGAACGCGTTGGAGAGCACGCACAGGGCGAGCACCCCCGGCACCGCCACGTCCACGCGGGTGGCGCCCGCGGGGACCACGCCGTCCAGCAGGCCGGTGAGGGTCAGGGCGGCCAGCGCCATGAGCGGCAGGACGACCAGCAGCAGCAGCTGCTCCCCGTTGCGCAGCATCGCCATCGCCTCGAACCGGGCCTGCGCGGCGACGCGGCGGGCCAGGGGGGCGGGCGTGCGGACGGCGGGCGTGGCCGGGGCGGTGGTCGGCGGAGTCATCGGATCTCCCGTCCGGAGATGTCGAGGAAGACGTCCTCGAGGGTGCGCGGCTGCAGGGACAGGGCCTCGGGCATCGTGCCGGTCGTGGTGATCCACCGGGTCACGGCCTCGAGCAGCACGGGGGTCAGGGGGCCGGTCAGCGTCACGGTGCGCTCGGTGCGGGTGGTCTGGATGCCGGCGAACTCCGGCGCGTCCCAGGGGAAGGGACCGGCGCCCACCTGCCCGGGGGCGAGGGTGAGGGCCAGCACGGCCGGGGCGTCCGCCCCGGGGGCGACCAGCTCGGCCACCGAGCCCTGGGCCATGACCCGCCCGTGGTCGACGATGTAGACCTGGTCGGCGAGGCGCTGGGCGTCGTCGAGCAGGTGCGTGGTGAGGATGATGCACACGCCCTCGCGGCGCAGCTGCTGGACCAGGTCGAAGACGATGTTGCGGGACTGCGGGTCCATCCCCGCCGAGGGCTCGTCGAGGAAGACGACCTCCGGGTCGCCCGCGAGCGCCGCCGCCAGGGCCACGCGCTGGCGCTGGCCGCCGGAGAGCCGGCGGACCACGGTGCGGTCGAAGCTCGCGATGCCCAGCCGCTCCACGAGCTCGTCCATGTCCCGGGGGGCGCGGTAGAGGGAGGCGACGTGGCGCAGCAGCTCCAGCGGGCGCACCGCCTGGGGCAGCCCGCCGTCCTGCAGCATCACGCCCACCCGCGCCCGCAGCGCCGGGGAGGCCCGCCACGGGTCCTGCCCGAGCAGCCGGACCGTGCCGGAGGTGGGCCGCTGCAGGCCCTGGGCGCACTCCAGGGTGGTGGTCTTGCCCGCGCCGTTGGGCCCCAGCAGGGCCGTGACCTCGCCGTGGCGGGCGGTCAGGGACAGCCCGTCGACCGCCTGCACCACCTCCGCCCGGGCGGCACCCGGCCCGGGGGCGGGGCGGCGGCGGCGCGCCGGGAACTCCTTGACGAGGCGGTCGATCGACAGCGCTGCCGTCGGCGACGGGGCGGGGGAACTCTGGGCGGGCACCGGACCAGTGTAGTGCGGCGCGCCGGTGCCCCCGCGCCCTTGGTCCGCACCCCCGCAGGGGTTATTATGAGTAAGTCGTCTTTGTGGCCGCCCCGCCCGGTAAGGCAGGGCTTACTGGCAGCGATGGAATGAATAACGACATACTTCGGTTGTGTATTCAGTGCCCCCGGGTGCCACCGCTCCCGCCCGCACCACGACGTTCCTCACCCCCGACCAGGAAGCGCACGGCCCATCCATGACTCAGACCACGGACCCCCGGAGCCGCATCCGCTCCGGCCCGCGGGCGGAGCAGGAGGAGAACACCCGCTCCCGCGTGCTCGGCGCCGTCCTGGAGCACGGGCCGGTCTCCGCCGCCGACCTCGGCGAGATGCTGGAGCTGACCCCGGCCGCCGTGCGCCGCCACCTGGACGCGCTCGAGCAGCAGCACTACATCGAGGTCACCATGGTCCGCCGCCGTGCGGGCGGCGCCGGGCGCCCCGCCCGCCGCTACGTCGTCGCCCCCGAGGGCCACGCCAAGCTCGGCGACGACTACCTCGAGATAGCCACGGACGCCCTGGAGGCGATCCGCCGCGCCGCGGGTCCCGAGGCCGTGCGCGCGTTCATCCAGGAGCGGGTGGACCGGCTCGAGGCCGCCTACCGCCCGGTGGTCGAGGCCGCCGGGGAGGACGTCGCCGACCGCCTGCCCGTGCTCGTGGGGCTGCTGGCCCAGGACGGCTTCGCCGCCTCCACCAACGAGGTGGCCGTGGGCCGCGGGGACCGGCGGACCATCGTCTCCGCCCAGCTGTGCCAGGGCCACTGCCCCGTCCGCGAGCTCGCCGCCCGCTACCCGCAGTTCTGCGAGCTCGAGACCGAGCTGATCGCGCGGCTGCTCGGCACGGACGTCCGCCGCCTGTCCACCCAGGCCGCCGGCGCCCACGTGTGCACCACGCACGTGCCCCTCGCCCGGCCCGCCCCGCGCCCCACCGATTCCCCGATCGCCACAGACCCGACCACGGACCACACCACTGAGGAAGGCCGTCATGACTGAACAGATCGCCAGCGGCAACGACACCGTCATCGCCGACATCCTGGAGAAGAACCCCGAGCTCGAGGGCATCGGCACCTACGAGTACGGCTGGGCCGACCCCGACGTCGCCGGCTCCTCCGCCCGGCGCGGCATCAACGAGGAGGTCGTCCGCGACATCTCGGCCAAGAAGAGCGAGCCCGAGTGGATGACCGAGCTGCGCCTCAAGGGCCTGAAGTTCTTCGACCGCAAGCCCATGCCCACCTGGGGCGCGGACCTGTCCGGGATCGACTTCGACAACATCAAGTACTTCGTGCGCTCCACCGAGAAGCAGGCCCAGTCCTGGGAGGACCTCCCCGAGGACATCCGCAACACCTACGAGAAGCTCGGCATCCCCGAGGCCGAGCGCGGGCGCCTGGTCGCCGGCGTCGCCGCCCAGTACGAGTCCGAGGTGGTCTACCACCAGATCCGCGAGGACCTCGAGGCGCAGGGCGTCATCTTCATGGACACCGACACCGCGCTGCGGGAGCACCCCGAGTTCTTCCAGGAGTACTTCGGCACCGTCATCCCGGTGGGCGACAACAAGTTCGCCGCGCTGAACACCGCCGTGTGGTCGGGCGGCTCCTTCGTCTACGTCCCCAAGGGCGTGCACGTCGAGATCCCGCTGCAGGCCTACTTCCGGATCAACACCGAGAACATGGGCCAGTTCGAGCGGACCCTGATCATCGCGGACGAGGACTCCTACGTCCACTACATCGAGGGCTGCACCGCGCCGATCTACAAGACCGACTCGCTGCACTCCGCCGTCGTTGAGATCATCGTCAAGAAGAACGCCCGCGTGCGCTACACGACCATCCAGAACTGGTCGAACAACGTGTACAACCTCGTCACCAAGCGCGCGATCGCCCACGAGGGCGCCACCATGGAGTGGATCGACGGCAACATCGGCTCGAAGGTCACCCAGAAGTACCCGGCCGTCTACATGACGGGGGAGCACGCTCGCGGGGAGACCCTCTCGATCGCGTTCGCCGGCGAGGGCCAGCACCAGGACACCGGCTCCAAGATGGTGCACATCGCCCCGAACACGTCGTCGTCGATCGTCTCGAAGTCCGTGGCCCGCAACGGCGGCCGCGCCGCCTACCGCGGCCTGGTCCAGGTCCGCGAGGGCGCCCACGGCTCGAAGTCGAACGTGGTCTGCGACGCCCTGCTGGTCGACACGATCTCGCGCTCCGACACCTACCCGTACGTCGACATCCGCGAGGACGACGTCACGATGGGCCACGAGGCGACCGTCTCCCGCGTGTCCGAGGAGCAGCTGTTCTACCTGATGCAGCGCGGCCTGGCCGAGGACGAGGCCATGGCGATGATCGTGCGCGGCTTCGTGGAGCCCATCGCCCGCGAGCTGCCCATGGAGTACGCGCTGGAACTGAACCGCCTCATCGAACTGCAGATGGAAGGATCCGTTGGCTGACATGCCCAAGCTGAACGAAACGATTCGCAACGCCGCGGAGGCCGCGGCCTCCGCGGCCACCACCGTGGCCGAGAAGGCCGTGGAGACGGCCAAGGACGTCCTCGCGGAGAAGGTCGACGGGGTCCCCGTCGGCGACCGCCGCGTGGCCATCCCCGGGATGGACCAGGAGGGCGAGCGCCTCGCCCGGGACAAGGTCGAGAACGACACCCTCGTGCGGGAGTCCGCCCGCGGCGGCAGCGCCGAGGGCCCGGACTCCTCCCGCGCCGGGCGCCACACCTCCTACGACGTGGCGGACTTCGCGCCGCTGACGGGCCGGGAGGAGGACTTCCGGTTCACCCCGCTCAAGCGGCTCAAGGGCCTGCACGCCGACGCCCTCACCGGCCCGGCGCCCGCCGTCGTGGTGGACGCGCCCGCCCCCGTGCGCGTGGAGACCGTGGGCCGCGACGACGCCCGCGTGGGCTCCGCCGGCATCCCCGAGGACCGGGTCTCCGCGAACGCGTGGAGCTCCTTCGCCGAGGCCACCGTGGTGACCGTGCCCCAGGAGGCCTCGATCGAGGCCCCGGTCCTCGTCGACATCCAGGGCTCCGACGCCACCCCGGCGGCCCAGCACCTGGTGATCGACGCCGAGCCGTTCTCCCGGGCGCTCGTGGTCCTGCGCCACCACGGCTCCGCCGTGCTCTCGCAGAACGTCGAGTTCCGGGTGGGCGACTCCGCCAGCCTCACCGTCGTGACCCTCCAGGAGTGGGACGACGACGCCGTGCACGCCTCCGCCCAGCAGGCGCTCCTCGGCCGCGGCGCCGCGTTCAAGCACGTCCTGGTCTCCCTCGGCGGCAGCCTCGTGCGCGTCACCCCCTCCACCCGCTTCGGCGCCCCCGGCGCCTCGGTGGAGATGTACGGGCTGACCTTCGTGGACGCCGGCCAGCACCTGGAGTCCCGGCTGTTCGTGGACCACTCCCAACCCAACTGCACCTCGCGGGTGACCTACAAGTCCGCGCTGCAGGGCGAGAACGCGCACGGCGTGTGGGTGGGCGACGTCCTGATCCGCGCCACCGCGGAGGGCACCGACACCTACGAGCTCAACCGCAACCTGATCCTCGGCGACGGCCCCCGGATGGACTCGGTGCCGAACCTGGAGATCGAGACCGGCCTCATCGCCGGCGCCGGCCACGCCTCCACCACGGGGCAGCTGGACGACGAGCACCTGTACTACCTCATGTCCCGGGGCATCCCCGAGGACGAGGCGCGCCGGCTCGTGGTCCGCGGCTTCCTCTTCGAGATCCTCCAGCAGATCGGCGTCGAGGACATCGAGGCCCGGCTGCGCCAGGCCGTCGAGGACGAGCTCGCCTCCGCGAACCACTGACCTTTCCCGCACTCTTTTCGACCACAGGAGAACCATTCATGGCAACTCTCGAGATCAAGGACCTGCACGCGTCCGTCGTGCTCGACGACGAGACGACGAAGCCGATCCTCAAGGGCGTCAACCTGACCATCAACTCGGGCGAGGTCCACGCCATCATGGGCCCCAACGGCTCCGGCAAGTCCACCCTGGCCTCCACCATCGCGGGCCACCCCAAGTACGTCGTCGACTCCGGCGAGGTCCTCCTCGACGGCGAGAACGTCCTGGAGATGTCCGTCGACGAGCGCGCCCGCGCCGGCCTGTTCCTGGCCATGCAGTACCCGGTCGAGATCCCCGGGGTGACGACCTCCAACTTCCTGCGCACCGCCAAGACGGCGATCGACGGCGAGGCCCCCTCGCTGCGCACCTGGACCAAGGACGTCAAGGCGGCCATGGAGCAGCTGAAGATCGCCCCCGAGATGATCCAGCGCAACGTCAACGAGGGCTTCTCCGGCGGCGAGAAGAAGCGCCACGAGATCCTCCAGCTCGAGCTGCTCAAGCCCAAGGTGGCCCTGCTCGACGAGACCGACTCCGGCCTCGACGTCGACGCCCTCAAGGTCGTCTCCGAGGGCGTCAACCGCGCCCTGGAGAACAACGACATGGGCGTCATGCTCATCACCCACTACACCCGCATCCTGCGCTACATCAAGCCGCAGTTCGTGCACGTGTTCGCCGACGGCCGCGTCGTCGACGAGGGCGGGCCCGAGCTCGCCGACCGGCTCGAGGAAGAGGGCTACGACCGCTACCTGGCCCAGGCCAAGTAAGCCCGTCCCCGCTTCTCGCACCCCGCGAAAGGAGGCCAGCCATGGCCGAAACCCCCGCTGAGACGACTGCCGCGCAGCCCGACGAGGCCCCTGCGGGCCGGATCTCCCAGGAGGAGATCGAGGACGCGCTGATGAACGTCATCGACCCCGAGCTCGGCGTCAACATCGTGGACCTGGGCCTGCTCTACGGCAGCAGGTGGGCCGAGGACGGCGCCCTGGTGCTCGACATGACCCTCACCACCGCCGCCTGCCCGCTGCAGGACGTCATCGAGGACCAGGTCGAGCAGAACCTGGGCCCCATGATCGACGAGTGGCGCGTGAACTGGGTCTGGATGCCGCCGTGGGGTCCCGAGCGGATCACCGAGGACGGCCGCGACCAGATGCGCGCCCTGGGCTTCAACATCTGACCGGCCCTCCTCGCAGCGGCGGCGCCCCGCCCACCTCTCGAGGTGGGCGGGGCGCCGCCGCTTCTTTTTCCGGCTTCTGCTCCCCGCCCGGGCTCCGGCTCCTACACTGACGCCATGGGACAGTCCCTGCTGTTCGGCGTCGTCGCCTCCAGCGCCCTCGTCATCGGGGCGCTGATCGGGGTGCGCTTCGAGCTGCCGAAGCGCGTGCTGGCGATCCTGCTGTCCTTCGCCGCCGGGGCCCTCATCACCGCGCTGGCCTTCGAGCTGTTCGAGGACGCCTACGAGCAGGGCGGGATCTGGCGCGCCGTCATCGGGCTGTTCGCCGGTGCCGTGGTCTTCACGGCCCTCAGCGCTCTGCTGGACCGGTGGGCGCAGCCCGGCCGCGGCTCCCGGGACGCCGAGAAGCAGCAGGGCAGCGCCAAGCTGGACCCGGACGCCGCCTCCACCGAGCACGCCCCGACGGCCGCGTCCGCGCGGGGTGCCGCCGGACTGGCCCTGCTGGCGGCCGTCACCCTCGATGGCGTGCCGGAGAACGTGGCGCTGGGCGTCGCCCTGGGCGAGGGGACCGGCGGGCTGGCCCTGCTGGCGGCCATCTTCGTCTCCAACTTCCCCGAGGCGCTGGTGGGATCGGCGTCGATGCGCGAGCAGGGCATGGCCAGCGGCAAGGCCGTCGGGCTGTGGCTGGTGTGCGCCGTGCTGCTGGCCGCCGCCGTGGTGGTCGGGGCGGGCCCCCTCTCCAGCAGCGACCCCGCGACGATCTCCGTGCCGCTGGCCTTCGCCGCCGGGGCGGTGATCGCCTCGCTGGCGGACACCCTGATGCCGGAGGCCTACGAGCACGGCGGGCCGGCGGTGGCGCTGAGCACGGCCGCGGGCTTCGTGCTGTCGTTCGCGCTGTCGCTGGCCTGAACCGCCGCACCCGCCCGGCGGCCTCGCGGAGGCCGCCGGCCCGGGCGGGAAGCGGTCCGCGGGATCAGATGAACGGGCTGGCCGGATCGGGCGGCAGGGGCGGCATGTCCGAAGGCATGGCGAGGTCCCAGGTGTGGATCGAGACGGGGATCCCCCGCGAGATGAACAGGACGCTGGTGTCCCCGTCCTCGTCCACCAGCGCCAGCTCCGACGCGCGATCGTCGGCGAGCGCCTGGCGGATCTCCTCCCGGTAACGCCCGAATTCCTCGTCGGGGATGTGGTGCTGCTGGCCGGCGTAGTTGATGTGCGCCATGCGGCGGTCTCCTGTCGGATCGGCTGCGGGTCCGTCCCGCGGGCTGGTCCCAACGTACTGGAGTGTGACGAACGCACACGCTCCTCGGCGGTGCATAACGGATCATGACTGCACCGCTCCGGTGGGCCGGCCCCGCGGTCGTCGGCGGAGCGCCGGCCGCGGCCGTGCGCCCGGCGTCCCGTCGCGGCCGGTGGGCGAGCAGTCCCTGACACATTCGGCGCGGAGCCCGGCGTGCGCGGGCACTGCCGCGGCCTTCGCGCGGGGCGCCGAGGCCGGTCCCCGGGTGTCCTCCGCCGTTCCGCCGGTCTGACGTGCGACGACGCCGCGCCCCGGGCCCGAGCCGTCCTGAGCGCCCGGGACCGTGGGACCCGGCCGGTGGGACGGGCCGCCGAAGTGATGGACAGCACCCGTCCCGCAATGTTGAACTGGCAACGGTCAGCCCCGCGGCTGGCACGAGCTCGTGCGGTTTCCCGACGGGGGCGGACCGCAGGGCCGACCGAGGAGGAGAGTCCCATGGAGCCCTGGATCTGGATCGTGGTGGCCGTCGCCGTGCTGGCGGTCATCGTCGTGGCGCTGGTCGGGACCCGCAAGAAGAAGGAGCGCCACGCCGTGGCGCAGCGCGAGAACCGGCAGCGCGCCGCCGACCTCCGCGGCCGCAGCCAGGAGGAGTCCCTCGCGGCCCGCGAGCGCAAGGCGGACGCCGACGCGGCCCTGGCCGAGGCCGAGAAGGCCCGCATCGAGGCCGACCGCCTCGAGCAGGACGCCCGGCGGCGGGCCGAGGAGGCCGACCGGGTCCGCCAGGAGGCGGAGAGCCACCGGCAGGAGGCCGCGGCGCTCGACCCGGACGGGGAGGACTCCGGGTCCGACGGCGGGCCCGGGCGGGACCGTGACGTCCGGCCCGAGCGGGACTCCGGGCCCCAGGACCGTCCCCGCGGCTGACCCCGGGCGCACCGCGCCCGCGGACGTGCCGCGCTGTCAGACGTGCCGAGCCGTCAGACGTGCCGAGTCCCCAGGACGGTCGCGATTCCCCGGCCACGATCGTGGGGAGCTGCGCCGGTCCCGGGAACTCGGCGTGGAACGGGGTGGGCGGGGTCAGAACGCCGGAGGGTTGTCCAGGTCCCGCACCGAGAAGGTGTCGCACTGGTTGATGTCGCCGGTCCGGTACCCGGCGTAGAACCACAGCTGGCGCTGGCGGGACGTGCCGTGCGTGAACGCCTCGGGGTTGACCCGGCCCTGGGTGGTGGCCTGGATGCGGTCGTCGCCGATCACCTCGGCGGCGTTGAGCGCCTGCTCGAGCTGCTCGGGGGTGACCTCCTCCAGCCGGACGGCCCCGGACGTGCCGCCCGAGGCGCCGTGGGCCCACAGCCCGGCGAGGCAGTCGGCCTGCAGCTCCACGCGCACCGCCCCGGAGTCCGCTCCCTGCGGGTCCCGCTGGGCGTAGCCGAGGGTGCCGATCTGGTTCTGGATGTGGTGGCCGAACTCGTGGGCCAGCACGTACTCCTCGGCGAGCGGGCCGCCCTCGGCCCCGAACTGGGTCTGCAGCTCGTCGAAGAACCCGACGTCCAGGTACACGGTCTCGTCCGCGGGGCAGTAGAACGGGCCCACGGCCGAGGACGCCGCACCGCACCCGGTGCCCGTCCGCCCCTCGAACAGCGAGACGTCCGGCAGGACGTACCGCTCGCCCGTGGTGGCCGGCAGGTACTCCTCCCAGAACTGGTCGAGGCTCTGGGCCGTGGCGATCATCCGGCAGTCCGTGTACTGGTTGGCGTCCTCGCCCGTCCGGCAGCGCTCGGCGCGCTCCTGCTGCACGGAGCTCTGGGCGCCGGTGTCCTGCCCGCCGCCCCCGCCGCCGGTGAGGGCGTCGATGCCGTCCTGGCCGAAGAGCAGGCCCACGACGAGCAGCAGCAGGGTGCCGCCGATGCCGCCGCCCACGGCGACGCCGCGCCCGCCGCCGCCCACGCGACCGGCGTCGAGCTGGGAGTTGTTGTCGAAGCTCATGCGTGAAGTGTAAGCCGTCTGATGATCTTTCGGGCGCTCGGCTCAGTCGAACCCGCGCGCGGCGAGGGCCTGGCCCGTGCGCTGGGCGTAGGCGACGGTCGAGATCACCGCCGGGGTGACCAGCCGCACGGGATGGGGGCGCAGGCCGCGGGCGTGCACGGCGTCGCGGAGGTCGGCCGCGGAGCCCACGACGAAGGGGATCGAGCGCAGCATCAGGGAGACCGCCAGCCCGATCCGCCCGGGGTCCGCCCCGACCAGCCGCACGGGCCCGCACAGCCACACCACGCCGTCGAGGAGGGCGGACAGCGGCGTGGTGTGCATCAGGACGCGGGTGAGGACGAGGAACACCACGATGGTCAGCAGGACGTCGGCGGCCGCGGCCGGCCCGGCGCCCAGCACGTGGTAGACGCCCAGCAGCACGAGCACGGGCAGGGCGGGGGCGAGCCCGTGCCACCACTGCCGGGCGCGGATCCCGGCCGCCGAGCCGGCGAGCACCAGCAGCCCGGTCAGCACGGCGGGCACCCGCCAGGACGGGGCGAGCACCACGGCGAGGGACACGGCCACGAGCCCCAGGGCCTTCGCCCACAGTGGCGCGCGGTGCAGCACGCTCGTGCCGGGGGCGTAGCTGCCGAAGAGGTCGGGGCCCCGGCTCACGGGCGGGCCTCCTGCGGGAAGCCGTGCGCGCACCACTGCTCGTAGGCGGGGACGACCTCCCCGGGCGGACCGTCGGCGACGATCCCGCCGTCGTTGAGCACCAGCACCCGCGGCGCGGTGGCGGCCAGGCCGAGGTCGTGGGTGGAGATCAGCAGCTGCTGGGGGAGACCCTCGAGCAGCTCCAGCAGCCGGCCGCGGTTGCGCAGGTCCAGCAGCGTGGTGGGCTCGTCGAGCAGCAGGACGTCGGGCTCCACGGCCAGCACCGCCGCGAATGCCGCGAGCTGGCGCTCCCCGCCGGAGAGGTCGTAGATGCTGTGCTCGGCGCGGTGGGCGATCCCCATCCGCTCGAGCAGCTCCAGCGCGGCCGCCCGGCGTCGGGCCCTGGGCACGCCCGCCCCGCGCAGGGACAGCTCGACGTCCTCGACCGGGGTCGGCATGACGAGCTGCGACAGGGGGTCGGTGAAGACGAAGCCCACCCGCCGGCGCACGGCCCGCACGTCGCGCGCCACGTCCGTGCCGTGCACGGTGACTGTGCCCGCCGAGGGGCGCACGAGCCCGTTGAACAGGCGAAGGAACGTGGACTTGCCGGACCCGTTGAGCCCGACGACCGCGGTGCGGCGCTCGGCCACCGACACGTCCACGCCCCGCAGCAGGGTGAGCTCACCCGAACCGGAGGGCGCCGTGACGGTCACGTCCGCGCAGACGAGGGCCGCGGCCCCGGAGGAGTGCGGCACGGCTCAGCGCGTGCCCGCGATCCGGGGGAACGCCTTGTGCACGCCCACGGCGATGACCGCGGCGAGCACGCACTTGACGAGGTCCCCGGGCCAGAACGCGAGGTCGGCGAGGAGCGCGTCCTCGAAGGGCAGCCGGGCGTTGAGCATCAGCCCCGGGACGCCGCCGAGGCGGACGACGACGAAGCCGGCGAGGGACGCGGCCAGGAGCCGCGCCGTGTAGGTGCCGGTGCGCTCGTAGCGGGCGTTGGTGGCCCCGCCGTCGTTGGCCCGCCGGGCCGGGATCAGCCACTGGGCCAGGTAGCCGGCCGCGGCGGCCGCGAACGGGAAGGCCAGGACGTACCCGGCCGAGGGCCCGGCCAGCACGCCGAGGCCGCCGCGGAAGCCGGCGAAGACCGGCACCCCGACGAGACCGACCAGCACGTAGAGCGCCACCGCCAGGAACCCCCGCGTCCCGCCGAGGACCAGGCCCGTGAGGAACACGGCCAGGGTCTGCAGCGTCAGCGGCACCGCCGCCGCGCCCAGCGGGATCCCGGGCAGCACCGACAGCGCGGCGGTCAGCGCGGCGAACACGGCGATGTTGGCGAGGTCCTCGGCGGTGACGCGACGGCGCGGCTCGGTGTTGGTCATGGGCCCAGCCTAGGGCTTGGGCCGGGCCTGCGGCTCGTCGGCGTCCTCCGACGCCGCGACCTGCTGCTCGGTGGCGCCCAGCTGCCCGCCGCGGCGCTGCTGCAGGCGCATCATCTGGTACTTCCAGCGCTGGGCCATGGTCGCCTTGGCCTCGATCCGGTCCTTGGGGTCGAGGGGGTCGGCGCCCAGCACGGGGTCGTCGCCGGCCTGGTACCCGGAGGCCCAGACCTGGGCGACGGCCCACGCGACGGCCGTGAGCGGCACGGCGAGGATGGCCCCGAAGATCCCGCCCACGATGGTGCCCACGGTCAGGGCCAGCAGGATCATCAGCGCGTGCAGGCTCAGGGTGCGGCCCATGATGATCGGCTGGAGGATGTTGCCCTCGATCTGGTTGACGATGATGATCCACACGATCACGATCAGCGCGATCGCTGGGCCGTTGGTCACCAGGGCGACGAGGGCCGCGAGGACGCCGGCGACGGTGGCGCCCACGACGGGGATGAAGGCGGTGATGAACGCGATCACCGCCAGCGGGACGGCCAGGGGCACGCCCAGCACCAGCAGGGCGGCGCCGATCAGCACGGCGTCGGCCAGGGCGATCGCGGCGGTGCCGCGCACGTACCCGCCCAGCACCTCCGCGCCCCGGTCCACGGACTCGGCCAGCTTCGCCCGGCGCTCCCCCCGGGTCCAGCGCAGGGCGAAGTTCCACATCTTCTCCCCGTCCTTCAGGAAGAAGAACAGGACCACGATCATCAGCACGGCGCCGGTCACGAAGTTGGCCGCCGCGCCCAGACCGCTCAGCGCGGTGCCGGCGATGGCCCCGCCGGACAGGGCGTCGCCGGCCTGGCGCAGCGCGTCGTCGACCGCCGCGGTGTCCACCGGCAGGGGCCCGGAGGAGATGAAGCGCTGGAGCTCCCCCCAGCCCTCCGTCGCCTGGGTGACCAGGGTGTCCCACTCGCTGCGGATGGCGAAGACGATGCCGGTGAGCACCCCGCCCACCAGGGCCAGGATGCCCAGGAACGCGGCGAGGGTGGCCAGCAGGTTGGACCAGCCCTTGCGCTCGAGCCACTTCACCAGCGGGGCCACCGCCGAGGCGAGGATCAGTGCCACGAGGATGGCGATGACGACGACCTTCACCCGGAGCAGGATCCACACGAGGCCCACGGCCACGGCGGCGATCAGCAGGGTCTGGGCGGCCCGGGAGCCGGCGCGGCCGAGGGTGTCCGACCACGGGCCGATGGCCGGGGCGAGGGACTGGGCGGCGTCGCCGATGTCGGCCACGCTGTCGCCGGGGGTCGGCGAGGGCTCGTCCTGCCCGGCCTCCAGCCGGGCCGCGAGCGCGGCGTCGGCGCGGCGGGAGCCGCGGGAGGGCCCGTGCGGGGGAGGGGTACGGGGCGGGGTGGCCATGCGGGTGCTCCTGGAGAGGACGACGGCGGTCCCCCCAACCCTAAGGCTGCTGTCGGTGCACTGTCCACCGGCCGCGGGGGCGGACCCGCCGGTCAACCCCCGGTTGCCCCGACCACGAAGACGGCCGTCAGCACGTGCCGGCGCCGCCCTGCGACGTCGCGCATGAGCGCCGGCGCGCGCTCGTAGTCCTCGACGTCGGTGATCAGGTGCTCGCGGACCTCGTCCCCGTGGGCCGTGAGCAGCCGGACGGTCTCGGCCGAGAGCCGGTGCCGGTCCCAGACGTGGGCCAGCCCACGGGGCACGCGCCCGATCTGCGCGCAGCGCAGGCTCAGGCCGTTGTGGTGGAACTCCTCGCCCAGGCGCACCGCGTCCGCGCCCTCGGTGTAGAACGCGAGGTCGATCACCGACCCCTGCGGGCGCGCCGCCCGCAGGGCGGCGTGCAGGGCCCCGGCCTTGCCCCGGCACTGGAAGACGACGTCCGCGCCGTGGTCGCCGGGCCCGTGCCGCCAGCGGGTCTTCAGCGTCCGGCCGGGGTCGTCGTCGAGGTCCAGCGGGAAGAACCCGAGCCGCTCGGCGAGCGCCCGGCGGCGGGGGTCGGCGTCGGCCACGGCGACCTCGCGGGCCCCCAGGAAGCGGGCGAACAGGGCTGTGAGCAGCCCGACCGGACCGGCCCCGGTGACGAGGACGAGACGCCCCGCCACCCCGTCCCCGAGCGCGCGCACCGGTCCGGCGTCGGCGGCGGCGTGCAGCAGGCCGTTGGCGCAGATGGGGCCGAAGTGCGCCACGAAGACCCCGAGCAGCGGGTCGAGGTCCTCCGGCAGCGGCACGAGGTGCTCGGTCACCGGGTCGGCCACGTGGGCGGTGGCGTGCCCGTAGGCGCCGGCCAGGACGTCGCCGGGGCGGTACGCGGGCGTGCGGGACTCCGCGACCCGGGCGACCTCCATGTAGCCCAGCCGGCGCACCGGGTAGCCCTGGTCGGGGACGCCGCGGTGGAAGAGCGCGAGCTCGGTGTCGTGGCGCGAGTGCAGCCCCGGGTGGTCCCCCTTGACGAACGCCAGCTCCGTGCCCGCGGAGAGCCCGGTCGCCAGGGTCTGCAGGAGCAGGCCCCCCTCGGGGACCTCCGGGAGCACCTCGTCGACGATCTCGATCCGCCCCCGGGCGGGCACGACGAGGTTGCGGCGCGCGCTCACGGGGAGGGCTCCAGCCGCACGGGCGCGCCCGTGCGGGCCGACTCCGCGATCGCGCAGGCCAGCCGGTGGGTGCGCAGAGCCTCGCCGTAGGGGGCCCGGGTGCTCTCGCGCTCGCCGCGCACCGCCTCCAGGAACTCCCGGTCCACGGCCACCTTCGGGTCCTCCTCCGGGGCGTGGTCGGTGCGCTGCCCGGCGTCGAACTGCGCCAGCCCGTCCTCGGACAGCTCCAGGTACAGCCCGCGGCTGACCGTGTGCAGGGCTGAGCGGTGCTTGGCCGCGAGCACCGAGGTCGCCGCGAGCGTGGCGATCGCCCCCGACGCGAAGCGCACGGTGGCGGCGGTGGCGTCGTCGACGTCCCCGTGGTCCTCCGCAGCCGCGTCGGGCGCCTGGCGGACCCCGGCGGCGTAGACCTCCACGGCCTCGCCCAGCAGGAAGCGGGCCATGTCCACCACGTGGGTCAGCTGCTCGACCACCTGCCCCCCGGAGCGGTCCGCCCACCCCCACCACGGCGTGGGCGGGCGCTTGTCGAGCCAGTAGCCGTTGGCCAGCAGCGGGGGCGCCTGCGCGAGCAGCTCCTTGGCGCGCACGGCCGTGTCCAGGCAGCGCCAGTGGTAGCCCGTGCCCGTCACGACGCCGGTGGACTCCACCATGGCCCCGATCTGCTCGGCGACGTCCAGGCCCAGGCCCACGGGCTTCTCCACGAACAGGGGTTTGCCCCGGCTCAGCGCGGCGCGCTCCCCGGGGCCGTGGGCGAAGGGCGGGACGCAGACGTAGACGGCGTCCACGTCCACGGCGTCGAGCGCGTCGTAGGGGTCCGTGAAGGCGCCCGCGTCGAGCGCGGTGGCCAACGCGGTCGCCGCGGGCTCGTGCGCGTCGGTGACGCTGACGACGCGGGCCCCGCCGAGGCGGTGCAGGACGTCGACGTGGCGCCGGGCGACGGAGCCGGCGCCCACGAGGGCGATGCGGAGCGTCATGAGGAGTTCGCCTCCAGGAGTTGTGCGTACAGGTCCAGGTACTGCCGGGCCATGGCGGCCGGGGACCACTGCTGCGCGGCCTCCCGGCAGGCACCCGGGTCCAGCTCGCCGATCCGGCGCAGGTCGCGGACGAGCTCGTCCTCGCCGGCGGCGAGGAAGCCGGTCCTGCCGTGCGCCACGAGGGAGGGGAGCACCCCCAGCGGAGTGCCCACGACGGGCACGCCCCGGGCGAGGGCCTCGACGACGCCGGTGGCCCCGGGCTCGGCCCACCGGTTGGGGGCGAGCAGCGCGCGGGCCGAGCGCAGCAGCCGCTCCTTGCGCTCGCCGGCGACGCCGCCGACCCAGGTCACCGAGGTCCCGTCCACGAGCGGGCGCACCCGCTCGAGCCAGTACCGCACGTCGGGGTGCCCGTGCAGGGCCTCGTCGCCGTCCGCGAGCCGGCGCTCCAGCTCCTCGGGGTCGCCGATCCCGGCGACCGGCCCGGCGAGCACGAGCGGGATCCCGGCCCGGCGGCAGACGCGGGCGGCGAGGTCCTGGCCCTTGTCGGCGGTGATCCGGGCCAGCACCAGGGCGTGCCCGCCCGGCTCGACCGCCACGTCGAGGGCCGGCGGGGCCGCCAGGGGCACCACGCCGATCGTCTGGGCCCGCAGGTTCTCCGGCGCGCGCTCCAGCTGGGAGGCCGAGACCGCGGCGAAGCGGACCCGCCCGCGCCCGTCGAAGCGGGAGTAGAAGTCGGGGTGCTTGCGCAGGTCCCAGTGCAGGGTCTGCAGCGTCGGGGGAGCGGCGTCCCCCATGGCGCCCAGCACGGCCGGGCCCACCACCTCGAGGTGGTCGTGCACGACGTCCCACCGGTCCTCCGCGCGCAGCGCGGCCACGACGCCCTGCATGTGGGCGTGGGCGATGCCCGAGACCCGGTTGTAGGGCATGGCGATGGAGGGGAACGCCGGCTCGTCGAGGACCCGCAGGTGGTCGTCGGCCTCCAGCGTCGACGGGCCCACCGTGGCGAGGGTGACGTGCGCGCCCGCCCGGCGCAGCTCCGGCACGAGGGTGGCCACGACCGTCTCGATGCCCCCGTAGCCGTCGGGGGGCACGGGCAGCCACGGCCCGGCGTTGACGAGGACCCGCAGGCCCGTCATGCCACGCGACCGGTCGCCAGCCGCCCGGCGTACTCGGGGACCTGGGCCATGGGCGGGCGCTCGCGCACGCTGATCTCGTGGGTCTCGGCGAGGAAGCGGTCCCCCTCGCGCAGGAACTGCGTCAGGACCCCGCCGTGCTCGCCCAGCGGCCCCTCGCAGCGCAGCCGGGCTTGGACGGTGAGCTGGATCTGGGCGGCCATCCGGGCCAGCGCGGCGTCGGAGGAGTTGCGGTGGGCGCGCACCCCGAGGTCCACCTGGGCCATCGCGTCCAGGCCCACCGCCTCCAGCACGTCGATGAGCATCGCGATCTCCACCCCGTAGCCGGAGACGAACGGGATCCGCTCCAGCAGCCACCGCCGCCCGGCGTACTCCCCGGCCAGCGGCTGCACCAGCCCGGCCAGCTGGGGCCAGAACAGGTTCAGCAGCGGACGGGCCACCAGCTCGGTCACCCGGCCCCCGCCGGCGGGCAGGATGGTGGTCCCGTCGTTGAGCGGGCGGTCGTAGCAGCTCTTGACGAACGCCACGCCCGGCTCGCTCAGCAGCGGGCCCAGCAGGCCCACGGCGAAGCGCGAGTCGAACTGGCGCAGGTCCGAGTCGATGAACGCCAGGACGTCCCCGCTCGTGACGGCCAGGGACTTCCACAGGGCCTCGCCCTTGCCCGCGACGTTGCCGTGGGCGGGGAGGATCTCGTCCTGGCGGAACACCCGCGCCCCGGCCGCGGCGGCGACCGCCCCGGTGCCGTCGGTGGAGTCCGAGTCGATCACGACGAGCTCGTCGATCAGGGGCACGGCCTCCACCAGGTCCGCCCGCAGCGCGGCCACGATGCCCCCCACGGTGTCCGCCTCGTTGCGGGCCGGCAGGACCACGCTGACCGTGGCCGTCCCTTTGCGCTGCACCAGCTGCTCGGGTGACCACTGGCCCCCGCGGTAGCTGCGGGCCGTGAACCACTCCTGGACGTCTTCGCGCATCGTGCTCACTTCCGCCGGTGGTGGCTGCCCGGGGGCGCGCCGTGGTGGACTGGGTCGGACACTACCGACGGGTCGGGAGCCCTGGGAAGACCCGCGCGAATGTGTCGAAACGTGCCGTCCGGTGCCGGACGGCGGACCCCCGCGACGAGAGGCGACGATGAGCAGGACGACGACGGCGGGCCCGCAGCGCCGCAGGCTGGTGCTGTGGCGCCACGGGCGGACGGCGTGGAACGTCCAGGACCGGGCCCAGGGGCAGGCCGACGTGCCGCTGGACCCCGTCGGGCGCCGCCAGGCGCGGCAGGCCGCTGCGGCGCTCGCCGCGTTCGCCCCCGCGTTCATCTGGTCCAGCGACCTGGAGCGGGCCCGGCACACCGCGCGGGAGCTGGCGGTGCTCACGGGCCTCGAGGTGCGCCTCGACCGGCGCCTGCGCGAGTACGACGTCGGCATCCGCCAGGGCACCACCTTCGCGGAGTTCCGCGAGAGCCACCCCGAGGTCTACGAGAAGTTCTTCACCGAGGACAACTACCGCGTCCCCGGCGCCGAGCTGCCCTCGGAGGTCGACGAGCGGATGACGGCCGTGCTGCGGGACGCGGTGGCAGCACTCGGGCCGGGGAGCACCGGCGTGCTCGTCGGCCACGGGGCGGCCCTGCGCAGCGGCGTGCTCGCGTTCTTCGACGCCCCGCCCCGGCTGCGGAACATGCTCGCCGGGATGGCCAACTGCGCGTGGACGGTGCTGGAGGAGCACCCCGAACGCGGCTGGCAGATCGTCGACTACAACGCGCAGACCCTGCCGGGGGCCTCCTCGGCGCTCGCCGACGAGATGCCCCCGCACCACGGGAGCCCCGCCGGGGCGCGGACGCGGTGATCCCCCGGATGTGATCCCGGTCCTGGGCCGCGGCGGGCCCGCCCGGGTAGGATGGGCGGGTTGCCCGTTCGGGCGCCCACCTCCTCCGCGTTCCCGTCCGAAAGGTCCCCTCCGTGATCACTGTCCAGAACCTCGAACTGCGTGCCGGCGCCCGGCTGCTGATGGACGAGGTCAACTTCCGGGTGGACAAGGGGGACAAGATCGGCCTCGTCGGCCGCAACGGCGCGGGCAAGACCACCATGACCAAGGTGCTCGCGGGCGAGACCCTGCCCGCGGACGGCACGGTCGCCCGCACGGGCACCATCGGCTACCTCCCGCAGGACCCGAAGGTCGAGGACATGGAGCAGCTCGCCCGGGACCGCATCCTCTCCGCCCGGAACCTCGCCGGGGTGATCGCCCGCCTGCGCCAGGCGGAGCAGGACATGGCCTCCGACGACGACGCGGTGCGCACCAAGGCGATGCGTCGCTACGACCGGCTCGAGGCGGAGTTCCTCGCCGGCGGCGGCTACGCCGCGGAGTCCGAGGCCGCCACCATCACGGCGAACCTGGACCTGCCCGAGCGGATCCTCAACCAGCCGCTGCGCACGCTCTCCGGCGGTCAGCGCCGGCGCGTGGAGCTGGCCCGGATCCTGTTCTCGGACGCGGACATCATGCTCCTCGACGAGCCGACCAACCACCTCGACGTGGACTCCGTGTCCTGGCTGCGGGAGTTCCTCAAGAACTTCCAGGGCGGGCTGCTCGTGATCTCCCACGACGTCGAGCTCATGGAGATGGTCGTCAACAAGGTCCTGTACCTGGACGCCAACCGCTGCGTGATCGACGTCTACAACATGGGCTGGAAGAACTACCTCAAGCAGCGCGAGCAGGACGCCCACCGGCGCAAGCGCGAGTTCGCCAACGCCGAAAAGAAGGCCACGGCGCTGATGGACCAGGCCAACAAGATGCGGGCCAAGGCGACGAAGGCGGTGGCCGCCCAGCAGATGATCAAGCGCGCCGAGCGGCTCATGCAGGGCCTCGAGGGCGAGCGCCAGCAGGACAAGGTCGCGGCCATCCGCTTCCCGAAGCCCGCCGACTGCGGCAAGACCCCGCTCACGGCCCGCGGGCTGTCCAAGTCCTACGGCTCCCTCGAGATCTTCAACGACGTGGACCTGGCCATCGACAAGGGCTCCCGCGTCGTGATCCTCGGCTTCAACGGCGCCGGCAAGACCACGCTGCTGCGCATGCTCGCCGGGGTGGCCCAGCCGGACAGCGGGGAGGTCAGGCCCGGGCACGGGCTCAAGGTGGGCTACTTCGCCCAGGAGCACGACACCCTCGACCACGACCGCACGGTGCTCGAGAACATGCGCACCGCCGCCCCGGACCTCGCGGACACCGAGGTGCGCAACATCCTGGGCTCGTTCCTGTTCCAGGGCGACGACGTGTCGAAGCCCGCCGGCGTCCTCTCCGGCGGGGAGAAGACCCGCCTGGCGCTGGCGACGCTCGTGGCGTCCTCGGCCAACGTGCTGCTGCTGGACGAGCCCACCAACAACCTGGACCCGGCCTCGCGCCACGAGATCCTCAACGCCCTGCGCACCTACGAGGGCGCGGTCGTGCTGGTCTCCCACGACGAGGGGGCCGTCGAGGCCCTGGACCCGGAGCGCGTCGTGATCCTGCCCGACGGCACCGAGGACCTGTGGAACCAGGAGTACCAGGACCTCATCTCCCTGGCCTGAGCCGCCCGGGCGCGTCCGGCGCCGGGCCCCGGCGGGTCCGACGCCGGCCCAGCGCCACGAACAGCGCGAAGCCCGGGTCCAGCAGGCGGGCGTGCCCGACCGGGAGCAGGCGGACCAGCGCGTCCGGGACGGTGGCGGTCGCCCCGACGAGCACCCGGGCCCGCCGCCGCTCCACGGCGCGCAGGATCCGCTCCGCCACCACGGCCGGGTCCGTGCTCAGCAGCACCTCCCAGCGCCGCAGGGTCTCCTCCAGGGCCTCGGGCACCACGTGGCTGCCGATCCGCGCCGCGCGCGTGATGCCCGTGCGCACCCCTCCCGGGAACACCGTGGTCACCCCCACCCCGAGCGGGGCCAGCTCCTGGCGCAGGCTCTCCGTGAAGCCGCGCACGGCGAACTTGGCCGCCGCGTACGCCGTCTGTCCGGCCGGGGCGATGATCCCGAAGACCGACGACACGTTGACCAGGTGCGCTCCCGGGTGGGCGGCGAGCACGGGCAGCAGCGTGTGGGTCAGGCGCACGACCGCGCGGAAGTTCACGTCGATCAGCCACTCGTACTCCTCGAGCGTGACCTCGTCGAAGCGTCCCAGGAGGGCCACGCCCGCGTTGTTGATCAGGGCCGTCGTGTCCGGGTGCTCCGCGGCGATGCGCCGGCCCACGGCCACGGTGGCGTCCGGGTCGGCGAGGTCGACGACGTGCACGGCCACGGACAGCGTCGGGTGGGCGGCGCGCAGCCGGTCGGCCAGCGCCTGCAGCCCGGGTCCGTCCCGGTCCAGGAGCACGAGGTGGCTGCCCCGGTCGGCGAGGGCGCCGGCCAGCGCGGACCCGATGCCGCCGGCGGCGCCGGTCAGCACGACCGTGGCGCCGGCGAAGGCGAAGGGGCGGGTGCGGGGACGTCCGATCGATCTCACGAGAGGCCTCCAGGGCGGGCGGGACGGCGGGCGCCGGGAAGGCGAAGCCTACCCCGCGGCCACCGTCGCCGGCGCGCGGGCACGGTCCCGGGACCGTGCTCAGTCCCGGGCGGTGAGGGAGCCGTCCCGCTCCTCGAGGGCGTCGAGCAGCGCGTCCTCCTCGTCCTCCCAGGTGGCCCGCGCGCGCCGGCGCTGCGGCCGGGGGCGCATCAGGGACTTCAGGTGCGCGGGCATGTCGTCGGCCATCTCCATCTGGCGCAGGACGAGCTCCTCGTCGCCCTCCCCGACGTAGTGGCCGTCCGCGTCGTAGAACTGGGACAGGTGCCGCTCCATCTCCTCGGCGTACTGCCGGTCCCACTCGTCGTTGCGGGCCTGCTGACGGGCCGCGTAGCCGTAGGCCACGAAGAACAGGGCCGCGAACGCGTACCACTGCAGGGAGTAGGACAGGTGGGGACCGGAGCCGGTCTCGGGCTCCGGGGCCGGGGCGGGGGAGACCGCGGGGGCCGGGTCCTCGGCGAAGACCTCGCCGAAGGCCGCGGTGCCGACGGGGTAGCCCCAGCGCTCCTGCAGCTCCTCGAGGTGGATGGTGGCGATCTGGCCCTCGGGCGCCCCGCGGTCCACCGCGGGCTCCCCGGGCTGCAGCCGCGCCGTGACGGTCACCTGGCCGGCGGGCGGGGCCGGGACCTCGTCGGGCATGCCGTTGGCCGCCGCGCCGGTGGGGATCCAGCCGCGGTCCAGGACGACCACGTCCCCGTCCTGCGTGCGGAAGGGCACGAGGACCTCGTAGCCCACGCGCCCGTCCTGGGGGCGGTTGCGCACGAGCACCTGGTCCTCGGGCAGGTACTGTCCCGTGAGCCGGACGGGGTGCCACGTGAGCGCGGGGTCGTGGTCGGCGAACTGGGCGGCGGCGGGGGGCCCGCTCAGCGGCTCGGCCCGGTAGTTCCGCGTGATCTTGCCGTTCTCGCCGACCAGGTGGTCGTTGCGGTCCATCTGCCACCCGCCCAGGTAGACCGCCACCGCCGCGGCGGCGCAGGCCAGGAGGAACCAGCCGATCCACCGTCCGCTGAGCAGGAAACGGTACGCGCTCACGCCGCGCCGTCCCGACCCGCCCCGTCACCGTCCGGGGCGGTCCCGGTCAGGGGCACGGTGTCCTTCCAGAAGCCGCGGGCGCCGAGGAACTGCTCGAGCTGCTCCCGGTGCCCGGGGCACGCCAGCCAGACCTTGCGCCGCTCGGGCGCGTGGATCCGCGGGTTGTTCCACCGGATCTGCCAGGCGGCGTCCGCCCGGCAGCCCTTGCTGGAGCACTGCGGGGTCTCCGGCCCCGCCGGCGTGGTGCCGGCTCCTCGCGGTGCCAGCGCTCCGAGCAGGTCGAACTCCACGGCGGTCGTGCTCCTCAAGGTGTGCGGTCGGGGTCCCGGGGCTCAGGCGGCTCCTCGGGACCGGTAGGGGTCGTCCTCGACAGTAGCGGAGGAAGCCGGGCCTCCGCTGGGAGCCGGGGCGGGACCGGGGGCCGGGCGCGCGGGGTCGTCGTCCCCGTGGCCGGCCACGAACTCGCCCTCCAGGACGAAGTCGATGGCCAGGGGCTCGGCCGGACGGGCGGGCTCGGGGACCGCCGCCAGGGCCGGGGCGGCCGGTGGCTCGTAGTAGTGGCTGGTGCGCGCGGAGCGGTCGGCGCCGCTGTTGGCGAGCATCACGGCCATCCACGGCAGGATCGCGACGCCCGCGATGGCGACCCCGCGGACCCAGATGTTGTCGACCACCACGAAGACGATCAGGCACACCACGCGCAGGGCCATCTGGATGCTGTAGACCTTCATCCGGTGGCCCATGTCCTGGGTGTGCGGCGCGGCCGTGGCCGTGATGGAGTGGATCTCGTCCTGACCGGCGGCCTCGCCGGTCGTCAGATAACGGTTGCTCATGTCCCTCCCAACAGACGATCTATTCTCTCACCCGGCACCGACATCGAGTAGGGACCGCCGGCTACCGGCCGGTTCGGCGCGCGTGCCGATACGATGGGGTGGATCTGCGCCCGGCAGGCCCTCGCGGCCGGTGCCGGCGCGCCCTCGACCGCGCACCTCCGACCGCGCACCCCCGACCGAAAGGCCCCGAACCCCATGGCAGACGTGATGGCAGACCAGCAGCACCGCCCGGCCCCCCGCACCGTCCTCGTGACCGGCGGCAACCGCGGCATCGGGCGGGCCATCGCGCAGGCGTTCAAGGACGGCGGGGACAACGTGGCGGTCACCTACCGCTCCGGCGAGGCCCCCGAGGAGTTCTTCGCGGTGCGGGCCGACGTCACCGACGCCGCGTCGATCGACGCCGCGTACAAGGCCGTGGAGGCCGAGTTCGGGCCGGTCGAGGTCGTCGTCGCGAACGCCGGCATCACCCGTGACACGCTGCTGCTGCGGATGAAGGAGCAGGACTTCCAGGACGTGATCGACACCAACCTCACCGGCGCGTTCCGCGTGGTGCAGCGGGCCGCCAAGGGCTTCATGCGGCTCAAGCGCGGGCGCGTGGTGCTCATCTCCTCCGTGGTCGGTCTCTACGGCTCGCCCGGCCAGGTCAACTACGCCGCGTCCAAGGCCGGGCTGGTCGGCATCGCCCGCTCCATCACCCGCGAGCTGGGCGGGCGCAACGTGACCGCCAACGTCGTGGCCCCCGGCTTCATCAACACCGAGATGACCGCCGCGCTGCCCGAGGCCACCCAGCAGGACTACCTCGCCTCCATCCCGGCCGGCCGCTTCGCCGAGCCCGAGGAGGTCGCCTCCGTCGTGCGCTGGATCGCGTCCGACGAGGCCAAGTACATCTCCGGCGCCGTCATCCCCGTGGACGGCGGCCTGGGCATGGGCCACTGACCGGCCCGCACCTCCCCGAACCGTCCCACCGAAGGAGCACCATGAGTTCACTCGCAGGCAAGACCGCGGTCGTCACCGGGTCCTCGCGCGGCGTCGGCGCCGACACCGCGAAGCTGCTGGCCGCCGAGGGCGCCAACGTCGTCGTCAACTACCGGCAGAAGGCGCCGCGCGCCAACAAGGTCGTCAAGGAGATCGAGGCCGCCGGCGGGCGCGCCATCGCCGTGCAGGCCGACATGACGAGCCCCGAGGACGTGCGCAACCTCTTCGCGCAGGCCGTGGAGGCCTTCGGCGGGGTGGACGTGCTCGTGCTCAACGCCTCCGGCGGCATGGAGACGGACCTCGGCGAGGACTACGCGCTCAAGCTCAACCGCGACGCCCAGGACGACACGCTCACGGCGGCGCTGGAGCACCTGCCCGAGGGCGGGCGCGTGGTGTTCGTGACCAGCCACCAGGCGCACTTCATCAACGACGTCGAGACCATGCCCGAGTACGAGCAGGTCGCACGGTCCAAGCGCGCCGGCGAGGACACCCTCACCGCCCGCATCCCCGAGCTGGCCGAGCGGGGCGTGAGCCTCGTCGTCGTCTCCGCCGACATGATCGAGGGCACCGTGACCGCGACCCTGCTCAACCGGGCCCGCCCCGGCGCGCTCGAGCAGCGCCGCGAGGCCGCCGGCAAGCTCTACACCGTCCAGGAGTTCGCCCAGGAGGTCGCCCGGATGGTCACCGCCGACGTCCCCTCGGGCCACGTCGAGCTCGTGGGCGGCGCCGACGACTTCCTCGCGCAGGCCGGCCGGAAGTAGCCCCGCAGCTCCGCCCACGACGGCGGGGTGCCCCCTGCACGGTGGGCGCCCCGCCGTCGTGCTCCCTCCGGCCGCCGGGACCGTCCGGCTCCCCTGCGGTGTCGGTGGGCAGTGGGACCATCAGGGGCATGGGCACCCTCACCGTCCCCGACCGCGCCGGGTGGGCCGTCGAACAGCCCGACCTCGCCCCGGACGCCGTGCGCACGGCCGTGGCCGCCCACGGCTGCGCCGAGGCCGCCGTGCTCACCGGGGAGGCCGGCACCGGCGTCCCCGCCCGCCGATCCCACCGGGAGACCCCATGAACGTCCCGCCCACCGGGAGGATCGAGTCCGGCGACCGGCTCGTTCTGACCCGCACGCTCCACGCCCCGCTCTCCGGCGCCTGGGCGGCCGTGACCGACCCCGGCCGGCTCGCCCGCTGGTACGGCCCCTGGACCGGGGACCCCTCCTCGGGACACGTCGAGGTCCAGCTCACCGCCGAGGACGGGGCGCCGCGCGAGGTGCTCCTGATCCGGCGCTGCGACCCGCCCCGCCACCTCGCCGTGACGCTCGGGCCGGGCCCCGGCGCCTGGCGCGTGGACCTCGACCTGCACGACGAGGACGGGGCGGTCACGCTGCGGCTGTCCCACCGGGACCCCGACCCCGCCGACCTCGAGGCGGTCGGCCCGGGCTGGGAGTACTACCTGGACCGGCTGGTCGCCGCCGAGACCGGCGGCGACCCGGACGCGGTCGACTTCGCCCGCGACTACCACCCCGCCCTGGCCGGGCACTACCGCAGCCTGTCCCAGCAGATCCGCCGGCCGGGCTGAGGTCCCGGGCCGCAGAACAGGAGCCGGAACAGGAGCCGGCATGACCTGCACCGGAGCGGCGGGATGATCCGCCCCTCGTCGAGGTCGAGAGCCTCGCCAGGGCGTACCGGTCCCGCACGGGCGCCGTCCACGTCCTGGCCGGGCTGGACCTGTCCGTGCCCGAGGGGACCGTCAAGGGCCTGCTCGGGCCGATACGGCGCCGGCAAGACCACCGTGGTCAAGGTGCTGACCACGCTCGTCGTGCCCGACGCCGGCTCCGCGCGGATCGACGGCGTGGACGTCGTCGCCGAGCCCGGCCGGATCCGCCGGATGATCGGCGCCTCGGGCCAGTACGCGGCGGTGGACGAGACCCTCACCGGGGCGGAGAACCTCCGGATGGTCTGTCGGCTCCACCACCTGGGCGGGCCGGCGGCCCGGCGCCGGGCCGGGGAGCTGCTGGAGCTGTTCGGCCTCGCGGACACCGGACCGCCCGGTCAAGGGCTACCCCGGGGGCATGCGCCGGCGCCTGGACCTGGCGGGGGCCCTGGTGGTCCGTCCGCGGATCCTCTTCCTCGACGAGCCCACCACCGGGCTGGACCCGCGCAGCCGCATCGGCCTGTGGGACGTCATCCGCTCCCTCGTCGCCGACGGCACCACGGTCCTGCTGACCACCCAGTACCTCGAGGAGGCGGACCAGCTCGCGGACGAGATCTCCGTCATCGACGGCGGCCGGGTCATCGCCGCCGGCACCCGAACGAGCTCCAGACCCGGGTGGGCGGGCACCGCGTCGTCGTCGTCCTGCAGCACCCCGCCGACGCCGAGCGCGCGGCCGCGGTCCTCGCCCGCCACGGGGAGGGCACCCGACGGTCGGCGACCGCGGGCGCGAGCTCCAGGTGGCGGTCCGGGAGGGCCCGCTCGCCCGCCAGCGCGTCCTGGCCGAGCTCACAGCGGCGGGCGTGGCGCTGCACGACGCCGGCATGCGCCGCCCGACCCTCGACGACGTGTCCCGGAGTCTCACCGGGGCCCTCCCCGCCGTGCCCCACGGACCGCGCAGTGGGCCCGCCGACCGGCCCGCCCGCCCCCGCCGCCACCCTGAGCACGTGCGCCGCCGACGGCTGGACGATCACCCACCGCAACCTCATCCGGCTCCGGCGCTCCCCGGACATGCTGGTCTTCGCCGTGCTCCAGCCCGTCATGTTCGTGCTGCTGTTCAGCCAGCTCTCCGGCGGGTCCATCCGGGTGGAGGGCACGGACTGCACCCAGTACCTCATGGCGGGGATCTTCGGGCAGACCGTGCTCTTCGACTCCACGTTCTCCGCGGAGGGCATGGCCCGGGACGTGAAGGAGGGCATCGTCGACCGGTTCCGGACCCTGCCCATGAGCCGCTCGGCCGTGCTCGTGGGCCGGACCAACGCCGACCTGGTCCTCACCGCGACCTCCATGGTCATCATGATCGGCACCGGCCTGGCCGTGGGCTGGCGCTTCACCACGTCCGTGGGCTCGTTCGCGGCCGGGGTGGGCCTGCTGCTGTTCTCCGGCTACGCCTTCAGCTGGGTCATGGCGCTCGTGGGCATGAGCGTGCGCAGCGCGCAGACCGTCAGCAACGCCTCGTTCGTGATCCTGTTCCCCCTGAGCCTCATCTCGAACGCGTTCGTGCAGTCGCAGACCCTCCCGGGCTCCCTCGAGGCGTTCGCGGACTGGAACCCCGTCTCCGCGCTCGTGCAGGCCGCCCGGGAGCTGTTCGGCAACACCGGCTCGGCGCCCGTGCCGGACGTCTGGCCGATGCAGCACCCCGTGCTGACCGTCCTGCTCGGCAGCGTGGTCCTGCTGGCCGTCCTCGTGCCCCTGTGCCTGCGCCGGTTCGCCTCCGTCAGCTCCCGGTAGCGCCCACCGCCCGCCCGTTCCGGGGGAGGCTCAGGTCCCGGCCTCGGAGATGCTGATCAACCAGTGCGTGCCCAGCCGGTCCGTGCACATCCCGAACAGCCCGCCCCACGGGGGCCGGTCCAGCGGCATGGTGACCGTCCCGCCGTCGGAGAGCTTCTCCCAGTACCCGCGCAGGGCGTCCTCGTCGTCCCCGGCCACGGAGATCGACACGTTGTCGCCCGGGGTGAGGTCCATACCGGCGGGGGTGTCCGAGGCCATGAGCACCAGGCCCTCGTCGGTGGCGAGCATCGCGTGCATGACCTTGTCCGCCTCGGCGGGGTCCTCGCTCGCGCCGTACTCGCTGAAGCGCATGACGGTCAGCTCGCCGCCGAAGACCGAGCGGTAGAACTCCATCGCCTCCTCGGCGGTGTCCCGGAAGGTGAGGTAGGGGTTGAGCATCATGGCCATGGTCGCGCCTTCCGCGTCGGTCCGGTCGATGCCCCCATGATGTCGTGCGGCGCACGCGCCCGGGAAGAGACGGTGGGATCCGTGCGCGTGCGTGCGTAACGTGGTGCCCATGAGCAGAACGCAGTACTACGTCGCCGCGAGCGCCGACGGGTACATCGCCGACCGCGAGAACCACCTCGACTGGCTGCTGCAGTACGGCTTCGAGGCCTACCAGGACCACTACGACGGCTTCCTCGCCGACGTCGGGGCGCTCGCCATGGGGGCGAGCACCTACGAGTTCGTCCTGCGCCAGGGCGAGAAGTGGCCCTACGGCGGCCTGCCCACGTGGGTCTTCGCCCACCGGGAGCTCCCGCGGATCGCCGGCGCGGACCTGCGCTTCGTCCAGGGCCCCGTGGCCCTCCACGCCGAGGCCTCGCGGGAGTCCGCCGGAGGGCGCAACCTGTGGGTGGTGGGCGGTGGCCGGCTGGCCGCCCAGTTCGCCGACGCGGGCCTGCTCGACGAGCTGTGGCTGACGCTGATGCCCATCGCCCTGGGCGGGGGCCACCCGGTGCTGCCCACGGCGGCGGCGAAGGACCTGCGGCTGCAGCGGACCACCCACTTCGAGGGCGGCGCCGTGGAGCTGCGCTACGCGCTGAGCCCCGGCCGCGAGGCGTGGCCGGAGTAGTCCTGCCCGGTGCTCCGCGGCAGCCCGTACCAGGCGGCGGCGTTGTCGTGCAGGACGGCGGCCGCGGCCTCCGGGCCGAGGGCCGCGACGACGAGGCCCGGGTCGGCGTCCCGGAACGGCCGGCGCGCCCGGGTGCTGGGCAGGTCCGTGCCGAACAGCAGCGCGGCCGGGTCCACGGCGTGGATCCGGCGCAGGGCGTCCGGGACGTCGAGGTCCACGCGCCCGAAGCCCGTGGCCTTCACGCGGGTCCCGTGCGCGACCAGCTCCAGCAGCGCCGGCAGGCCCGCCGCGCTCATGCCCAGGTGGTCGACGCTCGTGCGCGGCAGCCGGCGCAGCAGCGGGCCGAGACCGTCCAGCTCGGCGGCGTCCAGGTAGAACTCCGCGCTCCACCCCGCCAGCTCGTGCACCCGCCGGGCGAGCCGCTCGATCTCGGCCGGCTCCGCGGAGGCCCCCCGGTAGAGGGTGAAGCGCACCGCCCGGACCCCGGCGCGGTCCAGCTCCAGGATCCGCGCGTCCGTCACGGACGCGGGCAGCTGCGTGACGCCGGCGAAGCCGGGCCCCAGCTCCGCGAGCGCCGCGAGCAGGTGGTCCTGGTCGTGGCCCTGGAAGGAGCCGCTGACCACGGCCCCGCCCACGACCCCCAGGGGCCGGACGCGGGCGAGGTAGTCGGCCGCGGTGAAGGCCGGGGGCACGTACCCCTGGTTCGCCACTAGGGGGAACCGCGGGTCGACCACGTGCAGGTGCGCGTCGATCATCCCGCCATTGTCCCCCGCCGCCGTGCTGGCGCGTCCCTGCGGGGGAGGGGCGGCGCCCCCGGATACGCTCTGCTCGGACCTGTCCCCCAGCCGAGGAGTGTGAGCACCACCGTGACCCAGGTGTCGCCGAGGAGGAGCGGGGCCGGCCGGCCCCCCGCCCGGCTCGGGAGCGCCCGGTGAGCGCCGACCTGGCGCTCGAGGCCGCCGAGGAGAAGCTGGTCCGGGCCCAGCGCTCCTACGCGCGGACGCTGCTGGACCTCATCGCCGAGGAGCTGCGCCACCGTCACCCGGAGGCCGTGCGGCTGACCCTCCGCGCCGACCGGCGCCGGCACGACTACGCCGTGGGCGAGCTCCTCGACGCCGACGGCGACGTGGTCGACCCGGACCCCGGGCGCTGCGTCGTGGCCCGCTGGACGGACGACGACCCGCTGGGCGGCACGGTCACCGTCGCCGCCCACGACGTGGCCTCCCTCCTGCGCCGGGCCCTCGAGGTCTACGAGGGCCCGCTGGAGAAGCTGCTGGGCCGCGACGGGGCGCGCGGGGCCTACGCCCTGGACCTCTCCCGCTGACGGGCGGGCCTCACCGCCCGACCGGTCCGTAGCGGTGCTCTGGCCGTCCCGTGGTGCCGTAGCGCAGCTGGATCTCGACCGCCCCGTCGTCGGCCAGGGCCGAGAGGTAGCGCTGGGCGGTCGCCCGCGAGATGCCCACGGCCCGCGCGATCTCGGCCGCGGAGCGCGGCTCCCCGGGCACGAGCGCCCCCAGCACGGCCGCCTCGGTGGCCGAGCGGGCGCGCTCCCCGCCCGCCGGGGCCTCCCCGCCGCCGGGGCGCAGCGCGTGGAGGGCGCGGTCGACGCCCTCCTGGGTCAGCGGGGTGCGGTCGGCGAGCAGCCGCCGGTAGCGGGCGTAGGCGCGCAGGGTCCGGGCCAGCTGCTCCCCGGTGAACGGCTTGATGAGGTAGGCGAGGGCTCCGCGGCGGACGGCGGCGCGCACGGCCGCCGGGTCGGCGGCCGCGGTGAGCATGACGACGTCCACGTCGAGGCTGCGCAGCAGGTCCAGGCCCAGGGCGTCCGGCAGGTAGACGTCCAGCAGCACGAGGTCCGGCCGGTGGGCGTGCACCGCGCGCAGCGCCTGCTCCGCCGTGCCCACCGGGGGCAGCGCGGTGAAACCGGGCACGGCGTCGACGTACCCGGCGTGCAGGCGCCCCACGTGGAAGTCGTCGTCCACCACCAGCACCACGAGGTCCTCGCTCATCGCTCTCCTTCCGTCGGCGTGCCGTTGCCCCCGGTGCGGGAGCCGGCGTCGGCCGCCGGGGTCCCGTCGGCCACCGTGCCGGGCAGCCGGGCGCAGAACACGGCGCCGGGCCCGCCCGGGCGGCCGGGGTCGGCCACCCACACGTCCCCGCCGCGGCGCCGGGCGAGCTCCCGGCTCAGCGACAGGCCGAAGCCCTGCCCGTGCGCGTCCGGCAGCGCCGCCCGGGGCGGCTCCCCGCCGCCGCCCGCGTCCGGGGGGCCGGGCGGGCGCGCCGTCGACCAGCCCTGGGCGAAGATCCGCTCCGCGTCCTGGGAGCGCAGCCCGTTGCCGGAGTCGGCCACGACGACGTGCAGCGTCCCCTCCTCGCCCGTCCACTCGTCCAGCAGCTCGACCTCCACCCAGCGCGGTTCGGCCCCGCCCTGGACGGCGGCGCGCACGGCGTTGTCCACGAGGTTGCCGATGACCGTGGTGACGTCCTGGGGGTCGGTGACCCGCCCCCGGATCAGGGTCTCGTCCCCGATCCGCAGGATCACCCCGCGCTCGGCGGCCTCGACGCTCTTGGCGCCCAGGAACGCCTGCAGGTAGGGGTCGCGCAGCAGCTCGGCCTGCTCGGCCGGATAGCTCAGGGGACCCGTGGCGGTCACCTCGGCCACGTAGCGGCGGGCCTCCTCGGGGTCGCCGATGCCGAGCAGGCCCGAGATGGTGTGCAGCCGGTTGGCGAACTCGTGCCGCTGGGCGCGCAGGGCGGTGCTGAGCGCGCCGACGGCGTCCAGCTGGCGGGTCAGGGACTGCAGCTCGGTACGGTCCCGGACCATCACCACCCAGCCCAGCTCCGGGGCCCCGTCCACGGCGGCCCCCCGGGCCGGCCCCCGGGACCGCACCCGGCGCCGCTGCGGGGACCGGGCAGGGAGCACGGCGCGGGCGGAGAGGATCAGCACGCGCGGGCCGATGACCTGCTCGATGGCGGGCGACTCCGGCGTCGCCGCCGCCAGCAGCGCGGGGAACGACTCCGGCAGCCCCGCCTCGGCGAGGGGGCGGCCCACGAGCCGCTCCGGGTCCTCGACGCCGAGCAGGCGCCCGGCCTCCCGGTTGCACACCGTGATCCGCCGGTCGGCGGAGACGCCCACCACGCCCTCGTCGACGCCGCGCAGCACGGCCTCCTGGTCCTGCGCCAGGGCCGAGATCTCCTCCGGCTCGAGCCCGAGGGTCAGACGCTTGAGCCGGCGGCCCAGGGCCGCGGAGGCCGCCGCGGCCAGCGCGAGCGCGCCGAGGGTCGTGAGGGCCACGGGGGTGATCGCCTCCTGCAGGCTGGCCAGCACGTCCTGGCGGGAGATCCCGACGCTGACCTCGCCGACCACCCGGGTGATGGAGCCGGGGGCGTGGACGGGGACCTTGGCGCGCGCCGAGTGGCCGAGCGTGCCCCGCTCCTGGCTGGTGACCTCCCGGCCGGCGAGGGCCTCGCTGGGGTCCGTGCTCACCGGCAGGCCCAGCAGGGCGGGGTTGGGGTGCGCGAGCCGCAGGCCCGCGTCCTCGGTGATCACCACGAACAGGGAGCCCGTGCGCCGGCGCACCTCCTCGGCGGAGGACTGCAGCGTGCCGGCGGCCAGGGCCTCCGGGTCCAGCTCCCCGGCGGGGGCGTCGGCGAAGGCGGCGACGCCGGCGCGCACGTCGTCCTCGGCCGCCACGGAGCGGGCGATGGCGAGGGCCTGCTGCTCGGCGTCCCGGCCCAGGTCCTCGTAGGTCAGCCAGCCGAAGATGCAGCCCGTGGCCGCCACCACCACGGCGACGACGCCCAGCTGCAGCAGCAGCATCCGGGTGAGGAACCCCAGGCGGAGCCGGGTCCCGTCGGTCGTCGTCACGGTGGGTCCTCCGGTCCGGGCGTCGGTCGAGCCCTGTCCCGCCGGACGGGCCGTCGGATGAGCTAAACGAGCAGAAGTTGCGCAATGGGCAGTATGCACCTCAAGTGCGCAAAAGCGCCAGGCGTGACCCAGCGCACCGTAGCGTCGTAAGGCCGGTCACACCACCGGCCCTCTGTGCTTGAAGGAGTAGTCGTGCTCGTTTTCCTCGGCTTCGCCATGATCGCGGTCTTCATGGGCCTGATCATGACGAAGAAGCTGACGCCGGTGCTGGCGTTGATCCTGGTCCCCACCGTCTTCGGCCTGTTCGCCGGAGCCGGCCTCGGACTCGGCGACATGGTGCTCGAGTCGATGGCGTCGCTGACGTCCACGGCGGCCCTGCTGATGTTCGCCATCATCTTCTTCGGCCTCATGATCGACGTGGGGCTGTTCGACCCGCTGGTGCGCCTCATCCTGCGGGTGCTGGGCGACGACCCGGCCAAGGTCGTGCTCGGCACCGCCGTCCTGGCGGCCGTGGTCTCCCTGGACGGGGACGGCTCCACGACGTTCATCCTCACCACCGCGGCGATGCTGCCGATCTACCGCCGGCTCGGCCTGAGCCCGGTGGTCCTCACCTGCGTGGCCGGCCTCGCCAACGGCACCATGAACATCGTCCCGTGGGGCGGGCCGACCGCGCGCGCTGCGGCGGCGCTGGACGTCTCGCCCACCGAGGTGTTCGTGCCCATGGTCCCGGCCCTGCTGGCGGGCATGGCCGTCGTCTTCGTCTTCGCCTGGACCCTGGGCCTGCGGGAGCGCGCCCGCCTGGGCGGCAGCACGGGCTGGAGCGGGGCGGGGACCGGCTCCGGCGGCCCCGGCGGCTCCGGGGGAGCGGCCGGATCCGGCCCGCGGACCCGCCGGCCGCGCCGGCGCCGGGGCGACGGCGCCCCGGGCGGGGCGTCCGTCGCGGTGCTCGACGCGCCGGAGCTCGTCGACGACGCCGACGCCGCCATGGCCGACTCCGCGCTGGACCCGAACCGCGCCACGCTGCGCCCGCAGCTGTTCTGGTTCAATCTGGCCCTCACCCTCGCCGTCATGGTCGTGCTCGTGCTGGACGTCGTGCCCCTGGCGTTCGTCTTCATGGTCGGCGCCGCCGTCGCGCTGCTCGTGAACTTCCCGCGCGTCAAGGACCAGGCCGCCCAGCTCGTCGCGCACGCCCCCAGCGTGGTCGCCGTGGTCTCGATGGTGATGGCCGCGGGCGTGCTCACCGGCGTGCTCAGCGGCACGGGGATGGTCGACGCCATGTCCCAGTGGCTGGTGAGCATCATCCCGACGTCCATGGGGCCGTACCTGGCCGTCGTCACGGGGCTGCTGAGCATCCCCATGACGTTCTTCATGAGCAACGACGCCTTCTACTTCGGCGTGCTGCCGGTGCTGAGCGAGACCGCGGGCCACTACGGGATCTCCGCCGCCGAGATGGCGCGCGCCTCCATCACCGGCCAGCCCGTGCACATGCAGTCCCCGCTGGTGCCGGCGATCCTGCTGCTCGTCTCCCTCGCGAACGTGGAGCTGGGCGACCACCACAAGAAGGTGCTGTGGCGCTCCGCCGTCGTGGCCCTGACGATGCTGGCCGTGGGCGTGCTGCTCGGGGCCGTGCCCTGGGGCTGAGACCCGCGCCCCCGACGGCAGAGGACCGCCCCGACGCAGCGCCGGGGCGGTCCTCTGCCGTCGATGCCGTCCCTCAGAGGTCCGCGAAGAAGCGGACCGCGTCCAGGTTGGGGAGGTTGACCTGCGCGTCGGCGGCCGACCGCAGCGCGGGCTTGCCGTTGTAGGCCACGCCGAGCCCCGCGGCGGCGAGCATGTCGAGGTCGTTGGCGCCGTCGCCCACCGCGATGACGTCCTCGGGCGCGACGTCGAGTTCGGCGGCCCACGTCCGCAGGCAGCGCTCCTTGACGGTGCAGTCCACGACCTCGCCCTGGATCCGGCCCGTGAGCCGGCCGTCGGCGACCTCGAGGGTGTTGGCGTAGTGCCGGGTGAGCTGCAGCTGCTCGGCCAGGGGCGTCAGGATGCCCTGGAAGCCGCCCGAGACCGCCGCGACGGCGTGGCCCTCCCGCAGGAACGCCTTGACCAGCACGTCGGCGCCGGGGGACAGGCGCACCTCGGCGCAGACCGCGTCGACCACCGACGCCGGTAGCCCCGCGAGGGTCTCCACCCGGGCGTGGAGGGACTGGGCGAAGTCCACCTCCCCGCGCATGGCCGCCTCGGTGACCGCGGTGACCTCCGCCTCGCGGCCCGCGTGGGCGGCGAGCAGCTCCACGACCTCCTGCTGGATCAGCGTGGAGTCCACGTCGAGGATCAGCATCTTCTTGCGCTGCGGGTCGAACAGCCGGGTCGGGACCACGTTGACGTCCACACCGGGCATCAGCTGGGAGAGGGGGTCCGGGCGCAGGGCGGCGAGCAGGGCCCTGGCGTCGGAGCCGCGCACGTGGGCGGTGAAGGCGTTGTAGCCGGGGACCTGGGCGTCCGGGCCCGCGGAGCCCGAGCCAGTGACCCGCACGGCGGAGAAGTGCTCGACCTCGGCGCCGACGTCGTGGATCGTGGTGAGGATGCGCTCGCGCGCCTCCGGGTCCGGATTCTGGGCAAACGCGATCACGGCGAGATCGGTGGTCATGGGCCCAGTCTATCCGCGCCGGGGAGCGCCGCCCGCCGCGGGCGGGCGGCGGCGCTCACAGCGGCTTGAGCGCCGCGACGTCGGAGACGAGCCGGATGTGCTCGAGCATGGCCCGGGCGGCCTCCTCGGGCCGCTGCTCACGGACGGCGCGGGCGATGGCCCGGTGGGACTCCAGGGAGCGCTCGGGACGGCCCTGCTGGCTCAGCGACTCCAGGCGGGTCTCGCGCACGAGCCCCGAGATCTCGGCCATCATCCGCGCCAGGACGGAGGAGCGGGCGGCGGCGGTGACGGCCTCGTGGAACTGCTCGTCCCCGCGCAGCCCGCGCCCGCCGTCGGCGATGTCGCGGGCCATCTCATCGAGGGCGGCATCGATCGCGGCGAGGTCCTCGGGGGTGCGCCGGGCGGCGGCGAGCTCGGCGAGCTTCGGCTCGACGGCGCTGCGGGCGTCGGCGATGTCCGGCAGGCGGTCGGTGTGCTCCCGCACGCCGCGCAGTACGGCCGCGCTGGAGGGCCGGTAGAGCAGCACGGCGCCGTTGCCGTGCTGGACGTCGATGACGCCCAGCACCTCGAGGGCCACCAGCGCCTGCGCCACCGTGGCGCGGGAGACGCCGAGCCGCTCCGCGAGATCGCGCTCGGGGGGCAGGCGGTCGCCGGGCTCGAGGCGCTGCTCGATGACGTGGTCGAGCAGCCGCTCGACCACCTGCTCGTAGAGCCGCGGCCGCTCCACGCGGTCCAGCCCTCGGGGCCCGGCCATGTTCCACCTCCGTCGCCCGGGCGCGGCCCGGATCGTGCTGGGGCGCGCCGCTCCCCGGCGCCCGTACCGGAATGCTACCCGTGTGCTTGACAACGGGACAGGTGTCCTATTGGCTAGTCCAAAACCTGTGGTGCGGGTCACACTCCGTGGCCCGGGCCGAAGCCGCCGGGAATCCCCGCCTCCTCAGAAAGCAGTCCCATGGGCCCAGAAGTGCTCTCCATCGTCATCCTCGCCGCGATGTTCGTCGTGGCCACCGTCCTGCCCGTCAACATGGGCGCGCTGGCCTTCGTCGGGGCCTTCGTCCTCGGCGTGTTCGTCCTGGGCATGGACACCGACCAGATCCTCGAGGCGTTCCCCGGCGGGCTGTTCCTCACCATCGTGGGCGTCACCTACCTCTTCGCCATCGCCCAGAAGAACGGCACCGTGGACCTGCTGGTGCAGGGAGCGGTCAGGCTCGTGGGCAGCCGGGTGGCACTGATCCCGTGGATCATGTTCCTGATCACCGCCGTGATCACCGCCGTGGGCGCCCTGTCCCCGGCGGCGGTGGCCATCATCGCCCCCATCGCTCTGAGCTTCGCGGCCAAGTACCGGATCAACCCGCTGATGATGGGCATGATGGTCATCCACGGCGCCCAGGGCGGGGGGTTCTCGCCGATCGCGGTCTACGGCGTGACGGTCAACGGGATCGTCGCCGAGTCCGGCCTCGACGTCAGCCCCACGGCCGTGTTCCTGTCCAGCCTCGTCTTCAACCTCCTCATCGCGGTGGGCCTGTTCCTGGTCCTGGGCGGGCGGGGCCTGCTCTCGGCCCGGGCGGAGGACTTCGTGGAGCGCGCCTCCGAGGCGCGCCTGGCCCGCTCCCGCATCGCCCACGGCGGGGACAAGGACGTGGACTTCAAGGGCTTCGGCTCGGGCATGTACGGCCCGACCGATCCCGCCGGCTCCTCCGAGGCCCCCGCCCGGCGCGAGGGACTCGGCCCGCAGGTCGCCACGATCATCGGCCTCGTCGTGCTGGCCGTCGTGGCCCTGGGCTTCGGCGTGGACGTCGGGTTCGTCGCCATCACCATCGCCGTGCTGCTGGCCCTAGTGTCCCCGCAGGCGCAGAAGGGCGCCGTGAACAAGATCGACTGGTCCACCGTGCTGCTGCTCGCCGGCATGCTGACCTTCGTGGGCGTGCTCCAGGAGGCCGGCACCATCGAGTACGTCTCCAACGGCGTCGCCGGGATGGGCGTGCCGCTGCTGGCCGCCCTGCTGATCTGCTACATCGGCGCCGTCGTCTCCGCCTTCGCGTCCTCCACCGCCATCCTGGCCGCGCTCATCCCGCTCGCCGTGCCGTTCCTGCTCAGCGGCCAGATCGGGGCGGCCGGGCTGATCTGCGCGCTCGCGGTCTCCTCGACCATCGTCGACGTCTCCCCGTTCTCCACCAACGGCGCGCTCGTGCTCGCCAACGCGCCCGAGAGCATGGACCGCGACCGCTTCTACAAGCAGATCCTCGTCTACGCCACCGGCGTCGTGGTGATCGGCCCGCTGCTGGCCTGGGGCGTCATGGTCGCCCCCGGCTGGCTCTAGGCCGCACCACCCGCGCACCCCACCGCCCATCCGACCCCGGAGGACCCCCACGATGAACCAGCACACCACCCCGCACACCACCCCGGACCCGGAGCCCGCCGGCGGACCCCTCGCCGGCACCCTCGTCGTCGACCTCTCCCGCGCCCTGGCCGGCCCGCACGCGGGGATGATGCTGGCCGACCTCGGCGCCCGGGTGATCAAGGTCGAGACCCCCGGCACCGGCGACGACACCCGCGGCTGGGGCCCGCCCTTCGTGGGGCCCGAGGACGACCCGCAGGCCACCTACTTCCTCTCCTGCAACCGCAACAAGGAGTCCGTCGCCCTGGACCTGAAGTCCGAGGACGGGGCCCGGGTGCTGCGCGAGCTCGTGGCGCGCGCCGACGTGCTCGTGGAGAACTTCCGCCCCGGGGTCCTGGACCGGCTCGGGTTCTCCGTCGAGGAGCTGCACCGGCTGAACCCGCGGCTCGTGGTGCTGTCCATCACCGGCTTCGGCCACGACGGCCCGGAGTCGAGGCGCTCCGGCTACGACCAGATCGTCCAGGGCGAGGCCGGGCTGATGTCCCTGACCGGCTCCGGGCCCGAGGACCCGCAGCGGGTGGGCGTGCCCATCGCCGACCTGCTGGCCGGGATGAACGGCGCCTACGGGGTGCTGGCCGCCCTCTACGAGCGGACGCGCACGGGGGCCGGCAAGGTGGTCCGCACCTCCCTGCTCTCCTCGGTGGTGGGCGTGCACGCCTTCCAGGGCACCCGCACCACCGTGGCCCACGAGGTGCCGCTCGCCCAGGGCAACCACCACCCCTCCATCGCCCCCTACGGCCTGTTCTCCTGCCGCGGCGGGAAGGTGCAGATCAGCGTGGGCAGCGAGAAGCTGTGGCGCACGTTCGCCGAGGCCTTCGGGCTGGAGGCGGACCGGCCCGAGTTCGCCACCAACGCCGACCGGGTCCGCAACCGCCCGGCGGTGATCGCCGCCGTCGAGCAGGCCTTCTCCGCCCACGAGCCCGTCGAGCTGCTGGAGCGGCTGGGCCGGATCGGCATCCCCGCCGGGAAGGTTCGGGCCCTCGACGAGGTCTACGCCTGGGAGCAGGTCCGCTCCCAGGGGCTGGTCGTGGGCGTGGACCACGAGGTGCTCGGGCCGATCGAGCTGCCCGGGCCGGCCGTGCGCTTCTTCGCCCCCGGCGACGCGGCCGAGACGACCCGGCGCGCCCACGCCGCCCCGCCCGTGCTCGACCAGCACGGCGCCACCGTCCGCGCCTGGCTCGACGCCACGGGCGCCGGCTCCGGCGCGGCGACCGAGACGCCGGAGCCCCCGCGATGAGCGCCCACCCCCTCCCCGACGCCCCGGCCGGCACCGTGGGGGTGCGCCGCGACGGCCCCGTGGCCTGGGTCGTGCTGGACCGGCCCGGGCGGCGCAACGCGCTGTCCCCGGCGATGTGGGCCGCCCTGCCCGGGATCCTGGCCGCGCTCGACGCGGACCCCACCGTGCGGGTGATCGGGGTGCGCGGGGCCGGCGGGGTGTTCTCCGCCGGGGCCGACCTCACCGAGGTCTTCGACTGCCTGGGCGAGCCCGGCACCGGGCTGCCCCGCGGAGGGCTGCTCAGCGACGCCGAGGCGGCCCTGGCGGGGGTGCGCAAGCCCACCGTCGCCGCCCTTCAGGGGTGGTGCATGGGCGGGGCCTGGATGCTGGCCGCCGCCTGCGACCTGCGCATCGCCGCGACCGGCCTGCGGATCGGGCTGACCCCCGCGAGGATCGGGATCGTCTTCCCCGCCTCCGGGGTCCGGGCCCTGGTGCGGCTGGTCGGTCCCGGGGTGGCCTCCTACCTGCTGCTCACCGGCGACACGGTGACGGCCGCCGAGGCCGACCGGTGGGGCATGCTCACCCGCGTCGTGGCGGAGGCCGACTTCGAGGAGGTCCTGGACGAGGTCGTCTCCGGCCTGGCCCAGCGCTCGCAGCTGAGCATGCAGGCGCACAAGCACCTCCTCCGCCAGGCCGGCGGCGCCGAGACCGAGGCGGGCGGCTTCGGGACGGACGCGATCTCCGAGGCGCTGTTCCGCCAGGTCCTGGAGGGCCCCGACGCCCGGATCGGGCAGCGGGCGTTCCTGGCCAAGGAGGCCCCGGTCTTCGAGTGGGCCGGCGAGGACTTCTGGGCCGCCCGGGCCACCCCCGCCAGGGCGCGCCGGGAGCACCGCGCCTCCATCATCAGGGGCCGGTGGCCGCGCCGGTCCGCCCGGTCCCGGGCACGCTCCTGAGGGCGGCCGGCGCCCGGCGCCCGGACCGCGGGCGCCGGGCCCGCCCCGGCCGGGCCGTGCCCGGAGCGACGTCCCGCGTGTCCTAGAGTGGCCGGTATGAGCGCTGTGGTGGAGATGGTGGACGTCAGTGTGGTCCGCGGGCAGAAGACCCTGCTGGATTCCGTGGACTGGGTCGTCAAGGAGGGCGAGCGGTGGGTCATCCTCGGACCCAACGGCGCCGGCAAGACGACGCTGCTGTCCATCGCCGCCGCCCGCCTGCACCCGAGCCGCGGGATGGTCGACATCCTCGACGAGATCCTCGGCGCGGTGGACGTCTTCGAGCTGCGCCCGCGGATCGGCCTGAGCTCCGCCGTGCTCGCCACCCAGATCCCCGACGGGGAGACCGTCCTCAACTGCGTGGTCACCGCCGCCTACGGGGTGACCGGGCGGTGGGTCGAGCGCTACGACGACGCCGACGAGGCCCGGGCCCGCGAGCTCATGGCCGCGTGGGGGATCGACCGGCTGGCCGAGCGCCGCTTCGGGTCCCTGTCCGAGGGGGAGCGCAAGCGCGTGCTCGTCGCCCGGGCCCTGATGACCGACCCGGAGCTGCTGCTGCTCGACGAGCCGGCGGCCGGGCTGGACGTGGGCGGGCGCGAGGACCTCGTCGCCCGCCTGGACGAGCTCGCCCGGGACGGGTCGGCCCCGGCGATCGTCATGGTCACACACCACCTCGAGGAGGTCCCGGACGCCTTCACCCACGCGCTGCTGCTGCGCGAGGGCCGGGTCGTGGCCGCGGGCCCGGTCGGCACGGTGATGACGCAGAAGAACCTCTCCGCGACCTTCGGCCTGCCGCTGAAGCTCGTGAAGGTCGGCCACCGCTACGCGGCGTTCGCCCGGTCCTGACCCGTCGTGCTCCCCGAGTTCCTCACCGACCTCGCCGCCGGCTTCCCCTTCGACTGGTGGCAGGTCCTGCTCATCCTGCTGGCCGGGGTGGCCGCCGGGCTGATCAACACCATCGTGGGCTCGGGCACCCTGGTGACCTTCCCCGTGCTGGTGACCATGGGCGTGCCCCCCGTGACGGCGTCCATGTCCAACGCCATGGGCCTCATCGCCGGCAACCTCACCGGCGCGTGGCACTACCGGCACGAGCTCCGGGGCGTCGGGCGGACCCTGCTGAAGCTCCTGCCCTGCTCCGCCCTGGGCGGGGTGCTGGGCGCGTGGCTGCTGCTGCACCTGCCCGAGGAGGTGTTCGGCTACGCCGCGCCGGCGCTGATCGTCGTCGCCCTCGCGTTCGTCGTCCTCCAGCCGCGGCTGCAGGCGGTGGTGCGCCGGCGCAAGGACGCCCAGGCGGCGGCCGCGGCGGCCGCCGCCGCGGCCCGGGGCCTGACCCCGCGGCCCATCGACCCGGACCGCGCCCCGCAGCCGGCGTCGCTGTACGTGCTCGTGCTCCTCGCCGGCGTCTACGGCGGGTACTTCGTGGCCGCCCAGGGCGTGCTGCTGCTGGGCATCCTCGGCGTCTTCCTGCTCGCGTCCTTGCAGGCGGCCAACGCCGCGAAGGTCGTGCTCGTGGCGGCGGTCAACATCGTCGCCGCGACCTCCTACGTCCTCTTCGCCCTCGACCGGATCAACTGGTGGGCCGTGCTGCTCATCGCGCTCAGCTCCACCGTGGGGGCGTGGGCCGGGGCCAAGATCGGCCGACGCCTCTCCCCGGTGGCGCTGCGCACCGTGATCGTGGTGCTCGGCACGGTGGCCCTCGTCAGCATGGTCTCCGAGCTGCTCTGAGCTGCCCTGAGCTCCTCCGAGCTCCCGGGGGCGGGCCTGCGCGCCCGGCCGGGACCGGGCTCAGCCGGCCGGCGGCGCGGCCCGGCCGGCGCCCTGGTGCTCGAGGAAGCCGGTGACCTCCCGGGCGATCTCGGGGGAGCGGGTCCAGTGCAGGTAGTGGCCGCCGTCGAGCACCACGAGCTCGTGGCGGCGCACGGCGCGCAGCTGCTCCTCGTGCCGGGGGAGCCACTCGGGCCGGAGCTCCACCGTCTCCCGGGACAGGAGCACGAGGACGGGCAGGTCGGGCGGATAGCCCACGCCCCGCAGGCGGCGGGCGTTGTCCGCGATCCGGCGCGTCTCGTCGACGACCGCCGGATTGCCGTAGTTCCACGCGGTCATCAGCCGGATCCGGCGCCGCTCCTCGGGCGTGTAGCCCGGCCCGTCGGGCTCGCCCAGCCCCGGGGCGACGAGGAGCGTCCACCGGAGCAGGCCCGTGTCCGCCGCCAGCCGCTGCCAGGGGATCCCGGGGCCCCCGTCCTCCGGCTCCTCCGGGCCGGCCGCCGGCACCGTGGGGTCGATGCCGACCACCGCGGAGACCTCCCCCGGATAGCGGTCGACGTAGTCGAGCATGTAGAACCCGGCCAGCGAGTGGCCCATCAGGACGTAGGGCGCTTCCACGCCCCGGGCCGCGAGCGCGGCGTGCAGCTCCGCGGAGACGTTCTCCACGGTGCGCGCGGGCGCCTCGAGGTCGCTGTAGCCGTAGCCGAACCCCTCGACGACCACCACGCGGTGGCCCTCCAGCTCCCGGGCCAGCGGGGCGAAGTCCAGCGCCGGGGCCGGCGTGCCGAGCCCGCCGAGCAGGACCACGGCCGGGCCCTCCCCGCCGTGGTCGACGACGTTGACGGCCCCGTCGCCCACCCGCACCCGCTCCCCGTAGGGGGCGAGGGTGGCCCGCTCGTAGCGCACCAGCGCCAGGTTCAGCGCGGTCGAGGCCAGCAGGAGCGCGACGAGGGCCAGGGCTCCGGCGCCCAGGGCGCGGCCGGCGCGGCGCCACCACGGCCGGCGCCGCGCGCCGGGCCCGGGCAGGGTGCCGGGGCCGGGCGGACCCCCGGCACCACGACGGCGGAGCAGCCGCATTGCGCCTCCCGGGAGCCGGTGTCCACGCCTCTGCGTGCGAGCCTAGGTCCCGGCCCGCACCGGCACAACGGGCCCCGGCTCCGTGACGGCCCCGGCCGGGAACCCGCTACGATCGGGGCGACCCCGCCGCCGACCCCGAGAGATCCCGTGACCGACCTCCCCCGCCTCGTGCGCCTCGACAGCGCCGACGACCCCCGCGTGGCCGACTACGCCCGGCTCACCGACGTGAAGCTGCGCCGCAAGCTCGAACCGGAGCGGGGGATGTACATCGCCGAGTCCTCCAAGGTGCTGCGCCGCGCCCTGGCCGCCGGGCACCGGCCCCGGTCCTTCTTCATGGCGCACAAGTGGCTGGAGGACCTCGCCGACGTCCTCGCCGAGCACCCGGACGTCCCGCTCTACGTCGGACCCGACGAGGTGCTCACCGAGATCACCGGCTTCCACCTGCACCGCGGGGCGCTCGCGGCCATGCAGCGGCCCGAGCCCGTGGACCTGGAGCGGCTGCTGGCGGCGTCGTCGCGCGTGGCGATCCTCGAGGACATCGTGGACCACACCAACGTCGGGGCGATCTTCCGCTCCGCGGCGGCGCTCGACGTCGACGCGGTCCTCGTCACCCCCCGCTGCGCCGACCCCCTCTACCGGCGCGCGATCCGGGTGTCCATGGGCACCGTGTTCCAGGTCCCGTGGGCACGGCTCGAGCACTGGAGCGCGGACCTCCAGCGGGTCAAGGACGCGGGGTTCACCACGGCGGCGCTCGCCCTGAGCGACGACTCGATCACGCTGGAGGAGCTGTCCGCGCGCCGGGACGAGAAGCTGGCGCTGGTGCTGGGCACCGAGGGGGACGGCCTGAGCGCGGCGGCCGTCCACCACGCCGACCTGGTCGTGCGGATCCCCATGTCCCACGGGGTGGACTCGCTCAACGTGGCCGCCGCGTCCGCGGTGGCGTTCTGGGAGACCCGCCCGGGCCGGCGCTGACCGGGCGGGAGCCGGTCTCGGCCATAACGGTTCGGGCGTCGATTCGCTTTCGACCAGGGCTGTTGGCGTCCGCGAAGACTATCCTGGAAGCGTCTGCGGCCGGTCCACACACCGAGGCACCAGCCGACGGCCGGCGGGCGGACGACCGAGAAGGTGTGTCATGAAGAAGCTGATCTCATGGCTGGCGGCCATCGTGCTGGCCATGGGGCTGGGGCTCATCGTCCCCAGCAGCGCGAGTGCCGCGGCCCCCTACTGCGGCATCACATGGGGCTCCGGGGCGAAGACCCGGGACGGCGAGGCGACCACTCCCCGCTACCCCCACGTCACCAACGTCCGGGCGGGGGAGCACCGCTGCTTCGACCGGCTGGTGATCGACCTGGACGGCAAGCTGCGGGGCTACGACGTCCGCTATAAGCAGTTCAGGGGCATCGGCTCCGGCGACGCCATCCCGCTGCGCGGGACGGACCTGGTGATCACCGTCAACGCCCCTGCCTACGACGCCGACGGCGACGCCACGTACGAGTTCAGCAACGGCCGGGAGCTCGTGGACGTGAGCGACTACCGGACGTTCCGCCAGGTCGCCTGGGGCGGCAGCTACGAGGCGAGGACCTCGGTCGGCCTCGGGGTCCGCGCCCGCCTGCCGTTCCGCGTGTTCGTGCTCGAGGGCCCGAACCGCGGTTCACGGCTCGTGGTCGACGTCGCCCACCGCTGGTAGGCGCACCGTCCCGGGGGACGTCACGGCACAGGGCCCGGCTCCGGCCGGGCCCTGTGCCGTGCACTCCTGGCCGTGCACTCCTGGCCGTGCACTCCTGGCCGTGCACTCCTGGCCGTGCACTCCTGGCCGTGCACTCCTGGCCGTGCACTCCTGGCCGTGCACTCCTGGCCGTGCACTCCTGGCCGTGCACTCCTCGCCGTGCACCCCTCGCCGGGCACCCCTCGCCGGGCGCTCTGCACCGCGGGTCGCGGGGGTGACCTGGCGCCCGTCATCCGGTAGGCTGGTCCGCTGGTGCCCGGCGCCCCGCCCTTCCCGGAGCGCGGGACCGCGACGACGACGCACCGCCCTCCGAGCGAAGCCGTGCCTGGCAAAATCCAGGCACCGACAGAAGGTTTGAACCCATGAAGACTGACATCCACCCGGACTACCACCCGGTGCTCTTCCGCGACCTCGCCTCCGGCAAGGTCATCCTCACCCGTTCCACCGCCACCTCGGAGAAGACCGAGGTCTGGGAGGACGGCAACGAGTACCCCATCATCGAGGTCGAGATCTCCTCGGAGTCCCACCCGTTCTACACCGGCAAGCAGCGCATCATGGACTCCGCCGGCCGCGTGGAGCGCTTCAACGCCCGTTTCAAGAACTTCGGCAAGGCGAACGCCTGACGTTCCGCCCTCCCGCAGGACCCTCGTGCTCAGGCCCGGACCGGATCGGTCCGGGCCTGAGCCGTCCCCGGGCCCGCACGCCGCGACGTAGGCTGGTCCGGGACCCCGGCAGGACGGACACGAGAGGACACGGATGGACCAGCGGCGGCACGGCGAGTACAAGGTGCTGGGCGGCAAGCTCGTGGTCGCGGACCTCACCGTCGTCGACGGGCGGCTCGCCGACGTCTCCGTCAACGGCGACTTCTTCCTGGAGCCGGACGAGGCGCTCGAGGACATCAACGCGGCCCTGACGGGTCTGAGCGAGGACGCCGCCCCGGAGGAGATCGCCGCCGCGGTGCGGGCGCGCCTGGCCCCCGGCGCCGTGCTCTTCGGCTTCTCCCCCGAAGCCGTCGCCACCGCGGTCCGGCGCGCCCTGGCCCGGGCGACGACGTGGGACGACCACGAGTGGGAGATCATCCCGCCCGTCGTGCGGCCCACCCTGGAGAACCTGGCCCTCGACGAGGTGCTCGCCCGGGAGGTCGGCGCGGGCCGGCGGCGCCCCGCGCTGCGGCTGTGGGACTGGGAGGAGCCCTCCGTGGTGATCGGCTCGTTCCAGTCGCTGCGCAACGAGGTGGACCCCGAGGGCGCGGCCCGGCACGGGATCTCCGTGGTGCGGCGGGTCTCGGGCGGCGGGGCCATGTTCATGGAGGCCGGCAACTGCATCACGTACTCGCTGTACCTGCCGCAGACCCTCGTCGACGGGCTCAGCTTCGCCGAGTCCTACCCGTTCCTCGACCAGTGGGTCATGCAGGCGTTCCAGGAGATGGGCCTGCAGGCGTTCTACGTCCCGCTCAACGACATCGCCACCGAGCACGGGAAGATCGGCGGGGCCGCGCAGAAGCGCTTCGCGGGCGGCGGGATGGTCCACCACGTGACCATGAGCTACGACATCGACGCGCAGAAGATGACCGAGGTGCTGCGGATCGGTAAGGAGAAGCTCTCCGACAAGGGCCACCGCTCGGCCAAGAAGCGCGTGGACCCGCTGCGCCGGCAGACCGGCCTGCCCCGGGCCGAGGTCGTCGCCAAGCTCATGGAGGTCTTCACCGGCCGCTACGCGGCGGTGGAGGGCGCGGTCGGCGCCGGGGAGCTCGCCGCGGCGCGGGAGCTGGTGGCCACCAAGTTCGCCACCCCGGAGTGGATCGCCCGCGTGCCCTGACCGGCCGCGGCCCCTCCCGCCCGACGCCGGCCGACGCCGCCGTGCTCGGGCGCCTCCCGGGGCGCCTGGGCGACGGACCCGGGCGAGGGCCCCGGCGCGGCCATCCCGCAGGCCGGTCCCGGCGCAGATGTTGCTACGCTGAGCCCGGACGAGCAGCAGTCGCCCACCGCGCACCCCGGCGCGGCGGGCCTCCCCACCCCCCCCGCCCGCAGCACGCCCCGGCACCGGCCGGGACGGCCCCTCTTGACCCCCCCCCGAGAGAGCCATGCCGCACACCCTCCTTCCCCTCTTCCTGCGCCGGCATCCCGTGCTGCCCGGTGCCGACGCCCGCGCCGAGCGGCGCTTCGGCGCGCGGGTCGAGCGCGCCGAGAGCGGCGGTTCCGACCTCCGGGCGCTCCTGCGCCTGGCCGACGCCGCCCTGGCCCGGGGCCGCACCGAGGACGCCGAGCGACTCCTGGCCCTCGTCCCCGCCGGGACCCCGGGCCGTGCCGGCGCGAAGGCCCGCCGGGACCGGCAGGTCGGGCGGTTCTCGGAGTCCGTGGTGGGACTGCGCCGGGCCGTGGCCGCCGGCCGCGCGACCCCGGCCGAGCGGCGCCAGCTGTTCCACTACGAGGACGAGCTGCGGCTGTTCTGCGGGTGGCGGCCCACGCTCACGCCCGTGGTCGGCTACCGGCCGCAGCCCTGCGCGGTCCTGCACGTGCTCACCGGCGCCCTCCCGCCCGCCCCCGGCGACGCCGCCGGGCCCGACCACGCCCTGCTCACGGCCACGGTCCGGCGGGGCTGGGCGGTGACGGCGGTGACGCGGCCCGGGCGCGACGTGCCGGCCAGGACGCTGCGGGCCGCGGCGCCGGCGGTCGTCGACGGCGTGGCCTACCACCGGGTCCTGCTCGCCGGTCTCGCCCCGGCCGCGACCGGCCGGCTGCAGCAGGAGGCGCAGGCCGTCCTCGAGCTGGCCCTGCGCACCCGGCCCGCGGTGCTGCACACCACCACGTCCTTCGCCAACGCCCTCGTGACGCGGGCCGTGGCCGAGGCCCTGGGCGTGCCGTGGGTCTACGAGGCCCGAGACCTCCCGGCCGATGCGTGGGCGGCCTCCCGCCCCGCCGAGGCGGCCTCGAGCGAGGGGCACCGTCTCTTCGCGGCCCGGGAGGCGGAGGCCCTCGCGAGCGCCGACGGCGTCGTGGCCCCGGGCCCGGCCCTGGCCGAGCAGGTGCGGGAGCAGACCCGGGCCCTGCCCGAGGGGCCGGTGCCCGCCCGCACCGTCCCCGCCGCCCTGGACGCCCGGTACCTCCCCGAGCCCCTCCCGCTCGCGCAGGCCCGGCGGGCCGTGCGGTTGCCCGGGGGCGCCCGCGTGCTCGGTGCCGCCGCCGGGGCGGGCGCGGAGGACGGCCTGGAGGACCTGCTGCGCGCGGCCGCGATCGTGCTCCCGGACGTGCCGGAGCTGCTCGTCGTCGTCCTCGGGGACGCCGCCGGGCGCCCGGACCTCCGGGCCCTCGCCGCCGAGCTGGGCCTGTCCGGGCGCCTGCGCCTGCCCGGCGACGTCCCGCCGGAGCAGGCGGCCCTCTACTCCCGGGCGTTCGACGTGTTCGTGGCCCCCGGGAGGGACGGGCCCCGCGCCCGCGCGGTGGCCCCCCGCGGGGCGTTGGAGGCGCTGGCCAGCGGCACGCCCGTGGTCGGCTCCCGGCTGCCGGCGGTCGCCGAGGTCGTGGCCGACGGGATCACGGGGATGCTCACGCCCGCCGGGCAGCCGGAGACCCTGGCCGCCGTCCTGCGGATGATGCTGGAGTGCCCCGCCGTGCGGCGGTGCCTGGGCGAGGAGGCACGGCGCCGCGCCGTGGGGGAGCGGGCCGCGGACGTCGTGGCCCCGGCCGTGGTCGAGGCCTACGAGCGGCTGGCCGGGGGTGCGGCGGCCCGCGAGGCCACCGCCTGACCCGGTCCGGGCGCGGTCAGGACACCTGGATGGCGGCGGCCACGCGGTCGCGGATCGCGATGAACTCGGGGGTCGACTTCATCTCGGGGCCCACGTCCGGTCCGTACGTCGAGGCCAGGTCCACCCGCTCGTCGAGCAGGATCCGGCCCGGCCGCGGGCTCATCACCAGGACCCGGTCGCCGAGGAACACGGCCTCCTCCACGCTGTGGGTGATGAAGAAGACGGTCTGGCGCCGTTTCCGCTGGATGCGCAGCAGGTCCGCCTGCAGGCGCTCCCGGGTGAGGGCGTCGAGCGCGCCGAAGGGCTCGTCCATGAGCACGACCTGCGGCTCGTTGGCGAGCACCCGGGCGATCTGGGCGCGCTGCTGCATGCCGCCGGAGAGCTCGTAGGGCCTGGCCTCGCCGAACTGGGAGAGCCCCACCATCTCGAGCAGCTCGCCGGCGCGGGCGGCGCGCTCCCGCTTGGGGACCTTCCGGAACCTCGGCCCGAGCTCCACGTTGCCGCGGATGGACAGCCACGGGTAGAGGTTGGCCTGCTGGAACACCACGCCGCGGTCGTGGGAGGGGCCCGTGATCACCTGGTCCCCGTACCGGGCCTCGCCCGCGGAGGGGGCGAGGAACCCGGCCAGGACCTTCAGCAGGGTCGTCTTGCCGCACCCGGAGGGCCCCACGACGCAGACGAACTGCCCCCCGGGGATGTGCAGGTCGGTGGGGGCCACCGCGTGCACGACGTCGCCCGAGCCCGCCACGTAGTGGTGGCTGATCCCGTCGAGGACCAGCTCCCGGGTGGGCGTGCCCTCCCACGGTGCGGTGCCCGCCGTCACCGCTGCCGCTCCGCTGCTCCTGCGGTCCGCCGGCTGGCTCATCGGGCCGCCACCTCCTCGATCGCGTCCGGGTACGGCATCTGCTGGTAGGTCTCCGGAGGGGCGGTGCCGTCGATCTCCCGGGCGTCCACGAGGAACCTCGCCGTGTCCGCCAGGACCCCGCCGAGGGCGCCGCCGAAGTACTGGTCGGCCTGCTCCCGGGCGTCGGGGTACGTGAGGCCCTCGGTCTGCTTCCGGACGATGTCCGGGGGCAGGCCCAGCTGCACGGCCAGGGAGTCGATCGTGGTGGCGTCGCCGTCGGCCAGCTTGCGGGCCGCGGAGTCCTGGACCGTCGTCCACATGAGCATGAACTCCGGGTTGCGCTCGACGAACTCGGCGGTCGCCGCCGCCATGTCGAAGGTGGGGTAGCCGGCCTCGGCGGTCTCGGCGCTGGTCAGGACGGTGGAGCCGCTGGCCTGCAGCTCCGAGAGCGTGGGGTCCCAGACCCAGGCGGCGTCGATCTCCCCGCGCTGCCAGGCGGCGATCATCTTGTCCGGGGCGAGGTTGATCAGCTCGGTCTCGCGGTCGATCCCGGCCTCGCGCAGCGCGCTGAGCAGCGAGTAGTGGGCGGTGGACCCGAAGGGCACGGCCACCGTCCTCCCGGCCAGGCCCTCGACGGAGGTGACGGACCCGTCGCGCACGACCAGGGACTCGGCCGCGCCGATGACGTCCTGCAGCCACACGACGCGCAGGTCGATGTCCAGGGGCGGGGAGACGGCCCGCACGGCGGGGCTGGACCCGATCAGCCCGAGGTCGACGGAGCCGGCGCCGAAGGCCTGCACCACGTCCCCGCCGGAGTCGAACTTCGACCAGGTGATGTCCGCGCTGGGCATGCAGGTCTCCAGCATCCGCAGGTCCTTGACGGCGAGGTCCCCGTTGGGGATCGCCTGCCAGGCGATGCGCGCCGTGGTGGTGATGGAGGGATCGGGCTCCACCGGGCACTGCGCGGCGGCCTGCACGGCGTCGGGGTGCACCGTGCGACCCGACTCGACGCAGCCCGTCGTCGCGGCGACGGCGCCGAGGACCGCCGCGAGGGCGAGCGGCCGCTTCCAGGAGAGGGGCATGGGTCAGGCCTTTCCCTGCCAGGGGACCAGCGAGCGGCTGATCCGGACGATGAGCGCGTCGAGGGCGACCGCCACGATGCCGATCGTGATGATGCAGGCGATGGTCAGCGGGGTGTTGAGCTGGGTGCCGGAGAGGTAGGCCAGCCCGCCGATGCCCGGGATGCCGTTGTTGAGCTCGGCGGCCACCACCGTGGTCCAGGCGAAGCCGGCCGCGAGGCGCACGCCGGAGAGGATGCTCGGCAGGGACGAGGGCAGGATCACGTACCGGATGCTCTGGGTCCTGGACGCCCCCAGGGACAGGGCCGCGTTGACCCGGTCCGCCGGCACGCCGGCCACGCCCTGGACGGTGGCGATGACGATGGGCGGGAACGCCGCCAGGAACAGGAGGACGTTCTTGGACGCGTCGCCGATGCCCAGCCACACGATCAGCAGGCCGATGTAGCCGAGCGGTGGGAGGGCCCGCAGGAAGTTCAGGTACGGGTCGAAGGCCACCTGCAGCCACCGGGACGACCCCATGAGGAAGCCCACCGCCAGGCCCACGGCGACGGCCGCGCCCAGGCCGACGGCGATCCGCTGGAGGGAGGCGACCATGTGCTCCCACAGGTAGTAGTTCTGCTCACCGCACACGGTCCGGGACAGGCCCTCCGCGATCGGCCGGCACGAGTTCGCCTGCACGAACGCGTTGAGGACGGCACCGGGGGAGGGCAGGTAGAGGGCGGGGACGAGCTGCAGCGCCGTGACCAGCCACCACAGGAGCACCACCACGACCAGCACCCCGGCCTGGACGAGCAGCCGCAGGCTCCTCGACCGGCGGGAGGCGCTGCGGGCGCCGGCCGCCACCGCCTGCGAGGCCTCCCGCGACGCATCGGTCCGCAGGGGCGCGGTCCCCGGAACGGGCAGCTCCCCGGTCGTCGCGTTCTCGGTCATCTGCGCTCCCCGGGTCGGTGGCACTGGTCCCCGCATGTGCGGGCGCCGGCCGCGGCAGGCGTTCCTGACGTCCCAGCTTACGGGACGTGCGCCTACAGCAGGCCCAGCCGGGCCAGCCTCCGGCGTGCGGCCGCCTCGCTCGGGCCGGTTTCGCCGAGGGCCCTGCCGACGACGGCCAGGGTCAGCCCGGCGGCCCGTCCGGTGGGCAGGGGCACGGGTCCGAGGCGGGAGCGCTGGAGCCCCAGCAGGTCGAGGCGGTCCGGGGGCAGCGAGTCCGCCACGGCCGCGAACAGGGCGCGGTACCCGGGCAGCAGCATCGGGTCCAGCGGGGGGCGGCGGAGGAAGCCCACGACGTCGTCGACGCGCGGGCCGCCGGTGAGCCGGTCCCGGAACGCGTGCAGACGCCCGTCCAGCTCCGCCTCGGAGCGCGGCGGGTCGGCCACGCCCATCAGCTCCCCGGCCACGGCCCACTCCCGGACGTAGGCGTCGGGCCCGCCGGGGATCTCCCCGCCCCACCGCTGGTGGCAGCGCAGGAAGGCGTCCGTGAACGCGAGGTGCACCCACTCGGCCAGCTCGGGGTCGTTGGCGCAGTAGGGCCGTTCGGTGCCGTCGGCCGCGACGTAGGTGCCCCGCACGCTCTCGTGCAGGCGGCGGACGTAGGCCGACGCGCGCCGTGCGGCCGCGGTGTCCCCGTAGGTGACGGTGAAGATCCACCGGATCGTCCCGGCCAGCCGGCCCAGGGGGTCCGCGCGGTAGTCGGAGTGCTCGACGACGCCGGCGAGCGCCCCCGGGTGCAGGGCCTGGGTGAGGAGGGCGCGGATCCCGGCGGGAATGGTGGCCATGGACCCGTGGACGGCCCAGACCGCCGAGCCCGGCCGGAAGTGGCCGGCGTCGTCGCCGTCGGCGAGGGCCAGCTCCCACGCCGGGACGCCGTCCGCCTGGCCCGCGAAGGTCACCCGCAGCCGGTTCTGCAGCGGTGCGATGAGGTCCATGCCGGTGCTCCTCCGATCCGCACCCCGTTCCGCCGGGCGTCGTGCCGGGAGGGGCTGCGGACCAGTATGGCGCCCGCCTCCGACACGGCCCGCGCGGCCGAGGAGGACGGGGCCGCCACGGACCGCTGGGCGGCGCCGGCGAGCGGGCAGGACGCCGAGCGCGTCAGGCGCCCTCGGCCACCCCCGGGGCCCCGGCGGCCGGGGTCAGGCGCCCGCCCTGCAGGAACCGCAGGAGCACGGGGGAGCGCCCGACCACGGCCTCGCGGTAGTGGCCGGGGCGGTCGGGGTCGGTGCCGATGACCAGCCGGTCGATGCCGTTGGCGACGAACAGGGTCAGCGTGCCGCGCAGCAGGTCCAGCACCGCGTCGTCGTCCAGGGCCGCGTGCACGGCGCGCGGCAGCCGCAGCGCCCGCGTCCCGTCGAGCACCACGTCGACGAAGTCGGGGCTGTCGCCGTCCGCCCACTGCGCGCAGGTGGCGGCGGCCAGGGCGCCGGCGGCCTCCACCAGGGAGGTGACGATGATGCTCGCCCGCGCCAGCGCGGCCTGGATCTCCGCCTGCCGTCGTCGCGCGCTCCTCCGGCGCAGCCGGGCCCACCGGAGCGGGGCGTCGTCCAGGACGAGGTACTCGAGCTGGAGCTGTCCGTCCGGTTCCTCGAGGAAGGACACGGTGACGGTCTCCGCGCCCATGTCCGGGCGGACGGTGGAGTAGGCCCACCGCAGCAGGCCCTGGAGGTTCGCCGAGCCCCGGCCCAGGGCGTGGGCCGAGAGGCTCACAACCTTGCCGTGGGCGTCGAGGCACCGCACGACGCGGAGGACGCGGGCTGCCACGGGGCGCGAGGGGATGTCCACGCTGGGTTCTGGCCTTCCTGGGGACGGTGGGGGTCGCTCAAGTGTAGATGCGCCTTCATGGTCATTGCGCTCCGAAACGGTCCCCCAATGGGGGGACAATCCCCGTCGCCACCTGCGTCGATGCGTCAGCTCCGGCCCGGGCCGGGGCGGGGCGGGGACGGGTGGAGCCCGACGGGGCGCGCCCCGCCCGGCTCCACCGGGTCCCGCCGGGCACGTCGGCTCAGGGCCAGGAGCCCTCCTCGGCGTGGGCGATGAACAGCTCGCGGATCTCGCAGCCCTTGGGCTGCGAGAGGGCGAACAGGACCGCCTGCGCCACGTTCTGCGGGTCGTTGAGCTGGGAGTCGTCCTGCGGCTTGTACTGCTCGTCCCGGTCGTCGAAAAAGTGGGTCTTCATGCCGCCGGGGATGAGCTGGGTGACGCCGACCTCGCCCTTGAGCTCCGCCGCCAGGGCCTGGGTGAAGCCCAGGACGCCGAACTTGGAGGCGCAGTACGCGGTCGCGTCCGAGACGCCCTTCAGGGCCAGGGTGGAGGCCACGGTGACGACCCGGCCCCGGGACGCCCGCAGGGCCGGCAGGGCCGCCCGCACCACGGAGACGGTGCCGAACAGGTTGACCTGCACGACCTTCTCCCACTCCGTGACCGCCACGTCCTCGAGCCGCCCGCACCGGTCGATGCCGGCGGCGGTGACGACCGCGTCCAGCCCGCCCGCGGCCTCGGCGGCCCGGCGGACGGTCTCGGTGACGGCGGCGGTGTCGGCCACGTCCACCTCGTACGCGGTGACACCGGCGAGCGAGCTGATGTCCCGGTCCAGGACGATGGGGGTGCCGCCGCTGTCGCGGACCGCCTCCACCACGGCGGCGCCGAGACCGGAGGCCCCGCCGGTGATCAGGACGCGGCCCGGGTTGGTGGGCTGGAAACTCATGCAATGTCCTCTCTGCTGTGCGCCTGTGCTGTGCGCTGCGCCGCCCGCGGCGGGGGCCGCGGACGGGCGTGCCGTCCCCGCGGGGACAGCACACAGGCCGCCGCGGGTGCGCCGGCCTGGTCACAGCTACCGTAACCGCTCCCCGGCCGCCGGTAAGTATGCTCATCGGGACAGGACCGCCGGGCCCGTGCCCGGACGCACCGAGAAGGAGACCCATGACCCCCGCAACACCGACCGCCACCGCCCGCCCCGGGTCCGAGCCCGCGTCCCCGTCGGCGGCCGGGGCGGAGCTCACCGTGCTGGACCCCCGGGACGGCTCCCTGGTGGGCACCGTGGCCAGCGCCTCCGAGGAGGAGGTCCGCGCCGCGGTCGCCGCCGCCCGCGCCGCCGCCCGCGACTGGGCGTGGACGGCGCCCGAGGAGCGCGGGAAGGCCCTGCGCGCGGCCGCCGACCGGCTGGCCGCCCACGCCGAGGAGCTCGCCGAGCTCAACACCCGGGAGACCGGCAAGCCGTTCGAGGAGGCCCTGGGCGGGGTCCTGGCCGGGGTCGGCACCCTGTACCAGTACGCGGAGCTCGGCCCGGTGCACCGCGGCCACAGCCTGCGCGGCGGCGTCCTCGCGGCCGACTGGACCGTGGCGGAGCCCCGCGGCGTCGTCGTGGCCCTCACCCCGTGGAACGACCCGGTGGCCGTGGCCGCGGGCCTGCTGGGAGCCGCCCTCGTCACCGGCAACACCGTGGTGCACAAGCCCAGCGAGCGCTGCCCGCACGTCGGCGCCCGGGTGGGCGAGATCCTCGCCGAGGCCCTGCCCGCCGGCGTGCTGAGCACCGTCACCGGCGGCGCCGCCGTCGGCCGGGCGCTCACCGCCCTGGACGACGTCGACGTCCTCGCGCACGTGGGCTCCACCGCCACCGGCGAGGCCGTCGCGCGCGCCGCCGTGGAGACCGGCGCCCACGTCGTGCGGGAGAACGGCGGCAACGACGCCCTCGTGGTCGACGACGACGTGGACCCCGCCTGGGCCGCCGAGCAGGCCGCCCTGGGCGCGTTCGCCAACGTCGGCCAGATCTGCGTGGCCGTCGAGCGCATCTACGTCCACCGCGCCGTCGCGGAGCCGTTCCTGGCCGCGCTCGCCGAGCAGGCCCGCCGCTGCAACGCCCCGGGGGCGCTCGCCCCGCTGGTCGACGGGCGGATGCGGGACGAGGTGCACCGCCAGGTGCGCGAGAGCCTCGCGCAGGGCGCGGTCGTCGTCGAGGGCGGGCAGGTGCCGGAGGGCCCCGGGGTCTTCTACCCGGCCACCGTGCTGCGGGAGTGCACGCCGGCGATGACCGTGATGCAGGAGGAGACCTTCGGCCCGGTGGCCCCCGTCCAGGTCGTGAACAGCTTCGAGGAGGGCCTGCGCCTGGCCGCCGCGGACCGCTACGGGCTCGCCGCGACCGTGCTGACCGGGCGGATCGCCCACGCCCAGCGGGCCGTGGCCGAGCTGCCGGTGGGGACGCTGAAGGTCAACAACGTCTTCGGCGGCGCCCCCGGCGGGGCCGCGCAGCCGCGCCGGGCGTCCGGCGCGGGCTTCGGCTACGGCCCGGAGCTGCTCGACGAGATGACCCAGGTGAAGGTCGTGCATGTGGAGATGCCCCCGGCCCGCGGCTGAGCGCTCCGGTCCCGGGCGCGCCCGGGACCGGGGAGGGTCAGAAGCGCGGCCGCCCGCGCACGGCGCGGGCCAGGCGCCGCACCCTGGGCACGTTGGTCGAGAGCACCAGGTACCCGGCCAGCGTGCCGACGGTGGTGGCCCCGCCGGCGATGAGCGGGACGTGGTACCGCTTCCAGCGCTCCGGGTCGGAGGCCAGGAGGTAGGCCATGCCGTTGATCGTCGCCGCGATCACCGCGCCGGCCACGACCTGGTGGCCGATCCTCTCCCCTCGCTGCAGCAGCGGCTCGAGCTCCTCCGCGCGCAGGTGCACGTCGAAGCCGCCGCGCTCGAGCACCACGATCAGCCGCCGCAGGTACTCGGGCACCTCGACGCCCATCTGCACGGCGTCCTGGACGATGTCCCGCAGCCGCTTGGCGAGCGCGTCGGGGGAGAGCCGGTGCAGCACGAACCGCTCGGCGTACGGGGTGAGGACGGAGACCAGGTCGAACTCCGGGTCCAGGCCGGTGCCCACGGACTCGGCCGTGACCAGCATCCGCAGGAACAGGGCCGACTCCCGGGGCAGGTGCATCCGGTGGCGGCGCAGCACCCCGATGAGGTCCCCCATGAGGTGGCCGATCCGCACCTCGTGCAGCGGACGGTTCGCGTAGCGGCGCAGCAGCAGGGCGACGTCCCGCTCCAGCTCCTTCCGGTCGACGTCCTGCTCCTGCCACGTCAGCCCCAGCAGCCCAGCGGCGGCCCGCCGCGCGTTCTGCTGGACCACCCCGAGCATCACGGTGACCAGGTTGTCGCGGAACTCCTCGGAGAGGGAGCCCACCATCCCGAAGTCGATGATCCCGATCCGCCCGCCGGGCTCCACGAAGAGGTTGCCGGGGTGCGGGTCGGCGTGGAAGAAGCCGTGCTCGAAGATCATCCGGCAGATCGCCTCGGTGGAGTCCACCGCGAGCAGGTGCCGGTCGAGCCCGGCCGCCTCGAGGGCCGGGTAGTCGTTGATCTTGATCCCGCGGATCCGCTCCATGGTGAGGATCCGGGAGGTGGTCGCCTCCCAGTGGATCCTGGGGACGTGGATCCGCGGGTCGCCCATGAAGTTCTCGGCCATCCGCTGGGCGTTGCGGGCCTCCGTGAGGTAGTCGAGCTCGTCCCGCAGGGACTGGGCGAACTCGTCCGCGAGGCCCGCGAGGTCGAAGTGCTTCACGGCGGGCCAGTAGGTCGACAGCAGCTTCGCGAGCTCCGCGAGGATCTCCAGGTCCCGGTTGACCTCCTCGACGACGCCGGGGCGGCGCACCTTCACGACGACGTCCGCGCCGTGGTAGACAGCCGCGTGGGCCTGGCCGATGGACCCGGTGGCCAGGGGCACCGGGTCGATCTCGGCGAGGATCTCCTCGGCCGCGGAGTCCGGCTCCGACTCGATCATCGCCCGGATCCGCTCCGGCGGCACGGGCGGGGAGTTGTCCTGCAGCCGCGCGAGCTCCTGCACGTACCGGGCCGGGAGCAGGTCGGGGCGGGTGGAGACCAGCTGGCCCAGCTTCACGAAGGTGGGGCCGAGCTCCTCCAGCGCCTGGCGCAGGTGCACCGGCTGGCTGTAGAGCTTGTCCGGGTCGATCAGCCGCACCCGGGCCAGCGGCGCCCGCCACTCCTCCTTGATCCCGCCGAGGGCGAAGCCGAAGCCGTGCTTCGAGAGGACCTCCAGGATCTGCAGGAAGCGTTCGCGCCGGCTGATCATCGACCGGCCACTCCGGTGCTCATCCGGGCCAGGTAGAAGGACATGAAGCCCGTGGCGACCGCCACGATGAAGCACAGGGCGCTCACCAGCGGCTCGACGCCCAGGAAGGCCACGCCCACCACGCCCAGCAGCACGGTCATCGCGAGCAGCGCCCACACGGCCACGGAGACCTGCCCGAGCCGGCCCGCCCCGGCGGGGGCGGAGGAGCGGCGAGCGGCCACGACGTCGGGGCGCTCCGCGGCCTCCGCCGGGGCGGGCGCGGCCGGCGCGGCGACCGCGAAGCCCTTGCGCCACTTCTTGGCGTTGCGCGAGCGGTCGGCCTCGGCCGGCACGTAGGCGTCGGGGACGGGGTGGGCGTCCCCGGGCGGGAGGAGCTCGGGGACGTCGTTGGGCAGGCGCTCGAACCACTCGGCGGGGATCTCCTCCGGGCGGGCCGCCTGGAGGGTCATCGACACCTCGAACGCGGAGCCGCGGATCGTGCCCCACACCGCCGTGAGCAGCTCGTGCTGGAACGCGTGGTTGATGACCGGGATGAACTGCTGGGACATCTGCGTGGAGAGCCGGCCGACCTGGCGGCGCTCGTAGAGCACGTCCACGGTGTCCACCGTCTGCCCGTGGTGGTTGCGCACCTTGTTGGTCTCGAGGGTCAGCATCACGCGGCCCTCCCCGGACGGGGGGACGATGCTGTGCAGGTACTCCGCGAACTCCTGCTCGTCCAGGACCTTGATCGACGCGCCCTGGGGGAGCACCGCGGCGTGCGTGGGCGGGGTGTTGAGCGGGAACAGCAGGTCCGGGGCGGCGATCGACAGCCGCGCCGTGGCGTCCACCTCCGCCTGCCCGTCCTGGCGCAGCACGGTGGCGTCCAGCTTCAGCGGGGCCACGGGGGTGTAGCCGGACGCCACGACCCGGGCGATGTAGGGCCAGTACCGCTGCGCGTCCTGCTGGGCGAGGTGACCGACCTTGTTGCGCCCGATCCGCACCGAGATCGTGTGCGGGTCGAAGGGGTTGTCCGGTTCCGGCACGAGCGCCGCGTTGCCCGTCCAGGTGCGCAGCTTGCCGTAGGACAGACCGCCGAACACCCGCATGATCTCGGTGTCGTAGAAGTTCTCCGTGACGATGTCCAGAGATCCGCGGTCGTTGAGCGCGTAGTCGGTCATGGTCTCCCTCGATGGAGCTGGTGGCTGGGGGTCCTCCCAGCTTCTCACGATTCCGCATCGGCGCGGCCCACCGCCCCCGGCCGGCCCGCCGTCCGGTCCCCGGCCCGGACGGCGGGCCGCCGCTCAGGCGCGGGCCGCCGCCTGCGCTCGCAGCGCGCGCAGCAGGTGGTCGCGCTGTTCGACGAGGATCCGCCGCAGCGCCGCGGGAGCGGACGCGTGGTTGCTCAGCCACAGGTCGGTGCGGGCGAGGACCGGGTGGCGCGCCGGGTCGTGGCCGGGCTCCAGGTCCGCGTGCGCGGGGTAGAGGCCCTCGACGATGCGGGTGGCCATCCCGATCGAGCGCTGCGCCCAGACCTCCTCGAGCATCGCGAAGTACGGCTCCCGGTACGGCTCCACCAGTTCCGCGGGCCCCAGCTGGAAGCCGGTGATCGTCGCGGTGAGCAGGTCGTTGGACAGCTCCTCCCCGGTGATCGCCGCCCACGCCTCGGCCTTCGCCTCCGGCACGGGGCGGGCGGCGCGGGTGCGGGCCCAGCCGATCCGGCCCGTGCGGGTGCGGTCCGCGGCCTGCTCCCGCTCGGTCGCCGCCGCCAGGGCGGGGTCCTCGCCGTGGGCGGTGGCCACGAGCGCCGTCCACAGCGCCCAGCGCAGCTCCGGGCCCAGCGGGAGGCCGGGCAGGGCGTCCCGGCCCTCGAGCAGGTCCCGCAGCCAGCCGCCGTGGCTGCCGTCCCGGCGGGCCAGCCGGGCCGTCAGCCGGGCCAGGGCGAGCTGGCGGTCGCCGCCGGGGTCGGCCGCCCGCAGCTCGCGCACCACGGCGTCGAGCAGCCGCCCGCGCAGCCGGCCCCGGCGGGCGGTGGGGGCGTAGCGCTCCACGGCCTCCACGGCGCGGTCCGCGGCGTTCTGGAAGATCCCGGCCTGGGGCTCGGCGAGGCCGTGGTCGAGCACGGCGCCCACGTAGTCGGCCGGGTCCAGCTCGGCGTCCCGGGTGGTGTTCCACAGCCCGGCCCACAGCTGCGCGCGGGCCATGGGGTCCTCCACGGAGGACAGGGAGCTCAGGGCCGTGGTGAGCGAGAGCGCGTCGAGGCGGGACTTTGCGTAGGTCAGGTCCTCCTCGTTGACGACGAGCAGGGGGGCCGTCGAGCCCACGAGCTCGGGCACCTCCACGCAGGACGCGGCGGGCAGGTCCACGCCGTGGGTGCCCGTGCGCACCAGGACGTCGCCGGGGCCGCGCTCGTAGCAGCCCAGCAGCAGCCGGTGGGGGCGCAGCACCCCGGGGCCGGGGTCCTGGAGCAGGGCCGCGAAGGTGACGGCGCCGTCGTCGTCCCGGGCGAGGTCGAGGGTCAGGGTCGAGACCCCGGTGGTGCCCAGCCACGAGTCCGCCCAGCCGCGCACGTCCCGCCCGGAGGCCTCCTCCAGCACGGCCAGGAAGTCCTGCAGGGTCGTGGTCCCGTAGGCGTGGCGGCGGAAGTAGGAGCGGCACGCCTCCACGAACGGGCCGTAGCCCACGAAGGCGACGAGCTGCTTGAGCACCGCCGCGCCCTTGGCGTAGGTGATGCCGTCGAAGTTCTGCCGGGCGGCCTCGAGGTCCGGGACGTCGGCGACCACGGGGTGCGTGGTGGGCAGCTGGTCCTGCTGGTAGGCCCACGCCTTGCGCCGGTTGGCGAACGCGATCCACGCCTCCTCGAAGTCCGTGGCCTGCACCGAGGCGTGGGCGCCCATGAACTCCGCGAAGGACTCCTTCAGCCACAGGTCGTCCCACCAGGACATCGTCACGAGGTCCCCGAACCACATGTGGGACATCTCGTGCATCAGCGTGTTGGCCCGGCCCTGGTACTGGGCCCGGGTGGCCCCGTCCGGGAACAGGTACTCCTCGGTGAACGTCACGAGCCCCGGGTTCTCCATGGCCCCCAGGTTGTACTCCGGGACGAACGCCTGCTCGTACTTGCCGAACGGGTACGGGTAGCCGAACAGCTCGGTGAAGAACGTGAGGCCCTGGCGGGTGAGGTCGAACAGCTCCTTGGCGTCGAGGTGCTCGGCCAGGGCCGCCCGGCAGTACAGCGCCAGCGGGACGGACATCCGGCTGCCGTCCTCGAAGGAGTGCCGCCACTCGCCGGCCACCCGGTGGTAGGGCCCGGCCAGCACGGTGGTGATGTACGTGGAGATCCGCTCGGTGGGGGAGAACGCGTGCCGCACGGCCCCCGCCCGCTCGGCCTCGGGCGCCGGGGCGGCCGACATGCGCACGCCGTTGGAGGACACCTCCCACCCCTCCGGGGCCAGGACGGTGAAGCGGAAAGACGCCTTGAGGTCCGGCTGCTCGAAGTTGGCGAACACCCGCCGGGCGTCGGCCGGCTCGTACTGGGTGTAGAGGTAGACCTGCCCGTCGGCCGGGTCGACGAAGCGGTGCAGGCCCTCGCCCGAGCGGGAGTACCGGGCCTGCCCGGCCACCGTCACCTCGTTGGCCGCCGCGAGGGAGGGCAGGCGGATCCGGGAGCCCTCCACGACGTCGTCGGGGTCCAGCTCCTCGCCGTTGACCGTCACCGACTCCACCGAGGCGTGGATGAAGTCCAGGAAGGTCTGCGCCCCCTCCTCGGCCGTGAAGCGCACGGTCGTCACCGACCGGAACGACTCCGCGGCGGGGTCCGCGGCGGCGGAGAGGTCCAGCAGGACCTCGTAGCCCTGCACGGTGATGAGCTCGGAACGGCCGGCGGCCTCACGGCGGGTCAGGTTCTCGTTGCGCACGGTGCCATTGAACCACCCGCGCCGCCCCCGGGACCTGCCCCTGGACAGCGGCCGGCGGGAGCCTAGGCTGGGGACGACCGCCGCCCCGACCGAAGGAGCACCCGATGCCCACCGCCGATGCCTCCGCCGGCCGGGGCGCCCCCGCCGGCGGGACGCCCGGCCCGGACCGCCGCACCCTCCTCGCGGGGGCCCTGCTGGGCGCGGGCATCGCCGCGTCCGTGGTCGACCTCGCCGTCTTCCACCTGATCCTGCACTGGCACCACTTCTACGACCTGTCCACCCCGGACGCCGCGCTGGTCTCGGACGGCCTCTTCCACGCCTTCGGGTGGTTCGTCACCGTCGGCTCGCTGTTCCTGCTCGCCGACGTCCGGCGCCGGGGCGCCGTGTCCTGGGGCCGCTGGAGCGGGGGGCTGCTCGCGGGCCTCGGCCTCTTCCAGCTCCTCGACGGCGTGCTCCTGCACAAGGTCCTGCGCCTGCACCAGATCCGCTACGACGTGGACCTGCTGGTCTACGACGCGACCTGGATCGGCACCGCTGGCCTCGCCCTCGTGGCGGGGCTGGTGGTGCTCCGCCGCACCGGCCGCGCCCGCGCGGCGCGGTGACCGGCCACCACGGGGGCGCCGGGTCCTCCGGGTGGGCGCTGGTCGACGGCGTCGTGGTCCTCGCGCTCGCCGTGGCCGCGGCCGGCTACGCGGCGGGCCTGTGGGCGTCCCGGCACCGCAGCCCCTGGCCGGGCCACCGCACGCTCCTGTGGTACGCGGGCCTCGCCGCCGCCGGCGCGGCGCTGCTGGGCCCCCTCGCCCACGCCGCCCGCGAGAGCTTCTCGGCCCACATGGTGGGGCACCTGCTGCTGGGCATGCTCGCCCCGCTGGCCCTGGTGCTCGCCGCGCCGGTCTCGCTGGCCCTGCGCGCCCTGCCGGTGGGCGAGGCCCGGGCCCTGTCCCGGGTGCTGCGCGGCCGGTGGGCGCGGGCGGCGACCCACCCGGTGGTCGCCGGGGTGCTCGACGCCGGGGGCCTGTGGCTGCTCTACACCACCGGGCTCTACGCCGCCGCGCACTCCTCGGCCCTGCTGCACGCCGTCGTGCACGCCCACGTCCTGGCCGCCGGCTACCTCTTCACCGCGGCGATCGCCGGGGCGGACCCCGACCCGCACCGGGGCTCCTTCGCGCTGCGCTCGGCCGTGCTGGTGCTCTTCGTCGCCGCCCACTCGGTGCTCGCCAAGTGGCTCTACGCGCACCCGCCGGCGGGCGTGGGCGCCGCCGACGGCCGCGCCGGGGCGCAGATCATGTACTACGGCGGCGACGTCGCCGACGTCGCGCTGCTCGTGGTGTTCTTCGCCCGGTGGTACGCCGCCACCCGGCCGCGCGAGCACGCCCGCCCGGGTCCCTGAGCGGGCCGGGACGCCGGGCGGACCGGCGTCAGTCCGCGCGGGTGCGGGACTCGAGCTCGGCGAGGAGCTCCTCGTGGCGGTCCTGCGTCACGGGGTGGGGCCCGTCCGGGTTGTCCAGGTACTCGTGGTCGAGCTGGCACGCGATGCGGCTGTGCAGCACCTGCAGCTCCACGAGCGTCAGGGCGCCCAGCTCGGCGGGGAACGCGCACTCCGGGGCCAGGCAGGTCTCGCACTGCCCGGCGTCCGCGGCGGCGGGGGCCACGTGCAGCTCGCTCATGCCGCCACCCCGTCGAGGTCGCCGACGGTCCACCGGCCGGCCGGCTGGAAGGGCTCGGTCGCGCCCGGGAAGCCGAACGGCACGGGCCGGGTCAGCACGCGCACCGGCCCGCCCGGCTCCTGCGCGTGGACGGCCTCGACCCAGCGCTGCAGCAGCTCGAGCGCGAGGGGCTCGACGTGCTGGGCGCTCGTGAGGTCCACGTTGACCGTCACGTCGGGGACGAGGGCGCGCGCCCGGCGGATCAGGGGCGGCAGCGCCCGGTGGTTGAGCTCGGTCAGGCATCCGGTGACGACCAGGTGCACGTACCGGCCGTGCAGGTCCACCTGCACGACGACGGACAAGTTGTGGTCCATGAGCGGGGTCCTTCCACGACGGGGCTCCCTGGCTTTCTGCTCGACCAGTGCTACCGAGCGTAGACGCGCCATCCGGTTGCCACTAGCCGCTTCGCCCAGTCGTTACAGAACGGATCACGCAGGCGGCCGCGTCGGCGCCCGTGCGCGTCCGGGGAGCCGTTAGCCTCGGGGGATGCGCACACTCGTGGTCGGCTGGTCCAGCGTCCTGCACGGCGAGGCGACGGCCGGCGACGTCCTCGCCATGGACGCCGTCGCCGTCGCCGACGCCCTGGCGGGCGCGGGCATCGCCCACGACGTCGCGTGGAGCGCGGTGATGTGCCCCCCGGGCGGGCTGCGGCTCGACGACGCCGACCCCGCCCGCTACACCGACCTCGTGTTCGTCTGCGGCCCGGCCACCGGCCGCTCCGTGGCCGAGCTGCACGCCCGCTTCGCCCACTGTCGGCGGATCGCCGTGGGCGTGAGCGTGCTGGACCCCGAGGACCCCGTCACCGCCGGCTTCCACCGGGTGATCGCCCGGGACCGTCCGGGGGCCGGGGCCCGGCGGGACCTGGCGGCGCGGCCCGGGCCGCGGCTCGCGCCCGTGCTGGGCGTCTACCTCACCTCCGGCCAGCAGGAGTACGGCCCGCGCCGGCGGCACGAGGCCGTGCGCGCCGGTCTGGAGCAGTGGCTCGGCGGGCTGGACGCCGCCCGCCTCCCGCTGGAGACCCGGCTGGACCCGCGGGACTGGCGCCTGCCGGCGACCCCCGCGCAGGTCGGCTCGGTGATCGCCCGCCTCGACGCCGTGGTGAGCATGCGCCTGCACGGGCTCGTCCTGGCCCTGCGCGCCGGGGTGCCCGTGCTCGCCGTCGACCCCGTGGCCGGGGGCGGGAAGGTCACCGCCCAGGCCCGGGCGTGGAACTGGCCGGCCGTGGTCCCCGCGGAGGACGCCGGCGCCGCCCGCTTCGACGAGCTGCTGCAGTGGTGCCTGTCCGACGCCGGCCGCGACGCGGCGGCCGCCCGGGCGGCGCTGGCCCCCAGCGGGTCCGGGCAGCTGGACGAGCTCGTCGGGCTGCTGGCCCCGGAGCCCGCGCACGAGCCCGAGGACCTGGCCCTGTCCGGCCCCCACCAGGGGTGACACGGATCCAATGTCAGCCGCCTGATCACACTGTGTAATACTCCGGATCATGAACTTCCTGGGCATCAACGCGATTTTTCATGACCCCGCGGCGGCTCTCGTCGTGGACGGCAAGGTGGTGGCGGCCGCGGAGGAGGAGCGCTTCTCCCGGCGCAAGCACGGCAAGCGGCCCGTGCCCTTCTCGGCGTGGGAGCTGCCGGAGCAGGCGATGCGCTGGTGCCTCGCGGAGGCCGGTCTGAAGCCCGAGGACATCGACGTCGTCGGCTACTCCTTCGACCCCTCCGTCGCCGCCGAGATCCCCGACGACCCCTACGACCACGTCCGCGTGGACTACGCCCGCCGTGCCCCGGGCTTCATCGCCGAGGTGCTGCCCGGCCTCGACCGCTCCAAGGTCCGCTTCGTGGAGCACCACGTGGCCCACGCCGCCTCCGCCGGGCTGGCCGCGCCGTCCCGCACGAGCAGCGTCCTGGTCGTGGACGGCCGCGGCGAGGCGCACTCCCACCTCGCCGGGCGCTACCGGGACGGGCAGCTCGAGATCCTGGCCCGCCAGGCCCTGCCCGAGTCCCTGGGGCTGCTCTACGAGTCCCTCACCGACCACCTCGGTTTCCTGCGCTCCTCCGACGAGTTCAAGGTCATGGCGCTGGCCTCCTACGGCGAGCCCCGCTTCCTGCCGCAGCTGCGCGAGATCGTCCGCGCCACCGGCGACGGCGGCTTCCGGGCCCAGGCCCCGGACTGGACGCGCTTCGCCCCCCGCCGGGTCGACGACGGCACGTGGGGCGGCGACCACGCCGACCTCGCCGCCTCCGTCCAGGCCGTGGTCGAGGAGGTGCTGGTGGAGCTCGCGTGCTGGCTGCACGAGCAGACCGGGGACCGCGTGCTCACCATGGCCGGCGGCACCGCCCTGAACTGCGTGGCGAACTCCCGGATCTGGCGCGAGACCCCGTTCGAGGAGGTGTGGGTGCAGCCCGCCTCCGGCGACTCCGGCACCGCCCTCGGCGCCGCCCTGCACCTGGCCCAGGAGGCCGGGGACCTCGGCGCGCCCCAGCCCACCGCCGCCCTGGGCCGCAGCTGGTCGGACGACGCGCTCGCGCAGTGGCTGACCACCGCCCAGGTGCCCTTCACCACCCCCGAGGACCTCGCCGGGGAGGTCGCCGACATCCTCGCGGACAACGGCGTCATCGCCTGGTTCGACGGCCGCAGCGAGTTCGGCCCCCGGGCGCTGGGCCGCCGCTCCCTCATCGCCAATCCCATGCACCCGGACAACCTCGAGCGGCTCAACGACGTCAAGGGCCGCGAGCAGTTCCGCCCCGTGGCGCCCATGGTCCTCGCCGAGCGCGCCGGGGAGATCTTCAGCGGCGGGCCGATCCCCAGCCCCTTCATGCTCTTCGTCCACGACGTGGCCCCGGAGTGGCGGGAGAGGATCCCCACGGTCACGCACGTGGACGGCACCGCCCGCATCCAGACCGTGACCGACGAGGACAACGCCGGGATCGCCGCCCTGCTGCGCGCGTTCGACGAGCGCACGGGGGTGCCCGTCGTCGTCAACACGTCCCTGAACACCGCGGGCCGGCCCATGGTCGACGACCCGCGCGACGCCCTCGAGCTCTTCGGCTCCGCCCCGGTCGCGGCGCTGGTGCTCGGCCCGCACCTGGTCCGCCGCGCCTCCTTCTTCCAGGAGGCCCGGTGACGGCCGCGCCCGCGACGTACGCCGTCGTCATCCCGTCGGTGGGCCGGCCCACGCTCCAGTGGCTGCTCGACACGCTCTCCGCCCAGGACGTCGACGCGCAGCACCCCGGCCCGCTCGAGGTCGTCGTGGTCGACGACCGGCGCGGGGACGTGGAACCGCTGGAGCCCACCGTCCCGGACACCGTCGCCTGGACCGTGCGCACGGTCCGCGGCTACGGCCGCGGACCGGCAGCCGCCCGCAACCGCGGCTGGCGCGCCGCCCGCGCGTCGGGCGCGGAGTGGATCGCGTTCCTCGACGACGACGTGGAGCTGCCCGCGGGCTGGGCCCGGCGCCTCGCCGACGACCTCGCCGTGTGCGGGCCCGAGATCGGTGCCAGCCAGGGCCGGATCGAGGTGCCCCTGCCCGGCCACCGCCCGCCGACCGACTGGGAGCGCAACACCGCGTCCCTCGAGGGCGCCGACTGGGCCACCGCCGACATGGCCTACCGCGTCGCGGCCCTCGAGGCCGTCTCCGGCTTCGACGAGCGCTTCCCGCGGGCCTACCGCGAGGACGCCGACCTCGCCCTGCGCGTGCGCCGGGCCGGGTGGCAGCTCGTGCGCGGGCAGCGGTGGATCACCCACCCCGTGCGCCCCGCGGACGACCTCGTGAGCCTGCGGGTGCAGGCCGGCAACGCCGACGACGCGCTGATGCGCCGGCTGCACGGGCCCGGCTGGCGCGCAGCCGCCGAGGCCCCCGCGGGCGCGTTCCCGCGCCACGTCGCGACCGTCTCCGCCCTGGCCGCCGCCGCCGCCGGTACCGGCACCGCCCTCGCCGCCGCGGCGCTGGGCCGGCGCCCGGCCGCCCGCGGCGCCCTCGTCGTGGCGGCCGCCGGCGCCGCCGCGTGGAGCTGGCGGACCGGCCGGTTCCTGCTGCTGCGCCTGGCGCCGGGGCCCCGGCCCGGCGATCCGGAGTTCCTGCCCGAGCTGTCCCGGATGGCGCGCACCAGCGCCGCCATCCCCGTGGCCGCGGTCCGGCACAAGGTCCGCGGCTGGTGGCGCCACCGCCGCACCGGGCCCTGGCCCGTGCCGGTGCGCGCCGTGCTCTTCGACCGCGACGGCACCCTCGTCCACGACGTGCCCTACAACGGCGACCCCGCGCGGGTGGAGCTCGTGCCGGGGGCGAGGGAGGCCGTCGACGCCGTGCGCGCCGCGGGCCTGCGGGTCGGCGTGGTCTCCAACCAGTCCGGGATCGGCCGCGGCCTGCTCACCCGCGCGCAGGTGGACGCGGTCAACGCCCGCCTCGCCGAGCTGCTCGGTCCGTTCGACACCTGGCAGGTCTGCCCGCACGCGCCCGAGGAGCGGTGCCCGTGCCGCAAGCCGGCGCCGGGGATGGTGCTGGCTGCCGCCGCGCAGCTGGGCGTGGACCCCCGCGAGTGCGTGCTCGTCGGGGACATCGGCGCCGACGTCGAGGCCGCCCAGGCCGCCGGCGCCCGCAGCGTCCTCGTGCCCACGCCCGTGACCCGCGCCGAGGAGGTCGCCGCCGCCCCCGCCGTGGCCCCGACCCTGCGCGACGCCGTGGCCGCCGTCCTGTCCGGCGGGCCCGTGCCCGTCCCGGCCGGCCTCCGGGGCTGAGCGTGGCACGCACCCTCGCCGTCCGCCTCGACTCGGACGGGGACGTCCTGCTGAGCGGGCCCGCGGTCCGGGCGCTGGCCCGGCGCGGCGGACCCGTGGACCTGCTCGCCTCGCCCGCCGGGGCGGCCGCGGCCCGGCTGCTGCCGGGGGTGGCCGAGGTCCTCGAGTACGCCGCGCCGTGGTCGGGCTTCCGCCCGCCGCCGGTGGACCGGGCCGCGGCCCTCGGGCTCGTGGAGGACCTCGCGGCGCGCGGCTACGACCTCGCCGTGGTCTTCACGTCCTACCACCAGAGCGCGCTGCCCATGGCCCTGCTCGCCCGGCTGGCCGGGATCCCCCGCGTCGTCGCCACCAGCGAGGACTACCCGGGGTCCCTGCTCGACGTCCGGCACCGCCGGGCCGACCCGCCCGGCGGGGGCCACGAGGTGGAGGCGGCCATGGAGCTCGCCGTCGCGGCGGGGGCCCCCGCGCCCACGGACGCCGACCTGCGCCTGGCCGTGCGCCGCCCCCTGCCCGCGCTGCCCGCGGAGCTGTCCGCGCTGCCGGGCGGGTTCGTGGCCCTGCACCCCGGCGCCTCCGTGCCCTCGCGCGGGCTCACCCCCGCGCACGCCGGGTCGCTGGCGGCCGGGCTCGCCGCGGCCGGGCACGCCGTCGTCGTCACGGGCGGGCCGGGGGAGCGGGAGCTCGCCGGCGCGACCGTCGCCGCCGCCCGGGCCGCCGCGCCCGGGGCCACGGTCCTCGACCTCGCCGGGCGCACCGACCTGGCCGGGCTGGCCGCCGTGCTGGAGGCCGCCCGCTGCGTCGTCGTCGGCAACACCGGGCCCGCCCACCTGGCGGCGGCCGTGGGCACCCCGGTCGTCTCCCTGTTCTCCCCGGTGGTCCCGGCCGAGCGGTGGGCCCCCTACGGCGTGCCCGTCGTGCTGCTGGGGGACCGGACCGCGGACTGCCGCGGCTCCCGGGCCCGGGAGTGCCCGGTCCCCGGGCACCCGTGCCTGTCGTCGGTGCCGCCCGCCGCCGTGGTCGCCGCCGTCGCCCGGCTCACGGCGGGCGCACCCGGCGCTGTCAACGCAACGGAAGGAGCACCCAGGTGCGCATCCTGACCTGGCACGTCCACGGGTCGTGGACGACGTCGTTCGTGCACGGTCCCCACGAGTACCTGCTGCCCGTGGTCGAGGACCGCGGCCCCGACGGGCGCGGGCGCGCCCGGACCTGGCAGTGGCCCGCCGCCGCGCGCGAGCTCACCCCCGCGGAGCTGGCCGACGCCGACTTCGACGTGGTGCTGCTGCAGCGCCCCCACGAGCTGGAGCTCCTCGAGCGGTGGACCGGCCGGCGCCCCGGCACGGACGTCCCGGCCGTCTACGTCGAGCACGACACCCCCCGCGGGACCGCCGTGACCACCCGCCACCCGCTGGCGGAGCGCTCGGACATCCCCGTGGTGCACGTGACGCACTTCAACCGGATGATGTGGGACAACGGCGAGGCCCCCACGGAGGTCGTCGAGCACGGCATCGTCGACCCCGGCCCGCTGTACACCGGCACGAGCGCCAGCCTCGCCGTCGTCGTCAACGAGCCCGTGCGCCGCGGGCGCCTCGCCGGCACCGACCTCGTCACCGCGCTGGCGCGGGAGCTGCCCGTGGACGTGTACGGGATGGGCATGGACCGGCTGGCCGAGCTCGCGCCCCACATGGCCGGGCGGCTGCACGAGAACTATCCTCAGGAGCAGCTGCACGCGGCGCTCGGCGGCCACCGGGCCTACTTCCACCCGTACCGGTGGACGAGCCTGGGCCTCGCGCTGCTCGAGGCCATGACCATCGGGATGCCCGTGCTCGGGCTCTCGACCACGGAGGCACCGCGCGCGGTGCCGCCGGAGGCGGGGCTGCTCTCCAACGACCCGGAGGCCCTCGCCGCGCAGGCCCGGCACTGGCTCGACGACCCCGACGCGGCGGCCGCGGCGGGCACCGCCGCCCGCGAGCACGCCCTGAGACACTACGGCCTGGACCGCTTCCTCGCGGACTGGGACCGCATCCTGGAGAAGGTGACAGCATGAGAATCGCAATGGTCTCCGAGCACGCCAGCCCCCTGGCCGCGCTCGGCGGGGTCGACGCCGGAGGACAGAACGTCTACGTGGCCGCCCTCGCCGAGGGCCTCGCCCGCCGGGGCCACCGGGTGACCGTCTACACCCGGCGCGACGACGCCCGGCTGCCCGACGTCGTCGAGCTCGCCCCCGGCGCGCGCGTCGTGCACGTGCCCGCCGGCCCGCCCAGCCCGCTGCCCAAGGACGACCTCGCCCCCTACATGGACGAGTTCGGGCGCTGGCTGGCCCGCGACTGGGCCCGCGACGGCGCCCCCGACCTCGTGCACGCGCACTTCTGGATGTCCGGGCTCGCCGCCCGCCGCGCCGCCGGGACCCTGCAGATCCCCGTGGTGCAGACCTTCCACGCCCTGGGGGCCGTCAAGCGCCGCCACCAGGGCGCCGCCGACACCAGCCCCGCGGGCCGGCTCGCGGCGGAGAACGAGATCGTCGCCGCCGCCGACCTCGTCCTGGCCACCTGCCGGGACGAGCGCGCCGAGCTGCTGGCCCTCGGCGGGGACCCGTCGCGGATCGAGGTGGTGCCCTGCGGCGTGGACCTCGACGCCTTCGCCCCGGCGCCCGCGCGCGCCGAGGCGCACCCGCGCCGGATCCTCGCCCTGGGCCGGCTCGTGGAGCGCAAGGGCGTCGACGTCGTCGTCCGCGCCCTGGCGCAGCTGCCCGGCGCCGAGCTGGTGGTGGCCGGCGGCCCCGACCGCGCCGAGCTCGACCGCGACCCCGAGGCCCTGCGCCTGCGGGCCCTGGCCCGGGAGCTGGGCGTGGCCGAGCGCGTGGAGCTGCTCGGGCGGGTCGACCACGGCGACGCCGCCGCCCTGCTGGCCGGCGCCGACGTCGTCGCCTGCCTGCCGTGGTACGAGCCGTTCGGCATGGTGCCCCTCGAGGCCATGGCCTGCGCGCGCCCCGTGGTGGGCACCGCCGTGGGCGGGCTGCTCGACAGCGTCGAGGACGGCGTGACGGGCCTGCTCGTCCCGCCGCGCGACGTCGCCGGCACCGCGGACGCGCTGCGCACCCTGCTCGACGACCCCGCGCTGGCCGCCCGCATGGGCCGGGCCGGGCGCGCCCGCGTCGAGCGGCTCTTCGGCTGGGCCCGCGTGGCCGAGCAGACCGAGCGCGCCTACGAGCGCGTGCTCGAGCGGCACCGCCGCGAGCACCCCCCGCTGCTCGCCCAGACGCAGAGGTGGCTGGGCAGCCACCTCGACGAGCTCACCGTCGCCGCGGGCGAGGCCACCCGGCACGCCGGCGTCGTGGACCGCTGGGGCGCCCGCCTCGCCGGCCTGCTGACCGCCGGGGGCCGTGTCCTGGCCGTCGGCAACGGCGGCAGCGCCGCGGAGGCCCAGCACTTCACCGCCGAGCTCGTGGGGCGCTTCGTCGACGACCGGCAGCCCCTCGCCGCCGTCTGCCTCTCCGCCGAGACCTCCAGCGTGACCGCGATCGCCAACGACTACGGCATCGAGGAGGTCTTCGCCCGCCAGGTTCAGGCCCACGGCAGGCCCGGCGACGTGCTCGTGGTCCTCTCCACGAGCGGGCGCAGCCCCAACGTGCTCGCCGCCGCGCAGCGCGCCCGGGAGCACGGGCTGGACGTGTGGGCGCTGACCGGACCCGGCCCCAACCCGCTGGCCGAGCTCGCCGACGAGGTGCTGACCGTCGCCGCGCCCAGCACCTCGGTGATCCAGGAGGTCCACCTCATGCTCCTGCACGCGGTGTGCGCCGCCGTCGACGCCCGGCTGGCCCCGCGGCCCGTCGACGAGCTGCTCGTCCCGCCCGCCGGGGAGGCGGCAGGGGAGCCCGCCGACGAGGAGCCGGCGACCGTGCGGGCGGGGGTCGCATGAGCGCCGCCCGCATCGTCGTCGTCGGCGACGCCCTGCTCGACCGCGACGTCGCCGGCACCTCCACGCGCCTGAGCCCGGACGCGCCCGTGCCGGTCGTCGACGTCGACGACGTGTTCGCCAGCCCGGGCGGTGCGGGGCTGGCCGCGCTGCTGTGCGCCGAGCCGCCCGCGGTCGGCTCCGTCCCGGCGGAGGTCTCCGTGACCCTGCTGGCGCCCGTGGCCGCGGACGCCGCCGGCCACGAGCTCGCCGCCGCCCTCGGGGACGTCGCCCTCGAGCGGCTCGGCCACGAGGGCGGGACCCGCACCAAGACCCGCGTGCGCAGCGCCGGGCAGACGCTCCTGCGCGTCGACGAGGGCGGGCCGGGCACCCCGGTCGGCGTCTCGGCCGCGCACGTGGCCGCCGTCCTGGCCGGCGCCGACGCCGTGCTCGTCTCCGACTACGGGGGAGGCATCACCCGTGACCTGGCCGTGCGGGCCGCGCTCGAGGAGCACGCCCGCACCGGCACGGTCGTGTGGGACCCGCACCCCCGCGGCGGCGAGCCCGTCCCCGGGTGCGCGCTCGTGACCCCCAACGCCGCCGAGGCCGCCGGCGCCCTCGAGGACGACGGCGCCGGGCCCCGGGAGCTCGCGGGGGCGCTGCGCCGCCGCTGGAGCGCCCGCGCCGTGGCCGTCACCGCCGGCGCGGAGGGCGCCTACCTGGCGTCCGCCGCCGGCACCGAGCTGCTCCCGGCCGCACCCGTGCGCAACACGGACCCGTGCGGGGCCGGTGACCGCTTCGCCTCCGCGGCCGCCCTCGCCCTCGGCGGCGGCGCGGACGTGACCGCCGCCGTGGAGACCGCGGTCGAGGCCGCCGGGCAGTGGGTCGCGGCCGGCGGGGCGGCCACGTACCGCACCCGCCGCGCCGCCGGCACCCGGCAGCGCCCCGGGCTGCACCCCGGGGCCGAGCGGCTGCCGCGCGAGGTCCAGGACCTGCTCGCCGAGGTCCGGGCCCGGGGCGGGACCGTGGTGGCCACCGGCGGGTGCTTCGACGTGCTGCACGCCGGGCACATCGCCTCCCTCGACGCCGCCCGCCGGCTCGGCGACGCCCTGGTGGTGCTGCTCAACTCCGACGGGTCCGTGCGCCGGCTCAAGGGCCCGGGCCGCCCCGTCGTGGGCCAGGGCGACCGCGCCCGGGTGCTCGCGGCCCTGCGCAGCGTCGACGCGGTCGTCGTCTTCGACGAGGACGACCCGCGCGCCGCGCTGAACCTGCTGCGCCCGGACGTGTGGGTCAAGGGCGGGGACTACACCCCCGAGCAGCTGCCCGAGGCCGCCGACGTGCGCAGCTGGGGCGGGGAGGTCACCGTCCTGCCCTACCTCTCCGGCCGGTCCACGACCGCGATCCTGCAGCGGGCCGGCCGTGAGCGCTGAGCCCCGCCGCGCGGCGACCGTGGACCCGGCGACGGTCGGGCCCGGCGACGTCCTCGTGCTGCGCGCGCTCGGCCTCGGCGACGCCCTCGCCGGCGTGGCCCCCCTGCGGGGCGTGCGCCGGATGCTGCCGGGCCACCGGCTGGTCCTCGCCGCCCCCGAGGGGATCGGGACCTGGCTCGCCGAGCTCGGCGTCGTCGACGCCGTGCTGCCCACGGCGGGCCTCAAGCCGCTGCCGGCGTTGCCCGGCGGGCACGTGGCCGTCAACCTGCACGGCCGCGGGCCGCGCAGCCACGAGCTCCTGCTCGCCACCCGCCCGCAGCGGCTCGTCGCGTTCGCCGCGGCCGGCCACGACGGGCCGGCGTGGCGGGCCGACGAGCACGAGGTGCGGCGCTGGTGCCGGCTGGTGGACGCGGCCGGCGGGGCCTGCGGGCCCGAGGACCTGCGGCTGCGCCCGCACGTGCCGGCGCCCGAGGGCGCACCCGTGGTGCTCCACCCCGGGGCGGCCTCGGCCTCCCGCCGCTGGCCCGCCGCGCGCTGGCGCCGCGTCGCCGAGGCCCTCGCCGCCGACGGCCACCGCATCCTCGTCACCGGGTCCCCGGCCGAGGCCGGGCTCGCCGCCGCCGTGGCCGACGGCCTGGACGCCGCCGAGAACGTCTGCGGCGCACTGTCCCTGGCGGAGCTCGCCGCGGCCGTCGGGGCCGCCGCCGCCGTGCTGAGCACGGACACCGGCGTCGCCCACGTGGCCACCGCCCTGGCGGTGCGCTCCGTGGTGCTCTTCGGCCCCACCCCGCCCGCCTGGTGGGGACCCGCCGTGGACCACGAGCTGCACACCGTGCTATGGCACGGGGACCCGGCCGCGGACGCGTGGGGCGACCCCCACGCGGACGTGCTCGACGAGCGCCTGGCCGCCGTGACCGTGGCCGAGGTCCTCGCCGCCGCCCGGGCCCAGCTGGCCCGCCCCGCCCCGGTCCGCGCCGGTCCCTGACCGCCGGGCCCGAAGACCTGCCCGCCCGCTGGAAGATCCCGCCCGCCCGAGACCCTGCCCGTTCGACCCCGAGGAGCACCGTGAACCCCACGACAGACGCGACCACCACCCCCGGCGCCGGCCGCCCCGTCCGCCGGGCGGTCGTGACCGGCGGCGCCGGCTTCCTCGGCAGCCACCTGTGCACCGAGCTGCGCCGGCGCGAGGTGGAGGTCGTCTGCCTCGACAACTTCCTCACCGGCTCCGCCGCCAACATCGAGCACCTCGTGGGCGACCCCGGCTTCCGGCTGGTCCAGTGCGACGTCACCGACTACGTGCACGTGCCCGGCGACGTGGACCTGGTGCTGCACTTCGCGTCCCCGGCCTCCCCGATCGACTACCTCAAGCTGCCCATCCACACCCTCAAGGTCGGCTCCATCGGCACCCACCACGCCCTGGGCCTGGCCAAGGACAAGGGCGCCCGCTTCGTGCTGGCGTCGACCTCCGAGGTCTACGGCGACCCCCAGGTCCACCCCCAGCCCGAGAGCTACTGGGGCCACGTCAACCCGGTCGGCCCGCGCGGCGTCTACGACGAGGCCAAGCGCTTCGCGGAGGCCCTCACCGTCGCCTACCGCGCGGAGCACGGCGTCGACACCGCGATCGTGCGGATCTTCAACACCTTCGGACCCCGGATGCGGCCCTTCGACGGCCGGGCGATCCCCACCTTCATCCGCCAGGCCCTGGCCGGGGAGCCGCTGACCGTCACCGGCGACGGCGCGCAGACCCGCTCGGTGTGCTACGTCTCCGACCTCGTGCGCGGCATCCTGGCGCTGGCCGGCAGCGGCCACAGCGGGCCCATGAACATCGGCAACCCGCACGAGCTGTCCGTGCTGCAGATCGCGCAGGACGTGATCGCCGCCACGGGCTCGGCGTCGGAGATCGCGTTCGTCGACCGCCCCGTCGACGACCCGAAGGTCCGCCGCCCCGACACGGCGCTGGCCACCGAGGTGCTCGGCTGGGTCCCCGAGGTGCCCTGGACGGAGGGCCTGGCCCGGACCGTGGAGTGGTTCCGCGAGGCGGCCCGGCCCGCGCAGGTGCCCGCCGCCGGCCGGCTCCGCTGACGCCGCCGCCCGGGCGGGCGGACCGCTCCGCCGTCCGGCCTCATCCCAGGGGCGGCAGCGCGAGGTAGGCGTGGCGCGCCGCGCCGATGACGCCGGCCGCGTCGCGCAGCCCCGCGGGCACCACGGGGGTGCCCAGCCGCAGGCGCGGGAGGAACTGCTCGTGGTCCACGCAGATCCCGCCCCCCACGACGATCAGGTCGGGGGAGAAGAGGAACTCCAGGTGGGAGAGGTAGCGCTGGAGCCGCTCGGCGTAGGCGGGCCAGTCCAGGCCCTGCCGCTCGCGGGCCGCGGCGGAGGCCAGGACCTCCGCCGCGGCCCCGTCGATCTCCAGGTGGCCGAGCTCCAGGTTCGGGACCAGCCGTCCGTCCACGATCAGCGCCGAGCCGATCCCGGCGCCCAGGGTGATCACCAGGACCGTCCCCGTCACCGCGCGGCCCGCCTCCCCGCGGCCAGCGCCGTAGTGCGCCTCGGCCAGGCCCGCGGCGTCGGCGTCGTTGATCACGTGCACGGCGCGCCCCAGCCGGTCGGTGAGGAAGCGCCCGACGTCCAGGCCGATCCAGGCGTCGTCGATGTGCGCGGCCGAGCGGGCCACGCCGTGGCGGATGATGGCCGGCAGGGCCACCCCGACGCTGGCCTCCGGGTGCGGGGCCCGCGGCTCGGCCGACAGCGCCTCGACCAGCGCCCACAGCACCTCGGCGACGGCCACCGGGCTGGCCGGATCGGGCGTGGGCACCTTCCGGACCGGGCCGGTGGGGCGGCCCGCGGCGGTGTCCACGACGGCGTACGTGATCGAGGCGCTGCCGACGTCGATGCCGATGTGGTGGCGGTGCAGGGTCGACCAGCCGGAGCTCGCCGGGGCGGCACGGTCAACGGGGTGCGGGTCCAAGAGGGGCCTCCGTGGTCCTGGTCGCGGGTCCTGGTGGGCGGTCCGGGGGCGGACCGGGCGGGCGCGGGCGCCGCGCCACCCGGTCAGCTGACGTAGCGGCGCGCGGCGCTGGTGCGCTGGGACTCCTCCAGCGCCAGGAAGCGCCGCTCGACGTGCTCCGGCAGGGGCCGGCGCTCCCGCAGCACCCACGGGGCGCCGCGCAGGGCGTCGAGCAGGGCCAGGGCCGTGACCCGGTCCCGGGGCGCGCCGCCGATGACGTCGCGGCTCCGGCGCAGCGCGGCCCGCAGGGGCCGGCGCAGCCAGATGAACCACAGCGTGTTGCGCAGCCCGTGCCGGCGCCGCAGGTGGGGGTCGCGCACCGTGGAGGCCTGGTGGTGGACCACGACGTCGGGCAGGTGGCACAGCTCCCACCCGGCCGTGGCGAGGTCCGCCGCGAGCAGCTCCTCCTCACCGCCCAGCCACAGCCGCTCGCTGAACCCGCCGACCTCGGCGAAGGCCTCCCGGCGCACCACGGAGGCGCCGGCGAGGAAGCTGCCGAGTGCGGGGCCCGGCAGCCACGCGGGACCCTCGACGGGGGAGTACAGCAGCTCGGCGTTGATGGGGTCCTCGCGGGCCCCGGGCTCGACGAGGATCCTGCCCGTGACGACCCCCAGGCGGGGGTGCGCCTCGAGGGCGTCGGCGGCCCGGCGCAGGGAGCCGGGCTCCCACCACGTGTCGTCGTCGCAGAATGCGACGTAGGGGGTCCCCACCCGATCCATCGCCACGTTGCGGCCCACGGCGCCCAGGTTCACGGGGCTCGCCACGAGCTCCGCCCACGGGTGCGCCCGCCGGATCGCGTCCGCGGTGCCGTCCGCGGACCCGTTGTCCACGACGACGACGTGGGGGCGCTCCGGCAGCTCGCGCAGCCGGGAGAGCGCCAGCAGCGCCTCGTCCCGGCGGTTGTAGGTGATCATCACGACGGCCACCCGGCCGTCGGGGCCCGCCTGCGGATCGCGCGCGGGCTCGGTCGAGGCGGTGGGGACGGTCTCGGTCACGGGGTCTCCTCCGGGAGGACGGGGTCGGGGTGAGGGGTCGCGGGGGCGTCGCCGTGCAGCAGGGCGAGCGCGCTCTCCGTGCAGGCGGACACCGGCCGCCGGGCGCGCAGGGCGGCGGGGACGCGGGGGAGGGCGCCCAGCAGGCCGCGGCGTCCCCGGCGGCCGCCGCGCACCGCGCCGGCGAGCTCGCGGGCCACGGCCGGCCAGGACCGGCGCATCAGCGCGGTCAGCAGCCGGCTGCGCACCAGCTCCGCCTGCCGCCGGTCGTCGCTCTCCCGGCTCGGGGACGGGTGGTGGTGCGCGCGGACCTCGGGGACGTAGGCCAGCCGCCACCCGGCGTCGAAGAGGTCCAGGGCCACGCGCTCCTCCTCGCCGGGGAAGCGCACGACGTCGTCGAAGCCCCCGACCTCCAGGAACGCCGACCGACGCACGATCGAGCCGCAGCCCACGAAGCCCAGCAGGGCCGGGCCCGGGCAGCCCCGGGGGATGCCGAGCGGGGACGCGGCCAGCACGGCGTTGAGCGGGTCCGGGCGCTCATCGGGGCCCACGGCGATCGCGCCGGCAATCAGGCCCAGGCGCGGGTGGGCGTCGAGGACGGCGGCCGCGCGGGCCAGCGCGTCGGGGGCCCACCACGAGTCGTCGTCGGCGAACGCCACGTACGGGGTGCCCGCCAGGCGCACGCCGATCGTGCGGGCCACAGCGCCCACGTTGGTCCCCAGCGCCACCACCTGCACGTGCGGGTGCGCCGCGCGCACGGCCTCGACCGAGCCGTCGGTCGAGGCGTTGTCCACGACGACCACGGGACCCTCGTGCCGGCCCAGGTTCGCGACGAGCTCGTCCCGCCGGTTGCGGGTGGCCACGACCACGGTGACGCGCTGCGGGACGCCGGCGCTCATCGCACCGGGCGGAGCAGGGACCCGCCCCGGGGCAGGTCGGCGGTCCGGTCGGTCGCCCGGGCGCGGGCGTGGTCGGTGCGCAAGACGAGGTCCTCCGTGGGAACGAGCGGCAGGGACGGGCGGGGGAACGCGCCCGCGGGCGCGGGCACGTCATCCCATCGTAGGGGCACGTCCTGCCCGGCCCGGGCCCATGGCGCGTGACACAATCGGGTTACAGCGGCGAAACACGGACCGTCCATACTCCCCGTACAGCCAGCGAGAACCCGGAAAGGGGCGTGACCCCCCAGATGTCCGACCTGTTCGAGAACTACGCCGCCGACATGGCCACAGCGGCGGCCTACGACGAGATGTTCACCGAGGAGCGGGGCACGCGGCCCGGGTACGAGCAGATCGGGGAGGTCCTGGACGCCCTCTCGCTCAGCGACGTCAACGCCCGCGCGGACTCCATGGCCCGGTCCTTCCTCGACCGGGGCGTGACCTTCGACTTCGCCGGGGAGGAGCGCCCGTTCCCCCTGGACCTCGTCCCGCGCGTGATCACGGCCGAGGAGTGGGACATCATCGAGCGCGGCGTGAAGCAGCGGGTCCGCGCCCTCGAGTGCTTCCTCGACGACGTCTACGGCGAGCAGCGCGTCGTGGCCGACGGGATCGTGCCGCGCTCGCTGATCACGTCGTCGGCGCACTTCCACCGCGCGGTGTGGGGCTTCCACCCCGCCGGCGGGGTGCGCATCCACGTGGCCGGGATCGACGTGATCCGCGACCAGCAGGGCGTCTTCCGCGTCCTCGAGGACAACGTGCGCGTCCCCTCGGGCGTGTCCTACGTCATCGAGAACCGCCGCGCCATGGCCAAGGGACTGCCCGAGGCGTTCATGTCCCAGTCCATCCGGGCGGTGGAGGCCTATCCCCGCCACCTCTACCGGGCGCTGCGCGCCACCGCGCCGGAGGCCGCCGAGGACCCCACGGTCGTGGTGCTGACCCCGGGCGTGTTCAACTCCGCCTACTTCGAGCACACGCTGCTGGCCGGGCTGATGGGCGTGCGCCTCGTCGAGGGCCGGGATCTCGTGGTCCGCGGGGACAAGGTGTACATGCGCACCACCGCCGGCGAGCAGCGGGTGGACGTGATCTACAAGCGGATCGACGACGAGTTCGTGGACCCCCTGCACTTCCGCTCCGACTCCGTGCTCGGCTGCTCCGGGCTCGTCAACGCGGCCCGGGTCGGCAACGTGACGATCGCCAACGCGATCGGCAACGGCGTGGCCGACGACAAGCTCACGTACTCCTACGTGCCGGACCTCATCCGCTACTACCTGGACGAGGAACCGGTCCTGCCCAACGTGGACACCTACCGGCTGGAGGAGGACGACGCCCGCGCGTACGTCCTGGACCACCTCGACGAGCTCGTGGTCAAGCCGGTGGACGGCTCCGGCGGCAAGGGCCTGGTGATCGGCCCCCACGCCACGGAGGCCGAGCTGGAGGAGCTGCGCGCCAAGGTGCTCGCCGACCCCCGCGGGTGGATCGCCCAGCCGGTGCTGCAGCTGTCGACCGTGCCGACGTTCGCCGACGGGGAGTTCAGCCCCCGGCACGTCGACCTGCGCCCGTTCGCCGTCAACAGCGGCGACGACATCTACGTGCTGCCGGGCGGGCTCACCCGCGTGGCCATGAAGAAGGGCTCGCTCATCGTCAACTCGTCCCAGGGCGGGGGGTCCAAGGACACCTGGGTGCTCGGCCGGCCGCAGAACCAGGACCTGGACCCGGGCCTGGCCCGGCACGCGGACGTCGACGACACCGTGCACACCTGGCCCGTCTCGGCCTCGTGGCAGGACGAGGGCGACGGCGGCCAGGTGCAGCAGCAGCAGCAACAGGCCGGTCGCCCGGCCGCCGGGAAGGAGCCGTCGTGCTGAGCCGCATCGCCGAGTCGCTGTTCTGGATCGGCCGCTACGTCGAGCGCGCCGACGGCGTGGCCCGCATCCTCGACGTCCACCTGGAGCGCATCACCCAGCTGCCCCCGGGCCAGCAGGAGACCGAGGTCCGGCGGATCATGGAGGTCATGGGCGTGACCCCGACCGACGGGGTCTACAGCGTCAAGTCGATGATCCACGAGCTGGCGTGGAACCGGGACTGCCTGACCTCCATCTCGGGCGCGCTCCACGCCGCCCGCGAGAACGCCCGCCGCGCCCGGGAGAGCATGTCCTCGCCCATGTGGGAGGCGCTGAACTCCACCTTCTACGGACTCGGCCAGCACCGCCGCGACGTGGTGGGCACCTTCCGCGTCTGCCACTGGACCGTCGAGCGGATGGCCACGGTGCGCGGGCAGGTGCAGATGACCATGTCCCGCGACGAGTCCTGGATGTTCCTGTCCCTGGGTGCTGCCATCGAGCGCGCGGACATGACCTCCCGGCTGCTGTGGACCCGCTCCACGTCCACCTCGGGGATGTCCTGGGTGTCGATCCTGCACTGCGCCGGCGCCTACGAGGCGTTCCTGCGCACCCGCTACGGCACGTTCAACGACGAGTCCGCCACCGAGTTCCTGCTCCTGGACCGGCTCTTCCCGGGCTCGATCCTGCACAGCCTCACCACCGCCGAGGAGGTCCTCGTCCAGCTGGAGCCCGGCATCCAGCGGGTCGGGTTCAAGAACGACGCCCGCCGGATCATCGGCGAGGCGCGCACCGCCCTGGAGTTCCACCACGCGGAGGACCTCATCGCCGTGCTGCCCGAGCACCTCAACAACGTCCAGGCCGCCTGCGCGCGGGCCTCCGAGGCCGTGGGCGCCAAGTACTTCTCGCACGCCGTCGAGGCGTCCTGGTTCGGAGGGATCCTGTGACCCGGCTCAAGATCGACCACGTGACCCGCTACGACTACAACGACAGCGTCTCCAAGTCCTACAACGAGGCCCGGATGACGCCGATCTCCGACGACGAGCAGGTGGTGCTCGAGGCCGAGCTGACGCTGAGCCCCGGCACCGCCACGGTCAGCAACTACCGGGACTACTGGGGCACCCGGGTCGCCGCCTTTGACATCCAGGGCCGGCACCGGCACCTCGAGATCCGCTCGACGGCCACCGTGGAGGTCCACCGCGCCGCCGGCGACGAGGCCGCCGACGGGCTGAGCTGGGAGGAGCTGGCCACCCCCGAGCTCCAGGACGCGGTCTCCGACTACGGGGCCCAGACCCCGCTGACGCGGATCGGCCCCGAGCTGGAAGGGGTGGCGGAGGAGCTGCGGGCGGCGGCGGCGAACCCCGCCGACGCCGCGCGCGCGATCTTCGAGGGCATCGCCACCCACATGCAGTACGTGCCCGGGGTCACCGGCGTGCACACGGACGCGGAGGCCGCCTGGCGGGAGGCCAAGGGCGTGTGCCAGGACCTCGCGCACGTCGCCATCGGCATGATGCGCCACATCGGCATCCCCGCCCGGTACGTCTCCGGCTACCTGCACCCCGACTACGAGGCCGGCATCGGCCGGACGGTGCCGGGGGAGTCCCACGCCTGGGTCGAGTGGTGGAACGACCGCTGGTACGCCTACGACCCGACCAACCACACCCGGCTCACCGACTTCCACGTCACCGTGGCCCGCGGCCGGGACTACTCCGACGTCACCCCGCTCAAGGGCATGGTCACCGGCGGGGGCGGGACCTCGGGGCTGCAGGTGCGCGTCGAGGTCACCCAGACCGCCTGACGCCGCGGCGTTGCCCGACAGACCGGGGCACCTGCCGCGGCGGGTGCCCCGGCCGCGGCTGAGCGGGCGGTCACTCCCGCGCCAGGGTCACCCCGCTGGTCAGCGGGGAGAACTGAGCTGCCCAGGGGAAGACGATCTCCATGAGCGCCGCCACCGCCACGACGATCATCGCGGCGGCGAGGAGGACGCGCACCCACAGCGGGCCGGGCAGCCGGGAGAAGATCCATCCGTACATCGGCTCACCTCCCTTCGGTCTCGTCGGCGACCGTCGCGGCGATCTCCGCGGGCGGGCCCGCCGCGGTCGGTCTCCAGGACTCCAGGACGGCGTACGCGATGAAGCGCTCGGTGCTTCCGTAGCGCGGGTGGCAGGTGGTCAGCGTGAGCACTCTCTCGGTGGGTCGTGCCGCCGGGTCCGATGGCACGGGCGCGAGCACCCTGGTCTCCGTCGGCAGCACGATCTCGCTGTCACGAAAGACATAGGTGTAGTAGCCCTGGGCCGTCCGTACGTGGATCCGGTCGCCCGGCACCAGGGTGTGGACGAGATCGAGCACCTTCCCGTTCGTCTGCCGGTGCCCGGCGAGGGCGAAGTTGCCGACCTGCCCGGGCATCGCCGTGGACGGGTAGTGCCCGAGTCCCAGGGTGTCCAGAACGTCTCGCCCGGTGCCCTGCATCACCGGGCGCGCGTAGTCCGCCCCGAACCGCGGCACGTAGACGATGCCGAGGGCTTCCCCGTAGCCGGGCGGGGCTGCCACCGGAGGCGTCCCGACCTCGCCGTCGTCCATCCGGCGCCCCGCGGAGGAGGTGGCGTCACCGGACCCGCCCACGGCGTTGCCCCCGGGGGGGTCGTCAGGTCGTGTCCACACGGGCGCCTCCAGATTTGGAGCGGTGGGTCCGCCGAACTCGTCGGCCATTCGCGTCACCGCCTGGCCGTGGGTCTCGGAGGCATCGAGATTGGTCCACCACAGCTGCCACACCACGAACAGCACCAGCACCAGGCCGACGGTGATCAGGAGCTCACCCGCTGTCCGCGCGGCCCGACGCACTGCGTCGCGTCCACCCGTCGTGGCCGGTCCGGTCGGCTCCGCGGGGTGGGGAGCGGTGACTGTCCTGACGTCCACGAGTGCCACTCTTTCTTGGTCGGATTCTTGGTCGGTTCGGGGTCGTTGCCGGCGGACGTCTCGACGAGACGGTGATCGGGGGATGACCCCGGGTCATGGACCCGGGGTCATCCCCCGATCAGGCAGCGGGACTGGTGACCCGGATCAGGCCCACTTGCGCCGCAGTGCCACGCCAAGGCCGAGCAGCACGACGCCCAGTCCGGCGGCGATCAGCGCCCCGGAGCCGACGCCGGTGTCAGCCAGCACGTCGAAGGACTCCTCATCGCTCACCACTTCCGGTGCGGACTCCACGAAGGTGTCCGTGCTCGCAGGCAGGACCTCCGACTCCACGTCCGCAACGACACCGGCTCCATCCGGCACCTCTGCCACGGGCTGCTCTGCCACGGGCTGCTCTGCCACGGGCTGCTCCGCCACGGGCTGCTCCTCGGTGGGCTGCTCCTCGGTGGGCTGCTCCTCGGTGGGCTGCTCCTCGGTGGGCTGCTCCTCTACGGGAGCTTCATCCTCGCAGTCCTCGGAGCCCCAGTCGTGGCCCCAGTCGTGGCCCTTGTCGTGGCCCTTGTCGGAGCCCCAGTCGTGGCCCTTGTCGGAGCCCCAGTCGTGGCCCTTGTCGGAGCCCCAGTCGTGGCCCTTGTCGGAGCCCCAGTCGTGGCCCTTGTCGGAGCCCCAGTCGGAGCCCCAGTCGTGGCCCTTGTCCGGGTTCGGCACCCACTCGCAGTCCTTGTCGCGGTCCTTGTCCCAGTCGCGGTCGTGGTCGCGGTCCTTGTCCCAGTCGCGGTCGTGGTCGCGGTCCTTGTCCCAGTCGCGGTCGTGGTCGCGGTCCTTGTCCCAGTCGCGGTCGTGGTCGCGG